>NZ_JAIEWN010000099.1 GCF_019599295.1 Oscillochloris sp. ZM17-4 | reverse complement strand
TCGGGGCAGTAGTGGCCGATGTGGGCGTGGGTCAGGATGATCCCGGCCAGCGGCGCGTCGGGTGCCAGCTCGGCCAGCATATCCAGCTGGCGCGGGAAGTCGGGCGTGGCGTCGATCATCCAGCTGGCCCCGGCGACGTGGTCGACCAGGGCCAGGCATGTGACCATGCGCCGCAGCGATGGGTCGCGCCGGGCGTCGGCGCAGCGCGGGCAGCGGCAGCCAGCCTGTGGGACGCCGCCGTCCTGGGCGCTGCCGAGCAGGGTGGCCTCGATGGGGCGCTCTGATATCATCATGTGCCCTTACGACCCCGCCCGCCGCGCGCCCAGCTCGGCCAGATCATCGGCCAGGGCGACGATCTGCTCGCGCCAGAGCACGGTGTCGCGCCATGTATCGGGGATGCCCTGCTCGCCATAGTGCGCCCCGGCGAGCTGGCCGTAGATCGCCCCGGTGGTGTCGGCGTCCTGGCCGAGGTTGACGGCGAGGATGGCCCCGGCCTCGAAGCTGCTGGACTGGTGGAAGGCCCAGAGCGCGGCCTCCATGGCCTGGACGACATAGCCGGTGCCTTTGATCGCCGGGGGCATGGCCCGCTGGTAGGAGCCGTGGGCCACGGCGTCCACCGCCGGCGCCAGATCCAGCCCGTCGGCCAGGGATGGGTCGAGCAGGGCGGCCCGGTCCGCACCAACGAGGGCGCGCCAGATCAGGCGGGCGTAGAACCGGCAGGCGTCGACGGCCTCAGGCGCGGCGTGGGTCACGCGCGACTGGAGGCCGGCCCAGGCGACGGCCTCATCCTCGCTGGCGGCGGCCATGGCTACCGGGGCGAGGCGCATGAGGCTGCCGTTGCCGGCGGCGCTGGGGCTGGGGTCGCCGGCGAAGGGGTCTCCCGTGCGCGTGTAGCGCTGGAGGGCGGCGCTGGTGGCGTTGCCGATATCGAAGCAGCTGCCAGTAACCGAGTTCTCGCCGCGCTGCCACCAGCGCACATAGCGGTCGATCTGATCCTTGGCGTCGAACCCGCCGACTGCGACCAAGCTCTGGCCGAGGCAGAGGGCCATGCTGGTGTCGTCGGTCCAGCCGCCGGCGGGCAGGCCGAAGGGGCCGCCGCCGACGATGGACGTAACCTGCGGCGTGAAGGGGTTGAGCGGGCCGGTGAACTCCAGGGTGGTGCCGAGGGCGTCGCCGGCGGCCAGGCCGAGCAGGGCACCGCGGTGGCGGTCGTTGGGGCGCATGGAACCTCCGGTTGCAATGGTGAATGGTGAATGGTGAATGTTAGGACTGGCGGGTATTGTATCATTGGCGGCATCGCGTAGGGCCGAAGCAATCGCCCGGGAGGGATCGCCTTGGAGGACATGGATCATGGGCGATTGCTTCGGCCCTACATCACAATGTGGGTGTATTCATTACGAGGAGGCGATATGGGCGAGGGGCTAACCCACCTGGACGCGCAGGGGCGGGCGCACATGGTGGATGTGGGGGCGAAGGACGAGACGCGGCGCGAGGCGGTGGCGCGCGGGCATGTGGCCATGCGCCCGGAGACGCTGCGCATGATCGTGGAGGGCGCTGCGCCGAAGGGCGATGTGCTGGCGGTGGCGCGGGTGGCCGGGATCATGGCGGCCAAGCGCACCCCGGAGCTGATCCCGCTCTGCCACACCCTGCTGCTGACCCACGCCAGCGTGCAGATCGCGCCCGACGCGGCGGGCGCGGGGCTGGATATCGAGGCGACCGTGCGCACGCGCGGGCAGACCGGGGTGGAGATGGAGGCGCTGACGGCGGTGAGCGTGGCGGCGCTCACGATCTACGATATGTGTAAGGCGGTGGATCGGGGCATGCGCATCGGCGACATCCGCCTGGCGGAGAAGCGCGGCGGGCGCAGCGGGGATGTGGTGTTGGAGTAGGGGCGCCCCTTGTGGTCGCCCCTTGTGGGCACCCCTTGTGGTCGCCCCTTGTGGGCGCCCACAAGGGGCGCCCCTACTCCTGGTTGAGGGCGGTGCGCAGCTGGGCCACCTCGCCGGCGATCTCCTCGGCGCGGTACATCTGCCGCAGGACCGAGTCCTCAAGCGAGCTGCGCCAGCGCCGCAGGTCGCGGATGCGTCGGGCGAGGTGCTTGTCCTCATGCTCGGCCAGCTCGGCCTCCAGGGCGCTGATCTGTTGCTCAAGCTCGGAGAGCGTCCATGCGACATCGGCAAGCTCGGCGTTGGCGCTCTTGTACTGGCTGATCTGCTCGCGGTACTGCTGGCGTAGCTGCTCGCGGCTGTCGTCGGCCTGTGTATCGGTGCGCTCCATGGCCCCCTCCCTGCCATGCCTGTCCCATCGCGCTGTGCTCAGGATAGCACACTCGGACAAGCTTGTGTAGTCTTGACATTGAACATACGTTCTGCTAGAATGTGTGCAGATACCCACTGCGGAACCACCCAATAGACAAGAAGAGGCTGCGATGATGTTGACCTGGAAGCGGAGCATGCTAACCGCAACACCACTCCGGCGCCTGACGCCGGCCGGCCGGTCGCTGGGCGGGCGGGCCGAGCCGATCGATGTCTGCGGCCAACGCTACGGCTATGCGCCCTGGCGCTTCCGATACCGGGGCGACCTGTATCGGGTCTACCGGGTGGAGTCGGTGCGCGACGAGGGCGGTCTCTTGCCGAGGCGCTACTTTATGGTACGCTGCGCAGACGGCACGGGCCGCACGCTGTTTCAGGATCTACGGGCCGGAACCTGGCACCTAGAGCGATAGCTAAGGACACACTATGAGCGCGCCGTTTCTGATGTGGTACGACGACAACCCCAAGCTGACGGTCGCGATGAAGATCGAGGACGCGATCGGAGCCTACCGCAGCCGCTGGCCGAGCTCGACACCGACGCTGGTGCTGGTGAACGAGGAGGAGGTCACGCAGGTGGCGGGCGTCGAGGTGCGCGGGGTCGTCACTGTACGCCGGAACAACGTGTGGGTGGGCCTGGACCGCGAGCGGCCGCTGGATCGCGAGCAGCATTTGGAGCACGAAGGGCGCGAAGGGCGCGCGAAAGACGCGAGCGCGAAGGGCGCGAAGCCGCGCGGGCGCAAGGTTGGCGTATAGGCGATCACCCCCGCAGCCGGATCTTGATCTCATAGACAGGTAGAATGCCGCCAGCTTCGCTGGCGGCATTCTACCTGTCTATGAGATCCCTACGCGCTGCCGTCGAGAATGGCGAGGCCTTGGCGGGCGTGGGGGTTCTCCGGGTCGAGGGCGATCACATTCTCCAGGGCGGTGCGCTGGTCGTCGGGGTCGTCCACGGCCCCGCTCAGCCAGAGCCAGGCCTCGGGGATCTCCTCATCCTCGGTGACGACGCGCATGAGCAGGTCGAGGGCGCGCGCCTTGTCGCCCTGGGTGAGGGCCACGGCCCCCTCGTAGATCCACTCGGCGAGCTGCTGGTTCATCGGTGCTCCTGCTCCTGTCTACTTGCCGCGCTGGGACTTGACCACCTCGGCCAGGATGCTCAGGGCGATCTCCCCGGGCGTTCTCGCGCCGATGGGCAGGCCGATCGGGCCGTGGATGCGGGCGAGCTGCTCCTCGCCGAAGCCCTCGGCGCGCAGGCGGCCCAGCCGCGCGGCGTGGGTCTTCTGGCTGCCCAGGGCGCCGATATACTTCGCCGGCGAGGCCAGGGCCACCCGCAGCGCCGGGTCGTCGAGCTTGGGGTCGTGGGTCAGCACCGCCACGCAGCTGCGGGCGTCGAGCCTGCCCTCCAGCGCCTCGTCGGGCCAGGCGATAACGAGCTCGTCGGCGTGGGGGAAGCGCTCGTCGGTCGCGAAGGCCGAGCGCGCGTCCACCACCACCGTGTGGAAGCCGAGCACCTTGGCCATCGCGCCGAGGGCGATCGAGATATGCACCCCGCCGACCATGAACAGGGTCGGCGGCGGGGCGAAGCTCTCGATGAACACCGAGACCCCCAGGTCGGCGTACTCGACCGCGCGGGTGACCGCCTGGGCCAGCATGGGCAGGGCGTCGGCGACGACGCGCCGCTCAAGCGACTCGTCGCCCATCCCGCCCCGCACGCCGCCGTCGGCGAAGATCAGCAGCTTCGCGCCGATGTGGCCGCCGCCGATGATCGTGGCCGTGGCGACCGGCCGGCCGGCCCGGACCGCCTCGCGGATGATGTTGTATTGCTCTGGCATATGTAGATTGTAGATTGTAGATTGCAGATTGCAGATTGTAATCTGCAATCTGCAATCTGCAATCTGCAATTATCGTAGCGGCTCCACAAACACATCGATCTCGCCGCCGCAGGCCAGCCCGACCTCCCATGCCTCCTCGTCGGCGACGCCGAAGTGCAGCAGGCGGGCCTCGCCCGTCTGCAGGGCCTTCTGGCATGCGCCGAAGACGACCCCCTCGATGCAGCCGCCGCTCACCGAGCCGGCCATGCTGCCGCCTGAGGAGACGATCATCTTGGCTCCGACCAGGCGCGGCGAGGAGCCCATCGTCTTCACCACCGTGGCCACGGCCACCCGCTCGCCTCGGGCCAGCCATGCGTCGATCTCGTCGATCATCTCGTGCATCGCGCACCTCCTCGCCCCATTATACCCCGATGTCTATGATCTGTAAGGGCGCAGCAGCCGAAGGCTGCTGCGCCCTTACACCCCGCCGCTCCGCCGGCTAGGCCGGCTGGGCCGGCAGGGACGTGTCGCCCCGGCGCTTGACATCGTAGCGCTGCCAGAACCAGACCCCGGCCACGATCGCGATCCCGGCCAGGTCGGTGGGCAGGTTTGGCCAGAAGCAGAGCACGGTGCCGAAGGCGGCCAGCAGCCACTCCCACCAGGTCGTCTTACGCACCAGGTAGAACATCGACACCGCCGAGAAGGCCACCGTGCCCAGGAATCCCGAGAAGTAGGCCAGGGCCACCTCCGACCAGACGACATCCACTAGGGGCCTGCCGGTCTCGCCGACCAGCAGGATGGCCGGGCTGAAGGCGAAGAGGATGGGCATCACATAGAGCAACTTTGCGAACTTAAAGGCGGTCCACCCCGTCTTCCAGGGGTCGGCCCCGGCGATCGCCGCGCCGGCGTAGGCGGCCACGCAGACGGGCGGGGTGATGTTGCTGTCCTGGCTGAACCAGTAGACGATCATGTGCGCGGCGATCACCGCCACGCCCAGGTCGGTCAGGGCGGGCACCGTGATCACGGCGGTGATCAGGTAGGCGGCGGTGACGGGCACGCCCATGCCGAGCAGCAGCGAGGCCAGGCCGATCAGCAGGATGGCGGCCAGGACGTTGCCGCCGCTGAGGTCGACGATGATCTTGGCGAAGCGCTGGCCGATGCCGGTGGCGTAGATCGTGCCGACGATCATGCCGATCACGCCGACGGTGGCCCCGATCACCAGGGTGTCGCGCACGCCCTGCTGGAGCGCCTCGACCATGCTGCGCAGCACGCGCACGGTGCTGCGGCCGAAGGCGGCCAGCGCGCTGCCGCCCAGCGCCGCCGGGTTGCGCAGGTCGGCCGCGTTGTCGGGCATGATGTACATCAGCGGGATGCAGGAGACGATCGACCAGAAGGCGGAGTAGCCCGGCGAGAACCCGGCGATCAGCATGCCCACCACCACCAGCAGCGGCAGCGAGAGGTACCACTCGCTCCTGATGATCTCCATCGCGCTGTGCTCGGTCTCGATCCCCTCAAGGCCAAACTTCTTGGCCTCGAAGTGGACCATGGTCAGCACCGAGGTGAAGTAGAGGATGGCCGGCACGATCGAGATCAGCACGATGGTGGCGTAGGGGATGTTGGTCAGCTCGGCCATGAGGAAGGCCCCGGCGCCCATGACCGGGGGCATAAACGCGCCGCCGATCGATGCCGAGGGCTCGATCGCCCCGGCCACGTGGGGCCGGAAGCCGGCCCGCTTCATCAGTGGGATGGTGAAGGTGCCGGTGCTGACGGTGTTGGCGATCGCGCTGCCCGAGATCGAGCCAAACAGGGCCGAGGAGATCACCGCCACCTTGGCCGGCCCGCCGACGCTGCGCCCGGCCAGGGCCAGGGGCAGGTCAATGAAGAAGCGGCTCGCGCCCGACTTGCTCAGAAAGGCGCCGAAGAAGATGAACAGGATCACGTAGCTGACCAGCACGTTCGCCATGACCCCGAAGACCCCCTCCTGGTCGAAGAACAGGATGGTGGCCACGCGCTGCCAGGGCTGGCCGCGATGGGCGAAGGTTTCGATCAGCGGGATGTCGTAGAGGATGTTGCCGAAGCGCAGGTAGAGGATGAAGAAGGCCCCGATGATCGTCATCGGCCAGCCGAGCACGCGGCGGGCCACCTCTAGCGAGACGATCAGGCCGACCACGCCGATCCAGAAGTCGGTGGGCGTGTAGGCGCCGGCGCGGAACTGGAGGGCCTTGAAGTTCAGGATGTAGTAGCCCACCACCACCACGCTGGTCGCCATGAGCACGAAGTCGAGCAGGCTGGGGCCGCTCTCGGGGGCGATGATCGCGCGCAGGGCCGGCGGCATACGCCCGGTGATGCCGCGCGCGGCCGGCCGCAGCCGGCTCTTGCGCCCAAGCATCGGGTAGAGCGTCAGGATCAGCAGGTAGGTCAGCAGCACATAGATGCCGCGCTGCCACTGGACCGGCGCCGGGAGCGTCCCGGCGGTGTAGATGTAGAACCCGGCCATGCCCACGGAGGCCGCCGCCACAGCGAGCCCCCAGAAGCGGCTGAGCGTGCGCGTCGGCGGCTCCTCCTGCTCCAGGTACTCGCGGAGCTTCTCCTGGTCGATCTCGTCGGG
>NZ_JAIEWN010000098.1 GCF_019599295.1 Oscillochloris sp. ZM17-4 | reverse complement strand
CAGGGCCAGGATCTGGGCCAGGTGCTGGCCCTTGTTGTCTCCCACGCCGCGCCCGTAGATCCGGCCGTCGCGCACCTCGGGCCTGAAGGGCGGCGACACCCACTCCTCCAGCGGGTCGGGCGGCTGCACGTCGTAGTGGCCGTAGAGCAGCACGGTGGGCCGCCCCGGCGCGTCGGCGCGCTGGGCGAACACCATCGGCCAGCCGTCGGTGGGGACGACCTCGGCGGCCATGCCCAGGCCGTCGAGCACGCCGGCGATCAGCTCGGCCGTCTCGGCGATGCCGGTGCCGTGGGCGCTGATGCTCGGCTGGCGCACGTAGTCGATCAGGCGGGACAGGTACTCCTCGCGGCGGCGGTCGATGTGGGCGAAGATGTCGGAGAGGTCGGGGTCGTGCATAGGGCGTCCTCTCGATGATCAGCTAGGAGCGGGCGATGAGCGATCCATACTTGTAATGCACGTCATTCTTGTAGAGGATGACGTGGCTGGGGAACTGGATCGCCTGCCAGCCTGAGGGCAGCTGCGACACAACTGCAGCGATAATGGCGCGAGGAGTCATACGCAGCCCGACGGGAAGTGATACTGATGTGCTTACAAGATCCGCATGAGGGGCGCGCGAACGGGCGCTCGCGGCCTCAAACCGAAACACATACGGCACGACACGTTTGAGCTCAGCGAGGTAGCTTGCCGCAGGGGCGGGCGAGGGCAGGGCGATATCGAGCACGCGGTCAATATCAATCGGGTAGCGCGCATCGAAGTGATCATCCTTGAACTTCGTCGTATCGCGCTCTCGCCCAGGGTCATTCGACCCAAAGCCACTGCCGTTCCATTGCACCTGCGAGAGGCCGCCATAATGGGCGATCAGCTGTGTTTCGAGATCGACGGCGGTAAATACATAGATTCGCACCGCCTTAAATGACACACGGCTAGGATCGAGCCCTGCACGGTATTGGATCTTTTGGTAGTGACGCCGCAGACGGCGGCTCAGGCCAGCCTCGGCGTCTGTTTTGCCGATATAGACGAGCTGCCCATCCAAGAAGAGCTGATAGACGCCCTGAGCCTCGGGAATGTTGTCCAGCGGCTCAGAATCGAGTGGCGCGGAAATCATCTCATCCAGCACCTCAACCAGCCGGGCGAGCAGCGCCCCCGGCAGATCAAACTCGAAGTCCTGGTAGCCGGCGATCATTGGTCCGCGCCTCTCTCCAGCTGCCGGGCGACATCCGCCCCGACGATGCGGGCCAGCTCGACCGGAACCGCGTTGCCGAGCTGACGCATCGCCTCTGTCCAGGCGCCCTGTAGCAGGAACGAGTCGGGGAATGTCTGGAGGCGGGCGCTCTCGCGGACGGTGAAGTAGCGCACCGACCCATCCGGGCGGGCGAGCATATTTTCGCCGCCGGGGACTCCGTGAACGCCGGCTTTCAGAGTCTTCGCTGGCTCGTCGAGTGGGCTGCCGGTGTGGCCTGCGTAGGTACGGGCACCGGGCTGAAAGCGGTGGTTCGCAACGACACAGGCGAGATCAGGCTGGGCTTCCGGGTCGGGCAGATCATGGATCGCGTCACGGACGGTTCGCCAGGGGCGCTCCTGGGGCTGCTCAGTGAGCTGAGCCGCGCGCTCCTGCGCGCGTGGGCTCAGCACACGATCATGCGTCGGCAGATCGTGGCGCTCCCAGTAGTCGCCGTGTGTTTGTTCCCATAGAAGTGCGTCTAGCGAGTGGCTGGCCTCGGGGAAGGCCCACTCGACAGAGAGATCGTCGCGGAAGCCGACGAACACCACCCGCTCGCGCCGCTGCGGCACCCCATAGTTCGCCGCGTTCAGCACCCTCGCCACAACGCGATAGTGTAGATCGGAGCGAACCTTGCTGGTATGATGGCGCTCAAGCCGCGCCAGATGATCGGCCCAGTCCTCGCCCGCATCCGCCATGACATCGGGGTGCTCTAGCTGAAGGCGGATATACTCAAAGTAATTGCGAAACGTCGTTCGGGTCAGCCCCTTGACATTCTCGAACATAAATGCCCTGGGCTTTGTCTGCCGAACCGCGCGGATCGCCTCTGGGAACATATCGCGCGTATCGGTTTGTGCGCGGTGCTTCCCGCCCACAGAGAACGGCTGGCACGGCGGGCCGCCCGAGACAAGATCGATCTGCCCCTCGTAGGCGGTGAAGTCGATACTGCGAACATCGCCCTCAACGAGGTTCCAGTCGGATATATCTGCAATCTGGCGCTGCTTGTTCGCACGGAGCGTATCGCAGCAGTAGCGATTCCACTCGATAACTTGTACCGGATGGAACCCAGCGCGGTGGAGGCCGATGCCTAGCCCGCCCGCGCCGGCAAACAGTTCGATGGATCGCATAGCTGTATCCTATCGGTAAACAGGTATGCCTTATTCTAGCATATCTATCACCGCCGCCGCCGGAGCGTCACGATGGCGGCGGCGGCGATGATCGCCACCACGGCGATGCCGGCCAGGATGGGCAGTCCATTGCCCTGCGACACCACCGGCGCGGCGGTCGGCTCCAACGCAACTGTGGGCGCGGGCGCGGCCGTCGGCGCGACGGTGGGCTCGATTGTGGCGGCGGGCGCACCGGTGGGCTTGGCGGCGGGCGCGGCGGCCAGGCCAACCACCGGCGCGGAGCCGATAAACACCACCGCGCTGCGCGCGGGCACGCTGAAGGTGCCGCCGGCCGGGTCGAAGGTCGCCGCGCGCAGCCGTGAGTCGGCGCCGTCCTGCTGCACCGGGTGCAGGATCAGCGCGGCCCCCGCGAAGGCCGGGTCGCTGAGCTGGATCTGCGCGGGCGTGCCGTTGAACAGCGCCACCACCTGGCCGATCTGCGGGTCGATCCGGCTCGGCCCGTTGTCGCTGATGCTCATGACGATCAGGCCGGGGATCTGGCCGGGGCCGCTGTTGAGGAAGCTCACCGAGCGCTGAATATCTGCCGCCGTGCGCAGCCGGAAGAGCGGCGTGCTCCGGCGGACCCTGAGCAGGTCCAGGAAGCTGGCGTAGGTCGCGGCGATCACCGTCGGGCCGGGGCGCAGGGCCGGGTCGGCCAGCAGCGGGGCCATGATCGGCCAGCTGGCCTCGTTGTCGCCCGCCGGCGGCAGGCCGACCCCGAAGGCGCTCGTCTGGCCCGTCCAGTCCACCTGGTTGAACCAGTCCGACGAGTTGTAGCTGTTGCGGTCGAGCGACTTCGAGCGCAGCAGCTCGTCGCCGGCGTGGAAGAAGGGCACGCCCTGGGCGAAGGCCACCAGGCTCAGGCCGAGCAGCTGCATGCGCGCCCGCTCGGCCACGTCGGCGCTGGCCGGCGCCTTGAGCTGGATGGCGTCGAAGAGCGTCTCGTTGTCGTGGGCCGAGACGTAGACGATCTGCTCCTGCGGGTCCTCGGTGTAGCCGGCCGGCGCGCCGCGGTACCTGATCTGCTCGCCCGTGCGCGGCTCGCCCGCTGCGCTGGTCAGCGCGTAGGCGCGCAGGTTGCCGGCCAGCCCCAGCTTGATCAGGTCGCTCAGGTCGAGCAGCCTCGCCCGCTGTGCGTCGGCGTCGCCCTGGTCGGTGGCGTTCGGCGCGCTGAACAGGCCGGTGGCGAAGCCCTGGTCCTGCAGGCCGTCGAAGGGGCCGCCGCCGCGCACCGCGTCGCGCAGGCGGTCGGAGAAGGTGCCGATGCCGGTGCCGGCCATGGTGATCTGGGTGGCGTTCTCGCCCCTGGCTCCGCCCGCCACCTCGCCGAAGTCCCAGCCCTCGCCGTAGACATAGATCGCCCTGCCGTCCACCCCGTCCCTCTCGATCGTCAGGCCGTCCAGGGCGGCGCGCAGGGCGAGCATGTTCCGCTTCATGTGGTGGCCCATCAGGTCGAAGCGGAAGCCGTCCACCTTATACTCCCTCGCCCAGGTCAGCACCGAGTCGACCATCAGCTTCTCCATCATGGCGTGCTCGGTGGCGGTGTTCGCGCAGCAGGTGGAGTTGGTCACCGCGCCGTCGGCGTCGAGGCGGTGGTAGTAGCCGGGGACGATCTTGTCGAGCACGGAGCGCTCGGCCTGCCCGCTGGCGTCGGTGTGGTTGTAGACCACATCCATCACCGTGCGCAGGCCCATGCCGCTGAGCGACTGCACCATCTCGCGGAACTCGACGATGCGCTGGGGGCCGTCGGGCTCGGTGCTGTAGCTGCCCTCGGGCACCGTGTAGTGGTAGGGGTCGTAGCCCCAGTTGAAGCCGTCCCGGTCGCGCAGGGGCTGGAGCAGGGCCTGCTGCTCGGGCGAGTCGGGCGGCAGGGCGCGGAGCTGATCCAGCGGCAGCGCGGCCTGGTCGGCGCGGCGCTCCTCGATCGTGGCGATGTCGAATGCCGGCAGCAGGTGGACGTGGCTCACCCCGGCGTCGGCCAGCTCGCGCAGGTGGCGCACGCCGGCGCTGTCGGGCAGGGCGAAGGCCCGGTAGGTGCCGCGCAGCTCGGCCGGCACGCTCTGGTCGAAGCTGCTGAAGTCGCGGATGTGCAGCTCGTAGAGCACGATATCCTCGGGCGCGGCCAGGGCCGGCTTCTGCATCTCGTCCCAGCCATCCGGCTTGAGCGCCGCGTCGTCCAGGCTGACGATCTGGCTGCGCGTCGAGTTGGCGCTCAGGCTCAGCGCGTAGGGGTCGGTGACCTGGTTGGTCACGACGGCGCCCTCGGCGTGTACATACACCTCGACCTCGTACAGGTAGTACTGGCCGAGCCAGCTCGGGTCGCCGACGATGCTCCAGACGCCGGTTGCCTCGTCGCGCTCCATAGGCGCGGGCACAGCGGGGGTATCGGGGCCGCTGTCGGCGAAGCGCAGCAGGCGCACGGCGCGGGCGGTGGGCGCCCAGAGGCGCAGCACCGGCTGCTGCACGGCGCCGGCCGCGCCCGAGATGGTGATGAAGTCCGGGCCGAGGGCGCCATCGGTGCGGAACAGGTCGTCGAGCACGCCGGGGATCTGCAGGCCGGTGGCGTCGATCAGCCTGCCGTCCTGGTCGTAGGCGGCCACCGCCAGCTGGCCGCGCAGCAGCTCGGGGACGAGGGGCAGGTCGGCCGCGCCCAGCTTGAGCGCCGAGAAGCCGGCGAGCTGGGGGAAGGCCTGCAGCGCGTCGGCGGGGCCGGCCGAGCTGAAGCTCAGGTCGATGCGCCGGCCGCCGGAGACGCTCGTCGGCCCCAGGCTGATCGCGCCGGCGGGGTCGGCGAACAGCGCGTACGAGTACGCGGGCGAGCCGATCACGTCCCAGACGATCGTGTCGCGGCCAACCCAGTGGGCGCGGGCCTTGCTCAGGTCGCCCCTGGGCGCGCCCTCGGTGGAGATAGTCACATTTCCTGTGTTCACATCATACCCGAAGTAGATCTCGTCTCCATCATTCGCAACCGTGAAGGGGATCGGCTCGCCGCCGGGGGCACCGCCCGCGCCGAGCGCGCCGTCGAGCGACTCGCCGAGGGCGACGCGGGCGCGGTAGGTGCCGGCGGGGATGCGCGTGGTGACGAAGGCGTAGCTGCCGTCGCCCTGGGGGTCCTGCATCCAGGAGGCCAGGCAGGACGGGTCATCGTTGGCGGGGCAGCCCAGGGCGGCCTGGAAGTCGCCGGCGACCACGGCGAGGGCGCTGGTGACGCTGTCGGCCACCCAGTGGGTCTTATGGTCGTAGGCGAAGCGCACGCTGGCCGGCTTCGCCAGCACGAGCGGGATGTTCGGGCCGTTCTGCGTGGCGTTCAGGCCATAGTTCTCGGCCCAGCTATCGTTGAGCGCCACCTTATACTCATACTCGCCGGCGGGCAGGTCGAAGCGGGCGCTCCAGACATCGGCGGCGGGGTCGTAGGCGAGGTAGGTGCCGGCGCAGGCGGGCTGCCAGTCGCCGGGGCAGCCGAGGGCGCTCTGGATGGTGCCGGGGATAGTCACGGTCCTGGGGCCGTCGCCCTGGCGGGCGGCGGCGGGCGGCGCGAGGGGGGCGAGCAGCAGGGCGAGGGCCGGCAGCATCGCCGCCACGAGGCTCCATCGGCGGAGGGACATCGCGGGCGCTCCTTGGGCGTGGGCGAGGGTGATCTTAGGGGGAAGTATACCAGCGTTTGGGGCGCGGGGGCGGGGGGCGTCTGGACCACGAAGGACGCGAAGCTGGGCGGAGGACACGGACGCGGAGGGCGGCGACCGGCGCAGGTGCGGGGAAGGCCGTCAGGGTATCTTTTTGCGAATGCGCACCGTTCCCGGCCCAATGACGCTAAAGGCTGAGCCCAGCTCATGCCCATAGTCGCGAAAAGCGTGCGCGACGATAGCTGCCTTTGTTGCCGCATGGAGTCCCTCTAGGCGCACAAGGACGACGCCATGGTCAACGCGATTGAGCCGGAAGACAAGCTCCCCGAAGTCTTTGTCGATGGTGAGGAGGACGGATCCACGAGTGTTCGCAATCCTCAGAACCTCATCATCGGTAATGCTGGGCGACTCCTCGGCGATATAGACCACATCGTGGCCATCCTGCCGCAGCTGATCGACAATGGGGCGATCAACCCCCTCATCTGCGACGATATTCATGCTGCTTTATCAGAGATGGGGTAGACAGTATCCGACCGCAAGACATCAGCGGCATAGGTGAACGCGGCAAAGACCGCCTCGCGTGTGAGCTTGGGGTGGGCGGCAAGGAGCTGATCGAGCGTCTCACCTGCCGCGAATTTATCCAGGATGGCCTCAACCGTAATGCGCGTCCCCGCGACGACGGGCTTTCCCATCATGATCGCCGGGTCTGCGGTGATCGCTGGCTGCCTCATAGGTATGCTCCATCTCGCGCCATTACTAACGGTAGGGTAAGTATAGCGCACATGAGCGCCTCACGCCCCCGGCGCCAGCGAGGCCGTTACGTCCTGGGGACTACCGCGCCAAGGG
>NZ_JAIEWN010000097.1 GCF_019599295.1 Oscillochloris sp. ZM17-4 | reverse complement strand
GAAGCAGACTGTCAAGCTGATTCGGCCCTTCTGAAACCTTGTCTAACATTCTTTTGTTGGGGCTTTGGCGACTTCGCCGCCAAAGCCCCAACAAAAGCAGGGTCTGGGGCTTCGCCCCACGGCGCACCACAGCGGGCCGCAGGCCCTACGGCGTCCAGATCGTGCCGTCGGGCCAGCGGCCCTGCGTCCACTCGATCACCTTGAGCTCGATCGGGTACTTGGCGGCGGCGGCCTCGTCCAGGTCGACGCCGAAGCCGGGCTTGTCGTTGGCCCAGACGTAGCCGCCGCGCAGCTCGGGGGTGCCGGGGAAGACCTCGTAGAGCGGCTCGCTAAAGTTGATCACCTCCTGGATGCCGAAGTTGTGGCAGGCCAGATCGAGGTGCAGGTTGGCGGCGTGGCCGATCGGCGAGACGTCGCCGGGGCCGTGCCAGGCCGTGCGCACGCCGTAGGCCTCGCAGAGCGCGGCCAGCTTGCGGGCCGGGGTCAGGCCGCCGAGCTGCGAGAGGTGGGCGCGGATGTAGTCGATCAGCTGCTCGGCGATCAGCGGGCGCCACTCCAGCGGGTTGTTGTGCAGCTCGCCCATGGCGATCGGCGTGGCGCACTGGTCGCGCAGGCGGCGGAACCACTCGATCTGGTCGGGGGCGAAGGCGTCCTCTAGGAAGAAGAGCCGGTAGGGCTCCAGGGCCTTGGCCATGCGGATGGCGTCGATCGGGGCCAGCCGCTCGTGGATGTCGTGGAGCAGGAACAGGCCGTCGCCGACGTTGCTGCGGATGTGGTCGAAGAGCGGCGGGATGGAGCGGGCGTAGACGTCGGGGTTGTAGTAGGTGCCGGGGAAGGCGCTGTCGAGGCGGTCCATGCCCCGGCCGCGGTGGGTGGCCTGGGGCGCGCCCTTGCTGGGCAGCGCCGCGCCCGGGCGGATGTCCTGCACCCGCCCGCCGTAGCCGCCCATCTGGCAGCGCACCGCCAGGTAGCCCTCGGACTGGTACTTCTGGACGTTGTCGAGCACCTCCTGGGGATCGCGGCCGTCGGCGTGGCGGTAGACCATGGCCGCCTCGCGGCACTTGCCGCCCAGCAGGTCGTAGACCGGCATGTTGGCGACCTTGCCCTTGATGTCCCAGAGGGCCATGTCCACGCCGCTGACGGCGTTGTTGAGCACGGGGCCGTTGCGCCAGTAGGAGTTGACCATCATGAGGTGCCACATGTCCTCGATGTTGGCCGGGTCGCGGCCCTGGAGCAGCGGGTCGAGGTACTCATCGACGGCGCGGGCCACCAGGGTGGGGCGCTGGGTGAAGGTGGCGCAGCCGAGGCCGTAGAGGCCATCCTGGTCGGTCTCGACCTTGACGACGACGAGGGCGATGCCCTCCGGCGCGGTGAGGATGGCGCGCACGCGGGTGATCTTCATATCAAAATCCTTTCGAGAGAGGGCTTGTCCCTCTCTCACTCTCCCGTCACTACGACCAGAGCCGGTCGTGGCTGTGGTCGCCGTCCCACTCCGTCGTCGGCGCGAAGAGGCCCTTGTCCCAGGGCACCAGGTGCTCCCTGATCGCCTCCTCGTTGATCGTGAAGCCCAGGCCGGGCGTCTCGGGGACGGCGATGTAGCCGCCCTGGATGATCGGCTTGGGCGGGCCGTCGATGAAGTCGCCCCAGAAGGGCACGTCGCTGAAGTGGTGCTCCAGGGCGATGAAGTTCTCGGTGGCGGCGGCGCAGTGGACGCTGGCCATGGTGCTGATCGGCGTGCCGGCCATGTGCATGGCCATGCTCACGCCGTACTCCTGGGCCAGGTCGCCGATGCGCTTGGTCTCTAGGATGCCGCCGCTGGTGGCCATGTCGGGGTGGATGATGTTGACGGCGCGGGCCTCCAGCAGCGGCCTGAAGCCCTCCTTGAGGTAGATGTCCTCGCCGGTGCAGACAGGCGTGTGCAGGGCGCGCTCGATCTGCACCCAGCTGTCGGTGTACTGCCAGGGCACCAGGTCTTCCAGCCAGGCCAGGTTAAAGGGCTCCAGAGCATGGCCCAGGCGGATGCAGTCGTCCACGCCGATGTGGCCGAAGTGGTCGGCGGCGATCGGCACCTCGTCGCCCACCACCGAGCGCACGTCGGCCACGTACTGGCAGATCGAGTCGATGCCCTTGGGGGTCAGGCGCACGTGGGTGAAGGGGTGCATCAGGGTGTGCAGGTTGAGCATGCGCTCCAGCTTATCCTCAGGGTCGCTGGGCAGCATGCCCTGGGGCCAGGAGAGCATGTTGGGCTCGCCGATCAGCGGCTGGATGCCGACGTCCATCTTGAGCATGGTGAAGCCGCGGCCCATGCGCTCCTTGAGGCGCGCGCCCATCTCGGCGCCGGTGGGCTCGTTGGGCGTGTCGCAGTACATACGCACGCGGTCGCGGAACTTGCCGCCGGCCAGGGCGTAGGCCGGCACGCCGTAGGCCTTGCCGGCCAGGTCCATCAGGGCCATCTCGACGCCGCAGACGCCGCCGCCCTGGCGGCCGTGGTGGCCGAACTGCTTGATCTTGCGGAAGATCTTGTCCAGGTTGCAGGGGTTCTCACCGAGCAGGCGGCCCTTCAACATAAGCGCGTAGCGCTTGCTGGCCAGGTCGCGCACCTCGCCGTAGCCGCTGAGGCCCTGGTTGGTGTCGATGCGCACGATCGTGAAGTGCCAGTGGTCCCAGCCGACGGTGGCGGTGCGCAGGTCGGTGATGCGCAGCTCGCTCGGCCGCGAGGCGGCGCCGACGTGGTCCTCGGGGCGGGGGGCGTCCTTGTTCTTCTTCTTATCTTTAGGCATATGATCCCTCCGTTGGGGCGCAGCAGCGGCCATCCGTTTTCTGCGTTGGGGCGCAGCAGCGGCGGCCGCTGCTGCGCCCTTACACTATGGCCGAGCTGCCTTCCACGCGGTGAAGTCGGCCTCGATATCCTCGCGCCAGGTGGGCACATCGATCTCGCCGCTGGTGTAGGTGCCCTGGGAGAGCCGCAGCTTGCCGAACTCGTCGCGGACGCGGATGTTCTCGCTCGCCTCGACCACCTCCTGGGCAAGGTGCGGCGGGATGACGATGATGCCGGTGGGCGTGCCCAGGATCACATCGCCGGGCAGGATGGTCACGCCGCCGATGCGGATGGGGATGTTGATGCCGGCCAGGGTCACGTCGGCGATGGCGGTCGGGTCGACGCCGCGCACGAAGAAGTTGACCTCGGTGAGCTCGCGCAGGCCGGTGTAGTCGCGGATGCCGCCGTCGATCAGGGCGCCGGCGCGGGTGCGCGAGCGCACGGCGGTGCCCAGGTTGTCGCCGATCACGGTGCCGTCCTTGATCTTGCCGAAGATGTCGACCACCATCACATCGTGGTGCTGGAGGGTCTCGATGATCCAGGAGTTCTGGCCGCCGATCGCGCCGCGGCCCTCGGCCAGGCCGGCCTGCTGGATGGCCTCGTGGTAGTCGGGGCGGTGCGGCAGGAACTGGGCCGTCACCGCGCGGCCGACCATGATCACGTCGGGGTGGGTCTGCAGCCAGCCGCCCTCGAACTGGCGGTGGTAGCCGTGGTGGCGCAGCACGCCCCAGGCCTCCTCGGTGCTGACGAGCTTCATGCGCTCCAGCAGGTCGTCGGGCACCTTCGGTCGGCCGTCGTCGAATCGCTCGAATGGGTTGAGGCTGGTCAGCGCGATCATGTCCTCGCGCGAGGGTTGGATGTGCATCGTTCACTCCGTAGGCTAGCCTTGATGTTGGGGCGCAGCAGCCGCCGGTTATTCGGCAGCCCCCATCCATACCTGCTGCTGCGCCCGCACAGCGCAGGCGGCATCAGTCGAAGAACCCGGCGTCCTCGGGCCGGAGGTGCGGGCGGGCCAGATCGGCGTTGATCGTCACGCCCAGGCCGGGCCGGTCCCAGACCTCGATCATGCTGTCGACGACGATCGGGTCGGGCAGGCCCTCGACGATCTCGTGCCAGATGTCCTTCTTGCCGATCGGGTACTCGAAGGCGACGTAGTTGCTGGGCAGGGTGGCGCAGACCTGCACCAGCGCGGCGAGGCCGATCACGCCGTTGCCGGTGCCGTGGGGCGCCATCAGGATGCCGTGCAGGTCGGCGTACTCGGCCACCCACTTCAGCTCGGCCAGCCCGCCGATGTCGCAGGGGTCGGGGCCGATCACCCGCACCGCCCGGCGCTCGATCAGGTCGACGAAGTTCTGGCGCAGGTAGATCTGCTCGCCGGTGTGGGTGGGCGTGCTGGTCTGGGTCGTCACCTCGCGGTAGAGGTCGGCCAGCACGTAGGGCGTGTAGTCGCCGGTGAGCATATCCTCAAGCCACATCAGGTTGAGGTGCTCCAGGGCGCGGCAGATGCGGATGGCGTCGGGGACCATCCAGCCCGGGCCGCAGTCCAGGGCCAGGCCGATCTCGTCGCCCAGCACCTCCTTCATGGCCTCGACGCACCTGACGGTGTGCTTCAGGCCGGCCTCGGTGAGCAGGCCGCGGTTGGGGTGGCGCCCGGTGGTCTGCGGCTCGCCGTAGAAGTAGCCGGGCAGGCGGTTGGGCATGGGGCTGTGGAAGGCGATGCCCTGCTTGATGATCGAGAAGCCCTCGGGGGCGGCCTTCATCTGCGCCATATTCTCGGCGAAGGCCTCGGGCGAGTAGTCGCGCATCTGGAAGCGCACCGCGCCGTTGTAGGTGCGCACCTTGTCGCGCACCTTGCCGCCGAGCAGCTTGTAGATCGGCAGGCCGGCCGCCTGGCCGGCGATGTCCCAGAGCGCGATCTCGATCGCGCTCACGGCGCTGCCCCAGGGCTTGAAGGAGCCCATGCGCCGGATCTTCATCATCACCCGCTCGACGTTGGTCGGGTCCTCGCCGAGGATCATGTCCCGGTAGAACATGACGTGAGGCTTGAGGTAGGGCTTGTAGGACTCGATCGGCCCCAGGCCGCTGACGCCCTCGTCAGTCGTGATCCGCACGACCGGGTGATCGCCGATGGTGGCGCAGCGCAGGTCGGTAATCTTCATTGATTATGTGTCCCTCCGGTATTGCGGGTTGTCGCCAATGGAGGGCCGAAGCATTGGGATGGTCGCTCCGCGACCATCCCAATGCTTCGGCCCTACGGATGTTTCCACCCGAGCAGCCGCTCCGCCTTCGCGCAGTCGAAGAGACCCTGGTGGCCGGACAGGTCGCCGCGCAGCTCGGCGTCGGGGAAGTAGCGCTGCGCGAGGGCCAGCGAGGTCTCGTCCATCACGGTGGTAGGCGCAGCAATGAAGAAGACCTCGTGGCCGATGTACGCGGCGGTCATGACGGCCAGGCAGGCCCGGGCCGCCGCGTCCAGCAGGGTGTAGGCCCAGAGGTTCTTGGCCAGGGCCTCCTGGTTAATGTTGGGGTGATCGGCCAGGTTGGGCCGGTGGTCCGTCACCCAGTGGAAGCGCATGCTGGCGATGGTCATGCCGGCGTAGCGGCGGGCGATCGAGTCGCCCTGGGCCTCGCAGATCCACTTCGAGAGGCTGTAGGGGTCCTCGTTGTAGGTCGGGTGGGCCTCGTCGAGCGGCAGGTAGTCGTAGATCGGCCAGCGGCTGTAGGCCGCGCCGACGGCGTTGATGCTGGAGGCCTGGCAGACCTTGCGGACGCCCAGCTCGGCGGCGGCGCGCAGGGCGTTGTAGCTGGCGGCCACGTTGTTGTTGTGGACGACATGGTCGGGGTGGTGGCCCGGCGAGGGGATGGCCGCCATGTGGATCAGCCCCTCGCAGCCCCCCAGGGCGGCCAGGAAGGAGTCGTAGTCGGTCACGTCGGCGTGGACAAAGCGCACGCCCGCGCGGGGCTCGGCGGGCGCCACCCGGTCGATGCTGACGATGGTGTGGCCCTGCTCCAGGGCCAGGTCGATGATCCCGCGGCCAACCCGGCCGCTGCCGCCGGTGAGTGCGATGTGCATAGGGTTCCTTCGCAGATTGCAGATTGCAGATTGCAGATTGCAGATTGGCTCCAATCTGCAATCATTCCGCGTACACCGCCTGGCGCAGGCCGCGGATGTAGCCGATCGCGTAGAGCCGGCCGAAGGACGAGTAGCCGGCGTTGGCGTTGCTGTCGCCCTCGACGGTGGGCACGTGGTCGGGGCGCAGCACGCCGGAGAAGCCGATGTCGCGGTAGGCCCGCAGGCAGGCCAGCATATCGGTCTTGCCGGCGTCGTGCCAGGTCTCCTCAAACTTCTCGGGCGTGCCCTGCACATCGCGGAAGTGGACGAAGGAGATCGCCTTGCCGAAGCCGCGGATGGCCCTGGGCAGGTCGTCGGTCATCAGGGTGAAGTTGCCCTGGCAGAGCGTGATCGTGTTCATCGGGCTGGGGGCCATGGCGAGCAGGCGCTGGTAGTTCTCGACGCTGCGCATGATCCGGCCGACGCCGCGGATCGGCGAGAGCGGCGGGTCGTCGGGGTGCATCGAGATCTTCACCCCGGCCTTCTCGGCCACCGGCAGCACGCGCTCAAGGAAGTGCCCCAGGGTCTCCCAGAGCTTCTCCTCGCTGATCGGGCCGCCCGGCGTGGGCGGGGCGTCCTGCATCTGCGCGTAGTCGAAGCCGGTGACGACCGAGCCGCCGCGCGAGGGCACGCTGGTGTTGGTGCGCAGCCAGTTGAAGTCGGTCATCCACTCGTAGCACCAGACGGGGATGCCCAGCTTGCCCATGTTCTCCAGCAGCGTGCAGACCGTGTCGATCTCCGCCTCGCCGCCATCGAGGCCGCGCTTGGCGTTGTTCAGCGGCGGGCGCGACTCGATCACATCCAGCGAGAAGCCGGCGCCCTCGTAGCGCTGCTTCATGCGCAGGAGCGGCAGGTAGTCCCAGGGCTGGTCGCCGTCGGACAGGTCGGCGGGGGTGGGCAGGCCGCCCACGGCGCTGTTGATGCCGGCCTGCTTGGCCAGCTTCC
>NZ_JAIEWN010000096.1 GCF_019599295.1 Oscillochloris sp. ZM17-4 | reverse complement strand
CTCGCTGCGGGCCGCCCGCGCGGTCGTGCGCGGGGTGACGCTGGTCGCTCCGCTGGATCTGGATCTCCCCAATGATGATGGGGTGGGGGAAGGTATTTCCGGGGAGGGACAAGCCCTCCCCGCGCACCTCCCGCCGGAAGATGGCGCCGCGCCGCTCCCGACGACACAGGAGCGGGCCGAGGCGCTGCTGGCCGCCTGCGCCCTGGCGGTGCGTCGGGGCGGCCTGAGCCGCAACCGCGGCCGCGGCCGGCTGGCGCTGCGGCTGCATCGCGCTGACCCGGCTGACTCGATTGACGATGCCTTCACCCGGACCTGCTTCGAGCGCTTTGCCGCGGAGGTGCCCGCATGACGATGGTGCTGACCTACCGGCTGACCCTGGAGCAGCCGCTGCTGGCGACCTCGCTGGAGGGCGACCCGAATAGCAGCCGCTCCTTCGACTACATCCCCGGCGGCCAGATCCGCGGCCTGCTCATCCACCGCCTGCGCGCGCAGAAGGGCGCGCCCGCCGACCTGCTGGCCGACCCGGATGTCCAGCGGCGCTTCTTCAGCCGTACGACCTGCTTCCTGAACGCCTACGTCGCGTCAGATGGCCACACGCGCAGCCTGCCGGCCCCGCTGAGCCTGCATGCCCACAAGGATGACCTGGATAAGGACGCCTTCTCTGTGCTGAATGCGGCTGACGGTGAGGGGGCCAAACAACTGCTCGCAAAGAAGGTGGATGCGCGCTGGCCGGCGCTCAAACCCTGCTTTATCATCCCGAACGGCACCATCCTCACCCGCCTGAAGATTCCGCACACGGTGGCCATCCATATCCAGCGCGACCGCCGGTATGGCCGGGCACGCCGGGGCAGCGGCGAGGTCTTTCGCTACGATGCACTGGCGTCCGGGCAGACCTTCGCCGGGGCGATTGTCTGTGACGAAGACAAAGATGCCGCCTTCCTGCACGACCTGCTGGCCGCCGACACCGGCGCGTGGATCGGCCGCTCGCGCAGCGCCGGCTATGGCCGGGTGACGATCCAGGCCGATGCCCCGCAGCCCGGCTGGCGTGAGGCGGGCGAGCCGCTGCCGCAGCCGACTGGCCTGGTCAGTATGACCCTGCTTAGCGACCTGCTCATGCGCGATGGGCAGGGCCGCGAGCTGACCACGCCGGACGCCGAGGCACTCGCGGCGGCGCTGGGCATCGACGACCTGACGGTCGACCTGGCCCACAGTGTCACCAGCACGACCCTGGTGAGCAGCTATAACACCACCGCCCGCCTGCCGACCCCGCAGCGCCACGCGCTGCGCGCCGGCAGCGTGATCAGCCTGAACCTGCCGGCGACCGACAAGCCGATCGACCTGGCCGCGATCGAGGATCGCGGGCTGGGCGAGCGGCGGGCCGAGGGCTTCGGGCGGGTCGCCTTCGGCTGGCTGGCCGCTGCTGAGTTCACCGTCATCAAGCCGAAGAAGCCAGAGACGAAGGCGCAGGAGTCTGACGGGCCCAAGCAGGAACCAGCGAGAAAACCCCCGCTCTTGTCACTCTCAGCCGACATCGCTGGCCTGATGGCGACCCGGCGCTACGCCGAGGAGATTGATACCGCGATCGGCTGGTATGTGAACACCACCATCGCCGCTATCGGCGATAACCTCGCGGCGATGCCAAAGAACAGCCAGCTCGGCCGAGTGCGCGTGCTGATCCGCCGGGCGCTGCCGGCTGGCGATGTGGCCGCCGTGCGGGACGGCCTGGAGGATATGCGCCAGGCCGGGTATGAGCAGTTCGCCCGCGCCCCGATCGGCGGAACGACGCTCTACGATTGGCTGATTACCCTGCTGGCCGACGCACCGAACCGCGATGCCGCCCCGGTCTGGGCGCTGCTGCAGATGACGCCGCCGGGCGCGTATAGGGTGGCTGGCATCGCGGTTCCCGCCGATCACCCGAACGATCCGCCCCTCGCCGGCGCGACCGCCCTGCGCCTGGCGGAGGCGATCCTCGCCGCAGTCGCCCGCGAGCGCCGGCGCGAGCAGGAGGTGCCCGCATGACGACGCCAGACACCCCGCGCGGCATCGTGACCCGCATCGTGATCACCGGCGACCTGGTGCTGACCGCGCCGGCCCACCTCGGCTCGGGCGAGCCGGCTGATGTGGTTGATATGACCCTGCTGCGCGACGCCCGTGCGGGCGTGCCGCTGCTGCCCGGCACCTCGCTGGCCGGCGCCCTGCGCGGCGAGCTGCTGAGCCGGCTCGGCGGCGACCGCACGATCGAGCAGCTTGCGCACGGGATCACCGCGCTGCTCGGCGGGATGAAGGGCGATGACGATGGCGCCCAGAGCCCGCTGATCATCGAGGACGCCTACGCCGCCCGCACGTCGGCCGAGGTGCGCGACGGGGTGAAGATCGACCCCGGCCGGCGCACCGCCCACGACGCCGCCAAGTATGATATCGAGCTGCTCCCCGCCGGCACGCGCTTCCCGCTGCGCTTCGAGCTGCTGCTCGATGCCAACGCCGATACCACCCGCACCCGCATGTCGCTGCTGGCCCGCGCGCTGGCCGGCCTGGAGGAGGGGGCGATCCGCATCGGCGCCCGGCGCAGCCGCGGCTACGGCACCTGCCGGGTTGCGCAATGGCAGGTGCGCACCTACGACCTGCGCCAGCGGGCGGGGCTGCTGGCCTGGCTGGCCGAGGGCCTGGGCGGCTACGACCTGCCCGCCGAGGCAGTCGTCGCGGGGACAGCCGCCCAGGTGCTGGGCGTGGCGCCCGACGCGACCGACAAGCGCCACCGCTTCCGACTCACCCTCGACTGCGCGATCGACGGGGCGCTGCTGGTGCGCTCCGACGCGATGCTGACGAGCTCCGGCGCCCAGCCCGACTTCGTGCATCTGCGCGACATGGCGGGCAAGCCGCTGCTGCCCGGCACCTCGCTGGCCGGCGCCCTGCGCGCCCGCGCACTGCGCATCGTCGATGCCTGCCGCCCCGGCCAGGCCCAGCAGGTGGTTGATGATCTGTTCGGGCGCGACCTGCACATCGCGCGGGCCGCGCCGACCATGAGCCGGCTGCAGGTGCGCGAGGCGCTGATCGATGGCGGGACGACCGTGGTGCAGAGCCGGGTCAGCATCGACCGCTTCACCGGCGGGGCGCTCGACACCGCCCTGTTCAGCGAGGCCCCGCAGTTCGGCGGCGGGCTGCGCCTGGAGATCGAGCTGATTAAGCCGGAGGGCTATGAGATCGGCCTGCTGCTGCTGCTGCTCAAAGACCTCTGGACCGGCGACCTGGCGCTGGGCGGCGAGGCCAGCGTCGGCCGCGGGCGGCTATCTGGCAAGCAGGCGACGCTCACGCTTCAGACGCCTGAGCTGGATGAGCCGCAGACCTGGACGATCCGCGACGATGATGGCCGGCTTCAGGTTGACGGCGACCAGGCCGCGCTGGAGACATACGTGACTGCGCTGAGCCAGGAGGAGGCCGCCGATGGCGCGTAAGATCTCAACCGGGGTGAGCACGGTCACCGCCTGGGATGTCGCTAGTGCGAAGGAAGACCTGCACGCATGGCTGACCGCGATGGCGAAGCAGCACGGCCTGACCTGGCTGCTGGCGCAGTGCGAGGACGGCACGATCTGGGGGGTGATGCAGGACGGCAAGCTTTTGCTTTCCTCCGACGCTTTCCCGCAGGAGTACCCACAGCTAAGGTTGCGCTGGGAAGCGCTGACCCAGGCCCGGCTCTTCGGCCCGCCGGGCGAGCTGCTGCTCTGGCTGGGGCCGGCGGGCTGGCGGGCGCGCTACCGCGACGATAGCGCCGGTACGGACACCGACTACATCAACGAGCGCCAGCTGCTCTGGGGCACCTGGAGTGACGAGGAAGACCGCACCGTCGCGCCTTTCACCCTGCTGGTCGAGGGCCGCCAAGGCATCCAGCACGCGCCGCCGCTCGCCGGGCAGATGCTGGCGAACACGAACGCGCAGCTCTGGACCCGCCACTACCTCGCCGATGATACCCATACCGGCCTGAGCCAGATCGTCGACAGCCGGCTTGTCGCCGTCGAGCCCCCGGGAGGCCAGCCATGACCCCGAACCATATCCCGCAGGTGTCCGAGCGCCGCGCGGCCCTGGCACCGTATAACTTCGTGCCGCTGCCCGAGCAGGTCGTGCCAGCCGAGCCGAGCCTGTCCGAGGTGCGCACGCAACAGGATCGCTACCACACCGAGCGCTTCACCGGCCAGATCGCTTGCACGCTGACCAGCGAGTCGCCGCTGTTTGTGCGCTGCGGCCTGACCCCGCAGCAGTTCGCCGCCGGCCTGGAGGCCAAAGACCAGCCCGACTTCTTCTTCACCGCCAGCCCCGACACCCCGGTCATCCCCGGCTCCAGCCTGCGCGGCATGCTGCGCTCGCTGGTCGAGATCGCCGCCTACGCCAAGCTCGACCGGGTCACCGACCGGCCGCGCTTCTTCTACCGGGCGGTGGCCGCGAAGAAGGACGACCCGCTGGCCGAGCCCTACCGCGACCAGCTGCGCGGGGTGAAGGCCGGCTACCTGGCCTGGCGTCGCACCGGCTGGGTGATCGTCCCCTCGCGCCCGATCGGCAGCGACAGCTTCATCAAGGTGCGCGAGGGCGATATCCCGCCGTCGCTCGACCTGACCCGCATGAACGCGGGCGACTACCACCTGCAGAGCATCGACGTCAGCTTCACCCACAAGCGCACGCCGAGGGGCCGCACCGTGGTCGATCAGATCGACCGGCCCGGCGTCCACACGCTGGCCGGGCGGCTGGTGACCAGCGGCAACATGATCGAGACCGGCGGCGGGCGGACGCGCAGCCCGCGCAAGAACCATATCGTCGTGCCCGAGCCGGGCAACGGCGAGCTGGCGATCGACGCGCAGGCGATCGACGACTACGTCAACGGCCTGAGCGACTTCATCGTCGATGAGCTCGGCCCGAACGGCGTGCTGCGCGATGGCGCGGCGGTCTTCTACCTCGACCCCGGCAAGGGCGCGGTGACGGCCTTCGGCCACAGCCCGAACTTCCGCCTGCCCTACCGCTTCCCCGGCAGCCAGCGCGCGGCGACCCCGCGCGACTTTGTGCCCGCCGACCTGCGCGACGAGGCGACGATCGACCTGGCCGAGGCGATCTTCGGCTACGTGCGCGGCAGCCTCCAGAAGCAGGGCCAGGAGCAGGCGCTGGCCGGGCGGGTCTTCGTGGGCGACGCGACGCCCGACCCGGGCCAGGGCGATCTCTGGCTGAGCGACGGCCCGATCACCCCGCACATCCTGGCCAGCCCCAAGCCGACCACCTTCCAGCACTACCTGGTGCAGCCGGACGAGACCCAGCGCAGCCTGCGGCACTACGCCAGCGCGCCCGACGCGGACACCGCCGCGCGCGGCCACAAGCGCTACTGGCACAAGGGCGGCGACCCGGCGATCGCGATGCCGGCCGACCAGGCCGCCGCGACCAGCGACACCCAGCTGACCAGCATCCGCCCGGTGCGGGCCGGCGTCACCTTCCGCTTCACCCTGCACGTCGAGAACCTGAGCCAGATCGAGCTGGGCGCGCTGCTCTGGGTGCTGCGGCTGGGCGGCGACCCGGCCTACCGGCTGAAGCTGGGCATGGGCAAGCCGCTGGGCATGGGCGCGGTGCGGCTGGGGCACACCGTCGCCAAGAGCCTGCGCGCGCAGCGCTACGCGGCGCTATTTGCCGGCGACACGTGGGCCAGCGGCGCGGACGACCAGATCGACGCGGAGCTTGATGCGGCGGCGGCCGCCTTCGAGGGCTACGTGCTGGAGCAGAGCGGCGAGCGGGCGAAGGGCTACGCGGCGCTGGACAAAACCCTGCGCATGCGCTGCCTGCTGGCCCTGCTGAGCTGGCCCGGCCCGCTGCCGGAGCAGACGCGCTACCAGGAGATCGAGCGCGGGCCACGGCGGGAGAACGAGTACAAGGACCGCCCGGTGCTGCCGCTGCCGACCCAGGTGGTCGGCGCGACGCTGAGCGCGGCCGAGCTGGCGGCGAAGGGCACGCCGGGCCGGCAGGCTCAGGAGCAGAGGCCGCCGAGGCCGGAGAAGCCCGCCCCGCAGATCCCCGGGGCGGGCGAGGTCTTCACCGCCACGATCATCGAGGCCGACGCCAGCGCGGCGGTGATCGCCGTGCCGGGCTTCAGCGCCGAGCAGGCCGTGGCCCTGCTCTCGGCCGACGTGGCCGACCTGCGCAGATACCGGGTCGGCCACCCGGCGCGGGTCGAGGTGGTGGAGGTGAAGACGCAGCGCAGCGGGCGCAGGCTGCTGGTGGTGCGCCCGGCGGCGCGGCAGAGGGGCAACCAGTGACCCACTAAACGGTAGGCAGATGTGGTATATTGAGCCCATTCGGCCAGGATCGCAAGATCGCTACACTTTTCGGTGCCGCTGGCGCGGTGCCAGGGGGCGCGCTGGGAAGGGCCAGACCCCACACCCGCGAGACGCGACCCTCTCGGCACCACCTCCCCGCAAAGAAGGGGTTGGTCACCGGCCGCCCCGGATGAGCGGTCGCTGGTGAACAGGATCTCGGCACCACCTCCCCGCAAAGAAGGGGTTGGTCACACGACCCTGGGCAGGTTATCACCTGCCCACAGAGACAGCTCGGCACCACCTCCCCGCAAAGAAGGGGTTGGTCACAACTGGTCCACACCCATCCGCTACCCCCACAGCTCGGCACCACCTCCCCGCAAAGAAGGGGTTGGTCACATGTTGGGGGCCTCGGCCACCATCTTGGCGCTCTTCGCCTCGGCACCACCTCCCCGCAAAGAAGGGGTTGGTCACCTCTGTCTATAAAAGGTACACATCGGGAATGTTCTACTCGGCACCACCTCCCCGCAAAGAAGGGGTTGGTCACGCTTGTGGCAGGCAGCGTTTCCGGCCTAGACATGGTTTCAGAAGCACTTGACAGTTTGGCGTCACGCGGCGTGCGC
>NZ_JAIEWN010000095.1 GCF_019599295.1 Oscillochloris sp. ZM17-4 | reverse complement strand
TGATCGGAGCCTCAAGACGTGCCAATGCCTCTGGGACGCCATTCCCGCAGCCTATCGGGCCGCCCATTGTTTTCATGATTTCTGGGAAGCCTACGCAGCGGTCTTGCCGCCGGATCAGCATACAGCCGTGGGCAAGGAGAGCGGCCAGACTAATCATGTGGAGCGATTCAATAACACGCTACGACAGCGGCTCGCCCGCCTGGTACGAAAGTCACTATCCTTTTCTAAATCGGCCGTCATGCATGATCGCTGTATCCGGCTCTTCCTTGGTCGTTACAATCGAGAGCGTGCTGCCATTCTAGATTGAGCCACTACCGACAATCCGTACAGCAAGGAGAAGTTATAGGGAAACTTGGTAACTCAGGTTTTAGTTCTGGCCCACATCTTCATTTTCATTTTTCAAGTGAGCCAAATCTTCTCACAGGTGTACCACTTCCAATAGCTTTAACGATTGAAGGAAGAACGTACACTCCTACAACAGGTGATATTCTCTCGCAAGAATAATGCCGTGTGAATTTATCAGGAATAATGAGCAAAGTATTTTCATCGAAACTGAAGCAGTAAAATAGAGGGCGTGCATGAAGACTGCTGTGCAACTGAGGCCCTTGGCGCGACCGTAACCTGGGCTCGTTGTACACGCAACCTACGGTCGCCTATAAGATACCGCTAGCGTCGCACTTCCTCTGTGTTGCCTTGGCAACGCAGAGGCCAAGTCGATCGATGAGGCGCCACCGCGCAAATTGCTGGCGCGTGTTACCTGCCGCCGGTTCTCCCACGTCACACGCCCGCCAGCGGCTCAGCTGACAGCTACCCATTGAACATACCTGGCAGATATACACGGTATCGATTACTTCCCATTTTTACACGTATCTCGGCTGTACCCCTTATTCAACACCTTGCCGGCGACGAGCCTGGTATTGAGCTCTTTGCCACGCCGGACTGGGAGCCGCATGCGGCTTCCCTCGTCCCTGGCGTCCACGCTGCCCGCTTCCCGCGTCGGCACTACGCCCTCTCCGCCCTCGCGGACGCCTGGCATGAGCACATCCCATCCGCGCTTGCCCTGCGCCCCCTGGACGCCGCGATCCTGGCCCGCCCCGACTTCCAGGGCCATCACATCCGGCGCTGAGCGACCGGCAACTGGGGCTCGGCTGAAGCCTTCCTGACCTGCGGCTTCGGCTTCGCGCTCTTCGACGGCAGCGAGCCGGTGAGCTGGTGTCTGGCCGACTGTGCTGTTGACGCGCGTTGCGAGATCGGTATCCACACCCACCCGGACTACCGCCGCCGCGGCCTTGCGACCATCGTCGTCGCCGCAACGATCGCACATGCCCTCGCCGCAGGGTATGACGAGGTGGGCTGGCATTGTAGCGAGGACAATCAGGGCTCCCAAGGGGTCGCGGAGCAGGTTGGTTTCACGCTCACCCATCGCTTTCATGCCCTGGGGTGGCGCCTATCAGTAACGGGATAAGTGGGCGAGACTTTACCGGCACGTGGGTAAGCTGGAGTGTGTCCACACGAACCTCCTACAGGCAGAATCATGCTGAACCGTAGCGCCCTTTGCCACTTCATCGCTATGAGCGGTCAGCGTGTAGTACCGCAGGCGTGGCGTGCGACACGCTGACTGCCCGAACAAGGCGGAATACGATTGACGAACAGCAAAGAGACAACAAAGGTATATCTTATTACAGTGCCTTAATTGTAAATATTATTGCAATACTTTTCAGCTTGAACTATTATAATGCGCGTTACATTCGACCAGCAGCGCAGGCGGGCGTGATCCCATCTTCCGCCCACGTGCGGTGCCGTGATCGGGCCTCGGCTCATAGAAGTCCCTGCACGCAGACGAGGGCGCATTGGCGCTGGCTGTGTTACCGTCTCGCCCATGGCCATGACAAAAAGTGCCCACACCCCCAGGTATTGGAGGGCGTTGCGGAGTTGCCCGAAACCGATTCGCGGCGGTGATCAGCATCCTGCACGTGACACCTCTGAGGCCGGATGTATGCTGGAGAAGGGAACACGCGATCCCTGCCTGGGCGTGCTCACGCGCTCATCATCATCACGCAACGCAGCATCCCGCGCGACTGCAGTCGCGCGGGATGCTGCGATTCTGGCGAGGATGTGCGGGCACGCACAGACAGCTGTCGGGGCGCTGCGGGCAGATGCCTGGCATCTGCCCAGGCAGCATTGGGGATGCCCAAAGTATATGCCTCCTGATGCGTTGGGCATCCCCGACACGCCGGGCATCGTCCTTGCAGAAACGCTTTACATATTGGCCATGCGTACACCGCGTTTACACCGCGCAGTGGCCGGGGGCAGACATCCTCTATAGCACCGCACCCGTGAGCCGCTCGTCGCGACACGGTGCTTCGTTGTCAAACCGTGTGTGTGCTATCGGGGGGCTGCGTTCGCCCCCGATCCCCCCCCGCGTGATTGGTGTGATGGTGCTGACGGGGGAGGGAGTCGCGGCGAGGGCCGCGCAGGTGCGGCCGCCGGCGGCGAGGACCCGGGGCGGGTGGCCCGCGTGCTGGAGCGGCTGGTGGCCGCCCGCCTGCTGCGCCTAACCGATGGCGACACGCCGGACGACATGCAGGAGGAGGCGGCCCACAAGGCCCTGGTGCGCAACTGTCCGACCCTGGTGGAGTGGCTGGAGGACGAGCGGGTAGCCCTGCGCCAGCGCCAGCGCCTGAGCGCCGCCGCCGAGCAGTGGCAGCGCCTGGGCCGCGACCCCGGCGCATTGCTGCAAGGCCGGCTGCTGGAGGAGGCGCAGCAGCACGAAGATCTCAGCGAGCTGGAGCACGAGTTTGTACGGGCTGGAGTAGCCGCCGAGGAGGCACGGGCCCGGCGGGCGGCGCGCGCCAACCGATTGATTCTAGCCCTGTCCGTACTGGCGACGATTTTCGGCCTGGTAGCAACTGTGCTGGCGGTGCAGGCGATTGACGGGCGCACCCATGCCGAGCGCGACAGAAACAATGCCGTACAGGCGCGCGGCACCGCTGAAGTCAGCGTGCAGATCGCCGTACAGCAGCAGGCCCTTACCGAGGCCAACCGACAGACCGCCGTAGCCGCCCAATCCCTCGCCACAACCGCCCAGGCCCAGACTGAGCAGCAGCGCAAGGTGGTAGATACCCAGCGTCTGTCCTTCGCTGCCCATACCCAGTTTCGCGACAATGGAGAGGTCGCGCTGCTGCTGGCCTATGAGGCCAGCGCCCGCGATGATAACCTGGTGACCGGGCAGAGTCTGCGCGACGCGATTGACGCGGTATCCTGGCGGCCCACGCCGCTGAGCGGCCACACGGACACGGTCACGAGCGCGGTGTTCAGCCCGGACGGCCGCCGCATCCTTACCGCCTCCTACGACAACACGGCGCGGCTGTGGGGCGCCGCCGGCCAGCCGCTGGCCACCCTCTCCGGCCACACGGGCACGGTCACGAGCGCGGTGTTCAGCCCGGATGGCCGCCGTATCCTCACCGCCTCAGATGATGGTACGGCGCGGCAGTACCTCGTGCGCAGCGATGACCTACAGCGGGCGGCGGCCTGCCGGGTGGGCCGCGGGCTCACGCCGGAGGAGGTGGCGCGCTTCCAGGTGCCTAGGCCACTAGCGTTTGACTTCGCCAAGCGCCAGTGCCCACCGGTGTACAGCTGGGATGCAGGGAAGTAAGGCCGCTCCGCTCAGGAGGTAGAGATGTCATCCTGAGCTACAGCTCAGGATGACGCTCGCATCAGCTCGCGTAATGGCGCAGCCAGACGCATGATGGTCTTCATGCATTCTTTCCCATCGGGGTTGCTAATAAGGAGATCGCCCGGTGCATCCTGACACGGGCTGAAGAGCCAATAGCGATGCTGCCCGATGTATATGATCATCGAGCTGCCGCCGCTGGGCGATGGCTCGCGTAGCCCCCATCCTGCCATCGCGACCCACGCCGTCCCGCCGGTCAGATCGCCGAGCAGCTCGTCGAGCTGCGCGCCCGACAGACCACAGCCGGCAAAGATCTCGCGCGCAGTGTCGGACTGGCTGGCCCGGATCGCCTGGAGCGCCTCGTTAAGCTGGGGATCTGCTATCGTCCAGGTCTCGGGCTGCGCGGCACGCGCCGTGTCGACCGCCACCGCCGCCAGCAGCATTTCTAGCCGGTTGACAAGCACCTCTTCGCTGGCTAGGTGGATGAACTCATGGACGCCGGGCCGCGGAGACAGATGCTCCACAGCGAGGTACTGGGTCGCGTTGAAGTAGTGGGGGTCGCTGGTCTGATCCGGTGCGAGGGCCGAGAGAAGCAGCACCGCGTCCGGGATCAGGCTCGCCCCCACAAAGGCGACCATCATATCATCCATTACCAGCTGATCATTCTCTATCCGGCAGAGCCCGCGATTGAGCAGGGTCTCGGCGCCGGCGTTGAGCCGCGCGGCCTGATCGTGCTCGCTCAGGCCCGCCAGCGGCTCACCCAGGCCGTTCATGGTTGACGCGCCCATCACCTGGAGGACGGCCAGCACCTCGTCGGTGGTCATGGTCAGCGTAAGGGGTTCGCTCGTCATTGGTTCTTCCTCTAGCTAGAAAAGATTCAGGGCAAACTGGCCCGCGCCGCGCAGCGCCCCGCTAAACACCTGGCTGGCATTGCTCACACCGCGCTGGAACTGGTCGCCGATCTGAGTGACTCCCTGTCTGGCTGCGTTCACCGTGTCTTGTGCGGCGTAGCTGATGTCACGGGCGACATGGCTGATCTGCGCGGGCAGCTGGCTGGCCTGCTCCTGGATGTGTTTGCCGGCTTCATCGACTACACCGCGCCAGGAATCTTTTATTCCAGTCTTATCGTACAAATATCCCAGCCCAAAACTTGCGGCAATCCCTATGCCTGGAATAGGTATTGCCGTCTGTATTGCCGCAGAGGCGACTGTAATAATTCCGTCTGCCGCCAGATCAGCGACGGTTGCGGTCACGAACTCACGACTCAATAGCCCCTTTTCTTTACTGTTTCCTACAGAAAACTCTTCGAAAGTGCTTGCAATTGTGATGAACGGGCCAAGCTTGTCCTTAAAACCATCCTTCAAGTTCTTAAGAAAGCTCTGGCGAGGAGCTGATGTGAAGATGCTTTTGAGTATCCCGGCAGCCTTATCGGTGAAGGCCCCTTCACTTATAACAATTTTTGCAGCGTTTTTAGCAAAATTAAATATGCCACCGCTAGGCTTAGTAGCATCTTTAAAAAGACTCCACGCTGTAGTAATTCTAAGGCCATGATCTTCAAGAAATGTAAACCTAAAATCCTCCTCTCCGCCACCGCCACCGCCACCGGCCTCGCCAGCCTGAGCTTTATCGCTCCCGCCCTCGCCCTCAGCCCCATTCTGGAAATACCCGGCGGCCTCAAGCTCGGCCGTGCGCAGTAGCTGCGACACTGCCAGCGTCACCTCGCCAGAGGTATGCAGGGTGTCGATCAGGCGGCGCACCCCCGGGATGAGCTGGCCCTCCATCTCGTCGAAGAAGGCCGTCGCCCCAAGCCCCTGCCAGCTCCCATCGACCAGCGGCTCAAACGCACGGTTGACCCGGTCAAGCATACCCGAAACCTGGCTGGCCTGCGACTGAAAGCGCCGGGCGATCTCATCGAGCTGCGGATAGTTGGCCTGGATGATAGGTTCTGCCATTGTGCTGCTCCCAGGTCTGGTCGCGGATGCCGAAGCCGTTGCATGATAGGCCCAAGCAGCGCTGCGTGGTGGATCATGGCCTTACCACGCAGTGCTGGAATGCGATCGGGGTGTCAGTTTGCATTACAGTCGTTCAGGCCAGGGGCATTCGTGGAGCCGCGGTAGAGGATCACAATCTTAGTGTTCGCTGAGACAATCGAACCCTTTGGCGGTGAGGTGTATAGCACACCCTGCCGACAGACATCACCGCCGATCTGAGCAGGATCGGTCACTTCGAGCACCTCGACTGAGGTAAAGCCAACGGTATTCCGCAAATAATCGCGGGCTCGGCCTACATCGGCGCCGCGCATATCTGGGATCTTAAGCCTTGCCACCGAGGGTGTGGGTGGCGTCCTGGGGGTCGGGGTAGGCTTCGTGCGCTGATCCGCGCTGCTAATACAGTCGCTGGTCTGCTCGCTCTCACCGGTCAACTCGACGGCGCGCGCACAGAGTTGACCGGCGCGTAGCGCAGAGTCAATATCTTCATTCAGCAACAGTGCCTGCCCGCTGGTGAGCATAGCCGCGCCGGCCAGCGCGGCGACGACCGGATCGCCCTGGCGCTGCTGAAGCAACCGATCAACCTCACTAACCATTGTCTGCGACTGCTCCAGCAGCTCACTGCCGACCTCGCCCTCATCAAGCGCCTGGCCAAGCGCCGCCATCGTGGCCTCGATCCAGACGTAGCTCTTTGCGATAGCAAGCTCGCCCGCGATCTGATCGCGCAGCTCATCGCTGCGTGCCACCGCCATGCCGCTGCTAAAATGGTCGGTAGCCTGCCCATAGCCAACCAGCTTATCATCCGCATCGCGGATCAGCGACTTGCCCCAATCGATCTGGGCCTGGGCCAGCTTGTCGCCGATCTCAGCCTCGTTGGGGTAGGCCGCAGAGGCGCGGGTCAGCAGGCGCACGCCCGCCTCGTAGTGGCCCTGAGCGATCTCTTGGTCGGCCGTGATTACGTCTGGGATCTGGATGACGATCACTGTAGTTGGGCGAGGCTGCGCGACCGCCTGGGTGGGCGTCAGCGTGGGCGGTGGTGGTGGCAGTTCTGGCACCGCCGCGCAGCCTGCCAGTATCAACAAGAATGCCATCGCGACGGTGTAAGTCGCAGAGAAGAGTGAACGCTGCATATCGATGATCTCCATCCCTCTAGATCAAGCTACCTGGTGATCGCTGATGGTTGAGAGTCTATCTACCCAGCCGGTGGAGTCCCCTCTGGCGTCCCGGGGGCGGGCGGTGGCGGCGGC
>NZ_JAIEWN010000094.1 GCF_019599295.1 Oscillochloris sp. ZM17-4 | reverse complement strand
GGTCGCTCGGGTTTCTTTTGGTCATTGTAGCATAGGAGCATCGTATGTATCCGGTTGGACTGATCGTCGGCCACGGCTATGTGAAGGCGGTCGCCGGGGGGCGCAGCGCGATCTTCCCGGCGGTGGCGGCGCCCGCCGGGGCGGCCGACTACGAGAGCGCGGTAGCCACTGGCGCGCGGGCGGTGCGGCTCAACGGCAGCGCCTGGCTGGTCGGCCAGGAGGCGCTGGCCTTCGCCCCGCAGCGCCTGGTCTCCATCCTCGATCGCAGCCGCTACCAGAGCCCCTCGTTCGTGGCCCTGGCCCGCCACGCGCTGGCCCAGGTCGCGCCGCCCGGCGGGCCGATGGCGGTGATGACCGGGATGCCGGCGGCATGGTTCGCCGACGGCGCGGCCCGCGCGGCCCTGGAGGGCGCGGTGCGCGCCGCCGGCAGCGACTGGGATGTGTTCAACGTCAGCGTGGCCCCCGAGGCGGCCGGGGTCTTCTATGCCGCCGTGTTTGCCGGGGGCGCGCTCGACCTCACCAGCACCCGTGGCGCGGTCGGCGTGATCGACGCCGGCTATCGCGATGTGAATGTGGCCCTGTTCCACGATGGGCGCTATGTCAGCGGCGAGAGCGTGCCGGGTGGGATGGCTGACGCGCTGCGTGAGGTGCGCCGGCTGATCAGCCGCCAGTACGGCCTGGAGCTGGCCCTGCACGAGGTGGATGCGGCGGTGCGCGCCGGCGGGCTTGATCTGGCCGGGGTGAGCCGCCCGCTGCCCGAGGGCACCGAGGCGGCGCTGCTGCGCTCGCTCGACACGGTCGTCGCCACCGGGCGCTCGCTCTGGCCGAACGGCGGGCGCGGCCTGCGGGCGCTGGTCCTGGGCGGCGGCGGGGCGGTGGCCCTCGGCCCGGCGCTTCACGCAGCCTTCCCGCAGCTCAGTGTGCCCGGCGCCGACCTGCGCGGCCTTGCGCCGGAGCAGCTGCGGGCCATGATCGCGGCCGCCCAGCCCCAGCTGGCCGGGGCCCGCGGCTTCGCGGCGGTGGCCGCCGCCCGCCAGCAGCGATGAGCCGGCGGATGATCAGCCTGGCCCTGCCGGCCGGCGACCCGCGCAGCGCGGCGATCTTGGACTGGATCGCCGGCCTGCCCGCAGGCGCCGATGTCAGCCGGGCGCTGCGTGAGGCGATCGTGGCCGGGGTCGACATCCAGGCCAGCTTAGCGCGGATCGAGCGCCGGCTGGACACCCTGGCCGCCGGCGGGCCGCCAGTGGCTCCGCCGCCGCTCGACGCCGAGGCCGCCGCCACGCTTGATGCGTTGCTCGACTTCGACCACTTGCTCGGTGTATGACAGGCCGGAAGGCTTCGGTATGCGGTTCTCGGCTCCTATGGACGTGCGCTGTCATACATCGGGATGGCTGCGGGCCGGCGGTGTATGACCGTTCGGCCCGCAGATTGCGGAATACGGCGTCAGAACGGTCGCTATCACTGTATGACAGGGATTATATATGCGCGTTACCCATGAGGTTTACCAGCCCCTGATTGATCGCAAGGCAGTCGCTCGCACGCGCCCGGCGTTCATTGCATTGCTCGGGGTGTTCGGCGGCGCGATGAGCCTGGCGACCACGGTGATCACCTGCGTACAGGCTGAGAACGTCCTGCGCGGCACGTGGACATATGCCGGTGTCGGTATCGGTTTTGCACTCGCCGCCCTGCTCTTTGGCGGTCAGTGGTACTTTAGCGAGGGACCCTGGTGGGCCTATGGCATCTTCCTCACCCCGGATGTCGGCATCACCTTTGCGCAGACCTTTCCCGCAGTGCGGATACTTGCCCGCGCTGCCGCTGGCGTGTTCACCGGAGACAGCACCATTCTCACGGGGATCGATTGGATAGTGGGGCTATTTGTCTTTGTCGGCGCGATCATCTCGTCGTACCTCCCGGAGCGGGTGCTGCTCGGGCAGCGCCGGCGCCGAGAGTAAACCCGGGCCTCACGATGCTGCAAGCTATCTGCCACAACCCGACCGCCCGACACAAAAGATGTCGGGCGGTCGGGCGGTTACGGAGATCATAACAAGCGCCCGAGCCTTCGTTTGCTTAAGGAGGGACACATGGCGGAATCGCCGCCCGTGCTGCTGATCTTCGCCCTGAGTGTGGGGCTGGTTGGTGGATTTGTGTTGCTGATGGCCGCCCTCAGCCGGCGCTGGTACGGCACCGGCATGCTCGCCCGCGGGCGGCCAGCCGCCTCTAGCGCGCCTCCGGCGAAGCCGGTCTCAGCCGCGCTCGCGCTACCGGCTGGCGAACGCCCGCTGCCGCCGGCGGCCTGGCTCCCGCTGCTTCAGGATCGGCCCAACCAGGTGCCGCACCTTGCTATCCTCGGGCCGAGCGGCAGTGGCAAGAGCACCCTGATGGAGGCCCTCGCCCGCCAGCGCGTCGGCCAGGTGCTGATCATCCAGCCGAACCGCCGGGCCGGCGAGTGGCTCGGCGCCCCGGTGATCGAGTGCGACGACGACGGCGGCTACCGGACGATCGCGCAGGCGCTGGAGCGGCTGCGGGCCGAGTTCACCCGGCGCGGCGGGGCGATGAAGCGCGGCGACCCTGGCCCCTGGCTGACCGTGGTCTGGGACGAGGTGCCGCTTTGCATTGGCAAGCTGGGCAAGCCCGCCCGCGAGCTGATGGTCGACCTGCTCTCGGCGGGACGGCCACGCCATCTGCGGCTGATCGCCGGCTCGACCTCCGACCGCGTTGGGGCGCTGGGTATCGAGGGCTACGGCGATCTGCTAGAGAGCTGCGCGATCATGAGGCTGGGTAGCTTCGCGGTCACCGCCGCCCCGGCCGCTGGCAACAGCGCCCAGCCGACGACCATCGAGGTCGGCGGGAAGACCTCCATTGTCGAGCGCGGCCCAACCCTGGCGATGGCCCGGCAGAGCATTGACCCGGCGCGGATCTGGGTCTGGGATGCGCCCGATGGGACAACGCCCACAACGGTCTTTGTTGGCGTTGCAACAGGGCAAAGCGCCCCCATTGATGATTGCGCAACAGGCATTGCGGAGTCTGATTCACCCCTCCCAGAGGTTGCGCAACGAGACTGGCGCACTGTCGCCGACCTGGTGCGGGCCGGCGCGGTCGGCGAGACGGCAGCCCTGCGGGCGCTAGGATTCCCTCCCTCCAGCACCAGCCCGCGCTATCGCCAGGCCCGCGCCGCACTCAAGGCGGCGATCGAGGAAGCCATGGTGTGCGATCCTACGTCGCTTCATCCTCCTCAGGCGCCTCAAATGCGTCGAACGACAACTCCATGACTCGGTCGCTGAAGTTCCAGTAGGACTCATGGCTCTGGCGGAGGATCGCGTTGCAGCGATCCGCGAATTGCGCCTGGAGGTTGTGCTCCATGATGTATGTGATCGCTTCAGCAAACAGCGTATCGGTGCTGGCATAGAGCGAGTCACTGAAGGAGCTCAGGGTACACATGTAGGCCACACTCAGGTCAACAGAGTGAATCATCAACTCGGCGATACCCTCAGGCGCGGCGGCGATCTTCTGGTAGTCGGTCAGCGCGCGGCGGGCGACGGCGATCTGCGCCGGGCGCGGTCGGGAGCCGGGTGGAAAAAACGCATTCGTGACGATCCCCTTGTAGCGTTCGAGCAGCTCCTGGCTGTAGCTCCCGTGCAAGCGCAGCGTGTAGAACTCCCTGACCGCATCGTAGTGGGTGTAGAGGCTGATGATCTCCTCGACCAGCTCATCGACCGGTCTGGCGGCGAGGTAGCTACGCAGCTCGCGGACGGTCGGCTTCTTCGACATCACGTCTATTCTCCTGGCACAGGGCGGCGGCGGCGCGGCTATCGCGCCGAGCACGGAGGCGCGGGGCCGCGCCAGGGGCGTGGGTGTCACCAGCGTGCGGCCCATAGGCACCGACGAGTGCCCCGCGATACGCATGGTAGCACCACATCTGGGAGCCTCTGAGGGCAGGGTGTCGCTACGGGATCTCCGGGGCACCGCAGCCCGGGCCGATTCGCCTACGGCGCATGGGGCATGAATCCCTGCGCCCCGTATCGGTCGCAGTGCCGCTCGGCCCGGTGGCGGAACGTGTGACCTTCCCCGTGCCTGGGCCTACGCCGCCCGCCGCCCCGATCTGCCCCGCGATGATCACCCCCCGCTCGCCGATCCCGCCCCCGCCGGCCCGATCCCGCGCCTTATGTTTAGCGCGCCCCGGACTCGCTCACCTTATGTTTAGCGCACCCCTCCTTCAAAGCGGGTCGGTGATGCGGAGGCATCCTCGCTCCCCCCGGCCAGGAAACGGGGACGTTTGTTTCAAAACCCTTCAAAGCGGGTCGGTGATGCGGAGGCTCGCTCCCCTGCTGCTGGCCGCCCTGTCCGGTTGCAGTTTCAAAACCCTTCAAAGCGGGTCGGTGATGCGGAGTGGTCCTGATCGTTGTCGTCGGGACTCTGTGGTGGTTCGTTTCAAAACCCTTCAAAGCGGGTCGGTGATGCGGAGTCGGTGGAACAACAAGATCGACACGCCGCTGAATATTGCGTTTCAAAACCCTTCAAAGCGGGTCGGTGATGCGGAGCGAGTGTCACGCGCGCTGAGACCCACAGCTATCAGGTCGTTTCAAAACCCTTCAAAGGAGGCTGTCGGCTAATTATTTCGCACAGATGATCGAACCGTGTTCTGTGGCATGATACGGGTACAACAACCTTATCAGATCACAAAACACGGCTCAATATGGCAATTGTACCACCACTTCCCTACGCCGACACGCCCGATCTGCCGGATCTTCCGCCGCTGGCCCTGTGGGTGCTCGGGGAGCATCTGGAGCCGATCCTGGCCTGGGTCGCCGGGCGGGTCATGCGGCCCATGTTCCAGCGCTGCGCCGACCACCCGCTGGTCGCGCTTCACGCCTGGTATGACCCGGCCGACGCCGTGGCGGCCTGCGCGGGATTCCACCACCCGGAGGGCACGCCGGGCAAGCCACCCGACTACACGATCGCGCAGCTGGTCCGCATGGAGATCGTCCGCTCCTGGGCCGGCTCCTGCTCCGAGCGCGCGCTGGAGCAGCTGCTCAGCACCGACTTCCTCGTGCGCTGGTTTGTCGGCCTGCCGCTCATGCAGCGTGGCCCCGACCATAGCACCCTGGCGGACTTCCATGCCTATGTGAGCGACCACGCCCCCGACGCGCTCTTCCGCGACAGCCTGACCTTCCTCGATCAGGTCGACCCCGAGCCGCCCGACCAGACCCCCCAGATCGTCGATACCTTCGCCATGGAAAGCCCGGTCACGCCCACCCGCAGCACCGCCTATCTGCTGGCCCAGCTCAGCCTGCGCCTGATCGCCGCCTGGGAGCAACTGGCTCCTGCCGCGCTCCAATGGGTGATTCCGCCCCTGGATTACGGCCCGCTCACGCGCTTCGTCGCCCTGTCCGACCCCGTCGACCACCAGGCCCGCCGCCACGCCTGCGCCAGCGTGGCCACCTGGCTGCTGGAGGGCATCACCCCACACCTACCCACCCTCGCCGACGGGGCGCGGGCGGTGATCCCGGAGCTGCGCGACACGCTTGCCACCGCGCTGACCGACAACCTCATGCGCGACGCGTCCGACCAGTGGGTGGAACGGCCCCCCAAGCAGCGCGGGCAGCACCGCATCGCCAGCGCCGTCGACCGCGAGGCGACCTTCCGCAAGCACACCGGCCAGCCCGCCGTGCTGGGCACGAATGCGGTCATCAGCACGACGGCCACGCGTATCCGGGCCTGCGTGGCCCTGACCGGCAGCGTCCCCGATGGCGAGGCGCCCACGGCGGTGCTCCAGCAGCAGCGCGATGCCGACCAGCCCCTCCCGCCGTACCTGGTGATCGACCGCGCTGGCGGCTGGGGCAAGAGCCGCGCCCGTGCCCACGCCGTCAGCGACGGCCAGACGACGCTGGTCGCCCGCATCCCAACGGCGGGCGGCAGCGACCCGACCCGCTTCACGCTGGCCGACTTTCGGATCGACCCGGACGTGACCACGTGTCGCTGCCCCAACGGGGTGGTCAGCATCCAAAACTATCCGCGTGGCGATGGCTCGGGGGTGGATTTCCGCTACCGGGCCAGCGACTGTCAGGGGTGCGCGTTCTGGTCGCAGTGTCGCGACCCCGACGCCAATCCCACTGGCCACCGCAGTGTCTTCATCAGCACCTACCACCCGTTTCTGCGCGATGCGGCCGCCTTCAACGCCACGCCCGAAGGCCGGGCGCTGCTCTGGGGGCGCTGGCGGGTCGAGCCGGTGGTGGCCTGGCTGGTCCAGTGGCAGGGCTGCCGGCGGGCGCGGCGGATCGGCACGGCGGCGGCGCAGTGTCAGCTCTATCAGGCCTGCGCCGTGCGCAACCTGCTCAGCTGGCTGAGCCGCGTCCGGCGCGGCCTGGCCCCCCGGCCGCCGACAATGATCACCCGCATCGTGCCAGATCTGCGGCTGGCCCCCACGTGTGGGCCGGTCGCGGCGTGCGCGGCACCAGGCCGAATCGCCCGATTCGCCACGCGTCGCCCCGCGCGCTCCCGGATCGCCGCTCATGCTGCGCCGCGTTAGGCCGTGGCACCGTTTTTCGCCACGCTGGCGTCACGCCGATAGGGACGATCCGCCAGTAATTAGCCGACAGTCTCCTTCAAAGCGGGTCGGTGATGCGGAGCTGGCTGAAGCGCAAGGCCTCTGGCCTGCGCTATGAGGGTTTCAAAACCCTTCAAAGCGGGTCGGTGATGCGGAGATACTGTCCACAGCCACTCGAAACCGCAAGGTGGAGAGGGTTTCAAAACCCTTCAAAGCGGGTCGGTGATGCGGAGATCACGCTCACCCCCCCGCATCGGGTGGAGGGGAAGCGTGTTTCAAAACCCTTCAAAGCGGGTCGGTGATGCGGAGCTGAAGCTAAAGATACTCCGCCTCCAGCAACCCCTCCGGTTTCAAAACCCTTCAAAGCGGGTCGGTGATGCGGAGTCAAGGGCTTGCCCGAGGACCTGGTGAGGGGTGTTGCTCCGTTTCAAAACCCTTCAAAGCGGGTCGGTGATGCGGAGCGACGGTTGGACCCCCTCCTGGGGTAACTGGGCCACAAGTTTCAAAACCCTTCAAAGCGGGTCGGTGATGCGGAGCGACGGGAGCCAAATCCTGTTCACCAGCGACCGCAAGTTTCAAAACCCTTCAAAGCGGGTCGGTGATGCGGAGAGGGTGGTCAAGGTGACCTCCCCGCTACCGTCGATGTTGAG
>NZ_JAIEWN010000093.1 GCF_019599295.1 Oscillochloris sp. ZM17-4 | reverse complement strand
AGCTCTCCCACACCCTCACCGTGCGTAGTGTTGTTGCTGGCAACAAAGTTCAAAAAATTCAGGGGTTTTTACATCTGTGAAAGTCCCTGGATTCTTTGAGGCAACAAATGCGTCGCTCGCTGCGCTTTGCAATAGGACAAAGTGGATGAGGTTGTAAAGCGTTTCACTACTGTAAAATTCTCCTGATTTCTTTGAAAAATTTCAAAGAAATCAAGTAGAGGCTGGGGTAAATTGTCGAATCAGAGCAGAAGCCTTGTTTGGGATTTTCTCCAACGTGCCTCAACTCCTTGCAAGGTCATTGAAGCTTTTTTCAATATACCGCAACGCCAGTTCATTCAGCATATAAATAATTTCGGAGCGATCCATGCTTATAGTTTGATTCAATCCAAAGAGTCGCTCCTTCCGTAAATTATCCTTCAACCGAAACTCTAGGGTGTTGAGATCAGCTTGTATAGCCGCATCTGCATTACCTAAGTGCTCGCGTAGCGTCGCTAGACCTCTGTCGTAGTTCAATCGACGTGTGCTTCCTGACACAATTTGTGAGGAACTAGATATCTTGGAACCAATACTAGCTTCGATTCTCTGCGCTTCGCTTCCTGGGAAGGCTGGGCGACTAGTCATATACACCGGGCCTGTATCACGCGAACGAATATACAGTACTGGGATGAACCACGATGCCTCGTCGGCTTCCTCAATATATAGTGCCTGGCGAGCCCTATTAACGGCATCCTGAAGGCTCTGACCCGCTGCAAGTGCGCGGTAGATTACCCCAATGGCCCGTGCTGCCACATTCATCCGTATGCCCAGTTGCATCCCGATCACTGATGGCACAGCCATACTTAGCGCTGGCGCGACTCCGGTAAGGAGATTGTTTACAGCGGATTCAACTAATGCGCTCTGCATGGTTTGTAGCACGACTAACTTCACGTCACCGAACAGCACAGTGAGTCGATCAATACTTACCCAACTCATCCTACCATCTTGCTCATCAAGCATAAGCGCACCTTTGCCGTCGGCGTAACGTCCGTAACCGATGTAGTGGACTATATCCGGTGGATGGCTAAACTGAAATACGTCCACCACTGATCGAAGGGTTGCAGGACTAATCTCATCAATCAATACTTGACCGGTATCAAGTAGTGGCTGAAAGGCAGCCATACGGGCAGTGCGTGCGAGTTCGCGCTGCTTGGATGAGGAGCCGAAATGCGGTTCGATCAAAAGGATGCGTAGTGGACCCTCCTTGCGAGGAGGGGAGAATGCATAAGATAAGTCAAAGTGTCGTGTAATTGCTATAGTGTCACTGCGACTTAATAACAGCGGCACAGGTCCATCATCCCAAAGCAACTCCCAGGGCAAAGCCATAAGTCCTATTGCATCTGGTGGGAAACGAAGATTCAAGGTCAGCCGTCGGTTGGCTGAAATAGCGAAGTCACGAGCCGTGTTCAAAGATGTGGCCCCTATAGAATCGGCCGTCAAAGCACGGTACAGTGCACGTCCAATACGCCGTTCGATATCGAAAGCCACAGAACCATTCGTATCAATGAGATCGAAATCTGATAATAGACTTATCTCTATAGGATTGAATGGATTGGTTTCGGTTAGCTTGCTATTCAGTGCGCGCATGACAATTCCTGTAATTTCAGCATTATAAGGAGGTATAAACTGACTGGAGCGCACGCCGATCACATCAGACTCCCAACGTACAGCCACTCTATCGCTGCTGGTCGATGTAAACGAAATTGTTAGTTGTATGGTGTCGAGTTCAACTTGTGGCGTAAGAATAAGAGGATCGGGATTTGAAGTTCTTCGTCGAGGCACCTCACTAGAGTTTGGTTGTACTTCTGCCTGTGCCGCTCGCTCATTGAGAATCTGTACCCTCAACTGTTTCTGGAGTGAAACCCAATTGATCTGTAGATCACGCAGTGCATCTGCATAAAGTGGAGCGATTACCTTCAAGGCTCCCCCTGCCATGTGCATGCCGCGTTCTAGCCCATCTATAAGTCTTGATCGTCTACCTATGGGTAATGCCAGCGTTAAATCGGGTCCGGCATCATTCAAGAGCAGCGCCGACAACAGCGCAATGTCTAGATCTTGTTGCTTGAGGGCATCATGTAACACATATTCACATTCATCTACGCTATCGGCGGATAGAGTAATAAGTTGCTCCAGCATGGCAGATCGAGATAAAACTTCGATTCCGTTGAGAATAAAGCCAATTTTTGTAATTACAAAGCCTGTAGTGCCGATAAGTGAAGTTAAAATGATGCTAGTGACGCTGGATAGCAATCTTTCGGGCGCGGAACGCGCAAAATCACTTGCTACTTTTCCATCTAATAATACGCGTAAATTGGTCGCAAGTTCAGGAAATGGCGTTGTTTCAGAGGTAATATCAATCCCCAAAAATTCAGCGGAACGATGGAATTTCACTCTTAATGTCTCCATGATCCATGTTCGATTGAAGACACGCTTATAAATAGCGTTACGTATCGCTAGTAAACCATCTTCAGAGCGAACTACACCAGATAATTTAAGATGTGCAACAGTATCCAATCGCTCATTATCTGGAATAGCCAGATCGGCCAATATATCTGCGTAGACTTTCAGTACACTAGGTGCATAGGGTTTGCGAATAAGCATATCTCGAACGAAACGGATGTTGTGATCTTGAATGTCCTGCTTGAAAAAGACTTTCTCGACAACACCGGCCAGTTCTGACTCATTACGTGGCAGTCGGGTTACTACAAGTTCTTTGCACAGACGTTGCGTTAGATATGGATGACCGCCTGTCCAATTTAAAATCCAAGTAGTAAGTGTAATAGCCTGTTCAGAGGGCAATCCAAATCCTACTCCTAGTTTGGCCGCATCTTGGAGCGTAAAATCGGTTAGATCGATTCTAACGCCGATGTTAAATGGTGTCCGTTTTGGGTTATGAATCAGATCTGTAGGTTGGGCAACTCCTAGCAGCACAAATGATAAGCGACGGAAATGCAGATCTCGCGAACGAGCATTGTATGCGGCTCGAATTGCGGCAAAAAAGTCATCAGCCGAGAATGAAAGCGAACGAGTTGTGTCAATTTCATCTACAAATATAACAAGCGGTGATGTTGTATTTTCAAGTATGACTTCACGAAGAAATTTACCAAACTTCCGGGCATTAGACAGGTGTGAGTGCTGGCTCCACCACTGCTGATAGTCTACCTTCAGGGAAAGTTCCTCAACAATGACGTCAAGGATACCAAGATACCATTCATCAGGTGATGCCTGCGCTCCGATATCAGTAAGATCAATCAGCACTGTGCGAACACCCTCCGCCTCAAGACGTTCGGCGACTCGCGTCATCAGTGACGATTTACCCATTTGTCGGGCCGTCAGCACATAGGTGAAATCTCCAGCCTTACAGTGTTGCAGCAATTGCTCGTCGGCTAGCCGGTCGATATAGATTCCATCACCGGCCTGTACTGTTCCGCCAGCAACAAATCTCGGTTTAGTCATCGAGTCGCTCCTTGAAATAGTTGGCGTAGAGTTGGCAGCGTGGAACCACAGTCGATCCCTCTCGTCTTACCAGGCCAGCGCCGCGCAGACGGAAGAACAGTTGCTCGTCAGGGCAGATGTGAAGACGAAGAATCTCACGCATAGCCGTAATCAAATCAGTACGTAAATTGAGTCTGAAAAGATAGTGACGAAGATGATCTCCAAATGGCCCCTGGTCATCAGCCGCGTGGGCAAATAGGTCTGTACAGGTGATGCGATTACTTGCAATGAGATATAGTGCGCGTCTCGTTAGATAGGGATGACCACTTAACAAATCCATTAAGCGGCTCTCGTCGCTGGAATTTAGTGGCGAATCGTGGCGCCGATTCAACTCAGCGACCTGCTCGTATGAAAAATCGGCGAGGTCGATGACTTCTCCTACATTGAATGGCGATTGGTTGAGGCTGGCGATTAACTGGTAAGGTTCGGTTGATGTAACTAGTACTAAGTCAAGATTTTTCCATACATTTCCAACCTTACGCTTATTATGCCAACTGCGTAGCATGCCAAAGAAATCGTCTCGAAACTCTGTCTCAAAGAGACGTTCAACCTCGTCCATTGCAATTACCAGCGGTTTTCCGACCTGTTTAAGGAGGTGACGCTCGACGTAATTCGTGCAACGCTTGATATTACCGAGCGGCGATGTCCAGTACTGATCTATGCGGTTCTCTAATTCGAGCGCATCAGTCAGCCAAGCACAAAATTGTGAGAAGAAGATATCGGGATCCGAGAGCACAGTTTTATCGAACTCCTGAAAATCGAGGAACGCGACTACTTTCCCGGAAGCCCATGCTGCATCAATAATTCTTTGCAACAGAGAGCTTTTACCCATCTGCCGTGGTGCCTTAATGCTTATAGTTTCCCCCTGCCGTGTAATGGCTTCCAACGCAATAGCGTCAGCAGGACGAACAACATAGAAGACCGACTGAGGATCCATAGTTCCTTCCGGCTGTTCTAGTCGAATGGGTTGGGCCGAAGGCGTCGGTGGCTGAATCAGAGGTGAGAGGCTTAACTCAACAATCTGCGCTTTCATCTCGTTGCTCGCAATCGCCAATGGTTGCCCAGAGATGGCAGCTTTCAATTCCGTGATCAGAGATCCAGTATCAGTGGGGTTCTCCCAGAATGCCCAGTTGATTGGATCCAGATAGACATTAAGCGGATTCGGGAACGGTTCCCGATATGCCAAACGTATGGGAAGAATTGCTGGTCGCCCTCCTTGTAACGCTGCAAAGTGATGGGCACGAATTATCTCTGAGGCGACCATCTCACTATGAACAGAGTGAAACGACAGAAAACTGATGAAGACATCGGCTTGACGCAACTCTGCGTCAATTCGCTCGGCCCAGCGAGTGCCTACTGGCATCACTTGATCAATGAAAACATTATACTCTGAGCGTAATGCTTGGTAAACTTCTAATGCAACAGATTGATCGGGTTCCACATCTCGTTTGTAGCTAATGAAGATGCGGGATCTCTTGCTTGTAGCAAGGTCGTCCACTCTTGTTTGCGCCACTGCCTGGGGATGGGTCTGACCATCGTAGTTATTAACAGGCGATTGTTCGAAGTCCTTCCCACCAGGTACTTGCTGCTCAAGCCAGATACTTCCTCGCCGCAAACGACTAAACAGCGTTGGAGTCCAATAATCTGGTGCCTGGCTAATCTGGCTTCGTGCTGCTGCAACAGCCCGATCTATTTGCCCGTCGCGCAGCAACTCTTTGAAGAACTCGGGCATAAACGCCGCGACGGTACTCATCAAAACATTCCCTTGCATAGCTAGAACAGCAGGAATACCTGCCTTAACTAGTCTCGGCCCAAGAGCAGACAACTCGCCATTATCATCACTTTGTTGCTCCGTACCATCATAGTGATCACAATCTTGCCCTGAGCCAGCGCTTTGGCACGAGGCGAGTACTATGAGCACCGGTCGGCGGGATGGCTCACTTAGTGCAATCTGCCGCACGAGATCCTTACCCGCGACAACATGGATCGATCCATTGTCATGCTCAAAGTACAGATAAGGCTCATCTTTCAGGGTCTTGCGCAACGATAACAGGGCACCGTGGCAAACAAGGTAGATGATATCGTACCCCTCCTGGAGAGCTTTGATCACTAGCTTTCGCGTGATCCGTGTCTTACCATCGCTTACAATCTGTCGTGCGATAAGCCCACCGTGTTCAACTAGACCAAGAGCGTCTGTAGCACGTTGCAATTCTGCTGTTGTATCGATCGGTGCAAGTTGGCGTCGCTTATCTTCCAAGGATCGCGGCTGTTCGGCTAATTCTGCTGGGCTTGCAATGATTACTAATGCGCGCAAATCTGCTTTTGGTCGCAGGCGATACTGCGACCAGCCAGTATTGTCTAGATAGCGTGAGAAGAGGATGCGCTGGTTTGCGATAAGCCATGTGTCGTTACTATCATCCCATAATGTTTCCCAGCGTAGTCCATGAAGATGTGCCGCACTACTGTCAATAAATAAGCAAATCCGAAGCACACGATCTGTGTGCTCAGCGACGGCACGTGTTTCTTGAAAAATTTGTTTAATGGCTGGATCAGCTAGAAGATTCTGAGCTAATAGCTTGCCATACTCTATCGGATTGAGAGTAAGTTCACGGAGTTTCTCGAAGTCAAACCGCACAAGGCCGTGTTCAGGTGGAGGGCCACCTTCGACCTGCGGATCTAGATCAGTAAAGCGAACAACTACATCATGCGTATCTTTCCTGTGTTGGTATAGACCGATCTCGAGTTCGAGGTGGTATGCGTTTTTCATATAATACTTTAGTGGTTGCTAAGCAAGATGTGAAGCCAACGCCGATTCAAACTGTCCAACTCGCAGATAGCGCCTCAGCCTGCTGCAAGACCGTCTGCACGGCGGCGTCCTGGAGGTCGGGTGGGTAGCCGTATTTGCGCAGGATGCGCTTGACCAGCACGCGCATGCGGGCGCGGGCCGACTCGCGGTGCGCCCAGTCGACCGAGATGTTCTCGCGCAGGCTCACGAGGAGCTCGTGGGCGATCAGCTTGAGCTTGTCGTCGCCGAGCATGTCAATCGCGCTCTGGTTCTGCGCCAGGGCGTCATAGAAGGCGATCTCTTCCTCAGAGAGGCCCTGCTCTTCGCCGCGCTGCCGCGCCGCGCGGATCTCCTTCGCCAGCTCGATGAGCTCCTGGAGAATCTCGGCGGTGGTGATCGCGTTTGCATGATAGCGCGCGATTGCGTCTTCAAGGCGCTCGGAGAACGCTTTTGTTTGCACCACGTTTGTCTTGCTGCGCGAGCGGATGCTGTCGTTGAGCAGCTTGCGCAGCGCCTCCAGCGCCAGGTTCTTCTTCTCCATCTGCTGGACTTCGGCCAGGAACTCATCGGAGAGGATCGAGATGTCAGGGGAAGTGATACCGGCCGCCTTCAGGATGTCAACGATCTCGGTAGAGACGACGGCGCGACTGATGATCTGCTGCACCGCTAGGTCACGATCACCTGTGCTGACGCCGTTGCTCGCCTCGCTCTTGACCAGCGCTGCGCGGATGGCCTGGAAGAAGCCCACCTCGTCGCGGATCTGCCGGGCCTCGTCGCTGGCGCTGACCAAGGCAAACGCCCTTGATAATCCGAGCACCGCATCCTGATAGCGCCGATGAGCCTGCTTTTTGCCGTCAGGTGTGGTCTCCTTTGCGGCGAGCGTTTGCTGGAGGTTGAGAATCCACTCGATTGCGCCCGCCATCATCGCCAGTCGCTCGTGCGGCGTCCCATTTAGGGCAGTTGTATAGTCGAATCCGTGGTACATATCCCGTACCACTTCGTAGCGCTCCAATAGCATCGCGACGGCCTGCGCCTCATCGACACCGGTCTGCTCCTGGTCGTGCTGCGAGTATTGCTGGAGCGCCGATTTGAGGTTCTGAGCGATGCCGATGTAGTCGACG
>NZ_JAIEWN010000092.1 GCF_019599295.1 Oscillochloris sp. ZM17-4 | reverse complement strand
CCGCATGAGCGATCTACATGTTTTGGTCACACCCAAATGATACAAGCCGCGATAGACCATCTCCAGCGACAGGGCCTGAAACGGTTTGTTCAGCGCCTGCGCCACCGCGTCGGTCAGATCGACCAGCACTGCGTAGAGGATCCAGGTGGCCCAGACCTGGATCTGAATGCCATTGATGCTGCCCGTCCAGAAGTACGCCAGGCCCAGCAGCCGCTTGATGACGTTGAAACTATCCTCGATCCGCCACCGTTGCCAGTACAGCGCCACGACATATTCGGCCGGCAGCAACGCCGGATCCACCACATTGGTCAGATAGCGGTACCACGTGCCCTGATGGAGCCATTCCACCAGGCGCATCGGATGCCGACACTGGCTTGTGGCGGTCGACCCCACACGTACGATCTGATCGTGCAGGGTGTCCGTGCGGCGCAGTACCTGTTCCGTGCGCGTCACCGTGCGGGTCTCTTTGCGGGTCAGGAACCAGACCCCGGCGTCGGTCAACTGGTCGAAGCGGGTGAAATTCAGAAAGCCCAGGTCAAAGATGACCAGCATCCCACGGTGCAGCCCAGCCAGGATGCGATCCCAGAAGCGTTGGTCGTGGGCCTGGGCATCCTCCTCATACCAGACCTGACGCGGCAGGCGGGTGATCACGTCCAGCAGTCCGGCCATCCGTCCGGCGAGCACTCCGCCCTGGTCATCGCGCAGCAGCCCTGTTTTGTGCAGCAGCGCGTCCAAGGTCGAGCCGTCTACCGCGACGGTGGCCGTGAAGTGCTCGCGCGCCCACTGCAATGCGGGCGGCAGCGGTCGGGTGCGGGCGGCCCAGCGCGCGGCCATCAGCGGCAGAATCTCGTCCAAGACCCGTTGGAACAAGCTGGCGGGCAGGCTACTGAAGCGTTGTTCGACGGCTTGTTGCGAGACCTGCCGTTCGTCGACCCACAGCAGCCCTTCACGATTGAGGGTTCGCACCGCTTCGGTGACCGAGCCGATCTGCCGCCAGATAAGGCTCAGCACGAAGGCCATCATCACCGGCAGATTCAGCGTCCGTTCACGCAAGCCCAGGTCATGAAAGTGGGCCACCTGATTCAAGGTTGCCGGATGGACGACATCCTCCAGCCGCTGTTCGACAAGTTCGTCGGGTGGGGCCGTATTGGGACGCTTGGTGCGGTCGCGCTGGATGGCCCGCGTATGCCGCACACTACTCTTCTTAGGTTTTTTGTCGCTCATGCCTCCAGTCTAGCCAAACGGATACGGGTGTCAAACGACGATAGCGATATATCGATATGCTGACACGCCGCCATTTGACAAATACGCCGAACCCTTAACTTGTGACCAATGGTCTTAGCAGATATGAAGGGCGTGTTTTCAGCCTGTTCATGTCTGCTATACTCCCGTAGCAGACATCCCCCGCCCCCACGTCCGACAACTGAAAGGCCGCCCCCGTATGGCGTCCATCGACCGCACGGCCTACCCCGTCTACCACCGTACCCCGTCGCTCGTCGAGCTGGAGCGCCATTACACGCTCACCGCCGAGGAGCGGGAGTGGCTCCGCGAAAGCACTCGCCGCCCCGCCGGCCTGCTCTGCTGCGCCGTCCTGCTCAAGGCCGTCCAGCATCTCGGCTACTTTCCCGTGCTCTCCCTCGTCCCGGAGTCGGTCATCGCCCACCTGCGGCGGGCCCTGGCCCTGCCCGAAACTGTCTCCATCTTCGGGGTCTCCAGCCGTTCCGTCAAGACCTACATCCAGCGTATCCGCGAGCACCAGGGCCTCATCAGTCACGGCCGCACCGTTCGTCACCTCGCCCTCGTGGCCATGCTCCAGGCCGCCGAGACGAGCGACGCACCCGTCGACCTGATCAATGTCACCCTCGAACTGCTCTACAAGCAGCGGGCCGAGTTTCCGGCCTTCAGCACCCTCGACCGCCTGGCTCGTCGGGTACGCACCCTCTCTCAGTCCCGTCTCGCCGCGCTCCTGCGGAGCCGCCTGACGGAAGCCGATGTCGCCCGTCTACTCGCTTTGCCTACCCCCGCCCCCGACCGTCCCTTCACACTCTGGAACGACCTCAAACGCCTGCCCGAGCCGGCCACCTTCGAGCACTTTTCCGAGCTGCTCGACCATCTGACCTGGGTCGAGCAGCTCGGCCGGTTCACCCTCATCCTCAATGGCGTCGCCCCACGCAAAGTGCAGCAGCTCGCCGCAGAGGCCCGCGTCCTCGACGCCGCCGAGGTGCGCGACCTGGCCGAGCCCCGGAAGCTTCTGCTCGCGGTCTGCCTGGTGCATCAGGCGCAGGCCCAGACCCGCGACGCCCTGGTCTCCATGTTCATCAAGCGCGTCGGCGCCTTCCAGCGCGCCGCGCGCAAGAAACTGGAGGAGCTTCAGCGCACCCACCAGAACGCCGTCGACCAGCTCCTCGCCACCTTTCAGGCCGTCCTGGAGGCGCATGCGACTGCCACTCCTGAGGCGCGTGACACGCAGATCGCCGCAATCCTTGACGGCGCCGGCGGGCCAGCCTCACTCCACGACCGCTGCTCGGAGATGCGGGCGTTCACCGGTGTAAACTACAGTCTAGAAATCGGCACTTTTCCAGTTTAAAAACCGGCATCCCATCGGCGCTCTTGTGCGGTACGCCGCCTGTCCGCTACCATCACGGACAGGCGACGGCGAGCACGCAGAAGGGCGACGGACAGGATGCTGAACCTTATGGATCGCGCGACCATTCACTACCTCCACCAGAAGGGCTGGAGCAAGACCGAGATCGCGGCCTTTACCGGCCATCATCGCGACACCATCACGCGGGTGCTCAAGGAGCCGATTGACCAGCAGCCGGCGCCGCGTCAGCGCAGCAGCACCATCGCCGTATTCGGCCCGCAGATCGCCACCTGGCTCGACCAGCAGTGGAGCGTCCAGCGCATGCTCGAGGAGGCCCGCCAGCACCCCGACCACCCCTATCGGGGCAGCCCGGCCGCCTTCTACGACTACGTCCGCCCGCTCAAGCAGGCCCGCAAGGGCCTCCCCGGGGACGTACCCGTGCGCTTCAATGGCTTGGCCGGCGAACTGCTCCAGATCGACTGGGGCGAGGTGCGGCGCTTCCCCTTCACCCGCGCCGACCTCGCCGGCCAGACCCGCTACTTCTTCGCCGCCCGGCTCAAATACAGCCGCTGGATGTGGGTGCGCTTCACCACGGAGATGCGCGAGGAGACCCTGCTGCGCTGCCTCATTGCCGTGTTTGTCGCCATCGGCGGCGTGCCCTGGGTGGTCACCACCGACAACATGAAGACCGTGGTGCTCGGGCGCGACCACGCCAACCAGCCCATCTGGCACCCGGCCTACGCCACGTGCGCCGCCGAGTTCGGCTTTCTGCCCGATGCCTGCGACCCGGGCGCCCCCACCCAGAAGGGCAGTGTTGAGAACCTGGTCAAGTTCGTCAAGCACAACTTTCTGCTCGGGCGCAGCTTTCGCGACGATGCCCACCTCGCCGAGGAGGCCACCGGCTGGCTGCATCGGGTCAATGTCGAGCGCGAGTCCGACGCCACCGAGCGCACGCCAGCGGAGCTGCTGGGGGAGGAGCAGCCCAAGTTCAGCCCATTGCCCGCCGTCGCCCACGATTACGGCTTCTTCGACACGCTCAAGGTCTCGCGCGAGAGCCTGGTCAATCTCGCCACCAACCGCTACTCGGTGCCGGTCCGCCTGGTCGGGCAGCTGCTCACCGTGCGCATCCACCCGACCCGGCTCGCACTCTACGCCGGCGACACGCTGGTGGCGACCCACCCGCGCCAGTTCGGCCGACACCAGCGGGTGGTCATTCCCGAGCATTACGAGCCGGTGTTTGCCCGCAAACCGCGGGCGCGGGTGATGGCCTACCGCGACTGGCTGGTCCAGTTGTCGCCACAGGCGGCCGACTACGTCAGCCAGGTCTGTCGCGCCCGCTATGCCGCGATGGAGCACGAGATGGTCACGCTGTATCAGCTGGCCCAGCAGGCCGGGGTTGCCGCGTTTGTGGCCGCTATCGAGCTGGCCGTGGAGGCCCAGACGGTGGGTGCCGAGTATGTGCAGGCCATCCTCGCCCAGCCCCAGGCGCTGCCGCCACCGCGCCGGCAGGAGCAGCCGGTGGGCCTGCCCGTCGCGCTCCAGCGACCCCAGGCAGCGGTCGCACGCGACCTGGCCGACTATGAGCAGTACGTCGCCAACCGCGCGCTGGTGGCGGGAGGTGCCCAATGAGCGTCGCCCAGGCGATTGAGCAGAAGCTGCGCCAGCTCAAGCTGGGGCGCATGCAGGCGGTGGTGGCCAGCGCGATTGCCCAGGCCGAGGAGCACCAGCTCGGCTATGGCGAGTTTCTCGACGAGCTGCTCGCCGAGGAACTGCTGGGCCGACACGAGAACCAGATCCGACGCCGGCTGGCCCAGGCGCACTTCCCGTACGCGGCGACGCTGGAGCAATTCGACTGGCAGGCCCGGCCGGAGCTGAAGCGGGCGGTGATGATGCGCTACTTCGACAGTGCGTTTGTCGAGAAGGCCGGTGGGCTGATCTTGATTGGGCCGAGCGGCTTGGGCAAGACCCATCTGGCGGTGGCGATTGGCACGCGCATGGTGCAACTGGGCTACAGCGTGCGCTTCCTGACCGCCCAGCAGCTGGCCAACCAGGTGCTGGCGGCACCGGACCGGGCGGCGGTCAGCGCGCTGCTCCAGGGGCTGCTGCGCTGTCAGCTGCTCATCCTCGACGAGTTTGGCTACCTGAGCGTGGACCCGCAGCTGGGGCCGGTGCTGTACGAGCTGGTGAGCGGGCGCTACGGCCACGGCGCGACGGTGATCACCTCGAACAAGAGCCTGACGACGTGGGGCGAGTTGGTGGGCGGCGACAGCACGCTGATGATGGCGATCCTCGACCGGCTGCTGCACCACGGCGAGGTGTTCTACCTGCGGGGGGCGTCCTACCGATTGCGGGGCAAGGCGGCGGTTGGGCTGCCGCCGATGAGCGAACCAACGCGGACCGGGCTGCCGAGCGGGGAGGAGGCACGCCATGCACCCGGAGCCTGAGCACCCCGCCGCGCCGCAGCCCAGGCACGGCCTCCCGCAGCGCGACCCGCAGGTCGATCTAGAGGAGCTGCTGTTCACGCTGGATATCTGCCGACGCGCGCTGCCGTGGGACGCACACCCGGAGCACTTCGACCGGCTGCGGCGGATTGAAAGCCTGGTGCGCTGGGGCTTCGAGCGGCGGTAGGGCTGGGCGACGACCAGGGGCAGGGACACCGCCAGCTGCCCCGCACACGGTCACGATCTGGCGTCACGATACACGGTACCGGTGCCGGTTTTTAAACTGGAAAAGTGCCGACTTGACAGCTGGAATTTACAACCGGCAACAACCACCTGCCGCTAGTCTGGAAGGAGTACCGCAGCCATCGCAGCCTCTGTTTTCGGCTCGTTGAGGCCCTGACCCTGGTCTCCACAAGTCAGGACACCTCTTTGCTCACAGCCCTGGAGCTGATCCGCGCGCACCAGCATCAGAAACCAGCCTACCTCCCGGCGACACTCGACCTGAGCTTTGCCCCTGAGGCCTGGCAGCGACTGGTCGTGACCCGGGTGGGCGGCGAGCGCGTGCTGGACCGAAAGCAGCTGGAGGCGTGCGTCTTTGTCTGTCTGGCAAGCGAACTCCACTCCGGCGATGTAGGGGGTTTTTGCAGAACGCCCCGAAAAGGTAAAGCAAACGGTAACGTGTGCAAGGAGCGCTATCGCTGGATGATTAGGCGGGCAACTACATAGCCGCATCCTATAACAACTAGGAAAGCAGAAAATGGGCCGTATATTGCGCTTAGATCCATTCCAAGAATTGAAGCGACAACAGCGAGCGCGACAAAGATAAAAGCTCCGTGTCCTAATAGTGCTTCATCCCGTGACAAAAAGGATACGTTTTCATGCTCAACTGACCGCAGCCTTTCTGCATCCCATCTCTCTGTTAAATACCAGCACAAATGTATTCCCAAGATAGCGCCTGTAAACATACCAACGTATTGCTCCAGCGAACCCGAAAAGAAGCCTCCCCAGAAAGCAAAAATCGCCATCAAGACCGGGAAAATCAGGATGACAAAAATGAGTTTACCTCGATATGACATTCGATTCCTATAGCCCTGCCTATAGCACTGGCTCTTTGGCTGGTTGAGTTGCCATGTGCAGGTAGCGGTAGACGGTTGCTTTAGAAATGTGATAATCCTGCATCAGCGTGCGGATCAACACGCCCTGCTGTCGCCGTGCCTGAAGCTCGGCGACCTGAGTCGGTGTGAGCTGCTTGCTGCGGCCAAACACGACGCCCCGGGCCTTGGCAAGCTGAATGCCGTCTATCTGGCGCTCGGCCCGCAGCTCGGTCTCAAACTGGGCGATGGCTCCCAGCATATGGAAGAGCAGTCGGCCCGTCGCGTCGTTGGTGTGGATCTGCTGGTCGAGCACCTGGAGGTGGACATCTTTGCGCCGCAGCTCCTCAGCGATCTGGCAAAGGTGCAGCGTTGAGCGGGCCAGGCGATCAAGGCGCGTGACCACCAGGGTGTCGTTCTCGCGCACGTATTCAAGGCAGGCGGCCAGTCGGGGGCGCTTGCCCGTCGCACTCCGCTGCTCCTGGTAGAGTTTATCGCAGTGTCTCAGCTTCTCCAGCTGCACCTCCAGGCTCTGCCCCACCGAACTCACCCGTGCGTAGCCGACCAGCGCCATCGCCCACCTCCGTGTCTCACTATCTGTAAGAGGCTCAGAGAATGGTAGTATACGCCATAAATTGAGACATCCTTTTGCGATGGCTCAACAGGTATACCTTGTGAGACGGTCGCCACGGCCGCGGCCGTTCGCAGAAGAGGAGGCGCAAGTGGCGCGTGGGCGTGAGGTTGGTCGGCAGAAGCGACTGCACATCCTGGATGACCACGAGATTGACGACCTCTACGGGCTCCCGCGCTTCACCCCCGATGAGCGCCAGCTCTATTTTACCCTCACTGCGGCCGAGCAGGCGGTCTGTCGCCGCTTACGCTCGCTTCCTTCCCAGGTCAGCTTCATCCTCCAGCTCGGCTACTTCAAGGCCAAGCAGCAGTTCTTCACCCTCACCTTCGCCCAGGTCGCCGACGATGTGGCGGCGATCCTCGCTCGCCACTTCCCACCTGAGATCCGGGCGGCCTTCGCGCCGATCACCAAGCCCGCCAGGCTTAGCCAGCGCGCTATCATCCAGGAGCTTTTCGGGTATCGGCCCTGCCACGCCGTCGAGCGAGGCCAGCTCTTTGAGCGGGCACAGCAGCTCGCCCGGCTCAGCACCAAGCCGCTCTACCTCTTCCGCGAGCTGCTGCGGTATCTCTCAGAGAAGCGTCTCATCCTGCCCGGCTACACGACCATGCAGGAGCTCATCGGCAAGGCGCTGACCATCGAGCAGCGGCGTGTGAACGACATCCTGCGCGCGCAGCTGAGCCCGGCGGACATGGCCGCCCTCGACCAGCTCATCGCCGAGACCGACGGCATGTACCTCGTGACCAGGCTCAAGCACGAGCCCAGTGACTTCCGGCTCAAGGGGATGCGGGCGGAGGTGGGCCGTGGCGACACCCTGCGCCCGCTCTACCACCTCGCCATGCGCGTCGTCCCGCAGCTGGAGATCTCGCCTGATGCCGTCGCCTACTACGCCTCACTGGCAGACTACTAC
>NZ_JAIEWN010000091.1 GCF_019599295.1 Oscillochloris sp. ZM17-4 | reverse complement strand
CGCGGCCTACGCATCTCCACCTGGGAGGGCGCGGTCGCCACGGCCCACATCAGCATCACCGGCGCCGTCGGCGGCAGCGTCTTCCTGACCGGCTTCGCCCTGCTGCTGGGGGCCAACAGCTTCCAGCTCGGCATCCTCGGCGCGCTGCCCTTCATCGGCCAGCTCTTCCAGTTCGTGGGCGCCTACCTTGAGGAGCGGATGGGCGACCGGCGGCGGCTGGTGCTCAGCACGGGCCTGGCCGGGCGCCTGATCTGGGCGCTGCTCCTCGCCCTGCCCTTCATGAGCTTCCTCGGCGGCGCGCAGCTGCTCGTGTTCTTCGTCGGGCTGGCGTGCTCCTACGCGCTCAACGGCATCGCCGGCAACGCATGGCTGAGCTGGATGAGCGACCTGGTGCCGGCCCGCCGGCGCGGCAGCTACTTCGGCATGCGCAACACGGTGGCGGCGGTCGCGGCGATGGCAACCACCTTCCTGGCCGGGGCGGCCCTGGACAGCGCCCGCGCGCAGGGCCAGGACGCGCTCGGCTACGCGATCATCTTCGGCGTGGCGGTGCTGGCCGCCCTCGGCTCGGCGGCCCTGATCGCGCGCCAGGCCGAGCCGCCGATCAAGCCCAAGGGCCGGGTGAACCTGGCCGATATGCTCAGCGGCCCCCTGCGCGACCGGAGCTTCCGCAGCTTCGTGGCGGCCAACGTGGGCTGGGCGCTGGCCACCGGCGTGGCGTCGCCCTTCTTCAACGCCTACGGCCTGAGCACGCTCAAGCTGGGCTTCTCGGCCCTGGCCCTCCAGGCGATCGTCACCAGCGCGGTCTCGCTTGTCTTCGGGCCGCTGATGGGCCGCCTGCAGGACAAGTACGGCTACAAGCGGGTGCTGGTGCTCTGCATCGTGGGCACGCTGCCGCTGCCCTGGGGCTGGGTGATCGCCACGCCGACGAACATCATCCCGCTCTGGATCACCTCGATCCTCTCGGGGGTGTTCTGGCCGGGGATCACGCAGGGCATGGTGAACGTGCTGATGGACCGCGCGCCAGCGAACTACCGCGGCGCGGCGATGGCCTCGTTCAGCGCGATCACCGGCCTGGGCACGCTGACGGCGGGCCTGCTCGGCGGCGCGCTGGCCACGCTGGTCGCCGACACCCAGATCAGCGTCGGCCCCTTCCAGATCGTGGGGCTGGCCTTCCTCTTCGTGCTGAGCAGCGCGCTGCGCGCCATCATGGTCGGGGTGTTCTGGAAGACGTTGTAGGGACGCAGCGCGCTGCGTCCCTACAGCGTCTTCGCTGGGGATGCGCGCCCCTCGACCGCGGTATCCCCGCTGGGGGCTACGCGCCCCCAGACCCCGCGGCAAGGGGCCTGCCCCTTGCATCCCCGCGAGGGGCTCCGCCCCTTCGAACCCTGGAATCTTAGGTCTGTAACAACGTCATTGCCCGTTGTCATGACAGGCGAGCCGCTTCGCGGCATAGGCACTTGTTGACGCGCAGCTGCACCGCCCTGCCCACAGGCCAAACAACGGGCATTCCACACGCCACCGCATCAAATTCGGGGGGTCTGGGGGGCGACGCGCCCCCAGGGGGGGGGCGGCAAGAAGAGCGCGCCCACCCCGGCCAGCGAGGAGGCCCCGGCCACGCCGAGCTGGAGCGGGCGCACCCTGCGGATCTACTTCCCGCGCGGCGGTGACCACGAGGGCAACGTGCGCCACATGCAGAATGTCCACGACATTCTGGGCTCCAGCAGCGGCGAGGATATGGTCAAGCTGTACGTGCCCAACGGGGTCGGCATCGTGGTGCTCCAGTCGCAGCACACGGTGAGCTGCACGGACGGCCTGATCGACGGGCTGCGCGGGGTGCTCGGGTCAGAGCGCGTCGAGGTGGGGTAGCGGGCGCAGCAGCGCGGCGCTGCTGCGCCCTTACGCGGGGCTCACCCGCACCCGGTTGGAGTGGAAGCTGCTGCCGCCGCCCAGGTCGGCGATCGTGTCGGGGGTGGTCCAGTTCACATTGCGGCCGTCGGGCGAGAGGCTGGCCCACTGGCCCTTGGGGGCCACGGCGACGCCGGGGGGCACGTCGGCGGTGACGACGGCGCGCAGGCGGCACCAGCCGCGGGCGCTCTCGACGCGCACGGTGTCGCCGTGGGCGATCCCGCGCGCCGCCGCGTCCTCGGGGTTGATCTCCACAAAGGGCGCGCCCTCCTTCGCCCGCAGGCTGGGCTGGTTGCCGAAGCTGCTCGACACGAAGTGGTGCGAGGCGGCGGAGATCAGGGTGAGGGCTGGGGGCTGAGGGCTGAGGGCTGAGCGATCATCTTCCTCAAGCTCGGCGGCGGGGACGTGGTCGGGCAGGGGGTCGACGCCGTGGGCGGTCATGGCCGGGCAACGCAGCTCGACCCTGCCGGATGGCGTGGGGAAGCGGCCGCCGGCGAAGGGCGTGTAGTCCTCGTCGCTGAAGTGCAGCGGCACGGTGCCCTGCTCGCGCAGCCGCTCGAAGGACACGCCCTCAAGGTAGGGGCTGGCCGGGGCGGTGGCGGCGAGCAGCTCCTGGATCACCTCCTCGGCGCTCTGCTGGAGCCAGGGCTCGGCGTAGCCCATGGCGGCGGCCAGGGAGCGCATGGTGTCCCAGTTGCTGCGGCACTCGCCGAGCGGCGCGATCGCCGGCTGGTTGTACTGGAGATTGCGGTGGCCGTAGGCGCCGTGCAGGTCGGCATGCTCCAGCTGGGTGGTGGCCGGCAGCACAATGTCGGCGTAGCGCGCGGTGTCGCTCATGAACTGCTCGTGGACGACGGTGAACAGGTCGTCGCGCATGAGGCCCCGGACGATCAGGCCGGCGTTGGGGGCCGAGGCGACCGGGTTGGCCCCGTAGACGAACAGCGACATGATCGGCGGGCCATCCACCTCGCCCAGCAGGGCGGCGCCGATACGGTTCATGTTCACCGCGCGCGGGGTGGGCGGGCACTCACGCGCGTGCCCCAAGGCCTCGGCATCCCAGCGCACGTAGCCGCTGGTGCTGTAGGCCAGGCCGCCGCCGGGCACGCCGTACTGGCCGACGAGGGCCGGCAGGCAGCAGAGGGCGCGCACGGCCTGGCCGCCGTTGGCGTGGCGCTGCATACCGTCGGCGAACTTGAGCAGGGCCGGCTTCGTCGTCGCGTAGCGGCGGGCCAGGCCGACGATCGTCTCGGCGGGGACGCCGGTGATCTGGGCGACGCGCTCGGGCGGGTACTGGGCGGCGCGCTCGCGCAGCTCGCGCCAGCCCTGGCTGTGGGCCTCCAGCCAGGGCTCGTCGTGCAGGCCCTCGGCGAAGATCACCTGCATGATGCCCAGTGCCAGGGCGGCGTCGGTGGCCGGGCGGGGCTGGATATGCTCATCGGCCGAGCGGGCGGTGGTGGTGCGCCGGGGGTCGATCACCACCACGTAGGCCCCGGCCTTCTGGGCCTGGCGCAGCAGCGGCATGAAGTGCGGGCCGGAGCTGGCCGGGTTGTTGCCCCAGATGATCACCAGCCGGCTCCTCAGCACGTCGGCCGGGTCGGGGCCGTGGCGCGCGCCGATGGTGGCCGCCACCGCCACGTGGGCCGCCGAGCAGCAGATCGTGCGGTCGAGCCCGCCGGCGCCCATCCTATTCCAGAGCCGCGCGTCGCAGACGCCCATCTGGATGAGGCCGAGGGTGCCGCTGTAGGAGTACGGCTGGATGGCGGCCGCGCCGTGCTCGGCGATGATCCCGCGCCAGCGATCGGCGATCGTGGCGAGCGCCTCGTCCCAGGAGATGCGCTCCCACTGGCCGGCGCCCTTCGGGCCGACCCGGCGCAGCGGGTGGAGCAGGCGGTCGGGGCTGTAGACTCGCTCCAGGTAGGGGCGCACCTTGGCGCAGAGCCAGCCCTGGGTGTAGGGGTGCGCCTTGTCGGCGTAGAAGGCCACCGCGCGCCCGTCGCGCACCTCGGTGATGGTGGCGCAGGTGTCGGGGCAGTCGTGCGGGCAGGCCCCGCGGATCAGCTCAGTGGTGGTCATACGTTCCCCTTAGTAGGGGCGCAGCAGTCACCGGATGTCCCGCGCTACGCGCGGCACATCGGGTGACTGCTGCGCCCTTACAGAATATAGATCACTCGCTCGTCGAACAGCTGGTAGCCGACGCGGGCGTAGGCGGCCTGGGCGCCGGCGTTGGCGGCGGAGAGCCAGGCCACCTGGCCGCCGCGTGAGAAGAAGGCGTCGGTGAGGGCGGCGCTGAGGGCGGCGGCGACCCCGCGCCGGCGGGACTCGGCGCGGGTGGCCACGCTGGCCAGCTCGGCCACGCCCCGGTCGTCGGGGAAGATCCCGCCGGCCCCGGCCGGCGCGCCGTCGAGCGTGGCCAGGGCCAGCAGCTGCGCGCCGGCGCGCAGCTGCTCGCGGGTCGCCTGCAGGCCCGCGGCGTCCGGCTCCGCCCCGGTGTGGCCGAAGGCCGCGCGCTGGATGCGCGACAGCTCCCGCAGGTCGGCGTCGGGCGAGTCGGCCGAGAGCAGGCGCACGCCGACGCCGGGCGGCGCGTGGTGGCGCAGGTCGGCCGGCGTGCAGACCATCATCGGCTGGCGCTCCTGGAGCGCCAGCCCGGCGGCCTCCAGGAGCGCGGGAAGGTCGGGCCAGGGGGCGGCGTTGAACTCGAAGCGCGGGCGGCGGCCGCGCGAGCGGAAGTGGGCCTTCAGCTGCTCCAGGGCGGCCAGGGCGGCGGGCAGATCGGCGACGGGCGCCGTCGGCACGGCGTAGTTCAGCCAGATCAGGTCGGTGCCCAGGTCGAGCAGGGCCTCGAAGGGGCCGAAGCGCATCACCTCGCGGCCGCGGGCCGCCGCCGCCCGGGCCGACTCCTCGCAGCGCCGCGAGAGGGCGATCATCTGGTCGGTCATTGTATGGCTCCATCTGGGCTATCGCCCAGTAGACCCGCTCAAGATGAGGGGTAAGGGCGCAGCAGCGCGGCGCTGCTGCGCCCCTGTTTGTCGCGCCGGAGATCCGCCGATTGTCTCTGGCAGCATGGGCGGGCTGATCATACCATGGGATCACTATGGCAGAACTTCAGATCTCCACACCCGCGCCGGGGCGGGCCGCCCAGGTGCGGGCCGGCTTCCTGGCCGTGGCCCCGCTGTGGCTGGGGGCGGCGCCCTTCGGCGTGATCTACGCGGTGAGCGCCCTGGCCGCCGGCCTCAGCCCGGCCCAGACGCTGGCCATGTCGCTCTTCGTCTTCGCCGGGGCCTCGCAGTTCACGGCGGCGGGCATGTTCGCCGCCGCCGCCGCCCCGGCCGCGATCGTCGTCACCACCCTGATCATCAACGCGCGCCACCTGCTGCTGGCCGCCTCGCTGGCCCCCTACCTGCGCCGCTCGGGCGGCTGGGTGCGCCTGGGCCTGGCCGCCCAGCTCACCGACGAGTCCTACGCGATCGGGGTGCGCCAGTTCCTCGGCGGGCGGGGCAGCGCCGCCTACCAGCTCGGGGCCAACCTGAGCATGTACGTGGTCTGGCAGCTTAGCACCCTGGCCGGCGTGCTGCTCGGCCGCGCCCTGCCCGACCCGGCGGCCTACGGGCTGGACCTGGTCTTCCCGCTGACCTTCATCGGCCTGCTGGTGCCGCTGCTGCGCCGCCGCGACAGCCAGGCCGTCGCGGCGGCGGCGGCGGCGCTGACGCTGCTGGGCGCGCTCTGGCTGCCGGGGAGCTGGTACATCCTGCTGGCCGGTATGGGCGCCAGCGCGGTGGGCGCGCTGCTGCGATTGCAGATTGCAGATTTTTGATTGCAGATTGCAGAACGCAGAGCGCAGAGCGCAGCGGTCAATCTGCAATCTGCAATCTGCAATCTACAATCACCCGGAGGTACGATGAGCATCTGGCTGACCATCGCGGGCATGGCGGCGGTGACGCTGCTGGTGCGGGCGCTGCCGCTGCTGACGATGCGCGGCGAGCTGCCGGGCTGGCTGGGGCGCTGGCTGGGCTACGTGCCGGTGGCCGTCTTCACCGCCCTGGCGCTCAGGCCGATCGCCGTGAGCGCGGGCGACGCGCCGCACCTGGTGGCGGGCGCGCCCCTGATCGCCGGCCTGGTCGGCGGGCTGGTGGCCTGGCGCACCGGCAACACCCTGGCCACGATCGCGGCGGGCATGGCGGCGTACTGGGCGATGCGGCTGGCGGGTGTGGTGTAAGGGCGCAGCAGCCGATGCGGATGATGATCCGCTTGTTGCTGGCGCCCTTGCTGCGGGTCTTCACCAGGGCCACGCGGCCCACCTCGGACGTGCGGGCGACGTGGGTGCCCCCGTCGGCCTGCAGGTCCAGCCCGACGATGTTGACCGTGCGCACCTCAGCGATGCCCTCGGGCAGCAGGCTGATCTTGGTGCGGATGAGGTCGGGGATCTGGAAGGCCTCCTCGCGCGGCAGGATCTGCACCTCGATCGGTCGGTCGGCGGCGACCTCGGCGTTGACCTTCTCGACGATCTCCTGGGCCAACTCGTTGGAGAATCCGGGCAGCTCGAAGTCGAGGCGGCCCTCGTCGGTGTCCATGTTGCCGCCGGTGACGGGGGCCTGGTAGTCGCGCCAGATCACGCCGCAGAGCAGGTGCAGGGCGGTGTGGGTGCGCATGAGCTTGTAGCGGCGGTCCCAGTCGATCTCGCCGTGGACGGTGTCGCCGACGGCGGGCGCGCTCGCGCCCTGGAGCGTGTGCCAGATCAGGTCGCCGGCCTTGCGCACCCCGGTGACCCGCCAGCTCCGGCCGCCCTGCGTGACCTGGCCGCCGTCGTGGGGCTGGCCGCCGCTGGTGGCGTAGAAGGCCGTCTGGTCAAGGGCCACATCGTCGCCCTCGACGGCGATCACGCGGGCGTCGAACGCGCGCAGGTAGGCGTCGGTATGGTACAGCAGGGTCGTCATCAGTCGGTGCTCCTTGCATCTCGGGGTTCTCCCCCGATTGTACCACTCGCAGGGGCCGGCCGATGCGTTATGATATGATCGCAGACTGTGGATTGTGGATTGCAGATTGAGGACCCTGCCGATGAACCTGCTCTCGAACCCGGTGCTGACCCGTGAGCTGCGCGGCCGCATCCGCGGCTGGCGCGCCCTGATCATCCTGATCGTCTACCTGTCGATCACCGGCCTGATCACCTTTCTGGTGTACGCGGCCAGCGCCAGCTCCTTCTCGGGCGGGCCGAGCGATGTGGAGGCGGGGCGGGGCATCGGCAAGGCGATCTTCATCACGGTGATGGTCTCCACGCTGGTGCAGGTCTGCGTGATCACCCCGGCCCTGACGGCGGGGGCGATCTCGGGCGAGAAGGAGCGCCAGAGCTACGACCTGCTGATCACCACGCTGCTCTCGCCGCTCCAGATCGTCCTCGGCAAGCTGGCCTCGGCGCTGGCCTTCGCCATGCTGCTGATCTTCGCCTCGCTGCCGATGGCCGGGCTGGCCTTCCTCTTCGGCGGGGTGAGCGGCACCGAGTTGCTGATCGGCGTGGCCGGGCTGGCCGCCACGGCGATCTGCTACGCCACCGTCGGGGTCTTCTGGTCCACGGTGATGCGCAGCACGCTGGCGGCCAACGTGATGTCGCTGGGCAGCGTGATCTTCCTGCTGCTGTTCATCCCCTTCATCTTCGTGGTCGGCTCGCTGATCGGCGGCGCGTTCAGCGGCGACCCGGGGATCGTCTACATCTACACGATGGGCCTGCTGCTCAGCGCGCACCCCTTCATCGCCCTGGGCATCACCGAGGCCTCCCTGAGCAGCGGCGAGAACGCCTTCTTCTTCACGATACCCTCCGGCGGCAGCGACATCCTGGTGCCCTCGCCCTGGCTGGTCTACCTCTTCCTGACCGCCCTGGCCACCGGGCTGCTCCTGGTGCTCTCGGTGCGCCTGCTGCGCCCGGTGCAGTACGAGGTGCGGCGGAAGAAGGGCGACGGGGGGTAGGCAGAGGCGTCTGGAACACGAAGGACACGAAGCGGGGCGGAGGACACGAACGCGGAGGGCGCGGAGGTGAGGACTACTCGGGTACACGCATACGCTGCGCTGATCACGCAGCCATACGGGGCGTCGCGCCGGCCAGCCCGCGTGGGATGATTTTAGCGCACTAGACAAGGTTCGTCGCAGCTTGACAGTCTACCGCCGAACGGCCCTCACCCCCCACGAGTTCGTCGCCAAGTGGCGCGGCGACGCCCGCAAGGAGCGCAGCGTCAGCCAGGAGCACTTCATCGACCTCTGCCGGCTGATCGGCCACGAGACGCCCGGCGAGAACCGGGACGGCTCGCTCTCAGCGACGAGGAGATCCTGGCCCGGCTGCTGGCGCTGAACCTGGCGCGGGCGGCGGGGTATAACCGAGAGCTCACCGCGCTCCTTCTGCGGTGTTGCCTGATTTGGCAGTAGAGCAGAAGTAACGCGGTGCGGCGTCGCCCGGCGGCTGAAGCCGCGAGCTCTTGTGTAACGAAGGCCGCCTTCGCGGCCTCAGGCATGCCGCGTAGGCGGCCTTCGCAGAACCGT
>NZ_JAIEWN010000090.1 GCF_019599295.1 Oscillochloris sp. ZM17-4 | reverse complement strand
AACGCATCGCCGTAGCACGATGCCATCCGCTGGACGGAACCAATATCGATGAGATCGATCCCGCTCAGCAACGCCGTGCGCGCGTTATCGGACTTCATCTACTCACCACCTCTGAGCGGACCCGAATGAACTCACAGCGAGTCGTGGCCTGCGAGGTCAGGTCGAGCCCATAGTACATGGTGCCGTCGGGCTGCTCCCCGGCCAGCGCGAAGCCGAGCCGGGGGTACAGCTGGGCGACCATGGCATTCTTCGCCGTGGGGGTGTAGACCCCACGCAGCGCCCGCACGCCGCGCGCGTACGCGGCCTCGATAAGCGTCTGGAGCATCAACTGCTCCATCTGCCGGCCGATCACGCGGCAGCTCATCAGCCAAGTGTCGATCTCCCAGGTCGAGATGTCGGCGGGAACCCGGCGGGCGATCATGACACCGACCAGGCCGTTGTCGCCAAAGCGGTCGTTCAGCTTAAAGTACTGCGTCCAGCTGCCGTCCTGCCCTATCAGCTGGCGGATCTCCGCCTCCGAGCGCCGCCGGCTGGTCAGGTTGAACTGGTTTGTCTTGCCGATCAGCTGGGCCACGCGGGCCAGCACGGGCTCGCCGACCACGCCGATCTCGGCGACCATATCGAGGCTGCGCAGGAAGTCCTCCAGCGAGGGGGCCACCGCCTGTAGCTCGGCGCGGAGGGCGTTCGAGCGGTAGCTCAGGTGCCGCTCGCGGTCCTCCTGGGACAGCGCCCACGACTCGAAGTACAGGCCGCGGTCGAGCGCCGCGATATAGCCGGCCGGGTCCGCGCCGCACTCTGGCGTCGCCACCTCGGGCAGCTCCCGCCGCATCAGATCGCGCTCGGCGGGGTTGTCGTCGAGGAACACGAAGCTATCGACGCCGAGGTTCAGCTGGCTGGCGATCTCGCGCAGGTTGGCCGGCTTATCGCGCCAGTTGGCCCGGAAGAGCACAATATCATCCAGCCGCAGCACCATAGCGTCGTGATGGAGGAACGGCAGCCGGGCGTCCTCGTCGTTGTTCTTGGAGCAGACGACGAGCAGGACGCCGCGCTCCTTCAGCTCAGCGGCGTAGCGCTGCAGGGCCTGGTGCGCCTCGCCGACGGCCGAGGGCGGGCCGAGGCGGATGCCCTCCAGCCCGTCCTCGCCGATCACGCCGCCCCACAGGGTGTTGTCGAGATCGAGGGCCAGCACCTTCTTGGCCAGGCCCAGCCCGGCGCGGACCAGCGCCGCCTGCCGGTCGATGAGGGGCACCAGCGCGTCGGCGGCCGGGTACTGCTTCGCCGTGTACCAGTAGGCCATATCCGACCAGCGCCGCTTCCCGTAGCTGGCCGCGACGTGGTCCAGGTCGAGCACGGCGACGGCACCCGGCGCGATCTCCAGGAGCCGACGATTGATCTCGCGCAGCATATGGCCCCTGCCGCCGGGCAGAGACAGGCCCAGGTGCCCGTAGGCGTCGATCGGCGGCAGCTCGAAGTTGTGCTGAATGATGCGGCACGCATGGCGCTGGAGCAGGGACTCCCAGAGCTGACGCACCTCGCCGACGACGCGCTGGACCTCATCGTCCGGGCGGGCGGAGAATGGCGGCAGGTTCGCATCGTGCCAGTGGGTGGCGATCAGGACGAAGTCTGGCGCGAAGGCGTAGAGGCCAGACGCCGGGCTCAGGATCTCCTGCTGGATGTTGCCGTACGGCCCGACATACAGGCTGGCGTCGATGCCGTCCCGAAAGCAGGCCAGGCGCAGCAGCGAGACCATGAGGTCGCTGGTGGTGCTGGAGAGGATGGCGATCCGCGCCTTGCGCTGCGCCGGAGGCACCCCCTGGCGGCTCAGGCGGTCGAGCAGCCTGGCGGCCACGGTGAGGAAGCCGTACTCCTCCTGGCCGACGATGGCGCGGCGCAGGTCGGCGAATGCCTCGTCGATCCGGCCGAGCCGCCTATACACGCGGGTGCGCGCCAGGTACGCCTTGTGGAGCGCGCCGCCGCCGCGGTCGATCACCCGGCCCCATGCCGCCAGCGCGGCGTCGTCCGGCCCGACGATCTCCAGCAGCCGCGCCGCGATCCAGCTGCCCCGGGCGCTCTCCCACCAGGGCGACTCCGCGTCGAGGTAGGGCGCCAGCGACGCCGAGTCGGCCAGCCCGCGCGACTCGATCGCCGCCAGGCAGGCCTCGATCAGCGCCTCATCATAGTCGGGGGCCGCGCCGACGACATTGTCGACCAGATCGAGCACGTCTTCGTCTGCGACCTGGGCCAGCATGGCGGTCACAAACGCCTCGGTGATCGGGAGGCGTTCGATGTTCAGGCAGACAGTGGTTCTCATGAGCTCACCCCTCGTATGCCTGGGCAGCTGCGGGCGTCGGGCGCGCCGCCGCGAGGATCGCGCCGCCGTCGCGCCGCTGCGCGTACGATTCCAGGAGCCGCACGATATCGGCGACCGAGCGGATGCCCCCAACCTCGTCCGTCGTAAAGCGGACGCCAAACTCTACCTCTGTGGCCAGCACGATATGCACGGTCGCCACCGAGTCCCAGTCTTCGTAGGCGCCCGCTGCCAGATCGCTGGAGATCCGCAGGGTCGGGTCGTTGAAAACGTTGCGAAAGACGGACTGAAGGCGGTAGAAGGTGTTCACGGTATCCCCCCCTTGGTCGCTCTATCATCGGTGGCAGGTCACCAGGCCGGGCCGTGGGCGCCTGGCCGCAAGCGGGCCCGGAGAGGCCAGCGCCCCCCGGGCGCGTCGGCATATCACTCGGCCTCGCCGGGCTCGACCGGCCCCTGCACGGGCGGGCCTGCCTCCTCGGGCCACTCGATCACGGCCACGCCCCAGGACAGCCCGTTGCCGAACGAGGCGAGCAGGATGCGCTGGCCGGGGTGCAGCCGCCCCTGGCGCCACGCCTCGGCCAGCACCAGCGGCGTGGAGGCGCTGGCCAGGTTCCCCACCGACTCCATGTAGTAGAATCGCTTCGACTCCGGCACCTCAAGCACGCGGTAGATCATATCGACCATCGTCTTATTCGCCTGGTGCAGAAGCACCAGGTCGAGATCATCGACCGTCAGCTGAAACTGATCGAGCGCCTGCCGGATGACCTCGGGGATCTTATAGACCGAGAAGTGGAACACCGCCGGCCCATTCATGTACAGGTGCTCCTGGGTCCGCACGATGCCCGACTCGTCGGTGATCTCCCGCCGCGTCGCCTCGCTGCGCGGGATGCGCGCGCCCGACGCGGGGATCATGATGTGCTGCGCGCCGCTCCCGTCGGTGCCCAGCCGGAAGCCGCGGAACCCGCCGCCGCTAGCGCTCGCCTCCAGAAGGGTCGCCACCGCCCCGTCGCCGTGCAGCGGCACCAGGCCCCGGTCTAGCGGGTGGATCACGGGCGACAGCGCATCGGCGTTCAGCACGAGCGCCCGATGGGCCACGCCGGCGGTGATCATCCCGTGCGCGACCGCCAGGCTATAGGGGTAGCTTGAGCAGCCCAGGTTGATGTCGAACGCCGCGCAGGTGTCCGCGAGCCCCAGCCGCCCGTGCAGCGAGCAGGCGGTCGCCGGGATCTGGTGGTCGCCGGTCTGCGAGGCAAAGATCAGCAGATCGATGCGCTGCGGGTCTATCCGGCGGTCGTCGAGCAGCCGCCTGGCGGCCCAGTAGGCGAGGTCGGAGGCGGTCTCCCCAGGCGCGACGATGCGCCGCTCCTCAATGCCGGCCATCTTCGTGATCGCCTTGAGCTGGCGCTCGCCGAAGCGCTCCGCCAGATCTGCGTTGGTCATGCGGCCCTTCGGCACGCAGTAGTGCATCGCGGTAATGATCGTATTCATAGAGGTTTACCTTTAGGCGCGGAAACCCATGAGCTTTACCCTGGGCGCTGTCACTCGGTGAGCACGATGCCCTGGCGATCGGCCAACGCCTCAACGTCGCGATAGTAGCGGAGCCGGCTCGCGTCTTCCGGGCTCATCTTGATCCCCGCCTGGGCGTCCAGGGCGAGCATCAGCATGAGCACGGCAACCGAGTTGAACTCCTCCAGCGTCGTCATGTCCGTATCCGGCTCTAGCAGCTCCGGATCGATCTCCAGACCCTCGGCCACAATCTTGCGAAGTGCAAAGCGATTCATGGCAGACCCTCATCTCCCTCGATACGCAGGGCTGATTCACCGTCACCTCCCGGCGGGGCTGCGGCGGCGAAGCCCCATGCGTATCAGCGTAAGCCTCCGGCTCCTCGGGATCTCTTGTTGCTGGCGCTGCGGCGGCGCGGCGTAGCCGCGCCGCACAGCCCGCTAGTTAACGGCCGTGCTCGCTGCGCGCTGGAAGGTGACGCGGGCGGGGTTCCCCACTGCCGTGGCGCCGTCGGGGATATTCGCCAGCGCGAACGAGCAGGCGCCGAGCGTCGCGTAGCGCCCCACGCGCTTGTACTGGACGATGACCGCGTTCGAGCCGAGGGCCGCCCCCTCGTCGAGCACGCTGCCGCCAGAGACCCGCGCGCCGGGTGAGATCTGGGCGAAGTCGCCGAGCACGGCGTCGTGGCCGACCGTGGCGAGGTTGTTGATGATCACGTGGTTGCCGACGCGCGCGTTCGGGCAGAGGATGGAGTACTCGCCCACGTAGGTGCCGACCCCCACGACCGCATCCTCGGCGACGATCACCGAGGGGTCGATGATCGAGACCGGCGTCCATCCGAGGGCCAGCACGCGCTCAACCACGCGGGCGCGGATCTGGTTGTTGCCGATGGCGCAGAGAAAGCAGGGCTTTGCGGAGCGCTCCGCGTCGACCTGCTCCAGCGAGCCCAGCACTGGGGCGCCGTAGATAACCTGGCCCCTCTTGGCGGGGTCGTCGTCGCAGTACCCCAGGATCTCATAGGTCGGTTGGGCAGCATTGAGCTTCTTCGCGCTCCAGAGCACCTCTTTGCCAAAGCCGCCGCACCCAACCACGATGAAAGGTCGTCGCTGTAGCATTATTCCTCTCCTCGCTCTATGCCAAGCACCGCTCACCGCACCACCTCGCGAACCAGCATGAACGCCTCGGCCGCCGACACGCTCACCGTCCCGCCGCGCAGCCGCGCGAGCGCCTCGATCGACGGCAACGACCGCGAGTGCGGCGCCGCCTTCGTCTGCGTGCGGTAGCACTCCATCGCCTTCAGCTTGAGCTCAAGAAAATCCGTGATCTCGACAAAGACCGTTGGCGTGAACGTGTTGTTGCCGAATGGCGAGGCCCAGTCGGTCTCCGACAGCGTCTCATAGCACAGAAGCCGCCGCACCGAGCAGTCGTCGATCGGGCGCGCGGCCACCAGCGTGGCCTGGTACACCGCCTGGTGGTCGCCGTGGAGGTCGCCTTGGTATGGCGCGTAGACGACCTCGGGCCGAAGCTCCTGGACGACGCGCTTGATCGCGTCTGCCAGCAGATACCCAGCGACCGTGTCCAGCCGCGGGGAGGGGAAATCCAGGAAGTGGATGCCGGCGCCGCCCAGGAGCGCGTGCGCCGCGCGCAGCTCGCGAAAAATCAGATCGACGTGGTCGGGCGGGAAGATCTCGGGGATGCCGCGGGTGACGATCAGCACGTGTACCGCGTCCCCCTGGGCCGCGTGGCGCGCCATCACGCCCCCGCAGCCCAGGACCTCATCGTCGGCGTGAGCAGCGACAACTACTACGTTCATCTCATTCTGGCAACGCCGCAGCCGGGCCGGCGCTGAGCTGCGGCATGCGCGCAGCTCGGGCGGCCCTCGCGTCGCTCTTCCTTTCTGTGATTGTGGGCGCTCCCGGCGCGGGCCCCCGGGGCGGCTAGAAGATATCCGACAGCAGCAGGCCGAAGCGCAGCTTCGGCACCTCGGAGGCGATCGGCAGGGAGTACATGCGCACGCTGTAGTCGGTGTGCCGCTCCATCGTGGCCGGGTCGAGCCCGATCGCGCTGGCGTGGACGCCGGACATGCGCGCCTGCCGCGCGCCGGTGTAGGCCAGCAGCGCGCCCAGGTCGTGCGCGCCGAGCTCCGGCTGCGCCGTGTGGGCATCCAGCACCATCAGCAGGTGGCCATCCAGGAGCTTGTAGATGATCTCCAGCCGGCCGTTCACCAGCTCCGCCATGTACGGGATCGCGTGGCTGCGCCACTCGCGGTAGGTCGCGTCGCAGGGGTGGTCGAGCTCATCAGGCCGGCCGCTCAGTCCGAACGACCCCAGCGGCACAACCTGCGCCCACTCCTGATCCGGCCGATCTGGCCGCCAGTTATACAGCCCGGTCTCCACCATCATCTGCCACTTGAAGCCGTGCTCGATCAGCTGAAAGGAGTTGGCGTTCGGGAAGGTCAGCAGAAATGGCAGCTCCCGCGCCCTCGCGGCACCCAGCGCCGTGTTCATCAGCTCGTAGAAGGCCAGGAAGCCCTTCCGGTACTGCGGGTGGAGCATCAGGCTGATGCCCAGGTAGTACGGGTAGCCCTGGCCCGCGCGGTCGACCAGCTTCTGGGGGACCAGCGCGTAGTGGCCGACCAGCATGTCGTCGCTGTAGCCCAGTGCGACGATCGGGTCGCCATAGGGGTTCTCGAAGTAGTAATCGGACCACGACCGCATATCGAGCTCGCGGCCGAAGGCGCTCTGGAACAGCGCGGTGACATCCCCAAGGGCTGCCCTGGCCTCAGCCGCCGAAGCGATCAGCTTAACCTTCATCGAGCTCCTCCGTTCACTGTTGGTTGACGATCTCGCGCTCCATGAGCGGGACGGGCTGTTGCGCTTCGTAGTGATACGTCTCGTACTGGCTCACCTGAAGCGACAGGGCGCTGCGCTTAAACTCAGGGACGCTGCTCTGATCGCCGCGGTAGGAGTTGGGCCGGCTATCGCGCCGGATCACCGCGAGGAGGATCCGCGCCATAATCTCGATGTCCTTCCAGAAGCTGTAGTTATCGACATACCAGACATCGTGACGAAAGATCGCGTCCCAGTCGTGGCTGTCGCCCCCAAACAGCGCCGCGTAGCCCGCGACACCCGGCTTCACCTCGTGACGCCGATTCTGGAAGGAGGTGTAGCGGCCCAGGTACGTGACCAGCAGCGGCCGCGGGCCGATCAGGCTCATATCGCCCATGAGCACATTCAGCAGGCCCGGCAGCTCATCGAGGCTGGTGCTGCGCAGGAAGTGCCCGAGCGGCGTCATCCGCTCGGGGTCCGGGAGCAGATTGCCGTGCGCATCGCACGCGTCGGTCATCGTGCGGAACTTGAACAGCATGAAGGGCCTGCCGCGCAGGCCGGCCCGCTCCTGGCGGAAGAAGATAGGTGCGCCGAGCTTCGTGCGGATGAGCAGTGCCGTGACCAGCATCACCGGAGACAGGACGACGAGCGCCAGAACCCCCAGCACGAGATCGAGTGCCCGCTTGCCAATCCTGCGATACATTGATTCGCTCCTTTCCTTCGCTTGTGTCGTCGCCAGTGAGACGCATGCGCAAAGGACAGGAAGTGCCTGGTAGTCTCATAGCGCTTTCGCGTACAGCTCATCGTGAAGCGCAATAACCCGGCGCAGATCGTAGGTTGCGATCTGCGCGCGCCCCCGCTGAGCCATGGCGCGGGCCTCGCCAGGATGGCGAAGCACCCAGGCCATTGCATGAGCCAGACCCCCCACATCCCCCACCTTGAACATCAGCCCCCTTCCGTCAGCGAGCAGATCACGGACACCCCGAATGTCCGTTCCGATGACCGGCACCTCCAGGCTCTGGGCCTCCATCACGCTCCGCGGCAGCCCCTCTGCACACGACGGGAGGACCAGGGCGGACGACGCGCACATCAGCGCCGGGATGTCCCGGCGGAACCCCAGGAAATGCACGCGGTCATGGATGTTCAGCTCGGCCGCGAGCTGCCGCAGCGGCTCCAGCAGCGGGCCCTCCCCGGCCAGGGCCATGTGCGCATTCCGCCCCACCAGGCGCGCGAACGCCCGCAGCGCGTCCGCATGGCGCTTACGCGGGATCAGCTCCGCCACCACGAGCAGCAGCTGGTCGGCCGAGGCCAGCCCCAGATCCAAGCGCACCCGCTCCACCGCGCTCGCCGTGACGCTCTCGGCCTTATAGAAGCCCAGATCCAGGCCGATGCCGGGCATGTAGCAGACCCGATCAGGCGGCACGATCCGGTGGCGGCGCGCCGCCGCCTCGTCCTGGCGGTTGATCACCACCTGGTAGTCGGTCCAGCGTCCGGCCAGCTTCTCCAGGCCCAGGAAGGCGACATTCTTGTGGAAGGGGTTGCCCTGGCCGAAGTTGAAGCCGTGGGCGGTGTAGATCACCTTCGGGCCGTCCCGCCCGCGCACCGAGCGCAGCGCGTAGCGGGTCACAAACCCCGCCACCGCCGTGTGGACGTGGATCAGGTCGTACCGCTCCCGCCGCACGATCTGGCGAACGACCCGCGGCGTGCGGACGAGGTTCTGCGGGCTCAGCGGGCTGCGCGACCAGTCGACCGGCCAGACGTGGTCGAAGGCCATCGCCACCTCTGGCCGCACCGCGCCGCCCCTGGTCATCGCATCGACCTGCCAGCCCTGCTCGCGGAAGTGGCGCGCGAACGGTAGCAGGAAGGCGGAGAGCGTGGCGGGAACCGTCGTAACAATCAGCAGACGTTTCATGCGTGTCCTCTCCAATGACGGGGAGAAGGGCGCCCAGGGAGCGCGCGGCTCTCCCCGGCCCGCCCCGGCCCGCCCTTAGAAACATAGACATG
>NZ_JAIEWN010000009.1:146229-157238 GCF_019599295.1 Oscillochloris sp. ZM17-4 | reverse complement strand
GGGAAGACGAAGGCCAGGGCGCCGCTGAGCAGGGCCGGCAGGTCCTCGTCGGGCAGGTAGCCGCTGAGGTGGACGCGCCCGGCCAGGCCGTGGCCGGCGGCGCGACGCTCGATGCCCTCGCTGAGCCAGCCGCGCCCGCCGGCGATGACCAGCTGCACGCCGGCCAGCTCGGGGCGGCCGGCCACCAGGGCGAAGGCGTCGATCAGGCGCTCCAGGTTCTTGCGCGGCTGCACCGTGCCCACGTAGAGCAGGTAGCGCGGGGCGACCCCGTGGCGCTCGCGGGCGTCGGCGATCTCCAGCGGGCTCTCGACCGGCCGGAAGGACTGGCCCAGGCCGTGGTGGACCACCCGCACCCGCGCCGGGTCGGCCCCGTAGCGCCGCACCAGGTCGTCCCTGGTGGCCTGCGAGATCGCGATCGTCAGGCGGGCGGCGCGCAGGCTCCAGCGGGTCGTCAGCCCCAGCTCCAGGCGGCGGCGGGCGGTGTGGGCCTGCGGAAACGCCAGGTAGCCCAGGTCGTGGATGGTGACGACGGAGGCGGGTGGGTGGATGGCCGGCACGACGTGGGCGGGCACGAAGAGCACGTCGGGCGGGCGGCGGGCCAGCTCCGGCCCGAGCCGGGCGTGCGTCCACAGGCGCGGCAGCGGGATGCTGCGCAAGGCCACGTTCGGCCCGAGCGGCGGCAGCGCCGGCGGCAGACCGTTGGTGTAGAGGGTATACGCAGAGCGCCGGTCGACGCGGGCCAGGGCGGCGACCAGCTCATAGGTGTAGCGCTCGGTGCCGGTGCGCCGAGCCACGGCGATACGGCTGGCGTCGATGCCGATGGAGAGCGGAGATGCGTCCATAGAGCGATATTGTACCATCGCCGGGCGCTGCGCCCGCATACGACAATATTGACGCCCCGCCCCCTATCGGCTACAATCGAAGCCCCGGAAGCCGTAGCCACCCTGGATGCGCCATGCCCCATTTTCTTGTCACCGTCTCCCCGCGCGAGCAGACCGCCGAGCCCGAGGTTGTCCATACGCTCTACCTGCTCTCTGGCCCCCAGCTCGCCCCCGCCGACGTGGCCCGCATGGCCGCCGAGCTCCTGCACGACCCGGTCGTCCAGCGGGCCGAGTGGCGCGGGCTGTCGGCCGAGTCCCTGTCCGCCGAGGGCCTCGGCGCGGGCGCCGCAAGCGTGGTCGAGCTGGCCTACCGCCCCGGCGTCACCGACAACCCCGGCGAGAGCGCCGCCGAGGGCGCCCGCCGCCTCGGCGTGGACACCGTCGCCCAGGCCCGCGCGCTCAGCCGCCACCTGCTGCCCCCCGGCGCCGACCCGCAGGCCCGCGCGAAAGACCTGGCGATCGACCTCGTGCAGACCGCGCTGGTCTACCGGCCCGGCGACGACCCGGCCGCCCGCCTGGCCTTCTACGCGGCCCTGGTGGCCCCGCCCGAGCCCGCCGAGATGACGATCGCCCGCGTGCCCCTGCGCCAGGCCGATGATGACGAGCTGCTGCGGATCAGCCGCGCCGGCGTCCTCGCCCTGGACCTGGACGAGATGCGCGCCGTGCGCGGCTACTTCGCCCAGCTCGGCCGCGACCCCAGCGACGGCGAGCTGGAGACGATCGCCCAGACCTGGAGCGAGCACTGTAGCCATAAGACGTTTAAGGCGAAGGTGCGCTACCGCGCAATGTTGAATGATGAATTAGGAATGGTGAATGGCCGTGCGGCCCCTGATCCGGCGCTCTACCCGGCGTACCACTTGCTCCGGCAGGATGTCGAGATCGACAGCCTGATCAAGACCTTCCTGATCTCGGCGACCGACCGCATTATCCGGCAGAGCCCTGATCAGCCGCAATTTAACATTCAACATTCAACATTCAACATTCCCAGCGACAGCTGGGTTCTCTCCGCCTTCGTCGACAACGCCGGGATCATCGCCTTCGGCGAGGCCCACGAGGTCTCGTTTAAGGTGGAGACTCACAACCACCCCAGCGCGCTGGAGCCCTTCGGCGGGGCGAACACCGGGGTGGGCGGGGTCATCCGCGACGTGCTGGGCGTCTCGGCGCGGCCGATCGCCAACACCGACGTGCTCTGCTTCGGCCCGCCCGAGGATCGCGCCCCCGCGGGCGTGCTCTCCCCGCAGCGCATCGCCGCCGGCGTGGTGGCCGGCGTGCGCGACTACGGCAATAAGCTGGGCATCCCCACCGTCAACGGGGCGGTGCTGTTCGACCCCGGCTACACCGCCAACCCGCTGGTCTACTGCGGCACCCTGGGCATCGCCCCGCGCGGCTCCAACCCGCACAACATCCAGCCCGGCGACGCGGTGGTGGTGATGGGCGGGCGCACCGGGCGCGACGGCATCCACGGGGCGACGTTTAGCAGCATCGAGCTGACCCACAGCACCGCCGCAGAGGTTGGCAGCGCCGTGCAGATCGGCGACCCGATCACCGAGAAGAAGCTGCTCGACGTGCTGCTCCAGGCCCGCGACCTCGGGCTCTACAGCGGGATCACCGACTGCGGCGCGGGCGGGCTCTCCTCGGCCGTGGGCGAGATGGGCGCCGAGACGGGCGTCTCCGTGGAGCTGGAGCACGCGCCCCTGAAGTACGCCGGCCTCCAGCCCTGGGAGGTCTGGCTCTCCGAGGCCCAGGAGCGCATGGTGCTGGCCGTGCCGCCCGCCAGCCTCGACGCCCTGCTGGCCCTCTGCGCCGGCGAGGATGTGGAGGCATGCGCGATCGGCCACTTCACGGACGACGGCCGCCTGCGCGTGGCCCACGCCGGACAGACCCTGGTCGATATCGATATGGCCTTCCTCCACGACGGGCGGCCCCAGCGGGTGCTTGAGGCGGTGTGGACGCCATTGCAGATTGCAGATTGCAGATTGCAGATTGCAGAACCCAATCTGCAATCTGCAATCTGCAATCTGCAATTATTGGCGCTCCTCGCCCACCCCAACATCGCCTCCAAGGAGCGGATCGTGCGCAGCTACGACCACGAGGTGGGCGGGGCCACGGTGATCAAGCCGCTGGTCGGCGAGCGCAGCGACGGCCCCGGCGACGCGGCGGTGCTCCAGCCGCTGCCGCGCAGCCTGGAGGGCCTGGCCCTCGGCTGCGGGATCAACCCGCGCTACGGCCAGATCGACCCCTACTGGATGGCCCTGGCGAGCGTCGATGAGGCGCTGCGCAATGTGGTCGCCGTCGGCGGGGACCCGGGGCGCACCGGCATCCTCGACAACTTCTGCTGGGGCGACCCCAGGCAGCCCGACCGCATGGCCGGCCTGACGCGCGCCGCCGCCGGCTGCTACGACGCCGCCGTGGCCTTCGGCACGCCCTTCGTCAGCGGTAAGGACAGCCTCAATAACGAGTACCGCGACGCCTCCGGCCAGCGCGTGGCCATCCCGCCGACCCTGCTGATCTCGGCGCTGGCCAATGTGCCCGACGTGCGCCGCTGCGTGACGATGGACCTCAAGGTGGTGGGCAACCGGGTCTACCTAGTGGGCGCCACCCGCGAGGAGCTGGCCGGCTCGCACCTGGCGGCGATCGGCGTGGAGGTGGGCGCGAGCGAGCTGCCCAAGGTTGATCTGGCCGCCGCCAGGGAGACCTTCGCCCGCATGCACGCGGCGATCAGCGCGGGGGTGGTGCGGGCCTGCCACGACCTGAGCGAGGGCGGGCTGGCCGTGGCCGCCGCCGAGATGGCCATGGCCGGCGGGCTCGGCCTCGATCTGGACATCGCCCTGATCGGCGGCGAGGCGAGCCAGCTGGCCCGGCTCTTCGGCGAGACGCCCAGCCGCTTCCTGGCCGAGGTCGCCCCCGAGCAGGCCGCCGCCTTCGAGTCCCACATGGCCGGCGTGGAGCTGGCCGCCCTGGGCGAGGTGACGGGTGGCCCCGAGCTGCACCTGCGCGCGGGCGAGATGAGCCTGGCCCGCATCGGCCTGGCCGAGCTCAAGGCGGCATGGCAGTCGGGCCTCGACCCGCTGGAGCTTTAGAGATATGTGACGACACCGTAAGGGCGCAGCAGCGGCTACCGCCAACATCCCAGCCTTGCCATCAATCTGGTGCCGCTGCTGCGCCCCCTACGTGGAACCCTATGGCAACCAACGACACCGACCGCACGATCACATCCTTCGATGAGCTGCGCCCGCGCGTGATGCCCATGCTCAAGCCGCTGGAGCTGCTGCTCACCGTGCGCGAGCGCGAGCTGCCCATGATCGTCTACCGGCCCTTCCTGGGCGACCTGATGATCACCTACGTGATCGGCGAGGGCAGCCGGCTGGCCTACATCAGCGAGCAGCACCTGGACCGCTGGCAGATCAGCAGCCACGACCTGCACGAGCAGGCGATCGCCAACCTGCGCCAGCGCACCGATGAGTCCGGCAGCTACACCACCACCGGCGAGGGCGCCCAGCGCCTGATCATCTTCAACACCCAGGACGGCTTCGACGCCACCCGGCTGCTGGTCCCGGATATGCTGGCCGAGCTGCGCGGCCAGTTCCCCGGCCATATGGTGATCGGCATCCCCAACCGCGACTTCATGATCCTCTTCAGCGACGCCGAGCGCACGATCCTGGCCAATGTGGCCAGCCAGATCGAGGCCGACGCGACCCAGCGCGCCAACGGGCTGACCGACAGGCTCTTCACGCTGGACGGCGGCGAGGTGCGCGAGTACATGTGGGAGTAGATCAAGGTACAAGGTACAAGGTACAAGGTAAAAATGAGTTCGTCGAGACGTAAGCGGGGTTGCTTGTACCTTGTACCTTGTACCTTTTGCACTTCGGGGGGTTATGCAGACCGCAGCGATCATCCTGTTACTTATCTGCTACGGAGCCGCGGGCTACCTGGCCTGGCAGCAGCGCACGCCGGTCTACCTGCTCGCCCTGGTGGCAGGCCACCTGAGCGCACTGGCATCGCCCCTCTGGCGTCTGCTCTACGGGGTGAGCTATGGGGTGAGCCTGGACAGCGTGCAGGCGGCGGTGACGCAGCCGGTGCCAGCATCGCTCATCCTCGCCGCCGGCTGGCACTACTCGCTGCCGGCGATGCTGGTGCTCTACCTCTACACGACCCGCTGGTGGTTCCCCGGCGGCATCACCGGCATCCTGACCTACCTGATCTTCCTGCTGTACCACCTGCTGATCGAGCTTGTGGGGCTGCGGGCCAGCCTGTGGTCCTACCGCGTGATCGACCTGCCCCTGGGGCTGCCGAGCCCGCTGCTGGCCGCGATCATGGCCGGGCTCGTGTCGTACGGGCTGCTGTACGTGCTGCTGGCCACCTACCGCTACGCCTGGCTGAGCATGGCCCTGGCCCTGGTGCCGGCGGCGCTGCTGATCAGCCTGCTCACCCACGGGCTGCTCGGCGCGCCCCTCTGGATCGCGCTGGTGCTCAACGGCGCATCCTGGGCCGTCGGGCTCGGCGCCGTAAGCGCCCTCGCCCTGCTGCTCTGGGCCATCCAGATCGTCACCGGCGGCATCAGCCGGGTCGAGTAATGTAAGGGCGCAGCAGCAGGGGCGCAGCGCCCCTGCTGCTGCGCCCCAACGGGTAAGCTATGCTCACACCCGACATGCTGATCGCAGCCTACAGCCGCGGCATCTTCCCGATGGCCGATGCGGACGGGGAGGTGGGGTGGTACGAGCCGAGCATCCGCGCGGTGATCCCGCTGGACGACGGCTTCCGCGTGCCGAGCCGGCTGGCCCGCACGGTGCGCGGCGGCCGCTTCGAGGTGCGGGCGGACACGGCATTCGAGCGGGTGGTGCGGGCCTGCGCCGAGCCCGCGCCGGGGCGCGAGACGACCTGGATCTCGGAGGAGATCGTCGCATCCTACGTGGAGCTACACCGACGGGGGATCGCCCACAGCGTGGAAAGCTGGAGCGCGGGGCGGCTGGTGGGCGGGCTGTACGGGGTGGCGGTCGGGGGGCTGTTCGCCGGGGAGAGCATGTTCCACACCGAGCGCGACGCGAGCAAGGTGGCCCTGGTGCATCTGGTCGAGCGGCTGCGCCGGGGCGGCTTCGCGCTGCTCGACTCGCAGTACATCGTCGGCCCGCACATGCTCCAGTTCGGCACCGTCGAGATCACGCGCGCCGAGTACCACCGCCGCCTGCGGGCGGCCCTGCGGGTGCCGGCCCTACTTCTTCTTTTTGCGCTCGCGCCGGGCTTCGCGGCGGCTGGTGGTGGCCACCGGGCGGGGGGCGGCCGGGGCCTGCTCGGCGGTGACGCTGCGGGCCTGGCCGGGGCGGGGGCCGCGCTTGCCGGCCTGGGCCTTCTCCAGAGCGGGCAGGACGCTGCGCATATAGTAGGTGACGTAGCCGGCCACGGCCAGATCGACCAGCAGCAACACCCACAGCCAGAGCCGCTGGCTGATCAGCGGCACGCCGGCGAGGCGCAGCGCGGAGGCGAGCAGCCCCACGCCGCCAAGCACCAGGAGGGCGATGCCGAGCTGGCGCATGAACACCTGCCGGGCCAGGTTACGCTCTGTGTGCGCGTAGACGAGGTAGGCGCCCGCACCCACACCGATGAGCTGGAGCAGGAAGAAGATCCAGGCAAGCGTGCCAAAGGCAGGGCTAGAAGTCGTCATGTACTCAATAAAACCCATTACGAGCAAGCCTCCGAGCTATGGTGTGGATTGCGAGACGGCGGCGATTATAGCAGCCTGCTTTGCCAGCGTCAACCACCATCGCGCCCCCGATCAGATGGGGACGCCGCGCGGCGATCTGCGATGAACAAATTGTCAAAGGTCGTTCATTCTGGTAGTATGGACAGAAGGTAAAAGCCGGGTAAAATGAGCACGACTGTCATCGCACGCCGACGCCGATCGCTTTATCGACAGCTGCCGACTCTATGCCCAACCAAGACGACATCCTCTCTAGCGCCGTATCGACCATGAGTCAGCGCCCGCCCGATCAGAGCGACCTCACGCCCACCTGGCCCCAGCTTGTCGCTGAGGTTTCCCAGGCGGCGGACTCTGTCGACCTTGATCGACGGGCATCCCTGGCGCTAATGAGCATCGTGCCGTCGAGCCGCCACGAGCTGACGTGGGCGACAGACGACGGCGGCCCGGGGCCGGGCGAGCCGGCGATCCTGGCCCGGCTGCGCGCCGGGGTAGTGATCACCGGCCGCGCCGGGCAGCCCGGCTATATCCCCGTGCGCTGCGGGCAGCAGCTCGATGGCTGGATCCGCATCACCCCCGGCCGCTGGTCCGCCCCACAGGAGCAGGCGCTGATTGTGCTCGCCGCCGTCCTCGGGGCGACCCGCCGCACCCTGCGACCCGCCGACGATCCGGCCGCCAGCGCGCGCCGGCAGCTCCGCGCCGAGATCGCGCAGGCGCGCGACACCCGCCGGCTCGGCGATCTGCTCGAGCAGATCAACCGTGTCGCCCAGCGCGCCTTCGGCCAGGTGAGCTTCCTCGTCGCGCTGCGCTACCAGGAGAGCAGCTGGATCGAGATGGTCTACATAGCGATCAGCGGCAGCCGGATCGGCAAGCAGAGCTTCTGGGAGCAGCGCGCCGGGCTCACCGGGACGATCTTGCAGACCGAGGAGCCGATCTTCACGGACAGCTACATCGAGGAGTGCGCGCGCCAGAATGTGCCGCCGCTCTACATCAGCGCAGGCCCCGAGACCCACGCGTGGATGGGTGCCCCGCTGCGCGACGGCGACCGGGCCTACGGCGTGATCAGCTGCTACAGCCACGACCCGGCAGTGCAGTTCTCGCCGCTCCAGCGCGAGCTGCTGCTCATCCTCGTGGAGGAGATGGCCCGCCCGATCCGCAACGCCCAGATGCTCCGCCTGGCCGAGCAGCAGGCCCGCCAGATGCAGGCGCTCAACCGGATCACCCGCGCCATCACCTCGACGCTCGACCCGGAGCGCGTGCCGGCCCTGATCATCGAGCAGGCCCAGGAGCTGTTTAACGCCGAGGAGGGCTCGCTGCTGCTCCTCGATGAGGAGACCGGCGAGCTCGTCTTCAGCTACGCCGGCGGCCCCGCCGGACACCGGCTGCTCGGCCAGCGCCTGCCCTCGGGCACCGGCGTGGCCGGCTATGTGGCCACCAGCGGCCAGCCCGCCGTGGTCAACAACGCCCGCGGCGACGGCCGCTTCTACGGCGCCCTCGACGGCGACACCGGATTCCTCACCCGCTCGCTGCTCGCCGTGCCCCTGCGCGGCCTCGACGGTATCAAGGGCGTGATCGAGATCCTCAACCGCTACGATGACGCCCCCTTCACCGAGGAGGACCGCGCGCTCCTCGAGGCGATCGCCGACCAGGCGATGATCGCCCTCGATAACGCGCGCCGCTTCGCCCAGATCGACCAGACCCTCGCCCGCCGCGTCCGCGACCTCGACCTGAGCAACGACCGGCTGCGCCGCATCCTGCGCGTCTCGAACGCCCTTCGGGTCGAGCACAACCGCGACGACCTGCTCTCCGCGATCGCGCACTCGGTCGCCGAGAGCGCCGGATTCCGCAGCGCGATCATCGCCCTCGTCCGGCCGAGCGACGCGGGCGAGCCCCACCTGCAGCGCGTCATCGCCGCCGGGCCGGCCGCCGCCAGCTTCGAGGAGCTGCGCCCGGCCCGCGCGCCGATCTCACGCCTGCTCGGCATCCTGCGCCCCGAGTTTCGGCGCAGCCCCTCGACCTACGTGATCGACCGGCGCTTCGATGATTATGTCCATCTCTGGGGCGGCCCCGAGTATGTCTACACCTCCAGGAGCACCCCCGCGACGCTCGGCGGCTGGCACCCGCGCGACGTGATGTTCAGCCTGCTGCGCAATATGCGCGGCGAGATCCTCGGCCTGATCTCGGTCAGCGACCCGGAGGACGGCATGCTGCCCGGCCCCGAGCAGGTGCAGATCCTCGATATCTTCGCCAACCAGGCCGCCGTGGCACTGGAGAACGCCCAGCTCTACAGCGACCTCCAGCATAGCCTGAGCAGCCTCACGGCGCTCAACGGCCTCGGCATGGCTCTGAACACCACCCTGCGCACGCCCCAGGAGATCTACGACCTGACGGTCGGCGGCATGGTCGCCCAGAGCGACGCCCGGTGGGGGCAGGCCCTGCTCTGGCAGCCCCAGCGATCCCCCGACAGCCTGATCCTCGGCTCCCAGGTCGGCGGCGGCCCCGCCGACCAGACCGCCGTCGAGCAGCTGGCCCGCGAGGCGATCGTGCTGCGGCGGCCGCAGAGCCTGCGCCCTAGCCCCATCACCGGCGAGGCGGTGGTCGCCATCCCGCTGCGGGCCACCCGGGGCATCCTCGGCGCCATCTGCATCGGCTACACCGACATCCTGCCCCGCGCCTCAGCGATCGAGAGCCTCGGCCTCTTCGCTGGGCAGGCCGCCGTCGCCGCCGAGAGCCTGCAGCTCTTCGGCGCCGTGCGCCAGGGCCGCGACCAGCTGGCCTCGATCATGGCATCCACCCGTGAGGGGATGCTGCTGGTGGATGAGTCCGGCAGCATCGCCGTGGCCAACGATGCCTTCCGCGAGCTGGCCGATGTCGCCGCCTGGCCCGCCGGCGGGGATCTCGCTGGGCTGCTGGTCGTCGAGCTGCTGACCCGCTGGCAGACGACAGCCCACTATGACCCGGCCGACCTTGAGCAGCTCTACGACGGGCTCAGCGGCGTCGCAGACGGTGTAGAGCGCTTCGTGCGCGGCCAGCTCACCTCGCCGCGATCAGGCCCCCCGGCCCTAGAGTGGAGCGTGACGCGGGCCATCCCCGAGGGCGAGCACGGCGGCGAGGGGGAGCGAACCCCGCACCGCTGGCCGATCCTGCTCACCGTGCGCGACATCACCGCCGCCAAGGAGGCCGAGCGGCTACGTCAGGACCTGACGAATATGATGGTCCACGACCTGCGCAGCCCGCTCACCAGCGTGATCACCTCGATCGATATGATCTTCCGGGGCGTCGCCGGCGGCGAGGCCAACAAGATCCAGCGCGAGATCCTGGGCATCGCCTACACCAGCACGCAGCACCTGCTCGATATGGTCAACCTGCTGCTCGATATCAGCCGCCTGGAGAGCGGGCAGATGCCCCTGGACTGCGCGCCCGTCGCGCTGCGCCCCCTGGGGGAGAGCGCGATCAGCCGGATGACGATCATCGCCCAGAAGAATAGCGTGGCGATCAACCTCGATGTGGCCGACGAGAGCCTGCGCGTCCACGCCGACCACGAGCTGCTCCTGCGCGTGCTCCAGAACCTGCTCGACAACGCCCTAAAGTTCAGCCCCAAGGCCTCGCAGGTGATCATGCGCATCGGCCCCGCCGAGACGAATGGCCACGTGCGCGTCGCGGTGCGCGACTTCGGATTGGGGATCAAGCCCCACGACCTCGACAAGATCTTTAGCAAGTTCGGCCAGGCCGGCAACCGCCGCACGAGCGGCAGCGGCCTCGGCCTCACCTTCTGCAAGCTGGTGGTCGAGGCCCACGGGGGCACCATCGGCGTGGAGAGCGTCCCTGGTGAGGGCAGCACCTTCTTCTTCACCCTGCCGGCGGCGGAGGGCTGACGCCCGAAAAAAGGCGATGCATCGCAAAGCGTTGTGGCTAGCAAGGAGGGTGGTTATGCTGAGCGAGATGGAGCGCATGGAACTGATCGCGAAGATCCGCAGCCTGCCCGACCAGCTGGAGTCGCTGGTGGCCGGGCTAAGCCCTGAGCAGCTGGGGGGCGCCTACCTGGCGGGCGAGTGGACAGTGGCGCAGAATGTCCACCACCTGTTCGACTCCCACGCCAACAGCTATATCCGCTGTCGGCTCATCCTGACCGAGGACAGCCCGCCGCTCAAGCCCTACAAGCAGGATGCGTGGGCGGCCCTGCCCGACGCATCCGACCCCGACATCAGCGTGTCGCTACGGCTGCTGCGGGCGCTCCACGCGCGCTGGGCGCGCTTCTGGGAGAGCCTGCCCGAGGATGCGTGGGCGCGCTCCGGCGTCCACCCCGAGTACGGGACGATGAGCCTTGCCGATATGCTGCGCAGCTACACCGATCACGGCGAGGCGCACCTCGACCAGATCACGCGCACCCTGGCGGCGGCGTAGGCGCCTACGGCCCTCAGAATCTTTTGTTAGAT
>NZ_JAIEWN010000009.1:101336-146129 GCF_019599295.1 Oscillochloris sp. ZM17-4 | reverse complement strand
AACATCTCTCCGGCCCAGGGCATGTGCAACGTCGCTGGCGGCTGAAGCCGCGTCGCGGTGGCCTGCGGCCGGCCGCCCGCCTGCGCGGGCGGTTCCGGCGTCGGCCTGCGCCGACGTCCGACGCGGAGCGCCCCGCTGGCGCGACATCAGTCGCCAGCTGTGGGGCGCTCAGGACGTTGCACATGCCCTGATCTCCGACCGAAGTCGCTTGCGATCAGCCGAAGAGATGGTATAGTACGAGAGATAGCTTTCCAACAGAGGAGTGATGCGTGACGGCCTGGACAAATAGGACGATAGGGACGCCGAGCGGCGTCAGCAGCACTGATGCCGACTCATGGGCGCCGGGCTGGGTCGATCACGAGGGCCGCATGCGCGCCCTGCGCGCCGATCTGGAGCGCTACCAGCCCCAGGCATCGCTACGGATGGTCGCCGCCGCCGCCCGCTTCGACTTCGCCCAGCTCTCGCGGCTCGAACAGGGGAAAAGCGCCTGGACGCTGCCGACCTTCGCCCGCGTCGCCGGCGGGCTGCTGGGGACGCTCTCGTGGTATAGCGGCAAGTCCTACCCGCTGCACACCATCTTCCCGGCCTGCCAGCCACGATCCCGAAGATCCCCCGCCAGCAATCACCCCGAAGCCACCCCCGATCACGCCTCCTGCTTGCCCCCGATAGCCCCCCCCGACCCGCCCTTCGCCTGGCACCTCGACAGCATCCTCGACCGGCTCAATACGACCACCGCCCACACCTGGAATCTCAAAAGCCTCGCTGAGCGCATCGCCGACGCCGAGCAGATGCCGGAGCAGGCCAAAACCCTGCACACCATCCTCGACCGTATCCAGCGCTTCACCGATGAGCCCGCCAGCACGACCAGCCGACGCACGAGTACCGGATCGATCCCCACCCTGCTCCGCCTGCACCGCTTCCTCGCCCCGCTCCTCTCGACCGCCGCCTGCCCCCTGCTCCTCGACGACATCCTCACCATCCACCAGTGGCGCATTGTGCCCTCCGCCTGATTTCGATTGCGGATGGGAGGATGACTGTGGCGGGAACGCTGGCCCTGGTCGGCTCGGGCGAGTTTCTTGAAGTGATGCGGCCGATTGACGCCGGGCTGCTGGCGCGGGCGCGCCAGACGGGTCGCGCCCACGTGGCCGTCATCCCCACCGCCGCCGTCCCCGACGGCCCGCAGGTGGTGGAACGCTGGGCCACGCTGGGCCGCGCCCACTTCGCCGCCCTCGGCGTCAGCGTCGATGTCATCCCGATCGGCGCGGGCGCGCGCGCCGACGACCCGCAGGTGGCCCAGCGGATCGCGGCGGACAGCCTGGTCTACGTCTCGGGGGGCAAGCCCGGATTCCTGCTCGACACGCTGCGCGGGACGCCGGCCTGGGCGGCGGTGCTGGCGGTCTTCGTCCTGATAGCGAGCAGATGCCTCCAGGTGCCCCCAACCAGCGCATCATGCGCGCGATCCGCACGTCGTTCGCGCAGCTGGCTAAGGCCCTGGCTGGCCCGCCGGGCACCAAACAGCGCCTCAGCGGGCTACTCCCGCCTGTCCCGGAGCTGGCCCCGATCACCCTGCCACCCTCGGATCGTGAGTACGCCCAGCAGCTTGTCGTCTCACTGGCGAAGCGCAACACCAAGGATGCGGCGAAGGTCGAGGCGTTTCTGCTCAATTGGCTCGGCTATACCCAGGCCCCTGAGGCCATCCCCTTCTGGCAGTCGCTGCTCGACCTGAAGCGCGCGCGCGACAGCTTCGCCTCGCGCAGGCAGTCCTTCGCCCTCAGCGCACTGACCCTGCTTGCGATCAAGCAAGGGGATTCTGCCGCCTACGCGGCCCTCGATGCCGCGCTCCAGCACGCGAACCCGCCCGTGCGCATCCTGGCCGCGTACTACCTCGGCAGCGCCTACGCCATCCCGAGCGCCCGCTCCCGCAGCACGTCCTGGTCGCCCTGAACGCCTGCGCGACCACTGACCCCGTCTTCGAGGCGCGCTACCAGGCCCGCATGACCCTGCGCTACGTTGGGACACCGGCCCCGCTCGATAGCCCCGGCGGGGTCTACCTGTTCAAGGTTCGGCTCAGGGGTGACCGCTCGGGCGCCACGCGCACCCTCGCCCTGCGCCCCGAGCAGACCCTCGCGGCGCTGCACATCGCCATCCAGGACGCGTTCGCGTGGGATGCCGACCACCTCTACAGCTTCTTTCTGCGCGGCAAGGCTCGCGACGATGGCTACGAAATCTCCGGCCCAGAGGGCACCCCCTTCTTTGGCGCGATGTTTGATGAGGCGATGCAGCTATTCACCGATGAGGAGTCTGAGGGGGCGGAAGGCGAGGTGATCGCTGACGAGGGGGATGACACTGAGGATGTCGAGCCGCTGGACACCAGCACCGTGGCGCTCGGCCAGCTGGGTCTGCGCGTCGGGCACACAGTGCTCTACTATTTCGACTACGGCGACGACCACCTATTCGATGTCACTCTTGTGGCTATCCAGCCACAGGCTGAGCCGGGCGATTACCCGCGGCTGGTCGAGTCGGAGGGCAAGGCGCCGCCCCAGTATGATGGCGATGCGGACGATGAGGTCTGGGAGGATAGTGAGGCATGAGTAAGTATCACGCTTGAGACGTTGCTGGAGCCCCTCGACCGCGATCAGCTCCAGGATCTGCTGCTGCGTCTGGCCGTGCGCCAGCCCGACCTCGCCGACGTGATTGCGGTCGAGGTCGCGGTGACGCAGGTCCGCGCCACGCCCCGCGCTGCCCCGACCCACCCGCCCGTCGATGTCGGGCCGATCCAGCGCCAGGTGCGCGCGCTCATGCATACCTCGTACCGCAGCTATGATAGCTACGATACCTCCAGCGCGATCGCTGCGGGGATACGTGCGATCCTCGACCAGGTGCGCGGCTTTGTCGAGGGCGGCGACAGCGCCAACGCGCTGAGCCTGCTTGAGGTGATCACCGAGGAGTATAGCGAGGGTCAGCACGACTTCGACGACTCCTACGGCACTTGGCGATGTCTTCGATGACTTGGGGGCGCTGTGGGCCGAGGCGTTGCTCTCAGCGGATCTGCGCCCCGACGAGCTGGAGGAGTGGGACGACCAGCTCGCGGAGTGGGCCGGCGATGCGGCCGACTACGGGAGCGACTCGGGCATGCGGCTGGCGATGCGGGCCGCCCAGGAGGGCTGGCACGACCCGCAGATCGTCCGCGCCCTGCGCGGCGAGCCGGTGCTCGCCCCTGCGCCGAGCGCGGTCGAGGGAGGTAACGCTGACGAGCGAGACGAGGAGCCGCCTGGCACAACCGCAGCGCCGGCGGTCGGCCCGCCGCCCAGGCTAGCCCTGATCCGGCTACGCATCCTGGAGCGCCAGGAGCGGCTGGACGAGTATCTCAACCTCGCTGCGGCCTACGGGCTGCACCGCGAGCGCGCCCTGATGCTGGCCCGCCTGGGCCGGGTGGAGGAGGCCGTCGCGGCAGGCATCGAGACCCTCGCGAGCGCCGCCGACGCGCTGGCCCTGTCCACCGCCCTGCGCGCGGGCGGCCAGCTCGACGGGGCGCTCCAGGTCGCCGAGCACGGCCTGGGCCTGGGCGGGCTGCGGGGCGCCCTGGGCGACTGGCTGGCCGCGCTGGCTGGCCGCGCTTGCGCCCGGCATTGGCCGGGCGGACCTAGCCCTGCGCGCGGCGGAGGTGGCCTGCGCCAGCGAGCCGAGCATCACTCGCTATCTGGCCGCCCGCCGCCGCCCGGTGCTCCGCGCTGAGCGGCAGCATGAACGCCTCGCGATAGGCCGCGACGGTGCTGCGGTAGGTGTAGCCGTTGATCGTGACCCGCACCGCCGGCCGCTTCCCCGCGCCGAGGGCGGTCACGACCTCTGCGGGCACCTGCATTCCCGTGGCTGTCTTGCCGTGCAGCTCGATGATGGCGTGAAACTGCATACGCGTTCCCTCTCCCGTCCCGCTCATATCCATCGCTCGCCGCATCCCAGGCGCGCTGCGGTGCGCTACATTGATAGAGCTATCGTAGCAGCATCCCGACCACCGTACAAGGCAGCGCCACCATAGTACGTATGTTCATCTTGAGCATCGGTCGCCAGCAGGAGATCGGGCAGCGCCCCTTCAGCCGTAGACAGTACGCACACCCGCCGTCACTGCCGACGGTCGTCCCAAGGTCGGTGGCAAATGCGGGGCAGTGTGGCTATACTTTGACGTAACACACCTGTCGATCTGCCCAGAGCGAGGCTCCTATGACCATCTTCTTCTACAGCACCCGCGACGCCTATGGTGGGTTCTCGAACTTCTCGCGCCACGGCTTCACCCTCAAGGATGTCTGGTGGCCGACCAGCGAGCACTATTTCCAGGCCCAGAAGTTCGCCGGCACGGAGCATGAGGACGCCATCCGCAGCGCGCCGACGCCGCGCGCCGCGGCGGATATGGGGCGCGACCGGCGCCGCCCGCTGCGCGCCGACTGGGAGCAGGTGAAGGATGACGTGATGCGCGCGGCGGTGCGGGCCAAGTTTTGCGCCCACGCCGACCTGCGGGCCGAGCTGCTGGCCACCGGCGATGCGGCATTGGTCGAGAACGCGCCGGGCGACTACTACTGGGGCTGCGGGGCCGACGGCAGTGGCAAGAACATGCTCGGGAAGATCCTGATGGAGGTGCGGGCCGAGCTGGCGCACCGCTGAGCCCTGGGCAGGGTTCCCTCTGCGATCGCCCATGAAACCTCAAGCCGGGTCTTCGCGTAGCATGTGTACGACATCTATGTTCATGCTCCCTCACATCTTCACCTATGAATCCAAACGAGAGCTGGTTTACACGCTGGGTTGCGACGCCGTATCAAGTCATGCTGCGGACGCTCGGTCAGGCACCTGATCTCGCGCCGGGCGAGCCGTCGGCTGATCTGCTCGACCGCGCGGAGCGTTGCGCGCCGGAAGGTGTGACACCTGGGTCGGCAACGGCGCGTGCGGCAGCGCCATCGGTGGCCCTGCTCATCGACGGGGAGAATTGCGCGCCCGGCGTCGCGGCCCATGTGCTGGCCAAGGCGGGTGAGTTTGGCACCGTTCGCGTGCGCCGGGTTTACGCTAACTGGGCGGCGGCGAGCACGCGCGGCTGGCTTGAGCCGGTCGCACGCCACGCCATCCAGCCGATCCATCACGAGCCCACCACGACCGGCAAGAACGCCACCGACATCCTGTTGACGATTGATGCGATGGATCTGCTGCACGGCGGGGCTATCGACTGTTTCTGCATCGTCGCCAGCGATAGCGACTACACCCCGCTGGTCGCCCGCCTCCGCGCGGCCCAGCGCACCGTGGTGGTGATCGGTCGCGCCCAGACGCTGCCCTCGCTGGTGCAGGTGAGCAGCGTCTTTCTGACCTTGGAGGAGCTGACCGGATCGCCGGCTCTGCCTTCCCCGCCACCCAGGGTGGTGCCCCATACGTCCGCAGCAGCGCCCCCCTCCGCTGCACCCACACCGAAGCCTGCGAAAGCCCCCGCGCCCACACCGAAGCCCGCGAAAGCCCCCGCGCCCGCGCCGAAGCCCGCGAAAGCCCCCGCGCCCGCGCCGAAGCCCACGAAAGCCTCGGCTGGTATCGCTGATGTCGGGCCGCTGCTGATCGCGGTGTGGGAGGGCGTGCGCCAGGCGCGTGGCGCGGTCTCGCTCTCGAACTTTGTGAACGAGCTGCAGCGGCGCCACCCCGAGCTTCAGCCACAGACCTACGGCCATACCCGGCTGGCGCAGCTGATTAAGCAGCGCGACGATCTGTTCAGTGTCCAGCCGGATGCCGACAATCCGGCCCACCAGATTGTGCTGCGGGCACTGCGCTCGCCGGTCGCGCCGCAGCAGAGCGCGGTGCGGGCGCTGCTGGAATCCGCCTGGCAGCAGGCCGCCAAGCAGGATGGCTGGCTACCGATGACCGCGCTCGGCCAGCAGCTCAAGCAGCTCGACCCGGCCTTTACGCCGAAGCGGCACGGCTATGCGCGCCTCGGCCTGCTGCTCCAGGCGCACCCGGATCTCTTCGAGCTCCGCCAGCGGAGCGCTGGGCAGTACGATCTGCGCCTGATCGGTGCGGGCCAGCAGCGTGAACAGAGGCCGATGAGATAGGCGCGCTCAGTGGAGCGAGCCGACGATGCATCAGCCATCGTGGAGATTCCATGCCCGTCGTGTGCCTGCCCGCATCCGTGGTATGGTGGAAGCTCCATCGCCGCACGGCGCGGCGCACATTGGTAACGGGCGAGGAGACCACGATGAAGCTGGTGCATACCACCACCCTGCCGGCTGAGGCCCATCTGATCAAGGGCTACCTGGAGGCCGCAGGGATTGCGGCGATGATCCAGGGCGATGATCTCACCGGGCTCCAGGGCGCCCTGCCCATGCAGGAATCCCGCCCATCGCTCTGGGTCGCCGACGATGACCAGGCGCGGGCGGAGGCGCTGATCCAGGAGTTCCTGCAGAGTCAGCCTGCCACCACGGGCGCGACGCCGTGGCGCTGTCCGAGGTGCGGCGAGCAGCTTGATCCGCAGTTCACCGACTGCTGGAACTGCGGTGCCAGTCGGCCGGTGGCCGGCGACGCGTCAGAGGAGTAAGCGGATCTGCGCGCCAGGCTAAGGAGTGATCGCGCGCTCCCTGGCGTTCCGCGCCTACCCCGTCGCGCTGGCGGTACTTGATCGCCTGGAGCACCAGCCGCTCGGCGGGCTGCTCGAGGAACCAGGCCCCGACCGCGCGGCGCAGGCCGCGGCCCCAGCCGCGCAGGGCCTGGACGTAGCCGGCGAAGTGCAGCAGGTGGGTGCCGGTGCGCGCGACCTGAGGCAGGGCCGCCAGGGCGGCGCGGCGGGTCTCGCCGGCCTCGGCGGTGGCGGCCATGGCCAGGGCGAACAGGGCCGGGTCGTTCTTCGGCGCCCGGCCGGCCGCGCTGACCGCCACGATCTCCGCGCCCGCCCGGCCGCCGTCCTCGGCGAGGCAGCGGGCGACGGCGTGGGCGCCCTCCAGGGTCAGGGCGCGCTCGGCGGCGTAGTAGCTGCCGCCCTCGCTGCCCAGCACCAGGAAGCGGCCCAGGCGCGTCCAGTCGTCCACCGGGTAGCTGTAGCCGCCGGCGCTGTTCCGCACCTGGCCCGCCAGCGGCGCGGACTGCGGCGTGGCGGCGGTGGGGCTCTGTTCATGATAACCCTCCCACGTCCGGCCCGACGATCACGATCCCAGCGGTTGTATGGTCTTGCTCGTTCCGGCGCGTCGCCCCAGACCCACCCTCACGCGGTCGGTCGTCTGTGCCTGGTATGTGCCCGATGCCCACTGCCCGGTGCTCGTGTGCCCTGTACGGCCTGTGCCGTGCCGGGATTCGAACCCGTGGATCCAGTAAGGTTTTCGAGACCTTTGCAGCTTGCGCTGCGCGTGGCACACGCCCGCCCGCCCGCGCTACCCCCGCGCCGGCCTATGCTTGAGTGTTGAGTGTTGAGTGTTGGCTCCAACACTCAACACTCAACACTCAACACTCCTTACACCATTGGTCACAAGTTAAGGTTTCGGCGTATGACAAGGTTTCAGAAGAGTGTCGCCGATCGAGTCCTTCAGCGACGCCGAGTGGCGCGGCGCGATCGACACCAACCTCAGCGGGGTGTTCTACACGGCGCGGGCCGTGGTGCCGGTCATGAAACGCCAGCGCAGCGGCACGATCATCAACCTCGGCTCGCGGGTGGGCAAGGTGGGCGTGGCCAACATCGGCCCCCTCTGCGCCGCCAAGTTCGCCCTCGCCGGCCTCTCCCAGTCGATGGCCCAGGAGCTGAGGCCCCACAACGTCTTCGTCACCACCGTCTACGCCGGGCTGATCAACGCCGACATCCACCCACTCAACCCGGACGAGGCCTTCCGCCGCCAGCTGATCACCACCGACGACGTCGCCCAGTCCCTGCTCTGGGTCTGCACGCTCCCGCCCAGCCTGCGCGTCGACGAACTGCCGATCATGCCCAGGCAGGTCGATCTATAAATGTTGAATGTTGAATGTTGAATGCTGAATGTGCGGCATTCAACATTCAACATTCAACATTCAACATTCAATACTATGAGCGAAGCGATACGCGACTGGTGGGAGGAGCTGCTCCAGGTCCACGAGTTTGCCCACTACCGCGACTACGCCGAGGACCTGACCCGCCGCGAGGCGGACTTCCTGGCCGAGGCGCTCAGCCTGCGCGGCGTCGAGACGATCCTCGACCTGGCCTGCGGCGGCGGGCGGCACAGCATCGAGCTGGCCGGGCGGGGGCTGACCGTGGTCGGCCTAGACGCGGCGGCGCCCGTGCTGGCCCACGCCCGCGCGCGCGCCGCCGAGCGCGACCTGAGCGTCAGCTTTGTGCAAGGCGACATGCGTGCGCTGACCTACGAGGCCCGCTTCGACGTGGTGCTGATCATGAACAGCAGCCTCGGCTTCTTCGACGACGCCACGAACAAGGCGGTGCTCGCCGGAGCCGCCCGCGCCCTCGCCCCCGGCGGTCGGCTGCTGCTGCAGTGCATCAACCCCTACCAGATCGAGGCCTACCTGCGCGAGTTTCGCAGCGGCTGGTACCAGATCGGCGCCGGCTACGTGCTGCGCGATGCCCGCTTCGAGCCGCGCGAGGCCGCCCTGCACATCGGCTACCGCTACCTCGACGCCGCCCAGAGCCTCGACGTGGCTCACCCCGGCGACCGCATCCGCCTCTACGGCTTCCCCGAGCTCGCCGCCCTGCTCGCCGAGGCTGGCCTGCGCCCGCTCAGCGTCTTCGGCGACGCCGTCCTGCCGCCGGTGCCCTTCGGCGAGCAGAGCCTCTGGCAGGTGGTCGTCGCCGTCCGCGACCCGCCCGCATCGCCGTAGGGGCGCAGCAGCGCGATACGTGCATGTCGCTTTGCGACATACATGCATCGCGCTGCTGCGCCCCAACAGGAGACACATTATGCAGATCGCGCAGATCGCCGAGTACGAGGTCACCTACCGCCCCGAGGGCGAGCCGGCCATCTCCTTCTTCCACGTGGTGCGCGGCCGCGAGGTGGCCCGCATGTCCGCCGCCGAGGTCGCCGAGCTGCGCGAGCTGCTCGCCGTCACCCAGAAGCGCATCCGCCCCATCGGCGGCGGCCAGCTCATCCTCGGCGCAGGCGGCGACCTCAGCCTCTACGCGGCCTCCGGCCAGCGCGCCTGCTACCTCAACCCCGACCAGGCCCAGCAGCTGGCCCGCCTGATCGGCGCGGGGTGATCAACACTCAACACTCAACACCCGCGCCCCCGCCGCCAGCCGCTCCACCTCCGCCAGCTCGATCCGCCCGCCGCCGATGGTGAGCGCGTCGGCGCTGCCGCAGGCCACCCCCAGGCGCAGGGCCTCGGGCAGCGGCAGCCCGCGCAGCAGGCCTGTAGAGAGCCCGGCTAGCAGCGAGTCGCCGCTGCCCACCGTGCTCACGAGGTCGATCGGCGGCGGGCATGCCCACCAGGCGCCGGTGTCATCGACGGCCACCACCCCCAGCGCGCCCAGAGAGACGGCCGCCAGCCCCAGGCCGCCGGCCCGCAGCTCGGCCAGGGCCGACGCCGCCCCGGCCACGTCGGCCAGCTCGGCCCGCCCGAGGGCCGCCCCCAGCTCCGCGCCGTTCACCTTCACCCCGTAGGGCCGCGCCGCCAGGGCCGCCTCCAGCGGCGCACCGCTCGTGTCCACGATCACCCGACGCCCCGCCGCCCCCAGCCGCCCGACCAGATCGCCCAGCCGCACCGCGCCCACCCCGCGCGGCAGGCTCCCCGAGATGAGGCAGAGCCGCGCGTCGGCCGATGCGGCCATGGCCGCATCCGCGAACGCCGCCCAGTCAGAGTCGGCGAACACCGGCCCCGACTCATTCAGCGCCGTCGCGTCGCCGCCCTGCGGGTCCACCAGCAGCACGCAGGTGCGGGTCTCGCCGGCGGCGTGGCGGCTCCAGCGCCCCGCGAGCCCCTCGGCCTCAGCTAGGCGGGCCACCAGATCGCCGGTGAGCCCGCCGATCGGCGCGCAGAGCAGCGCCGGCTGGCCGAGCGTGAGCGCCGCGCGGGCCACGTTCAGCCCCTTGCCCCCGGCCGCCACTACAACATCATCGGTGCGCTGCACCGCCCCCAGGCGCAGGCCAGGGAAGACCATCGTGCGATCCAGGGCCGGGTTCGGCGTGATGATGACAAGCATGTCACTATCCTTGCGAGCAACTACCGATTGTGGTAGAGTTGAGCATCTTTCATTGATTATACTGAACTATCCACGGAGCCACGACCCATGCCAATTGCGCTCATTGTTCACGGTGGCGCATGGGCCATCCCTGACGATCAGGTTGAGCCGCACCAGGCCGGCTGCCGCGCCGCCCTAGCGGCCGGCTGGGATCTGCTAAGCCGCGGCGCATCCGCGCTCGACGCCTGCGAGGCGGCGGTCCGCCTGATGGAGGACGACCCGATCTTCGACGCCGGCACCGGCTCGGTGCTCACCTCGGACGGCACCGTCGAGCTCGACGCCGCCCTGATGGATGGGCGCAGCCTGCGCTACGGCGCCGCCGCAAACCTCCGGCACATCCGCAACCCGATCTCCCTGGCCCGCAAGCTGCTCGTCGGCCCCGCCACCATGCTGGTGGCCGAGGGCGCCGAGCAGTTCGCCGTGGCCCACGGCATCCCACTGATCGAGAACAGCGAGCTGATCGTCGAGCGCGAGCGCGCCCTCTGGGAGGAGTGGAAGGCCGGGCGGATCGCCCCGAGCCCCGAGAGCCATACCAGCCCGCCGCCCGCCGAGTCCCCGCCCGTCGCCACCACCGTCGGCGGCCACGACACCGTCGGCGCGATCGCCCTCGACCAGAGCGGCAACCTAGTGGCCGCCAACTCCACCGGCGGCACCCCCTTCAAGCTCCCCGGCCGCATCGGCGACACGCCCATGGTCGGCTGCGGGCTCTACGCCGACGCCCGGGTCGGCGCCGTCGTCTGCACCGGCTGGGGCGAGTCGATCGTCCGCGTCGCCCTGGCCCGCCGGGCCATCGAGATGCTTGAACGCGGCGCATCCCCCCAGACGGCCGCCGAGGCCGCCATCCGCGTCCTCTCCCACCAGGTCTCCGGCGGCAGCGGCGGCTGCATCGTGCTCACCCCCGGCGGCCAGATCGGCCTCTCCTGGAACACCCGCCGCATGGCCTACGCCTACCAGGTCGAGGGCGTCCAGCCAACCTGGGGCGTGTAACCGCCACCGGCGCTCTTTTCTTTTGCTGCGGTGTGACGGCTTCGCCGTCACACCGCAGCAAAAAACCTACCTCCGCGCCAGATCATTCGACACCGGCAGGGTGAAGAAGAACCGGCTGCCCCGGCCCAGCTCGCTCTCCACATCGATCCGGCCACCGTGAAGCTCCACCAGCGCCCGGGTAATGCTCAACCCCAGGCCCGTGCCGCCGATCCGCCGCGTGTTCGTGTTATCCACCCGGTAGAACCGCTCCCATATCCGCGCCAGATCCTCCGGGGCGATGCCGATGCCCTGGTCGCGCACCGACACCACCACCCAGCGCCCCTCCGGGTGATCCTCCGGCAGCGTAGACGCCTGGGCCTCGTGGATGCGCAGCTGGATCTCGCCGCCCCCCGGGCTGTACTTGATCGCGTTAGTCAGCAGGTTGAAGATGATCTGCTTCAGCTTGTCGCGATCCGCGTAGACCGGCGGGATCTCGCCCTGAATGTCGATCAGCAGGCGGTGGTTCATCAGCGACGTGTTGAGCTGCGTGGTCAGCTCATAGACGATGTTCGTCAGCGAGACCACCCAGCGGTTCAGCTTCACCTTGCCGGCCTCGATGCGCGACATGCCGAGCAGGTCCTCGACCAGCTGCGAGAGCCGCTCCGCCTCGGTGTAGACCGTGCCGATGAACTGCTGGCGCTCCTCCGGCGAGAAGTCGCGGCTCAGCAGCAGCTCGGTGTAGCCAAGGATCGAGGTCAGCGGCGTCCGCAGCTCGTGTGAGACGATCGACACAAACTCGCCCTTCACCCGGTCCGACTCGCGCTCGCGGGTCACATCGCTCACCGCCCAGAGCCGCCCAGTGATCTGATCCTTGCTATCGCGGGTGGGCACGGCGCGCACCTCCAGCTCCTGGGTCGGGTGCTGCAGGCGCACCGTCACCATCAGATCCTGCGCGGGCGAGCGCTGCATGCGGTCGCAGAACTCCGTCAGGCCCAGGGGCTCGTGCAGGCGCGGCAGCAGGTGCGCGATCAGGTCGAGGGAGACGTGGAAGCTCTCGTGGCGGGCGTGGCCGTGCAGGCCCCAGAGGAGATCCCACGCGGGGTTCGAGCGCAGCACCTTGCCGTTGATATCGATCAGGGCCAGGCCGGTGGGCAGGCTGCTGAACACCTGGCCGAGGTAGAGGGCGCTCTCGATCGCCTCCTGGTAGTGCATGGCGCGGCTGAGCGGCTGAGCGACCCGCGCGCACAGCGCCCGCACAAAGGACAGCTCATCCTCGCCGAACGCGTCCGAGCGCGGGCTGCTGAGGATGATCACGGCGGCGGCGCGGTCGCCGATCATGATCGGCGCGGCCAGCTCGGCCCGTAGCCCGGCGCCCGCGCCGGGGATGCCCGGCTCAAGCGTCACATCGCGCACAAGCAGCGCCCGCCCGCCCAGGGCGGCCTGTCCGGCCAGGCCCGTCTTCAGGCTCCAGCGCTGGCGCGGGCCGCTCGGCATGCCCACACCGACATCATCGGCGAAGCCCTCGAAGGTGTGCAGCACAAGCTCGCCCTGGTCATGATCGACTAAGGCCACCGCGCCCGCCTCTGCGCCGCTCGCCTCAAGGGCGCGGCGCAGCAGCAGGCTGAGCAGGTCGTGCAGATCGATGGGCGCGTCGAGGCTGCTGTTCAGCGCCACAAGCCGCTGCTTATCAGGGGCGCGGAGGGTCAGCCCGGTCGGGGTGTCGCTCGCCCGCTCCCCCGTCGGCAGATCCGACCGGCGGCGGCCCTCCTCGGCGATGGCGGCCGCCAGCAGGGGCAGCATGCCGCCGATCAGATCGTCGGAGGCCGACCGCAGGCCATCGGCGTGCTCGGCCCGCAGCTCAAGGACGCCCCAGAGCCGGCCACCCCAGCGGATCGGGGCGCCCAAGTAGGCCGCCCGCGCCGCAGGGAGCCGGCCACCGCCCGCGCCGCCGCCGCCCAGGGCGATCACCCGCCGCGCGATCACGCCCTCGCGGGCCACCGTGCGAGTCAGGCCATCGTCCCAGGGGTAGGGCCAGGCATCGGCCGAGTAGAACTGCTGGCGAGCGCCCCCCGGCCTCGCCGACTGAGGCCAGCAGGTGATCCGCGCATCGCGGTGATCGACGGCCTCGCGGAGCAGATCGAAGAGCCGGTGCAGGCGCACATGCAGCGGATCATCGTCGTGGAGCAGGCGCGCCGCCGCGCCGAGGGCGGCGAGCTCCTGCGCTACTTGATCGGGAGGTGATGTCATCATACAGAGTCAGCACCTATAGATCGCATCAGGACAAATCGCACCCAATCTGCAATCTGCAATCTACAATCTACAATCTTGGTACGGCCCTCATTGTAGCGTGTTGCGCAAACGTGTCAAAGGCACAACCTTGCAAGAGCGTTACGTAGGAGCGGTATAATACCAGTGGTATCAGAAACCCTGGAGGATGCCCCCCATGTTTACGCTTGTTGACCATATTGGCTTCGTCGTCGCCGACGTGGACGCCGCCATCGATCACTACCGCCAGGCATTCGGCATCGAGTCCTGGGAGCGCATCGCCCTGCCCGAACGCCACGCCGACATTGGCGTCGCCCGCCTGGGCGACACCCTCCTTGAGCTGATCGCCCCGACGTCGGACGATGCCAGCTTCGCCCGCTTCCTCCGCGAGAAGGGGCCGGGGATTCACCACATCGCCTACCGCGTCGACGATGTCGCCGCCGCGCTCGACGAGCTGCGCGCCCGCGGGGTGCCCCTGATCGACAAGGTGGCCCGGCCCGGCATCCACAACACGCTCGTGGCGTTCGTCCACCCGAAGGCCGGTGCCCAGGGGGTGCTGATCGAGCTCGTGCAGCATCAGCGCTCCGATGAGGGGGGCGAGCATTCATGAGCATCGACCAGGATGAGAACCGCCGCCTGCTCTGCAGCATGAGCCTGGGCTACACAGCCTACCACGTCTGGGCGCTGCGGGCCCGCCGCGAGCGACGCTACAATATCGCCCGCATCTTCGAGGCCTCCAGCGCCGTCAAGCGGGTGCGCTCCGAGCTCGCGCTCCAGTCCCTCGGCGAGGTTGGCGCCACCACCGAGAATATCGCGCGCGCCCTCGCGGGTCTGGAGCCAAACGCCATCGCCACCGGCCCCGTCACCGGAACCACGCCGCTCTCGCGCGATCTGATGAGCCGCGCGGCCCACGCACTATCCGAGGGCCGCGACCTCACCGCCAAGGAGATCGGCGACCTGGCGGTCTGTGGAAGCTGCGGCAATCTCTTCGAGGGCCCGCCGCCCAGTGTCTGCCCCAGCTGCGGCACCGTGCGCGAGGGCTTCATCCTCTTCCGTGCCGCCGAGTCGATGGGCACCCTCGGCCCCTACAGCATTGTCAGGAAGATCGAGCAGACTCCGGCGACCCTGCGCGCCATCGTCGAGGATCTCAGCGATGACCAGCTCCAGCGGCGGCTCGGCGGCCACTCGCTCAAGGAGCTGGTCGGCCACCTCATCGATATGGACGTGGTCTTCCGCGAGCGGGCATGGCTCATCCTCGAAACCCAGAGCCCGCGACTACCCAGCGGCCACCCGCCGACCCTGGGCAGCGCCGCCGCCTACAACAACAAGAAGATCGGCGACCTGCTCGACGGATTCCAGAACAGCCGGCAGCAGACGCTGGGCCTCCTGCGCGGGCTCACCCCGGCGGCCTGGCACCGCACCGGCTATCACGAGATCTTCGGCACCATCCCGCTCACCCACCAGGGGAACTGGGTGGTCGACCACGAGCGCGGCCACCTGATCGAGATGGCCCAGATCCGCCACAACCTGCTCCAGGAAGACAATGGCCTCGGCCCGCTCACGCTGCCCAGCAGCCTGATCCCCGAGATCCTTGAGGGAGAGTAGCGCCCATGCAGAAGCAGAAGGTACGCTTCTCCATGGGCCGCCTCCGCTAGTTCAGATCGTCCCCGCTGAGGCTATCGCGCAGAATATCGATATTCTCCAGGGCCAGGCCGGTGCCGATCGCCACACAGGAAGCCGGCTGGTCGGCGACATAGCAGGGCACCGCCGTCACCTCGGTGAGCAACTCATTGATCCGGCGCAGCATTGAGCCGCCGCCGGTCATCACCATGCCCTTGTCGATGATGTCCGACGAGAGCTCAGGTGGCGTCTCCACCAGCACGGCGCGCACCGCGTTGACGATCGCCTCCAGGGGCTCCTGGATGGCCTCAGTGATCTCGTTGCTATCGACCTCGATCGTGCGCGGCAGGCCAGCCACCTGATCCCGCCCGCGCACTTGGGTGGTCAGCGGGCGCTCCAGGGGAAGCGCCGAGCCAATCTCGATCTTGATACTCTCGGCGGTGCGCTCGCCGATCAGCACGTTGTACTTACGCTTGATATAGGCGGCGATCGCCTCATCGAACTTATTGCCGCCCACCCGCACCGAGGTGCTGACCACAATATCGTTGAGCGAGATCACGGCCACCTCAGTCGTCCCGCCACCGATATCGATGATCAGGTTGCCCGAGGGCTGTGCCACCGGGATATTCGCGCCGATGGCGGCGGCTAGCGGCTCACGGATGAGCCAAGCCCGCGAGGCACCGGCGTGTAGGGCCGCGTCGCGCACCGCGCGCATCTCCACGCTGGTGACGCCGGCGGGGATGCAGATCATCACCTCAGGCTTCGAGAGGCGGATGCGCCCCGTCGCCCGCGTGATGAAGTATGTCAGCATTGCCTCCGTCACCTCATAGTCGGCGATCACACCATTGCGCATTGGCCGGATCACCTCGATGCTTTCAGGCTCGCGCCCGAGCATCGCCAGCGCATCCGCGCCTACCGCCTTCACCTTGCCATCGCGCTTCGAGAGCGCCACGACAGACGGCTCGGAGAGCACGATGCCCCTACCCTTCACATAGACAAGCACATTGGCCGTGCCCAGGTCGATGCCGATCTTGCGAGCCATACATCCCTCTATCATCCAGGCGCGCCGCGCCCGCTGTGCGTGATCAGGCCTGCCGCGCTGCGGCATAACCGGCGCTATTATAGCCGATCTTGCCCACCCCGTCGGCGCGCACATAGAACGGGCGGGAGGTTGCCCTCCCGCCCGTGATCACGGATAATCGCCGTAGGGCCGAAGCATTCGGGATCGGCGCGAAGCGCCGATCCCGAATGCTTCGGCCCTACTGGCGCCGGATATTCTTCATCTGGGCCACGCGCAGACGCACCATCTCTTTGCGCAGCTTCGCCTCGGCCATGGCCATGTCGCGCTCGGTCTGGGCGCTCTTCACCCGCTCCTCGGCCGCGACCCGCGAGCGCATGGCGCGATCCTCATCGATCTCGTCGGCACGCTCGACCGTGTCGGCCAGGATCGTCACCCGGCTCGACAGCACCTCCATGAAGCCGCCGGAGACTGCGAAGGGCATCCGCTCCCCGCCCTTGATGATCGTCAGCTCGCCGGGCTGGAGGATCGTCATCAGTGGCTCATGGCGCGGCAGAATGCCGACCCGACCGTCGCGGGTGGGCGCGTTCACCTGATCGACCTCCTCAGAGAGGACGACCCGCTCGGCGGTGACTATCTCAAGATGCATCGGCATAGATCACCTCGATTGCAGATTGCAGATTGCAGATTGCAGATTGTGAAAATCTGCAATCTGCAATCTGCAATCTGCAATTACTTCTGGGCCGCGTCGTAGGCCGCGATCACCTCGTCGAAGCCGCCCTGCATGTAGAAGAAGCTCTCGGGGATGTGGTCGCCCTCGCCCGCAAGCACGCGGGCGAAGCTCTTCACCGTGTCGGCCACTGGCACATACTTGCCGGGGCGGCCGGTGAACTGCTGGGCCACCGTGAAGGGCTGCGAGAAGAAGAGCTCGATCTTGCGCGCCCGCGATACCGTCAGCTTATCGTCATCGCCCAGCTCCTCCATGCCGAGGATGGCGATGATGTCCTTCAGGTCACGGTAGCGCTGCAGCACACGCTTGACATCCTGGGCCACGCGGTAGTGCTCCTCGCCCACAATATTCGGGTCGAGGATGCGCGAGGTGGAGGCCAGCGGGTCCACCGCCGGGAAGATCGCGCGCTCGGCGATGCTGCGCTCCAGCGAGATCGTCGCGTCGAGGTGGGCGAACACCGTGGCCGGGGCCGGGTCGGTGTAGTCGTCGGCGGGCACGTACACCGCCTGCATCGAGGTGATCGAGCCGCGCTTCGTCGAGGTGATCCGCTCCTGGAGCTCGCCCATCTCGGTGCCCAGCGTCGGCTGATAGCCCACCTGCGAGGGCATGCGGCCCAGCAGCGAGGAGACCTCGGAGCCGGCCTGCACGAAGCGGAAGATATTATCGACGAAGAGCAGGATATCGCGGCCCTCATCGCGGAAGTACTCCGCCATCGTCAGGGCCGTCAGGCCCACCCGCAGGCGCGCCCCGGGCGGCTCGTTCATCTGGCCGAAGACCATCACCGTCTTATCGAAGACGGTCGTCTTCTCATCGATTTGAGACTCTTTCATCTCAGCGATCAGGTCGTTGCCCTCGCGCGAGCGCTCGCCCACGCCGGCGAAGACCGAGAAGCCCGACTGCTCCTTGGCGATGTTGGCGATCAGCTCCTGGATCACCACCGTCTTACCCACGCCGGCGCCGCCGAAGATGGCGGTCTTCCCACCGCGGGTGAAGGGGGCGACCAGGTCGATGACCTTGATCCCCGTCTCGAAGACCTGGGCCTCGGTGCTCTGCTCCTCAAACGAGGGCGGCGCGCGGTGGATCGGCCGGCGCTCGACGGAGGCGTCCACCGGACCCTCGCCGTCGATCGGGTCGCCGAGCACGCTAAACACGCGCCCCAGCGTGGCCGGGCCGACCGGCACCGAGATCGCGCGCCCGGCGTCGATCACATCGAGGCCGCGGGCGAGGCCGTCGGTGGTGCCCATGGCCACCGCCTTCACATAGCCGTCGCCAAGCTGCTGCTGCACCTCGCAGATCAGCCGCTTGCCATCGGCCAGCGGGATCTCCAGCGCGTTATAGATCTCGGGGACCTGGCCAAGCGGGAACTTGGCCGTGATCACCACGCCGATAATCTCGACGATCTTCCCTGTTCCGTGCGACATACTATCCTCCGTCGGGGGGCGGCGCGCCGCCCCGATTGGTTACTACTCTGCGAGGGCGGCCGCGCCGGACGCGATCTCGCTGACCTCTTTCGTGATCGCGGCCTGGCGCGCCTTGTTAAAGCTCAGGGTCAGATCCTGCACCAGATCCTTCGCGCTCTTCGTGGCGTTGCGCATCGCCACCATCTGGGCCGAGTAGAAGCTCGCGATCGACTCCAGGATCGCCTGGTAGATCTGCGACTCCACATAGCGCGGCAGGAGCTCCTGGAGCACATCCTCCTGGCTCGGCTCATAGGTGAAGTCCGAGCGGCTGGAGCTCGCCGGCTCCGCCGACTCCACCGGCGCGAGCTGCTTGAGCGCCGCCCGCTGGACCAGGGTGTTGATAAACTCGCTGTAGATCAGGTAGAGCTCATCGTAGCGCCCCGACTCAAAGCCCGAGACCGCATCGATCGCCACGCCGAGAATATCCTCTATCTTCGGCGCGTCGCCGATCTTGACCATCTCGCCGGCCAGCGTGTAGCCGGTGCGCGAGACGAAGTCGCGGCCCTTCTTCCCGTACGTAAAGACATCGACCTCACGGCCCAGGGCGCGCTGGTCGAGGATGAAGCGCGCGGAGCGCCGCAGCACGTTCGTTATCAGGCTGCCGCACAGGCCGCGGTCGGGGGTGACGATGATCAGGCCGACGCGCCGCACATTCTCACGCTTCTCAAGGAGCGTGCCTTTGCGGGCGCCGCCCACCGCGCGCGCCGTCAACTCGCCGATCATATCGCGCATGCGGTCAGCGTAGGGGCGGGCCGCCAGCACATTGCGCTGGGCCCGGCGCATCTTCGATGCGGCGACCATCTCCATCGCGCGGGTGATCTGGGCCACATTCTTGACGGATTTGATGCGCCGCTTAATCTCTCGGCTGCTCGCCATATCGCACTCCATTGCAGATTGTAGATTGCAGATTGCAGATTACTTTGTAATCCAATCTGCAATCTGCAATCTGCAATCTGCAATCAGCTATAGTTGCTCGTGGACTTGAACTCTTTGATCGACGACTCGAGCGCCTTCTTGACCTCGTCGCTGGGGAACTTGCGGTCCAGCTTGTTGTCATCAATCAGCTTGCGCACCTCGGGGTGGGCCGTCTTCAGGAACTCGATGAAGTCATCGCGCCACTGGGTGATCTGCGCGACGGGCACATCCTCAAGGTAGTTATTGTTCGCGGCGTAGAGCATCGCCACCTGGTCGGCGACCGGCAGCGGGTTATACTGCAGCTGCTTGAGCAGCTCCTGCAGGCGCTGGCCGCGGTCGATCTGGGCCTTGGTGGTCGCGTCCAGATCCGAGGCGAACTGGGCGAAGGCCGCCAGGTCGCGGAACTGCGCCAGCTCACCCTTCAGCTTGCCGGCCACCGAGCGCATCGCCCGGGTCTGCGCGGCGCTACCCACACGCGACACCGAGACGCCGACGTTGAGCGCCGGGCGCTGGCCGGCGTTGAACAGGTCGGCCTCCAGGTAGATCTGTCCATCAGTGATCGAGATCACGTTGGTCGGGATGTAGGCCGACACGTCGTTGGCCTGGGTCTCAATCACCGGCAGGGCGGTGAGGGAGCCGCCGCCATTCTCCTCGTTCAGGCGGGCGGCGCGCTCCAGCAGGCGCGAGTGCAGGTAGAACACGTCGCCGGGGTAGGCCTCGCGGCCGGGGGGGCGGCGCAGCAGCAGCGACACCTGGCGGTAGGCCACGGCGTGCTTGCTCAGGTCGTCGTAGACGATCAGCGCGTCCTTGACAAGCTTGCCGTCCACCATCACGCCGTTCTCCATGATCTCCTCGCCCATCGCACAGCCGGCGTAGGGGGCGATATACTGGAGCGCGGCCGACTCGGAGGCCGAGGCGGCGACGACGATCGTGTAGTCCATGGCACCGTAGCGCTCGAACGCGCCCACCACCTGGGCGATCTGCGCGCGGCGCTGGCCGATCGCCACATAGATGCAGACCATCCCCTGACCCTTCTGGTTGAGGATGGCGTCGATCGCCACAGCCGTCTTGCCGGTCTGGCGGTCGCCGATGATCAGCTCGCGCTGGCCGCGGCCGACCGGGATGAGCGCGTCGATGGCGACGATGCCCGTCTGCACGGGGGTGTCCACCGACTTGCGGGTGATCACGCCGGGGGCGATGCGCTCGATCGGGCGGATCGTCTCGCTGTTGATCGGCCCCTTGCCGTCCACCGGCTGGCCCAGCGCGTTCACCACGCGCCCAAGCAGGCTCTGGCCGACGGGCACCGAGATAACCTGACGGGTCGAGTTAACCTGGTCGCCCTCAGCAATCGACTCCGAGTCGCCGAGCACGATCGCCGCCACATCATTCCGGTTGAGGTTCAGGGCGATGCCGTAGATCGCCTCGCTGCGCCCGGCCTTCACCGGGAACTCCAGCAGCTCGGAGGCCACCACCTGATCCAGGCCCTCGATACGAGCGACGCCGTCACCGACGGAGGCGACCGTGCCCACATTCACCTGGCGCGGCTTAAGGTCTACGCCAGCAGTAATCCCGGCCTTAAGCCGGGAGATAAGATCATCAGTAATCGTCATAGTGAGTGCTCCTGAGTGAGGGTACAGGGGAAAGGGTACAGGGGAGAGCGAGCTGCTCCAGGCATCGAACGCCGCGCCCCATCGAACCCTGTGCCCTGTACACTGTACCCTGTTCCCTAGCTGGTGAGCATATTGCGCTGGACGGCGCTGAGGCGCGTGCGCAGGCTATTATCGAGCACCCGGTCGCCGACGCGAATGAGCAGGCCGCCGATCAGCGACGCATCGACATCAAAGGTGGCGCTCAGGTCAGCGCCGTAGCGCTGGCGCAGATCGGCGACGATCGCCGCCTGCTGATCGGCGCTAAGCGTGACCGCGCTGGTGACGACAGAATCAAGCGACTGGGCGGAGGCGCTCGTCGTGAGGCGCCCGAAGGCCTCAGCGACATCGCCAACCTGATCGAGCAGGCCCTCTTTCGCCAGGCCGAGCAGAAAGTTCCGAACCTGCGGCATGGCATCAGCGGGTAGCGCGGCACTGACACGCTGGGACAGATCATCGCCCCCGACGCCGGCCAGCTTCGAAGCGGCCGTCTGAAGCTGCTCCATAGCGGAACCCATCAGCGCATCATAGAGCGTCCCTGCGATCGCCTTGGGATCAACTTTGGTTGCCATATCGTTATCCATCTCAGGGGCAGCCAGCCGCTGCCGGGGGCAAAGGGGGGAGCCTGAGACACCCTCCTTTACCTGCCGCAGCGTGGGCAGCGCCCTCTAGTTTCGGCGATCCAGGGCGGCCAGCGACTCAGAGATGAGCTGATCGTGGCCCTTGGCCTGTAGCTCAGCGCCAAGCACCCGCGATGCCGTCATCATAACCAGATCAGCGATCTGGCCCTTCGCATCGCTCAGCAGCGTATCACGCTCCTGAACTGCGGTGGAGCGAGCCTCATCGCGGATGCGCTCAGCGTCGCGGCGGGCCTGGGCGACGATCTCCGCCTCCTGAGCCTTGGCCCGATCCTGGGCCTGCGCCACGATCCCGGCCGCCTCCTGGCGCGCCTTCGCCAGCTCGGCCTCATAGTCCTTCTTCGCGTTGGCGAGCTGCTGCTTCACTTGATCCGCCTCGGCAAGGCTGTCCTGCACGCGCCGCGTCCGCTCGCCGAGCATGTTCAGGATCGGCTTGTACAGAAACTGGCCAAGCAGCCAGACCAGGAAGATCACATTGAAGAGCTGCGCTATCAGCAAGCCCCAATTGATGCCCAGCTTTTCCACAGTCCTACTCCTCATCTTGACCACCGCCGCCCAATTTTCTGGCGGCGGAGGAGACCTGATGGATGAATTAGAGGATACCGAAGCCGATCAGCAGACCGAACACCAGGCCGAAGATGAACAGAGCCTCAGTGAGCGCGAAGCCGAGGAACATGTAGGTTCGTACCAGACCCTCAGCCTCGGGGTTGCGCCCCATCGCCTCGATCGCGGCCCCGAAGATAATCCCGATGCCCGCACCCGGGCCAATAGCACCGAGACCGATCGCCAGCGCCATGCCAATAAGCTGTGCCGCTTTGTCACTCATTACCAAAGCCTCCTAAAAGCAACGCTTCCTAAAAGTCAGCGAAATGCGTCCGAACGGGCGTACTTAGTGGGCAGCAGCCTCATTTCCCGCATGCGCGTGATCATCATGATCACCGTGCCCCTGCACCGCAAGAGCCGCAAACACAACGGTGAGCACCGCGAAGATGACCGCCTGGATAAAGGCGACGAACAGCTCAAGGCCGTAGAAGGGGAGCGGCAACAGGTAGGCGAAGAGGAAGGACATCACAGCCAGGACCACCTCTCCACCAAAGATGTTGCCAAAAATTCGAAAGGCGAAGGCGACGACACGCATGATCTCCGAGAATAGCTCGAGCAGTCCGACAAAGAACATGATCGGGCCTTCATTGAAGATGAAGAACTTGCGTAGATAACCGATGCCCAGCGCCTGGAAGCCCCAGAACTCCACCATGAACACTGCCGCGATAGCGATCGCGAAGGTGACGTTGAGATCCGCTGCAGGTGCCCGCATATAGGGAACCAGCAGGCTCGTCTTGTGATCGCAGGCTCCGGGGAAGGCCGCCAGATTCACCAGCGTGGTGCTCTCTGCCGCGTGTGCCTCGGGTGCCGCGCCCTCGACCACTGCCTCGACCTTCGGGCGGCATGTGCCGATGCTGCCGAAGCCCGGCACCAGAGCTAGCACGTTACCCACGAGGAAGAAGATGAAAATCGTCGCCGCCAGGGAGAAGAATTTTCCGACATTCTTCTTGTCAACGCCGCGAGCGAAGTCATAGAAGAACTCAATGGTAAGCTCGACGATGTTCTGAAACCCACGCGGCACGAGCTGTAGCCGCTGCCCAACCCCAAAGGCGATACCAACCAAGATCACATCGACCAACAGAGTCATCAGCACCGAGTTGGTGAATGGCAGGCCCGATTCACACAATTCCCCCGAAGCATCCAGCGCGCCACCGATGCAGAAGAGCGGCTCTGCGGCAGCGGAGATGTGGAGGTCGTCTTTGGACATCCGGAAGCCCAGGAAGTACATAACGATGCCAAGCACCGCTAGCGCCCCCAGAACTGTGAGGATCCGATTTCGCATCGTGGCGATCCCCTCTCCCTGTACTATATTGAGAACTCTTTCACAATCAGTTTACCATAGAGGGCAAAAAAATGTCAACTGTTCGCCACTGAAGAGTTGAGCTGAGCAGTTGATATTCCTATGGGCACCCGGTTGGAAATCGCCCGGAGTATACCATAGCTCATTGTGATGCGCAAACAGGCTATGTCTTCGCGAGGTTATCACGCAACTCGCGGATAGCCCGCTTCGCATTAATCCAGACCGAGCCAATCTTTGAGCTGGCAATCTTCTTGTTGAACACGAGCACGAGCAGGAATCGCTGCACCACATCGAAGCAGTACAGGTCGTAGTTCATACCTTCGTGGATATATACGGTGAGGGCATCTTCCTCCTGGAGCTGGCGAGCCACCTCACCCGACGTAGAGAAGCTCATCGAGAGCAGCGGCAGGACGCTCATCATAAGCAGGCCATCGGTTGTCCCTACATCGACGAGCACCATGCCAGCACGGTCGGTGAGCATCACGCTCTGGGCCCCGAGCTCCTGAGCAAGCTGGCTCATGTCCTTGCGGACCGCGTTAATATTCTCAGCGGTGACAACCAGCGTGCCAGAGCTACGACGTCCAGGCAGCTCAAGGGTCGGCTCGGGCGTCGGCTCCGCTCGCGGCTTAGGCTCAGGCTTACGATCAACGGCAGCCCGCGTCCGCGAGGCGAGCCCACCGCGAGCAGGCGGCGGCGGCGGCGGCGGTGCCGCCGCCGCCTGCTCGCGCTCACGCGCCGAGGGCAGCACGACCCGGGCCGGCGTGAAGTCACGCCGCTCAGCCTTCGGCTCTTGCGCGGCACTGGGCCTCGCGGCAGGTGGGGCCGGGGAGACGGGACGCATCGCCATACGGCGAGGCTTCGCCTCTGGCTCTGGCTCTGCCTCTGGCTCTGGTACGTCTTCCTCTTCGGGCTCGGCGGCGGCCGCCTCGGCGGCCATGTGCGCATCATGGAGCGCCGCTTGTATCGCCGCATGGAGCTCGCCCGCCGCGCCCGGGCCATGCAGAAATGTATAGACCCCCAGCGCCTCGGCCTGCTTGCGCGCGCTATCGTTCAGGCTCGGGCTATAGAGCAGCACGTTCGTCTGGATCTCAAAGTTCGGAATGATCTCCGCAAGCTCCAGGCCCGTCATCCCAGGTAGCTCCACCTCAGCGATCACCGCCTCCGGCGGGTTCACCCGTAGCTCCCACAGGGCGTCGTTCGCCGACTCAAAGATCTGCACGCTCACATCATCACCAAGCGCAGATGGCAAGGCGCGCAAGATCTCATTTTCGACGGTGACGACCACAAGACGATAGGTCATTTTCAGCTCTCGCTTCTCGGAGTGGGAGGGAATGCATTCCCGCCCTATAGCATTTACACAGCACAATCTGCCCTCTAGTATACCCTATCGCGGTTACGGTGGTGCGGGGCGCAGGCGAGGGATCACGGCTGCTACAACGTCATATCCCAGTGGGGGGCGGGGCGGCTACGCCACCCCCGCAGTATTTTTCATTGGGTTTGGGCGGCTTCGCCGCCCAAACCCAATGAAAAACCAGGTCTGGGGCGAAGCCCTCAAATCCACCCACGCCGCTATGCCGACTGCAGATATGGCAGAGCAAAGCTAAAGATGCTGCCCTTCCCTTCGGCGCTCTCAACCCAGACAATGCCGCCCTGAAGCGTCGCAAGGTCAGCGACGAGGGCAAGGCCAAGGCCGGGGCCGCCATGGCTGCGGGTGAGCGACCCCGCAATCTGATAGAAGCGATCAAAGATCTGCGGCTGCTGCTCGCGGCTGATCCCCACGCCCGGATCAACCACCCGCATCACCGCCCAGCGCGACTCGGAGAGCGCGCCGAGCCCGCGAATCGTCACGTTTGGCACGGCGGCACCCGCCGCCGCCAGGATCCGCTCATGGTGCCAACTCGCCAGGCCAACCTGGATCACCGCGCCCTCGGCACTAAATTTGATCGCATTATCGATCAAATTACCAAGCACCAGCAGCACTTTTTCACGATCAACGGGGAGCGTCAGCGACTCATCGGAGATCAGCAGCTCGACCTGCTGCCGCTTCAGATCAGCCGTAGGGGTGAGACGCTCAACCGCCTGGCGGATCAGCGCAGCGATGGGCCAGGGCTCTGGGCTCAAGGTCAACTGATTGAGATCAGCGTGGCGCAGGCGAACCATCGTGTCGACGATCGCCTTAATCTGCTCGGCGCTGTCGAGCGCGCGCTGCGAAAACTCGCGCTGCTCACCATCGCCACGATCACGCACCATTTTGGTGTAGCCCAGCACGATCGAGAGCGGACTGCGCAGCTCATGAGAGGCGATCGCGAGAAACTCACTCTTGAGCCGATCCAGCTCACGTAGCGAGTGGTAGGCGACCTGGAGCTCACCGTAGAGCTGGGCGTTGCGCAAGGCTGTGCCAGCCTGATTGGCGAGGAGCGCGAGGGTGTCCTGCGTGCTTGGGGCGAGCAGATCGGGCTGCTCGCTACACAGGATCAGCGCGCCCACAGCCTGCCCCTGCGCGCGCAGGGGCACCGTAACACCGGTGGAGATCGCGCGATCACCGATGCGCGCAAGGCGCTCGCCCGCATGGGTCAGCGGCCCGCTGGCACGCCCCGCATCGCGGGCGGCGGACTCACCAGCAGGCAGCAGCTCGGCACCGTCCGGCGTAGCGATCACCTGGCCGATCTGGTCAGCCGTACCGGAGAGCACCAGGAACGCGGCATCGCAGGGCACATGGTCGCAGGCACGATCAATGATCACCCGGCAGAGCTGGTCGAGGTCGAGAATTACGTTGATCGCCTGGCTGCTCAGGAGGATCTTCTCAATGGCGCGCAGGCGCACCCGCTCCTGGAGCAGCTGCCGTTTGTGCAGCGCCTGGTCGACCGCAGTTCGCAGCTCATCGAGCTCAAACGGCTTGATCAGAAAATCGGCCACCCCGCGGCGGGCCGTCTGATGCACGGCATCAAGCGTCGCGTGGCCGGTCATGATAATGATCGCGATCGCCGGATCGCCCTCGCGGGCGATCTGAGCGAGCTCCAGACCGCTCAGGCCAGGCATCTGGATATCGGCGAGGAGGAGGTCGACCGGCTGAGGCCCGCGCAGGATCGCGAGGGCGTCATCCACCTCGGTGGCAGAGGAGACGGTATAGCCCGACACACTCAGGGCGCGAGCGCAGAAGGTGCAGGTGGTTGGATCGTCGTCGACGACGAGGATAGATGCAGAGCTGATGCCGGCGCTGGCAGGTTGTGGCGTGGGTGAAGGTTCCTGGCTCATACTCATTGCAGATTGTAGATCATTTGTTGAGTGCCGCCGTGCTTTATGGCCGCGTCTGCAATCTGCAATCTAGGAAAGCACCTCAACGCAGGTCCGCGGCAGCCAGAACGCCACTCCTTCCGCATCGATAACCTCTACAGCAGCAAGGCTGACGCGCGAGGCGACCCGGCGCGGGGAGGAGGGAATGCTCCGCACCTGAGCGATCTTCCCGAGGTGGTCGCTATCGAGCAGGCGCACACTCGCCCCTGGGCGCAAGGTTGGGCGCGGAGCCTCGACCTGCACGCTGCTGCTGCTGCGGGTGAGCGGGATCACCACGCGGGGACGGCGCAGGGGGCGACGCAGGCGCGTCACACCCTCGATCAGCGCCTCCTGACGATCCTGAGCGCTGAGCAGATCAAACATGGCCGCATTCATCGGGCGAGATCCAAAGCCCTCGGTGACAAGGATTGTCAGCTTCGGATCGGGGGTCGCGGTGAGGTCTGGCCACTGCCAGGTATGCCGCCCCACCTGCCAGCTGCCAACATCCGCCCAGCCGAGAAAGTCACGCAGCTCAGACTCGTCGATCCCGCCGACAATAATGCCGCGCACCTGCTCCTGCACCGCGCGGCGCAGCGCGGCGGCGCTAATGCCGGCGCCACAGATCAGGATGGCGTAGGCGCTGCGGGCATCAATCTGCTCGGGGCGCACGATGTCGCCGGGGTCAGTGGCCAACAGGCGCAGCACGCCACTACGATCCTCGCCGATGCCGAAAGCGCCATAGACCTGAGCCGACGGTGTCTCGATCACCACGCCCTCGTAAGGGATGACCTCCATCACGATGCCGCGCACCGTGGACTGCATGGCATACTCGGTGGGGTCAGGGGCGATGGTGACATAGCCCGTCTCATCATCGATATCGGCGATCATGCCGGTAACCGGTGCCAGGCAGCTGCGCCCGACGATCCCCGCCGCGCGGGCGAGCACCTGCCCGGCCTCCACCTTATTATGCACCTCGCGGCGCATCGCGCGGTAGACCTGGCTCGGCGGAATGCCGAGCGATCGGGCGACGTTGATGATCTGCGGGGGCTCGGGCTTGAGGGTCTGGGCGACAATATCCTCGGGCTCGACGCGGCTGCCCTCGCGCACAAGCACCTCTCCGGGGTAGGGGAGGCGCCGCTCGATCCGGGCCATTGCGTTCGGGATAACGGGCGGGATGCCCTCTGGGATATACAGCGACATAGGGTGTCTCTCGCTGCTCTGACCGCTATAGGATAGCATTATAGCATACCGGCTGTGCTTGCGGCCACGCTACAGCGACGATATCGCTGCTATAATGATGATCAGGCCGATAGTTCTTGCCTCTTGAGGATGATCAGGTATCATCGATCTGACAGCACGCCCCACAACTTTGCGCAGCCAGCGATCAGCCAGCAGCCGGCGGATGATCGTCGCGCTGCTGGCGATCTCCCTGCTCCTCTCGGGCTGCGCACCGCGGGAGCAGCCCACAGCGCAGCAGCCGATGTTCACCCGCACGGTCGATCTGAGCCATGTGGTGCGCCAGGATGTGCCCTACCTGCCCGACGAGCCGCCCATGCGGATCGGGAGGGACGCCGATGGCAGCGTGCGCCAGATCGAGATCGGCGCACGCACTGGCACCTTATTACGGCTCGTCGCCGCCCCGGCCTCCGACCTGCGCACGGTCGATCAGCTCTCGCCCCGCGAACTGGTGCTGCCCGCCGTGGTGATCGACGTGCGCGACCGGGCCCAGGATCACGCCGGCTACCAGCTCAGCACGGCTGAGCTGGACGACTGGGAGCGACGCCACGGCGTCGTCCCGCGCGGCGCGCTCGTGCTGCTGGTGACCGGGTGGGATCTGCGCTGGGGCGACCCGGCGTCCTACATCGATCACGATGGGGCGGGGCAGATGACCGCGCCGGCCTTCGGCGCGGCGGCGGCGGCCACGCTGCTCGATGATCGCGAGGTGATCGGGCTGGGCATCGACGCGCCCGGGGCAGCCTACGCCCCCTCCAGCGGCTACCGGCTGCTCCTGGAGAACCTGACAAGCCTGGAGCAACTCCCCGCCACCGGGGCGACGATCATCGTCGGCGCCCTCAAGCTCCAGGCAGCCCAGAGCAGCCCGGCGCGGGTGATCGCGTTGATACCATAATGTTGAATGTTGAATTGTGAATGTTGAGTTGAATGGTAGGCATCCTCCCTAATACACACACTTACGAAGGTGACACCTCATGTCGAACAACACCGATCATTCAACACTCAACATTCAGCATTCAACATTACCCTACCGCGCCCGGCAGTTCTTCGCCGCGCTGCGGGCGGAGGTGAGCGCCGAGGAGCGCGCCATGGTGGCCCGCACGCTCTCGGCCGGGGAGCGGCGGCTCTTCGAGCGCATGCCGACCTACGACCAGCGCCACTGCCTGGATGTCTACCAGACCCTGGTGGACGCCGGCCAGCGCGCCCCCCTGCTGCTGCGGGCGGCGATCGTCCACGACTGCGGCAAGGTGGACGACGACGGGCAGACTATGGGGCTGGGGTGGTATATTGTAGCGACCATCCTGAAGCATATGCCCGGGCTCTACCTGGCCCTGGCCCGCGGCGGGCGCGGCCCCCTGCGGCCCCTGCACGTCTACGCCGAGCACGCCTGGCGCGGCGCGCGCATGGCCGCCGAGGCCGGCAGCCCGCCCGAGATCGTACACGCCCTGCGCCACTACCACGACCCGGCGCCGACGGGGATGGCGGCGACCCTCAAATGGGCCGACGAACAGCATTAGTGCTGAGTGCTGAGTGTTGAGTGTTGAGTTCAAAAGCTCAACACTCAACACTCAACACTCAACACTCAACTCAATGTATACCATCACCCTGCCGACATTTGAGGGGCCGCTGGATCTGCTGCTGCGGCTGATCGAGCGGGCCGAGCTCGATATCACGACCATCGCCCTGGCGCGGGTCGCCGACCAGTACCTCGCCCACGTGCGGGCGATAGACGAGCCCGACCCCCACGCCCTGGCCGAGTTCGTGAGCCTGGCCGCACGCCTGCTGCTGATCAAGTCGCGGGCGCTGCTGCCGCGCCCGGCGGCCGAGGGGCGCGCCGGCGCATCTGACGCCGACACCGACGCCGAGGCCCTGACCCGCCAGCTGCGCGAGTACCAGCGCTACAAGCAGCTCGCCGCCGTCCTGCGCGGCTGGCAGGACGAGGAGCGGCGCACCTTCCTGCGCACCGCGCCGGTGATCGTCCCAGAGGCCCCTGAGCAATCCCCACTGAGCCACACCGTCGCCGAGCTGATCGCCGCCGTCCAGCGGCGGCTCCAGCTGGCCCTGCCCCTCGAAGACGCCGCCGCCGTGCTGAGCCTGCCGCCGCGGATGACGGTGGCCCAGGTGTCCGCCATGGTGCGCGAGCGGCTCGCCCGCCAGAGCTGGCTCAGCTTCGACGACCTGCTCGCCGAAGCCACCAGCCGCCAGGATGTGATCGTGGTCTTCTGGGCGATCCTGGAGCTGCTCAAGCGCCGGGCGGTCGTCGTGGAGCAGGACGCGCTCTTCGGCATGATCAGCATCGGGCGGGGCGCGGCGCTGGCAGAGGCCACAGCTGGAGAGGAGCTCGGATGACGAATCAGCCCCAGGAGCAGCCCCGCTCGGAGGGAGGCCGCCAGCTGCCGCTCGGCGATCTGCTGGCCCTCGGCAGCCAGATCCGCGCCGACGACACGCCCGAGAGCCTACTGCACGAGGTCGCCGAGACGCTGCGCAGCGTGGTGGCGAGCGCCCAAGTCTATGTGCGTCTGCGCAACATCGACAGCGACGCCTTCGAGGCGACGGCCTTCGCCGGCATCGCCACGGAGATCCAGGAGCGGCTGCGCGCCGACCCGGTGCAGCCCGGCACCTACACGCCCCTGCTCCGCCCCGAGCTGCGGGTGAGCGACTCCTACCTCATCCCCGCCGGGAGCGCCGCGCCCAACGCGGCCGACGCCGCCGCCGCGCCGCCCGATGTACCGACCCTGCTGGTGCCCCTGCGCGGGCGCGGCGACCGCCTGATCGGCGTGATCTACATCGCGCTCTCAGCGCCCTCCGCCCTCGACCCGACCGCCGCCCAGGTGATCGAGGCGATCGCCCGCCAGGCCGCCCTGGCGGTCGAGAATGTGCGCCTCGCCGAGCGCAGCGCCCGCCTGCTCGCCAAGGAGCAGCTGCTCGCCGAGCTGGGCCGCGATGTCAGCGCGACCCTCGACCTAGACGCCATCCTGAGCCGCACGGTCGAGCGACTCGAGGCCGCCTTCGGCAGCGGATCGCTCTGCCTGCTGGAGGATGACGGCGCGCTGGCCGTGGTCGCCGCATCGCCCGAGGAGGCCGCCCTGCTGGGCGCACGCTTTGGTGTCGGCGAGGGCATGGTGGGATGGGTGGCTCAGCAGGGACGATCGTTCTTCGCCAACGACCTGAGCAGCAGCCCATCCTTCGCCCCGATCGACCCGACCTACCGCTCGTGCATCATCGCGCCCCTGCGCAGCGGCGGCCGGGTGATCGGCACGCTGAACGTGGGCAGCCACCACGAGGGCGCCTTCGCCTACGAAGATGTGGATCTGCTGGAGGCGATCGCCGCCCAGGTGGGCGGGCCGATCACCAGCTCCCGGCTCTACCAGGAGTCGCAGCGCATGGCCGCCCACATCCAGCGCCACGCCGACCAGCTCGCCGTCCTCAACACCATCGCCCGCACCGCCAGCGCCACCCTGGAGCAGGAGTACAGCCTCCCCGAGGTCACGGCCCAGATCCGCAGCGGGTTCGGCTATGATCAGGTAGACCTGTTCCTGGTCGACGATGAGACCAACGAGCTCGTTCTGTCGGCCTCGTTCGGCATACTGCCCTCGATGGGCGCCGGCTACCGCCAGCACCTCAACCTCGGGCTCATCGGGCGGGCCGCCCGCGGCGGGCAGACCATCCGCGTCGACGATGTGCGCGACGAGCCAGGCTACTTTGTGGTGGCCGAGCGCAGCGCGACACGCGCGGAGCTCTGCGTGCCGATCATCGCCAACGGGCGCACCCTCGGCCTGCTCAACCTCGAGTCGCCACAGCTGGCCGCCTTCAGCGATGAGGATGTGGCGATCCTCGAGACCGTGGCCGATGTGCTGGCGGGGGCCCTGGAGAACGCGCGGCTCTACCGGCGCGCCCAGGCCGCCGCCGTCCTTGAGGAGCGCAACCGGCTCGCCCGCGAGCTCCACGACAGCGTCTCACAGCAGCTGTTTAGCATGACCCTCACCGCGCCGGCGGCCCGCGCCCAGCTTGAGAAGAACCCGCAGCGGGCCGCCGCCCAGCTCGATCGTCTCCAGGAGACGGCCACCGCCGCCCTGGCTGAGATGCGCGCCCTGATCTTCCAGCTGCGCCCGCCGGCCCTGCGCGACCAGGGGCTCGTCGCGGCGCTCCAGCAGCACGCCCAGGCCCTCTCGCGCCGCGAGAGCCTGGCGATCGCCCTCAGCGTCGTCGGCGACGACCGCCTGGCCCGCGGGCTGGAGCAGCCGCTCTTCCGCATTGTCCAGGAGGCGCTGAACAATGTGGTCAAGCACGCCGACGCCCGCAACGTCACGGTGGCGCTGGAGTTCGGTGCCGAGCGGGTGCTCGTGCGGGTCGCCGACGACGGACAGGGCTTTGACCCGCAGGCCACCCCCTCGGGCCAGGGCCGACACCTGGGGATGATCAGTATGCGCGAGCGGGCCGCCGAGATCGGTGGCACAATGGATCTGCGCTCGATGATCGGTGGCGGCACCGAGGTGACGGTGACGGTGCCACGTACTGCGGCGTAGGGTAAGGGAAGCAGAAATGCGCGATCATCCAGGCAGTTGCATGATCCGTGATCCGTGACGGGTGATCCGTGATCCGTGGCTTGGTCACGGATCACGGATCACGGATCACCCGTCACGATCAGATGCGTAAGAAGATTCGCGTCCCTAAAACAATGAGGAGGTTCCAGATGGATGCCATTACCGTGATGCTGATCGATGACCACCGGGTGGTGCGTCAGGGCCTGCGCGACTTCCTGGAGCTCCAGGACGACATCGAGGTTGTGGGTGAGGCCAGCAGCGGCGCCGAGGGCGTGCAGCTCGCCCGCGACCTGCTGCCCGACGTGGTGCTGATGGACCTGGTGATGCCCGGCATCGACGGCGTCGAGACCACCCGCCAGGTCAAGACGGTCAGCCCGAGCAGCAAGGTGATCGTGCTGACCAGCTTCAGCGACGACAACAAGGTCTTCCCGGCGATCAAGGCCGGCGCGATCTCCTACCTGCTCAAGGACATCTCCCCCGAGGAGCTGGCACACGCCATCCGCGCCGCCCAGCGCAACGAGGCGGTGCTCCACCCCGAGGTGGCCGCCAAGCTCATGCAGGAGTTCAGCGCGCCGCGCTCCTCCGAGGCCCCCGTCGACCAGCTCACCCCGCGTGAGATGGACGTGCTGCGCCTGGTGGCCAAGGGCATGTCGAACAAGGAAATTGCCGACACTCTGATCATTTCAGAGAAGACGACCAAGACCCATATTAGCAATATCCTTTCAAAGCTTCACCTTGCAGATCGCACTCAGGTGGCAATTTATGCGCTTCGCAAAAGGCTCGTACCAATGAGTGACGAAAATTAAGGCTTACACTTTGTAATTATAAGTGTAAATACTTTTGAACGAGCACTCTGAGGAGAGCTCGTTCTCTTTTGAGCTTGACAGGTCAACTCACTCACACTAGAATACATGAGCTTATTATCCGCTAGCGTGGAGGTTTAGTATAATAATCAAGCGTGAACTACACTTCGATACGCGCCAGCTAGCGTGGCTTGTCGGGCTGATGGAGGGAGAGGGTTCCTTTGCATGCGGCTCGCCAGCGAAGCCACGGCGGCCAACAACATCAATTGGCATGGCAGATGAAGATGTGATCAACCATGTCTGTGAGCTCTGGGGCACACGCCTATGGATCTTCAAGCTCAAGAATCCACGCTATAAGCCCGTCCATCGTACCGAGCTCGTCGGCGGCAGCGCCGTGGCGATGATGCAGATCCTTCAACCGCACCTGAGCTCCCGGCGCCAGACGCAAATCGATGAGGCTGTAGCAACCTACCAGCCGCTCCGATCCATCAAGCATAAGCGCTTCTACGTCGCGCCCGATGGCGCCGAGGAGTTTGAGCGCTACTGGCTCGCCGGCCTCCTTGAGGGCGAGGCGTATTTTGGCTTGCATCCTACCAGCAAGCATAATGTGACCCCCATTGTCGAACTAAATACCGTCGACCACGACGTCATCCTACGCGTCCAGGGCATCCTCCGTGATCGCTATGCTATTAGCGTGAACCTGCACACCCGCCCGCCGCGCCAGGAGGGCTACCAGCCCCAGTATCACCTCGCCTGCTATGGCGACGCCGCCCGCGCCGTCATGGCCGACATCGAGCCGCTGATGGGCACGCGCCGCCGCCAGCGCATCGCCGAGTTGCTCGGCCCCGCCGTGCAGCCGCGCCTCCTCCGCGAGGCCGGGCCGTGCTATGATGTGCGCAGAGCGGCATAGCCCGCAGGCCTATAAGCGAACCACGGACGAAACCATATGCCCCGCATGATCCTGCTCGGCACCGGCACCGGCGTGCCCGACGCCGACCGCGAGCACACCCACATGGTCTGGGACGGGCCGGGCGGCCCGCTGCTGATCGACGCCGGCGGCAGCACCTACCAGCGCCTGCTCAAGGCTGGGCTCGACTCGCTGGGCGGGCACGCTGGCCCTCCCCTCCAGGGCGTTCTGCTCACCCACAGCCACTGCGACCACATCAACGGCATAGCGGCGCTGCTGTTCAGCCTGCGCCTGTCCGGGCGCACGGCGCCCCTGCCGATCTACGGCCTGGCCCCGACGCTGGCGCTCGTGCAGGGCATCCTCGCCGCCTTCGCCCTCGACGACATGTGCCCGCCGATCATCTGGACGGAGATCCAGGCCGGCGACACGATCCCGCTCGCCGACGGGTGGCGCATCCGCACGGCGCTGACCGCGCATAGCCGCCCCTGCCTGGCCCTCCGATGTGAGGATGCGGCGGGCGGGCGGGCGATCACCTACTCGGCCGACACCGAGCCCTGCCCAGCCGTAGACGATCTGGCCCACGGCACCACCGTCCTGATCCACGAGGCGACCACGCCGCAGCCATTCCCCGGCCACACCACGCCCCGGCAAGCCGGCGCCGTGGCCGCCGCCGCAGGTGCGAGCCGGCTGCTGCTCGTCCACTACAGCCCGCGCTGGACAATGCCCGAGGATCAGGCGATCGCCGAGGTGCGGGCCGGGGGCTACGCCCAGCAGGCCGAGATCGGCAGAGAGTACCAGGAGATCACGCACTGACAGGCGATCCGGCGCGCGCCGCGCGCACTCCCTCGTGAAGCTGGTGCGACGCCTTGATCATGCCCATGGCAGTGGCTATAATAGGGCCATTGCGAGATGCGAGCACTTCGGGACAACGAATGCCGATGCACCAAGGGGTCTCTCACAGCCTCATCACACGCACGCGCCCGCGTGCATACGCGGGCTGCGCAGGAAAATAGTATGCGCGAGCGCGTTTATCGAACAGAGGCGGTGATCCTACGGCGCAGCGACTTCGCGGAGGCTGACCGGCTGCTGCTCATCGCCACGCCTGCCGGCAAGAGCCGCGTGGTGGCCAAGGGCGTCCGCAAGACCACCAGCCGTATCGCAGGCCACATCGAGCTCTTCACCCACACCAGCATGCTCCTCGCCGTCGGGCGGAACCTCGATATCATCACCCAAAGCCAGATAATTAGCTCGTTCCCCCAGATGCGCGCCGAGATCGCACGCCTGAGTCGCGCCTACTACATCGCAGAGCTCTACGACAAGTTCACTGAGGATGGCGAGGAGAATCGCCCGCTCTTCCAGCTGCTCGTTGATTCGTTCACAGCCATCGATCAGAGTGCGAACCCCGATCTCGTGCTGCGCGCCTACGAGCTACGCCTGCTCCATATCGCCGGCTACCGACCGCACCTCCACAACTGCGCGGTGTGCGGTGATCTGCTCGCCGAGGACGCCGACCGCTTCAGCCCGCAGCTCGGCGGCGTGATCTGCCCACGCGACCGCAAGGCCGACCAGCGCGCGATGGCGATGAGCGGCCCGGCGTTCCGGTTGCTACGCTACCTCCAGAGCCAGCCCATGAGCGCCATCGAGGCGCTCCACCTCTCAACGGCGGTGCGCGGCGAGGCCGAGGAGCTGATGCGGAGCTACCTACGCAACTTGCTCGAGCGCGATCTGAAGTCGGTGGCCTTTCTCCAGGACGTGATGCGCGGCGAATAAGGAGTTCCATCATGGCATACATCGACCAGCTGCTGGGGCGCGGGGAGCAGATTATCTACATCGCCCGCCAGCACCTCTTCGTCCTCATCGCCAATATCCTCGCCGAACTGACGCTCATCGCCGTCCTGGTGGCCGCCGGGGTCGCGTCAAACTGGGCCTTCAGCACCAACACCACCCCGCTCATCGGCAGCCTCACCGCCAGCAGCCTCATCCTCCTGCTCTGCGTGGTGATCAGCGTGATCGTCATGATCAGCGGCTTTATGGACTATCTGCGCTGGACGACCGAGCAGTATGTGATCACCGACCGGCGGGTCATCCAGGTGCGCGGCATCGTCAACAAGCGGGTGATCGACTCGTCGCTGGAGAAGATCAATGATGTGGAGCTGCGCCAAACCCTGATCGGCCGCATGATGAACTTCGGCACGGTTGAGATCCTCACCGCCTCAGATGATGCGATCAATGTGATGGATCGGATCGAAGGGCCGCTGGAGTTTAAGAAGGCTATGCTCGACGCCAAGCATAACCACGAGCGCGGCTACGGCTACCTCGACCCGCAGAGCTACCAGAGCCCCCAGCAGCGCCCCTCAATGTCCGCCGGCGATATCCAGCGCACCCTGGAGGAGCTCGCCGCCCTCCGCGAGCGCGGCATCCTCTCGACCGATGAGTTCGAGGCGAAGAAGAAAGAATTATTGAGCCGGATTTAGGGGACAGGGGACAGGGGACAGGGCTAGATAGGCGCTCGTAGGCTATCGTATGATGGCGCTAGAGCCGAGAGCAGACCAACCCGTCACGTTCCTATGCCCCAAAGCACGTTACGTCAAACCGTAGAGGCACCCTGCACCCTGCACCCTACACCCTGCACCCTGCACCCTGCACCCTGCACCCTGTACCCTGCACCCTGCACCCTGTACCCTGAGGAATTATGTACGAACTAATCGAGCAGGCGCGCGCCGCCATCGCCGGGCGCCTGCTGGTGACGCCGAAGGTCGGCCTGATCCTCGGCTCGGGCCTGGGCGGCCTGGCCGATGACCTGGAGCAGGCCGCCGTCGTGCCCTACGCCGAGATCCCCGGCTTCCACGCGCCGAAGGTGCATGGACACCGCGGCGAGCTGGCGATCGGGCTGATGGAGGGCAAGCCGGTGGCCGCGATGCGCGGTCGATTCCACTTCTACGAGGGCCACTCGATGCAGGAGGTGGCCTTCCCGGTGCGCGTGCTCAAGGCGCTCGGCTGCGAGACACTGATCGTCACCAACGCCGCCGGCGGTCTGCGCCCCGACTGGCAGGTGGGCGATATTATGCGGATCAGCGACCAGATCTTCCTGCCCGGCATGGTCGGCAACCACCCGCTGCGCGGCGAGAACGACGACCGGCTCGGCCCGCGATTCCCCGGCGTCGTCGGCGCCTTCGACAACGAGCTGGTGCCCCTGGCCCGCGAGGTGGCCGCAGCGCAGGGCACGACGCTGCGCGAGGGCGTCTACTGCATGCTCTCGGGGCCGGCCTTCGAGAGCGCCGCCGAGATCCGTATGCTGCGGATCTGGGGCGCCGACGCCGTGGGCATGTCCACCGCCCCCGAGGTGATCGTCGCCATCCACGGCGGCATGCGCGTCCTCGGCTTCTCGCTGATCACCAACCTGGCCATGCCCGACGGCCCCCCGGCCAACCACGCCGAGGTGCTGGAGGCCGGCGAGCAGGCCAAGCCCCGCTTCTCCGCGCTCATCCGTGGTATCCTCAGCCGCATGTAATTACAGATTATCGTACCTTAGAGCATCCTCAGTCGCATGTGATTGCAGATTGCGGATTGTTGATCGCAAATGAGTATCGTACACTGATGCTGCAATCTGCAATCTGCAATCTGCAATCTGCAATCTTTGAAGGAGCTGGAATGCCTGAACGCACGCTCACGCCGCTCGACGGGATCGCCGGGTTTGACGAGACGATCCGTAAGAAGCTGGCAGACCCATACTGGATCACGACGGCCGAGGAGTTCCGCAGCACGATCAACTTCAGCGGGCGGAAAACGCTGGCGGCAGTCCTGGGCGTCGATGATGCCACGCTGGGGAGCCTCGCCGACGCCGTCAACGCAGCCCTCCCCCAAGATACGCCTTTCGACATCGCGGTTGAGTTTGAGGTCGGCGCGGGCCTGGATATGACCGGCGTGCCTGAGGTTGAGGCGTCCTTCGCCACCGTGGTCGATCTGCCCGAGGCTGTTGAGCCGCTGACCAAGGCCAGGGGCATCCCCGACCCGCAGAACCAAGGCCAGCGCAACACCTGCGTGGCCTTCACCCTGGCCTCAATGCTGCAGATCCTCAGCGGCGACCCGACCGACCTCTCGGAGCAGTTCCTCTACTACCTCTGCAAGGAGCGAGACGGCATCCCCGGCGATGTGGGTACGAATCCGGCCCTGGCCATCCAGCTGCTGCGCGACGTGGGAATCTGCACCGAGCGAACCTGGCCCTACCACGCTGAGCCTAATACCAGCCAGCCCGGTGGCCCGACGCCGCCCGCGCCCGCCTACGATGAGGCGAAACGCCGCCGGATCAGCGGCTTCACCCAGCTACAGCCCAAGGGCAGCACAGGGGTGAACCAGATCCAGGCCCAGCTGGCTGAGGGTAAGCCGGTGATGATCGGTATGCCGATCTACTCGCATTGGACGGGCGCGACCCAGGCGACGATCTTGGGCCGGCTGCGCTTCCCGCTGCCCAGCGAACAAGCAAAGGGCGGCCATGCCATGTGTGTCGTGGGCTACCGCACCGATGCGACGGCCCCCGGCGGCGGCTACTTTATTGTGCGAAACAGCTGGGGCCCCGACTGGGGCAAGGACAATAGCGACGGCCCCGGCTACTGCCACATGCCCTTCCTGCTGGTGTCCCGCCAGAACCTTGTGGCCTTTGTGGCCGACGGTATTGTCCTCGAGGAGAAGGTGGCCGCGCCGCCGAAGAAGGTCGGCTCGCGTGGCAAATCCGGATCGGCCCGCCTCGGCAGTTCGGGCGAGGGCAGCGATAACCTGATGGCGATCTACGCCGACCTGCTGGGGCTCAAGGATCAGGTCGATGATCTGACCACGCGGCTCCAGCGCATCCTGGGTGTGCCGATGCCTTCGCACGAGGACGAGGACGAGGCTGCCCCCGCGCCAATAGAGGCACCTGCACCTGCTCAGCTGCCCCGGCCCGCCCCCACAGCTACGCCGGAACCGGCAGCCGTCGCCCCTGCGGAGGAGACCATCCCCTATACGGGGCCGCTCGTCTTCCTAAACAAAGGAGTGAGTGAGGATAACGAGGAGCTAGATGCCAATGGCGTCGACGGCGTCACTGGACAGCTGCTGCTCAAGATCGACACCGATACGGCGGCGAAGTTCGCCAAGGGCGAGCGCTCGTGGGAGGATGAGCAAAACCTTGCCAAAGAAAAGGAACATGGCTCCTTCGCCACGACGGGCGAGGTCGATCAGAACCAGATCCAGCAGGCCGGCTGGGCAGTGGTGGTGCATGCCGAGGAGGATGTCGCGGTGCTCAAGGCGCTCTGGCCCCTCGTCCAGCACCGTATGCGCCAGATGGAGTTCAGCAAGCTCGACTTCGACTTCCAGAGCGGCGACACCACCTGCGGTGCATGGATGAGCCGCCACACCGATGGCGGCAAGAAGACTCTGGCCAACGCCTGGGGGAAGGTGCCGCCGGTGCTGCTCGTGCGCCCCGACGAACCTGTAAACGCCTGGCTGAAGCGCCACGGCACCTCGCAGGGGCCTGTCGACCCTGCCCTCGGCGTGCCCTATTACCTGATGCTCGTCGGTCGCCCCGGCCCCCTCGACTCTCATGATAAGATCTATATCTCGCTCCACTTCCAGTATGAGCTCGACTTCTTCTGGGGCGTGGGACGGCTGGTCTTCAGCGATGTGAGCGGCCACCACCGCCTCGATGACTACAAGACCTACGCCGAGCGGGTGGTGGCATGGGAGACCCGCGCCGACGCGGCGAATCGCCTGCGCAAGGAGATCGCCTTCTTCGGCACGCGCCACGAGGATGATAACTCCACCCAGCGCAGCGCCGATGAGCTGGTTGCGCCGCTGGTCAAGTGGAACAAGGAAAGCAAGTTCGTCAAGCGCGTCGGCTTCAACCAGGATCCGACCATCTACCTGGGCGACGATGCCACCAAGAATAATCTGGAGGCGCTGCTGACCGCCAGTACCCCGCCGGCCCTGCTGTTCACCGCCTCCCACGGCGTCGGCCTACCAATGAGCGATCCAGCTCGTCTGGTGATGAACCAGGGATCGCTGGTGACCGCAGACTTCGAGTTCGGCAACATCAAGCGCGAGCACTGGATGGCCGGCGAGGATCTGGACGCCATGAGCAGCGCCAACCTGGACGGCATGATCGCCCTCCTCTTCGCCTGCTACGGTGCCGGATGCCCCGACAAGGACGAGTTTATCTTCGATGCCAACAAAAAGCGCCAGCAGATCGCGCCCTTCCCGTTTATCGCTCAGCTGCCGCAGCGCATGCTGCTGAAGGGCGCACTGGCAGTGCTCGGCCATGTCGAGCGGGCCTGGACCTACTCGTTTAGCGGCACCGAGAATGTAAAGGCGCAGATCCAGCCATTCCAGGATGTAGTCAGTCGGCTGATGCAAGGCATGCCGGTCGGCAGCGCCACCGACCAGTTTAATGTCATCCAGGGCTCCCGTTCGCTCACCCTGACTCAGGAGCTTGAGCAGGGGATCGGTGGCAGTATTCCCAACCCATCGCTGCTGGCTCGGCTGTGGATGGCCCGCAATGACGCGCGCAACTACGCCCTCCTGGGCGACCCGGCGGTGAAGTTGGCTATTTGACTGCGCGGCCGGGAGTCTGAAGGCGAGCGGGAGGCAGGGGCGCGTGCCGGCATCGCCGCGCCCCTATCCCCCGTCTCCCGCGCGCGTGAGACGGCGCCCCCCGTGATATCGGAAAGAACTGGCATGGCGGATGAGCAGACCCGCGCGCTCTATGACCAGCTGCGCGCTATCAGGCAAGACTACGGTGATCTCGGGAGGCGCCTTGGTCAGCTCGAGCAAAGCTTTGCGGCGGCCCTCGGCGATGCGCCGACCGCCACCCTCGCGCCCACGCCCCCGGCGGGCGATACGCCGGCGACTACGGAAGCCGCACCGGCGGAGAACGAGTACCGCGCGCCGCTGATCCTGCTCGACGCCGGGGGCGGCGAGCAGTCCGAGGAGCTCTACCCGAACGGGATCGACGGCGTTATCGGCATGCCGCTGCTGCGCATCAACGCGGCGGCGGTGGTGGCGATGACCAGAGATGAGGCGTATCAGATCGACCCGGAGATCAAACAGCTTCATCGCAAGAAGATAGCCAGCTACGACCCGGGCAGCAGCACAGACCCGCCGCTCGACGTCGCGGTCGAGGCCAAGAAGTCGCTGGTCACCGAGCATCTCGGCACCATCGCCGACATCGATCAGAATAAGATCCAGGAGGCCGGCTGGGCGGTGGTGATCCACGCCCAGGAGGATGTGGCGGTGCTCAAGGCGCTCTGGCCGCTGATCGAGCACCGGATGATCCAGATGGGCTTCGGCAAGCGCGACTTTGACTTCCAGAGCGGCGACACGTCCTGCGGGGCCTGGCTCAGCCGCCACACCGATGGCGGCGCGCGGACATTCAAAGACGCGATCCACTGGCAGCCCGGGCAGACGCCCCGGTGGGACGAGATCACAGTGCCGCCCGTGCTGCTGGTGGAGTCCGGCGAGCGGGTGAACGCCTGGCTGAAGCGCCACGGCACATCCCAGGCGCCGGTGGACCCCGCGCAGGGCGTGCCCTTCTACCTGATGATCGTCGGCCGCCCCGGCCCGCTCGACCTCAGCGACCAGACATTCATCCCGCTGAACTTTCAGTATGAGCTGGACATGTTCTGGGGGGTGGGCCGGCTGGCCTTCACCGACGAGGGCGGCCGGCACCGGATCGACGACTACCGGGCCTACGCCGAGCGGGTGGTGGCCTGGGAGCAGCGCCCCGACGCCGCCAGCCGCCTACGCAAAGAGCTCGCCTTCTTCGGCACCCGCCACGAGGGCGATATCTCGACCGAGCGCAGCACCGAGGAGCTGGTCAAGCCGCTGCTTGCGTGGAGCCAGGGCGGCAAGATCCCCGTCGAGCGGCAATTTGAACACACCGTCTCGCTCGGCACAGACGCGACCAAAGACAACCTGGCCCGATTGCTGAGCGCCAGCGCGCCGCCGGCCCTGCTCTTCAGCGCCACTCACGGCATCGGCCTGCCCATGAGCGACCCCAGCCGCCTGGTGATGAACCAGGGCGCGCTGCTGACCGCTGACTTCGCGTACGGCAGCATCAGGCCCGAGCACTGGCTGTCCGGCGCGGACCTGGGCGCCATGAGCGACCTGAACGTGGAGGGCATGATCGCCGTTCTCTTCGCCTGCTACGGCATCGGCTGCCCCCAGCAGGATGAGTTCATCTTCGACGCCAACAAACAGCGCCGGCAGATCGCGCCCTTCCCCTTCATCTCCCAGCTGCCGCAGCGCATGCTGGTCAACGGGGCGCTGGCGGTGCTCGGCCACGTCGAGCGGGCCTGGACCTACTCGTTCAGCGGCACCGAAGCCGGGACGACCAGCCAGATCCAGCCCTTCCAGGACGTGCTCGGCCGGCTCATGCGCGGCATCCCGGCGGGCAGCGCCACCGACCAGTTCAATGTCATCCAGGGCGCCCGCTCGCTCACCCTCACCGAGGAGCTGGAGTACCTCCTGTACGATGCGAAGCCCAAGCCGCAGCTGGCGCGGCTCTGGATGGCCCGCAACGACGCGCGCAACTATCTGCTCCTTGGCGACCCGGCGGTGCGGCTGGCGATCTGATGATCGCGCAAGGAAGACCTATGGCAACCGACCCCTACGACACGATCTACGAGGCGCTTCAGCGGGCCACTGAGCTCATGGGGCAGCACGTCGAGCAGCTAGGGTGCCATCAGGAGGAGGAGGAGCGCGATAGGCTGCGGAAGATTCAGGCGCTGATCGAGCGGCTGGCCGAGCTGTTCCATCGGCGGGATTTCCCCAAGTTCATAGCGCAGACGACTTCCACTGGCAGACAGACCAGCACCCCTGTCAATATTCACAACGAGTACGATACGCTGACCCAGCTTCTCGATCAGCACCTCAATCCGCGCCAGCAGGCTCCGGCCGGGGCATCCCCTCAGCGCAATCTGGTGCAGAGCGCGGGCGGCGAGGAGCTCTACCCCAACGGGATCGACGCGCACACCGGACAACCCCTGCTCCATATCACCGCTGGCGACATTGTGGCGATGGCCCAGAACAGGCAGTTCAAGCCGCCAGACACGGCCGTAGAGAGCATCTACAAGGCAAAGGTCGCTGCCTTCTGCCGCAGCGAGGAGTTTGCGCCGAGCGGAGAGCCCATGCCAGAGGCGGTTACGATCGCCAGGGGACTCATTGGCGGCATCCACACCTATGGCACAATCGCCGATGTCGATCAGGACACTATCGCAGAGGCGCGCTGGGCGGTGGTGGTGCGGGCGAAGGAGGACGTGGCGGTGCTGAAAGCGCTCGCGCCGCTCATCCAGCACCGCATGCGCCAGATGGGCTGCCGCCCGCTCAACCTCGATTTCCAGAGCGGCGACAGCTCCTGCGGCGCATGGCTCCGCCGCCACACCGACGATGGCAAGAAGAGCCTCAGGGACAACTGGGGCGAGGTGCCGCCGGTGCTGCTCGTGCGCACCGGCGAGACAGTGAACAACTGGCTCACGCGCCACCGCGTCTCCCAGGCCCCGGTCGACCCGAAGCAAGGGGTGCCCTTCTACCTGATGATCGTCGGCCGGCCCGGCCCGCTCGACCCCCACGACGATGTCTTTATCCCGTGGGGCTTCCAGTACGAGCTGGATGTCTTCTGGGGGGTGGGCCGGCTGCTCTTCACGGACGCGAGCGGGCGGCATCGCCTTGACGCCTACCGCGACTATGCCGAGCAGGTGGTGGCCTGGGAGACTCGCGCCGACGCGGCCAGCCACCTGCGCAAAGAGATCGCCTTCATCGGCACACGCCACGAGGGCGACACCTCGACCGAGCGCAGCGCCAAGAACTTGGTCACCCCGCTGGCCGCGTGGAGTGGCGCGCCGAACACGACCCCCGCCCGGCTCGGGTTCGGACACAGGCTCTACCTGGGCGATGACGCCACGCGCGACAATCTGACGCGGATGCTGAGCGCCAGCGCGCCGCCGGCGATCCTCTTCAGCGCCACCCACGGCATTGGCCTGCGGTCGAGCGACGACCCGGCCCGGCTGGTGATGCACCAGGGCGCCCTGCTAACCGCAGATTTCGCGTATGGCAGCATCAGGCGCGAGCACTGGCTGGCCGGCGAGGATCTGGACGCCATGAGCAACCTGAATGTGGCGGGCATGATCGCCTGCCTCTTCGCCTGCTACAGCGCCGGCTGCCCCCAGCATGACGAGTTTGCCTTTGAGCCGGGCAAGCCACGCGCACAGATCGCCCCCTTCTCCTTTGTGTCCCAGCTGCCGCAGCGTCTGCTGGCGCACGGGGCGCTGGCGGTGCTCGGCCACATCGAGCGGGCCTGGACCTACTCGTTCAGCGGGGTCGAGGGCGGCGCCGACAGCCAGATCCAGCCCTTCCAGGACGTGATCGGCCGGCTGCTCAAGGGCATGCCGGCGGGCAGCGCCACCGACCAGTTCAATGTCATCCAGGGCGCTCGCTCGCTCACCCTGACAAAGGAGCTTGAGGATATACGCCACGGCATACAGCCCAACCCGGCGCGGCTCGCGCGGCTCTGGATGGCCCGCAACGACGCGCGCAACTATGTGCTCCTGGGCGACCCGGCGGTGCGGCTGGCGATCTAAGACAAGATTGCAGATTGCAGATTGCAGATTTGGTGCAGTAGAACGCCATTCATAGCATCAAACTGTAAAGCAACCAGAAACCTTGTCTAAGGCATGTTTCAGA
>NZ_JAIEWN010000009.1:91238-101236 GCF_019599295.1 Oscillochloris sp. ZM17-4 | reverse complement strand
CGTTTGAAACATGCCTAAGCACCATTGAAGGAACACACACCATGTCACCTGACCCGAACAGCGACATCTCCGCGGCGCTCCAGCGCACCATCGAGCTTATGCGGGAGCAGGCCGATCGACTCGCGAGGTCCATGGAAGACGATGCGCCGCTCCGCAAGAGCGTGGCGCAGCTTGAGGCGATGGCCAAACAGCTCGCGCCGAATCAGCAGGGCGAAGACGTAGCTGCGTCCGCCTATACGGGTTCGCTGAGCTTCTTGAGCGCCGGGGAGAGCGAGGACAACGAGGAGCTCTACGCCAACGGCATCGATGGCACCACGGGCACCCTGCTGCTCAAGATCGACGCGGCCACCCTGGTGTCGGTGGCGATGCCGGAGACTGAGAAGGTTGAGCTGAACGGCTACGGCCAGCCGAAGTTTAACGAGAGCGCCAAAAGCAAGCTCGTAGCATACGGCAAGCACGAGAGTCTGTTCGACAAGAAAGATCGCCTCAGAGCGGACATCCCCGAGGCGATCAGGAGCGCGCTCAACATCAGCGGTATCGGCGACATGATCGCGGATCATGGCGTCACCGCCGACTATGACCAGAACCGGATCGAGGCGGTCGGCTGGGCGGTGCTGGTCCACGCCCAGGAGGATGTGGCGGTGCTCAAGGCGCTCTGGCCGCTGATCGACCATCGGATGCGCCAGATGGGCTTCGGCAAGCGCGACTTCGACTTCCAGAGCGGCGACACGACCTGCGGGGCATGGCTCAGCCGCCACACCGACGGCGGAAAGAAGACCATGAGAGCAAGCGCCCAGTCGGATGCCAGCGATGACCCATGGGGGCAGATCAAACGCCTCAACTGGGAGGGCGTCACGGTGCCGCCGGTGCTGCTGGTGCGCTCCGGCGACAGCGTAGACCAATGGCTCGCCCGCCGCGGCGTATCCCAGGCCCCGGTGGACCCCACCAGGGGCGTGCCCTTCTACCTGATGATCGTCGGCCGCCCCGGCCCGCTCACCCCCAGTGACCAGGTCTTCATCCCCTGGGACTTCCAGTACGAGCTGGATATGTTCTGGGGGGTGGGCCGGCTGGCCTTCACCGACGAGCGCGGCCAGCACCGCCTCGACGACTACCGGGCCTACGCCGAGCGGGTGGTGGCCTGGGAGCAGCGCCCCGACGACGCCGGCCGCCAGCGCACAGAGATCGCCTTCTTCGGCACCCGCCACGAGGGCGACACCTCGACCGAGCGCAGCGCCGACGAGCTGATCGCGCCGCTGATCAGCTGGAGCGGCGCGGCGGGCAAGATCCCCGCCAGGATGGGCATGAGCACGACGGTCTACCTGGGCGACGACGCCACGCGTGACAACCTCGGCCGGCTGCTGAGCGCCAGCGCGCCGCCGGCCCTGCTCTTCAGCGCAACCCACGGCATCGGCATGCCCATGAGCGACCCGGCCCGCCTGGTGATGAACCAGGGCGCCCTGCTGACCGCCGACTTCGCGTATGGCAGCATCCGGCCCGAGCACTGGCTGTCCGGCGCGGACCTCGACGAGATGAGCAACCTGAACGTGGAGGGCATGATCGCGCTGCTCTTCGCCTGCTACAGCGCCGGCTGCCCCCAGATCGACGAGTTCGTCTTCGACAAGGCCAAGACGCGCACACAGATCGCGCCCTTCCCCTTTGTGGCCCAGCTGCCACAGCGCATGCTGGCCAACGGCGCCCTGGCGGCGCTCGGCCACATCGAGCGGGCCTGGACCTACTCGTTCAGCGGGGTCGAGGGCGGGGCCGACAGCCAGAGCCAGCCCTTCGAGGATGTGCTCGGCCGGCTCATGCGCGGCATGCCGGCGGGCAGCGCCACCGACCAGTTCAATGTCATCCAGGGCGCCCGCTCGCTCACCCTGACCCAGAAATTAGGGGAGGCAGAGATGGGGATCGCCCTCAGCCCAAAGCTGCTCGCGCGGCACTGGATGGCCCGCAACGACGCGCGCAACTACGTGCTCCTGGGCGACCCGGCTCGACAGCATCGTGCCGCGCACGGCCCTGCTGGCCCTGATCGTGGCGCGGGCGGGAGAGATGTAGGGACGCAGCGCGCTGCGCCCGCCCCTACGCGAGTCGTCGCCGCATAATGATGTAAAGTATCACCGCCTCAACGGCAGAGGATGCGGCGAAGACTAGCGGCACCAGCACCGGGCCGACCAGGCCGATCAGCGGGAGCAGCAGGGCCACGCGCAGGCCGAGCTGGAGCAGGTTGGTGATCAGCGGAGTGCGGGTGTCGAGGCGGCTGATCATCGCCCGCGTGAGCACCTCGGTGGCCACATAGGCCGGCAGGCCCAGGCTATAGGCCGCCAGCATCAGGTAGGTCAGGTCGCCGGCGGCCACATCGAAGGCGCCCCGCTCAAAGAGCATACGGATCATCGGGCGGCCCAGGGCGATCAGCGCCAGGGCGGCCAGCGCGGCCATGCCGCAGGCCGCCAGCAGCGCCCGCCGCAGCGCCCGCCGCATGCCCGCCATGTCGCCAGCCAGGCTCAGGGCCGACAGGCGCGGCAGGGCGGCCTGGCCGATGGCGACGCCGAGCATGCGGATGGGTAGGCCGACCAGCAGGTAGGCGTTCTGGATGGCGCCGAGGGCCGCCGCCTGGCCGGACAGAGTGCTCAGCGCGGTGTCCACGATCACCCCGCTGTAGTTCACCCCGCTGGAGATCGCGTTAGGCACCAGCAGGCGCAGCGCCGTGCGCAGGTCGCGGTCGCCGGGCGCCCAGAGCAGGCGGAGGCGGTAGCCGCGCCCGCGCAGCCCCGGCGCCAGCAGGGCCAGCTTGATCAGCGCGTCGAGGATGGCGCCCACCGTCGGCCCGTAGATCCCCACCTGCGGGAAGATCATCGCCGCGACGATCCCGCCGATCATAGCGATGTTGTGCAGGACTGCGGCGAGGGCGGGGAGCAGGAGCTGGTTGCGGCTGACCAGCAAGGCCACCAGGCCGCTCTCCGCCACCACCAGCATCACCTCAAGGAGCATGATCCGGGTGAGGCTCACGGTGAGCGCCTGGGTGGCCGGGTCAAGGCCGGGGGCGAGCAGAACGCGCACAAATGCAGGGGCGGCCAGGGCTGCGGCGAGGCCGAGGGCGCCGGCAACGCCGAGCAGGACGGTCAGCGCGAGGTTGAGGACGCGCCGGGCGGCCGCGTCGCCGCCGCGCGCGTAGGCGGCCACGAGCACCGGCACCAGGGCGTTGGTGAGGGCGCCGCCGCTCACCAAGGTGTTGATCGTGTCGGGCAGGCGGAATGCCGCGTAGTAGGCGCCGGCCGCGTCGCTCAGGCCGAACTGCGCGTTAAAGAGGATCTGGCGGACGACCCCGAAGGCGGCGGAGCCCAGGAAGGCCAGCATATAGACCGCCGCAGCCTCGGGGACGCCCAGCTCGATCAGTGGCCAGCCGCGCAGGGGGGTGCGGCGCAGACGCGCGAGCAGCGCCCCCAGTGACTGGAGGCGCTGCCGCGCGAGCGAGATAGTATCGGGTAGCGACACAGGGATCCGTTGATTACACCGTAGGGACGCAGCGCGCTGCGTCCCTACGGTGTAATCAAAATATCAGGCCGCCGTCGACTGAGAGCACAATGCCCGTGATGAAGCTGGCCTCATCGGAGGCGAGGAAAAGGTAGGCGTTGGCGATATCCTCGGCGTAGCCGATGCGGCGCAGCGGCGTGCGCTCCTTCATCGACTCGATCACCTTATCGGGCACCGTGGCGATCATGTCGGTCTGGATGAAGCCGGGGGCCACCGCGTTCACGCGGATGCCGCTCGGGCCAAGCTCGCGGGCCCAGGTCTTCGTCATGCCGATCACGCCAGCCTTGGCGGCCACATAGTTGCTCTGGCCGAAGTTGCCGTAGAGGGCGACCACCGAGGCGGCGTTGAGGATAGCGCCGCCGCCGCGCGCGATCATGTAGGGGGCCGCGTACTTGCTACAGAGCCACACGCCCTTGAGGTTCACGCCGAGCACCGCGTCCCACTGATCCTCGGTCATCTTCTGCATGCGGGCGTCGCGGGTGATGCCGGCGTTGTTCACCAGGATATCGATGCCGCCGCCCCACTCGCTGGCGGTGCGCATGGCGACTTCGACCGACTCGGAGCGGGCCGCGTCGAGGAAGACGGCGCGGGCCTGGCCGTCGGCCTGGATGATCTCATCGGCCACGGCCTGGGCCGCGCTCATATTAATATCGGCGACAACAACCTTCGCACCCTCGCGGGCGAACGTGAGGGCGGTCAGACGACCGATGCCCTGCCCGCCGCCGGTGACAAAGGCGACCTTGTTCGTGAGACGCATGGTACATTGCTCCTCTGCACGTTATGTTGTTAAAAAGACTCTGGGGGCGAAGCTGCAGCTACGCCCCCATCACACGACCTAGTTGCTACGCTTGGCCAGCCAGGCGTCAATCTGCGGCCAGACCCGCTTGTTCGCGCCGCTGCCGACCATCATGCCGATGTGGCCGCCGCGCATATGCAGCAGTAGCTTATCGCGCGTGCCGACCTTATCCATCACCGAGGTGGACTGGCAGGTTGGCACGATGTGATCCTTGTCGGCGATCACATTCAGGAAGTTGCAGCGGATGTTGCGCAGGTTCACCGTCTCGCCGCGCAGCTTGAGGGTGCCCTCCATCAGCCGGTTCTCGCGGTAGAACTCGACGACCCACTGGCGGAAGGCCCCGCCCGGGAAGTCGACCAGGTCGGTGACCCACTTGTTCATCGCCATGTAGGACTCGACGACCGCCGGGTTATCGAGGTTATCCCAGAGCTTGAAGTAGTTGCTGATAAAGTTCTCGACCGGCTTGAGCATCTTGCTGCCATAGTCGATCATCGAGCCGGGCATATTGCCATACTGACGCACCAACTCATCGACATTGTAGTACTCGGTGGTCAGCCAGCGGTTGAAGGGGCCGGCCTCCTTATCTTCACGCTTGCCCATGTGCCGCTGCATCGCGCGGACGATGCGGGGCATGTACTCCAGCACATAGTCATCGAAGGTGTAGTGCGAGTCCTCCTGGCCGGGGCGACCCCAGTCAACCATATAGACATCGTAGCCCTGGTTGAGCAGGTACTCGACGAAGCTATTGCCGGGGCGCAGGTCGAAGATGTCGGGCCGGTTGATCAGGGCGAAGATCAGCAGGAGCGGCACCGGGTGGCGCTGTTCGGGCGGCAGCACCGGCGTGAAGTGATACAGCTTCGCCTTATTCAACGACCAGATAAGGGTCTTGGGGGTCTGTCCGATTTTAATATCAAGGCGGCTCGTGGCAAGCTTGGCGAAGGTGTCGCTGCTCTTGGTGAAGCGGTCGAGCTCCTCAAGGAAGCGCTTCGTCATCACCTCAGGGTCCAGGATCGGGTCTGGCATAGTTGTCATAATCTGCTCCGTACGCGAGTATGAGATAGCCGATAGCCGATAGCCGATAGCCGATAGCCGATAGCCGATAGCTATCTACATCATAGCGTTGTACGACGCCGGACACAGGCTCCGGCGGATCATCGGCTACTCAGTTGCAGGCTTACGGCTGCGGCGCGGGGCCGACTTCGGCTCAGACTCGGGCGCAGCCTCCTCGGCGGCCGGCGCGGGCGCAGCCTCGGCGACCGGGGTGGCGGCGACCGGCGCCGCCTCAACAGGCAGCTCAGGGGGGGCGACGGGGGCGGGAGCAGGCGCGGGCACAGCCAGAGAGCGCACGGCGAAGAGGATATCATCCAGCCGGGCGTCCATGTCATCCAGGCGCATCTCGATGTTCGTCATGCGCTGGGCCAGGCTGATCACCTCAGCGCGCGAGGGCATGCTCGCCTGGGCGAGGTAGGCCTCCATGTACTGCGTCATGACATTCTGCATGGGGGCAGATGCGGCGAGCATCGTGTCGAGCTGGACGCCGAGCGCCTTGGAGAAGGACTCGGTGTTGACCATGGATGCCATGCCCTTGGCCCATGCGTCGAGGTTCGCATCGCGGATCGTGCGCCACGTGCCGATGGGGTCAGTGGGGTCGAACCCATCGCTCTGTTTGTTGGTCACAGCGTGTCTCCTTTGACAGCGCGCAGGTGCGCGCGATAAATGCACGGTGAGGATCACGGCTCAGCACTACAGTATCACGCGTAGTTACACGAAGGTTACGCGAGGGGAGACATCCGCCCAGCGAAGGATTGACCGACGCCCGGCCCCGGCGTATACTTCGACCGTGGCCTAATTAGACAGTTGGCTAAACATCTATGGAGAACGCACTCACCCAAACCATGCAGGCGATGTCCGACCCGACGCGGCGGGCGATCCTGCAGATGCTCAACGAGGGCGACATGACTGCCGGCGATATCGCGGCGCGCTTCGCGATCTCAGCGCCGAGCGTGTCGCACCACCTGAGCGTGCTGAAGGCCGCCGACCTGGTGGCCTCCACGCGCAACGGCCAGAAGATCATCTACCGGCTGAACACCACCGTCGTGCAGGAGATGCTCCAGCAGATGATGCAGCTCTTTAGCGTCGGCGGCGCGGCGCCGGCGACGCGCGATACGGAGGCACACGATGCGTAACCCTCGCGCACTCTACCTTGTTGTGGCGGCGATGTTTGTCTTCAGCCTGGCGGCCCTGCCCTTTATGCCGAACCCGGCGCCGCTCCACTGGAACGCGGCCGGTGAACGTCCTGGGCTTTCGCACCTAAAGGTGAGCATCCGTAACATGATACGCAGCGTGCGCGCCGAGGTTGCATGCTCGTGTGTGTGTCGCTCAGCCCGACGCCAGCGCGCCGTAGGGCACAGCATAGCGCGCGCGGAGCCACATTGCACAGACAAGCCCAGTTCACGTGCCCGCCGATTCAGGGTTTGCCAGCAGTATCGTCGCAACAGCCCTGCCCCCGCCAGCGGGGCGGCAGCCCGCAAGAAGCGTTGCATGCTATAATGCCTACAATAGTGCCTTTGTGCCATGGTGAGGAGCGAATCAGCTACGCAACAAAAACCTACTGGGATGCGATGCTCGCCCGCATGCCCAAGAAAGCCTGATATTCATGACCTCACACGCCAACAGAACGACCCTCCATCGCACTGCCTACTCTGCTGGCGGCGTGATCTATCGGGTTATCGCGTCGCAGGCGGAGGTGGCGCTGATCGCCACCGACCGCGGCGGCCGCTGGGGGCTGCCCAAGGGCCACGTGAACCGCGGGGAGACGGCCGAGGCTGCGGCGCTGCGTGAGGTCGCCGAGGAGACGGGCCTCTCGGGCGAGATCGTCCAGCACCTGGCGACGATCGAGTACTGGTTCCGCGCCGGGTCCTCGCGCATCCACAAGTATGTCGACCTCTTCCTGATCAGCTACTCAAGCGGCGAGGTGCGCCCCCAGGAGGCCGAGGTCGACGATGCGCGCTGGTTCTCGCTCGACGACGCGCTGCGCCTGGTCTCCTTTGAGCGCGAGCGCGATGTGATCATACAGGTTGCTGAGATTCTGCGCGGGGCCGGTCTCCGCTAGCGCGCAGATACCGCTGAAGATGATCGCCTAAGGACGCAGCGCGCTGCGTCCTTAGGCGATGTGGAGCTTATGGATCATATCATCGAGGTGACGCTCGCCGAGGGGCTGGAGGGCCGCCTGCCCGAGGGGCTCGACCCGGCCCTGGTCGAGCGGGCGATCGCGGCGGTGCTGCGGGCCGAGGGCGGGGCCGCGCCGCTTGAGGTCGGCGTGCTGATCACCGACGACGCCCACATCCACGCCATGAACCGCGACTACCGGGGCGTCGACGCGCCCACGGATGTGCTCTCCTTCGCCGACGACGGCCCCGAGAGCGGCTTCGTGGCCCAGGCCGAGGGGCCGCGCTACCTGGGCGATATCGCCATCTCCTACGAGCGGGTCGTGGCCCAGGCCGCCGAGTACGGCCACGCGCCGGCCCGCGAACTGGCCTACCTGTCCGCCCACGGCGCCCTGCACCTGCTCGGCCACGACCACGAGCGCGGCCCCGATGAGGCCGCCGCCATGCGCGCCCACGAGGAGGCGGCCATGGCCGCGATCGGGCTGCCTCGCTGACGACGTAAGGGCGCAGCAGCGCGACGCTGCTGCGCCCTTACGAGCGCACGCTGAGCCTCATCCCAGGTAGCCGGCCGGGTCCATGCGCCCGGCGGCGATGGCCTGCCTGAAGCGCTCGACGCTCTGCGCGACGCCCTCGACCAGCGGGGTGAAGGGCACCTCGCCCAGGGCCGCGCGCAGCCCGGCGTCGTCCAGCTCCTCGGGGAAGGGCAGCGGCGGGCCGGCGAAGGTGATCTGGCCCCGCGCCGCCGGCGCGGCCGCCTCGATCGCCGCGACGATCTCGCCCATCGCCACCACGCTGCCGCGCAGGTTGAAGACCGGCGCGCCGGCGCGGGGCGTCCGCGCGGCCTGGATGAACAGCCGCGCCGTGTCGTCGGCGTACTGGAGGCCCTGGCGGCCGCTGAAGGGGATGTGGTAGGGCCGGCCCGCAGCAGCCGCCACCATCGCCCGCGTCGGCCCCGAGGTCAGGCCCTGGTCGCGCCCCGGCCCGTAGATCGTGTAGGGCCGCAGCCCGATGCTGCTCACCCCCTCGTCCAGCCAGTAGACCCGCGCCGTGCCCTCGTTGGCCTGCTTGTAGACCCCGTAGTGCGTGCGCGGGCTCTGCGCCGCGTCGTCGCCCAGCGAACCCTCGCCGTAGTCCTCGCTGCGCCCGTAGACCGCCACGCTGCTGGCGTAGACCAGGTGGCCAATGCCGGCCCGCTTGGCGGCCTCGAACAGGTTCACCGTGCCGACGACGTTCACCCGCGCGCCGAGGGACGGGTCGGCCTTGCAGAAGGGCACCTGGAGCGCCGCAAGGTGGATAATCCGGGTCGCCCCCGACTCGGCCAGGCCCGCCTCGACCGCCGCCATGTCGGTGATGTCGCCCTTGATGATCTGCACCCGCTCCAGCTCGGCGTCGTCGAGCACCAGCCGCAGGCGGTGGGCGCTGCCGCCCAGGTCGAAGATCGTGGTCGGCACGCCCTCGCGGGCCAGGTTGCGCACCACCCAGGCGCCGATGCAGCCCAGGGCGCCGGTCACCAGAAAGCGCTCCTCAGACATCGCTGTCCTCTTTCTATAAGCTTCAGGCCGCCGTATGATACCACCCGGCGCTGTTAGGGCGCGCCCGACACATAGAGATCCCCGGCGACGCGCGGAGGGTCGGGCGGCACCCTGATAAAGCCCATCCCGACACCGACGATCACGCTCAGCGTGAGGGCGATGCGCGTAAATATGTGAATAAAAAGATATATACGGATATGAAAATTGATATCTTCTAATGAAAATATAAGGAATGTATAAGTATAGAGAGTGCGCCATCCACGGGGCGCGGAATGTGCGCTGCGCCGCCGCAAAACGAGGGGTATATAGACCTGTGATCAGGTTATAAGCCAGTAACTACGGCCATATAAGATAAGAACATTAAAATGTCACATATATGCGAAGAGGGGAGCGCGAGACTCCAGAAGGCCACGATCATCGCCTGCGTCCAAGACCCACCCATCATTTACTCTCATCCTACCATCCGATCTCAGGAACGCGCGCCCTGATGCCATAGCAGCGCTGCTGAGATCACACACGCCTGAGGGCAGCATGGCACACAACCCTCTTCGAAGTCAGGCGCGCGCTAACCCGCGGATCAATCGCCGTCGGTCGCCTGCGCAGTCCATTGTCGAGTACGCTCTCTTTATTGGGCTCATCGCACTTGTAACTACTGGTGTCCTTAATAGCGTTGGTAAAAAGACATCGTTAGTCTTCAACGATGTCAACCAAGGACTCACTGCGGCTGAGGCAGCCACAGCAGACCCGAGCGCGCCACCGACGGCAACACAACCGCCCGCGCCATCGGCGACCCCGTACCTCGTGTCGCCGCCCACCATTGCGCCCGCGCCCACCATCCCCATTGGGGGCGGCGCGACCGCGACGACGGCGCCTACGGCCAGCAGCACCCTGGTGGCAGCTACCGCCACCAACACCCCGGTGCCTGCCACCGCCACGAGGACGCCGGTGCCGCCCACCGCCACCAATACCCCG
>NZ_JAIEWN010000009.1:83305-91138 GCF_019599295.1 Oscillochloris sp. ZM17-4 | reverse complement strand
TTCGCCAGCCGATCAGCGGGATGAGCGGCAGGGCCATGGCGATCGTGATCACGCCGCCGACGGCGAAGACCACGCCCCAGGATGCGCCGAGGTCGAGCATCCAGCCGGCCACCACCGGGGCCAGCACGGTGGCCCCGAATCCGATGAAGGCCTGGAGGGCCTGGGCCGAGCCGAGCCGGTCGGGCGGCGACCACTCGGTGATCGCGGTGGAGTAGATCGCCGAGTCGGCCGAGGTGAGCAGGCCGAGCAGGCAGCCGACGCCGGCGAGCAAGATCCAGGGCGAGGCGTGCAGGAATCCGAAGCCGAGCGAGATCGCACCGCTGGACAGGGCGATCACCAGGGCCGAGCGGGCGCGCCCGAGCCGATCAGAGATCCATGCCCCGAAGAAGACCCCGGGCGTGCCGAGGCCCGACATCAGGGCGGCCCACTGGCTGCCGCTGGATGCGGCCTCGGTGGCGTCGAGGCCGCGGGCGAGCAGGGCGCTGGCCAGGAAGGCGGCCAGCCAGCCCCGCGAGATATAGAGCTCCCAGGCGTGGCCGGTGTAGCTGATGATCGTGCGGGCCACCGGCCCCTCGCGCAGCACGCTCAGGTCGAGGCTGGCCCGCCGGCCCGTCGGCGCGGCGACGCCCACGGTGGCGTAGACCGCCAGGGGCAGGGCGACGGCGGCGGCCAGGGCCAGGGCCAGGGCGGCCGTGGGCCAGGGCACATGTGCGAGCAGCAGGCCGCTGCACCAGAGCGAGAGCGCGCCGCCCAGGTAGAATGCCGAGACGTAGGCGCCCACGGCCAGCCCGCGGCGCTGCGGCGGCGCGGCGAAGGCCACCACCCGCGTGCCGGGCATATAGATCCCGGCCAGGCCCAGCCCGGCCACGAAGCGGATGGCCGAGGCGCTCCAGACATCGTGGGCGAGCAGCGGGAAGGCCAGGAAGGCGGCGCAGGTGGCGACCGTGCAGGCGCTGATCACCCAGCCGATCGGGAAGCGGTCGGTCAGCGGCAGGATGAGCAGGACGCTCAGGACGTAGCCGGCCTGGTAGGCGGCGAAGACCCAGCCGATCGCGGCGGCGCTGGCCCCCCACTCCGCCCGCAGGATGGGCAGGGCGGCGGCGGTGAAGCTGGAGGGCAGCAGCACCAGGGCCAGCACCGGGCCGAGCAGGAAGATCCGCCAGGGCCGTGGGCGACCAGGCTCAGGCCGGGTAGTCGTCGTCATCGTCGTCCTGCGGGCGAACGGGCGGCGGTTCGGCGTAGCGGCGCGCCGGGCCTGCCTCGCGGACATACTCGTGGATGGTGGCCGCCTGGCCGAGCACGATCACGCGGTGGCGCTCCAGGGGGCGCAGGACGCGCGCCGCGCCGTAGCGGGCCGACTCGAGCACGCCGGTCTTGCCGGCCAGGACGACTAGCCGCCCGCCGGGGCGCATCACGCGGGCGATCTCAGACAGCACCCCTCGGTAAAGGCTGGGGATCAGCGTCTCGTCGGCGATCTGCTTGCCGAAGGGCAGGTTGACCGCCACCTTATCCACCTCGCCGTCGTCCAGCGGCAGCTTGCGGGCGTCCCAGCGGCTCAGGCTGACCTCGCCGCGCGTGCCGCGCAGGTTCGTCTGCATGGCCGAGAGGGCGTCGCCGTTGATGTCGCCGCCGTGCATCTCGGCGAACGGCCCGGCGGCGGCCCGCTCCAGCAGCAGGGTGCCCGCGCCAGCCATCGGGTCGAGGAAGACATCGCCCGCCGAGGGGTAGGTGAGGTGAACCATCGCGGCGGCGAGGGCCGGGCGCAGCGAGGCCGGCAGGTGCTTGATCTTCTCGCGCTTGCGCATGCTGGCGTCCGAGAGGCGCACGGCGCAGATCAGCTCGCTCTCGATCAGGGTGGCCCAGATCTCGATGTCGGAGTCATCCTCGACCGGCAGCCAGCGGCCGGGCCAGCCGTCGCGCACCGCGTCAGCGACGGCGCGGCCCACATCACGGCGCATAAAGCGCTGCGTGCCGACGACGCGGGCGATCACGCGGAAGGTGCCGTTCTGCTTCTGGCTGCCGGTGGCCTTGCGCCACGCGTTCAGGGCGTCCTGCACCGCCTCAGAGCCGCGCACGGCGGCGTGGATCTGGCGCAGGCCACGGTCGTCGTAGGCGATCTTGAAGCCGCGGGCGGCGATAGCGAAGACATCCTCGCTGACCCGCAGCTTGAGCAGGGGCCGCGGGCCGCCGCGGTGGTCAATCATCACAATGTCGTCGCGGCCGGGCACGGCCTTCAGGCCGAGCAGGCGCGGCCCCGGGCGCTCGCTGTCGCCGGGGATGGCGGCCTCGACCTCGCGCCAGGCGAGCTGGCCGAGGCCGGGGATGGTCTGGAGTACGTAAAGCATAATCCAATATGTGTAGGGCCGAAGCATTCGGGTTCGCGCCTTTGGCGCGCTTATTCGCGCTAACAAAAGTACTAAAAACCGAGGGCGGGCGGCGGCGCCCGCCCAGCCCAGGGCCGGGCGCGCTCCAGCTGGCCGGCCAGCCGCAGCAGCGTCGCCTCGTCGCCATAGGGCGCGGCGAACTGCATGCCGATCGGCAGCCCGTCGGCGCTCCAGTGCAGCGGCAGCGACATGGCCGGCTGCCCGGTCAGGTTGAAGAGCTGCGTATAGGGCATGAAGTCGTAGAGCTTCTTCGCAATCGGCCCGGCCACCCCCAGCGTCTTCAGCAGCCAGCCCGCGCCCAGCCGGTTGATCACCTTCAGGGCCACGGCCTCGGCCGGCGTGAGGTCGAAGGAGCCAATCGGCAGCGGCGGCGCGGCCAGGGTTGGAGTCAGCAGCACATCATAGCGCTCATGGAAGCGCGCCATATCGCGGGCGGTGCGCTGGAACAGGCGCCAGGCGGCGACATAGGCGTCGGCGCCAGTGGCCGCGCTGAGCAGCCCGAGGGCATAGGTCGCGGCCTCGAAGTCCTCGGGGCGCGGCCGCCGCCCGGCCAGCCGGGCCGCCTCGACAATGTCGGCCCGCAGCTCGCCCGCCACCACCACCATCATCGCCTGCGCGCAGGCATCGCCATCGACCGGCGGCGCAGCCTCGACCACCTCATGGCCCAGATCCGCAAGCAGCTGCGCCGTCGCCCGCAGGCCGGATCGGCACTCCGTGTGAACCCTGTGTCCGAAGAAGGGCCGGTCGGTGAAGGCGATGCGCAGCCGGCCCGGCTCGGCCGTCACCTCTTCCAGGAAAGGCCGTGCGGGACTCGGGGCCGCGTAGGGCGCGCCCGGGTCGATCCCCGCCGTCGCGTCGAGCATGGCCGCGCTGTCGCGCACCGAGCGGGTGATCACGTGCTCGACACCTAGTCCGCGCCACATCTCGCCCAGGTCGGGGCCGGCCGGCGTGCGCCCGCGCGAGACCTTCAGGCCAAACAGGCCGCAGCACGAGGCCGGCATGCGGATCGAGCCGCCGCCATCGGTAGCCCCGGCGATCGGCACCATGCCCGCCGCTACCGCCGCCGCCGAGCCGCCGCTGGATCCGCCCGGCGTGCGCGCCAGATCCCAGGGGTTACGGCAGGGGCCGAAGGTCTCCGGCTCAGTGACAGGCTGTAGGGCCAGCTCAGGCGTGTTGGTCTTGCCAACCATGATCGCGCCCGCCGCCTTCCAGCGCCGCACCATCGCACTGTCGCGCCCGCGCGGGATGTGGCGCAACATCCGGTTGCCGCTGCTGGTCGGCAGGCCGGCGTAGGTAGACCAGAAGTCCTTCAGCACCATGGGCACCCCGGCGAAGGGGCCGTCAGGCAGCGGGCCGAGCGCGACAGCGCGAGCCTGCGCGAACATCGGCAGCACCACCGCGTTCAGCGCCGGATTGCGGGCATCGATCTGGGAGATCGCCGCCTCGACAAGCTCCAGCGGTGTGACCTGCCGGGTAGATACCAGCTCGGCCAGCCCGAGACCGTCGTAGTCTGGATAGTCGGCGAAGGCGGCCATAGACACCTCAATGATTGGCGCGGTAGGGACACAGCTCACTGCGCCCCTACCGCGGCTCCTTCCCTACGAGCCGGGCTGATACACCTCATTCACCAGCTCGGCCACCTCACCCTCGATCTGCTCAGGAGTCTCGGTCGGCGCGTAGCGCCGCAGCACGAGCCCTTCGCGATCCACGAGGAACTTGGTGAAGTTCCACTTGATCGGCTCGCTGCCGAGGAAGCCCTTCTGCTGGCGCTTGAGGAAGGCAAAGAGCGGGTGGGTGCCCGCGCCATTGACCGCGATCTTCGCGAAGATCGGGAAGGTGACATCATACTTCCGGCTGCAAAACTGCGCGATCTCCGCCGGGTCGCTCAGCTCCTGGGCAAAGTCGTTACTGGGGAAGCCCAGCACCACCAGGCCGCGCTCATGGTAGCGCCGGTAGAGCGCCTCAAGGCCCGCGTACTGCGGGCTCAGCCCACAGAGGCTGGCCACGTTCACGATCAGCAGCACCTTGCCGCGGTAGGCGGCCAGTGGCTGCACGGCCCCGTCGAGCAGCGGTGCCTCAAAGGTATGGCTATAGAGTGATTCTTGCATCGAACGTATCCCTCCGAATCATTAGTATGTATATGTCCATATATAGCATACCAGAAACCGCGTAGATCGCACCACTCTCGCGCCTCAGACCCCGACGACCCAGCTACGGATCCTCGGGCGCGGGGGCGAGCGCCCGGATGCGCCGGCGGATGGCCAGGGCGAGCAGGAAGGAGACCGGCGAGAAGGCCGCCAGGCAGAGAAAGATCCCCATGATGGCGTAGTCCTCGGCGATGGAGACATCCGTATAGACCGTCACGGCCTCGCGGTAGGGATCATCGCTCGCCGCCCGGCCGACCGTGAAGTCGTCCGTGAGGCTGGCCGGGTCGAGCTCGGCGGAGCGCATGCGGGTGAGGTAGGGCGCGCCGGACAGCAGCTCCGCCAGGTCGCCCGTGGGGGCCGGGTCGAGGCTGCTGAGCGGGCCGGCGAAGGTGGTGGACAGGGCGGGCAGCTCGCTGCGGTGGTCGCTGAGCACAAACAGCTCCACGCCGACCGGCCGGTCGGACAGGGAGCCCAGGCGCATCGGGTAGATGAGATCCTCGGCCTGATAGCTGATCCGCAGGGGCGACAGCGCGCCCTCACGGTCGCCCGCGCTGAGCTTCACCGCCACAAACTTCCAGCCCTCGCCGACATAGGCGGCCAGGATCGGCGCGGCCGCAGCGGGCACCCTGTAGCCGTTCTGGTCGAGCCATGTCTGGAGGGCGGCTGGGTCGTCGGCGCTGAGGCGGGCCACATCATAGCCGCCGAGCGTCTCGCGGCCAAGCACGCTCACGCCGCCGGGGGGCGCGCCCGCGCCGGCCGTGTCGCTCAGGCGCCAGACATAGCGGCTCTTTTGCTCGACGAGCGGCTGGGTCGCCGCGATCAGGTAGGGGAAGAGGCCATCGCCGCCGGCGGGCTGGTCGACCGTGGGCGCGGCCGGGACAGGGAAGATCACGGCGGCGTCGGGGTCGGCATCGCTCAGGTCAACCGTCGTGATCAGCTGCTTGCGCGGGCCGGCGTCGATCAGCAGGGCGCGCTCGAAGGTGATCCGGGCCCCCAGGGGCATGCCGCAGGCGAGGGCCGCGCCCGGCGCGAGGGCGAGGATGACACCCAACACCATCAGGTAGGGCCGAAGCATCGGGGGTTGTCGCAGAGCGACAATCCCCGATGCTTCGGCCCTACGGGGTATCACCGGCATACATCATCCTCGCAGGCGCCGGCGCGCCCGCCGAGGAGATAGCGGTTGCGGGCCACGAACGCGTAGATCGGGCGGGCCAGGCTCATGGCGCCGGGAAGACGCATCAGCTCACCGAGCCCGCTCAGCGAGGGCAGGCGCAGCAGCGTCTCGCGCACCGCCTCGGCCCCCCGGTGCAGGGTGCCATCCGGCGCGACCAGGTGCAGCTCGCGCCGGGCGTCCTCGGGGCGCACCTGCGGGAAGCGGGCATGGGCCGAGTCGCTGTTCATGTCGAGCACTTCGATCCGCCCATCGTCGTTATAGCCTGCCACCATCTCCGCCTGGCCGACGCAGATGCGGCAGTTCCCGTCGTAGAGCAGCGTGTAGCGTGGGGTTGTCATCCTTCAGTCATCCGCTGTAAGGCTGCCGTAATATACGCAGCTTGTTCGTTTCAGGCTCCTGTCAGTACTATACCATCACAGCGTGGCCAGCGCCAAGGGTCGCGTTTCCCATCATTGGAGATCAGCATATGGCATCGACGAGGCCCACGCTCGTCGATCTACGCCCTATCATCGAGGCAGGGCGGGCGTTGCTGTCTCCACAAGCTGGCCGAGGAAAGGAGGGTCTGAATGAACGGCCACCACATCCCGCAGAGGGGGATGATCCGCTAGCTATTCTCTGTACGGGCGTAGCGCGCTACGCCCTAACGTCAAGCAAATGTGATATGGAGCACCCACAATGATCCTCAAGAACGGCAAGACGCTCGTCGCCCTGGGGCTGACCCTGACCCTAGCGACGGTGCTCGGCCTCTTCGCCTACCGCTCATCGGCGGCGAACACCGGGGCGTTGATGTATGTCCAGGGGCCAACCACCACCACCTGCCAGCAGACGAGCATCACGATGCCTGCGGGCTACCAGGGCTCAAACTTTGGGCTGGAGCTCCAGCAGTTCTGGCCGAATGAGCCGGTATCGATCTCGTTCACCTTCCCGGACGGCCGCGTGCTAAGCCCGGTGGTCACCAGCATCAACGACCTGAACTCGCTCCAGGACCCGGTGACGGCCCTCTCGTTCAACGGGGTGCCGATCCCGATCAATGGCCTGGACGGCGTGATCGACATGCCGGCCAACTTCCCCTGGATCAGCTTCACCGACGGGGGCGGCGACTACTACTACCCCTTCCAGACGACCAACAAGTGGCCCTACGGCTGCTACACCTTCACCGCCCTGGGCCTCCAGAGCAACCGCCAGGTCGCGGCCAACTTCGCCGTCATCCCGCAGGTCGGCCCGGCGCCGGACCCCGGCCAGGCCTCGCTGATCATCGAGGATAACACCACCGGCGACCCGAGCAGCCAGCAGGGCGCGCTGGTGAACATCTTCGGGCGCGGATTCGTGGCCCGCGAGCTGATCTCGATCTGGATCACCGCGCCCGACGGCGTCGTCTTCTCCTTCCCCTACCAGCCCACGACCAGCGACATCGGCTCGTTCGCGGTGCCCTTCGAGTTTAACGCCAACCACCCGACCGGGTTCTACGCCTTCACCGCGCTGGGGAACCTCAGCGGCTACCAGGTGATCAGCCGCTTCAACCTGACCTCGCGGGCCTCGCCGCTGAGCGGCTGGGCACAGCTGCGGGTGGCCTACCCGTCCTCGCGCAATGGCGCCCAGGGCACGCTCTTCGAGGTGCAGGGCAAGCGCTTCAACCCCTACGAGCGGGTCGATGTCTGGATGACCCTGCCGGACAACGCGGTGCGCGGGCTGCCCTCGCAGTACGCCGACGCCAACGGCGAGTTCTTCGCCGACATCTACCTGGACGAGCGGCTGCCCACCGGCGAGTACGACTTCACCGCCAAGGGGGCCGACAGCGGCTTCCTGACGATCAGCACGCTCTCCCTCAGCTCGGGCGGCCCGAACGTGCCCATCCCCGACGCCGGCTCTACGGTGAACGCCGACCCGGCGCCCGAGGTGCTTGTGACCAACGACTCGCTCGACACCGGGACGAGTGACACCCTCGGATCGCCCCCCGAGCTGACCCCGCTCTTCGATAGCCCGGCCGACCCGATCTTTTAGGGAGGGGTTGGGAGTTGGGGGGTGGGAGTTAGGGGTTAGCCCCGAATCTAGAGATGGCTGAAGCCCGCTTCGAGATACGAAGCGGGCTTCGTCATATCCCCCAACTCCCAACCCCCAACCCCCATAT
>NZ_JAIEWN010000009.1:72252-83205 GCF_019599295.1 Oscillochloris sp. ZM17-4 | reverse complement strand
GATGACCGAGTACGAGGCGAAGGTCTACCTGTCGCTCCTCGGCGAGAACCCAGCCACCGGCTACCAGGTCAGCAAGACATCGGGCGTGCCACGCTCGATGGTCTACGAGGCCCTGGGGCGGCTGGAGGCGCGCGGGGCCGTGCTGAAGTCCGTAGAGGAGAAGGCCACCCTCTACCAGCCGGTACCCCCGGAGATGCTGCTGGACCGCTATGAGCGCGAGGCCCACACACGGGCGGCGGATCTTCGCTCTGCCCTGCTGCCGCTCTACAACCGCGAGAAGACCGGCCGGCTCTGGAACTTCAGCGGGCGCCGCGAGGCCCTGAACTACGCCGCCGACCTGATCGACGCGGCGAAGAGCGAGCTGATGCTGGTGCTGACCGACGCCGATGTGAGCGACCTTCGCCACCACCTGGAGGCCGCCCACGCCCGCGGCATCTGCCTGGGAGTCATCCTCACCGGCGATCTGCCCTTTGAGCTTGGCCAGGTGGTGCGCCACCCTAAGCGCGAGACGCAGCTGCACCGGATGCAGGAGACGCTGATCGTCGTCTCCGACGAGACCGAGTTCCTGATATCGAGCGGACACCAGATCACCGCCGCCACCGTCACCACCAACATCAACATGGTGCTCATCGCCCGACAGTTCATCTGGATGGAGCTGTTCGCCCAGCGGATCTTCGCCCGGCTGGGCGATGAGCTCATCCAGAAGCTCGACCCCGAGGATCAGCAGGTGCTGTACTAATGTTGAATGTTGAATGTTGAATGCTGAATGTCAGCACCACATTCAACATTCAACATTCAACATTCAACATTCAACATTCAACATTACAACGGAGACCCACTATGTCTACGCTTTCTCACACACAGACCAAGGATCGTCCCGGTTTGCGGCTGCAACTGAACGACGAATTTATCGAGCCGCTCTTTGTGGCGCTGACGCTGGCCGGGATCGCGGCTGGCCTGATAACCGAGCAGCTCGGCGCGCCGGCGGGCGTACACCTGGCGGTGAACCTGGCCACCTACGTCGTGGGTGGGTTCTACGCGGTGCGCGCGATCATCGCCGCCCTGCGCGAGCGCACGATCGAGGTTGACCTGCTGATGGTGATCGCGGCCCTCGGCGCGGCCTACGTGGACGCATGGACCGAGGGTGCCATCCTGCTCTTCCTCTTCTCGCTGAGCAACGTGCTGCAGGGCTACGCGATGCGCCGCACCGAGCGGGCGATCTCGTCGCTGATGGAGCTGCGCCCTGATACGGTGACGATCCGCCGCGGCGAGCAGATCGTGGAGATGGCGCTCGACGAGGTGCAGGTGGGCGATGTGGTGCTGCTGCGCCCCGGCGACCGCGTGCCGCTCGATGGGAAGATCCAGCGCGGCAGCGCCAACTTCGATGAGTCGGCCATCACCGGCGAGTCGATGCCGGTGCAGCGCGGCGAGGGCGCGGCGGTGCTCGCCGGCACGCTCAACATCAATGGCGCGCTCGATATGCTGGTGACGAAGCCGGCCAGCGAGAGCACCCTGGCCCGGATCATCACCATGGTCAGCGAGGCCCAGTCGCGCAAGGCCAGCACCCAGAGCTTCCTCGACCGGGCCGAGCAGTACTACGCCATGGGCGTGATCGTCTCGGTGCTGCTCTTCATCACCCTGGTGCCCTCGATCTTCGGCGTGCCCTTCAGCGAGAACTTCTACCGGGGCATGGTGCTGCTCACCGTGGCCTCGCCCTGCGCCCTGGTGATCAGCGTGCCGGCGGCCCTGCTCAGCGCGATCGCCAACGCGGCCCGCAAGGGCGTGCTCTTCAAGGGCGGAGCCCACCTGGAGGAGCTGAGCAAGGTCAAGGTCATCGCCTTCGATAAGACCGGCACGCTCACCTTCGGCCACCCCGAGCTGACCGACGTGCTGCCGCAGCCCGGCGTAAGCGCCGAGGATCTGCTGGCCGCCGTGGCCCGCGCCGAGCAGCCGAGCGAGCACCCGATCGCCCGCGCGATCATGGCCTACGCCAACGCCCAGGGCCTCTCCCCCGCCGAGCCCGAGCAGTTCGCCGCCGTGACCGGCATGGGCGTGCGGGCCAGCTGGGACGGCGAGGAGACGCTGGTCGGCACGCCGCGCCTGATGGCCCAGGCCGGAGTGGATGTCCCCGCCGAGATGCTGGCCGAGATGGACCGACTGGCCGATGAGGGCCGCGGCACGGTGCTGCTGGCCCGCCGGGGCGACCGCTGGCTCGGCATGGTGACGGTGATGGACCGCGAGCGCCCCGACGCCGCCGAGAAGCTGGTCGCCCTGCGCGCCGCCGGCATCGAGCGGATCGTGATGCTCACCGGCGATAACGCCCGCGTGGCCGAGGCCATGGGCCGCCGCCTGGGGATCGACGAGGTCCACGCCGGCCTGCTGCCCGAGGATAAGCTGCGGCTCGTCGAGGAGCTGGGCGCGAAGTATGGCCCGGTGGCGATGGTCGGCGACGGCGTGAACGATGCGCCGGCCCTAGCCGCCGCATCCAGCGGGATCGCCATGGGCGCCGCCGGCACCGACGCCGCCCTGGAGACGGCCGACATCGTCCTGATGTCCGACGACCTGGGCGCGATCGGCTACGCCGTGAGCCTCAGCAAGCGTACCCAGCGCGTCGTCTGGCAGAATATCGCCTTCGCGATGGCGGTGGTGGTGGTGCTGGTCATCTCGACCCTGACGATCGGCGTGCCCCTGCCCCTCGGCGTCGTCGGCCACGAGGGCTCGACGATCCTGGTGGTGCTGAACGGCCTGCGCCTGCTGGCCTACCGGGGGTAGGCGCTGCCCCCACGCATCCCTGTGTGTGATGGTGCTGCGGCGTGGCGTATGCCACGCCGCAGCACCATCATTTTTTTACAGGGCGCTCGGCGGCAGGATGTACCATATCGACCGATTGGCCCAGGCGACCGCGCCAGACCAGAAGAGGGACGCCAGCAGGGCGACACAGATCACCTGCCCGGCGCGCCCGCGCCGCCAGAGCCAGGCCAGGCCGCTGCCGGACAGCAGGGCCACGCCGGGGGCGGCGAAATACATGTGCTTGTTCCACAGCCCGAACACGAGCTCGGCGAGCGAGGTGGCGGCGATGAACATCCCGTACGCCAGGCCCAGGTGGGCGGCCCACAGCCGGCGGCGTCCGCTGAGCAGGCCCGCTAGGGCCGCGCTACCCAGCAGCACTGGCCAGACGCGGAAGTGCGCGTCGAGGTGCTGGGGGAAGCTGTTGATCGGCGTGCCGAAGAAGCTGTCCGCCTCACGCCCGACCGTGCCCTGCGCGGCGATCAGGCCCAGGTAGGCCGGGATGGTGCGCGTGAGGAGCGTCACCGTGTAGCCGGCGTAGACCAGCAGCCAGGCCACCACGAGGCCGGCCGCCAGGAGCCCCGTCAGCCGCCAGCCGGCCCGTCGCTGGCCCGGCCCATCGCCAAGCATGATCAGGCTGGCCGCCAGCCCCCCCACCAGAAAGGGCACAAAGACGACCTGGGTCACATAGGCCGCGATAGCGAAGGCCAGAAGCAGCGCACAGAGCAGCCAGCGCAGCGCGCCGCCCGGCGACCGCCACCCCGCTGGCGGCTCGTACTCGGCAACCAGCGTGACATAGGCCGCGAGGGCGGCCAGCGTCACCCAGAGCCCGAGCGTGGTCGGGAAGCTGCCATCGTGGAAGAAGATGTAGCCGACAGGCAGCGCCGCATAGGTGAGCCCGGCCCACGCCGCCACCTCGCCGCCCTGCGGGTCGCGCCGCAGCATCGCCCAGAGCAGCAAGGGCACGCTGGCGTCAGCCAGCACCGTGACAAGCTTCACAGCGGCCACGAGCTGGTCGCGGCTATCGGTGAGCCACACCAGGGGCAGAAGCAGGTAGTAGGTGAACAGCGAGTAGGGCACAGCCTCGCGGGTGCCCCACTCGTGCTGCTGCTCAAGCCTCGGCAGCACGTCGGCGAGGCGGCCCTCGGCGATCCCGATCAGCTGGTTGGCCCGCAGCTCCTGATCGATGGGGACGAACTGTGGGTGCGCGACGCCGGACAGCCGCAGGGTGAAGATCAGCAGCACCGCGACGCGCAGCGGTGCCGCCCAGCGCGCCCCGCCAGGCGCGCGCGCCCAGCTGGAGGTGCCGAGGCGCAGCAGCGCGGCCAGGGCGAGCGTGAGCGGCAGAATGTGTGTGAGCACATCGAGGGCGAGGGCGGCCTGAAAGCGCGGCGCGTGATCTCCACCGGCAGTCAGGGCCAGGGCGGCGCCAAGGGCCAGGAGCGGCGCCAAGGCGGCGCTCACCGCGGCGCGCGCGCCCAGGCCGGCGAGGCGCAGCGCCCATAGGATCAAGGTGGAGACGAGGACGAGCTGGAGCGCGCGGCCCAGGGGCCACGCGCGCGGGCCTGCCACCGGCCACAGATCCAGATCGCTGAGCGAGACGCCGAGCTCGCGCCGGTCCTGGGGCGCATAGAGCGCCGCGACCCGAAGATCCAGCGTGAGGTCGCCGCTGCGCAGGTCGAACGCGCCGGCCGGCACCTCCAGTAGAATCACCTGCCACGAGGGCCGCAGCGTGACCTGGGCCAGATCGCGGTCGCCGGCGCGGATCTGGAGCGTGCGGCCCGCGTCCGCCGCGTTGCCGCCGAAGAGATGCAGGCGCATGATGGCGTCGCCAGCGCCCACACCGGGGATGGTGATGCGCGCCTGCGGCGACGTCCAGCGCTGAGCCGTGCCGGAGAGCGTCGACTCTGGCGCGTAGACCCCGCTCAGGACCACGGGGGAGGGGTCAGCGACGAGGCTGATCTGGCCCTGGAATGGCACCTGGTAGGCGGCCAGCACCACAAGCATGGCGATGGCGGCAAGCGCCAGAGGCATCCCGCCAGACCAGGCCAGGCCCCAGGCGGCCGTCAGCAGCTGGGCAGAGCGCGTTCGGCCTGGGGGGGGGGTGTCGCTCAGGCGACGGGGTCGAAACATCTGTATAGCTCGACACTACGACAAGGATACAGGGGCCAGTGGACAGGGATAGCGCATCGAAACATGACACCCGACGCCAAGCGGTACAGCTCCTGCACGCCTTGTCTACGCCCTCACACCTGGGCTATCATACAGCAAAACCCCCGATGTGAAGTTGCGGCCATGGGGGCCGGCTGGGCCGGAAGCGGTGCATCAGCCCAGGAGCCGCTGCGCAAAACGGCTGCGCGGAATAGCTTTTCTGCTATAATTGTCGGCAATACAAGGCTTACCCACACATCTCAAGGTTACCTATGGCAGTGCAGCAGCGTATTGTGGTGGTGATGCCGGCCTACAACGCCGCCCGCACACTTGAGCAGACATACCACGACATCCCGCACGACATTGTCGACCATGTCATTCTGGTCGATGATGTCTCTCGGGATGAGACCGTGACCATCGCCCGACAGCTTGGGCTGGAGGTGGTTCCCCATATCCAGAACCGCGGCTACGGGGGCAACCAGAAGACGTGCTACCTTGAGTCGCTGCGGGCCGGCGCCGATGTTGTGGTGATGCTGCACCCCGACTATCAGTATGACTCGACGTGCATCCCGGCGCTGATCGCGCCGATCCTGGCCGGCGAGTGCGATATGATGCTGGGCTCGCGGCTGCTGCGCACGCCCGGCGAGACGGGCAACCCGGCGCTTGAGGGCGGGATGCCGATCTGGAAGTATGTGGCAAACCGCTTCCTCACGATCTGTGAGAACCGCGTCTTCGGGCTGCGGCTCTCGGAGTGCCACACCGGCTTTCGCGCATACAACCGCCGCCTGATCGAGACCGTGCCCTTCCTGCTCAACTCAGACGACTTTGTCTTCGACACGGAGATGATCGCCCAGGCGGTGCTCTACGGCTTCCGCATTGGCGAGATAGCCGTGCCGACCCGCTACTTCGCCGAGGCGTCGTCGGTGAACTTCCGGCGCTCGGTCGTCTATGGGCTGGCGACGCTGCGGGTCCTCCTGCGAGTTCTCCTGCACCGCAGCGGTCTGCGCCGCGTCCCGCAGTTCTCGCGCCACCTCGCCGATGTGATCAGCCCCCACCACAGCGCCGCCATCCTCGGCGAGCGCAAGTGACCAATGGCTCCTCCCTCTCGCGCCCCAGGTAGCGGGCCACGCCGGCTCGGCATGTCTCTCGCCCTTCCCACGGCCCTGCTGCTCACGCTGCTCGCGCTGCTCACCGCCGCGATCGCGTCCGCGCCGCCCCTGCGGGTCGACGCCCGCAGCTCCGACGCCGCGCGCAGCCTCTGGGGGTTCTACCAGCCCGAGCCGGGCCAGGACGCGATCTTCCGCTGGAGCGGGCCGCAGGCCCGGATGCTGCTCCACGGCGCGCCCTCGACCGCCGCCATGATCACCCTGCGGCTGAGCGGCGAGCGCCTGGTGTCCCAGGGCACGCCGCAGGTCAGACTGTCCCGTGGCGACGAGCGGTTCGCCACCTTCGACATCATCCCCGGCTGGCGGCTCTACCATGTGCTGCTGCCGCCCGGCGCGGCCGCCACCCTCGCCGGCGATGCGCAGCGGATCAACCTCGTCAGCGCGATGAGCAGGCCAGGGGCCAGCGACGACGCGCGCGATTACCGGCCGCTCGGCGTCCCCCTCGACTGGCTGCGCATCGCTCGGCTGGATGGGGGGCTCGCCGAGGCGCTGGCCCGCAGCCTGCTGCTCTGCTGGGCGGTTGGGCTGGCTGCGGCCGGCGGGGCGTGGCTCGTGCACATGGCGCTGCCACAGGCGACACGGCTGCCGGCGACGCTTGCCAGCGCGACTATCGCGCTCCTCGGCCTGGCACTGAGCGTCTGGGCCTGGCGCTCCCCCTACAGCCTGGCATGGGCGCTCCCGCCAACGCCCTGGGCGCTCGGCCTGCTGAGCCTGCTGCTCGGCACTGCCGCCCTGGCGCCCTGGCGCCGGGCCGCCGGGCGGGCGCGCGTCGCCGGTGGGACGCTTACGATCGCCGGCCTCGGCATGCTGGCCGTGGCCCAGGGCGCGCTCAACAGCCAGGCCATGGTCGGCCCGGCGATCGCCCTGGCCCTGATCGGGCTGCTCCTCCTGCTCGCCACCGCCGACGGCCTGGGCGCGGGGCTCTGGGCGCCGGCCTCGGCCAAGATCGGCCGCGCCCAGGCCGCCCTCCTGCTCGGCATGATCGTCGCCCTCGCGCTCGCCCTGCGCCTCTACCGGATCGACAGCCTGCCATTCGGCCTCTGGCGCGACGAGGCCCGCCACGGACTGGCCGCCCTCCGCATCAACAGCGACCCGCTGTACACGCCGGTGTATATCGCCGAGGGGCGGGTGAGCATGCCGGCGCTCACGATCTACGTCTTCGCGCTGGCGATCAAGCTGATCGGCGTGCATGTCTGGACGATGCGCCTGGTGACGGCGATCGTCGGCGCGCTCACCGTCTTGCCGGTCTACGCCCTCATGGCCCGGCTGGCCGCCACGCTCGCTGAGCCACCCCGCAGCACGCTCGCGGAGGGCGCCGCCCCCGCCTCCCCGGGCCTCCCCGCGCGCGGCGTGGGGCTGCTGGCCGCCCTGCTCGTGGCGATCTCGAGCTGGCAGATCACGATCAGCCGATTCTCATTCCCCACGATCTTCGAGCCGCTGCTCACCTGGGGCGGCCTCTGGCTACTCGACCGCGCCCTGCGGCCCGCGCCGGGGCGGGCCTCGCGGCCGATTGCGATTGTCGCCGGCGGCCTGCTGGCGGGCGCATGCTTCGGGCTGGCCGCCCAGACCTACCACATCGGCCGGTTTGCGCCGCTGATGGGCGGGCTGCTGGCGCTTGCGACGCTGATCGAGCGCAGAGCGTGGAGGCGCTGGCTCATGGCTGTGCTGCCGGCGGCGCTGGGCTGCCTGCTCGTCCTCGCCCCGCTGCTCAGCTACGCCCTTCGTCAGCCGGACGACTTTAACGGCCGGGTCAGCGAGGTCTTTGTGCTCGGCGAGAGCGCCCGCCAGGGCCGCGCGCCGCTGGCCGTGCTCGACGATAGCCTGCGCCGCCACATCCTCATGTTCAATGTCGAGGGCGATCTGAACGGGCGTCACCACGCCCCCGGGCGCCCCATGCTCGACTACATAACCGGGCTGGGCTTCCTGCTGGGCATGGCCGCCCTGCTGCGCCGCCTCACGGGCTGGCGCAGCCTGTTCATGCTGGCCATACTCGGCGTCAGCCTCCTGCCCAGCGCCCTCGCGCTCGACTCGCCCCACGGCATGCGCGCATTCGAGGCCGCGCCCCTCTCATGCGCCATCGCCGCCCTCGGCATGGCCGAGCTGCTGCGTATGGTGTGGCCAGAGACGGCGGGCAGGCGCCGGATGCGCTCCTGGGCCGCGTCCGCATGCCTGGGGCTGGCCCTGGCCCTGAACGTGTGGATCTACTTTGTGATCATGCCGCCCGACCCGGAGGTCTTCATGGGGTTCTCCCCGGTGCAGAGCCAGATGGGCGTGTATGTGCGCGACGCGGCGGGCAGCCCGTCAGGCGGGAAGATCTATGTGCCGTACGAGATCTCCACCAACGACGTATTCGCCTTCCTGCGCGCCGGCCTGGATGTCGAGTCGTTTGACCGGGCGACGCTGTCGGCGCCAGCGCAGCCGGGCGACCGCGTCCTGATCTCAGGCTACCTCATCGATCAGGAGCTTGCCGATCTTGCGCCGCTCCTCGGCCCGGACCCGCGCCCCCTCGCGGCGGGGCCGAGCTTCCCCGATGGCCGGGGGCCGACGTTCCTCGTCTACGAGGCTCGCTAGAAACCTCCATATAGTTCAATGGGTGTGCCAGCTTCGCTGGCACACCCATTGAACTATATGAGGTAGGGGCGGCTCGCGAGCCAACCCTACGGCGACGCCGTCATCCCGCCGAACTGCACGCCGACGGAGCGCTGGTCGGTCTGCCGCGAATCCTCGGCGGCGGGCACCCACGACTCGCTGGTGATCCGCAGCAGCAGGGTGCCGCCAGGCGCGGGCGGCAGCGCAGCCGGGTCAAGGCGCAGCGCGTACTCCGCCGGCGCGTCGGACACCTCCACGCAGCCCAGATCCACCGCCGCGTCGGAGACCTCCGGCCACACGCCATCCTCGGGCCGCGCCGAGAGGCAGACGCGCGCTGGGCCGAGGTGCGCCGGCCGATCCCCGCCGGCCAGGGTCAGGCGGACGGTCTGCGCGGCGGCCCCGCCCGGCCAGGCCAGGCGCAGCAGCGCGTCGCCATTCGTCCATGCGTAGCGGCTGCCGTCGGCGCGATCCTCGGGGCGGTAGAAGCCGTACACCTGGGCCGCAAAGCTATCTGGCGTCAGAGGTAGCCGCGCGGTATCCAGCACGCCCGAGCTGGCAGGCAGCGCCCGGTAGATCTGGAAGGGCAGGGTCAGCCGCGCGACATTGCGCGGCTTCTGGCTCGTCAGCTGCTCGAACTCAGGGATATCGAGCGTGAGGCCGCCGGCCGGCTCCAGCCGGTATCCCGGCAGGGCGAAGCCGGCCCCGCTGGCGCTCAGCAGCAGATAGACCTGGCGGCCCTCCGCCTGCCAGCGCGCCACCTCGGCGGCCAGGCTGTCGGCGTAGGCGCCCGGGCGGCTGCTCTTCACCGTGAAGGCGTCGAGGCCGTAGATAAAGCGCAGGGGGGTCGCCACCAGATCCGGCACATCGCGGGCCTCAGACCAGATCGGGCCGCCGCCGCGCATCAGCAGCACATCCCGCCCTGGCGTAAAGTTTGCCACGGCCGCATCGAGCTGCCCCAGCGCCCCGGCGTACTCCACGTGGCGGTAGATCGGCTGGTTGGTGACGATGAAGAAGGCAAGCTGAAGTGCCACAAGGCCTGCCGCAAGGACGAGTCGGAGCCTGTGGGTTAGGGGTTGGGGCGTAGCCCCCCACCCCCCACCCCCCACCCCCCACCCCCCAAGCGCAGCGAGCGCATACGCCATCCCCAGGCTGAGCGCCGGGTAGGCGATCGGCACGAAGCGGCGCAGGATGTAGATATAGGTCTGGTCGGACGTCCCGTAGGTCTGCCGGACAAAGAAGAAGGTGCCGACGAAGGCGACCACCAGGAAGAGCCAGGAGGCCCGGTCGAGCCCGCGACGCCACCAGAGCGCGTAGCCCACCACGCCGAGGATGATGCCGAGGGGCGAGAGATACCAGCCCACGCGCACCAGGTTCGCCAGGGGGATCGTCTCCTTGTTCTGCAGCGGCGCGGGCGCCGAGGTGAGCGTCGATGGGTCGATCGTCAGCCGCTGCCACCAGCTCATGGTCTTAAACTCGTTGTACCAGAGCACGACGGGCAGGTGGATCGGCGCGCCGATGTAGCCCTGGAGCCGCAGCCAGTTGCTGGTCTGGTTCGAGAGCGGGCCGCGCCAGGGACCGCGCTCGGCCGCCAGGCGCGCACGCTGCTCCTGGGTGGCCGCCAGGTCGGGCTGAGAGAACCAGTAGGGGCCGGGCCGCATCACCACGCCGGCCATGGTGTGCGCCTCATCGGGGGTCAGCCGGCCGCTGCGCACATCGCCCGCCACCAGGGCCGGGTCGCGGGTGAGCGGGTCGCCCCAGCCGCCGCGCGTGTTAAAGAGCAGGTCGGCGTCGATGATCTGCGGACGCACGAGGTAGGCGTAGCCGGCCAGCAGCACCACCCCGACGGCGATGAGGCGCAGCAGGAGGGTGCGCCGGGCGAGCAGGGCCGCCTCGGCGCGGCGGAGCAGATCCGCGCGCCAGCGCAGGGCCAGCAGGCCGGCGGCGGCGGCGAGGAGGGCGACGACCTCGATGATCAGACGCCCGGGCGTGGCCAGGGCGCTGGTGGCCAGATAGTCGGCGCGCAGCGGCTCGGTGAGGAAGGGCAGGCTGAGCAGCGAGATGATCGCGTAGTCCATCAGCCGGTCGTGGCCCGTGTCGAAGAGGTAGGCGCGGGCGATCAGGGCGATATGCAGGCCGGCGTGGAGCAGCATCGCGCCCATGCCGATCGCCATCAGCGTCTGCGGTCGGCCCCAGCGCCGGCTCACCCAGCAGTAGAGCAGGTAGCCGATGACCGGCCCGAGCAGGAAGAAGTCCAGCCGGG
>NZ_JAIEWN010000009.1:54948-72152 GCF_019599295.1 Oscillochloris sp. ZM17-4 | reverse complement strand
CAGGGCCAGCCAGCCGCTCCAGAGCGCCGAGATGGCCACCCGCTCATAGTGGCGCTCCAGCAGGTCGGCGGGAGCGGCGTTCATGGCGCGGCCGATCGCCCAGCCGGGCAGATAGAGCAGCAGCGGCGCGGTCAGCAGCGCGATTATCCCATAAAACAACATATGTACCATTGAGGGCCGCAGCGTGCTGCGGCCAGCTGCGGCCACAAGATTCAGATCAGATCAGATCAGGCTCGGCGGCCCGGCGCATCCCGGCGAGCGTCGCTCCGAAGAGCGTGAGGTAGCCGGCGGCGGCGGCCCATGGCCCGAGGCCCAGGACGAACGTAGCCGGGCCGGCGAGCTGAACTAGGGAGAGACCGATCAGGCCTGCCAGAGCCGGCCCCCCGACGGTCGTGCCGATCAGCAGCCAGGCCAGTGGCACCGCCAGGAAGACCAGGTGGTGGTACCAGACCAAGTTTGAGCCGATCATCATCACAAGGACGCCGAGGGCCAGGAGGGGGCGCGGGTCGCCGCGCCGGTCGCGCAGGCAGAGCAGCAGCCAGAGCAGCGGCAGGGCGGCGGCGAGCAGCCGGCCGATCAGGGCAGCGCTCGGGCCGAGGCGAAAGCCCATGGCGGACAGCGACAGGTTATAGGGGTTCGCATCGCCCCCCTGGAGCAGCTGCGGCACAATGGCGAGGAAGCCCACCCAGAGCTGCGGGCCGAACCAGGGCAGGGCCAGCAGGCTCAGGCCGAGCAGCCCGAGGCTCACCCGCAGGCAGCGCGGCCAATCACGGCGCAGCAGCGGCAGGGCCAGCAGCAGCAGCGGCGAGATCTTGAGCATAATCGCCCCGGCCAGCCCGAGGTCGCCGGCCCAGGCCCAGCGCCGGTCGCGGTACCCGAGGATGAAGAGGCTGATGCCGAGCAGCACCAGCGCGTTCACCTGCCCAATCGTCAGGCTCTCCCAGAGCGGGGCAAAGCTCGCCGCGAGGGCGAGGAGCCATGTCGTGCCGAGGGGCACAGGCACGGCCATCGCGAAGGCGCGGCGCAGCGACAGGATGCTGCCGATGATCGCCAGCGCGCTCAGGAGACGCCAGAAGGCCTGGGCGTCGGGCTGGGTGAGCGCGGTGAGCGGCCCGAACAGGGCTAGGGCCGGCGGCGGGTAGACATAGGATGCGCCGATGAGAAAGGGCTGGTAGGGGTCGCCCCCGCTCAGCGAGCGCGCCGCCGCCCGCAGGTAGACCACCAGATCGGAGGCCAGGCCGGGCACCACCACAACCTGCGTCCAGATGGCCGCGACGAGGAAGATCGCGACCATCGCGGCACGCGCGGCCATCACCCTCACGGCAGGGCGCGCGGCGCTGCGCGGGCCGATCCCGCCCGGCTGCGCAAGCTCAAGGGCGAGCGCCGCCAGTGCCACGACGGCCACACCGATCGCCTCAAGCGAGGCGAAGATCCCCTGCGGCCAGCCGGAGCCGCTCTCCCAGGCCAGGGCCATCGTCTGCGCCGCCAGCGCGCCGCCGGCGGCGAGCCTCGGCGGGAGCCAGCGAATGGCAAGCAGGTAGAGGGCAAGGCCGGACAGCAGCGCGCTCACCAGCACCATGTCGGTCGGCCAACCGCCGCCGATCACGCCGACCTCCGCTACGATCACCCCCAGCTGCCGCGCCCCGCCCGGCTCGCTGAAGGTGGGCGACTCGATGCGGAGGGCGACGAGCTCATCTCGCTCGGGCCGTAGTAGCATGCGGTAGACCCTCGGCCCAGGGCCTACGGTGATTGGCAGGCTGTTGTTGGCGGTCAAGATCAGCGCGTCAATGCGGCGCCCATTCCCAGCCGCCAGCTCAAGGCGCAGCTCCAGCGGACCGCCGGGGTTCGGCAGGATGATCCGGGCCGCCCCGTTCGTCCAGCGGTAGCTCATCGGCGAGGTGGGGTCGGCCGAGTGCTCAAGGTTATGCAGCCCCGCGTCGATCGCCTTCCCCGTAAAGCGCAGCCGGTCCGGCATCACATCGTAGCGGCGCGGCGTGGCGCTAAACAGCAGGCATATGGTCGCAATACCCGCCAGAAGTGCGGCAGGTAGAGCGATGGTAGTCGGGCGTAGCGCCCGCGACAGTATGGTGAGGAGCTGACGCATGTCCCGCCATTGTACCAGCAGCCGGACATCTGCCTTGCAGCCGCAGCTGCCCCAACCTTCCACCCCCAACCCCCAACCCCTATCCGATCAAGATCTGCTCCTCGGGGTACGTGATCTGCTGCGGCCGGCCGGGCTGCTGGGCCAGGGCGATCACGATCGTCAGGGCGCCCAGCCGTCCCCAGAACATCACCAGCACGATCACCATCTGCCCGAAGAGGTTGAGCTGCGAGGTGAAGTTCAGGCTCAGGCCACAGGTGGCGAAGGCCGACACCACCTCGAAGGCGGCGGTGTCCAGGCTGACCCCATCGTGCGTGATCAGGATGAGCCAGGTGGCCAGCAGCACCACGAAAAGCGAGATCGTGAGCACGGCGGCGGCGCGCCGGGCCGTGCCGGCGGCCAGCGAGCGCCCGCCGAAGCGGGGCGTGGGCAGGCCGCGGACGAAGCCCCACAGCGAGACGGTGAGCACCGCGAAGGTGCCGGTGGTGATCCCGCCGCCCATTGAGGCTGGCGGGCAGCCGATGAACATCAGGGTGATCATCAGCAGCTGGCTCGGCGGGGTCAGGTCAGAGAAGGCGGCGATGCCGGCGAAGCCGGCGGTGCGCGCCGAGATCGACTGGAAGAGCGAGATCAGCAGCAGCCGGCCGAGGGGCTCGTCGCGCAGCGTGCCCACCCCCGCCCGGCCCTCGGCGATAAAAAATCCTACGGTCCCGCTGATCACCAGAAAGCCCACCACCGTCAGGGTGATCCGCGTGTGCAGCGAGAGCCGGCGCTCACGGTAATAGAGCAGCAGGTCGGCCAGCACCGGGATACCCAGGCCGCCCAGGAAGATCAGCCCGCCGAGCACGATCAGCGAGAAGTTATCGCGCGGGATGCCGTCGGGGAAGCCCGGCGTGCCAGAGAAGAGGTCGAACCCCGCGTTGCAGAAGGCTGACACCGCGTGGAAGATCGCGTAGAGCGCCGCCTGGCTCACGCTCAGCCTGGGGTCGCCGCGCCAGTGCAGGAAGAGCAGCAGGGCGCCGCCGCCCTCAATCATCAGCACCGTGAGCAGGATGCGCCGGGTGAGCTTGAGGATAGCGCCGGGCACCAGCAGGCCCAGCGAGTCGCTCAGGGTGAGCCGGTCGAGCAGGGATATCTTGCGCCCCAGCAGGCGCAGGATCACCACCGTGACGACCATAAAGCCCACGCCGCCGATCTGGATCAGGCCGAGCAGCACCACCTGGCCGGTGAGCGAGAGGTCGTGCACCGGGGTGATGATCGACAGGCCAGTGACGCTGAGGGCCGAGGTGGCGGTGAAGAGCGCCTCGTTCAGGGCCAGGGGCTCGCCCGTGCTGCAGATCGGCAGCATCAGGATGAGCGTGCCCAGGACAACCAGCATCGCCAGGCCGAGCACCAGGCGCAGGGCCGGCGGGACGGGCCGGCGCGGGCGCGGCAGCGGTTTGACTGGCTCAACGACGAAGTCGTCGCGGGGGATGAGTGTGCGCATCAGGCCTGGCTGCAGAAGATGCTAATGCTCTCGTCTGATCCGATCACCAGAATCTTATCATCGTCGCTGAAGATCATATCGACCGGCGGGGTGACAAGCAGATTGCCGTCGCGGCGCACCGCCAGGACGTTGATCCCAAAGGAGCGGCGCAGGTCGCTCTTGGCCAGCGACTGGCCGACGAAGGCGCGCGGCACGCGGATCTCGGCCACGCTGAAGCCCGGCCCCAGGTCGAGGTGATCGAGCACCAGCGGGTCGGCCAGGCGGGCGGCCAGCCGTGAGCCGGCCTCGTGCTCGGGCAGCACCACCTGGTCGGCACCAACACGCAGCAGGATCTGCTGCTGGCGCTCGTTGAGCGCCTTGCAGACCACCCGGTGGACGCCGAGGCTCTTGAGGGCCACGGTGGTCATCAGGTTGTTCTCGAAGTGCGTGCCGATCGAGACGACCACTGTGTCAAAGGAGCGAATATCCATCGCGTTCAGCGCGTCCTCGTTGGTCGCGTCCATCGCGACGATCTGGGTGATCCGGTCGGCCAGCCGCTGGACGATGTCGGGGTCGCGGTCGATCCCCAGCACCGTGTAGCCCCGGTCGATGAGGCTCAGCGCCACGCTGCTGCCAAAGCGGCCCAGGCCAATCACCGCGAACTCGGGCCTGCTCGTCCTACGCGCCATGCTCCCTCCAACAATTGCAGAGCGCAGAGCGCAGAGCGCAGAGCGCAGATTGTCGCCGCACCCAACCCGCAATCTGCAATCTACCATCTACCATCTGCAATTCGATCAGGCCCGCGTATTGTACCGCATGCCGCGACGGCGGCTATGCTACAATGCAGCTATGCCCAGCGAGATTCGCCTGATCGACACCCACGCCCATGTGGCCAGCGGCCAGTTCGACGCCGACCGCGCCGAGGTGCTGGCCCGCGCCGCCGAGGCCGGGGTTGCCCGCATCATCGAGATCGGCTACGACCTGCCGTCATCACGGGCAGCCCTGGCGCTGGCCGAGGCCCACCCGCAGATCTACGCGGTGGTCGGGCTGCAGCCCAACCACGTCCACGAGGCCCCCGAGGGCTGGCAGGATGAGCTGCGCGCCATGGCCGCCCGCCCCAAGGTGGTGGGCATCGGCGAGATCGGCATGGACTACCACTGGATGAAGGCCGCGCCCGCAGATCAGGAGCGATTCTTCCGCGAGCAGCTGGCGATGGCCCGCCAGCTACGCCTGCCGGTGGTCATCCACAGCCGCGAGGCCCAGGACGACACCCTGCGCATCCTCGGCGACGCCGCCCGCGGCCAGCCCGGGATCATGCACTCCTTCTCGGGCGACTGGGAGTACGCCCGCGCCTGCCTTGAGATCGGCTTCCTGCTCTCGTTCTCCGGCCCGCTCACCTTCCCCAAGGCGACGGAGCTCCACGAGGCGGCCCGGCTGGCCCCCCTGGAGATGCTGCTCACCGAGACCGACAGCCCCTACCTGAGCCCGCACCCCCAGCGCGGCAAGCGCAACGAGCCGGCCCGCGTGCGCCTGGTGGCCGAGCGACTCGCCGCCCTGCGCGATCTTCCGCTGGATGCGGTCGCCGATCAGGTCTGGCAGAACGCTGAGCGGATATTTCCGATGTAGGGCCGAAGCATTCGCCCCGTCGGGCGTAAGGCTTCGGATTCAGCGCCATGCTTTCCGAGCGAGCGATCATTCCGGGTAACACAGGCGAATGCTTCGGCCCTACGGTATCGTATGACGACACAAACCCTTCCGATGCGGAGTAAATCACTTACCGCCGAGCTGACCGACCTGATCCCCGGCGTGCTGCTCGCCATGATCATGTGCGGGGCGGTGATCTACAGCCTGTCGATCTCGCGCTGGGCGCCGGGCCTGAGCGTGCTCATCCCGATGAGCCTGCCGGGCTTCTTCCTGGGCGTGATCTTCGCGCGCACCCGCTGGGTGCCGGGCTGGCTTTCCCACATGCTCAGCGCCCTGCTCGCCGTCGTCTGGGCCGTGCAGCTGCTCGGCGCGCAGATGAGCCCCACGCTCGACACCTGGCGCGACCGGGGCACCGAGCTGCTGATCCGCACGATCATCTGGGGCCGGGTGCTGGGCGGCGGCGGGCGCGGCGAGGACCTGCTGCTCTTTGTGGCCGCCCTCTGCCTGCTCTGCTGGGCGCTGGCCTACGGCTCGGCCTGGATGGTCTTCCGCCGGGGCTGGGTCTGGCGGTCGCTCACCGTCAACGCCGCCCTGGCCCTGATCAACTACACCTACGTGCTGCCCAAGCCGAACGCCCCCTTCTTCGTCTTCCTCGCCGCCGCCCTGCTGCTGCTCGTCCACCAGAACATCACCCACCGCCAGGCCCAGTGGGACGCGCAGCAGATCGAGTACCCCGACCTGCTCCCCGTGCGCTTCCTCTGGTCGGCGGCGGTGGTCTGCGGCCTGCTCATCCTGATCACGGCGACGATCCCCGGCAACATCACCGTCGACCGGGCAACCCGCACATGGGAGGCGCTCAGCCGGCCCTTCAAGCTGGCCCGCGAGCGCTGGGAGGACGCCTTCGCCACGCTCAACGCGCCGCCCGGCGCGGGCAGCGGCGCCTTCACCGCCCGCAGCGCCCAGCTCGGCGGCTCGCGCCGGCTGAACGACGGCCTGGTGATGAGCGTCCGCTCGACGGACTTCGACTACTGGCGGGCGGTGGCCTTCGACAAGTATAGCGACGGGCGCTGGCAGAACACCACCGGCGAGCAGGCCCGCGCCACCCTCGGCGCCAGCACCCCCGAGCAGGCCCGCACGCCCTTCGATGCCGGGGCGCCCATCCCCGTCGGCGACACCGTGCGCCGCCACGTGGTGACGGAGACCTTCACCCTGGCCCAGGACCGCAGCGACGGACTGCTGTTTGTCGGCGGCACCGCCCGCGCGCTCTCGCTGCCGACCCTGGTCGAGCACAACTACCTGCGCGCCGGCACCCAGGCCACGCCGAACTACGACGACACCGCCCTGATCGTAACCAAGGACGACCTGCGCGCCGGCAAGGTCTACACCGTCACCGCGCTGGTCTCGCGGGCCGACGTGCAGAGCCTGCGCGCCGCCGGGACGGACTACCCGACCTGGGTGCGCGAGCGCTACCTCCAGCTGCCCGACAGCATCACCGCGCGCACCCGCGAGCGCGCCGCGCAGATCATCGCCAACGCCGGGGCGCGCACGCCCTACGACGAGGCCGTCGCCATCCAGGACTACCTGCGCACCTTCCGCTACAACGAGTCCATCCCGGCCCCGCCCCCCGGTGCCGAGCCGGTGGACTGGTTTCTCTTCACCCAGCGCGAGGGCTACTGCGACTACTACGCCTCGTCGATGGTGATGATGCTGCGCTCGCTGGGGGTGCCGGCGCGCTGGGTGCAGGGCTACGCCGGCGGGGTCTTCGACGTCGAGCGCGCGATCTACGAGGTGCGCGAGGATGTCGCCCACAGCTGGCCCGAGGTCTACTTCCCCGGCTTCGGCTGGGAGCGCTTCGAGCCGACCCCGGCCAGCTACACGGCGCTGCCGGTGCGCCCGCTCACGACCGAGTTTGGCACGGACAGCGGCGACGTTGGCCCGCTGGCATCCGGCCCCGCGCCCGACCCGAGCCGATTCGAGAACCTCGACGATGGGCTCGATCAGATCGAGCGCGGCGGCGCGCTCCCGGCGGCCCCGCCGCCCGCCCGAGAGTCAGGGATTAGTCCCTACCGCGTATCGGTCTCAGAGGGTTTTAGGGAGAGTGACGGCTCTCCCTAAAACCCTCTCCTTGTGCGCTAGGCGCGGATCTCCTGGCGCTGGAAGAGCACGTAGCCCAGGGCGAACAGCAGGATGGTGATCGCCGCCAGCCCCGTCAGCTGCGGCCAGACCACCAGCAGGCTCTGGCCGAGCGGCAGCGGCGCCCCCGGCACCGCCTGGTCCATCTGGCTCGGCAGCACCAGGCCCAGCGAGCGCACCGCCGGGTTCAGCAGGCCCACCGCCGCCTCTCCGTAGAGCGTGTTCGGCGAGATCCGCGTCAGGGCCATCTGGGTCTGGGCCTGCGCGATCAGCTCGCTGGCCGTGCCGATCCGCACCGGGCTGATCAGCTGCGCCAGCATCTTGGCCAGGATGTCCCAGAAGATCGTGAAGAAGAGCCATCCCGCCAGGGCCGTCATCGCCGCCGTGGCCGGCTGGCGGAAGACGATCGAGCAGAGCAGCGCCAGGGCCAGCCAGACCCCGCCGTAGGCGATCGTCAGCAGCAGGAACCAGAGGATGCGCGCGGCCTCCTCGCCGCCCGGCGGCACCCCCAGCCGCAGCAGGCCCAGCCCGGTGATCAGCAGCCAGATCGTGCTCAGCACCAGGGATAGGGTGAACAGCCCGCCCAGGAACTTGCCGAAGAGCAGCGCGTCGCGGTAGATCGGCTGGGCCAGCAGCCGCGACATGGTGCGCTGGCTGAACTCGCTGTTCACCGCATCGAAGGCCAGGGCGATGGCGATGATCGGCACCAGGAAGACCAGGAACCCCACGAAGGCCGGCAGCGGGTCCTGCGCGGTGGTGAACAGCCGCAGGAACAGAAACTGGTCCTGCCCGACCGTCGTCCGCAGCTGCTGGGCCGCGCTGTAGACCGTGCCCGCCGCCGTCAGCACGGTGATCAGCTCCAGGATGAACATGCGCGTGCTGGTCAGGTAGTCGGCCATCTCCTTGGCCACCACCGCCCACAGGCCCGTCCAGGGCGATCCCTCGCGGGCCGTGGCCGGCGCCTCGACGGTGGCCGCCGCCGACTTGCTAGGCTGCGCGAGCATGGCCTGCCTCCCTCTGGAAGTAGCGCGCGTAGATCTCCTCCAGGCTCGGCACCTCGCTGGTCAGCGCGAGCAGCTGGCCGCCCGACTCGACCACGGCGCGGGCGGCCTGGGGCCGCAGGTCGCTCATGGCCTCCAGGTCGTAGCGGCCCGGCCCGGCCGGGCTCACCCGCGTCACCCCGGCCACCCGGCCGAGCGCGCCCTCCAGGTCGCTGCCGCCCTCGGCCTCGATCTGGATGCGGTATCCCCCGCCGAGCACCTGGCGTGCCAGGTCTCCCACCGGCCCCTCCAGCACCATGCGGCCGCCCGAGAACAGGCCCACCCGGTCGCAGACGGCCTGCACCTGGTGCAGCAGGTGCGAGGAGAGCATGATCGTGATCCCCTCGCCGCGCAGGCTGCGGATCAGGTCGAGGAACTCGCGGGCCGCCTCCGGGTCCAGCCCGAGGGTCGGCTCGTCCATGATCACCAGCTCCGGCCGCTTCAGCAGGATCTCGGCCAGCCCGAGCCGCTGGCGCATGCCGCGCGAGAAGGCGCCCACCCGCTTGCCGGCCACCTCGCCAAGCCCCATGCGCTCCAGCGACTCGCCGATCCGCCGCGCCGACTCGCGGCGGGGCATGCCGTTCAGCCGCGCGATGTAGGCCAGGTTCTCGCGCGCCGAGAGCCCGTCGTAGAAGCCCACCTGGTCGGGTAGGTAGCCCACCCGCGCCTTCACGCTCAGCGGGCGGCGGGCCGGGTCCATGCCCAGCACCCGCACCTCGCCCGCGCTCGGCTCGGTCAGCCCGAGCAGCATCAGGATGGTCGTCGTCTTCCCGGCCCCGTTCGGCCCCAGCAGGCCGAAGACCTCGCCGCGCCGGATGGTCAGGTCTAAGGACTCGACGGCGGTGAAGTCGCCGTAGCGCTTGGTCAGCCCCATTGTCTCCAGCACAATCTCGCTCATAGTGCCCTCCGGGCGAAGGATGAAGGATGAAGGATGAAGGATGAGTGCCGCTCATCCTTCATCCTTCATCCTTCATCCTTCGCAGCTAGCGTCGCCCGAACCGCATCACCGCCAGGCCCACCACCGCCACCGCCACCGCGATCAGGCCGATGCCGACGATGCCCCACAGGGTCGAGGTCAGCACCGTCACCCGGAAGTCGGCCGAGCTCGTGCTGCCCTCGGCCGGGCGGGCGCTGAAGCCGATCACATAGTCCCCGGCCACGGCCTGGTCGGCCGGGTGGACGCTGGCCGTCACCTCGACCTGGTCGCCGGGCGGGATAGAGTCGATCTGGGCCGGGCTGAAGTCGACCTTCCAGCCTGCGGGCGGCGAGGCGCTCACGGTGATCCCCTTGGCCGGGGCGCTGCCGGTGTTGCGCACCTCCAGCGTAAAGGGCGTGCTCGCGCCGATGTAGGCGTCGCCCGAGAGCCGGCCGTCCGGCGTGGTCAGGTTCACCTTCGAGGTACCGACCACCTCGGCGGTCAGGGCGATGTCGGCCGAGATATCGCCGCCCTCGGCCTTCACCTGGATCGGCACCGAGCCGGCCTGGGCGTCGCTGGGCGTGCTCACCGCCACGGTGATATTCTTCGAGGAGTTGGCGGTGATCGGCAGGCTGGTCACATCCTGGCCGGCGGTGCTGAACTTCACGTCGAAGCCGTTCGGGGCCTGGGCCACCAGGTTCACCGTCAGGTCGGTGTCCCCGGCGTTCTTCAGCGTCGTGTTGAAGGTGAAGGTGCTGCCTGGCGCGTTGCGGATGGTCGGCAGGTCGGCGCTAAACTCCAGGCTCGGCGGCAGCTTCTGCTCGATCATCACGCTCAGCGGCAGCGCCACCTCACTGGCCCCGCTGGCCACCACGCTCATCTTAAAGGTGCCCGAGGCCACATCCTTCGGCGGGTCGAGCCGCAGGTCCACGCTCGCGTCCTCGCCGGGGTTCACATAGGCCGACTGGATGATCTTGCCGTTGCCGCGCAGGGTGGCCGTCCAGCCCTTCGGCAGGTCGCGCAGGCTCAGCTGCGCGATCTGCGCGCTGTCGGCGCGCAGCACCAGCGGGAAGCTGATCGCGTCGCCGAGCGCCACCTCTTCCGAGGGGAAGCGGGTGAACAGCGTGAGCCCCTGCACCGGGGGCGGCGTCGTGGCGCCCTGGGCGAAGGCCGCCGGCGCGCCGACCAGCAGCCCGAGGCAGCCAACCGCGAGCAGAGAGAGTAACCGTCGCATCACAATGCTCCTCGTCTAACATCTGAACCCGACACCTCTCTATGTACCGCGGCCGCCTAAGCCGGGCGTAAAACGCGCCTAAAGGGTGGATTAATGAGTGTTGAGTGTTGAGTGTTGAGTGTCGAGTGCTCAACACTCAACACTCAACACTCGCCTGTCACCCCTCTGTAATCTTCACGCCATAGCGGGGGCCAACGGGGGCGTTCAGTATAGCGATGTGCCCGCCCCGCGTGAAAGGTGCCGCCGATGCTTACGCCCCGCTCCCTCGCCTTCCTCCAGGGCGGGCGCCCTGCCCGCCGCGCGCGCGACGAGGCCCAGCGCCGCATCCAGGGCGAGCCCGCCGTCCGCCTGCTGCCGGGCCTGCTCGATATCCCCCTCGCCCCCGACCTGGACGCGGCCCTGGCCCGGCCGGGCGGCCTCGCCTTCTGCGGCCCGCCGGGCTCCGGGCGCAGCTTGGCCCTGCTCCAGCTCCAGCACCGCTGGGTGAGCGCCGGCGCCGGCGGCCCGGCCATCGCTCTCAGCCTCGCCGCCGATGACGCGCCCAACCTCAGCCCGCGCGCCGTGGTGGCCGGGGCCATCCACCGCGCCGGCCTGCCCCCGGCCTACGCCGAGGGCGGCCACCCCATGCTCCTGCTCATCGACGACTGGGAGGATCTCCCGGCCGACCGCCGCGCCGTCTGGCGCGGCTACGCTCTCGCCGCCACCGGCTGGGCCGCCGCCCGCGTGGCGATCTGCCTGCCCCCCGGCGAGGAGTGGCCCGGCATCGCCAGCCTCGCCCTCGCCTCGCCCGACGACAACGCCCTCGCCATCTGGTTCGGCCGCCTGCTCCCCGGCCACGACTCAGGCCCGATCATCGCCGCCCTCGGGCGCGAGCCCCTGGCCGCCCTGCGCGCCAATGTCGGCGACCTGCTGCTCATGGCGCTGATCTACCCGATCGCCGGCGTCTCCGCCTCGCGCCCGCAGCTCTACGAGCAGGCCTACGCTCTGGCCCGCCCCCTGCTCGACGAGGCCGACGGCCGCCTGAGCGTTGGCCGCGCTGCCCTGCGCCACTACCGTCTTGCCCGCGGCCTCGCCGGCGGCGCAGACCTGGCCGCCCTGGCCGCCCTGCCCGCCCACGAGGTCGCCGCCGTGGCCCCCCTGGCCGCCGGCCTGCTCGGCGACCCGCGCCCCGTCCTCAACCTGCTCTGGGCCGACGGTGAGCCCAGCCCGGGCGCCCTGCGCGGGCTGGCCTCCTGTCTGCGCGAGCGCCCCTCCGAGGCGCCCGCGCAGGGTCTGCGCCTCGTCGAGCTGCTCGCCGCGCGCGATGAGCAGGATCTCCTGTCGATGATCGGGCCGGGGCTGCCGGACATGTTCGCGTCCGTAGGGCCTGGCGACCAGGAACGAGCGACGCGCGCGCTCTACGCGCTGGCGGAGCGCCAGCCGGGCCACCCGCTGGCTGATCTGCTCCTTATGCTTATTGACCGCCCAGACATCGGCGAGACCCTGCGCTGGGCCGCCGCCGACATCCTGGCGGCCCGGCCCGCGCCGCCGGCCGGCCTCGACGCCCCCCCCGCCGAGGCCGACATCCTCGCCCTGGCCGCCCGCGCCCACGCCGTCGCCCTGGCCGCCCCCGCTCTGCGCCCCGCCCTGCTCGGGGAAGCCCTGCGCCCCGGCCTGGACGCCCTGCTCGCCGGGGCCGGCGGCGCGGGCCGCCGGGCCGCCGCATCCGCCGCCCTGATCGCCGACCCCGAGTGCCCCGGCGAGCTGCGCGCCCTGGCCCTGGCCGGCGCGCCCGGCCACGCCGAGGGTGCCCCGCTGCTCCAGCGCGCCCTGGCCGACCGCAGCCCCGCCCTGCGCTGCTCCGCCCTGGCCGCCCTGGCCGCCCGGCCCGCCGACGAGGCCATCCGGCTGCTCGGCGCGGCCCTGGCCGCCGCCGGCGACGAAGCGGCGACCGGCGATCTCCTGGCCGCCGCCGCGCAGATCGCCCAGCCCGCGGGCCTGCACGACGCCGGCCAGGCCTGCGGGGTGCGCTGGGAGTTCCTCCAGGCCATCGAGCTGGAGCAGTTCAGCTACATCCCCCGCGACAAGCTGCGGGTCGCCCTGCGCAGCTACAGCGACCTGCTCGGCATAGACCTCAGCTCCTACGCGCGCCCCAGGGTCAGCCGCCAATCCATGAGCGAGAGCCTGGCCCTCGTCGCCGCACTCACCCTGCTCGTCATCCTCAGCCTCGCCATCATGATGCTCTAGCTGCAATCGCGCTAGCGACGTGACTCGCTGAAGCTGAGGTGTAAGGGCGCAGCAGCGCCGCGCTGCTGCGCCCCAACGGGTGCCGCCAATCCACCATGAACATAAGAGACCACTAGCCCAAAATCGGCAGCGCGATCGGCACGTATATGTCGCCGTCGGCCTGACGCCCATCGGAGGCAAAGACGATCCCGGCGTCCGCCTCGCCGCAGGTGACAGATTCCAGCACCTCGGTGATACTCTCGCCATAGCGCACGACGTTATGCAGCACGGCGTCCTTCCCCTGGGTGCCGAAGAAGCCCCGGCCCTCAACCTGAGACAGGAACTCTTGCGTGTACTGGCCGATCGCCGTCGCCTCCGAGCCAAGGGCCAGCCTGATCCCCGGCCGGGCCAGGTCATCGAGCCGCGTGATCCGCGTCGGGTTGCTGCGCAGCGCCACCACCGCGATCTGGTTTGAGGCGAAGGCGTACACGCTCTCGCGCCAGACCCGCCCGGCGTGTACGGCCAGATCCATCGCCTGACGATGGGCGGGCGCGAAGATATCCGCCGTCTCGCCGCGGCTGAGCCGCGCGGACAGGGCGTAGGAGCCATCAAAGACGAAGCGCAGCGCCGCGCCCGGGTGCGCCGCGCAGAAGTCCGCCCCGATCGCGTGGAAGGGGCCGGTGAGCGAGGCGGCCGCAAAGACGGTCAGGGTGCGCTCGCCCATCCTCACCGGCGCCGGCTCATCGAGCGGCGCGCTCTCAAGGAAGGCCGCGACGGTCGGGTAGAAGCCGGCGTGAAGCAGCGCCGCCTGACCCGCAGGCCCGCGCACTGCGTCCACAAAGTCGGTGGCCAGATCGGCCTGGGCGCAGTCGGCGAGCATCGCGATGCTAAAGGAGACCGCGCTGGCCTCGGGCGGCGCGGCGAGCGTGCGGTCGAGCCATGCCAGGAAGCTCTCCAGCTGGCGAATACGCAGCTGGAGGAAGAGCCCGGCGTCGGGCTGTCCGGCCCTGCCCAAGAGCTGCGCGCGCATCGCGTCGCGCCAGGCTCTGCCCGCCGCGCGCTGGGCCGCCAGCAGTGAGCGCACGGCGGCAGGCCCGGCGCGCTCGGCGAAGTAGAGCCGGGCCAGAAAGTCGAGCCGCAGCTGCGCCGGATCGTCCACCGGCGTGGCGAGCCAGTTGGCGAAGGCGGCGGCGCCTGCCTCTGTCACACGCAGCACCTTGCGGGGCGGGCGCGCGCCCTGGGGCTCCAGCTCCGTCGCCAGGTAGCCGGCGCGCTCAAGCTTGCTCGCCAGGGCGTAGAAGTGGCTCAGCTTGAGCTGCCAGATCCTGCCCAGGGCGTCGGGGGCGGTGAGCTGCTGGTAGGCCGCGTAGGCGTGCATGGGCTGCTGGCTGATGAAGCCCAGCAGGGCAAGCTCGATGGTCAGCGGCGATTGGCGACGGGGGCTCATAGCTGCTCCAGGGGGACTGGGTGTGAGGCGCAGATACTAATTTATTGAGTGAAATTATTAAACACCTGCGCCGCACTGTCAACGTCTGGCGTCGGCGCAATTGACAGAACCGTCATGCCCGGCCATACTCTGAGCGATGAACATGTACGGGTGTCTGACCCATAGCGCCAGCGCCCAGCAGCAGGAGCCAGCGTATGCCCATGGTCAAGGCGCCCCTCACTATTGAGCACGGGCTGCTCGGCTTTGTGCGCCAGCAGCCGCTCCACGGCTACGAGATCGCCCAGCGCCTGCGCGCCACCGAGGAGCTGGGTCTGTCCTGGGGCTGGAAGCAGAGCCAGGTCTACGCCGAGCTGCTGCATCTGGAGCAGGAGGGCTATCTCACCAGCGAGGTTGAGACCCAGGCGACGCGGCCGCCACGCAAGGTCTTTCGGCTGACCGCGACGGGGGATGCGGCGTTTGAGGCCTGGATCGCTAGCCCGGTGCCCCACGGGCGCGACTTTCAGCTAGAATTCCCGGCCAAGCTCTACTTCGCGCAGCAGGAGGGCGGCGACGCCGCCCGGGCGCTGGTCTCCCGCCAGCAGGAGGCGTGCCATGCATGGCTGGCCGGGCTCCGCTCCCAGGAGCCGCAGCACGAGGCCGGTCAGGACTACGCCCGGCTGGTGCAGCAGTTCCGCGTCAGCCAGATCGAGACCATCCTTGCCTGGCTCGCCACCTGCGCCAAGCAGCTTGGCGCGGAGCGCGGAGCGGGTGTGGCCTGAGCGGGTGAGCGCGCTCACCCGCTCAGTGGCTCAGTGCTGGTGGCTCAGCGCGCTCACCCGCTCAGCGGCTCAGTGCTGGCGGATAAAGCCGTACTGCGCCAGCACCTGCTGGGCCGCGGGGCTCAGCACGTAGTCGACAAATGCCTGGGCCAGCTCGGGCGCGGCGCTGTCGGCGACCGGCGCGATCGGGTAGCTGGCGATCGTGTTGAGCTCGTCGGGGATGGCGATCAGCGTGAGCTTGTCGGCTTCGAGTGCGGCGTCGGTGGTGTAGACGATCCCCGCGTCGCCCTCGCCCAGCGCCACCTTGGTCAGCACCACGCGCACGTTGTTCTCGTAGGAGACGACATTGGACAGCACGGTCGCGCTGTATGTCTCGGTGTACTCCGGCAGCGCGCTGGCCTTGGCCAGGAAGTCGAGGGCGTACTGGCCCACCGGCACGGCCGTATCGGCCAGGATCAGCTTGAGGCCGGGCTTGGTAAGATCCTGGAGTGTGGTGATGCCGGCGGGGTTATCTCCGGGGGCGATCACCACCAGCTGGTTGCGCACAAAGATCTGCTCGCTGCCGCCCGCCACCCGCGCGCTGGCGATGGCGGCGTCCATCTGCTTGCGGTTGGCCGAGGCGAACACATCGGCCGGGGCACCCCCGTCAAGCTGGGTCGCCAGCTGCTGCGAGCCGGCAAAGTTGTAGACGACTGTCACGCCGGGGTGGGCGGCCTCGAAGCCGGGCGCGATCGCCTTGAAGGCGTCGGTCAGCGAGGCGGCGGCGAAGACGTTTAGGGTGGTCTCGACGGCTGGGGCGGGCTCTGCGGCGGGCTCTGCGGTGGGCGGGGAGTCTGTCGGCGCGGCGGGCTCGGCTGCGGGCGGCGCTGCCGGCGCGGCGGGCGGCTGGGCGCTGGGCGCGCCGCCACAGGCGGCCAGCAGCAGCGTGAGCAGGAGCGCGAGCAGGACAATGGGCGATCGTCTCATCCAAACCTCCATCGGCAACAAATAACGGGGAAGCCATCCGCGCTCACCCGCCGCTACCAATACAGGTATGCGAGGCGGGGCGACGCGGTGCGTAGGGCCGTCACATGGTGGATGGCAGCGGTGGCAGCAGCAGCATTGCCGAGGGGGGAGGGTAGTTTCGATATCAATATACAAATATTCAATGAATGAGTACAGTATGGCATGATCTCAGTATGCTGTCAACAAGACTACGGCGCATCCACCTGCTGGCGCAGGATCATCTTGACCAGCCACAGCACGAAGAAGGAGACAGCGAGCAAGATCAGCGCCATGGTCAGCGCCAGATCCAGGTCGAGCTCGAAGCCGAGGTAGATCGCCAGCGGCATCGTCTGCGTGCGCCCGGGGAAGTTGCCCGCAAAGATGATCGTGGCCCCGAACTCGCCGAGGGCGCGCGCCCAGCTCATCACCAGGCCGCCCAGGAGCACCGGCCAGGCCAGCGGCAGCGTGATCCAGGCGAAGACCTGGAGGGGCGATGCGCCGTCGATCTCGGCGGCCTGCTCGATCTCGCGATCCACCCCGGCAAACCCGGCCACGGCCGTCTTGATGTAGAACGGCGCGGACACGAAGGTCTGCGCCAGCACCACCGCCACGGTGGTGAAGGCCAGGGACAGGCCGAGATCATCCAGCCAGCCGCCGATCATGCCGCGCCGCCCGAAGGCGATCAGCAGCGCGATCCCGGCGACCGACGGGGGCAGCACCATCGGCAGCTCGACCAGCGTGTCGAGCAGGCTGCGCCCGCGGAAGCGCCGCCGGGCCAGCAGGTAGGCCAGCGGCGTGCCCAGCGTCAGCCCCAGCGCCGTGCTGCATGCCGTCGTCGTGATGCTCAGCCCGATCGCCTGGCCGAGCTCGGGGCTGATCAGGTTGGCCATGAGCGCGGCCGGATCGATGCGGGTGATCAGGGCCAGGATGGGCAGCAGCAGGTACACGAGCATCGGCAGGCTGACGAGCAGCAGGCCGAGGCGCGGGATCGCCCGTGGACGCCAGGGCCGCCGCTCCGCTGTCCTCAGGGATGCCGTGGTGTACTCCATATATCATACTCCGCCTAGTCATTCAATAAATATCTATAGTCGGAGTATAAATTCGAGCTTAGGCGCTGTCAAGACACCGCCGGCCCAGATCACAGGGGCAAAGATCCGCTTCCCTCAATATCAATAAGCCGCTTTGTGCAATGATGCGATGATCTCGCTGCGCTACGGCGGGCGGCTACAGGCCGCCCCCTCTACCAGAGATGACTATGCTACAATAGCGTCTGATTC
>NZ_JAIEWN010000009.1:51532-54848 GCF_019599295.1 Oscillochloris sp. ZM17-4 | reverse complement strand
AGCATCATCGCCGAGCAGCGCCGGGCGATTATGCTATACTGTACCTCCCTATAAAACTCACGAGGAATATCACCGATGAGTGCGAACATCGTGGAGCACCTGCGCCGCGTCGAAGTCTTTGGCGGCCTGACTGATGAAGAGACCCTCCAGATCGCCACCCTCTGCCGTGTTCAGAAGATGGGTGCCGGCCAGGTTGTGTTCGACGAGGGCGATGACGGCGATGAGCTGATCATCATTATGGAAGGCTGCGTGCGCGTCTCCCTGATCACCCGCTCGTCCCAGGGCGCGATGACCCCCAGCACGATCAATATGCTCTACGGCGGCCAGAGCTTCGGCGAGATGGTGCTGCTCGGCGGGGCCACCCGCTCCGCCACCGTGACCTGCGTGGACCCCTGTGTCTTCCTGGTGATCAAGGAGCGCGAGTTCGCCGCGCTCTGCGACCGGAACCCGCGCATCGGCTACAAGGTCATGCGCAACATGGCCTCGGACCTCTCCTACAAGCTGCGCTCCTCCAACCTGCTCCTGCGCGGCAACATCCGCTGGCAGGCCGGCGAGCTCGGGCGGCGGCCGTCATAATGTTGAATGTTGAATTGAACCCAATTCAGAATTCAGAATTCAACATTCAACATTCAACATTCAACATTCATTTATGCAGCGCATCCTGATCGTCGATGATGAGCCCGCGATCGTGGCCGCTATCCGCGAGCGCCTGGAGCGCGAGGGCCTCGCCGTGCAGTCCGTCGGCAGCGGCGAGGCCGCCCTCGCCGCCGTCGCCGAGCGGCTGCCCGACCTGCTCCTGCTCGATGTCGGCCTGCCTGGCATCGATGGCTTCGAGGTGCTGCGCCGCCTGCGCGAGCGCGGCCAGGAGGCTCCAGTGATCCTCCTCACCGCCCGCGGCGATGAGATCGACCGCGTGGTCGGGCTGGAGCTCGGCGCCGACGACTATGTCGTCAAGCCCTTCTCCGTGCGCGAGCTAGCCGCCCGCGCCCGCGCCCTCCTGCGCCGATCCGCTGAGGTGGCCGCCCTGCGCGCCCGCCTCGCCGAGACATCCCCGACTCCCCCCGCCGCCGCGCGCCGCCTGGAGATCGACCAGCCCCGCCGCCGCGCCGCCTTCCAGGGGGCCGCCCTCGACCTGCGACCCCGCGAGTTCGAGCTGCTCGCCTTCCTCGCCCGCAGCCCCGGCCAGGTCTTCAGCCGCGACGCCCTGCTCCGCCATGTCTGGGGGCAGGAAGACTACCTCGACGCGCGGACGGTCGATGTCCACATCCGCCGCCTGCGCGCCAAGATCGCCGAGGTTAACCCCGAGGCCGACATCATCCAGACCGAGTGGGGGGTCGGCTATCGGCTCAGTGAGTAGGGCTGAAGAAGGTGTACCCTAGCCCGCGCTGCTTCGCGCGATACATCGCCTCATCGGCGCACTCGATCAGGACGTCGCCGCCGCCAAGCCGGGCCACCAGATCCGTCTTCCGCACGCTCTTGAGCAAGCGCTGCGCGGTCACCTGGAGCGCAATATCCCCGCTGCGGTGGCCGAGCGTATCGTTGATCTGCTTGAAGCGATTCAGGTCCAGCATCAGCACCGCCAGCCGCGTGCCATCGCGGCCCTTCAGAAAATAGGCGCTCTGCTCGCGATACTTGCCCTCGTCGGACGGGCTCGTCGAGGCGATGACCTGACCGCTGTCCGGGTGGAGCACAAACAGCCGAAGAAACGGCAGGCCCGCCCCAACGCGGGAACGGAGCTCCGCCACCAGCTGCCCATGGGCGACTGGCAGATCCGCCGCGACAAGCTGCTCGACATCAGCCAGCACGACGGGCGAGCGGCTGAAACCGAGCAGGTCAGACTGACGATCAGCCAGCCAGCCGTCGAGGGCCGCGCGCTTCTCGATCGCGGTCGAGTAGAGCTCAGCCTCCACGGCCCGCTGGAGCGAGCCGCGCGCGCTCGAGTAGACCAGCCCGCTGAGGCCGCCGATCAGCAGCGCAGCGAACGTGGTGAACAGGAGGACAATGCGGGGGTGAGCGTGAGTCGCATAGAAGCACCAGCAGACTCAGGGCGACACATCGCGAGCCCGACGCGAGGAAGCAACACATACGTCTGCTTCACAATCCAGCGAAGGAGGCACCGCTCTGTTCAGCACACCGAGTATATATCGCTAGTGTCTCACTATAACATGGGGGGGCATGGCCTCAAGCAATAAAAGCGCAACGATGAGATGATATTTGAGGTATTTATCACGATTTTCAATCCCCGGCCGGCTCGGCAATCGTGATCAGCCGGTGGCTCAGCTCCACGCTATCATCCACCACCACCTTATCGCCGATGCAGGAGACCATCGTCAGCAGCTCGCGGCCCTGGGGCAGGATGAACTCGACCTGGTCGGGCGTCACCTGGACCTGGCGGGTCACCACGTAGCGGCGGGCGGTGCCGGCCGCGTCGTAGAGGGTGATCTCTGCGCCCACCGCCAGCTCCTTGAGCCGAGCGAAGGGCGCGGGGAGATCGGGCCGCGACCGAAAGCGCAGCACGTGGCCCCAGAGCACGATATTCTCGCCCTCGCCGATGCGCGCGCTCAGGTTGTACCAGCCCACATCATGGTTCGGCACGATCGGCACGCGCTGGCTGTCGAGGCCCACCGAAACGAGCGGGCGATCCAGGCCGATCGCAGCGATCTCCAGCCGCACTGGCGCGCGCGAGACGGCGGATGTTGGCAGGGCCGTCGCCGTCGGCAGGGCTGTCTCGGTCGGCAGGGCCGTCGCCGTCGGCAGGGCCGTCGCCGTCGGCAGGGCCGTCGCTGTCGAGATCGGGCGAGGCGTCGGCAGGGCCGTCGCCGTCGAGATCGGGCGAGGCGTTGCCGTCGGCGCGGGCACATCCGCCTGGGTAGGCGCGGTAGTCGGCGCCGTCGCGGAGGCCGGGGCTCCACATGCCGCCAGCAGGGCGCAAAACATGATCAGGTAGTAATGTTTCATGCAAGCAGTGTAGGGCCGAATGATTTGCGGCGCAAATGCTTCGGCCCTATAATCCAGAGACAAGATTGCAGATTGCAGATGTGGCGCAACAGAATGCGTGGCACCAGGCCAACCTGTAATACGCCCGATCCTTGGTGACGTGCGAGCATTCAGCATTCAACATTCAGCATCCAACACTTCCTCTAATGGGACACCCATGAAGCTCAAAGGACGAGTCGTCATCATCACCGGGGCGTCGAGCGGCGTCGGCTACGCCACCGCGCGCCTCTTCGCCCGCGAGGGCGCCACCGTGATCGCCGCCGCCCGCCGCCGCGACCGGCTCGACCACCTGGTGGCCGAGATCGCCACCGAGGGGCAC
>NZ_JAIEWN010000009.1:42913-51432 GCF_019599295.1 Oscillochloris sp. ZM17-4 | reverse complement strand
GGCGCTGCTGGCGGGCGCGGAGGGCGCGCCGGTGATCGCGGGCCTTCAGCGCGGCGCGGGCTACGTCTACCTGAGCACGACCCTGCGCCCGTTCACCAACGCCGGCCTGGCCGACGCGGGCAGCGCGGCCCTGGTGCTCGGCCTACTGCGGCGGCCCCCCCCCGGCGGGCGGCTGATCTTCGACGAGTACCACCACGGCTTTGTGCGCGAGCCCTCGCTGGGCGGGCTGCTGCTGGGGAGCCCCTGGGGCTGGGCGGTGATCTACGCCGGCCTGGTGGGCGCCGCCTATGTGGTGCTGAGCGGCCGGCGCTTCGGCCGGCCCGCGGCCCTGCGCGAGGAGACGGCCCGCCGCAGCAGCGCCGAGTACCTGGAGAGTATGGCCGGGCTGCTGCGGCGGGGGCGCAAGAGCGGCTACCTGCTGGCCCACTACCGGGCCGCACTCAAGCGCCGCCTGGCCCGGCCCTACGGCATCAGCCCCGGCCTGGACGACGACGCCTTCGTGGCCGCCCTGGCCGCCGCCCGCCCCGTCGACGCCGCCGCCCTGCGCGGCCTGCTGGCCCGCATGGCCCGCCCCGAGGTGGGCGAGGCCGAGATGCTGAAAATCATTGCCGAGGGCGATAGGCTGTAAGCCGAGGGGACAGGGGACAGGGGACAGGGGACAGGCGTTATGCGAGACACACTTCAGCCCATCCTGGATCTGCTCGACGACGGGCTGCGCCTCTACCGGCGCGAGTTTCCGCGCATGGCCCTGATCGCCGCCCTCGGTGCGGTGCCGGCGATCATCTTCGTCTTCCTGGCCCTGCGCCGCCCCGATCTGATCGGTTCACCGCAGGGGATCCTGCTCTTCTACGGGGCCATATTCCTGGCCCTGCCCCTGGGCCTCTACCTGACGGGTGCGCTCAGCCGGGCGACTGCGGCCTCGCTGGATGGCCGGCCTGTGCTCGTGCGTGACGCCCTGGCGATCGGCCCGCTGCGCCTGCTGGGCATGGGCTGCTACGGCGGAGTCTTCCTCGTTGTGGTCAATATGGCGATCTCGATGATCAGCGTCTTCTGCTTCTGCCCGCTCTACATCGTGATCGGCGCGGCGGGGGTCGGTATGTCGAGCGCGTTTCGCGGCGGCGGCGCCGCCGGGGCGGCGATGGCCGGGCTCCTTATTGCGATGATGGCCGTCGCCGTTGTGCTGCTCTACGGGCTGAGCCTGGTGCTGAGCGGGGCGACCTATGGCAGCCTACTCTTCAGCCTGCAGCCCTTTGTCCAGGGGGGGCTGCGCATGGGCGAGGCGCTGCGGCGCAGCATCGACATCACCTTCTACCGCTTTGGGGCGAACCTGCTGGCCTACCTGTGCGCCAGCCTGATCTTCGGCACCCTGGCCCTGAGCGCCACCCTGGCGATCGGCGTGCTCGTGCCGCTGCCGCTGCTCTTCCTGATCGGCTCCGAGTCGCCGCTGGCCCAGGGGCTGAGCGCGGCGGCACTGCTCGCCGGCCTGACCCTGACCATCCCGCCGCTGCCGATCTGGATGGCGATGCTCTACCGACGCCGCATGGCCGAGCGCGACGGCGCGGATCTGGCCGAGCGGATCGCCGCGTTTGCAGGATCGGATAGCTTCGGCTATGCTGAGTGATGGGCGCAGCAGCGGCACGGTGGTGAAGGTTGGCGGGAATGAGCTGGACGCCCCGGCCTTTCTGGACGGGCTGAGCGCGGCGGTGGCGGGCTTCGGCGGGCCGATGGTGCTCGTCCACGGCGGCGGCAAGGAGATCACGGCCGCCCTCGATCACTACGGCGTCCACAGCGAGTTTGTTGCCGGCCTGCGCGTCACCTCGCCCGAGGCGATGGCGATCATGCAGCGCGTGGTCTGCGGGACGATCAACAAGCGGGTGGTTGGCCGGCTGGTGGACTCGGGGGTGCGTGCGATCGGCCTGAGCGGGGTCGATCTGGCGCTGCTCGGCTGCGTGCCGCAGCGGCCCGGCGGGGTCGATCTCGGGCGGGTCGGGCTGATCTCGCGGGTGGACACTGGGGCGCTCACGGCCATGATCGGCCTGGGCTGGCTGCCGGTCTTCGCGCCGGTAGCCCGCGGCGATGCCGACGGCCTGAGCTATAACGTGAACGCCGACCAGGTGGCCCAGGCGATCGCCGGGGCCTTCGCCGGGGCCGAGCTGCTCTTTGTGAGCAATGTGCCGGGCGTGATCTTGGGCGGGCAGGTGGCGGCGCAGCTCGACCGGGCCGAGGTGGCGGCGGCGATCAAGTCGGGCGAGATCAGCGGCGGGATGGTGCCGAAGGTGCGCGCCGCCCTCGACGCGCTGGATGCCGGGGCCGCGTCGGCGCGGATCACCAATCTGGACGGCTTCTCTGGCGGCGGCACGCGTATTGTGTAATGCTGAATGTTGAATGCTGAATGTTGAATTCAGCATTCAGCATTCAACATTCAGCATTCAACATTCAACATTATGAGCGACACCCTAGCCTCCGCATCAAGCTCCGCCGAGACCGGCGACATCTTCCGCTCGCTGGAGCCTCGGCAGCGCGCCGATGTCGAGCGGGTGATCGCCTACAACGTCTATGCCGGCGGGCAGATCTTCCACTCGCCGCACGAGATCGGCGAGCAGCTCTTTGTGATGCGCTCAGGCCGCGTCAGGGTCTACAAGCTCTCGCCCGAGGGCCGCGCGCTGACCCTGATGGTGCTGGAGCCGCCGGCGATCTTCGGCGAGATGATCCTGGTGGGGCAGCGGCTCCACGACACCTTCGCCGAGGCGATGACCGAGTCGGTGGTCGGCGTGATCGGGCGCGACACGCTGCGCCAGATCCTTGAGCGGCACCCCCAGGTTGCGCTCGCGCTGATGGATCTGATGGGTCAGCGGCTGCGGGCGATGGAGAATAAGCTGGCCGACATCGCCTTTAAGAGCGTGCCCCAGCGCCTGGCCAGCGTCCTGCTCAGCCTGGCCGGCGTCGGCCCCGGCCCGGTTGCGGGCGGCAGCCCGCCGAGCGTGGTGCGCTACACCCACCAGCAGCTGGCCGACATGATCGGCTCCTACCGCGAGACGGTGACCAAGGCGATCGGGGAGCTGCGCGAGGCCGGGCTGATCCGCATCGAGGACGAGGCGATCGCGCTGACCGACCTCGCCCAGCTCCAGCGGCTCGCGCATAGCTAGGCGGCGAGTGGCAGGTGGCAGGTGGCAGTCAGGCGGCAGGAGCAGGTGGCGGGCGGCAGGTTGTCCTCCTGCCGCCCGCCGCCCGCCGCCCGCAAGCGAGCGCAGCGAGCGACCGGCCTACGGCTTGCGGCAGATGAAGAAGTAGTAGGGGCCGTCCTCGCCGGGGGGGGCGGTGTAAATCTGGCGCAGGATGGGCTCCCAGAGCAGGTTGGGCGTGAGGGCCGGGAAGAGCAGCCAGCGCCCGGTGAGCTTGCGCGTGATCAGGCTGGGCGCGCCGTAGTAGTGGCTGAAGTCGAACAGCTTGAGGGCCGCGTCGCTGAAGTAGGGCCGGTAGGAGACCACCTCCAGCCCGGCGCGCGCGAAGCGGGCCGTCCAGTCCTGCGGGCTGAGCGTGTTGAAGTGGTAGGAGAGCTTGTTGAACCAGCGCCCGTAGCGTGAGCCGTCGAGGCCGAGCCTGTTGAGCAGCCAGGTGCCGAGCAGCTGCTGGGGGAAGCGGTGTCCGACCACCGAGGTGACAAACTGGCCGCCCGGCCGCAGCACCCGCGCCGTCTCACGCAGGGTCTCGTCCAGGGGCACGACGTGCTCGAGGACGCAGTTGCTGATCGCGCTGGCGAAGTGGTCGTCGGGGAAGGGCAGGGCCTTGCCGTTGGCCACGCTCAGGCCGGCGTAGACGCCGCGGCGCTGGGCCTCGTGGGTGTCGGCGTGGATCGGGTCGATCCCGAAGACCTGCTTGCCGGGGAAGGCGATCTGCACAAAGGTGCCGTCGCCGCTGCCGACGTCGACGATCGGCTCGGGCAGGTCGGGGGCCAGCTCGGCGAAGAGGCGGGCCTCCACGGCGCGCAGCATGGCCCGGTGGATGGGCAGGGTGTACAGGTGCGGGCGCAGGTAGTCTTTCATAATGATTGCAGATTGCAGATTGCAGATTGCAGATTGCAGCGGAATCAACGTTGGCTCCAATCTACAATCTGCAATTATCAATGGCGGAGATCTTCAAATAGCCGCTCATACATCTCGGCGGTCTTCTCGGTGCTGAACTTCAGCGCCACCTCGGCGCGCGGGCGCACGTAGCGGTCGCGGTCGCCGAGGATGGCGAGGATGGCAGCGGCGAGGGCGTCGCTGTCTCCGATAGGCACCACCCGGCCCATGCCCGTCTGGATGACGGGCTGGCGGACGCCGGGTAAGGCGCTGGCGACCGAGGGCGTGCCGCAGAGCATGGCCTCGACCTGGACGAGCCCGAAGGTCTCGGTGGAGTTGAGCGAGGGCACGACGATCAGGTCGAGGTTGGGGAAGAAGGTGGCCATATCGGCTGGCCCGAGGGTGCCCACGAAGGTCCAGTGGTCGCGGAAGCGCTCGAAGAGCGGGGCGAGGCGGCGGGCGTAGGCCTCCTCGCCGAGGACGTTCTCGTAGGGGCCGGCGAAGAGCACGCGGGCGGAGGGGTGGGCCGCCAGGATGCGCGGCAGGGCGTTGAGCAGCACCTCGACGCCCTTCTCGGCGGCGAGGCGGGCGGCCATGCCGATGACGGGGCCGCGCAGGTTGTAGCGCTCGCGGAAGCTGGCGATAGCGTCGGCGGTGGCGTGGGCCACCTCGACGGGCGGCGGGATGACGACGATCTTGTCGCGGAAGCGGCGCAGGAAGGGCGAGTGGTCGGCGAAGTCCTGGGTGTATGCGACGATGCGGGTGGCGAGGGCGCCGGCGGCGAGGTTGGCCGCGTCGACGACGTGGTTGGCGACGCGGTTCATCAGTCCGGGGGGCAGTTGGAGGTCGCTGTGGTAGGTGAGCACGACGGGCTGGCGCAGCAGGCGGCCGCGCAGGGCCAGGCCGGGCGCATCGAACTGCGGCAGGTGCAGGCTCATCGCGTCGTTCTGGAGGGCCAGGATGTTGGCCAGCCAGCCGAAGGTGGGCATGATCACGCCCTTGGAGACGCGGGCGGCGACGGGGGCGCGCACCACACGCACGCCGTCCAGCACCTCGTGGCGGGGCAGGCTCGGGTCGTACTGCGAGGTGAGCACGGTGATGCTGTGGCCGCGGCGGGCCAGGGCGGTGGCCAGCCGCTCGACATAGATCGTCAGCCCGCTAGTGTAGGGGCGGTAGTAGGTCAGGGCGAAGAGAATGCGCATAGCGGTGGAGCCTCATCGGCGCATACGGACGCCGAAGGGCCGGGGGAGGGCCGCAGGTGACTGCGGGCTTCCCCCGGCCCTTCGGCGTGAGATGGAGGCGACGGCCGGAATCGAACCGGCGAATGGCGGTTTTGCAGACCGCTGCATTACCACTTTGCTACGTCGCCTCAGCGCCGCGCATTGTAGCACAGCGGTGCGTGGCGCGCAAGCCTGGGTATTTTATGATGGTGTCGCTGATGATGCCGATCGGCTCGCCCGCCTCGGCGATCACCACGCGGCGGATGTTGTTGTCCAGCATCAGCTGCGCGCAGGCGATGATGGTCAGGTCTGGCGTGGAGGTGATCAGCGGCCGGGTCGTGATCTCATCCACCGATATCCCGTTGATCGCGCTGCCGATCACGGCCACCTTCTTCATGATGTCGCGCATGGTCATGATGCCCCAGCTGCCGCTGGCGTCGGGCTTGACGATCACCGAGTGGATGCCGCGGGCCTGCATGTGCTGTGAGACCTCGTGGAGCGACGACTCGCCGGGGACAGCGACGACGGTGCGGGTCATCACCGCGCCGACGCTGCCGCGCGGGTAGGCCTTGCCCTCGGCCCGCTTGAGCAGCTCGGGGCTGATGGTGGCGGACGCGTCGGCGTGGGCGCCGCCGGCGAGGATGCCGTCCATGTTGGCGATCATCGCGTCGGCGAACTCCGAGGTCTTCACCTCGGTGGCCCCCTCCATCTGGCGGGCGAAGTCGTAGGTGACGACCTTGTCGGTGATCGTCTTGCCCAGGGCGGCGACGATCAGGTCGGCGGCCTCGACCCAGCCCATGTAGCGCAGCATCATGTCGCCGGAGAGGATGACCGAGCCGGGGTTGACCTTATCGAGGTCGGCGTACTTGGGGGCGGTGCCGTGGGTGGCCTCGAAGATCGCGTGGCCGGTGACATAGTTGATATTGCCGCCGGGGGCGATGCCGATCCCGCCGACCTGGGCGGCCAGGGCGTCGCTCAGGTAGTCGCCGTTCAGGTTGAGCGTGGCGATCACATCGAACTCGTCGGGGCGGGTGAGCACCTGCTGGAGGGTGATGTCGGCGATGGCGTCCTTGATCAGGATCTTGCCTGCGGCCAGCGCATCCTTCTGCTCGGCGTTGGCCGCCGCCTCACCCCGGCTTGCCTTGGTGCGCTCCCACTGCGACCATGTGTAGACGTGGTCGCCGAAGGCGCGCTCGGCGTACTCGTAGCCCCAGTCGCGGAAGGCGCCCTCGGTGAACTTCATGATGTTCCCCTTGTGCACCAGGGTCACGCTCTTGCGGCCGAAGGTGATCGCGTACTCGATGGCCGCGCCCACCAGGCGCTCGGTGCCCAGCCGGCTCACCGCCTTGATGCCCACGCCCACATCGACCTTGCCCTCGGGGGCCTGGCCGAGCAGGCCGAGGAAGTCGTCGGTCTTCGCGGCGGTGCCGAAGCGCACCTTGCTGAAGTCCTTCGGGTGGGTCGCCTCAAGGAAGTCGAGCACCGTCTGGGCCTCGGGGGTGCCGGCGCGGTACTCGATGCCCGCGTAGATGTCCTCGGTGTTCTCGCGGAAGATCACCATGTCGATCTTGTCGGGGCGCTTGACCGGCGAGGGGACGTTGGCGAAGTGGCGCACCGGCCGCAGGCAGACGTAGAGGTCGAGCATCTGGCGCAGGGCCACGTTCAGCGAGCGGATGCCGCCGCCGATCGGCGTGGTGAGCGGGCCCTTGATGCCGACCAGGTACTCGTTGAACGCCGCCACCGTCTCGTCGGGCAGCCAGTTGCCGGTCGCGGTGAAGGCCTTCTCGCCGGCGAGCACCTCAAGCCAGCTGATCTTGCGCTTCCCGCCGTAGGCCTTCGCGACGGCCGCATCGAAGACCCGCACGCTCGCCCGCCAGATGTCGCGCCCGGTGCCGTCGCCCTCGACAAAGGGCAGGATCGGGTTGTCCGGCACAACAAGCTTTCCGTTGTCGATCGTGATCTTTCCGCCTTCGGGGACGGTGCGGCCAGGCATATGTGTTCTCCTTCAAGCAGTGGAGGAACCCGCAGGGATGGCCGCTATTATAGCTCACATTATCAGCTTGGCTGCGTCCTGTGATGGGTTGTCGATTGCAGATTGCGCAACGTCTTTAGCCTGCGAAACCCGATACAAGAATAATGCAGTCCTCTTTACAAGGCTTTGCAAAGGGAATTTTCATTATTCGTGCGCGTTGACACAAGCTCGATTATAGGTATAATTCCTCTACACACACGAAACCCGTGTCGCTCCCGCCCCGGCCGAGCGCCGCCCCCAGCACTCCTGGCACCCGCAACGTCGCGCCGCGCCTTCACGCAAGATATGGAAAGGCCGACTATGCTTGCAACCTTCACCCCGATCCTGGTGATGTTTCTGATCGCGCTGTTCATCTCTGTGTTCACGATCGGTGCCTCAGCGCTGCTTGGCCCGCGACACGACACCCGGCGCAAGCTGGAGCCCTACGAGTCGGGCATGGAGCCGATCGGCCCGGCGATCCGGCGCATCCCGGTGAAGTTCTACATTGTGGCGATGCTCTTTATCATCTTCGATATCGAGGTGATCTTCTTCTACCCCTTCGCGCTGGTCTTCCGCGCCCTGGGGGGGCCGGGGCTGCTGGCGATGGGCGTCTTCTTCCTCGTCCTGCTGGTTGGCTTCGCCTATGAGTGGAAGAAAGGGGCCCTGCGATGGGAATAGAGGAGAAAGCCGGCGACCTGGGGATTGTCACCACCTCGCTCGAGTCGGTGGTAAACTGGGGCCGCACCAACGCGATGTGGCCGCTGCTCTTTGGCCTGGCCTGCTGCGCGATCGAGATGATGGGCGCCCAGGGCGCTAACTATGACCTCTCGCGCTTCGGCATGGAGCTGAACCGGGCCTCGCCCCGCCAGGCCGACCTGATGATCGTCGCCGGGCGGGTCAGCCGCAAGATGGCCCCGGTGCTGCGCCGGCTCTACGACCAGATGCCCGACCCGAAGTGGGTGATCGCCATGGGCGACTGCGCGGCCTGCGGCGGGGTCTTCAATAACTACGCGATCGTCCAGGGCGTCGATGAGGTGGTGCCGGTGGATGTCTATATCGCCGGCTGCCCGCCCCGCCCCGAGGCGCTGATCGATGGAATCATGATGCTCCACGAGAAGGTGCGGCGCGAGAAGATCACGGGCGAGAAGGAGGGCGCGATCACCCTCCAGCAGCCCCTCGTGCAGGTGAAGTAGGGGACAGGGGACAGGGGACAGGGGACAGGGGACA
>NZ_JAIEWN010000009.1:28805-42813 GCF_019599295.1 Oscillochloris sp. ZM17-4 | reverse complement strand
GATCACCTGCCCGGACTGCTGCTCAAGTACGCCCTAAAGGGCAACCCGGCCACCCGGCCCTCGCGCGCATCCTCATGCCCGACGACTGGGTCGGCCACCCGCTGCGCAAGGACCACCCCCTCGGCGATGAGGAGGTCGCCTTCACCTTCAACCAGGATCGGATCTACGCGCATAAGCCGTTTGCCAAAGAGTGATCCCATCGCGGTGTAAGGGCGCAGCAGGATGCGCCCTCCACGCATCACTCTAAGCGCTAATGCATTCCGCAAGCGCATCCTGCTGCGCCCCAACGAGCGGATAAGCCCAATGACCCAGACATTCCTCATCCCCGCGCCCCAGGAGATCACCGGGCCGGCGCTGGCGGGCGCGACTGAGACGATGGTGCTGAATATGGGGCCGCACCACCCGAGCACCCACGGCGTGCTGCGCCTCGTGCTGGAGCTCGATGGCGAGACGGTGGTGAATGTCGCGCCCGATATCGGCTTCCTGCACACCGGCATCGAGAAGACGATGGAGAGCAAGACCTACCAGAAGGCGGTGGTGCTCACCGACCGGATGGACTACCTCGCGCCGCTCTCGAACAACCTCTGCTACGCCCTGGCCGTCGAGAAGCTGATGCAGGTGGAGGTGCCCGAGCGCGCCCAGGTCGTGCGCGTGCTGCTCACCGAGCTCCAGCGCGTCTCCTCGCATCTGGTCTGGCTCGGCACCCACGCCCTCGACCTGGCGGCGATGAGCGTCTTCCTCTACGCCTTCCGCGAGCGCGAGCAGATCCTCGACCTCTTCGAGCTGGTGTCCGGCGCGCGCATGATGACGAGCTACTTCCGGGTGGGCGGCCTGGCCTACCCGCTGCCGGGCGACTTCATGCCCACGGCGGCGGCCTGCATCGAGAGCCTCGGCCCGCGCATCGATGAGTACGAGGACCTGCTGACGAATAACCCGCTCTGGCTGGAGCGCACCGTCGGCGTGGGCGTGCTCGACGCCGAGGCCGCCACGGCCTATGGGCTCAGCGGGGCGAACCTGCGGGCCTCGGGCGTCAACTACGATGTGCGCAAGATGACGCCCTACTCCGGCTATGAGACCTACGACTTCGCGGTGCCGCTGGGTAGCGGCGGCGACACCTTCGACCGCTACCAGGTGCGCATGGCCGAGATGCGCGAGAGCCTGAAGATCGCCCGCCAGGCCTGGCAGCGCCTTGAAGACCTCGGCCCCGGCCCGGTGATGACCGGCGACCGCAAGGTGGCCCCGCCGCCGAAGGAAGAGATCACGCACAGCATGGAGTCGCTCATCCACCACTTTAAGCTGTGGACCGAGGGCTTCAAGCCGCCGCGCGGCGACGTGTATGTGAGCGTCGAGTCGCCCCGGGGCGCCCTCGGCTGCTACCTGGTGAGCGACGGCAGCCCGAAGCCCTGGCGTGTCCACTTCCGCGCGCCCTCGTTTGTGAACCTCCAGGGCCTGTCCCACATGGCGAAGGGCCGCCTGGTGGCCGACCTGATCGCCCTGACCGCCAGCCTTGACCCGGTGCTGGGAGAAGTCGATCGGTAATGTTGAATGTTGAATGTTGAATGTTGAATGGCAGCCATTCAACATTCAACATTCAACATTCAACATTCAATATTGAATGCATATGCTTTTAGATACCCACAAGTCAGAGATCGAGGCTCTCCTCGGCCGCTACGCCAGCACGCGCAGCGCGGTGCTGCCGCTGCTCTATATCGCCCAGGACACCTACGGCCACCTGACGACCGAGGCGATCCGCGAGGTGGCGACGATCCTCGACCTGCCCTACACCGATGTCCACGAGGTGGTGGGCTTCTACACGCTGTTCTACAACAAGCCGATGGGCGCGTGGGTGCTCCAGGTCTGCGACGATGTGCCATGCTGCTACCTGGGCGCCGAGGAGCTGATCACGGCGCTCAAGGACGCCCTGGGGATCGTCGAGGAGCAGACGACCGGCGACGGCGTGTTTACGCTGCAGCGGGTGAAGTGCCTGGCCGCCTGCAACCGCGCCCCGGTGCTCCAGGCGAACCTCGACTATGTGTATGAGGTGACGCCCGCCCGCGTCGGCGCGCTGCTGGACAGCCTGCGCTCCCGCGTCGCCGAGGCGAGGCAGCGCGGGGTCTCTGGGCGCTTCGCCGAGGACTATGCCTTCGCCGCGGATGGCGCGCTCACCCACCTGGGGCGCCCGGCGGGGATCGTGGCTGAGGAGGTCGCGCCGGTGGCTGAGGAGACTGCGCCGGCGGCTGAGGAGACTGCGCCGGCGGCTGAGGAGACTGCGCTGGCTGAGGAGGCCCATGCCCAGGCTGAGCAGGCCTCGCCCACCCAGCTCGCGCCCGACGGCTCGCCCGCCGGCGAGATGCCTAAGCCTGAGACGGCGGCAGGCGGCGATGCCATCCCGGCACACGCCGCCCAGCAGGAGCCGCCCGCGGAGCCATCCGAGGAGACGCCCGCACGGGCTGGCGAGCGCTCGCCCCTGTAGCCCTGGCGCAATCTGTAATCTGCAATCTGCAATCTGCAATTCTAGATCGGGAGCAACTCATGGCCCTGACAGAGCATATTGTGATGCGGGATCTAGACATCCCCGACATCGGTGACTTTGGCGTCTACCTCCAGCACGGTGGCTACGCGGCCCTGCGCAGCGCCCTCACCGAGAAGACGCCGGCCGATGTGGTGCAGATCGTGCGCGAGTCGGGGCTGCGCGGGCGCGGCGGCGCGGGCTTCCCCACCGGTATGAAGTGGGGCTTCCTGCCGAAGGGCCTCTACCCGCGCTACCTGCTCTGCAACTGCGACGAGAGCGAGCCCGGCACCTTCAACAACCACCAGATCATCGACAAGAACCCGCACCAGCTGATCGAGGGCGTGGCGATCTCGGCCTACGCGGTCGAGGCGCACACGGCCTTCATCTACGCGCGGGGCGAGTTCGCCGCCGCCGCCGTCACCCTGGAGCGGGCGGTGGCCCAGGCCTATAAGGCCGGCTTCCTCGGCAAGAATATCCTCGGCAGCGGCTTCGACCTGGATGTGGTAGTCCACCGGGGCGCGGGGGCCTACATCTGCGGCGAGGAGACGGCGCTGATGGAGTCACTGGAGGGCAAGATCGGCCAGCCCCGGCTCAAGCCGCCCTTCCCCGCCGTCGCCGGGCTCTACGGCAAGCCGACGATCATCAACAATGTGGAGACGCTGGCCAATGTGCCGCGCATCCTGGAGAAGGGCGTGGCCTGGTACCGCAGCTTCGGCACCGAGAAGAGCCCCGGCACCAAGTGCTTCTCGCTCTCCGGCCACGTCAACCGGCCCGGCAACTACGAGATCCCCTTCGGCCTGCCGCTGCGCGAGCTGATCTATGGCGCCGAGTACGGCGGCGGCATGAAGGACGACCGCCCGGTGAAGATCGTCATCCCCGGCGGGGCCTCGGCCCCCTGGCTCACTGGCGCGCAGCTTGACGTAACGATGGACTACGAGGGCGTGGCGGCGGCCGGCTCGATGCTCGGCTCGGGCGCGGTGATCGTGCTGAACGACACAGTGAAGGCGCCGCACCTGGCCTACAAGATGGACGAGTTCTTCAAGCACGAGAGCTGCGGCAAGTGTACGCCCTGCCGCGAGGGCACCCACTGGCTGGTCAAGGTGCTGCACCGCCTGGCCGAGGAGGGCCACGGCAGCGAGGACGACATCAAGACGCTGCACGCGATCTACACGCAGATGGCGGGCAACTGCTTCTGTCTGCTCGGCGAGAGCGCGGTGATGCCGATCAAGAGCGCCCTGAAGATCTTCCCGCAGGAGTTTGAGGAGATCGTGGCGGCGAGCAATCATGCAATCCCGTTGACGCCGGCCCGGTGACGGTCACGGCGTTCATGCGGCCCCTGTAGGGCCGAAGCATTCGCACCGGATGAATGAGATCATGCAACCCCGTGCATTGCGCCACGCATTGTAGGGCCGAAGCATTCGCTCCGGATGAATGGGCGGGAACGCATACAACAGGGGCGAATGCTTCGGCCCTACAGTGTACGTGGATCATATCTAACGCGAGAGACATATCTTATGCCCGATATAACCCTCACCGTCGATGGCGTGGCCGTCACGGTGCCCGCCGGGACGAACATCGTCGATGCGGCGCGCATGGTCAACACGTCTATCCCGGTTTTCTGCTATCACCCGCGGCTCAAGCCGGCCGGCATGTGCCGCATGTGTCTGGTGCAGGTGGGCACGCCCCGGATCGACCCGGCCACCCGCCAGGTGGTGCTTGACGAGGGCGGCAGGCCGGTGATCGCCATGATGCCGAAGCTGCAGACCGGCTGCACCACGCCGGTGAGCGAGGGCATGGTGGTGAAGACGGTGTCCGACGAGGTGAAGTCCGCCCAGCGCGGCGTGCTGGAGTTCCTGCTCACCTCGCACCCGCTGGACTGCCCGGTGTGCGATAAGGGCGGCGAGTGTCCGCTGCAGAACCTGACGATGGGCTGGGGGCCGGGCTCCTCGCGCTTCGAGTATAACGATAAGGTTCACTTCGAGAAGCCGGTGGCTCTGGGCGACCTGATCTATCTCGACCGCGAGCGCTGCATCCTCTGCGCGCGCTGCGTGCGCTTCCAGGACGAGGTGGCCGACGACCAGGTGCTCGGATTCGATAACCGTGGCCGCAACTGGATGATCATCTCGAAGAGCGACCCGCCCTTCGATAGCAAGTTCTCGGGCAACACCACCGATATCTGCCCGGTGGGCGCGCTGACGAGCAGCGACTTCCGCTTTAAGGCGCGGGCCTGGGAGCTACAGAGCAAGCCGGCGGTCTGCACGCTCTGCCCGGTGGGCTGCAACATCAGCCTGGACATGCGCCACGACAAGCTGATGCGGGTGATGCCGCGCGAGAACGCGGCGGTCAACGATATCTGGATCTGCGACAAGGGCCGCTTTGGGCACCGCTTTATCGAGAGCGGCGAGCGCCTGACGACGCCGCTCGTCCGCCGGGGCGGGAGGCTGGAGCCGGCGAGCTGGGCCGAGGCCACGCGCCTGGTGGCCGAGAAGCTGGCCGCCATCCAGTCGAGGGCCGGCGGTGCGGCGATCGGCGGCCTCGCCTCGCCCCGCCTGAGCAACGAGGACCTCTACGCCTTCCAGAAGCTGTTCCGCGAGCAGCTGGGCAGCGGCAACCTCGACCACACGATCGGCGCGCCTGGCGAAACCGCCGCCGATGACTTGGGCGCCACGCTGGGCGTGGGCGCGGGCACCAACCTGATGCAGCTCGGCAAGGGCGCGGCGGTGCTGGTGCTCGGCGCGGACCCCGAGGAGGAGGCCCCGCTCTATATGCTGCGCCTGCGCGGGATCGCCCAGCGCGGCGGCGCGCTGGTGGTGGCCGGGCTGCGGCCGACCAAGCTGGAGCGCTCGGCGACCAGCCGGCTGCGCTACCGGGCCGGCGGCGAGCTGATGTTTGTGCGCGGCCTGCTCAAGGCGGCCTATGAGGCGACGGGCACCACGCGGCTGGCGGTGCGCAACAGCGGGCTGGAAGAGCTGCGCGCAATGCTGAATAAGCTGAGCGTGGCCGATGCCGCCGCCGCCTGCGGGGTGTCTGAGGCTGACCTGCGGGCCACGGCGAAGACCTTCCTGGATGCCGACCACGGGGTCATCGTCTACGGGTCTGAGGCACGCTCGGCCGGCCCGGCGCTGGCGCAGGATCTGGCGGCCCTGGCGATGCTGGCCGGCAAGGCCGGCAGGGCCAACAGCGGCCTGCTCGCGCTGCTGCCCGGTGGCAACAGCCGGGGTGCGCTGGACATGGGCCTGCGCCCCGACGCGCGGCCCGGCTACGCCGCCACGCCCAGCCGCAGCATGGGTGCCCGCGAGATGTGGGCCGCCGGCGCGGGCCGCCTGCGCGCCCTGTGGGTCGCCGGGCTCGACCCGGCCGCCAGCCTGCCGGCCGCCCGCGCGGCGATCGATGCCGCCGAGTTTGTGGTGGTGCAGGACATGTTCCTGACCGCCACCGCCCAGCTGGCCGACGTGGTGCTGCCGGCGGCCAGCGTGGCCGAGCGTGAGGGCAGCTACACCAACGCCGAGCGGCGGGTCCAGCGCTCGCGCCAGGCGGCCCACCCCCTCGGCGAGAGCCGCCCCGACTGGCAGATCGTCCAGGGCGTGGGCCAGGCCCTGGCGGAGATGGCGATCGCGGGCGTTTGGAACACGAAGGACGCGAACGCGAAGGGCGCGAAGGGCGCGAATCTGAAAGACGCGAACGCGAAGGGCGCGAAGGGCGCAAAGGGCGGGTCTGCTGTGGCGGTGGCCGATGCGCCGGGCTGGGACTATCTGACCGCCGGGGAGCTGGCGGCTGAGATCGCCGAGCGGGTGCCGGGCTACGCTGGGATCACCTACGCGGCCCTGTCGGCCACCGGCAGCGGCGGCCAGTGGGGGCGTCAGGTGAACGAGGCGATCTTCTACGACGGCACCAGCTACGAGAACACCGAGGGCGTCGGCATCCAGTGCCCCTCGCTGGCCGAGGCGACGCGGGCTGTCTTCAGCCTGGCCCCGCGCCCCGCGCCGGCCACCGTCGCCACAGCCGAGCGCCCGCTGCTGCTGCTGGCCCAGCCCCTGGCCTACGACGGCGACCCGCTGCTGCGTGGCGGCAAGCTGGCGGCCCACGTGCCGGCCGCCTATGTGGCGCTGAGCCAGGAGGACGCCGCGCGCCAGGGCATCCGCGCCGGCGATGAGGTGCGGCTCGTGTCGGCTGTGGGCGAGGTGCGGCTGCCCGCCCGCGTCGTGGCCGACCTGCCCCAGGGCGTTGTGGTCGTCCCGGCCAACCTGTCCGACGCCGACCTCGCCGCCGTGCAGACCGGCCCGCGCACGTATGTGATGGTAATGATGTAGGGCCGAAGCATTTGGGTTTGTCGCGAAGCGACAAACCCAAATGCTTCGGCCCTACCATCACCGGGGAAATATATGGATCTGCTCATTCTGGTCATCCAATGCTTCGTGATCACCCTGGCGGTGACGGGCGGGTTCGCCTACCTGACACTCTTCGAGCGGCGGCTGCTGGCCCGCTTCCAGAACCGCGTCGGGCCGAACCGGGCCGGGCCGAACGGCGTCCTCCAGCCGATCGCTGACGCGGTGAAGCTGTTCTTCAAAGAGGACATCATCCCCTCGCGCGCCGACAAGTGGGTCTACCTGGTGGCCCCGGCGATGGCGGTGATACCGGCGCTGATCATCTGGGCGGTGATCCCCTTCGGCTGCCTGAATGTCAACTGGGACTACGCGGCCTGCTTCAGCGCGAGCGGGGCCGGCCTGCATAACATCCTGCAGATCGCCGACATCGACGTGGGCGCGCTCTACCTGCTGGCCGTCACGAGCATCGGCGTGTACGGCATCACCCTGGCCGGCTGGGCGAGCAACAGCAAGTACTCGATGCTCGGCAGCATCCGCTCCTCGGCCCAGCTGATCTCCTACGAGCTGGCCCTGGGCTGCGCGGTGCTCTCGGTGGTGATGACCTACGGCACGCTCAACACGCGCCTGATCGTGCTGCAGCAGGGCGGCCTCTGGGGCGTGGTGCCGCAGCTGCTCGGCTTTGTGCTCTTCCTGGTGGCCTCGACGGCTGAGGTGGTGCGCGCGCCCTTCGACCTGGTGGAGGCCGAGCAGGAGATCGCCGGCGGCTATAACACTGAGTATGGCTCGATGAAGTTCGCCCTCTTCTTTATGGCCGAGTACATCAAGCTGATCGCCGTCAGCGCGATCGCCGTGACCTTCTTCTTCGGCGGGTGGCGCTTCCCCGGCCTGGAGACGCTCGGCCGCGGGGTGACGGAGCTGGCCGGCCCGGTGGCCGGCGCCCTGGTGGTGGGGCTCGTCTCGCTAGGCGCCTTCCTGCTGAAGGTGGTCTTCTTCCTGTTCCTCTCGGTCTGGGTGCGGGCCTCGTGGCCGCGCATGCGCTACGACCGGCTGATGACCTTCGGCTGGAAGTGGCTGCTGCCGCTGGGCCTGCTGAACATCGTCTACACGGCCGTGGTCTTCGTGCTGGTGCCGGGGCAGGCGACGGCCTCGCTGGTGCTCTGCGGCATGGGCATCATCACCCTGGCGCTTACGGCCGGTCTGAGCCGCTCGGCGAGGCCCGCCGGCATCGTGACGGCGGCGAAGGCATCGGGGGACTAATCGTAAGGGCGCCCCTTGTGGGCGCCCACAAGGGGACGCCCATAAGGGGCGCCCACAAGGGGACGCCCATACTATGCTCGGTGAACTGTTCAAGGGGATGCGGACCACCCTGCGCTATATATTCCGCCAGCCGGTGACGGTGCAGTACCCTGAGGTGAAGCGGCCGGTGCGCGAGCGCTTCCGCGGGCGTCACGAGCTGAAGCGCTTCGCCAACGGCCAGGAGCGCTGTATTGGCTGCTCGCTCTGCGCGGCGGCCTGCCCCGCCGACGCGATCCTGGTGGTGCCGGCCGAGAACGACCCGGCGAGCCCGCGCTCGCCAGGCGAGCGCTACGCGGCCACCTACGAGATCAACATGCTGCGCTGCATCTTCTGCGGCTACTGCGAGGACGCTTGCCCGACCAACGCGATCGTCCTGGAGCACCAGTATGAGCTCTCGTTCTACGACCGTAAGGCGGCTATCTACACCCAGGATATGCTGCTGGTGCCGAAGGATAAGGGCCACGGCGAGATCCCGCCGCTGCTCCAGCAGATGAACCGTCGGCCCAGCCCGCCCGCACAGATTGATTTGTGATTGCAGATTGCAGATTGCAGATTTAAATCTGCAATCTGCAATCTGCAATCTGCAATGGAAGACGCTATGGATCTTATCCTCTTCATCATCACCAGCGTGATCGCGCTCTTCGGCGCGGGGGCGATGCTGATCACCCGCAACGCGGTACACAGCGCCCTGTTCCTGCTGCTGAACTTCGGCGCGATCGCGGTGCTGTTCCTGCTGCTGCAGTCGCCCTTCCTGTTCACCATCCAGCTCACGGTGTACGCCGGCGCGATCATGGTGCTGTTCCTGTTTGTGGTGATGCTGCTGGGCGCCGAGCGGGTCGAGGATATGCCCGACCGGCTGGCCTGGTCGCGCCCGCTGGCGATGGCGCTGGGCCTGGCGCTGCTGGCGGTGGCCGGCGTGGTGGCGCTGCGCACCCCGCCCGTGGCTGTGCCCGACAGCGCGCAGGCCGCCGGCTTCGGCGAGCCGGCCGAGCTTGGCGCGCTGCTCTTCACCCGCTACCTGCTGCCCTTCGAGATCACCGGCGTCATCCTGCTCGTGGCCGTGATCGGCGTGGTGGTGCTGAATCAGCGCGGAATGAAAAGGTAAAAGGTAAAAGGTAAACAGCCTGCTGTTTACCTTTTACCTTTTACCTTGACACGGAGTGTCTATGGTCCCTACGATCTACTATATCCTGCTCAGCGCGGCCCTGTTCACGATGGGCGTGCTGGGCGTGCTCATCCGGCGCAATGCGATCGTGGTGTTTATGTCGGTCGAGCTGATGCTCAACGCGGCAAACCTGGCCCTGGTGGCTTTCGCCCGCCAGCGCCTCACGGTCGAGGGCCAGGTGATCGTCTTCTTCGTGATCACGGTGGCTGCCGCCGAGGTGGCCGTCGGCCTGGCGGTGTTGGTGGCGATCTTCCGCAGCAAGCGCACCGCCGATGTGGATGAGGTGAGTACATTGAAGGGATGAAGGAAGAAGGATGAAGGATGAAGTGAGGCCGACACTCCTCATCCTTTATCCTTCATCCTTCATCCTTGAGGTGAAGTGATGCAGTACCTGATCTGGCTTATCCCGGCCCTGCCGCTAGCCGGCTTCCTGCTCAACGTGTTCCTGGTGCGCGACGAGCGCCAGTCGGGCCTGATCGCCAGCGCGATGGTGATCGGCTCGTTCCTGGCCGCTGTGGCCGCCACCGTCGCCCTGGCCGGCATGCCAGAGGACGCCCGGCGGATCAGCTCGACGGCCTGGCAGTGGATCAGCGCGGGCAGCTTCCAGGTGCCCTTCGGCCTGCTGCTCGACCCGCTGACCGCCGTGATGGCTCTGCTGATCACCGGGGTGGGCGGGCTCATCCACGTCTACTCGATCGGCTACATGCGCGGCGACGCGCGGGTGGTGCGCTACTTCGCCTACCTGAACCTCTTCATCACCATGATGCTGGTGCTGGTGATGGCGAACAATATGCTGCTGCTCTTCCTGGGCTGGGAGGGCGTGGGCCTCTGCTCGTTCCTGCTGATCGGCCACTGGTTCGAGCGCAAGACGGCCGGCGAGGCGGCGGTGAAGGCGTTTGTGGTCAACCGGATCGGCGACGCCGCCTTCATCCTGGCCATGCTGGCGATCTACGATAACTTCGGCACGCTGAACTTCTACGAGGTGGCGGCGGGCGGGCAGACCCAGGCCGGCTTCCTGGAGCGGGTCGGCGAGATCGCCGGCCGCAGCTTCGGGCCGAGCTGGCAGCCCATCCTGCTGGTCACCGGGATCGCCTTCCTGCTGCTGGTCGGGGCCACCGGCAAGTCGGCCCAGCTGCCGCTCTTCGTCTGGCTGCCCGACGCGATGGCCGGCCCCACCCCGGTGTCGGCGCTCATCCACGCGGCCACCATGGTCACGGGCGGGGTCTACCTGATGGCCCGCGCCGAGACGATCTTCACCGCCTCGCTGTCCACGCAGAGCTGGGTGCTCTTGGTGGGCGCGCTGACGGCGCTCATCGGGGCGACGGCCGCCGTGGCCCAGTGGGATATCAAGCGGGTGCTGGCCTACAGCACGATCTCGCAGCTCGGCTTTATGGTTGCGGCCTGCGGCTCCGGGGCCTACGTGGCCGCGATCTTCCACCTGCTCACCCACGGCGTGTTTAAGGCCCTGCTCTTCTTGGGCGCCGGCTCGGTGATCCACGGGACGAACGACACGCAGGATATGCGCCGCCTCGGCGGGCTGCGCGAGAAGATGCCGACCACCTTCTGGACCTACATTATCGGCGCGGGGGCGCTGGCCGGCATCGTGCCGCTGGCCGGCTTCTGGAGCAAGGACGAGATCCTGGGCGGGACGTTGGTCGGTGGCAATGCGCTGGCCTTCACCCTGCTGTTCCTCTCCTCGCTGCTGACCGCCTTCTACATGGGCCGCCAGGTGGCCCTGATCTTCTCCGGCACCCCGCGCGACCCGGCGGTCCACGCCCACGAGAGCGGCCGGGTGATGACCGTGCCGCTGGTGGTGCTGGCGGTGGGCGCGGTGATCGCCGGCGCGATCAACCTGCCCTTCGCCGTGGTACTACTCCACCCGCGCGGCCAAGGTGGCGCCCGGCAAGAACGATCCGCTCTACCACTACAGCGGCGATATCTGGGAGGGCGCCGAGGCGGCATGGTACGTCGACAGCTTCTACGCGCGCACGGTCGTGAGCGGGTTCAGGTGGCTGGCCGGCTTCTTCTCGCGCGTCTTCGACCCGCAGGGTGTGGACGGGCTAGTGGGCGGCGTGTCTACGCTCGTCGGCTGGGGGGCCGGCGGGGTGCGCCGCCTGCAGAGCGGCTATGTGCGCACCTACGCCCTGGTCTTCACGGTCGGCGTGGTGCTCGTGCTCGGGTATATGGTGCTTAGGTAATTGCAGATTGCAGATTGCAGATTGCAGATTGACACAATCTGCAATCTGCAATCTGCAATCTGCAATCCTGACCCTACGAGAGTTGTTATGCAACCTATTGAGATGCCCGCCGTAAACCTGGCTCTGCTGGCGCCGATGCTGATCATGTTCGGCTGGGCGGCGGTGCTGCTGCTGGTGGATGTCTTCGTCATCCCGGAGGGCGGCGAGAGGCTGACCGGCTACCTGGCGATCGCCGGCATGGTGGTGGCCGGGCTGGCCGGGCTGCCCCTGTGGGGGCTGAGCGGCGACACCTTCAGCGGCATGATCGTGCTCGACCGCTACTCGCTGACGCTGACCTGGATCTTTCTGATCATCGGCGCGCTGAGCGTGCTGATGGCGCTGGACTACCTGCCGCGCCAGGGCATCCAGCAGGGCGAGTTCTACCCGCTGGTGCTCTTCGCGGTGGGCGCGATGATCCTGATGGCCCAGGGCGCGAACCTGATCGTGATCTTCTTGGGCGTCGAGCTGCTCTCGCTCACGCTCTACATCCTCACCGGCTTCGCCTACCCGCGGGTCACATCCGAGGAGGCGGCGATGAAGTACCTGGTACTCGGCGCCTTCGCCGCCGGCTTCTTCGTCTACGGGATCGCGCTGATCTACGGGGCCACCGGCACGCTCAGCCTGGCCGGGATCGCCGCGTACCTGGGCCGGCAGACCTTCGCCGCCGTCGATCAGACCCTGCTGCTGGCCGGGTCGGGGCTGGTGCTGATCGCCTTCGGCTTTAAGGCCTCGCTGGCGCCATTCCACATGTGGACGCCGGATGTCTACGAGGGCGCGCCGACCCCGGTGGCGGCCTTTATGAGCGTGGGCACGAAGGGCGCGGCCCTGGCCGCGCTGCTGCGCATCCTGACCCAGGCCCTGCCGGCGCTCCAGCCGATCTGGCTGCCGCTGCTGGCCACGCTGGCCGCCCTGACGATGCTGACCGGCAGCCTGGGGGCGATCGTCCAGCGCAATGTGAAGCGCATGCTGGCCTACTCTAGCGTCGCCCACGCCGGCTACATCCTGGCCGGCGTGATCGTGGCCTCCACACAGGCGCGGGGCACCGAGTCCTTCCTCTTCTACCTGCTGGCCTACGCCCTGACGAACCTGGGCGCCTTCGCGGTGCTGGTGGCCCTGGAGCAGCGCGGCGAGGCGGCATGGAGCCTGGACTCCTACGCCGGCCTGGGCCGGCGTCAGCCGCTGCTGGCCGTGGCCATGGCGGTGTTCATGCTCTCGCTGGCCGGCGTCCCGCCGACGGCCGGGTTCATGGGCAAGCTCTATGTCTTCAGCGCGGCATGGGCCGGCGGGCTGGGCTGGCTGGCTCTGGTCGGCGTGCTCACCAGCGCGATCTCGGCCTTCTTCTACCTGCGCCTGGTCGCCCGCATGTTTATGCAGGAGTCGCCCGAGGGCGAGCCTATCGTCGAGGTCAGCCGCAGCGCCGGCCTGGACATCTGGATCGCCGTGGCCGCCACGCTGCTGATCGGGCTGGTGCCGGCGCCCTTCATCACCCTGATCGAGCGCTCGCTGGTGGCCGCCGGGTCGTAGGGTGGAAGTGGCCTGCTGTGTTATCATGCCCCTGCAACGAGCAGCGGGGAGGTGACGCGTATGGAGCTGCCATTTCCTGGGATGGGCCCCTGCCTTGAGGCGCCGAGCCTGTGGCCGGATGTGCATCACCGGCTGATCTCCATGATCGGCGATCAGATCTAGGGCAAGCTCACGCCCGGCTACCGCGTCGTGATCACGCCCTCTGTTGTGTTCGAGAGCATCGAGATCGCGCCGGTGCGCCGGGTCTGCCCGATGTGGCGGTGGTCGAGCGCGAGCCGCCCGGCCCGGGCGGCGGCGCGGCGGTCGCCATCGATGCCGCGCCGCTCACCCTGCCGGCCGTGATGACCGTGCCGGTCGAGTACGCCCGCATCGAGATCCGCACCGTGCGCGACCAGGCGCTGGTCACGGCGATCAAGCTGCTCTCGCCGGCCAACAAGCGCCCCGGCCACGACGGGGCCGAGGCCTATGAGAAGAAGCGCCAGGAGATCTTCTCTAGCACCGCCCACCTGATCGAGCTCGACCTGCTGCGCGCCGGCGTGCGCCCGCAGGTGGCCCGGCCCCTGCCCGCTGCGGCCTACTTTATCTTCATCGTCGCTGCGCGCGGCGATCAAGCCGGTGCCGGTGCCGCTGCGCCACCCCGACCCGCCGGTGGCCCTCGATCTGGGTGCGGCCATCCACGAGGCCTACCGCCGCGCCCGCTACGACCTGGAGATCGACTACGCCGCGCCGCCCCCCGCGCCCGAGCTCCCCGCCGCCGCCGCCTCGCTCGACGCGCACCTGCGCGAGCGCGGGCTGCGTGGCTAGCCCATCCACCGGCTAACCTGTCGGCCACAACGAGACACCCAAACACATTGCTCAGCGCTCTGCGCTCTACAGCCCGGCCACCGCCGGCACGACCGTCTCGCCGAGCAGCATCAGCGGCTCGATATCCTCGGCGTCGGGGGATGGT
>NZ_JAIEWN010000009.1:24584-28705 GCF_019599295.1 Oscillochloris sp. ZM17-4 | reverse complement strand
GAAGGATGAAGGATGAAGGATGAAGGATGAAGGATGAAGGATGAAGGATGAAGGATGATAGGTAACTGGCAGGAGCTCTCAGGCATCAAAGATCGGGTATGATTGAAGCGAGTGAGGAGGGCGAGCCCTCCCTGAAAAGCGATGAACATTTGAGGTGTCAACAATGCTCAGCGGAGTGAAGCAGACGCCGACGACGCAGCGTCAGCCGGCGGTGATCGAGGTCGATGAGGCCAACTTCGAGCAGGAGGTGATCGCCCGATCGAAGGACGTCCCAGTGGTGATCGACTTCTGGGCACCCTGGTGCGGGCCGTGCCGCACGCTTGGGCCGACCCTGGAGCGGCTGGCGAGCGAGGCCAAGGGCGACTGGGTGCTGGCTAAGGTGAACGTCGATGAGAACCAGCGCCTGTCCGCGAACTTCCGCATCCAGAGCATCCCGGCGGTGAAGGCGGTCTATGGCGGCAAGATCGTGGACGAGTTCGTCGGCGCGCTGCCCGAGTCGCAGGTGCGCACCTGGCTGAAGCGGTTCATGCCCGAGAAGGGCGGCTCGCTGCTGGACGCGGCCCAGGCCATGGAGGCGGGCGACCCGCAGGGCGCGGCCGCGCGTTACCGGCTGATCCTGGGCGAGGAGCCGGAGAACACCGGGGCGATGTTCCGCCTCGGGCGCCTGCTGATGCTCCTTGGCGAGGCGGAGGGCGTGGAGACGCTGCGGCAGGTGCCGCTGGGCGCGCCGCTCTACGCCCGCGCCCAGGCCATGCTGCCTCTGGCCGACTTCTTCGCCGCCGCCGACCTGCCGGCCGAGGGCGACGTGGCCGAGCGCTACCGGCAGGCCGCCACCCTCGCGCGCGACGGTGCCTACGCGGGCGCCATGAGCGAGCTGATCGCCATCGTCGCCCGCGACCGGGCCTTCCGCGACGATGGGGCGCGCAAGGCGCTGCTCGGCTTCTTCGCCGCCCTCGGCGATGAGGACCCGCTGGTGCCGGTCTACCGCCGCAAGCTGGCGAACACGCTGTTCTAGGGGACAGGGGACGGGGACAGGGGACAGGGGACAGGCCGCACATTATCGTGCCACTAGCCCCTGCTGCTTTGATTAGCTGGCGCGGCCCGGCCTGTCCCCTGTCCGCTCTCCCCTGTCCCCTCACGTCACGGCGCGAAGATGCGATAGTTGAGGTTGGCGAACGGCCCGTCCAGCTCCTCAAGCTGGTCGATCAGGAAGCGGTCGGCCGGGCTGATCCGCTCCTGGCGGGCCAGCGCCGTGAGCTGGTCGAATCGATCGAGGTAGATCTGCCAGCGCTCGCGCTGCTCGGCCGCCGCGCCGGTGGCGACCAGGGCCTCGGGCCAGTCGCTCGTCTGGGCGAGCATGAGCTCGCGGGCGGCCTGGTTGAGCGCCCGCTCATGGTCGGCCTCGGCGCTCGGCAGATCAGTCGCTATCTGTACCATCCGCTCCTCGGCGGCGTGGATCGCCCGCCAGTACTCCTCGCTCTCCGGCCCCTGCCAGGGGTCGTGCCCGCCCGCCCCCCACGAGCCTGCCTGTAGGCTCGCGCGCTGCCGGGGCCGCTGCGCGCGCAGGTACTCACCTGGCGTCGTCAGAGACAGGGCCGGGTGGGTGGCGCAGAGCGTCAGCACGGCCTGGAGCCACGTCGGCCCCTCAAACCAGGTCGTCCCGATCAGGGCGGCGTCGAGCGGCACCAGCGCCAGATCGCCTGGCGCGCGGCGCGCGCTTTCGGCGACGAGCATGCTCACAAAGTGGCTGGCGTGCTCCTGGGCGCGGCGCAGCGCGTGGTAGGGATCGTAGGGCTGCGGCGCGCTCAGGCCGATCGCCTGGTACCCGCCCGGGTCGCTCGGGTCGCGGTAGAGCGGGTCGCCGACATAGCCGAGCTCGGGCGTCCAGATATGGTGGGCGAGATCCTCGTCCGGGGCGATGGCGGCGAGCCGGCGACCCTCGATCATGATCGGCCCGGGGCCTACGTCGGGCGGGAGGCTGCTGGGGTCGACGACGACGTAGCGCACCCCGACATCGCTGATCGCCAGGTCGATGCCGGGCCGCCACCCGCCGCCGGGCAGCCACATGCCCTCGGGCCTGCCCAGCGTGCGCGTCGTGTGCAGCACGCCCTGCTCGATCTGCGCGCGCACCGACTCGTCGCGCCCCAGCAGCGGCAGGTAGGCGTGGGTTGCGGCGCCCGTGAGGGGCTCGATCACCCGCGCGGCCACGAGCTCGCGCAGGCGCTGGGCCAGGTTGCGGTTGTAGCGGTTTGTGAAGCTCCGCAGGGCCTGCCGGTTCCACTCCAGGTAGAAGTGGGCGAGGTAGCTGCCATGGCGGTTATCCTCGCTCTCAAAGCGCCGCATATCGTCGCTGCGGCGTGCGAGGCGCTCGTCCATCCAGAGGAGAAAGTGCTTCTGCACCACCGGGTCGGCTAGCTGCTCTATCAGCAGCGGCGAGCAGGCGGCGGCCACGCGCGGCTGGAGCCCGGTGGTCTGGAGGTCGCTCAGCAGATCGAGCAGCGGGATGAGCCCCCGTGCGATCAGCTCGTGGAGCGGCTCCTCTCCCGTGTGCTGCCTGCCTGCGCGCCGCAGGTAGGGTGCGTGGGCGATGATCAGGAAGGAGACAAACACACCTTCCTCCTTACGGCTGCGGGTAGATGGGGGTCTGGAGCGTAGGGCTTCCGAGGATGGGTGTCTCGTTCGGCGTGGGCTCTGGCTGCTGTGGGCTCTGGCTCGCTGGTGGGCGGAGTCTCGGGCGCAGGTGTGTCGCTGGGCGCAGGTGTGTCGCTGGGCGGGACGGGCGTGTCGCTCGCCGGGATCGCGATCGTCGGCGTGGGCGCGCCGGCGGTGGGCGTGGCGGTGGTCGCCCCGCCGCGGGCCAGCCCACGCGCCACCGTGAAGAGCAACAGCAGGGTCAGGATCACCAGCAGGCCGCCGATCAGCAGCAGCGCCAGCGGGCTCGGGTTATTGGCCTGGCTCCTGGCGCGCGCCCGATCATCTCTGACGGTCTGGCGGACATCCGGGCGGGGCGCATCGCCCGTAGGCTTTGGCCGCGGGGCCGTGGGCGGTGGGGCCGCAGGCCGGGGCGGATCGGGCGGCGGCCGGCGGGGCGCCGGCGGCGGCGGGGGCGACATGCTGCTCGTCAGCGGGGCCGCCACGAGCGCCGCGATCTGATCTCGGCCGGCGAGGGGCGTGTCGTAGCGCCGGGCCACCCCGCGCAGCGCCTCGACAAAGTCGGCCCCGCTCGGGTAGCGGCTCTCTGGGCGCTTGGCGAGGGCCTGGGCGAGCACCAGATCGAGCTCGCCGGGCAGGTAGGCCAGCACGCTGGTGGGCGGCGGCGGCGACAGCTGGGAGTGGGCGACGATCAGCTGCGGGGTCGCCCCCGAGAAGGGCACGCGCCCGGTGATGATCTCGTAGGCCACCACGCCCAGCGAGTAGAGGTCGCTGCGCCCGTCCACGCGCCGGGCCTCGGCCTGCTCGGGCGAGATATACTCGGGCGTGCCCATGAAGACGCCCGTGCGGGTCAGCCGCTCGCCGTCGGCGTCGGGCGTCTGGGCGATGCCGAAGTCCGTGAGGACCACGCGGCCCTCCGCGTCGACCATAATGTTGTGCGGCTTCACGTCGCGGTGGACGGCCCCCTGCGCGTGGGCGAAGTCCAGGGCGCGGGCCACCGGGTCTAAGATGCTGACGGCGTAGCCGAGGCCGAGAGTGGTCTGCTCGTTGAGGATGCTGTGCAGGGTGCGGCCGTTGATGAACTCCATGGCGATGAAGTGCAGGCCATCCTGCTCGCCCACATCATAGATAGTGACGATGCCGGGGTGGCGCAGTCCGGCGGCCGTGCGGGCCTCGCGCTCGAATCGCTGCACAAACTCAGGGTCCATGCTCAGCTGTGCGGCCAGCACCTTGATCGCGACCGGGCGCTGGAGCAGCGTGTCGACGGCCTGGTAGACTCGCGCCATGCCCCCTCGGCCCAGCTCGGCGCGGATCTCGTAGCGGCCTAGCCGGCGCCCGAGTAAGTTGGTCACAGCGTGGACTCCTGAGATGTGGCCAGAAGGGTGGAACAATCCGCGCGGCCCCGACGTCTACCTGGGTACAGGGGATGCCCCAGCAGGGCATGTGCAACGTCCTGCGCGCCCCCCTGG
>NZ_JAIEWN010000009.1:13143-24484 GCF_019599295.1 Oscillochloris sp. ZM17-4 | reverse complement strand
GCTGAGCTGCGCGGCGGCAGCTACAGCCTGCCCGTCGCCTCCGCCCAGGTCAAGTCGGCCCTGCTCCTGTCCGCCCTCGGCGGCAGCGGCCCGCTCACCCTCGGCGGGCGGATCGACTCGCGCGACCACACCGAGCGCATGCTGATCGCGATGGGCATTGACCTCCAGGTCGCCGCAGACCAGATCACGCTGCACCCCCCGGCCCACCCCGTCCTGCCCTACGCGCTCTCGCTGCGCGTCCCCGGCGACCCGTCCAGCGCGGCGTTCTGGTGGGTCGCCGCCGCCATTCACCCCGACGCTGAGCTGACCACGCCCGGGATCTGCCTCAACCCCACCCGCACCGGCGCCCTCGATGTCCTGCGCGCGATGGGCGCCAGCATCGAGATCACGAACCGGCGCACCGAGGGCAGCGAGCCGGTCGGCGATGTCACCGTGCGCTCCTCGCAGCTGCGCGGCACCGTCATCGGCGGCGACCTCATCCCGCGCCTGATCGATGAGATCCCGATCCTCGCCGTGGCCGCCGCCTGCGCCGAGGGCGAGACCCTGGTGCAGGACGCCCAGGAGCTGCGGGCCAAGGAGACGGACCGCATCGCCACGGTGGCCGATGGCCTCGCCGCCCTCGGCGTCGAGATCGAGCCGACGAACGATGGCCTGGGCCTCGTCGGCCTCGGCGGCCCGGCCCTGCGCGGCGCCGCCCTCCAGAGCCACCACGACCACCGCCTGGCCATGGCCTGGGCGATTGCCTCGCTCGTCGCCTCTGGCGAGACGACGATCGCCGACCCCGAGGCGGCCTCCGTGTCCTACCCCGGATTCTGGGAAACCTTAGCAAAATTGTGAATGTTGAATGTTGAATGTTGAATGCCGCGCCGTGCGGCATTCAACATTCAACATTCAACATTCAACATTCACATGAGCGACACTTTCAGCTTCAAGATAGAGGTCTTCACCGACGCCCTGCAGATCCTCGGCAGCTACGACCTGCCGCTCTACCGGCGGGTGAGCGATGCGATCAACAGCCGGCTGCACCGCTTCGTCACCCTGCGCGACGCTAGCGTCGCCCCGATCTGGAAGCCCCAGCAGAGCCAGCGGGTGCCGCAGCTGATGGTGGACCTCACCAGCGCCCTGCTCGTGGCCGTGATCGAGGAGCCGCCCTCGCCGCCCGGCTTCGTCGCCCCCGCGCCCCTGCGCGACACCCAGCCGATGATGTTCTTCACCTCGGCCTTCGCCATGCGCGCCGACTTTTATAAGCGCACCGATATGGAGCTGGTGGCGATGCTGGGCGAGATGACCGATGACTTCATCCCGCTCAGCAATGTCTCGGTCTTCCCGCTCCACGGTGGCGCGGCCCTCTCGCGGGGCTTCGTCTGCCTGAACCGCACCAGCATCCAGGCCCTCTTCGCCGTCGGCGCGCCGATCACGAACGCGCCTGTCCCCGCCCCTGTGGCGGATGTCGATCTGGATCCGGATCTGGCCGAGGAGACCCCCGCAGATGACGGCGAGGCGCCGCCGCCAGATGCGTAGCTTCGATTGCAGATTGTAGATTGCAGATTGTCAGCGACAATCTGCAATCTACAATTGTGTGAAAGGACTCACCGTGAAGATCCTCGTCACCGGGGGCGCCGGCTATATCGGCAGCGCCACCTCCGCCGAGCTGATCGCCGCCGGCCACCAGGTTGTCGTCTTCGATAACCTCTACCAGGGCCACCGCCAGGCCGTGCCCGCCGAGGCCGCCTTTGTCCAGGGCGACCTGTCCAGCCGCGCGGATGTGGCCCGCCTCTTCGCCGAGCACCCCGGCATCGACGGGATCATGCACTTCGCCTCCTACACCCTGGTCGGCGAGAGCATGCAGCAGCCCCTGCTCTACCTGCGCGATAACCTGGTGAACGCGGCCAACCTGCTGGAGGCCGCCGTCGCGGCTGGCGTGCGCCGCTTCATCCTCTCCTCGACGGCCAATCTCTTCGATGACCCGGCCAAGATGCCGATCGACGAGCACGAGCGGATCGTCCCCGGCTCGCCCTACGGCGAGTCGAAGTTCTTTATCGAGCGCACCCTGCACTGGTTCGAGCGGATCTACGGCCTGCGCTACGCCTGCATGCGCTACTTCAACGCCAGCGGCGACGCCCCCGAGCGCGGCGAGGACCACGACCCCGAGACGCATCTGATCCCGCTGATCCTCCAGGTGGCCCTCGGCCAGCGCGAGCAGATCACGATCTTCGGCGACGACTACCCCACCCCCGACGGCACCTGCGTGCGCGACTACGTCCACGTCGCCGACCTGGCCCAGGCCCACATCCTGGCCATGGAGTCGCTGGACCGGCTCGGCTCGCGCAAGTACAACCTGGGCAACGGCAGCGGCTTCAGCGTCATGGAGGTGCTGGATGCGGCCCGCCGCGTCACGGGCCACCCCATCCCGCACGTGGTCGGCCCGCGCCGCCCCGGCGACCCGGCCACCCTGGTGGCCTCGTCCGAGTCGATCCGCCGGGAGCTGGGCTGGCGCCCGCGCTACCCCGACATCGAGACGATCATGCGCAGCGCCTGGGAGTGGCACCGCGCACACCCCCACGGCTACGGGGAGTAGTGATTGCAGATTGTGGATTGCAGGTTGCAGATTGACCGGACTTAGCTACAGTGGTGATTGCAGATTGCAGATTGCAGATTGCAGATTGACCGGACTTAGCTACAATGGCTTCAATCCACAATCTGCAATCTGCAATCTGCAATCTGCAATGAACGAAGGGAGACGATGATGTTGCCCCCATACCGTAGCGAGCCGTTCGGCGACTTCTCCAGCTCTGACCGACGCGCCGCCATGCAGCGCGCCCTGCGCCACGTGTCCGGCCAGTTTGGCGCGAGCTACCCGCTGGTCATCGGCGGCGAGCATATTATGCGCGAGGAGAAGCTGGCCTCAATCAACCCGTGTGAGCCCAAGAAGGTTGTCGGCTATGTCTCCAAGGCCGACCAGGAGCTGGCCGGCCAGGCCGTGCTGGCCGCCGAGGCCGCCTTCCAGACCTGGAAGAAGGTGCCGGTAGAGGCCCGCGCCCAGGTGATCCTGCGCGCCGCCGCGATCATGCGCCGCAACAAGGAGGAGCTGGCGGCCTGGATGATCTACGAGGTGGGCAAGAGCTGGGTCGAGGCCGACGCCGATGTGGCCGAGGCGATCGACTTCTGCGAGTACTACGCCCGCCAGGCCATCGAGCTCCAGGGCCAGGATCAGCCGCTCGCCCACAACCCCGGCGAGTACCTCCAGCTGCGCGCCATCCCGCTCGGCCCCGGCGTGGCCATCCCGCCCTGGAACTTCCCGCTGGCCATCGCCACCACCCTCACCGTGGCCCCGATCGTGGCCGGCAACACGGTGGTGCTCAAGCCCTCGCCCCGCGCCCCGGTGATGTCCGTGCGCCTGGTGGAGATCCTGGAGGCCGCCGGCCTGCCGCCCGGCGTGGTCAACCTCGTTATGGGCGACGACGATGTGCTGGGCGACTACCTGGTCGACCACCCCAAGGTGCGCTTCATCGGCTTCACCGGATCGAAGGGCGTCGGCCTGCGCGTGCTCGGCCGGGCCGCCGTGCGCCACCCGGGCCAGAACTGGCTCAAGCGCAGCATCCTGGAGATGGGTGGCAAGGACGCGACCGTGGTGGACGAGACGGCTGACCTCGACGCGGCCGCCGACGGGATCGTCGCCGGGGCCTTCGGCTTCCAGGGCCAGAAGTGCAGCGCCTGCTCGCGGGCGATCATCGTGGAGTCGGTCTACGACGCGGTGCTCAAGCGGGTGGTCGAGAAGGCGGCCCAGCTGCGCCTGGGCAACCCGGCCCAGCCCGAGGCGAACGTGGGCGCGGTGATCGATAAGCGGGCCTTCGACAGCATCAGCTCCTACATCGCGATCGGCCAGGAGGAGGGCCGGCTGGTGGTGGGCGGCGAGGTGGTCGACCACGAGCTGATCAAGGACGGCGGCTACTTCATCAACCCCACCGTGTTCGCCGACGTCAGCCCGAAGGCGCGCATCGCCCAGGAGGAGATCTTCGGCCCGGTGCTGGCGGTGATCAAGGCCAAGGACTTCGACGAGGCCCTGGCGATCGCCAACGACACCGAGTACGGCCTGACCGGCGCGCTCTTCTCGCGCGATGTGGAGCGCCTGGAGCGCGCCCGCGAGGAGTTCCACGTCGGCAACCTCTACCTGAACCGCAAGTGTACCGGCGCGATCGTCGGCGTCCACCCCTTCGGCGGCTTCAACATGTCGGGCACCGACAGCAAGGCCGGCGGCCCCGACTACCTGCGGCTCTACACCCAGCTCAAGTCCGTCGCCGAGAAGTTATAAGTTGTATCGGACTGCCGATGTGGGCCAGCTTTGCTGGCCCACATCGGCAGTCCGATACAGAGATCTGGGGCCGCAGGCTCCTACACGCTCATGACGAAGCGGCCGGGGAACTTATTCCCCGGCCGCTTCGTCATGAGCGCGTAACACAAACGATACGCGGGCCGCAGGCCCGCTCTAGCAGGAGAGTGAGTACCGACCATGGAGAACCGTAACCCAACCCTTATCGGCGTCCTCGCCGGCGCCCTGATGATCGCCGTGCTGGCCATCGGCGCGATCGGCACCGCCCTGATCAGCCGCCCCAGCTCCGCCCAGGCCCAGGCCGTCGGCGTCAGCGGCATGCGCCAGATCACCGTCGTCGGCAGCGGCGAGGTGAAGGTCACGCCCGACACCGCCAGCGTCCAGATCGGCGTCGAGACCACCGCCCCCACCACCCAGGAGGCCCTCTCGCAGAACAGCGCCCAGGCCAGCGCGATCATCGAGCAGATCAAGGCCCTCGGCGTCGCCGAGAAGGATATCCAGACCAGCGGCTTCAACATCTACCCGACCTATAACGACACCGGCCGCGAGGTGACGGGCTACACCGTGAGCAACCAGGTGAGCGTGACCATCCGCGACCTGGCCCAGGCCGGCGGCTTGCTCGACCAGGTGGTCCAGGCGGGCGCGAACCGCATCTACGGCGTGAGCTTCAGCGTGGCCGACCCGTCCGCCGCCCTGGCCCAGGCCCGCGACAAGGCCGTGGCCGACGCCAAGGCCCGCGCCGAGCAGCTTGCCGGGCAGGCCGGCGCCACCGTTGGCCAGGTGCTGGTGATCAGCGAGAACGTCGGCTCCGGCCCGGTGGTGCCCATGCCGATGATGGACCGCGCAATGGGCGCCTCCGCCGAGGCACCCATCCAGGCCGGCGAGCAGAGCTACAGCGCCCAGGTGCAGATCACCTTCGAGCTGCGCTAGAACACTGAGCAAAACAGTTGAGCCACTGAGGCACTGAATAAGGGGGGCGTGCGGCTCAGCTGCACGCCCCCTTGTTATGCCGAGCACAGGGTTGCGCTTCCTGTTCGGTCAGCGCAGCTGACCGAACAGGAAGGCGTACACGTCGGCGGCCTCGTCGAGCACCTTGGCCGTGGGCTTGCCCGCGCCGTGGCCGGCGTCCACCTCGACTCGCAGGTAGACCTCGTTCTGGCCCGTGGCGTCGGCGTGCTGGAGGGTGGCGGCGAACTTGTAGGCGTGGGCCGGCACCACCCGGTCGTCGGTGTCGGCGGTGGTGATCAGGACGGGCGGGTAGCGCACCCCTTCTTTGATGTTGTGCAGCGGCGAGTAGGCGTACATGAAGGGGAACTGCTCCGGGTCCTCGGCGCTGCCGTACTCGCCGACCCAGTAGCGGCCGACGGTGAAGCGGTGGTAGCGCAGCATGTCGATCACCGGCACCTGGCAGACCACCGCGCCGAACAGCTCGGGGCGCTGGAGCATGCATGCGGCGGTGAGCAGGCCGCCGTTGCTGCCGCCGTTGATCGCCAGCTTGCCCGGCCGGGTGTAGCCCGCGCCGATCAGCCACTCGGCCGCCGCGCAGAAGTCGTCGAAGACGTTCTGCTTCTTCTCCAGCATGCCCGCCCGGTGCCACTCCTCGCCGTACTCGCTGCCGCCGCGCATGTTCGCCACCGCGAAGACCCCGCCGCGCTCCAGCCAGAGCAGCCGGCTCACCCAGAACTGCGGGGTCAGGCTGATGTTGAAGCCGCCGTAGCCGTAGAGCAGTGTCGGGTTCTCGCCGTCCAGCTCCAGTCCCTGCTTGTGCACCAGGAACATCGGCACCAGCGTGCCGTCCTTGCTGGGGGCGAAGACCTGGCGCACCTCGTAGCCCTCCACCGGGAAGCGCAGCTCGGGCGCGCGCAGGGTCTCCAGAATCTGCGCCTCCAGGTCGTAGCGGTAGATCGTCGTCGGGCTGAGGAAGGAGGTCAGCCCGAAGGTGAGATCGCGGTCGGCGGGCCGCCCGCTCCAGCCGGAGATCGAGCCGATCAGCGGCAGGGGCAGCTCGCCGAGCCGGGCGCCCTCCAGGTCGAAGAGGCTCACCTCGTGCTTCACATCGCGCTGGTAGGCCACGGCCAGCCGGCCGCCCACCAGCGTGACGAAGTCGATCACCGCCTCCTCCTCGGGCACGATCTCCTGCCAGTGGTCGCGCCCCGGGCGGGCCAGGTCGATCGCCACGATCCGGCCCTTCGGCGCCGCCAGGTCGGTGTGGAGGTAGAGCGTGTCGCCGACGCTCTCGATCAGGTTGTAGGCCGCGTCGTTGTCGTCGAGCAGCCGCACGAAGTCGCCGTCGCTGCCCAGGGGCCGGTAGTAGAGCCGGTTGGTCGGGTCGGTGCCGTGCCAGACGTGCAGGAAGAGGTGCTTGCCGTCGTCGCTGATAGACGGGCTGAACCCCAGCCCCTTGGCGTCAGGCCGCTCGTAGACGAGCAGGTCGTCATCCTGTGGCGTGCCGAGCTTGTGCCAGTAGACCCGGCTGTAGTTGCTCTCGTCCTCGGGGGGCACCGTGCCCGGCGCGGGGAAGCGGCTGTAGTAGAAGCCCGAGCCGTCGGGGTGCCAGGCGGCCACGGTGAACTTACACCAGCGGATCTCGTCGGGGTAGTCATCCAGGGTCGTCACGTCGCGCACCCGGAGCACCTGCCAGTCCGAGCCGCTCTGCGAGACGCCGTAGGCCAGCAGGCCGCCGTCGCGGCTGACCGACTCGCTGCTCAGGGCGGCGGTGCCGTCGGCGCTGAGGGTGTTCGGGTCGAGCAGGACGCGCGGCGCGGCGTCGGGCGCGTCCCGCACATAGAGCACGGCCTGGTTCTGGAGTCCGTCGTTGCGCGAGAAGAAGCTGCGCCCGCCCCGGCGGTAGGGCACGCTCTCCTTGGGGTAGTCCCAGATCTCGGCCAGGCGGGCGCGGATCTCCCGCCAGCCGGGGTGGGCATCGAGCATGGCGCGGGTGCGGGCGTTCTGGGCGTCCACCCAGGCCCGCGTCTCGTCTGCGGCCGGGTCCTCCAGCCAGCGGTAGGGGTCTGCCACCGGGGTGCCGTGGACGTCGTCCACGATATCGGCGCGGCGGGCGGGCGGGTATGTCGTTGTGCTCATCGGTGCTCCTCATGGGGGTAGCTCTGATCGTCGTCATTATAATAGAGCTACGACAACGAACTCGAAAGGATTCCTATGCCCGAGAAGCGACTCCCGATCAGCGCCGGGCGGCTGCGCGAGATCGTGGCCCAGCACCCGACTCCGCTCTACCTGTACGACGAGGCCGGCATGCGCCAGTCGGCCCGCGATCTGGCGGCGGCCTTCGCCTGGGCGCCGCGCTTCCGCAACTACTTTGCGGTGAAGGCCACGCCCAACCCGCACATCCTCAGGCTCCTGGCCGAGGAGGGCTGCGGGGCCGACTGTAGCTCGCTGCCCGAGCTGCTGCTGGCCGAGCGGGCCGGCCTCTCCGGCGAGGCGATCATGTTTAGCTCGAACGACACCCCGGCCGAGGAGTTTGTCGCCGCCCGCCGGCTGGGCGCCGTGATCAACCTGGATGACGTGGGCCACCTGGGGTACCTGGAGCTACACGCCGGCCTGCCCGACCTGATCTCGTTCCGCTATAACCCCGGCCCGCTGCGCGAGGGCAACGCGATCATCGGCCGCCCCGAGGAGGCCAAGTTCGGCTGCACCCGCGAGCAGCTCCTGGCCGGCTACGCCGCCGCGCGGCAGCGCGGCATCCGGCGCTTCGGCCTGCACACCATGCTGGCCTCGAACGAGCTCGACCCCGGCTACTTCGTGGCCACGGCCCAGATGCTCTTCGGCCTGGCCGCCGAGATCAGCCGCGAGCTCGACATCACCTTCGAGCTGATCAACCTGGGCGGCGGGGTCGGCATCCCCTACCGGCCCGACGAGCGCCCGGTGGACCTGGCGGCGGTCGGGGCGGGGGTGCGGGCGGCCTACGAGGGCACTTTCGGCGGGGCGGGGCTGCCGCCGCCGGCCCTGGCCCTGGAGTGCGGGCGGGTGATCACCGGCCCCCACGGCTACCTGATCACCACGGTGCGCCACCTGAAGACGACCTACCGCAGCTACGCGGGCACCGACGCCAGCATGGCCAACCTGATGCGGCCGGGGATGTACGGGGCCTACCACCACATCACGGTCGTGGGTAAGGAGGAAGCGCCGGCCGATGCCGCCTACGACGTGACCGGCTCGCTCTGCGAGAACAACGACAAGTTCGCCATCGGCCGCACGCTGCCCGAGCTGGCCGCCGGCGACCTGCTGGTCATCCACGATGCGGGCGCCCACGGCCACGCCATGGGCTTCAACTACAACGGCAAGCTGCGCTCGGCCGAGCTGCTGCTTGAGCGGGGCGGCGGGGCGCGGCTGATCCGCCGCGCAGAGACCGTGGATGACTACTTCGCGACGCTGGTGTAGGGGCGTAGCAGCAGAAATCGGCCTCTAGGCCGCCGCGCACCATGTAGTAGATCGGGTAGGGGCGCGGAGTCGGGGCGTAGCAGCAGAAATCGGCTCCGGCGCGGCCGCGCCGGAGCCGATTTCTGCTGCTACGCCCTTACGGTTTGGCCGGAGATATACTGGCGGGCGGCGTCGCCGCGAGAGCCGGCGCGCGCCGGCCGGACTTCTCGCGCAGCAGCACCAGGGAGCGTGGCTGGAGCTCGTAGATCTCGCTGGAGGGCGCGCGCGCGCCGTTGCCCTCGGGGTCGGCCGTGTCGATCAGCACCTCCCAGACCGGGTCGTCGGGCCAGTCGGGCAGGATGAAGGGCACGGGGTCGTGGCCAGCGTTGAACAGGGCCAGCAGGACATCGTCGCGCACCGGGTGGCCCTGCTCGTCGGACTCGCGCATCACCTTGCCGTTGAGCAGCAGCCCGATGCAGCGCAGGTCGGGGCTATTCCAGAGGCTCGGGTCGACCTCCTGGCCGTCGGGGCTGAGCCACTCCACATCATACTCGGCGCCGCCGGGGCTGAGCCGGCCGGTGAAGAAGTTGCGCCGGCGCAAGATGGGGTGGGCCTTGCGCAGGGCGATCAGCGTGCGGGTGAAGTGCAGCAGGCCGTGGGCCTCGTCGTCGTGCGACCAGTCCAGCCAGGAGATCGGGTTGTCCTGGCAGTAGGCGTTATTGTTGCCGCCCTGCGTGCGCCCGCGCTCATCGCCGGCCAGCAGCATCGGGGTGCCCTGCGAGAGCAGCAGCGTGGCCAGCAGGTTGCGCATCTGGCGCAGGCGCAGCTGACGGATCTCGGGGTCGTCGGTCGGCCCCTCGACGCCGAAGTTCCACGAGTTGTTGTGGTTGTCGCCGTCGCGGTTATCCTCGCCGTTCGCCTCGTTATGCTTCTCGTTGTAGCTCACCAGGTCGCGCATGGTGAAGCCGTCGTGGGCGGTGATAAAGTTGACGCTGTGGCTCGGGCGGCGCCCGTTATGTTTAAACAGGTCGGACGAGCCCATAAAGCGCGAGGCGAACTCGGCGGCCTGGCCCTGGTCGCCCTTCCAGAACGAGCGGATGTTGTCGCGGTACTTGCCGTTCCACTCGGCCCAGGGCGCGGGGAATTGACCGACCCAGTAGCCGTCGGGGCCGACGTCCCAGGGCTCGGCGATCAGCTTGACCTGGGAGAGCACCGGGTCCTGCTTGATGATGTCGAAGAAGGCGCTGGGCCGGTCGGCCTCGTGCTCGCCGCGCACCAGGGTGCGGGTCAGGTCGAAGCGGAAGCCGTCCACGTGCATCTCGGTCACCCAGTAGCGCAGCGAGTCGACCACCAGCTGGAGGGCGCGTGCGTTGACCGTGTTCAGGCTGTTGCCGGTGCCGGTGTAGTCCATGTAGTAGCGCTTATTCTCGGGCACCAGGCGGTAGTAGGAGGCGTTGTCCACCCCGCGGAAGCTGAGGGTCGGGCCGAGCTGGTTGCCCTCGCCGGTGTGGTTGTAGACCACATCCAGGATGACCTCGATCCCGGCGGCGTGCAGGTCCTTGACCATCTGCTTGAACTCGGCCACCTGCTCGCCGAGGGTGCCGGCGCTGGCGTAGCGGGCGTCGGGGCTGAAGAAGTTGATCGTCTGGTAGCCCCAGTAGTTCGCCAGGCCCTTCTCGGTCAGGTACTGGTCGTTGACGAACTGCTGGATGGGCAGCAGCTCCACGGCGGTGATGCCGAGCCGCTTGAGGTAGGCGATGGACGGCTCGCTGGCCAGGCCGGCGTAGGATCCGCGTATGGGCAGGGGCACCTCGGGGTGCTGCTGGGTGAAGCCCTTGACATGCAGCTCATAGATCACGCTCTCGCGCAGCGGGGTGTTTGGCGGCGCGTCGTCGCCCCAGTCGAAGCGCGGGTCGACCACCACCGAGCGGGGAATGTAGGGCGCGCTGTCGCGCTTGCCGATCGTCAGGTCGGAGTAGGGGCTATCGACGCGGTAGCCGTACATCGCCTTGTCCCACTGGATCGTCCCGCTGAGCGCGCGGGCGTAGGGGTCGATCAGTAGGTTGTGCGGGTTGAAGCGGTGCCCCTGCTGCGGGTTGTACGGCCCATAGACCCGGTAGCCGTAGAGCTGGCCGGGGCCGAGGCTGGGCACGTAGCCGTGCCAGACATCCTCGCTGCGCTCGGGCAGGGTGAGGCGAACCGACTCACGGGTGGCGTCGGCGCTATCGAAGAGGCAGAGCTCGACGCTGGTGGCGTGGGCGGAGAAGATCGCGAAGTTGACGCCCTTGCCGTCCCAGCTCGCGCCGAGCGGGTAGGGCTTTCCGGGCCAGATTGCGGGCATGCAGGATCGCTCCAGTATCTACTATGCGATAGCCGATAGCCGGTAGGTCATCGTGCCTTATGGCGGCGGGGCTCGCGTGGAGGTCACGGGAATCCGTGCGTGTCCTGATCATCCAGGGGCGGGGCTGCGATGCGGGGGGGCTCTGCGGAGAGCGAACGGGCGTGCGACGCCCAGAACTCATGATATCATAGGATGTCAAGGCGAGTTGCAGTTTTTGGCGACACATGCATCGTCTTCACCTGATCCACCTCGGCTCGATTCCGTCTACCGGCTGGTCGAACAGGCCGAGCTGG
>NZ_JAIEWN010000009.1:0-13043 GCF_019599295.1 Oscillochloris sp. ZM17-4 | reverse complement strand
GCGCAGGTCGGCCACGGCGCGCAGGAACAGCTCGTGCAGCCCGGCCACATCGCCGAGCATCGTCAGGCGCATGGCCGCGCGCAGGAAGCGGTCGCCGAAGGGCTCGGCCCGCGAGGAGCGCATGGCGACGCCGCGCATGGTCAGCTGTCCGTCGTAGCCGAGCAGGGCGTAGTTCTTGACCTCGTGCGAGAACATGGCCCGGTAGCGGCCCTCGTACTCCAGCGTGATCCCGACGTGCAGCTCGGCGGCCACCTCGGCGACCAGCGCCCGCTCGGCGGCCTCGTCGTAGCTGGCCGGCACCGCGAAGTAGACCCCGTCGGTGTCGGCCTCAATCAGGGCCACGCCGCGGGCGCGCAGGGCGGCGATCACCTGGTCGAGCACCGCGCGCCCGCGCCTGGTCACCTCATCGGCGGCCTCCATGTCGCTGAACAGGCCCATCGTCACCGCGCCCATGTAGCCGTAGGCCGCGTTGATGATCAGCTTCATGGCGGCCTGGAGCGCGTGGTGGTGGCCGGCCTCCAGCGAGCCGGGCGCGGCGGCTTTGGCGGCGGCCTTGTGGCCCAGGCGGGCCTCCAGCACGTGGCCGACGATGCCCAGCAGGGCGCCCAGGCTGTCGCAGGCCGGGCCGATCCGGTAGGCCCGCATGAGCGAGGGGTAGAGCGAGGCGATGTCGGCCTTGACGACGCGCTCGGCCACGCCGGCGGCGAACAGAAAGAGCGCGCCGCCGCTGTGGCCGCCCACCCGCTCGCCGCGCGCCGCCGGGGGCGGGGGCGGGGCCACGCCGGCCCGCAGGTAGGCCCGCACCAGCATCGGCTCCAGGATGCCCATGGCCGGGCCGGCCCAGGCCACCCGCTCGTAGCGCCGCGGGGCCATGCCGGCCAGGGCGAAGGGTGCGGCCAGCAGGCGCGGCGAGAGCGCCCGCACCTCGGCCACGTCGTCCAGGGCGTAGCGCCGCACCCGCTCCGGGTCGCTCCCGTAGGTGGCAAAAACCTCGGCGCCGGGGATGTAGACCCGCTCGGGGCCGGCCACGCCGAAGTAGCGGGCCACGTCCTTCAGTCCGTGGCTGGGCATATCGCGGGCCACGAAGTCGTGGCGGCGCACCGCGTCCAGGGTGTCGAGCAGCTCGCGGCCGGGCAGGCTGTGGCGGTGGCCGCGCCCATCGCGCACCCGCTCGACCCGCCGGGGCGCCCCGGCCCGGCCCAGGTCGAGCGCCACCCCCAGGGCCTCGGCGCGGGCCACCAGGAAGGGCATGTCGAAGCCGAACAGGTTGTGGTTCTCGATGATGTCCGGGTCGCGCGCGCGCACCAGGGCGCAGAGATCGGCGATCAGACCGGCCTCGTCCTCGGGCCGCGCGGCCTCGATCGTCGTCTCCAGGCCAGCCGTATCGCTCACCGCCACCATGAAGATCCGCCCGCGCTGCGGGTCGAGGTCGGTCGTCTCCAGGTCGATCTGCATGCGGCGCAGGTCGGCGTAGACCATGCCGCGGAAGTAGACCCGCCCGCTCGACATGAGGTACTGCTCGACCGGGCCGACCCGGTAGTAGTCGTCGAGGTCGGCCAGCGAGTCGACGGGGCGGCCGAGGCGGCGGGACGCGCCCTGCTGGAGGGCGCGCTCCAGCCCGCGCAGGCTGCGGGCGGTGATCAGGAAGCGGTAGGCGCCGGGCGCGCCGTCGAGCTGGCGGTAGCTGACCGGGGCGCGCTCGTCGTCGGGGCGCAGTGAGTCGATGTGGGCCAGATCATCCAGGTGGGCGGCCAGCAGCCAGTGGCGGAAGGCGGCCTGCTCGCGCAGCACCCGCCCGCCCGCGCGGCGCCAGATCAGCGCCCGGCCCTCGCGGTCGGCCCAGACCGAGACGATGCCGGGGGTCGCATCCCATCCGTAGACCCACTCGGTGACTGCCATAACAATATACCGTGGGGCAACGGCGCAGTAAAGCTGCGCCGTTGCCCCACGGTATTACCCCTTGACGCTGCCCTGCTTGGCCGGCTTGCGGGTGGTCTCGCCATCGCCGCGCTTCTTCGGCTTATCGCGCTCGTTCTCGCGCGAGCGGAAGACGATCACGATCGGGGTGCCGCCGAAGTCGTAGCGCTCGCGCAGGCGGTTCTCCAGGTAGCGCTTGTAGGACCAGTGGACCAGCTCGCCGTCGTTGGCGAAGAAGAGGAAGACCGGCGGCTCGATCTGGGGCTGGACGGCGTAGTAGAGCCGCAGGTGGGCGCCCTTGCGCACCGACATCGGCGGCTGGTCGAGCACGGCCTGGCGCAGGAAGTTGTTCAGCTCGCCGGTGGGCACGCGCTTCTGGCGCTGGTCGTAGATCTCCTGGGCCAGCTGGATCACCCGGCTCACGCGCTGGCCGTTCAGCGCCGAGATGAACAGGAGCGGCGCGAAGTCGATGAACTTGAAGGCCTCGCGCACCTGCGTCTCGAAGGCGCCGTAGGTGGCGTTGTCCTTCTCGACGGCGTCCCACTTATTGACCAGGATGGCGATGCCCTTGTTGGCGTCCAGCACCATCCCGGCGATGTGGGTGTCCTGCGCGGTGATGCCCTCCTCGGCGTCGATCAGCAGCAGGGCCACGTCGCAGCGCTCGATCGCCCGCATCGTCCGCATCACCGAGTACTTCTCGATGCCCTGCTCGATCCGCCCGGAGCGGCGGACGCCCGCCGTGTCGATCAGCGTCACCCGCTGGCCGTAGTAGGTGATGTCGGTGTCGATGGAGTCGCGGGTGGTGCCGGGGACGGCGCTCACCACGCTGCGCTCCTCGCCGAGCAGCTTGTTGAGCAGCGAGGACTTGCCGACGTTGGGCCGGCCGACGATGGCGATGTTGAGGTGGCGCTCGACCTCCTCCTCGATCTCGTTCGGCTCGAAGGACTCGACCATGCGGTCCAGCACGTCGCCGGTGCCCAGGCTGTGGAAGGCGCTCATCGGGATGGGGTCGCCCAGGTTGAGCGCGTAGAACTCCACCGCGTCGAGGTTGCGCTCGGTGCTGTCGCACTTGTTGACGGCCAGCACCACCGGCTTCGATGTGGTGCGCAGGATATCGGCCACGTCGTTGTCGGAGGTGGTCAGCCCCTCGCGCCCATCGACCAGGAAGATCACCCCGTCGGCCTCGTCGATCGCCAGGCGGGCCTGCTCGCGGGTGCGCCGGCTGATCTCGGCCATGGGCAGCGTGGGGTCCTCGCCGCCGAACAGCAGGCCGGCGGTGTCGACGACGGTGAACTCGCGGCCGTTCCAGAACGTCTCGCCGTAGATCCGGTCGCGGGTGGTGCCCGGCAGATCCTCGACGATCGCCCGGCGCTCGCCGATCAGGCGGTTAAAAAAGGTCGACTTGCCCACATTGGGCCGGCCGACCAGGGCCACAATGGGCTTGGTCATACATATCCTCTCCGGCGGGCCGCTCGGCGGGCCGCACAATACTGAGGGGTATTATAGCAAACTCTGGGGGGGAGGATCTGCGCGGGCCTCCCCCGCGCTGAGGAAGCCTCGTCCGGCCAGCGCCGCGCCGACCAGCAGACAGATCAGCGCGATGCTCGCCCAGATCACCCCGACCCCGGCGATCGACCCGGCCGGGTATGGCAGCAGCGGCAGGTAGGCCCACCAGTAGTCCCAGAGCGGCAGCCGCACATCGCCCATCCAGACCCGCATCGCCGTCGTCTCGGCCGGCATCCCCTCGGCCGGCAGGCGGTCGCCCTCAACGCGCACGGCCCGCCCCCCGGCCGCCGCGCTCAGGTCGGCGATGTAGACGCCCAGCCGACCGGTGCGATCCCTCGCTGCCGGCTCCCACCCCGGCGAGCTGAGCGCGATCCGCGATGCGCCCGGCGGCAGCAGCAGGCGGTAGACGCGCCCCGGGCAGGGCGTGGCGTCGCTCAGGATCGTCGCGCCGCTCAGCCGCAGGCTCAGGCGAGTCGGCTCCGGGGCGGCCCAGCAGCTGTGGGCGGCGAGGGTGAGGGTCGTCGGCGCTCCGGCGGGCGGCCTGACGCGCAGCTCGGCGGCGGGGAGCGTCCAGCGAGGGAGCAGGCGCTCGCCCGCGCCCTCGCTCGGCGCGAAGCCGGCCCAGAGCACCAGCCGGTCGGCCGCCAGATGGCGCTGGTAGAGCCGGTCGATCCGGTCGAGCATCAGCTGGATGTGGCTCAGGGTCTGCGACGGCCCATCGCCAGCGGGGCGGTTGAACAGCTGGTTCATGTTGATGCTCAGGGCGGCGGCCTGCACCGGGATGGTCAGCACGGCCAGGGCGATGGCGGCCGCGCGCAGCCAGCGGGTGCGGCCGAGCGGATCGGCGGCCAGGGCGGCCAGCGGCAGGACGATAAAGGGCATGGCCGCGTTGAGGAAGCGCGGCCCCCAGGCCCCCGCGCCGTCCCATGCGTACCATGTGGCGTAGAAGAGCAGCTGGCTCAGGGGCATGGCTAGGCAGAGCAGCGCCGCCGCCCGGTCGCGCCGCCAGAGGGCCGATAGGCCGAGGGGTGCGAGCAGGCTCAGCGGCATGCACCAGATCAGGCCGCGGCGCAGCCCCCAGATCTGCCCGCCGAAGCCCTCCCAGAAAGGCGCGCTGAAGCTGCGCCAGATCGAGTCGCCGTAGCCGGTGCGCAGGGGAGAGCCGAACAGCACCGTGTTGTAGATAGCCAGGGCGAGCAGCGGCAGGGCTGCGCCCAACGCAAAAGGTAAAAGGGAAAAGGCAAGAAGCTCTTTACCTTTTACCTTTTGCCTTTTCCCTTCATAAAGCGCATAGAGCCCCAGTATCGGTAGGACGAGGCCGGCCTGGATCTTCACGGCGGGGGCCATGCCGGCCAGCAGCCCGGCCAGCAGCAGCGCCCGGCGGCGGGCCGGCGGGCCGGCGGGCCGCCAGATCAGCATGAAGCTGGCGAACCAGAGCAGGGCCGTTAGCGGCTCCGCGAAGAAGGTCTTGGTGTAGGGCCAGGCGGTGCTGCCCAGGCCGTAGGCCAGGGCGGCGAGCAGGGCGGCGCGATGTGGGGCCAGCCTTCGGCCGGCGCGGTAGACCAGGGCGGCGAGCAGGGCGGTGATGACCGGGTTGAGCCAGCCGACGGCGGCCCGGCTCACCCAGCCCCCCGCCTCGGGCGGCGCGGCGCGGGCGAGCAGCTCGCCCGCCCAGAAGAGCGGCAGCGCGACGATCGACTGGCCCGGCCCGTAGGTGCTGTACACCGGCGGCTCAGCGGGGCCGGGGTCGTTCAGGTAGAGCACGCCCCGCGCCCCGAGCGCATCGCTCATGTCGTACATCATCTCCTCGTCGATCGCGTACAGGTGCCCGCCTGTGGTGAGCAGGTACACCCCGAGCAGGAGCGCGACGATTGCGGCGGCCGCCCGCCCCGCATGCGGGCCTGTCGTAGCCATAGATCTCCCTGGAAAGGGTGCGCTGCGCCCTAGTGCAGATTCAAGCAGCCTTTTTGGACAAGATGCTGCGTGCTGTCTCATCGTATCGTAACGCCCAACCCCCGACTCCCAACTCCTAACCCCTGCGCTGAAAGCGCCCTAGTGGCGTGGCCCGCTGGGCTCGGTCGACGTGGTGGTGTCGGCGCCGGTCGCGCCGCGCATGCTGGCCCCGCCGAAGAGCAGCACCAGGCCGCCCAGCGAGCTGACTGTCAGGCGCACGGTGAAGGCGGTGAAGGCGAGGGCCAGGGCGGTGCCGCTCATGACCCCGATCTGGCTCAGGTAGAGCGTGAACACCATCTCGCGCGCGCCGAGGTTGTTGACGAAGATCGGCGCGAGGCCGACGATATCGGTCAGGGGCACCATCAGCGCGAAGAGCAGCAGGGGCGCCTGGATGTGCAGGGCCAGCCCGCAGACGTAGTGCAGCCCGATCCAGAGCGTGTGGAAGAGCAGCGAGAGGCCCATCGCCCTGATCATCGCCCCCCTATCGGCGGCGTAGATCCCCAGCGAGCTAGCGATGCTCTGGAGCGGCTTGCGGGCGGTCTTCGGCAGGTATCTGTGGAAGCGGCGCAGCAGCCAGGGCGCGCTGAACGATGCGGCCACGGCGGCCACCGCGACCAGGGTGAACCCCAGGGCCAGCAGGGTTAGGGTCGGCTCGTTCACCAGGCGCGCGCCGAGCAGGTCGGTCGACGTGATCAGCAGGGCCACGTTGGCGATCAGGCTGAGCGCAAGAAAGCCGGTGAGCCGCTCCATGAACACCGAGGCGCTCGACTGGGCGTAGCTGCCGATCCGCCGGCCGAGCTGCACGATGCGGATGGCGTCGCCGCCCACCGAGGTGGGCAGGAAGTTGTTGGCGAACTGGCCCACAAAGTAGATCCCCAGCAGCCAGCTGTAGGGCTGCTGCTGGTTATGGGCGCGCAGCAGCACGCCCCACTTCAGCGCGCTGATCGCGATGCAGAGCACCTGGATGAGGGCGGCCAGCGCCAGCAGCCGCAGGTCGGCCTGCTGCCATGTGGCCCAGATGCTGGCCGGGTTGGCCTTCCAGATCAGATAGGTGAGGAGCCCGCCGCTGACCAGGAAGCGTATGATCAGCAGGAGGATATTGGTGGTGCGGCGCGGCGCGGCGCTGTCGGGCGGGCGGGATGTCATGGTGTTCTCCAGAGGGCGCACACACGGGTGCGCCCTTACGGGGCGGCGTCAAGCGTGACCTCGCCCAGGAGCAGCGCGTCGCCCCCGGCCACCGCCGGGTCCGCGGGGGTGCCCTCGGTCAGAGGGAGCCGCGCGCCGCCGGCCGGGTCGTAGAGGCCGAGCGTGATCGTGTAGGCCCCGGCGGGCAGGCCGGCGGGCAGGTCGATCGGCAGCGGCACCGCGATCTGCTGGCCCGGCCGCCACTGGCCGCTCGGCGGGTACGTGGCCCCGCCCGGCGGCACGTCGATGCCGGCCACCCGCTCGCCGCGCGCATCATAGAGATGCAGGAAGAGCGTCACGTCGCCGCCCACCGGCCCGGCCACATCCCACGATGGCGTGATGATCAGGCGCGATGGCTCCTGGGCCAGGGTGTAGCCGCGCAGGCGCAGGCCCGCGCCGAACCGGGCCGGCGCCGGCGTGGCGAAGGGCTTCGGCAGCTGGTAGATCCAGGCGTAGTCGATCCCGTGGATCGTCACCGTCCCCAGCGGCGCGGTGGTCTGGATCCGCCCGTAGCGCTCCGGGTCGGCCCCGCGCTGGATCGACTCGCGGTAGGCCACCGCGTAGTTGGCGGGCACCGCGCCGAGCACATCGATCAGCTGCACGGGCACCGGCACGAAGGGCTGGAGCGTGGGCGGCAGCGCCGAGAGCACCTGGCCGTCGTCGATGTCGGGCCGGGCGCTCAGCCACGCCCCCACCTGGTCCATGCCCTCGCCCCAGCCGATCAGGAAGATGTTCTGCGCGGCCCGCCCGCCGCCGAGCAGCGGGTTGTAGTAGCTCAGATAGTAGGGGTGGTACCAGGCCAGGGTCAGGCCCTGGAAGAGCAGCACCACGGCAATTGCAGATTGCAGATTGCAGATTGCAGATGTTGCCCAATCTGCAATCTGCAATCTGCAATCTGCAATTGAGGCGAGCCCGATCGCCGAGAGGGCCATGATCGCCGGCCAGGCCGGCAGGATGTAGCGGTCGAACTTCTTCGGCCCGGCCGTCATCACCAGCGCCCAGAAGAGGGCGAATGCGGCCAGGGCCAGCGCGCTGGCCCGCAGATCGCGATTCGGCTGCCGCCAGAGGGCCAGGGGCAGCAGCAGCAGCCCGATGCTCTCCAGGGGGGTGAGTCGGTAGACGCCGGCCAGCGGGTAGAAGAGCGCCCCCGGGTCGGCGTCGCTGCGCCCCAGGAAGAACTGCCCGTCGCCGTTGGCCCGCCCGCCGTTGCCCACGATCTCGCCCACGTAGCTGCCCAGCGCCCGCCCCGGCGCGGCCCACAGCGCCGGCCAGAGCGCGAGCACCACCAGCCCGGCCACGCCCAGCCAGAGCAGGTAGCGCGGCACGGCCCATCTGATCGCATCTGACCAGCGATGGATGACCAACGACCAATCGCCCCGCCCCTCGTCCATCGCGCGCCGCTCGCCATACAGCGCCACCATCGCCAGCCCCACAAACGGCAGCACGATCAGCGCCGGGCCTTTGGTGAGCAGGGCCAGCCCGCAGATCGTCCCCGAGAGGGCGAGCCAGGGTAGCGGGCGGGCGGCGCGGCATGCGGCCAGGGCCGCCAGCACCGTGAGCGCGCAGAGGTCGGCCAGCAGCGCGTCGAGGTGCAGCAGGCGCCCGTGGGCCACTAGGAAGGGCGAGGTCGCCCAGAGCAGGGCGGCGATCAGCGCGGCGGAGGGCCGCAGCAGGCGGCGTAGCAGCAGGAAGCCGGCCGGGATAAGCAGGGCGTGGGCCAGCGCCGGCCCGAGGCGCAGCCACGCCAGGTGGCCGAGCGTGTCGGGCGGGGCCGCCAGGCCCAGCGCGACGGCCGTCCGCTCAAGCATTAGCCCCAGGCCGCCGAGCCACATCAGCGTGACGCCGGGGTGTCCGGTGAGGATCGTGTCGGCCCAGCGCCCCTCGCCGATCGCCGCGGCGAACCGCTCGGTGCGCGTGATCCAGTGGTACGCCTCATCGGTGGTGAGGAAGTCGCGTAGGCCAATCGCCCGCGGCAGCAGGGCGGCCAGAAAGACCAGGGCGACTTGTGCGCGCGAGCGTTGCATCGGCGCGATTATAGCATAGAAGCCCTGGCGTCTCTGGCTTTTTGGGCCTCGTGCAAGCAGGGCATGTGCAACGTCGCTGGCGGCTGAAGCCGCGTCGCGGGGACCTGGGCCGCGACGGGTTCGTCTCCGGCGAGGGCTGTGCAACGTGCGCGCCCTGCCGGCGCGACGTCAGTCGCCAGCCAGGGGGGCGCGCAGGACGTTGCCCATGCCCTGCTCGTGCAAGGCGTTCAACATCCTCTGGTATAATAACGGGCGTTATCTAAGGCCAGAACTATGGAGCAGGAATAGCGCAGCCGAAGCCCGGCCGCGCCATGGCCATGCAGAAGGGTGGCATATGACGCAATCCAAGGGCACTATCTTTATTATGGACGATGACCTGGCGCTGCAGACGGTGCTGGAGTATGCGCTGCGCAACGCCGGGTACGATGTGATCCTGGCGCGCGATGGCCATGAGGGGCTCCAGATCCTAGAGAATATCGCCCCGAGCCTGGTGATCAGCGATATCATGATGCCCAACATGGACGGCGTTGAGACATTCCAGCACCTGAAGGAGCGGCTTCAGGACGACGGCATCCCGATCATTATTATGACGGCGCTCAACCGCAAGCCCTGGTTCGCCGATCTGGAGGCCGAGGGCGCGGTGATCTTGCAGAAGCCCTTCGAGGTCGATCGGCTGATCGATATGATCGATATTACCCTGGGCTGACCCTTATAGGTGTGCCTCGCAGGCACATGCTTCACTGGTTCTGCTGCGGCGTGGCTACGCCACACCGCAGCAGAACCAGTTTTTTTGTGGGAGAGCGAAGCTCTCCCACACCCTCACCTGGCACACGTCAGGGCAGCAGCGCGGCGAAGGCCGGCCGCAGGCGGTCGTAGGTCGCGTCGAGATCCTCGGGGATGAGCTTCGTCCCGCCCACGATCGGCATAAAGTTGGTGTCGCCGCTCCAGCGCGGCACGATATGCATGTGCAGGTGCTCGGCGATGCCAGCGCCGGCGATGCTGCCCAGGTTCATGCCGAGGTTAAACCCGTGCGGCTGATACACATCGCCCAGGATGCTCACGCAGCGCCGGGTCAGTGTGAACAGCTCGCCCGCCGTCGCCGCATCGAGGCCGGGGAGATCGGCGGTGTGGAGATAGGGCAGCACCATCAGGTGCGCCGTGTTGTAGGGGTAGAGGTTCATCACCACCAGGCAGGTCTCGCCCCGGTGCAGCACCAGGCTATCGGCGTCGTGCTCCTGCGGCCCCTTACCCATCGCGCAGAAGACGCAGCCGCCCTCGCCCGGCGCACCCTCACGCTTGATATAGGTCATCCGCCAGGGCGTAAACTTTGTCTCCACATTTCCTCCCCTCGCATCGCTGAGACACTGAGATGATGAGACACTGAATATGCTCCCCCAGTGATTCAGTGATTCCGTGCCTCAGTGATGCTTATCCACGCCGAGCATCCGCAGCCCCACGAGCAGCACCGCGCCGAGGATGATCACCCCGCTGACGCAGCAGACGGCGGCGGCGCTCAGGGTCGCCCAGGCCGGCAGACCCTCCAGCCAGCCGATGAGCGCCGACGGGCGATCCTCGAAGGGCTGGTTGGGCTGGCCTGCCGCGCCGCCAAGCGCTGCCGAGCTTCTCCTCGCCGTAGGTGTCCAGGATGTGCTCGACCATATCGCGGCTCTGGGCGTAGGAGAGCAGGGCCTGGTTGGGGTCGGCCGGGAAGCTGGAGGCCAGCGCCTCCAGCGGGATCAGCCGGTTCTCGGCGGCGGCCTGCGCCACCATCGTGTTGAAGTCGCTGTCGCGCACCTCCTGGTTATGCACCGCCAGCCCCTCATCGAACCAGGGCGGCGCGCCGCCGTAGGGGTTCTCGATCGCCTGGTGCAGCACCTGGTGCGACAGCTCGTGCGGGACGATCCGCCGCACCTCCGCGTCGTCGCCGGGGGCGATCGCCGCGATGATCACGCCCAGGGTCGGGTTGGCCTGCCCGCCGATCCACTCCGCCGAGTTCGACTGGAGCGCCGAGCGCATGTCGCCGTTCGTCGCGTAGATGTAGATCCGCACTGGCTGCGCGAGCTGGGTGCCCAGCTCGGACTGGAGGCTGGTCAGCGCCCGGTCCACCGCGCCCGCGAGGTCGTCGCCGAACGACTCGCCGCCCTTGTACCAGTAGACGGTCACATCGCGCACGGTGCGCTCGCTCCAATTGAAGCGCTCGTCGTGGTAGACGAAGCGCTGCGGCTCGCTCTCCAGCGTGTTCCCGTCCGCGTCGCGGATCACCCAGCGGAAGGTCATCTCGGTGCCGGGCGGCGAGTAGTAGACCTGGGTGTCGAGCGTGTGGTTGAGGGACACGCTGCGGCCCGCCGTCACCGGCAGGTCGACGATCGTCAGGGCGTCGCTGCGGGTGGCCCCGTAGAGCAGCTGTACCTGGCTGATGTCGGCGGCCCCGCTCTCGGCGCTCAGCGAGAAGACGATCTGGTTGGGGAAGTCGGGCCGCGCCTCGCTTGTGGTGACGCTGATCGCGCCGCCCTGGCGGGCCTGGGCCGGCGCGGCCAGCAGCGCGGCGAGTGTGATGATGATCAGCGCGCCGATATGCCAGAGGGGCGCGGCGCGCCGCGTCTCCCTGGCCCGACGCCATGTGGCCAGCTGTCTCATTGGCTCACGCTCCAGCGCAGGTAGGCCTCGATAAAGGGGTCGATCTGACCATCGAGCACCGCCTGGACATTGCTCGTCTCGTGGTCGGTGCGGTGGTCCTTCACCAGGGTCGAGGGGTGCAGGTAGTAGGTGCGCATCTGGCTGCCGAAGGCGGCGTCGCGGTACTCGCCGCGCAGGCGGGCGTGCTCCTCGGCCTGGCGCTGCAGCTCGCGCTCCAGCAGGCGGCCGCGCAGCACGCGCAGGGCCGTCTCGCGGTTCTGGATCTGCGAGCGCTCATTCTGGCAGGTGACGACGAGCCCGGTGGGCAGGTGGGTCAGCCGCACCGCCGAGTCGGTCGTGTTCACGCCCTGGCCGCCCTTGCCGCCGCTGCGGAACACATCGATGCGCAGGTCGTCGGGGGTGATCACCACCTCGGGGGCGTCGTCCACCTCGGGCACCACCTCGATGCGGGCGAAGGATGTCTGGCGGGTGTGGGCGGCGTTGAAGGGCGAGAGCCGGATCAGGCGGTGGACGCCGGACTCGGCGCGGATGTTGCCGTAGGCGTAGGGGCCGCGCAGCTCGAAGGTGGCGCTCTTGATCCCGGCCTCATCGCCCTCGCTCTGGTCGACCAGGTTCACCGTGTAGCCGCGGGCCTCGGCCCAGCGCATATACATGCGCAGCATCATCTCCGCCCAGTCCTGGGCGTCGGTGCCGCCCATGCCGGCCTGCACGGTGACGAAGGCGTCGCGGTCGTCGTAGCGGCCGCTCAGCAGCAGGGCCAGCTCGCCCTTCTCAAGCTCCTTCTGGGCGCCGCGCAGCTCGGCGGCGAGCTCGCCGTAGAGCGACTCGTCGTCCTCATCCTCGGCCATGGCGATCAGCTCGCCCAGGCCGGAGAGCCTGGCGTCCAGCCCCGTCCACTGCTCAACCTCGCCCTTGAGCCGGGTGAGCTGCTGCATCACCGCCTGGGCCGCCCGCGGGTCGTCCCAGAGGCCCGGCTCGGCCGAGCGATCCTCCAGGGTGGCTATCTGCTCCTGCTTATGAGCCAGGTCAAAGATGCCCCCGGATAGACTCGAAGCGGGTGCGCAGGGTCTCCAGATCGCCGCGTAGATCCTGGGTGCTCATCGAGGTCTCCTTCCAATGCTATTCCGACCGTCATGCTACCATACCCGGCCGGCCCGCGCTACCGCCGGCCGCCAGGCGGCGGGGCTTCTGCAACGTCACCTCGTATAATCTCCCGGTGAAGGATGTGATCGACCGATCCGGAGGAGTCTAGGTCGCGAGATTCGTGCATCACGTACGCGAAGCGTTCACGCTGCCGCAGAGACCGCACGCAGCGCGAGCAGAGGAGCATCGATGTCATTCCAGGCATATATCGACACCATCAAGGCGAAGACGGGCAAGACGCCGGAGGATTTTCGGCAGCTGGCCGAGGCGAAAGGCTTGCTCAAGCCAGGCATCAAAGCTGGTGAAATCGTCGCCTGGCTGAAAGAAGACGTTGGGCTTGGCCGAGGCCATGCGATGGCCATCTACGCGACGTTCAAGGGGAAAGTGGAATAACCGACCACAAACCTCCGGGTGCCCATCGCTATGACGTGGGGCTGGCCATGATCGTCCACCGTGGCTAGCCGGGCCACCCGCGCGGTCTGGAGCACCTCCTGTTGCCAGTCGGTCATTCCCTCCCCTGCGCCGCGAGCAGTGGTGCCAGGGCCGCGTTGAGCGCCGCGTAGCCCGCCGGGCTGAGGTGCAGCTCGTCCTTGGCGTAGGTCGGGCGCACGTAGCCGTCGGCCCCGGCCAGCACCGCCGCGCTGATCCGCCGATGGTTCACCGTGGCGTAGTCGGTGC
>NZ_JAIEWN010000089.1 GCF_019599295.1 Oscillochloris sp. ZM17-4 | reverse complement strand
CTTGGTCGTTACAATCGCGAGCGTGCTGCCATTCTAAATTGAGCCACTACCAAATACCTGTCTGCCTCATAACATAGCGATGCCGCCAGCATATCCGTACGTGCGAAAGCCTGGGCAGCGATAAAGCGTAGATGTGGGCCAAGCGATTCAAGAATGAGCGGGTTATCTTCGTCATTGTCACGTTTAGCCTGAGCCAGCACTGTCGCTTCCGTTGCTGCCTGTGCTTGTTCATTCATCGCTACACTATGTACAAAGATGGCCAGTAGGCGATGCAGTCGTAGCATACCATTATCTGCTGGCTCTAGCAGCCCCAGATCTATTAGGCGACGAAGCCCCCGCTCGGAGTGGCGCTGTGCAGTCTGGTCATCCTCGGTTAGATCCAGTGTGGCCAGCAGCAGTGATCGTGGGATTGGTTTGCCCGGCGCAAAGCAGGCGGCTCGCGCCAATAGCGTAATAGCCTGCGCATCGTTTGGGTCGGTGGCATCCAACCGTGCATAACTGAGTACGAATGTACGAGCTACATGCTGCTCATGCTTAGTAGCCGAGAGCGTGACATCGATCCCTTTGAGCGCATCGTGGTCGAGTAGTCTAACATTGCGTAGCTCGACCAAAAATCTAGCCGGGTCGCCAAAGACCGGGCTGTCACGGTAAGTGTCTAGGAAGCTGCCAGCTAGATGTAACGCGAGCGGTAGGTCGCCTAACTCTTCGGCAATAGCGTCGAGATCTGAATTATCCTCAGCCAAGTCGCGTCGGTCTCCACGCAGGAGAGAAACACTCTCAGCACGGGACAGCACGTTGAGGGGCATAGCTGTGATATTTAGACTCTTACTCCATGTAGCATGTTGGCTCGTGACCAGCACCCGACAGCCGCCAGCTGTTGGTCGCCACTGTTGCAGTAGGGCCTCGGACTGTCCGGGCGTAATATCGTCGCAGTTGTCAAAAATGAGTAGGCGAGGGATTGGCAGTTGCCATGCTGTCTGTACCTGTCGTACCAACTCATCTAACTTAAGATCAGTGGAGCTAGTGATTCCAAGAGTGTCACCGCAGGCAGCCACTTGGAAGGGAATGGTAGCAGGATCTGTGAAGGAAATCCAATAGACACCACCGGCGAAGAACTGTCCGTAGCGATGGACAAACTCGCTGGCAAGGTTAGTCTTGCCGATTCCACCCATACCAGTGACGGCAACGGAATGGCCTATGGCGATGGTTTCCTGACCCTTCAGTGCTTGAGCTAGAGCATGCAGATCGGCCTTACGTCCGACAAAGAGTGAGTTGCGGGGCAATGGCATAAGCGGGCTAGGCGGCAACGGGGCTTGGTTGGGGATGGTATCGAGGGGCATAGCCTGTAGTAGAGCAAGACCTCTATTGAGGGCTGGTTCCTCTAGCTCCTGCCACAGCCGCCCGTCCGTCCTGAGCCAGAGCACCGCCTGCCACCAGGGATTCTGCTCGCCGAGGGCGGCGCGGGCAGCAGCGAGCGCCCGGTCAATCTGCCCGTCGCGGCGCAGCTCGCTGATCATTATAGGCAGGAACGTCCTTACTGTGCTCATGGCCACATTGCCTTGGAAACCGAGCACGGCTGGGACGCCGATGCGGGCCAGGCCAGGGCCAAGGGCGCTCAGCGTATCACCATAGCCGCGTCCGGCGCTCTGGCAGCTGAGCAGGGCCAGCAGCAATGGGCGGGCGACGAGACGCTCGACGGTAACGACCACATCTGCGCTAGCCACTGGGTTGGCCATGCCGTCGTCATGCTCCAGCCAGAGCAGGGATTGGCCGCCATGTGCCACCAGGAGCATGATCGGCGGGGCGTTGCGCAATTGTGCCGCAAGGTTTGTCAGTGTCGCCCGGCCCGCTGCATCGGGGTGATCGCCCAAAATCGTCGTGGGGATATCACCCAAGGCGGTGCGGGCGCGACCAATCTCGCCGTCCACATCGACCTCAGCAAGATTGTAGTCGCGCAAATTGCTAGGGTTTGAGACTACCACCAGGGCGTGCAGGTCAGGCCGGGGCGGGATGGCGACGGGCGTCAGGTTGGGGGTGTCGAGGGTACGGACGAGGCGCACGTGCTCGTACAGGGCGATGGGCTGGCCGTTCTCTGGGTCGCGCAGTGTCTCCCAGCGCAGGGCGTGGAGATCGGGGGCGGTCGCGTCGAGGCGCAGGCGCAACTGGAGATCACCGGCGGCTGCGTAGGCCCGCGCCTTGAGCCATGCCTCACGCAGCGGCTGGGCGGCGAAAAGCTGGGCGGCCAGCGCCGTCCCATAGGTGACGGGGTCATTACTGCACCCCAGCAGCGCCTCTGCGTCGAGAACGACAGGTGCATTCGTGGCCAACTGTGCCGGAGCGGCGCTGGCGACGCTGGTCAGCTCGGCATCTGCGACGAGACTGGCATCAGGGAGGCGGTGGATGTGGAGTGTAATGGTGGTATGTGGCATAGCGCATGCTGATCAGGTGCAGGATGTACGGTAATCATAGCAGGTAGAAGGCGACGGAGCAAGGGGTACTTCCGTTTTTCGCTACCGACAGCATCTATTCCTCATAGTCGAGGGCATCGCTCTAGCCGCAGCCGGCAGGCATTCCTCAACCAGCTGCGCATGCTGCTCCAACGATTTCGTCACAGGCAGTCATCCGCTGGACATTCGCGTCGATGGTAGGCGATTGTGCCATCCTTCGTCCACTGGCGGATTCCGCCAGTGGGCCAAGAAGTGGGGGGTGATCAGATGGCTGAGGCTGGGGCTGCAATCCGATTTGGCAGCGTTTGTGCTATGCAGTTTACGCCCGTGCATGTATCATGCGGGTGATCAGGTTTCTGCACACTTCGCCGGGCGGCCCACCCATGCCAGGGATAGGTGATGCGCGATACTGAGGCCTTCGATCTTGAACTTGAGTATTGACCCTAGCAGTCTGTCGGAGAGTGTGGAGTTTAGGGCGTTACAGAGCTATAAGCCAAAATATTGAATTTGCCTTTGTGATGCGCTATTCATGGTTCTCTCCGACAAACTGCTAGGATCAGGAACCGCCGTCTGGCGACTGGGATCTTCCATCGTTGCCCAACGCCAATGAGCGGCCAACGGACGCGAATTGTAAATCAAGCGGAAGCTGCGCGTCGTTATGTGATAACGAGTGGATGCGAACAGCGCGACCGCAGATACACCGCAGGGCTATACCAATAGCCGCCATCATCGTACTCGACATAGAGGGCCTGACGTGCATTGGTGACTGCCTGCTGGATCGTCTCACCACCCGCAAGCCCGCGATAAAAGATCTCGGAGAAGCGTGCGGCTGCCTCTGAGTCAAGCGAAAACTGCATCACAATGACGGTAACAACTCCGGCCATGCTAAGCATTGATGCAATGCTAGTGACAAGATCGGAGGTGTGTATGTGCCCCTTTCGGCTTGTGTTCAAGACGATCACAGGGATAGAAGCGAGAAGTGTGGCCGCCTGACGTGCATTGAGCGCGCGATCTTCGAACTGTAGGTATGCTTTGTCATCTCTCCAAAAACTATGGCCATAGAAGTGCAGAATATCTACTGGTTGCCGATCTTGGAGCCGGTCAGTCAGCTTACTCAGCCGCGCTGGATACAGCTCCTCAACGACAACGCCGCTATCGGTGAGGGGCTGGAGTGCTTGTTGGCGAGCTCCTTCCTCTACAGCGGAATCCTCATCCTTAAGGCTAGATCGCGGACACACGAAGAGCAGCTGTAGTTTTCGATCTGTAGTTGGGGCTGGTGGTAGTGCCTCAGGTAGCTCTAGGTAGCGCAGGCAGGATGTATCAAGCCCACGCTGCCCAAGAAGCAACGGCTGCCGCTCGGACCAGAGCAACTCCCACGGCAGTGCGGCCAGATCGGCGGCCCCCTCGCTAAAACGCAAGGTGAGGGTCAGAGGCAGCGAACGCTCCATCGCAATGCCCTGCGCGACATCAAGTGTTGTCCGTGCGACTGGCTCAGCAAAGAGGGCATTGAACAGCATACGGCCCAGCCGCTCATCGGCCCGGCTCGCGATCTTGTCATCGAACCACAGCCCGTACTGAACGAGACGTGATTGCTCATCTGCGCTGAATATGTCCGAAGTAGCACGCCCCATGCGCTGCTGCTGCACTGCCTCAATCGCATGCACGATCAGGGAAAGATCACTTCGGGTAAAGGGCAACTGTAAGTATGAGTTGGCTGTGCCGCCGCTGAACGAGTCCCAGAGCAGGAGTGGCGGATCACCAGGCGCGAAGCGCACGGTAAGGTGGACACGGTTATCCGAGGTGTCGATTCTTTTCGTCGCTGTGTTTGCGCTGTGTGTTCGCAGCACCTCAGGCAGATGTGCTGCCTCGATGACCCCGCCCGCAGTATGGCTGGCCGCCTCGCGCAGAATCTCCTCAAGCTCCTTGAGGTTGCCCTGGGCATAATCGTGGGCGGCCAGCAGCTCTAGCGCCTCCGGTGAGATATTCGTCGCTAACCCATAGCGCTGGAGCATGTGGCCCGCAATGGCGAGCACATCATCGGCATCACGGCGATCACGGAGCGACGGAACAATCAGCAGCGTTTCTTTCAACAGCGCTAGGAGATCCTTGTGGAATCGGCCTTGTCGCTCCAATTGCTCCAGCCGCTTCAGGCTTGCGGTTGTGGTAAACACAAAGCGCAGATTCACCGAAATCCGTCCCGGCGTGCCTGGTCGCTGGTACGCGTGTTCCTTCACCAGGGCGGCTAGCTGCATCTGCTGGCCAAACGGGAGCTTATCGATTTCCTCAAGCATCAGGGTTCCGCCGTCAGCGCGGGCACATAGCCCAGCGTCAGGGTTCAGCGCGTCTCCCCAGAGCTCGACTAGCGTTGCGCTGATGCGCAGACACGACAGCGTCATAAAAGGGCCTGCACGAAAGGGGCTGTTGCTATGGATGATGTTCGCAATCAGCTCCTTACCCACCCCCGGCTCGCCAGAAATCAGCACGGGAAGCTCAAGCGGTGCCAGCGCCTGGGCGCGGGCGAGGGCCGCCTGCATTGCCGCGCTGTTGGCAATCAAGTGAACCGGCGTGGCTAAGGCATCACGCTCCACTGCAAGGGGCGCTACCGCCATCGTCTCCCGCTCCTCACGCGCGCGCAGCACTGCCATCTGAACCTGCATGGGAAGTCGAGCTTTATAGCCGGCCTCCTTCTCAATAAAGCCCATCGCGCCGGCGAGCATGGCTTCGGCAGCGACCATATGGTTGGTGAATGCCGTAACTGTGATCACCTGGGTGGTCGCATCGCGGGCCTTGAGCTGCTTGATCACCACCAGCCCGCCAAAGCGGGCCTGGCCCTGCTCGTGCATCACCAGAAGCATATCAACCAGGGCCGCATCAAAGTGAACCCGCTCGATCAGCGTAGCCGCCTCCTTGATACTTCGCGCGCTGTAGACCTGGTAGCCTTCCTGGCGCAAGATCGTACAGTAGCTCGTATTATCAAAGGCGTCGTCATCAACCACCAGGATCGTCCCGAGCGTTTCCACAGGGCTGGCTCCTTATGCACAAGGCAGACTGATCTGAAATATAGTTCCGGGCGCATCCCAGGCCGGCAGGTTAAGCAGCACAGTGCCTTGCTGCCAGTTCTCAATTTGGTTTGCCTCTGCTTGACAGGCGCTGGATACAAAGACCGCACCACCGGCGCGCTCGATCAGAGACTTTACGGCATAGAGGCCAACGCCTGAGACAGAGCCCGAAACTTTTGTACTAAAGTTCAGCAGGAAGATCGCGAAGGCGTTTTTCTGTGGAATACCACACCCCGTATCGCGTATCTGCACAACAACCTTGCTCTGGACACGTGCGCTTGTCACCTCGATCTCGCCCGACTCGGTCGCGTCAATGGCGTTGCGGATCAGATTCATGAGCACCTGCTGCATCTCGATTACGGCCATCTTCACCGTCGGCAGATCGGAACCGAGGTGGCGCACCATCTGGAGATGCTGGCTGCTGGCGGCCAGCATGTCGAGTACCTGATCGATCACGTCATTGATGCTAATCAGGGCATCGGGAAGTCGCTCGCCCTCCAGCGTCAGCACCAGATTGCGCGTGAGTAGGTAGCAGTAGAGCACCGAGCGGCGGATCTTCTGGCGCCAGCCGACCTCCGAGTGCGGCAGATCGGTGCTCGCATTGGGTAGGGGTTGCGCGGGCTGCTGGATTTGAATAGCCCAGCGGCGGATCTCATCAATGCGCTCCATTAGCTGGCTCACCAGCGGTGTCAGTGTTTCGGTTGCCGCCCGCATGATCCGCGCATCTGAGCTGCCCCGCAACTTCTGGCTCAGATCAGCGCGCTCGTCGATAACTGACTGGAGGGCAGCTTGCAGATCTTCAAGTGGTAGGATCGTTGTGATTTCCGATTCCTTTGCGGCCATTACCGACACGGGAGCCGTATTCTCGCCGAGCGCGTTGATGTGTTGTTGCACTGCACGACAGCCTTGAATTGCTTGCTGCATCGCATCAATATGCTTGCGCTCGTCTTCAATGAGTGTCTGATCATCGAGCGCAACGTCAAACGTCTCGCTCAGGGCACGTAGACCGTTGCGCAGATCGTGGTCGATAATCGCGGTAAGCTGGCGGATCACCTTACGGATCGCCACCTCGCCTGTGTTCTGTTCGATCTCATTCCGTAGTTTTCCAACCTGAGCTAATTCGCTACAGTAGCGATCATAGAGTCCGAAGCGACCAGGTTGGATCTGGAGCAAGGGCGGCTCACTCTTAACCACGATTCCCTGTGAGCGATAGCGGTCGATCAGGTTTTGTGCGACAGCTTCCAGTAGCTTGCCAGGCGAGGTATCGGAGACATGCGCCCAGGCAACCGTCATACGTGGGGGCGGCTCAGTGGCCGTGACTACTAGAGGGTGGGTCTCGAATGCGTTGAACAGATCTTCCTCGATCTGATCGACATACGTTATCGGTACGGCGGCAAGCACATCCCCACGCCCAACCGGCAGCACCCTTATGGCGTGGGGAATGCTCAGTGAGTGACTCTGAAAGAGTTCGCGGGTCTGTCGTTCCCCACCGGTGATGCTGAGGTAGAGCAGCGCCAGATCGTGATCGGCGCTGCCGACAATCTCGGCAAGGGCGCTATATCGTCCCAGCAGCGGGTTCTTTTGGGAGGAGCGCAGGTAGCCGGAGAGCAGGTAGCGGCTACGGATCGTTCCGCTGAGCGATTTACACTCGTACCTACAGACGCTGGTCACCGCATCCACAGCGTCGCGGATCTCGCGGGTATCGCAGAATGGACCGTCCTCCCAGGAGATAACGCCGCCCGAGAGCGACATCAGCGGGTATTGGCACAGGTTGCCCGCATCATCAGGCACTTCGATAAATCGCTGCTTGCGATGCTTATAGTTATAGTGCAATCCAACCTCTTCATCGAAGCGAATGATCAGGCGCTCGCAGATGGCCGTGATTTGCCCGAGCGAGGAGATGATCACGAAGTCGGGGCCGACACCTAGCTGGCCAATGAAATACATGCTGCCGCTAACATCATTGCAGATCTCAGTAAGCAGCAGGGCCGTAAACGTCAGCACATCCTCGCTGGGCACTGAGCCATATGATTGCATAAAGGCCTCGAAGCCGTTGATATGCAGTCCGGCGACGGCCCAATCCATAGAATAGAGCAGATCGCGAATCGCCTCATCAATCAGCCCCGTAGTCGGGAGACTCGTGGCCGGGTGCATCTGCGATTTACGCTGCGCATCCTTCAGCAAATTTCTGACAATCGTGTGTACTTCTTCAATATCGAAGGGCTTGATGATATAGTATTGAGCCATCACCTCGCCAAGGCCGATCAGCCGGTCGCGTCGCTCACCACGGGCGGTCAGGAAGATGATCGGGATATGGCGGGTTCGCGGGCTCGCCCGCAGGGCCTTCCCGATATCATAGCCCTCCATATCTGGCAGGTTCACGTCAAGCAGCGCCAGGTTCGGTGGTGTCTTGTTACAGATCTCTAGGGCTATTTGGCCGCGCATCGCGGTGAAAACCTCGTAGCCTTGAGCTGTAAAGTAAATCTTAAGCAGACTTGAGATGTCGGGCTGGCCCTCAACGATTAGGATGCGCTCTTTCCTCACTGGCTTCCCCTTGCATCACATTCTCCCTCGCGTGCCGTTGCCCGGCGGTATCAGGTAGGCTGGCCCGGTCTCACGCGAACGAATATAGACCACTGGAACATACCACGAGGCCCCGTCCGGCTCCTCGACATAGAGCGCCTGGCGGGCGGTGCTCACCGCATCCTGGATACTCTTGCCCTGAGCTAGCGCCCGGTAGATCACTGCCGTAGCTCGATTAAGTGCGGCCATACGTATTGTAAGCTGCATCCCCACCACCATTGGTACGCCTGCCGCGCTTAAGGCTGGAGCCACCCCGCTCAAGAGGCTCGGCTGAGCCTGATCCGGATCGGCCCCGACCATTGCCCCCTGACATGTCGCCAGCACCACCAGGCACACCCCGCCAAAGAGCGGCAGTAGCCGACTCACCGGGGTGGGGTTCCAGCCGCCGGTGGGCTGATCAAGGATCAGGTAGCCCTGACCATTGCGGTAGGCCCCATGGCCGACATAGTGGATGATGTCAGGTGGCGGGCCAGCCTGAATCGCATCAACAATTGCCCTGGGTGTGGCCGGGCTCACCTCGGCAAGCATAATCACATCGCCCTGATCAATCAGGGGCTGCCAGGTTTTGTTGCGAGCCTCCTGCTCGGCTTGGCGGTCTGCCGCAGCTATGCCGGCGTGAGGGGTGATCGGCAGGATGCGCAGTGGGGTCGTGATCGAGCGCGTGGGAGGGATCGCCGCGCTCAGATCAATATGCCGGGTACATGGGGCCAGCTGTCCCCGGCTAAGCAGCAGCGGCGTCGGCTCATCGCCCCAGAGCAACTCCCAGGGCAGCGCAGCGAGAGCGGTCGCATTGGGGGGGAAGCGGAGGCGCAAGCTAAGGGGGACGCCCGTACTAGAGGCCATTTCGCGGGCGATCTGGAGGGCAATGGCTCCGGCAGGGTCGCTTGTGAGTGCGCGGTGAAGCGTTCTGCCGACGGTCTGGTGGGCAGTGTCTACTATCAGACCGTTGCATACGGGAATGCCAAGCGCAGCCAGCCGCTCTACCTCAGCAGACGAGAAACCACAAGAGAGCTGTTGAAGCTGATCCAGAGCCTTGATGACCAGAGGGAGATCTTCAGCGGAATAGGGTGGAGAAAAAGTGCTGTGACGCACGCCAAGCGTATCAGACTCCCATCGCACGGCTATGTTGCTCGTGCTTAGACAAGGTTTCAGAAGGGCCGAATCAGC
>NZ_JAIEWN010000088.1 GCF_019599295.1 Oscillochloris sp. ZM17-4 | reverse complement strand
CGCTCCGATCGGAGGGCCAGCACCACGCCAGCGCCCGTATCCAGCCCGCCCAGGGCCGTCAGGTAGGCATCTGGTGTGCAGACGGCGCGGCGGGCCGGCTGGGGCCGCCGTAGGGCCGCTGGCGCGGCTTCCTGGGGCCGCTGGGGGTCGTGCCGGTATTCCTGGTAGCGGGCCAGGCTGTGGGGGCTGTAGCTGGCCGGGTCAACCGGGTACTTCGCCAGCAGGCGCAGCGCGTCTGTCACCAGGTCGTGCGGTCGCTTGTTGCTCTCATAGCCGTAGCGCGCCCAGATGTGGCGGGCCAGCAGGTATGTCTCTTCGGGCATGCGGCCAGCGCGGGCCAGCTGGGCGACAACCAGGGCGCGGCGCTCGCTATCGGTGGCGGCCAGGCGCGGGGGCAGCTGGCCGCGCAGCAGCAGATCGCGCAGCTGGGGCGTCGCACCGTAGGGCAGCCCGTCAGGGCCGATCAGGCGGCGCATGCGGGCCTCTAGCCAGGCGAAGAAGCCCCAGTCGAGGGCTTCGGGTGCCAGGGGCGCGGCGGTGTCGCCGGCGGCCTGGCCGCCCAGGTCGGTGTACAGGGCCGAAATGGCGGCCTGGGCGGCGGCGATGGGGCCAGGGGCCGACATGGTGCGGCCGGTGATCGTGAAGTAGCGGGCGCGGTCGTAGCACTCCAGCTGGCCGCGCCGGCGGCCGGGGCCGGGCAGCTGGGCGCGCACAATCGCATGCACGCCGGTGCCCGAGGGGCTCAGCTCCACATACGCGCCGGCCAGCTGGCCCAGCAGGGCGGCGGCCTGGGCGTCGAGGTGCCCGGCGGCGTCCATGCAGCCGTCGAGGTCGACTCCGGTGAAGGGGTCGTCTTCGGCGAAGACATAGCCCATGCCCTCGAAGTAGCCGCGCCGGCCGGCCAGGGCGGCGGCGGCCTGCTCGAAGCTGCCCCAGCTGTCCGGGTCGGTCACATCGGCCGGGCTGCAGCTGGCCGGGCAGTAGGGCAGCTTGGGCCGCTTGCCGTCCTTGCGGCGGGGGCCGTAGCGCCAGATCACCCACTGGGGGCGGGCGCGCAGCTCTTCGGGAACTGTGAGTAGTAGACGTGAGGAACTGGGGGGCAAACACTGGCAATCACTGGCACTAGAACGCCTGTTTGAGGTCGCATCAGAGTGCGATAAAACGCCTCGTGCAATTTCTGGCACAGCAGACTTAATGTCTTGACAGAACTTATTTTGTGGTACGTTTACCGCTTCCTGATGCGGCGGCGCTCCGTGCTGTGAGTTATGCGCGTGAGTAGTCAGCATTTTTTATCCCTTCCGCAGCCGGGCCGACAGGCCGGCGATCGCGGTTGCTTTGCTCTCTTCGAGGGCGTGTGCGTAGACCCTGGCCGTGATGGCCGGGCTGCTGTGTCCGAGGACGCCGGCGACGGCTGAGATTGTGTCGCCGGCGGCCAGCATCAGGGTAGCGGCGGTGTGCCGCAGGTCGTGAAAGCGCATTGCGGGCAGCCCGGCGGCCTCGCGGGCGCGCTTGAAGTGTCGCCACAGGTCGGAGGGGCTGAGCGGGCCGCCGGCGGTGTTGGTGAACACCAGGCCGCCCAGGCTGGTGAAGGGGTCGCGCCAGGCCGGGCCTAGCAGGAGTCGCTCTTCGGCCTGGGCGGCGCGGTGGGCGCGCAGCTCGGCGATCAGGTCGCTGTCAAGCTGTAGGCTGCGCTTGCCGGACTCTGTCTTCACCGGCTGTAGGCTCAGCACACTCTTGATCTGCGCCTCAGAGTCGGGGTTGGGGATGCGCTGTAGCTGGCGCAGCACGCGCAGCACGCCGGCGGCCAGGTCGATAGCTTCCCAGGTAAGCCCCAGCAGCTCGCCCTCACGCATGCCCAGGTTCAGGGCCAGGCGGTAGAGCATGGCCAGGCGATCACCTTCGAGGGCGGCCAGCAGCTGGCGGGCCTGGGCGAAGTCGAGCACGGCGATCTGCCTGGGGGTCGAGCTGGGCAGCTCAACCCCCAGGGCCACGTTGCGCGGGGTGTAGCCCTGCTTCACGGCCACGGCCAGGGCGCGGCGCAGGCGCGCATGCACGTTGCGCACGGTGCCAGGTGAGACCCGGCCGCCCAGGTCGTTTACCCAGCCCTGCACTTCGGCCGGGGTGAGGGCGTCAAGCCGCCGGCGGGCCAGGGGGGTTTTGTACAGGTAGCGGGCCAGGTTCACCCGGTAGTGCTCGCGGATGTGCGGCCGCAGGTTGGGCGCGGTCGTCACCCAGGACTCGCACCACTCCTTCACGGTGGGCTGGCGCTTGCTGAGCGACACGCCGGCGCGGCGCGACTCCTGTAGCTCGCGCAGCAACTCGCGGGCCTCTTTCTGCGAGCTGGCGCGGCGGCGCTTCTCTTTGCCGTTAACGGTCACTGAGGCGAACCAGACCCCCGAGTCCTTCGGGTACTCGTAGATGCTGCCCTCGCCATTCGCCCGGCCCTTCTTGCGCCCCATCACTCGCCCCCGTTTCGGTTGCGGTTCTGCCAGGCTAGGATGTCGGCGATCCGAATGCGGCGTAGCTTGCCCTCGCCGACGCTGGGAAGCTCGCCCGTCTGCACCATGCGGTAGACGGTGCGCTTGCCGTAGGAAAGCAGCTCAGCGGCTTCGGCAATGGTCACTTGCCGGGCGAAGCTGCCACCGGGTGGCACCTGGTGCGAGGTGGGGGTGTGCGTTGTCATTGGTGATGCTCCTTGCGGGGTATTGCATCTGCGCAGCACTCAGGGTAGAATAGGGTTCAGCGGGTTTCTACCTTTTGGTTGTTTGTGCTTTGCAGAGCCCCCATGTTCCTGCGTGGGGGTTTTGCTTTGTGTATGAAAATGCCCTGGCCGGTGTGCTCTCACACACACCGGCCAGGGCCGAAAATATTGTTGTAACCCTCTTCAGGGCGTTGGCCTGGGCCAACGGGTTGCGGCCAGGTGAGAGGCTGAAACCGCTATTGATTTGCTCCCGCAGCCAGAACATAGCACATCGCAGCCAGATTGACCTATCAAAAACCTATCAGCATGGCATTGTGTGAACACTCGTGCGTGATAGGCATTTTATGGCTTTCCTATGCTGCGCAACGGGCAAGCGTCATACGTTGTGTGTACGCCGGCTTGTGACTTTGGAAGAGTGATCGCGGTTAATTCTTGGTTAAAGCTACCAGTCTGCTAAATCTGGCAGCTTCGCAACATCAGGCCGGATATCCTCTACATTCGCAGAGACATAGATTTGTGTCTGTGCGATTTGTGCATGCCCGAGTGCTTTACTGACGGAATAGATATTGCCTGACCGTCGAAGCATCCACGTTGCGAAGGTGTGGCGCAGCATATGCGAGGTAAACTTGATGCCAGTCCGGCTTGACCATTTCTGGCATACTTTACCAACCATACTGGCCGTTGATGCGCGCTTGTATCGTGTGGAAAATACATGCTTTGTACCCTCCACGGTATGCACAAAGACACCATTTCCACTCACGAGTGTACTTTGTGTGTCTTTCCATTGCTTGAACACCTCGGCTAATACCGGGTGTATAGGGATGCACCGCCCGTGGTTCATCTTTGATATAGGAATAGTGATGACCAGGCCAGCAATATCGACCTGGTTCCACCGCAGCGCCCCCAGCTCGGAGGCGCGGAGCCCGGCATAAATGCCGGTGAGGATTAACACGCGGTCGCGCATCTCGTCGCCCTCGGCGTTGGCTAACGCTCCGAGCAGCTCGCGCACCTGGTCGCGGGTCAGTGAACGGGGTTGCGGTGTGCGCGACCTCGGAGTTTTGAAGCCGGCCGCCGGCGACGAGCTTACATACTCCTGTTCCGTCGCCCACTGGTAGAACACGCGCAGGGTGGTAATGGTGTTGCGGAGGTACTGCCAGCTGAAATCCGTCCGGGCGGCAACGTAGGGCTTAATCTGGCGATAGGTGAGTACCTGCCAGTCGAGTCCCTGCGGCCATAGCCAGCGCTCGAAGGATAGCAGCTCGTTTCGGTGCTTCGTGATAGTCGAGCGCTGTAGGTTGCGCAGTTTTAGATCGCCGATGAACTCGGTGATCGCGGCGGCCAGGGTGATCGCGTCCGGGCTGGGGGCGGGTTGTGGAGCTGTCACAGCGCGCCCCCCTTCCCCAGCGCACGGCGTAGGATGTCGGCAACCCGGCGGGCGGCCTGGGCGTAGGCGTCGCCGCTCTTCTTGCCCCCGGCGATCTCGGCGGCCAGGTCTGACGGGCTTTTTCCCTCCAGGAAGAGGGCCACAATCCGCGCATCTTCGGGTGTCAGCTTTACCGCGTCCTGCTGCCCACGAAGGGGCGCAGCGGAAGCCCCTTCGGAAGCCCCTTCGGAAGCCCCTTCGGGGCGGGCCGGGCGGAAGCCCAGCGGGCGGGCCAGCGAAGGGGCCAGCGAAGGGGCTCCGGAAGGAAGGGCGGAAGGGGCGGAAGGGGCCGACGGGGCGGCCAGCAGGCCAGCGACGCTCACCAGGTCGGCCGCGCCCATCTGGGGGGTTGCCACCTTGCGCACGTTGCCCCTGGTGTCGAGCAGGTAGCTCTGGCCGGGCTGCAGCTGCATGGTGTCTTCGGGCAGCGCGCCCCCGCGTAGGCCGGTCTGCATCCTGGCCTCGTCGGCGCGGGTGCGGTGGACATAGTGAGCCGTCAGGGTGTTGCGCACGTCGCCCCCGCCGGCGGCATCCACGCTCCAGCGCTGGGCCAGCAGCAGGGCGTTCACCCCGTATTTGCGGCCCTCTTGGCTCAAGTCGGCCAGGATGGGCGGTAGCTTGTCGGCCAGGCCGCGCCGCAGCAGGCTTGTCCACTCATCGATCACCAGCAGGATGGGCGTGCGGTCGGGGCTCTTCTTCTCACGCCGGCGGGCCAGCTCGTCACCGGCGAAGCGCACGGCGGACTCGATCTGGCGCTCGTCGTCGGCGCACAGCTGCATGTAGGGCAGCAGGGGCGCGAGTCGGGTCGTCAGGCTCTCCTCGTCGCCCGCGTGCGGGTCGCACAGGATGACCCTGGCACCGTTCAGCATGCTCTGGGCGATCAGGCTGGCCGCCGTCCAGCTCTTGCCCCCGCCCTGGGCGCCGCCCACGCCGGCGGAGTAGAGATCGCGCCAGCTGCCCCAGATGGGCGCGGCCTCGGCCAGGTCGTAGCCCAGCATGAGCGGCTGCCCCCGGCCGATGCGCCCGGCGCCTAGCAGCTGGGCGAAGCTGGGCACATCCGCAGGAAGCTGGGCGGCGGGTTCTGAAGCAGGAAGCTCAACAGCTCCTCGGCTGTCAGCTCGATAATCGAGCCGGGGCGCGTAGTGCTGCGCATCGTGGGGCGCATAGGTGACGGTCTGGGGGACGGGCTGGCGTGCGGCCGCGATCTGTTGGGTGCCGTGGTATGCGCCCAGCGCCTGGGGGGCCACGTCGGCCAGCTGGTAGAGGTTGACGGGCAGTAGCCCGCGGCTGTCGGGCTGGGCCAGGTGGCGAAACCTGATCAGGGAGACCGACCCCCAGGCGGCCAGCAGGATGATCGCCAGCACGAGGGCCAGGGGCGGGGCCAGGGCCAGCAGGCCGGCGGCGAAGGTCTGCACCGGGGCCAGGGCGCGGGCCTGCTCAATGGCGATCTGCTGGCGCTCGTATGCCACCGGGTCGAAGGGGGCCGGGGTGAGGGCGCGGGCGGCGGCGGCCAGGGCCAGCAGGGCCAGCGCGCCGGCGAAGAGGGCGGCCAGGAACTTATTCACTGCGCGCCCCCTTCCGTGCGGGCCTGGGCGGCGGCGCGCATCAGCTCGGCGATCACCAGCTCGGCGGTTTCGGCCAGGTCAAGCGGCCGCCACGTCTGGCCCAAACGGGCGGCGTTCTTCACGCGCTCGGCGTTGCGGTGCTCCATCTCGGCGTGCAGCTCGGCAAGCTCCTCACTCACAAGCCAGATAGAGAGCGATTGCGAGGGGATGGGGGCCGGGGGTGTGCTAGAATTCGTGATTGTAGCCATTGGGAACACTCCTTTGGTTACTGGCGCGGCCGGGGCTCATCCCGGCCGCGCCGTTCGTTTACGATGCGCGTATACTAACACGCAGTGATAGTGTTTGTCAATGCACTGCATTGACTCTAGCTTTCGATTTTGCTATTATTGTTCCAGTGGACTAAAATTCGACACAGGGAGTTGCTTATGCTGGCGGAAATTGTGATTACAAGTGACCTACGATATTTTTTGACGCAGCATAACGCCAAGCTCATCAGGCAAGGCGATAGGCCGGTTTCTCTGCGTCAAATTGCGCAGGACACAGGTATAGCCCTTTCTACCCTGGTAGCCCTCAATACAAACAAGGCGAAGGGTATCCAGTTCGACACGCTCAGCACGCTTTGTACATACTTTGAGTGCTTGCCTCACGAGATACTGAGGTATATCCCGGATCCGCCGAAGACCTAGCCCCAGGCCGGGGGCCAGCTGGGGGCGGGCAAATCGCTATGCTATCTTTCGCGTGGGACCCAGACAAAGCAGAGCGTAACGAGCAAAAGCACGGGGTCTCCTTCAGCGAGGCGGGCACCGTCTTTGGCGATCCGCTGAGCGTGACGGCCTACGACCCGGATCACTCTGCGGACGAAGACCGCTACATTACCATCGGGGCATCAAACCGTGGCCGGCTGCTGATGGTCGCCTTTACCGAGCGCGGCACCAGCATCCGCATCATTAGCGCCCGGCCACTCACCAGAGCGGAGCGTAAAGCCTATGGCGAGCGAACCGAGTAACCAAGAGCCAGAGGATGAGCTGCGGCCAGAGTACGATCTCGCCCAGCTGCTTGCGGGCGGCGTGCGCGGGAAGCACGCCGAGCGATACCGGGAGGGGACAAACCTGGTACTGCTCGCCCCCGATGTGGCGCAGGCATTCCCCACCGCCGAGGCGGTAAACGAGGCATTGCGGCTGGTGATCAGACTCGGCGAGATCCAGCGGCGGACCGCCAGCTAGACAAGGCCGGGGCCAGCTGGGGGCGGGCGGGCAACAGACAGAAAGGGAACCGCGATGAACCTGACAGCGGTCTATGTGCAAGAGGGCGAGTGGATCGCCGCGTGGATCGAGGAAATCCCAGGCGTGAACACGCAGGGGGCCACGATGGAAGAGGCGCGGGCCAACCTGCGCGACGCCCTGGCCCTGATGCTGGAAGACCTGCGCGCCGACGCTGAGGCCACGCTGGCCGGCCAGACGGTGCTAAAGCGCGAGCTATTCGCGGTGGCGGCCTAGATGAAGCGGGCAGACCTGATACGCCACCTGGAGCGGCACGGCTGCGCGCTGAAGCGCGAGGGCGGAGAGCATAGCCTGTACTGGCACCCGGCCACGGGCAAGCGCTCCGCCGTGCCGCGTCACCGCGAGGTGAACGACATCACCGCCCGGAAGATATGCCGCGACCTGGAGATACCCGAGCCGTAGGCCGGTGGCAAGCTGGGGGCGAAGTTCACCAGGCGCAAGAGCAGCTGCTCTTGCGCCTGGTGTGTTTGTGGGGCGGGCCGGGGGGCGCTGCGCGGTCACATCACCTCTGTGGGTGTGACTGTGACTGTGTCTGTGACTAGCGTGTTAGTCACAGACACAGTCACACCTTGGGTGTGTCCTGGCGTCCTGATGCGCTAGACACACCCCCCCCCCGTGTCTAACTTAGACACGGGGGGGGGTATGTTTGCGCGCAAACATACCCATCACTCCCCCAGGCGGCGGGCATCAGCCTGGGCAGTACGCCTAGTGCGCCTAGTGCGCGTGCGCGTGCGGGCCTTCGCCCTTGCTCGCCGGCGGGCTATCTCCTCCTTCGTAAACTGCGCCATACGATCAAGCTCCATTGCCTTTTCGGTGATTTCTCGCGGTGAAAGCTCTTCGAGCTTGCCCACATATACCCGCTCAGACCCATGCTTATTGGTGTGCCACTTATAAGCATACCAGTAATAGCGGTTTCCTCGCCGTTCTTTTTGAAACAAACAATATGTTTTGTTGTTTTTAAAGTTAAATCGGCTATTACGCTCAATCCATTGCAGCCAATCGGCAGACCCAACACTAATATGTAATGTCTGGCTGTAGAGAAGATTGCACTTCTCGATGACAAGGTGAGAATCGTTAACGTATACATATTTCTGCTCAAAGAGTAGCGCCGACAATAGCCATAGCGGAAAGGGTTGTATATCTACCGGCTTGCGTTTCAGTGACATATACGGCTCCTCAGATGCGGAGTAAAATGCTATCCTATAATGCGATCCGCACTCACTCCGCAAGCAAAAATCACCCCGTATTGTAAAACAGGAATGGGCGCTTTGTGGCGTCCTACTGCATTTCGCGCCCATTCGTGTGTAAGGTGGCAAAAAATGTGTGTGTATATGGATTCCCTATACGGCAATACGACACGACAAACACGGAAGCTCCTTAATCCGCGCAGCTGGCCAGCTGGCGGTTGCGCTCCTCAAGTCGGCGAATCATCCCGGCTACGTCGTAGCTGCCACCAGGTGGCAGGGCGGCCGGGGCCGGGCCAGCCTGGGGCTTGAATCTGGCGCGGGGCTTGTTGGCGGGCAGCTCGCCGGCGGCGCGCAGCCGCTCGATCACCGCGCCGGCCTCGGCCAGCAGCTGGGCCTCTTCGTAGGCCAGGCTGTCCTGGGTGCGCTCCTCGTGAACCTGGGCGATGATCGCGTACTGCTTCGCCCAGACCCAGGCGCGGGCCGTCAGGGCGGCCGGGGTCTTCTCGCTGCGCTTCTCGCCCTCGGGGGTGAGCGGCCGCAGGCGCAGATCTTCGGCCAGCTTCAGATCGGACACGATGCTGTGCTCCAGGCTGCGCAGCCGGGCGCGGCGCTTCGTCGGGCTCATCGTCTCGGCCTTGCGGCGCAGCGCGGCATCTGCGCGGGCGTGCTTGCGGCGGGCCAGCTCGGCCAGGTAGACGCGGGTGATCACGCCCTCGCTCACCTTCAGCCCGCCCACCGTGCGGACGTGAATAGCGACCCGGCGCCGGGCGGCTTTCCCGCCGGCCGTGCCGTAGGCGTCGATTGCTTCGCTCACCAGCTCGGCCAGGGGCCGGGGGGCCGGGCAGGGGGAAGACACAGTGTGTGCGTGCAGCCCGCCGGCGGCGGCCGGGGCCGGGGCCGCTGCGGCGGGGACGGGCGCGACGGGGGGTAGGGGGAGGTCACACACTGTGTATTCCCCTATGCATACGTCACCCTCAGCAGGGCTTTGCGGCGTGCTGCTGCCCTGGGCGGCCTCTCGTGGGTCGGTGTCTGCATCCGCGCCGGCGGGGCAAAAGAAGCTGATTCCGGTGTCTGCATCCGCCCGATTTTCGGGGGGTGTAGACACCGGCGTCAGCACAACCCGGCTGGCCCTGGTGTGCCGGCCGTCGCTCTTCGACAGGGTGTACAGCTCGATCCGCAGCTGGCCGGCGGCCTGTAGCCGGCGCTCGAGTCGCTCCGCTGTAGACAACGTGACGCCGGCGGCCTGGGCG
>NZ_JAIEWN010000087.1 GCF_019599295.1 Oscillochloris sp. ZM17-4 | reverse complement strand
GGGCTCGTCGTATCCGTGTTGAGCGCGGGGCCGACCCAGCGCACCGGGTAGGCGTCGAAGAAGTTCCAGCGCCGCATCTCGGAGCCATCGTGCGTGTAGATGATCACCGAGAGGTTGCGCCGCTCGATCGTGCCCGAGGCAACCTTCATGTACCAGTTGAACAGCTCGTTGGTGGAGACCATGCCGCGCTTCAGCGTCAGGTTGCTCACCCGCGTCTGGCCGGGCAGCTTGTGCAGAAAGCCGTTGTTGCCGCCCTCCGAGTACTCGAAGATATCCGTCTCGACCTGGAGCCCGTCGATCTCCATAAAGACCGCCAGGTTCACCCCATCGATCTGGAGATAGAAGCGATGGATCGGCATCGCATCATTACTCGGCTGCGTCATGGTCGCCCCCTCCCGCGCGCCGGCCGCTCGCCGCGCGCCTGGGCCAGGCGCAGGTCGGCCAGGAGCAGGCGGTAGACCTTCTCGGCCAGCAGCTTGACGTCGATCTCCCCGGCGCGCTGATCCTGCGCCGGTAGGTCGGCCAGATCAGAGCCCATGCCGCTGTCACTGCGATCCGTGGTCATCATTCACATCCAGCATAAAGTGAGTGCCGCAGGACGGGCACTGCGTCTCGACAAGGCTCGGCTCGGCGCTGTTCACCCGCATATACATATCTTGAAGGTAGATAAAGTCGGTGGCGAAGAGCGCCCCGACCAGGGCCGGCGTCACCGGGGCGATCGTGCCAAGGCTGGTGATCACCCGCGAGAGCAGCAGGATGCTCAGGTAGGCCTCGTTCACCCGCACCCGCGGGTGGTCGAGCAACTCCACCTCATCCAGGGCCGTGGCCCGGCGCATCACGCCCTGGCGGTGCAGGTTGCCCTGGCCATCGATGTAGCCGCAGGGCAGGGTGAAGGCAAACTCAGTCTGGAGCATCATCGGTATCACTATGCTGGTGGGCGAGCGAGCGTTGCCCGCTCGCCCACCAGAATCTCACTACAGCTCGCGCGAGAAGCCCTCGTAGACCAGCGTCACCGTCAGCTTGAGGGCGTCGTTGGAGGAGGAGTCCAGGTCGGTGTAGGTCAGCTTGCTCGGCCAGGCCGACAGGATCGACCACTCGGCCACCGGCGCGTTCTCCGAGTCGTACATCTTGATCGCGCCGTCCTTCGTATTCGACGTGATCTTGCCATCCTGGATGCCCTTGAACCACTTCTCGAAGAAGTCGTCGCCCTTCAGGACGAAGAGCTGGATCTCCAGGGGGTCGATGCTCAGCTTGCCGGGGATGCGGCTGGCCGGGCGGTCCCTGCCGCCACTCCCCATGCTGCGCGACTCGACGATCTCGTTCTTGCTCTCCAGGCCGTCGCAGGAGATCAGCAGCCCCGCGATCTCCGTGCCAAACTCCACCGTGCAGCGGTGTGACTGTAGCGGGTCCTCGGATCGATTAGCCGGTAAGGTGGGCATAGGTGTGCTCCGTTAGATAATGCTAGCCCTCGACCTGCTTGAGCTCCTCGTAGCAGATCTCGATCTCCTCCTGGGCGGAGTCGGCCTCCACATTGAGGGTGGGGCCTTTAATGCGCGAGGGCCAGGCGTTCACGACATGCCACTGCATCGTCACGTTGCCGTTGGCGTAGTCGTAGGCGGTGATCGTGCCGTTGACCCGGATCTTCGAGATGTCGGTCATCTCCAGCACCTTCTTGCGCCACTCCCAGAAGCCCTTGTTGGAGGTGATCGCCTTGGTGATGGTGAGCGTGGCCGGCATATACTTGCCGGGCAGCTGGTTAATGATGATCCTGCCGCTGGAGGTGGCCTGCTCCACCGTCTTCACCTCGCGCTCGTAGGCCAGGCCCGACACCTTGAGCACCGCGCCCGTGAAGTGCGGGCTAAACTCGATATAGAACGTCTGTGAGCGAAATGGATCGGTAAACCCCGGCATTGGTGTCTCCTTCAGAGTAAAGTTGCGCAGGGGCGGGGCGGCCCTCACCCCCAGCCCCTCTCCCGCTGCGGCGGGAGAGGGGAGCGGTGCCTACGACACCGTTACGCGCCGCCGCCGCTGAACTGGCTGAAGCGGAAGACCACGAACTCGGCGGGCTTGACCGGCGACATGCCGACCTCGATGATCAGCTTGCCCTGGTCGCGGGTCTCGGGCGGGTTGATCTCGGCGTCGCACTTGACGAAGAAGGCCTCGCCGGGGGTGGCCCCGAAGAGCGCGCCGTCGCGCCAGACCGTGCTCAGGTAGGCGCCGACGTCGCGGCGGACGCGCGACCAGAGGCCGGGGTCGTTCGGCTCGAAGACGATCCACTGGGTGCCGCGCTCGATCGACTTCTCGACCATGTTGAAGAGGCGGCGCACGTTGATATAGCGCCAGGCCGGGTCGCTGCTCAGGGTGCGGGCGCCCCAGACGCGGATGCCGCGGCCGGTGAAGGTGCGGATGCAGTTGACGCCGACCGGGTTGAGGGTGTCCTGCTCGCCCTTGGTGATCTCGGAGACCGGGCCGAGGGCGCCGCGGACGACCTCGTTGGCCGGGGCCTTGTGGACGCCGCGCTCGGTGTCGTTGCGCGCCCAGACGCCGGCCATGTGGCCGGAGGGCGGCACGGCGATCGGCTTGCCCTCAGGCCCCAGGACCGTGAGCCAGGGGTAGTAGAGCGTGGCGAACATCGAGTCGTAGTTCGTCTCCGACTCGCGCCACTTCTTCACCTCCTGGGGGGTGAGGTCGGGCAGGGGGTCGATGATCGCCATGCGGTCGGACATGCGCTCGCAGTGGTTGATCATGGCCGTCTGCACGGCCTTGACGCCCACGCGGTCGATCATGCCGGACTCGTAGGCGCTCATCAGGTCGGGGCAGCAGACCATGGTCACGTCCTCGGCGATCTCCAGGCCCTCGATGCCCGAGCGCTCGACGACGCTGCCGACCAGGTCGTTGGCCTTGAGCTTGGGGGTGCTGGCCGGGGCGGGCGCCTTGACGATGTAGTTGCCCAGCTCGGGGGCGCGGTCCACCAGCGAGCCGGTGCCGCCGGCCTCGGCCACGGAGACCAGCTTGCTGGCCTGGTTGACCGTCTCGACGACCGACTTGCCCTTCTTGCCCAGGTTGACGTTCTCGTAGCTCTCCTTGACATCGCCCATGCTGACGTTGAGGGTGAAGGAGCCCTCGGGGGGCGCGTCGCCGGTGGGCGGCAGCACATCGATGACGATATCGGCGGCGGGTGCGCCCTTCGGCGTGAAGGTGAGCGAGGGCACGGCCTTCGAGGAGCGGCTGGGCAGCTGGAGCGTGGCGGCCTTCTCAGCGGCCGCGCCATTGGTGCTGACCGGGGCGACGCGGGTGACGTAGCAGCGCCCGCCGCCGTTGAGGAAGTAGCCGTACACGGCGTGGGAGAGGTAGGCCCCGCTCATGTGCGGGCTCTTGCGCCCGCTCTCATCGAGGCTGCCGAAGGCGTCCACGTACTGTGTCCAGTTGGTGACAAGCAGAGGCTTGTTGGCGGGGCCGGCCGGGGCGAAGCCGATGAATGCGGCGCAGGCCGTCCCGACGGACTCGATCGGGCGTGGCCCGGAGTTGACCTCCTCGATGTACACACCTGGCGACAGATACTCTGGCATTGTGATCCCCTTTCAGCACAGCTTAATCGACTACGACGTCGTACGTTTCCGAAGGAATAACCAGCGACACCAGCGTTGACTCGGCCCCGGGGCGAACGACCCGCAGCACCAGCTGCCCGGGCTGCTGTGATCCCAGTATGAACCTCCCCTCCTGGCTTGTGATCACCGGATCCATCGCCCGGCCCTCGATTGAGACCGCCACCCCGGTGAGGGGGGCGCCCTGGCGGTCGCGGACAACCCCACCAACGTGGACGCTCGACGCGACCACGATGGCCCGGTCGCGCATGATGCCGATCCCGGCGGCCTCGTCCTCGGGCGACGAGCGGACGAAGCGGGTGGTGCCGGTGAGCACCAGGGGCGCATCGATCACAAGCTCCGGGTCGAGCGGCGCGGTGACGGTGTAGAGCACGGCAGGGCGCGGGGGCACCTCGAACGCCTGCCATGTGTCGAGCGAGGGCGGCCCCTCGCCCAGACGGGTAATTTTTGTGAGCAGCGAGATATCGAGGGCGCGCACCTCATCGGCGAGCAGCTCGGTGGGCAGCGCCGGGTGCTTGAGCAGCACGGCCAGGGTGCGCCAGATCAGCAGCTGCTCATCCTCGATGTTGCTGGAGAAGGCGGCGACGATGTAGCGCAGGTCGATGCGCGCCGGCGCCATGTGCGTGCTGGCCGTGGTGGACGTCTTCACCACCCTGGGGCGCACGTTGCGGAAGTCGGGGTTCTCCTCGATCTCGTAGAGGTACAGGTTGATCGTCGGCGCGGTCAGCGCGTCGGCCCACGCGCGGGTGGGCCGCGCGAACTGCACGTCCACCTGTCCGGGGTCGATCTTGCCGCGCTCGTAGAGCATGCGGCGTAAGGTTGTGTGGAGGGTGGCCAGCATGCCGATTCCCGCTTCTCTACGGCAGGCGCGTATCGCGCCGCACCGTGATCGTCTTCGCCGCACCGCGTGCGACGCCATCAGGGCCAGGGCTGACCTCGACAATGATCGTGCAGGTGTAGGGCTGCCCCGGCTGATCATCAGTGAAGATGATGGTCTGGGAGGAGCCGGGGCGCGCCTTCGGCGGCGTCTCATAGCTGCCGAACGCCTTCGCCAGATCGGCCGTAGAAAGAGTATCTGCCTGCGCCGGGCGCAGGCGCACATGGGCCGGGGCGCCGCCATCATAGGTGCGCACAATCAGGGCCTCCGCGAACTGCGGATCGGCGGGGCGCACCGTCACGCCGAGCGCCCCGCCCTGATCTTCAATAATCTCGCCCAGGCGTGCGGCCACGCTCGCCACCGACGCGTCGGCGGTGGCAAGCGCGCCACAGAGCGCCCGGATTGTCGCGATCGCCTCGTCACTCATCGCTTGTCCCTTCTCCCTACCTGCGGTAGCGCTACGGCGTCTTCTTCTTCTTCAGCTCCTCAAGCTCCCGCTGGGCCTCTTCCTCGGCCTTCTTATCCTTGTAGGCGTCCCCGGCCCGGTCGCCGGCCCCCCAGGCATCGGCCTCCTCGGACAGCCCGCGGTACTCATCGTAGCGGTTGTCGATATCGCCCAGCACCGCATTTCGGTTGGCGCTGCCGGCGCCATAGACGCTCTGGTACCAGTCGTTGCCCTCCTTGAGGCGCTGGTCGTGCATGGCGGCATCGTCCTCCGACATGCCCGCGCGCTCATCGTCAGTCAGCGCCTTCAGCGAGGATTTCGTCGCCGCCTCGGCCACATCGGGCGGGATGAACATCTCCTTGGCGATCTGCTTCGCCGTCCTGCCGTCGCCGGCGCGCTTCTGGGCCATGCGGAACCACTGCTCGGAGTGGCGCGACTCGTGGTACACGGTGTTGACCACGTCGGCCATCTCCGCATCCGTGATCGTATCCTTCTCGAAGCGCACCTTGTTCAGGCTGAGCGTCCAGGTCTGGAAGTCAAACTCGCCCTCCGTCCCCGGGTCGAGGCTATCTGAGAGGACCGCATTCACCGGGTAGGAGCCCGCGCTCTTCAGCTCCTTATTGACCTCGGCGACCATATCGTCGGCCCGCTTCTGGGGCGTCGCCTTGCCCCAGTTCTCCTGGATAGCGCTGGCAGACGAGGCGAAGTTCGTGACCGATTCCTCGCGGGCGAGGCCGGTGTCGGGGACGGAGGTGGGGGGGGCCGTATCGAGCGCGCCCCAGGTCTTCGGCCCGATGATCCCATCCTCGGCGAGGCCGTGCGCCCCCTGGAAGGCCTTCGTCGCCGTCAGTGTCTTCGGCCCGAAGATCCCATCGGCCACAAGCTGCGGCGAGGCACCGTGCGCATTCAGCTTCTCCTGCGCCGTCTTCACGCTATCGCCATTGCTGCCGATGGCAACCTGCTGCCGCGCGACGGGGGCCGGCTCAGTCGCCGTATCGGTGTCGTCGCGCCGGATGACCGCCTGGCCCTGCTGGGCCACGTGGGTCAGCTCGTGGGCGAGCAGGCGCTGGCCCTCGGGGCTCGCGGGGCGGTACTGGCCGGGGGCGAAGGCCACGTCGCTGCCGACGGCGAAGGCGCGGGCGTGGATCTGGCGGGCCAGGTCGCCGGCCCGCGCGTCGGTGTGGACACGCACCTGGCTGAAGTCGTGGCCCATGCGCTGCTCCATCACGCCGCGCGTCTCGGGCGCGAGGGGCCGGCCGCCGCCGCGCAGCTGGGCCACGCCCGACTCGACCGCAGGGGTGACATCGACCCCGGCCGATGAGCTGGCCTCGCGCTGGATCTGGGTCGCGGCCCGCCCGGTCGCCACCTGGTCGGCCACCGCGTCGGCCTCCCGCTCGTAGGGATCACCGGCCGCGCCGACGGTGAGCTTGGCCTGGAGCGGGCGGCCCTTGCCCCGCGTGACACGGGCCGGCGCGGCGGCGATGCTGTGGCCGGCCGCCGGGGCGGCCTGCTCGGGCTGGGCCTGAGACTCGGAGGCCTGCTGCGGCTCAACTGCGAAGGCGCGATCCGCCAGGGCCTCGCGGGCGGCGGGCGTCGGGTCTGCGGAGGGCTTCTGCTGCTGTCGTCGGGTCATCGCGTACCCCGCTCAAAGATTAAGGTGTGTGCCGGGTTACAAGCACTGTGAAGCGCCTAACGAATGAACTTGCCTGGGTTGAGGTAGAACTGTGACTGGTATTGCTCCAACGAGGAGGGATGAAAGATCTCCACAAAGCCCACCTCTCTCACGCCCGCCGAGAAGGCCACACCCTTATCAGGGTAGAGATACAAGCGGTGCTGCTTACCCGCTCGCGAGCGCAGAAACGTCACAGGCTCGCCAAAGTGTTCCGCCAGCGTATCCCGAGTGAGCTGAGGGTATGCCTTATCAGGATGTCCGATATAGATCAGGACAAAGTGCCCGTCGCGAAAGTAAAACTCACCGCGGAACTGCTGCTGGCCCGATGTGAAGTCTGCCGGGGTTTTCGCCTGGTCATACATGGTGACATTGCTGCCGGAGGTCTCGCCTGCCGTCTGAGGGTCAACCACCGCATCGCCAGCATCATCAAAATCAATGCCCGCCTGCGCCCGGCTCAGGTTGTCGGTTGCCAATGACGCAGCCCGTCTCAGCCTCACACCCAGCCGGCCACCTCAGCGTCGGTCAGAGTCTTCTCCTGCTTGGCGTACTCCACGCGGGCGGCGTGGAGCAGGTGGGCCATACGCACGGGCGAGCCCTCGTCGGCGGCCAGGAAAGCCGCGTTCAAGGCGATGTTGCGGATATTGCCGCCGGGCGCGTTCAGGCGGGCCAGACGTCCGACATCCAGGCCCTCGGTGGGCGTCGCGGCGGGGAAGATCCGCCGCCAGATCTCGGCCCGCTGCGTGGCGTCGGGGAAGGGGAACTGCACCACGAAGCGGATGCGCCGCAGGAAGGCCTGGTCGAGCGCGCTCTTCATGTTCGTGGTCAGGATGGCCAGGCCGCGGTAGCTCTCCATGCGCTGGAGCAGGTAGCTCACCTCGATGTTCGCGTAGCGGTCGTGGCTATCCTTCACCTCGGAGCGCTTGCCGAAGAGCGCGTCGGCCTCATCGAAGAGCAGGATGGCCCCGCCGGCCTCGGCGGCGTCGAAGATCCGCCTGAGGTTCTTCTCCGTCTCGCCGATATACTTGCTGACCACGGCGCTCAGGTCGATCTTGTAGAGGTCGAGCCGCAGCTCGCCGGCCAGCACCTCGGCGGCGGTCGTCTTGCCAGTGCCGCTGGCCCCGGCGAAGAGGGCGCTGATGCCAAGGCCGCGCGCGCCCTTGCCGGCGAAGCCCCACTGCTCATAGACCCGCGAGCGCTGGCGGACGTGGGCGGCGATATCGCGCAGCACCTGGCGCTGGCCATCGGGCAGCACCAGATCGTCCCAGACCGCCGTCGACTCAATGCGCTGGGCGAGGTCGTCGAGGCGAGCGCGGGCGTGGAGGCGGCAGACATCCCAGAGGGTGGCGGGGAGGGCTGAGGGCTGAGGGCTGAGGGCTGAGGCAAGAGCCAAGTCCGAGGCCTGATTATCTAGCTCGATGCGCCGGAGCACCTCATCGCCAGCCGCCTGGATGGCGCCCATGCCCATGTTGAACTGGCCGACGAGGACCTCGATCTGACCATTGAGCCGCTCGGCGTGGGGGCCGAGCGTATCGCGCCAGAGCACGCGCTGCTCATCGGGGCGGGGCTTCTGCACATCGAGGGCGAGGGTGGTCTGGCGCATGGGCCGGCGCTCGCGGACGCTGATCAGGAGGGGGCCGCCGAGCAGATCGATCAGCCGCGTGGCGGCGCGCGCGCGCTCGGAGTCAGAGCCGTCGAGGTCGTCGAGCTCCAGGAGCAGCGCGCTGCCAAGCAGGGCCGCGTCGCGGTCCCAGATAGCGATCAGGGAGTCGAGGTCGGCCGGGGCGACCGGCAGGCGCTCGGCGCCCAGGGCGTGCAGGCGCAGGCCAGACTGCCGGCATGCGCTGGCGGCGATGGCGCGCTTATCCTCGGCGCTCTCGCCGCAGAGCTGTATGCGGGGCAGCGGCCCGCCCACAGCGCGCGACCACGCTGTGGCGAGGCGGTCGGCGAGGGCGTCGTGCGAGGGGGCCAGGGATGCGGGGGGCGCGACGAGATCGACCATCCGCAGCAGGCGCTCGTCCAGCTCGCGCATACCGGTGAGGTAGTGGACAACCTGCTCGCTGGCGCGCAGCGGGCTGACGATCAGCGCGCTCCCGGCGCCCAGCTCAATCAGCCGCCAGCGGCGCAGGGTGCCCGTGGGCGCGACCGCGTCCCAGTGGGCGCCGGGCAGGGCGGCCAGGGCCAGGCTAAAGGTCGGGTAGGTGCAGGCCGGGTTGCCCTGGGCCTCGGCGCAGAGGTGGGCGAAGCGGCCATCGAGCTCAACGCCGGCGCAGAGCAGCAGCGTGTCGCGCTCGAAGGGCGAGAGGCCAAAGGTGTGGCAGAGCATATCGAGCGCGCTCGGCGGGTCACTCTCGGGCCGGGGCGCGGGGATGGGCGGCGGCGCCTCGCCGCGCAGCTGGGCGACGCGCGCCTCGAGCAGGGCGCACACGCGGGCGAGGTCAGCGACCAGCGTCTGCTGGTTGATCTCGGCCCAGGTTAGCGTCGCCGGAGCGCTCATCCCGCCCTCCCGGAGGTTTCGATAATGACAGCCGAGACACGATAGGACATCGACGGCCGGTAGCGGGCCTGGAGCGCCGACCAGATCCGCGAGAGCTCCTCGATGCCGGGGAACTGCGGGCTGATCGTCACCTCGACGATGCTCTCGGCCAGGGTCTCCGCGCCGATCTCGGCGATCAGCGGGGTAGACATGCCGCCAGAGGTGGAGGCCAGGGTCGTCAGCATCGCCCGGAGCGTCTCGCGATCCAGGGACGACACCTGCTGCAGGGCGTGGATCGCATAGCCGAGGAGCGTCTCGATCTGAAGATCGGCGACGCCGTAGGCGCTCACAAGGTAGTGAAGGTCAAGGGCGAGATAGCCGCCGGCGGGGGGCCGCGACAAGCTGCCTGGCTCGCTGCGACGCATGGCGGTATTAGGAGTCACCGCATACAGAAACAGATTGATCTGCGGGCGCTCATCAGCGCCGGTGGTGATGCGGTCAGGGGGGAGGGCTGACACAGTAATATCAGCGCCGAGATGGGCGACCAGATGGTGCTCGGCGATCCAGTTGGCGACTTGGCCTCGTAGGACTGCGGTGATTGCGGCGAGGGCAAGCGGTGTGCTCACGCATATCCTTAGTGCGGCGCGTCACTGCACCTATTCATCGTCTAGCATCTGCCTGAAGGAGTCAGCCGTTCGAACGTACCCATCCTGCTAAGTTATTCGTGATTACTAGAACATATTACGGCCATTATAGCACTCGGCGGGGGCGGGTCAAGAGTATTCTTGGGCATTTTCGTCCAGCGCCGCCGCCGTGGGATGGACGTAGCCCAAACCCCCAACCCCCAATATGCTACAATAGCGCCCGCCATGCAGCTCTCCGCCGCCATCATCGCCCGCGACGAGGCCCGCCACATCGGCGGCTGCCTCGACAGCCTCGCCGGCCTCGCCGACGAGGTGGTGGTGCTGCTCGACAACCGCACCCGCGACGCGACGGCGGCCATCTGCGCGGCGCGGGGCGCCCGCGTGATCCGCGCGCCCTGGCGCGGGTTCCCGGCCCAGCGCAACCTCGCCCTGAGCATCTGCCGCGCGCCCTGGGTGCTCTTCATCGACGCCGACGAGCGGGTGGAGCCAGACCTGGCCGACGAGATCCGGGCCACCCTGGCCAGCGGCGATGCCTGCGACGGCTACTGGATCCCGCGCCACAATATGTTCTTCGGCCAGACGCTGCGCGGCGGCGGGTGGTACCCCGACCCCCAGCTGCGCCTGCTGCGCCGCGCGGCCGCCCGCTACGACGAGGGCCGCCTCGTCCACGAGTTCGCCCAGCTGCGGGGC
>NZ_JAIEWN010000086.1 GCF_019599295.1 Oscillochloris sp. ZM17-4 | reverse complement strand
CGGCCATGCGATCACGAGGCGGACGCCCTCACACGTCGTCCAGAGGCCGCCGGTCGCCCCGGCGTTGCAGCAGCCTGGCAGGTGTGTATACTGTAGAAAGAGCCGGTTGAACACCTAAAAGGGGACGCCAATGCGTGAAGACGAGCCGCTTGAGGGCTGGCTTTTCCTGGTGCGACTCATCGCCGAGCGCGGCCCCGCGCCCCAGCTGCGGGGGAGCGAGGGCGCGCTTGGCCGGCTCGCGCAGGCCATCGCAGATCAGCCCGCGGGCAAAACCAACTACGGCGCTATCCGGGGGGGCACCTTCAGCCCCTACGCCAACGTGACACTGGGGCCGGGCGAGCTCGCTGAGGCCCAGCGGCTCTTCCTGGGGGTCTGGGATCGCGGCGGGGCGGGGTCGAGCTTTGTGATGGAGGGGCTGCTTCACAGTATCGCCATGGCGCGCCAGCCCGCATCGGTGCCCTTCTGGCAGCAGCAGCTCGACCTGAGCCGCCCGCGCGACCAGTCCACCACCAGACGTCGCACCTACGCCCTCGCCGCCCTGGCCTTGCTGGCGATCACCGAGGGCGACACGGCGGCCTACGCGGCGCTGTCCGGGGCGCTGACCCACCCGCACGAGCAGGTCCGCGCCCTGGGCGCGTTCTACCTCGCTAAGGCCTACGCCGTGGCCGCGCAGCCGATGCCCGCGCCGGTCGCGGCCGCCCTGGCCGATCTGGCCACCCACGACCGGGCCTTCGCCCCGCGCTTCCAGGCCCGTCGGGCCCTGCGCATGCTCGGCCACAAGGCTCCGCTCGACCCTCCGGACCAGGTCTACTTCCTCAAGGTGCAGCTGCGCGGCGACAAGGCCACCCGCACGATCGCGATCTCCACCGGCGACATGCTCGATGATCTGCACTACGCCATCCAGCGCGCCTTCGGCTGGGACGCGGATCACCTCTACAGCTTCTTTATGAGCGGCGACCGCAGCGATCGGCGCTATGAGATCCGCTGCCCTGAGCTCGACGATGATTGGGGGGCGAGCATCCGGTCGATAACGATCGTGGGCAAGGGTGTAGAAGAGGTAATCGCGCTCGCCTCGTCGGACGTGGCGGAGGGCGCTGACGATGATGATGACGACGACGAGCTCTACACCTCGAACACGCAGATCGGCGCACTCGGCCTGGTGCCAAAGCACACATTCATCTACTTCTTCGACTACGGCGACAGCCACCAGTTCACGGTCACCGTGCTGGGGGTCGAGGAGCGGACGGACGACGGCACATACCCGCGCGTCGTCGAGTCGCGCGGCAATGCGCCGCAGCAGTACGACGGATATGAGGACGAGGAGCCATGAATCCACTGATGGTGCTGCGGTGCGGCGTAGCCGCGCCGCAGCACCATCAGTGCAGCATGTGCCTGCTCGGCACACAATGCCTCAAATTCAGGGTCCTCATGTGATCCGTCCTAGCAGGATGCGTGAGCTGTTTCGCGTTAGCGCCCCCTTGCTCACCGGATCTCACGCAGCCGCTTCTCGCCCTCGACCAGCACCGAGAGGTGCTGCTTGCTGCCCTTCAGCGGGTGGGTGGTCGTGATCCGGGGCAGGATGCCGCTGGCCCGGATGGCGGGCATGCCGGCCAGGTTCTGGCGGGCGATTCAGGTGTACCGGCTGCGCGCTTGGTCGTTGGTCGCTCATCAGATTGACGCCCCAGGCAGAGGGCGCTAGCATGGCGTCGCCCGGCGACCGCGCCGGCGGATCAGCGGAGCGACCCCTATGACTGACCTCGACCCGAAGGCGCGCAACCGCGTGCTCGGGGTGCTCTTCGTCGGCGTGCTGATGGCGGCCCTCGATATCGCGATCGTCGGCCCGGCCCTGCCGGCCATGCAGCGCGCCTTCCACGTCGACGAGCGCGCCCTGGCCTGGGTTTTTGCGATCTACGTGCTGACGAACAAGGTCGCCACCCCGGTGATGGCCAAGCTCTCGGACCGCTTCGGCCGGCGGGCGGTCTATGTGGTCGACGTGGCCCTGTTCGCGGCCGGCTCGCTGATCGTGGCCGCGGCGCCCAGCTTCGCGGTGGTGCTGCTGGGCCGCGCGGTGCAGGGCCTGGGCGCGGGCGGGATCTACCCGGTGGCCAGCGCGGTGATCGGCGACACCTTCCCGCCCGAGAGCCGCGGCTCGGCGCTGGGCATGGTCGGCGCGGTCTGGGGCATCGCCTTCCTGCTCGGCCCGGTGATCGGCGGCGTGCTGCTGCTGTTTGGCTGGCAGTGGCTGTTCCTGGTCAACCTGCCGATCGCCGCGCTGGTGATCGCGCTCAGCCTGCGCCTGCTCCCTACCGCCCGGCCGCCGCGCATCCCGCCCTTCGACTGGGCCGGCGTCGCCGTGCTGAGTGTCATGCTCGGCGGGATGGCCTACGGCCTGACGATGATCGACGCGCGCGACCTGGGCGCGAGCCTGGCCTCGCTCCAGGTCTGGCCCTTCCTGCTCATCGCCGTGGCGATGCTGCCGACGCTGGTGCGGGTCGAGCGCCGCGCGGACGACCCGACGATCGACCTGCAGCTCTTCCGCTCGCGCCAGGTGGTGATCGTGACCACGCTGGTGGCGGTCGGCGGCATCGGCGAGGCGGTGGCGGTCTTCTTCCCATCGCTCTTCGTGGCCGCCTTCGGGGTCAGCATGACCGCGGCGAGCCTGATGACGCTGCCGGTGGTGCTGGGCATGGCGGTGAGCTCGCCGCTGGCGGGGCGCATGCTCGACCGGATCGGCTCGCGGGCGGTGGTGGTCAGCGGCGGGGCGATCAGCGCCGCAGGCATGGCCCTGGCCGGCCTGCTGCCGCTCCAGGTTCTCTTCTTCTACCTCGCCGGCGTGCTCTACGGCATGGGCATGTCGGCGCTGCTCGGCGCGGCCCCGCGCTACATTATGCTCAACGAGACCGACGCCGCGCACCGGGCGGCGGGCCAGGGGCTGCTGGCGATCGGCACCGCCGCCGGGCAGCTGGCGGGCAGCGTGGTGATCGGCGCGATCATCGCCTCGTTCGCCGACACGATCGCCGGCTACCGGGCGGCCTTCATCTTCGTGAGCGCCTCGCTGGCCCTGCTGGCGCTGATCGCCCTGGGGCTGAAGGGGCGGGCCGCCGAGAGCGCTGCGGCGCAGCGGGCCTGATAGCAACGTACGGGGCGGCTTCGCAGCACGAGTCGCCTCCGCGAGGGGCAAGGCTCTGATAAGGCTTCCGTAAGACTGCTGTAAGCATTGCCAGCTAGCGTTAGGATAGCAGCCCATGATGTGAGAGAGGGGAGCGCATGGCGCAGGGACCGGACCGCTACGACATCGCGATCATCGGCTCGGGCATCAGCGGCTCGACGCTGGGCGCCATCCTGGCGCGCCACGGCCTGAAGGTGATCATCTTCGAGGCCGGGGCCCACCCGAAGTTCGCCATCGGCGAGTCGATGATCCTGGAGACCTCGGAGACCATGCGGGCCATGGCCGAGCTCTTCGATGTGCCCGAGCTGGCCTACTTCAGCTCCGAGAACTTCATCGCCCAGATCGGCACATCCCACGGGCTCAAGCGCCACTTCAGCTACCTGCACCACCGCGAGGGACAGCCCCAGGATCTTGCCCGCTCGCTTCAGGCGGTCATCCCCCAGCGCCCCCACGGCTATGAGCTGCATATCCACCGTCAGGATAGCGACTATTTCCTCACCTCGGTGGCCGTGCGCTACGGCGCCACCGTGCTTCAGGGCACCCCGGTGAAGGATATCACCCTACGCCCCGATGGGGTGGAGATTCTGACCAGCCAGAGACAGACCTACGCGGCCGACTATGTGGTGGACGCGGGCGGGATGCGCTCGCTGCTGGCCGAGAAGTTCGGCTGGCGCTCGCGAGATCTGCGCACCCATACGCGCACGATCTTCACTCACATGGTCGACCTGCCCTGCTATCACCAGGTCGGCGCCTCACACCAGGAGTACGGCTTCCCCTTCCCCGTCTCCGAGGGCACGCTCCACCACATCTTCCACGGCGGATGGCTGTGGGTCATCCCCTTCAACAACCACCCTCGGGCCACCAACCCGCTGGTGAGCGTGGGGCTGCAGCTCGACCCGCGCATCCACCCGGCTCGGCCGGATCTGTCGCCTGAGCAGGAGTTCTTCGCCTTTATTGCGCGATTCCCGAGCATCGCGGCCCAGTTCCACAAGGCGCGGGCGGCCCGGCCCTGGGCGCGCGCGGACCGGCTCCAGTACACGGCGACCCACGTGGTGGGCGAGCGATTCTGTCTGCTTGGCCACGCGGCCGGATTCATCGACCCGCTCTACTCGAAGGGGCTCTACACCACGCTGATGAGCGCGGCCCTGCTGGCCCACCTGCTGCTCGACGCCCAGCGCGCCGGCGACTACGCCCCGGCGCGCTTCCGGCCCCTTGAGGAGCTGACCCTGCGCTTCGTGTCCGCCCACGACCGGCTGGTCGCCAACTCGATCACGTCCTGGTCGAACGATAAGCTCTGGGAGGTCTACGCGGTGCTCTGGCTGACGGGCGCCTACCTGGAGTACGTCAAGCTGCTGAGCACGCGCGGGCTGTCGAAGAGCAGAGACGACTACTTCGCTACGGTGGCCGGGCTGCGCATGGTTGGCGGTGGCTTCAGCGAGTTCGACGATCTGGCCGACCGGGTCGATACGCTGATCGAGGCGGTGGACCCCGGCGATGAGGCGGCGGTGGATCGGGCGGTGGCCGAGATCCGTGCGGCTTTCGCGGCGGTGCCCTGGATGCCGTGGGCCTTCCAGCAGGTGCTGGCCGGCAGCAACCACCTGCCGGCCAACAAGCTGCGCCTGAGCCTGCTCAGTCAAAACACCGGGTTTATGGGCGGCGGGGCCTACCGCAAACACTTCTTCGGCGACGCCTCGCTGGCTGAGGTGGCGCGCTTCTTTGTGCGCGAGAGCCTGACGTACTCGACTGCGGCACAGGCGATACGCAAGCGCCTCAGCTTCCGGCGGCGGCGCGCGGCCCCAGCCGCCGCGTGGGCGCCACGCATGAGATCGTGAGCCAGCTCACAGTAAACATACCGCAGCGCCGATACCCTGCGATCAGGGACGAGGCCTGGCAGATCGACGAAGGAGCCCCGCGCAATGATTGACAAAGCCCTGCGTGAGCCAAAAGAGTTCGCGATGGCCCTGGCCGTGCGCGGGCCGATACGCCGCATCCACCCGACGACGGTCACGGTGCTGGCGGCCGTCGTCGGCGTGGCCGCCGCCGCCGCCGCCTGGCAGGGGGCCTCCCTGCCGGCCCTCGGCCTCTGGGCGGCCAACCGGGCGCTCGATGGCCTCGACGGCACGCTGGCCCGCCTCACGGGCAAACAGAGCGACCTGGGCGCCTACCTCGACATTGTGCTCGACCACCTGATCTACGCCGCCATCCCGCTGGGGCTGGCCGCCGCCGCCGGGACGCCGGCCGCGCTGCTGGCCCTGGCCGCGCTGCTGGCGAGCTTCTACATCAACGGGGCCAGCTGGATGTACCTGGCGGCCATCCTGGAGAAGCGCCAGGCCGGGGCCGCCGCCAAGGGCGAGATCACCAGCGTCACCATGCCCGCCGGCCTGATCGAGGGCGCCGAGACGGTGGTCTTCTACTCGCTCTTCCTGCTCCTGCCGGGCGCGATCATCCCGCTGTTCTCCCTGATGGCCGCCCTGGTGGTCGTCACCGCCGCCCAGCGCGTGATCTGGGCGATCCGGGCGCTGTAATGGGGCTTCGCCCCTGATCCCTATGTGTGATGTCTGCGCGGCTTTGCCGCGCAGACATCACAAAGATCTATCGTGGGGCGGCTCCGCCGCACCACACCCCCACCGCGAGGTGATGGGAGGGAACGCTATGTCTGAGACACTCGCCGCCGGCCGCGCCCAGGGCTGGCTGGGCCGCCACTGGCAGAAGCTGGTCGCCACCACGATCTGGCTGGCCCTCGCCGGCAGCTTCCTGGCCTACAGCGTGATCGCCGGGCGATCGCCGACCGAGACGGTCGGCGACCTGCTGGGGCTGCTGCGCACGCCGCTCGGCCCGCTGCTCTACATCCTGATCTACACCCTGCGCCCGCTGGCCTTCTTCTCGGCGATCGTGGTCACGCTGCTCGGCGGCGCGATCTGGGGGCCGGTCTGGGGCATGCTGTTCGTGGTGATCGGCTCGAATATGTCGGCGACGCTGGCCTACGGCTTCGGCCGCGCGCTCGGCCAGGGCCTGCTGCCCGAGGGCGAGGGCGGATTCGTCAGCCGCTACGCCGGGCGCCTGCGCCAGAACGCCTTCGGCACCATCCTGGTCATGCGCCTGATCTACCTGCCCTACGACCTGGTCAACTATCTAGCCGGCTTCTTGCGGGTGCCCTACCGGCCCTACATCCTGGCCTCGGTGCTCGGCTCGCTGCCCGGCACCCTGACCTTCGTGCTGGCCGGGGCGTCGCTGAATATCGAGGATATTCTGGCCGGGCGCTTCTCGATCTCGGCGATCAACCCGTGGACGCTGGCGCTGTCGGCCGTGCTCTTCGTGGGCGGGATCGTGGTGTCGAAGGTATTGCAACAGCGCGAAGGGTAGGGCCGAAGCATTTGGGATTGTCGCGGGGCGACAATCCCAAATGCTTCGGCCCTACAGGATGGATATATGGAATCATTTCACACAATCGTGATCGGGGCCGGCTCGGGCGGCCTGACCGTGGCGGTGGGCCTGGCCAACCTGGGCAAATCGGTGGCCGTGATCGAGGCGCTGCACGTGGGCGGCGACTGTACCAACGTGGGCTGCGTGCCCTCCAAGACCCTCATCCACCAGGCCGAGCTGCACGGCGCGGAGCGCCCCGCGTCGACGCTGGCGGAGGTGCGCCGCAAGCGCGACGCCCTGCGCGACAAGGAGACCCACGAGTTCGGCGAGGTGCAGAACCTGAGCCTGATCTTCGGCCGGGCGCGCCTGATCGACCCGCACCGCGTCGCGGTGGCCACGCCCGAGGGCGGCGAGCGCACGCTGCACGCCGCCCATATCGTGATCGCCACCGGCGCGCGCCCGCGCACCACGTCGATCCCCGGCCTCCCCGCAGCGCGCCAGCTCACCAACGAGACGATCTTCGAGATCCCCGACACCCCGCGCCACCTGGCCGTCCTCGGCGGCGGCGTGATTGGTATGGAGCTGGCCTTCGCCTTCCGCAAGCTCGGCAGCCGGGTGACGGTGGTGACCACCGCGCCCCGCGTGATGGACAAGTTTATCCCCGAGGTGGCCGAGGCCCTGGGCGAGTCGCTCGACCGCCACGGGATCGCGGTCTACGCCGGGGCCAGCGCGAAGTCCTACGACGTGGCGACTGAGACGCTGCGGGTCGAGCAGGGCGGCCGGGCGATCGACCTGGAGGGCGTAGACGATGTGCTGGTGGCGATCGGCCGCCAGCGCAACACCGAGGGCCTGGGCCTGGATGCGGCCGGCGTGGCCTACAGCGCGCGCGGCGGCATCGCCGCCGACAGCTACGGGCGCACCAGCGTGCCGCACATCTACGCCATCGGCGACGTGACCGGCACCTCGGCCTTCACCCACTCGGCCAACGCCCAGGGCCGCCGCGTAACCCAGCGGATCGCCCTCCCCTGGCTGCCCGCCCGCGCCCCCGAGCCCTTCTATCCGAGCGCCACCTTCAGCGACCCCGAGGTGGCCACCGCCGGCATGAGCCAGGCCCAGATCACCGAGCGCTACCACCCTAAGCTGGTCAAGCGCATCCGCGTCGATCTGGTGACTCAGACCGACCGTGGCTACACGGACGACCTGCAGCGCGGATTCATCATCGTCGACGCCATCCGGCTGACGGGGACGATCCTGGCGGTGACGATCGTCGGCCCACGGGCATCCGAGATGATCTCGCTCTTCACCCTGGCCATCCAGGAGCGCATCTCGCTCTACCGGCTCTACCGGTTGGTCTACCCCTACCCGACCTTCTCCAGCGGCGTGCTGAAGGTCGCCGACACCTTCCTGCGCGACACGCTGACCGGCCTGAACAGGGAGCTGCCGACCTACCTGCTGCACCGCTGGGCGGGGGGCAGGAGTCGGGGGTTGGGGGGTGGGAGTCGGGGCACCGCGCCGCATGTGTAGAGGTGCGGCGTATACTTCCCGCCACCGAGTCGCCCGGCGACTGAAGTCGCGGGCTGACATGTGGCGAAGGCCGCCTGCGCGGCCTATCCAAGCCCGCGCAAGGGGGCTTCCCAAACCGTAGCCGAGGGCCTCAGTCCCGCGACAGGTGCCGCAGCCAATCTGCAATCTGCAATCTGCAATCTGCAATTCTACAAAGGAGCGCCCGATGACCTTCGCCCGCCCCCGAGGTGTCGCCCTGGCCCTAGCGGCCTTGATGATCCTGGCCGCCTGCGGCGCGCAGCCCGCCGCCGCCCCGCCCGCCCCCGCCGCCGCAACTGCCGGCGGCGAGCTGGATGTGAGTAACTGGGACAGCGTGCTGGCCGCCGCGCGCGGGCAGACCATCAGCTGGTACATGTGGGGCGGCTCCGAGAGCATCAACCGCTTTGTGGATGACTTCTACGGCAGACCGCTGCAGGAGCGCTACGGCATCACCCTCAACCGCGTGCCGCTGGCCGACACGGTGGATGCGGTGAACCAGGTGCTCAGCGAGAAGACAGCCGGCAAAGACCCAGGCGCCGTCGACATGATCTGGATCAACGGCGAGAACTTCCTCTCGCTCAAGCAGGCCGACATGCTCTACGCGGGCTGGTCGCAGGCCATCCCCAACGCGAAGCTGGTCAGCTGGACGAACCCGGCGGTCTACCTGGACTTCGGCGAGCCGGTGGAGGGCCTGGAGAGCCCCTGGTCGTCGGCGCAGTTCCAGCTGATCTACGACTCGGCCAGGATGGGCGAAGAAGAGCTGCCGCGCTCGTACGCCGGGCTGCTGGCGTGGGCCAAGGCGAACCCCGGCCGCTTCACCTATATCGCGCCGGGGCCGGGCGCCTTCCAGGGCACCCGCTTTGTCAAGGGCGCGCTCTTCGAGCTGAGCGGCGACGCCACGCAGTGGCTGGGCTTCGACCAGGCCCTGTGGGAGCAGTGGTCGCCCCAGCTCTGGGCCTACATGAACGAGCTGAAGCCCTACCTGTGGCGCGCGGGCGAGACCTACCCGAAGGACGAGAACGAGCTGCACAGCCTGTTCGCCAACGGCGAGGTGGACTTCAGCATCACCCAGGCGATCGCCGGGGCCGGCCCGCTGATCACGGACGGGCTGGTGCCGGAGACCGCGCGGGCCTTCGTGTTCGACGGCTACATGATCGGCGACTTCAACTACGTGGCCATCCCGAAGAACGCGCCGCACAAGGCGGCGGCCCTGGTGCTGGCCAACCTGATCCTCGACCCGGAGCTGCAGGCCGCGCAGATCCTGCCTGAGAATGGCTTTGGCCTGGGCTATGGCATCGATGTGACGAAGGTGACCGACCCGGCGGCGCGGGAGAAGCTGGATGCGGCGGCCAGACAGCTGGGCGACGCGGCCACCCCCGCCGCCGACCTGGCGAAGTCGCTGGTGGGCGACAGCGCCGGCGCGTACCAGGCTCTCGTGGAGGAGGGCTGGCGGACGAATGTGCTGGCCAGATGACACGCTCCCGCGACACCCTCCTGATCTGGCTGGCCCTCGCCCCGGCGCTGCTGGTGGCAGGCGGCCTCTTCGGGGCCAGCCTGCTCGACGGGGTGGCCCAGAGCCTGGGCGACCTGGCGATCATCGGCGAGCGTCGGCTGAGCCTCGACGCCTACGCCCATGTGCTCGGCGGGGCCACGCCCGCCGGGCGCGAGTTTTGGGTCGCCCTGGGCTTCTCGCTCTGGGTGAGCGGGGCATCCACGCTGCTGGCGGCGGCGGGCGCGCTGCTGCTCGCCGTGGCCCTCAGCGGGCGCACCGGCCGCGCTGGCGGGGGCGACCTGCTCGTCTTGAACGCCAACCTGGCCCTGCCACATCTCGTCTGGGCGATCGCCCTGCTGCTCTTGCTCGCCCAGAGCGGGCTGTTTGCCCGGATCGCCGCCGCCCTCGGCCTGATCCACGCCCCCGCTGACTTCCCGGTGCTGGTGCGCGACCGCGCGGGGCTGGGGGTCATCCTGCACTATGTGGGCAAGGAGGTGCCTTTCCTGGCCCTGATCGTGCTGGCCGTGCTGCGCACCCAGGGCCAGGCCTACGACGCGGTGGCGGCCACGCTGGGGGCCGGGCCGTGGCTGCGGCTGCGCCGGGTGACTCTGCCGCTGGTGCTGCCCGGGCTGGCCGCAGGGTCGCTGCTGGTCTTCGCCTTCACCTTCGGGGCCTACGAGGTGCCGGCCCTGCTGGGGGTGCGCTACCCGCGCGCCCTCGCGGTGCTGGCCCTCGACTACTTCGCCAACCCCGACCTCGGGCGCCGCGCCGAGGGCATGGCGATCAGCCTGATCATGTCGCTGGTTGTGGTCGCCGTCGCCGGGCTCGGCCGGGCGCTTGGGGGGCGGCGCGAGGGGTAGTGTTGCGTGTTGCGTGTTGCGTGTTGCGTGTTGCGTGTTG
>NZ_JAIEWN010000085.1 GCF_019599295.1 Oscillochloris sp. ZM17-4 | reverse complement strand
GCCGTTCCACTCCCAGGTGTCGCCGCGCACGGCGCTGGCCGCATCCAGCCCGCCGACCACCACCACCACGCCCCGGCTGGGGTCATAGGCTGCGCCGTGGCCGCTGCGGGCGTCCAGCGGCGGCGCGGGCGCGGCCTCGACCCAGGCCGCGCCGTCGTACTCCCACACATCGCCCATCGGGCCGCCGGTATCCTGCCCGCCGACCAGCACCGCCACGCCCCGACCTTCATCATAGGTGAGCGTCGCCCCAGAGCGGGCGGGCGGCGCGCCGGTCGGGCTGATCTGCCGCCATGCGCCGCCGTCATACTCCCAGGTATCGCCCAGGTAGCTGGCGCTATCCTGCCCGCCGAACAGCACCCAGACACTCCGGCGGGCGTCGAAGGTCAGGCTGTAGCCGGCCCGCGCCGAGGGCAGACTGGCCGGTGCCTGGAGCTGCCAGTCTGCCCCATCCCAGAGCCAGGTGTCGTCGAGGTAGCCCCCCGCAGAATCCTCGCCGCCGAACATCAGCAGCCGTCCGCCGTCGCCGTTGCGGACGATCTGGTGGGACTGGCGGGCCGGGGGCGACGTGGCGGGGTCGAGCAGCAGCCAACGGCCGCCCTGCCAGCGGAAGGTGCGGCCGCTCAGGCGGCCATCGGGGGCGCGCCCGCCAAACAGCAAGCTGAGGCCGTCGGCCTGATAGGCCATCGCCGCCGCGCTGAGCTGGCCGGGCACGTAGCTGTCGTCGGGCTGTTCGCTCCAGGCGGCGCCGTCCCAGAGCCATGCCATGTTCAGAGCGTCAGCAGTGCTACTATTTTGTCCGAATAGCACTATTCCCTGCCGATCCGGCAGAGATAGAAGGCTCTTTACATCCTGCATTGCTGGCCTGGGCGTTCGCTCAAGTGTCATCCAGTTTGTGCCGTCCCATTCCCAGACGGTGGTGTCAGATGTTTTTTGCAGGACTACGAGCCGTTGCCTTATCCAATCATAAACCATCACGCCACAATCTAGAAAGCATCTCACTTGCTGGGTGGGGTTTTGCTCTGTCCAGTTTGTGCCGTCCCATGTCAGAGTCTTGCCAGGAATCTGGTTATTGACACTCTCAAGAAAGACTGTCTGCTGACGGACCTCATCGTAGGACATGAGAGGTTTATAATTCTGTCCCGGCGGCGAGCTGCTCGGTGCAGCATCCTTCCATGTGGTTCCATCCCACTCCCAAGTGTCACTCAAGTACGCAAAGCTCGCGGTTTTGCCCCCAAAGAGGACGATACGCTGACGGATTCGATCATAGACCATCTGATGATCTATGCGGGGAGAAGGTGAAGCGGACGGGAAAATTTGCGACCAGGTGTGTCCATCCCACACCCATGTGGTATTAGCGGCCTGAGGTGATGCCGCAGATTGTTGGCCACCAAACATCAAGGCGTAATGATGAGATTCGTCGTACACCATTGCGCCATATGCAGTGTAAGGAGCACTCATCGGCGGTGTGCGGAGAGTCCATGTGACTCCATCCCACTCCCAGGTATCCTCAGGTCTTGAACTCACCATTCTCCCACTAAACAGCACCACGCGCTTACGATCCGTCTGATAGGCCATCTGGTAGTCGTAGCGGGCACCGGGGCTCACCCTCGGCGCGCGCTGGTTCCAGTCGATCGCGTCCAGCTCCCATGTCTCGTCGGGGTAGGTCTTGGCGGCGGCGTCGCTGTAGCCGCCGGCCAGGATCGTCGTGTCGCGGGCGCTGTCGTAGGCCAGCAGGGCGCTGGCGCGCGGCGGCAGGTCGATCTGTAGCTCGCTCCAGGCGCTGCCGTCCCAGGCCCAGCTATCCTCCAGCGGCGTGCCGCCCGCGCCCACGCCGCCCGCCAGCAGCACGCGCTGGCGCAGCGCGTCGTAGGTCATCGCCTGGCCCCTGCGCGCCGAGGGCGGGCTGAGCGGGTAGGCCCGCGCCCAGGCGCTGCCATCGTACTCCCAGGTGTCCTGCTGGAGCAGCCCGGCGCGCAGGCCGCCGAACAGCACCACCCGGCCGCGCCGCGCATCGTAGGCCAGGCCGAAGCCCGTGCGCGCCGATGGCGCGTTCCCCGCCGCAAGCTGCGCCCAGCCCGCGTCACCCCAGGCCCAGACAGCGAGATTATCCGCGCTGGCCCCGACCAGCAGCACCCGGGCCCGCACGCTGTCGTACACCATCGCCGGGCGCCCGCTGATCGCCGGGGGCACGCCGGCGGTGCGCTCGGCCCAGCCTGCGCCGTCCCACTCCCAGGTGTCGCTGAGCGCGGCCCCCCCGGCGTCGGTGCCGCCGAACAGCACGACCCGCTGGCGGATGGTGTCATAGGCCATGGCATGGCCCGAGCGAGCCGGGGGCGCATTCATCGGCACCCGCCGCGTCCAGCTCCTGCCGTCCCACTCCCATGTCTCGCCCGGCTGGGCCAGCCCGCCAAAGAGCAGCAGCCGCTCCCGCGCGGCGTCATAGGCAATAGCCGCATCCCGAAAGCCCGGGCTCGGCCGCTCGCCCGGCGTCCAGGTCGCATTCAGCGCGATCTGCGGCAGCACCACATCCACCTGCTGGCCGCCCTCCTGGGCCGTGAAGGTCACGCTCTTGGCCTGCCCTCCCGCGCTGGCGCTGATCGTCACGGCATCGCCGGGCTGCACGCCGAGCGGCTCGGCCCCAAGGCTGACGGTGAAGTAGGGCAGCGGGCTATCGGGATAGCTCTGGGTCTGGGTGGTGACCGTGCGCCCGCCCGCGCTGATCGTCACCGACGCGCCCGCCAGCGGGACGCCGTTCAGGTAGACGTAGCCGCTCACGCAGCAGACCGGCTGGGCGTAGTCGAGCGGGGTGCCCCCACCAATGCAGGAGCGGGGCAGGGCGGGCGGGGCGAGGCCATCGGCCAGGGCTGCGGGGGCGGCGAGGGGGGCGGCCGCCGGGGCGGCAGTTGGGCGCAACATCGGCAGCAGACCAGCGAGGACAAAGAGGATCAGTGCGAGGCGGCGAGCCATAGGAAGTCTCCCTGGGCAAGGATGATGGGCAGAACGCTATGTGCAATCTACTACAATACTCGCTGAAAGCAATAGCGGCAGTAGCGCAAACGTCACCCTGTCACGCTGCGCGTGCCCGGCCCGTAAGCGGGCGGGCTCTGGTCCAACCAAGGCCGCCTGCGCGGCCTGCCTGAGGCCACGCAGGCGGCCTTCGCAGACGCTAGCCCGCGGCTTCAGCCGCCGGGCGACGCCGCACAGGGCGAGCTTTGCGGTATGACATGGTTTCAGAGGGACCGGTTTTACGGTACAGTTCCATCATGGCCCTCACCCCCCCAGCCCCCCGCTCCCGTTCGCTGCGCGGACAGGAGCGGGGGGAGCTGGAAAGCACCCGGATGCACGGCCCCCCCGCTCCTTTGGCCGAAGGCCACGGGAGCGGGGGCTGGGGGGAGAGGGCCGTTCGGCGGCAAACGGTCAAGCTGGATTGAACCTTGTCTAACGGCAGTTCAATCCAGCTTGACCGTTTGCGAGGCTCGTAGTGGGCGCTTCAGCGCCCCAGATGCACCGCAGCGGTGTGCTCAAGCTCAGATGTCAAGGGGCCGCAGGTGCGCCGTCGCCCAGCAGAGCGCCCCTATATGCTGCCGCGAGCCGATGACAGCCGCGCGGATCTGGGCAGCCGACTCCCGGCTGACCGGGCCACCATGGGCGAGCTTGTTGCGGAGATCGTCGATACGGATCGCTGCAAGGCCGGCAATGATAGTCGCAAAGGCAGCTTCGGCCGTGGCGTACGCGGCGTCATCTATCGCGCTCTGCCGGAGGTAGGCGCACATAACCTGCCAGTTATGGGGGCCGTTTACGTTCCGCTCCTGACCATCCTCCACGACATAGCCCGGCCCGTGTCGGTAGGCGTGGAGCGGGGTGCCCATGGTCCAGCCGTAGGGGCCCTTGATCTTGTACTGCTTCCACTCAGCAGTCACGAATAGTCGGCGCTTTAGCTCGCGCTCCAGCGCCCGGCAGAACTGCACCGCCGGCGCGGCCCAGTCGGTCAGCTGGTCGCCGAGCTGCTTGTACTCCTGCCAGACATACTCGCCGCTGACGAGCATCTCGCGCACGTCTTCGCCGAGCGACCAGGGGTGCGCCGCCCAGTGCTCGCCGAAGACCCACTGCTCGAAGTGCTCGCGGATGGCCTCGGTGTTTCCACGAAGCTTCACATACTGCTCGACCGCCCGCCCGACCCCGGCGAAGATCTGCGCGCGCAGCTGCTCGGTGTGCTCCTCATCTCCCCCTCGCTCGGCGGCGCTGAGGGCTCGCTCGGCCGCATGGCGCAGCTCGCCGGCTCGACCCGCGAGCTCCCCGCCCGACAGCGAGCGCAGCACGACGGGCGGGACGATCGGCTGGCCGATCACATGGCAGACTTTGGGGTTGCGCAGGCAGTCGGCCGCCGGGTCAACCAGGTCGAAGACGCCTGGGCCGATGTGTGGCTTGGGGCAGATCACCCGACTCGTCGGCAGGGTGCGGCGGTCGTTCAGGCTGTCGGCGTCGATCCACGCGCCCTCACAGGTGATCGCCGAGGGGCGGGCGCTCAGCGTCTCAGCGCACTGGCTCAGGATCGAGCGCAGCAGATCCTGGAGCTGCTCCACCGGCATGAGCGGGTCCAGCCGATAGAGCCGCACCTCGTGCGGGACGGCCATCCCCCCGTGGTGGCGCTGCTCGATTCGCCTCACCGCCCGAGGTATCTTCTTGCTGGCCAGCGCGGGGAAGAAGAGGATGCACTGGGTTGCCCCCATGAGCAGCATATCGCCCAGCAGCTTCTTGATCGGGGCGTGCGTGCGCACCGGGTCACTGCCGGAGAGATAGTACTTGGCGTCGAGGATGACCGGCGGCTCCTCCCAGATTGTGACGCCGTTGTGCTCCACCTTCAGGGCTCCCTCGCGCCGGATGGTGTAGTCGGGGCGCACGCCGGGGCCGTGGAGCCAGCCATGCCGACTGCCGAGCGTCTCATCGGCCTGGCGGTTGTAGGTGAGCTGAAGCGGGACTCCCTCCCAGGTGAAGGCCACATCGATCTGCTCCCTGACGACCCCAACTGCCGGGGCCGTCGCGCCAGCGCCATCGATCACGTGCAACAGCTCCAGCATGATCCAGAGCTCATAGAGCCAGGCATCCGTCTTGCCGTCCTCACGGATGGGGGACAGCGTTCGCTTCCGCGCCTCCCTGCCACGGCCCACCTGCGCGACGGTGAAGCGCCGCCACCAGTCCAGCAGATCGCGGTAGGGGTTCGGGCCGGGGCGGAGCCGCGCCTCGACCTGGGCGGCTAGGGCGGCGATATCGCTCTGGCGCGCGGCGGGGATCAGCGCCCGCGCGTAGGCGGCCGCCAGCTCGCGCTCGATATGGTCGTCGGCCTGACTCAGCGCCTGGCGCTCTGGCTCAGAGAGCGCTTCATCTGCCAGATCCTCACGCTGGACGTTGCGCAGGAGCGCGCGGTAGGCCAGCAGCACGGCGACGGTAAAGAGGTTCTCCGGCGTCACGGTGCTCCGCTGGCGCAGCCGCGTCTCAAAGGTGAGCGGAGGCAGGCCCGGTGTCTCGCTCCAGGCGCGCTGGATGCTGCGCGGCCAGTCAATGTCGCCCCGTGTCGGCGCATCCTCCAGCAGGCGGGCCTGGTCGGTCTGGAGGCTGAGCTGGCGCCGGATGCGCGGCATGATATCGTCGAGCAGCTCGTCACTCAGTGCGCGCAGGGTGAGGAAGTCGTCGTACTGCCTGAACACCGGCAGCTTCGGCAGGTCGCTCCCCCGATAGAAGGCCCGGAACTGGCCGTGGAACAGCCGCTGGTCGTGCTGGAGCAGCAGGCGCATCACGCGCCGCTGGAGTCCCTGCGACCAGAGCTGGCAAGTGAGGTCGGAGACGGGGCCGCGCGCGGTGTGCGGCTCCGCCGGGGCGGGGGTGTCGCTCACAGGCCGCGCTCCGCTTTGAAGGCCCGCAGGCGGCGGACGAAGGCGGGCAGCCGGTGCCCGGGGTTCTGCCAGTGGAATAGCGCGATCGCCTGGGCATCTGTCAGCTGGGGCGCCTTGCTGGTATAGTCATCCGGGTTCTCCGAGAGCCGCTCCATCCCGCTATCCTGGGCCTCAAGTGCGGCATTGAGGGCGGCCACCTGGGCGGCCAGCCTGCGCGGGCTGCCGAGGAGCCCTGCCAGTACCTGGTTGATCCGCGCGATGAACGCGGCCTGCTCGGTGATCGCGAAGTTGGCGATCAGCACGTCCAGCTCGTCGGGCAGCAGCAGCTGGAGCTGGTCGGCGACGGTGTCGCAGAGGGCGAGGTCGGCCGCGCCGACCCACTGTTCGACGGTGGTGAAGTCCTGCACGACGCCGGCGATCAGCATCTGGCGCAGCAGCGCGATGGCCTGGGCCGTGCCGAGCTGGCGGTAGATGCGGACGACCTCGAAGACGTTCCAGAGAAACCCGAAGCACACATGCAGGGCGAGGTCGGGGGAGGCCCAGTCGACTCTATACTCGCCGGATGGCTGCGGCGCGATCGACACCACGCCCGCCCAGCGCACGGCCCCGCTGTCCTCAACCTGGATCGCGCCGTCGCTGAGGTGGGCCACATCCTTGAGCGCCTTGACCAGAACAATCGCCTGCTCGGCCGCGCGCCGCGCGCGGGTGGGCGGCGGCACCTCGATGAAGGCGAAGCGCCGCTTGAGCGCCTCGCTGATCTGGTTGAGGTAGTTGCGGTCGAAGCTGTTCAGCGTCCCGATGATCCGAAAGTCTTTCGGCATCGGCAGCTCCGCGCTCCCGCCCTCGACCGGCACGCGCAGCATCCCACTGCCGCCAAGCGCGGTCAGGGCCTCGCCCAGGGCCAGGTCAATGGGCGCGCGGTTAAACTCGTCGATGATCAGCCAGCGCCCGCGAAACTCGCGCTCCTCGCCGTGGGCAAGCACGCTGGGTGCCCGCAGGCTCTTGCGCTGGGGGTTTGGCCAGCCGGTCGGGTTGCCCTCATTGATCGCCCAGTTGTCGAAGATGGCGTGGGTCAGGTGGCCGTACTGGATGCGGAAGACCGGCTGCCCGCCCTCGCTGCTGGGGGCCAGGCCGCCGATCAGGGTGCGCACGCTCCACTCGTCGGTGGCCGTCACCAGGCGGGTGGCAAAGGCGGCGCTGGTGTCGCGTCGCATTGCCATCGTCGGCCCATCGGGGTCGGGGTTGGCCCCGGCGCTCACCTCGCGCTGCCAGAGTAGCTCGGGGATCAGGCGGGCCAGCTCGGTCTTCCCGGTGCCGGGCGGCCCGCTGAGGATGACGTGGCCGGCCAGCAGCGCGTGGTAGATCCGCCGCACCAGGTCGTCCTCGATCAGGATGTGCTGGCGCAGCTCGCCGATCAACCGGCGCAGCAGCGCCGGAGAGGTTGCCGGCAGGGGCAGATCATCATCGCTAATGGAAAGAAGCGTTAAGGATTCATCATCGAGTGGAGGGGGCGTTTCTCCTATGCGCGCAAGTCCGCTGTCGGTGATTTTCCATACACCATGTGTCGAGCCATCAATATCACCTTTCTGGCGTAGGTCGTTTCGAACCCACATAACAATATTTTTCCAACGGTTCATCCCGCTGGGTAAATCCCCTTGCTGCTCGTCAGGCGTCAGCTTGAACAGCTCCGCAAGCGGCTTAACGACATCGTCGGGCTTGGCTGAGCCGCCCTGCTGCGCGATCATCCGCAGAAGAGGCTCCTCAATCTCGTTGCGTGGCGGAAAGGGCATACAAACTCCTATGCAATCAACATCCAGCAGACCAGCTCCAGGTCGTCGCGGGTGATCGGCTCGCTCTCGGGGCGCAGGGCCTCGGCGGGCGCGCCGGCGAGCTGGAACTCGTCGAAGAGCTTCTGGAGCAGGGCCAGCAGCAGCGGGTAGTCGCTGTCCTGCTGGTAGCGGGCGGCGATGGCCCGCAGGTCTTTGAGGAAGGCGGTCGGCAGCGGGGTGCGCAGGGCGGCGAACACGGCCTGGGCCTGCGCCCGGCTCACGCCGGGGCTCGACCAGCCGGCGCGCACGATCTGGCCCAGGTCTCGCTGCACCTTGTCGAGCGTCTCGCCGAGGGCCGCCGCGCCGCGCTGCTCCTGGAGGGTGGAGAGGATGTCCTCGGCCAGCAGCTCCAGGATGCGCTCATGCTCGGCGGGCGCCAGCCAGTCCTCAGCCCGCGCCTCACTGGGGGCGGCGCGGATCAGCTCGTGGATCTCGAAGCGGTTGTCGCTCGCGTAGCCCTGGCGCGTGTCGTAGAAGCGCCAGAAGTGCCGGTCGTGGTAGCGGTAGTAGGCGAACACGCCCTGGCGCTGTCCACGGCGCAGACTGGAGTGGATGCCGCCCGGCAGGTCGCGCACCAGCGCCTCGCCGTACTGGCGCAGGTAGGCCAGCAGCTGCTGGCGCATCAGCTCGTTGCCCGCCAGTTCGCTCACCTGGCCCCAGTAGGCGAGACTGCTGTCGTCGCCGGCGGCCAGCTCGCGCAGCGTGTTGAAGGTGCGCGGCGTCACCAGCTCGCCCAGCACGCTCGCATCTAGACCTATCGTCTCGTTGATCGCGCTCAGGCGCGTCTGGATGCGCTCCACCAGGCGCAGCAGCACCTCCAGGTCATCGGCTGGGAAGATGTTGGCGATCTGGATCTCGGCGTGGGGGTTGCCAAGCCGGTCGATGCGCCCGTTGCGCTGGATCATGCGCGTCGGGTTCCAGTGCAGGTCGTAGTTGATCAGCCGCCCGGCGTCCTGGAGGTTCTGGCCCTCGCTCAGCACGTCGGTGGCGATCAGCAGGTCCAGCTCCTCGTCCGGCGCGACTGCCGCCTGGGCCTTGTTGCTGGCCGGGGCGAAGCGCTCGATCAGGCGCTGGCGCTCGCGCGGCGGGGTGTCGCTGCTCAGCACCACCGCGCGTCGGCCCGCCAGGGCCGGGTCGGCGGCCACCTGCTCGTAGATATAGCGCGCGGTGTCGCGGTAGTAGGAGAAGACGATCACCTTCTGGCCTTCCATACCCCGCAGCTCGTCCAGGAAGGCGTGCAGCTTGGCGTCCTCGGCCGTGCCCAGCGGGTCGATCCGGGCGATGATCGCGTCGAGCAGGATCAGGTCGTGCCACACGTGCTTGGCGATATCGGCCATGCGGTAGCGCGCCGGGTCGATGGACTCCAGGCTCTCAAGCATGGCGTCCAGCCCCACCGGGTCGTCGTCCTCCTCCAGGCGCAGGATGCGCCGGTGGGCGCCGCTGTGCAGCAGCCGACCGGCCTGGATCTGCTCCCAGAACTGCTCCTGGAAGTCGCGCAGCCGGTGGACGCTGCGCCGGAAGGCGACCACGCTGCTCTCGAAGCGCTTGAGCAGGGTGGTCTTGAGCAGGCCGACGATCCCGCCGTTCGTCATGGCGCGCAGCTTGTCGCTGGCGGCGGGGGTGACGAGGTAGCCCTCGGGGTTGTAGCCCGGCAGCTCCAGCTCCTCGATGGCGCTGGTGATCTGGGCAAACAGGCCGTCGTAGGTCGCGCCCAGGCTGTAGCGAATGGTCTTCAGCGGCGCGCGTCGCGGGAAGCGCAGCGGCTGGTCGCTGATCATCACCTCGCCATAGTGCTCCTGGACGAAGGCCCGCGTGCGCCGGATGACCACCTCCTCCAGCAGGTTGAAGAGCATGCCGCCGGCGCCGCCCTGGCCCTCGGCCTCCTTGAAGTACTGGCGCAGCGAGCGGATGCCGGCCTCGCGGAAGTAGCCGTCGTTGCCGCGCGTCCAGAGCGCGATCTGGTGGTAGAGATCCCACAGGCTGTTGTTGATCGGCGTGGCGGTGAGCAGGGCCACCCGCTTGGGCTCGCCGCTGGCCAGGATGCGGCTCAGGTTCTGGTAGCGCTGGGCCTGCGGGTTGCGGAAGTTGTGGCTCTCGTCCACCAGCACGAACTCGACGTCGCTATAGCGGCTGACCGGGTAGTCGGCCCGGCCCAGCTCCTCCATGCCCACGATGGTGGCGGCGATGCGGCTCTCGTCGATCTGGCGCTGCCACATCTCGCGCAGCTGGGCCGGGCAGATGATCAGGGCGCGGCGGCGCTGGTAGTAGGCGAACAGCTCCAGCAGCTTCTTGCCGATGTAGGTCTTGCCCAGGCCCACGCTGTCGGCGATCATCACGCCGTGGTAGCGCCGCAGGATGCGCTGGGCCTTCTGGAACGCCTCGTGCTGAAAGGCGGCCAGCTCTACCACCGAGCGCGTGGGGTCGAGGGCGGCCTCCTTGTCCAGGTCGTCCTTGAAGTACTCGTAGAGCGTCTTGATGTAGATCTCGTGGGGCGTGTAGGGGTAGTCGCCGAACTGCGAGCGGCGCAGGGCCGCGATCAGCTCGGCCTTGAAGTCTACGGCCTGGGGCGCGCCCCACATGCGCTCGTACCAGGCCGAGAAGTCCTCGACGATCGGCTGGTCACGGTGGACGGCGTTCAGCTCGGTGTTGCCGGTGAGCCCGCTGGCGGTGAGGTTGCTGCTGCCGACAATCGCGGCCCCCTGGACAATGAACGCCTTGGCGTGGAAGAAGCCCGGCCCGCCCCCGCCCTCGCCGT
>NZ_JAIEWN010000084.1 GCF_019599295.1 Oscillochloris sp. ZM17-4 | reverse complement strand
CGCCAAACTGTCAAGTGCTTCTGAAACCATGTCTTGTAATAAATATCCATCATCGTATCGTTAAAGCCCCAGCCGATGCCATCCGTGCGGCGCATGATCTGCTTGCAGCGATCCTGGAACTGACCCTCGAGATCATGCTCCAGGATGTGCGTGATCGCCGCCGCATACATGCGCTCCATGCTCGCATAGAACGGAGCGCTGATATCGCCAAACTGACATGTGTAGGCGACCCCGATCTCGACATAGTGAACCATGATCTCGGCGATGCGCTCGGGCGAGGCGGCGAGCTTCTTATAGTCCATCACCGCGCGGCGGGCGACGCCGATCCGGCCCGGGCCAGGCATCGCGCTGCGGGTGAAGAACTCGTTGGTGATGATCGCCTTGTACCGATCCAGCAGCTCCTGGTCATAGCTGCCGTGAAGCTGGGCCATGTAGAACTCTTTCACGGCCTCATAGCGCGTGTAGAGCGTGATGATCTCCGCGATCAGCTCCGGCGGCGACTTGGCGGCGAGGTGCTGCCGAAGCTCGCGGACTGAGGGCTTCTTGGCCATAGGTATCCGTCCTTTGCGCTGCGGAGGGATGACCCGCTACAGCGTCACCAGCCGGCACGCCGGCTCGTAGCCCTTCCCTCCCTCGGGGAGCTCATAGTACTGCACGGGGGTCAACGCGTTCAGGTGCCAACCGATCAGCACCGCCATGCCGAGCGGGGCCGACATGAAGAGGTGGGTCTCGCCGCCCGGTCGGCGGTGGCGCTGGATCAGCGTGCGCACCTGGGCGGCGATCGCCTGGGCGTCACGCTCGCTGATCTGCGCACTCGGCCCGCCCGTCGGCTCCAGCCGCAGCCGCTGGCCCACCGGCAGGGCGTGATCGCGCAGGTAGGCGTTGACGAAGGCGCTGACCTCGCCAGGGTCGCGGTTGACATTCAGCTCCACCGTGAGATCCGCCCCCTCGCCAAGGATCTGCGGCTGCACATCGCCACACGGCGCAAGGCGCGCGTCGTGGGGCACGGTGCGCCACCAGCCGGGGCCCTGCTTGACCCGGATCACCGTCTCGGTGACCTCGCGGAAGGCGTAGCCGAGCGCCAGCCCGGCGCCCAGGCGCGCGCGCCCCGTCAGGTCGATCTGGCGCAGGCCGTGGGCCTTCAGCGCCTGGCGCAGATCGGCCAGGGCCGGCAGCAGCTGGGTTCGCCAGACCTCCGGGTCGGGGTAGCGCCCATCTTGGTAGGCCGACTCCCAGGCGAGCAGCAGGGCCTGCGGCGAGTCGAAGGTCACACCAGCGAACGAGCGCAGGCCGAGCGCAGCCCGACCGGCGCGGATGCGCAGCGTGGCCTGACTCCCAACAATCTGGCGCAGCGCCTCGGCCGCTACCGCGCCCAGGCCAGCGGTGCCCTGTGCCGTTAGGTCTCGCTCAACGTCGACCCAGCCCAGGTCGGCCGGATTGACGAAGGGCCGCAGCGCGCGCCGGGTCACCCCGTCGCGCAGGACGATCACCGGCAGGCTCCGCTCGCGGCGCGCGTGCCGCAGCTTCTCGACGGCAGCCTCGAATCCGCGCTCGTCATCGAGGTCGTCGGCGGTCGCGTGAAGGAGGGCACCATCTGCCTGTGATAGGTCAGGTTGAAGTATCAGGCCGCGCATGGCGAGCGCCTGGCCCAGCGCCGCAACCTGGCTGCGCGGTGCCTCGCTGCTGATGTGGATGCTCAGCGGGGCGGGCGGCGGCGGCAGCGGATCGTCGCAGAGTCGCCCGCTCTCCACGCGGGTGTAGAGCACCGGCAGCCACCAGGCATCGTCGAGCGGCAGGTCGGCGCGAGCTACCGCGACGGCCCGGTCAATCGCGCAGTGCTGCAACAGCTCGCGCAGCACCACCGGCATAAAGCGGGCGATCAGGTCGACGGGGGCCAGCCCCTGCATCGCAATCACCGCCGGGACACCCGCGCGGGCCAGCTGCACGCCGAGGGCCGCCGTGGCGGCGACCGGGTCGCCGCTGCCGGCGCTGTGGCACGCCGCAAGGATGACCATGAGCGGTCGCCGGGCCTCGTCGAGGGCCGCGAGCTGGCGGATGAGCTCGGCGCCAGAGAGGCGCGCGGCGCTGCCGTCATCCTGCTCCAGCCAGAGGGTCGGCTCGCCCTGCGCCCCCAGCGTGCCGTGACACACCAGGTAGAGCAGGTCGCATCCTCGGCGCAGCAGCTCATTCAGGCGGGCCGGGGTGGCCCGGCCGAGCGGGGCGTCGGGGGCGAGCGCCGCCAGCCAGGGCGCATCGGCCAGGGCGCGCTGGGCGCTGGCCAGCTCGCTGGCGGTGTCGAACGCGCTCAGGCCGTAGCGCGGGGCGTCGCTCGGGCAGGCGACCGCGATCAGCGCCCGCAGCGCGTCAGCGGTCGGCGTCAGCACCGGCTGCGGGTTGCTGGTCGGCACATAGCGCAGCAGCGCGACCCGCCCGCCGGCCGCGATCGGGTCTCCCGCCGGGTCGCAGAGGCGCTCCCAGCGGAGGGCGTGGAGCGTGGCGGCCTCCTCGGCGATGCACAGGCGCAGGCGCAGGTCGGCCCCCTTGCCGGCGGCGTAGCTCTCGGCGCGGTCCCAGATCACGCGCGATGCGAAGACGGCGGCGGCCAGCAGGCTCCCGTACTCACGCGGGCTCGTCTCACGCTCAAGCAGCGCCGCGGTATCGATCTCCAGCGGGACGCCCCCCGCCAGCTCGATATCGCTGGCGCTGGCGAGGTCGCGCAGGGTGGCGGCCAGCGTATACGGCGAGGCGACGCCGCTGATGCGGAGGTCGAGGCTGATGATCGGCGAAGCCATATGGCGTTGATCCCCTGCAGCAGAAGGCCCCACGTCGTCCTTCGTGCCTAGCTCTTCTTCGCCTTCGGCGCGCGGCGCACCGTGAGGATGGTGCGCCCCCCGCGATCCTCGGCGCTCACTACCTCAACCCGTGCCAAGTCACCAGGTCGCCAGCCTGGTGTGTCGTCGGCGACGGTGAGGGTGGCAAGCACCGACTCGGGCGGATGGCCGGGGACGCTTATCGCGATAAGGCTGTCGCCGCGCTCGATCACTTTGCCGGCGAAGACCGCGCCGACGCCGGGGACGCTGCGGGTGGACGCGGGCGGAGTCGTCGGGGCCGGAGTTGTGCCAGTTGTCTCGGATAGATGCGCGCTATCCGCCTTTGGCTTGTCCGCCGCCCCAATGCCCGGCGGCACCACCCCGGCCACCACCAGCCGCCCGTAGCCGCTGGAGGTCTTCGCGCCGACGCCGCGGTACATCCCGCCCCAGGCGAGGAGTTGGAGCGCACGCTCCACCCAGGCCGGCGGGCCGCCCAGCGCGATCAGGTAGGCCCCGCTGGCGCTGATGAAGGGCACCGGCACGGGGCTGTCCCAGTCGGCCGGCGGCGCGCTGCCGCCCTGGTTATAGTAGGCCTGGTGATGCACGGTGAGCACATCCGGGGCCAGTGGCCGGTCGCCCTCGGCTGAGCCGGGGATGTAGAGCGCGTCGAAGAAGGTGACGTAGCCGGCGCTGTCGGTGGAGCCGAACAGCGTGGTGTAGGCAGGCGCATCGGCGGCCCAGTCGGGGCCGAAGACCTGGCGGGCGCAGGCGGCGGCCAAGCCCTTGAGCGCGCTGCCGGGGATCATCGGCACGCCGTAGGTGCGCTGGAGGGTGACGGCGGTCTCCAGCACGCTCTCGGCGCCGAGCCCGACGATCATGCGGCCAAGCACCGTGGCCCGCTGGGTCTGGGCGCCGTGCGCGGCGAGGGCAGTTCGCCAGCGCTCGAAGAAGCCGGCGTAGGCGCCGGGGACGCGCTGGCCGGCCACCTCCTCAACTAGCCGGGCCTGCGCGGTGCCCTGCTCCTCGCTGCCACGCTGCTGGCGGCGCGCATCCTCAATGTACTTATCGAGCCAGAGCCCGGCGTTCACGCCAGGCTGCGGGCGTAGGCGGGCGAGGGATTCGCGGCGGGTGCTCATGGCTCCACCTTCTGATCAGGGGTAACATCAAGCACCGACTGGGCGAAGCGCTTGAACCAGAGCAGCGCCGCGAGGGCGTCCTGGGTTAGGCGCATATAGTCAGCCAGGGGAGCGTCGCGGCTGAGCCGAATGAGATCGGCACGGGGCGCACGGCCCAGCACGATGGCGAGGTCGTCGAGCAGCCGTTGCATTACCGGCTCGCGCCGGGCATCGACGAAGGCGAGGGCCTGAGCCAGCCCGGCGGTGCGGATGAGCACCGGGAGTTGGTGGGCCATTGATCCGTACTTGTCCTTTTCGGCCTGCGCTAATCCGGTGACGCCGCTGATCCGCTCGAACACGGCGGCGGCGAACTTCTGCTCACGCGTTTGCTGCATCGCGCCCTCCTATACCAGCTGCGTGCGGCAGAGCCCGCGCCCGACCGTCGCCTTGCCGCCCAGCTGCATGGTACCGCCGGTCAGCCCGCCGATGACCGCGAAGACCTCGGCGACTGTGGCCTTGATTGGTGTGGCGACCAGCAGGCCGGCCAGGATGCTCACGGCGGGCAGGGCCTCCTCGTACCAGAGGCCGCCCTGGGCCACGGTCTTCGTGTCGGGGAGCAGCCGCACGCGCGCGATCACCTCGGTGGCGGTGGTCAGCAGGAAGGCCAGTACATCGTCGTGGACGATGCAGAGCCGATCGGCGAGCATCGCCTGCCAGTCCGGATCGTGTGCAAAGATGCAGCTGCCCAGCCAGGTCGCCCACTGGCCCGCCGCCGGGTCGGCGGTGGCGTTGAGGTCGAGATCCTCCAGGATGACCTGCCGACCGGTCGCGCCGGGCAGGGTGATCGCGGCGCTGGCGGAGGCGACGATGCAGGACTCGGGCGTGGCGGGCCGGAGGGGAGCCAGCGCGGGCAGGTTCGTCTGCCCAGCGTCTGCGGCGTCGCGGGCGAAGCGGGCCAGGATGATCGGCGAGGTGACCCAGGCGAAGGTGCCGGCCAGACTGCGCACGGGGAGCAGCAGCAGGCGCTGGTCGGAGAACTGAGCCGAGCCGGCGTGGTCGCTGGCGTTGGCCGTCTCGGGGCCGAAGATCTTTGTCCGACTCTCGGCGGGGCAGGCCTCACGCAGCGGGCCCTTCAGCGATGAGCCGGGCAGGTAGGGCAGGTTGGTGGCTTTCTCGCGGGCGATCGGCAGGTCAATCACACCGACGCCCTGGCCGGTGCCGGCGTGGAGCGGCGAGAGCGCGTGGATAAAGAGCAGGCGCGCGTTGTTCATCGGGCCGTTCTCCTCACAGGAAGTTTAGAAATGCCTCAAGCACATCCGGGTTGTTGCCAAACAGCGGGCGTCGCCCGTCGCGCTCCATAATCTGACTGGCCTCAGCGGGCGTGAGCGTATGATCGGGGGTGGCGATCTCGGCTTTGCGCTGGCGCAGGCTCAGCCCGCCCGGCGGCACCCGCGGCGCGTCGAGCACGAGGGCCAGCCCAACCGCCTTGCCGTCGCCGGCCACCAGCGGACGCAGGATCAGCGGGCTGGCGAGCCGGTCGATGTCGCCTACGCCCTGCAGGCTGGTCTGATCTGGGTCGCCCTGATCCTTGAACTGGAAGATGATCGGCAGGCCGAAGGCAGCGCGCGGGAACTTGCCGCTGGTCGGCAGGGGCTGATGGCGCGGCATGCGGCGGCGGGTGATGCTGCGGATCGCCTCGGGCTCCGGCCAGCGGCTGCGCCCTGGCCGGCGCGGGTCGTCGCTTCCCGGCGGTCGCGGCTGGCGGAAGTCCTTCAGCCGGGTGAAGAGCTGCCGCCAGGCGTCGACCGGGTCGGCCCAGAACGACGTCGGGCTCTGGCGCTCGGGCACCAGGCGGTACCAGCGCAGCTCGCGGCTCAGCCGCGGCATGCCGACCGGCCCGTCTCCAACGACGACGTGGCGGGCCAGCTGCTCCGCAAGCCAGCGCTCCAGGCCGGTCGCCGCAGGCAGGTCGGGCTTCTGTCCATCGATCAGCAGGCAGTGCAGGGCGCCGAAGCCGCGCCGGGTGCGCGCCCCGATCCCGCCGAAGGTCTCCCATGCCCAGAGGGCCGCCGCGATCTCGTCCTGCGGGCTGCCGGCAAAGTGTGGCGCATCGGCCTCACGCCAGGCCGCCGGGGCGGTGACATGAAACGTGAAGGCCACCCCGTCGCGCACGGTGCCGCGCGCCTGCTGGAGCGGGAAGGCCACGTAGCTGAAGGGCGAGCGGAAGTGGCCGACGCTGATCGGGTCGCCGCGATTGTCGGTGAGCGGGCGCCCCCGGTTGTCAGGGACGACAAAGTCGTGGCCGGGCGCGACCTCGGAGACCGCGATCTGCACCTGCGAGGGGCGGGGCGCGTCATTCGTGCTGGCCGCGCCCCAGAGCCGGCCCTCGGCCTCGCGCAGCGCTGCGACCGTGGCGTAGTGGCCGGCGCGGGTCGCGCGCCACCAGAAGCGCAGGTGGCCACGGATAGCGGTGCCGCGCACCGGCGTGATCGGGTCCTGCCGGCTGGGAGCGACGCCGCCACCAAACAGCGGGGTGATCAGCGCATAGCGGCGGGCCTGGACGATCTGGGCGACGCCGCCCGGCGCGGGCAGGCTCGGCGGCGGCTCCGGGGGCTTACGCATGGGGCACCTCCTGCGCAGCCGACGTATCCGGCCAGACGCCGACGGCGGCCAGGCCAAAGCCGTCGAGCTGATCCTGAACATCGTCACTTACGTTCTGCATCCAGGTCTTCTTGAGCCAGTCCTCCACGTCAGCATCGTGGGGGAAGGTAACATAGTAGACGCTGCCGGCCGGGGCGAGGTGACGAGTCGGCTTCGGCTGGCCGTAGCTGCCATTCTTGTTGATATGGGCCATGTCCCACCCGGAGATCGCCTGCGCCCGCGACACGGCGGCACCCACCAGCGTTGCGGTTGCCTTGCCCCGCGTCCACTTTGGGGGCGGGCGGTAGCCGTCCTTGAAGCAGGCCGGGGTGAGCAGGATGACCCGGCAGCGTCGCTCGCGTATGATCCGCTCGCGCAGACCCTCGGGCCAGTCTGGCAGATCGGGCGCGTGGGCGGACCAGCGCATCAGGCGGCGCTCGCCGCCCAGCGGCGCGAGGCCGCCGAGGAATCGCGGGGTTTGACCATTCATGACGGCGGCCAGGGCCAACCGGCGCGTCGTGAAGCCCCCCTCTTGCTGATGCTCGTGATCACGCCAGGTGAGCTCCAGCCCGCTGGTCTGAAACAGCGCGCCATCAAGCGCGGTCTGGGTCTCGGCCTGGATGGAGACATGCACCCGCGTATCAATCTCTAGCCCAGCGATGCCTAGCGCTGCCGGGCCGCAGGTGTCATCCTGAGGCGCTGCGAGCCAGCGGGAGAACACATCCCAGTACCAGAAACGTGGTGCCTTCGAGCTCAGCTTGTTTCGCTCGTAGCTGGCCGGGCTGACCGGCTGAAGCCCGTCGGACATAGCGGTGCTCGCGCCGCCGGCCAGCAGGCGCGGGGCCAGCCAGCGGCGGAGGATCATCGACTCATCGGCTCCATCAGGCGTAAGCAGCAGCGCATCGGCAGGCGCGGGGATGAGCCAGTCGGCGATAGCGCCAGCTGCCTCCGGGTGGTCATCATCGTGAAGCTGAACAAGCAGCGGCCCGCGCACCGTCCGCTTGAGCACCTCGCCGCTCTGGCTGCGGTCAAAGATACCGTCGTCGCCCAGCCCGGCCTTATGGCGCAGCGCCCCGGCGACCGTCGACGGGAAGGGGAAGGGCAGGGTGGTGGCCCGCGCGCCGGGGTTCGGCCCAAACGGGCGCCCATCGCGGACAATCAGCGGGTCGCGCGGCTCGATCAGCCACAGCGTCTCGTCAGGCTCGCTCACGCCGTGACTCCTTTCTTCTGCGATATCGGTCCCCAAGCCCGCGCGAACTCCCGCGTGATGATCAGCTCGGTGGCGAGCTGGGCGACGCCCCACGCTTGCGCGGCGGCGGTGCTTGCCGGCAGCTCAGCCGCCAGGGCCAGCAGATCGGCGTTCGGATCGCCGTCGTCGCCATGCTGCCCACGCTTGCGTTTGACAATCCGCAGCGCCTCGGCCCGCAGCGCCTCAGGGGGGAGCGTGCGGCCCACGCGCAGCGCCAGATCATGCAGATCGTAGGCCGCGCCATCGGGGATGGCGTCCTCCCGATGGAGATCGATCAGCTGGAGCAGGCGCTTGTAGAACGGCCCGCCCCACCCGCCGGCGGTGGTGCGATCACTGCCGCCGCGCTTGCTGAGGATAATGGCGAGCCCATTTTTTTCAGGCAGGGCCTTTGCGGCTTGCTCAGCCTTGCGCACGAGCCCCAACGCATCAGATAGCGGCTCCAGGTGGTGACAGATGGCGATGCCGACCGAGAGTGTGGACGGATAGCCTTGCTCAGCGAGGAACTCGTGCATGTGTTCGTGATATGACTCGTGGAGTGCGTGGGCGCAGGCGAGGGCCGTGTCGAGGGGCAGGAAAGCGAGCACATCATCGCCGCCCGCGTAGACCAGGGCGCCGTGATGGTCGGCGGACTCCACGCGAGCGCGCACACCCCCGGCGAAGGCGTCGAGGGCCAGCGCAAGCGCCTGCAGCGTAGCGACGCCCGGCTGGTTATCAATGACCTTGCCCATATTGTCGCCGTCGGCGAGCAAGATAGCGTAGTAGGGCTCGGGCCGCTCGCCGCCGGTCGCCGAAGCGAAGAAATCCGCGAGCGCGCCGCGCGCCTCCCTCAGCTCTGCCTCCTCGGCCACATCCGCAAGTCGCTCCTCGAAAAGGATCGATGCGTCGTAGCCCGTAACAAGGTCGATCGCTGCGAACCGTTTCGGGTTGAGCTTCTCGACTCGGGCAGAAACCTCTCCGAGGGTGGCGATGTAGCGGCGCAAGGCGGCAGTGTAGTCGAGGCCCTGCGCATCCAAGCGCGTGAGCAGAGGCAGGGCGGCGAAGTGCGAGGTGCTTGGGAAATCAGCATTGCCCTCGGCGGTCTTCGGCTGATAGTGCCGCTTGAAGAGGTCGACTCCTGAGAGCCGCTCGGCCCGCCCGGCGCCGTACATATAGAAGAGCCGCTCGACCTTGGCTTTGCGCACAGACAGAGAGTCGCTGCCGGCGGGGTAGTCGTTCTCGTCGATGACCGACTCACGCACGCCATCGATCGATGACTTTGGCACCGGGAGTCCCCACGCTGGTTGCCGAAATGTGCGCGTATACTTACGCGCCGCCAGGGCCGCCTCAAGGCGCTCGCGGCTGACTTGAAAGGCAGTACCGCTCGCATTGTCCACAAGTGGCGCAGCTGCCCACGTGATCTCGATCAGGTCGGCGACCTGAGCCTCGGCTCGCTTTCGGTATCCTTCATCATCTGGCCATGTGATCCGCTTGCTTGTATCGAATACATCGGCGATATCTGTCGTGAGCTGCGCCCGTATGTGTTTCTCGACCTGCTCACCAATTACGCCGGGATCAGCTCCCGTCGGTAGTAGCGCGACGATTCGGTTGACGACATCGTGGGCCTTCAGATCTTCCTGGGCCGGAAAGATCAATGTTGCGCCGTAGGTGTTGCGCAACGCATCGGCAGCGGTGCGTGACAGTGCGCTGAGGAGCTGCGATCCGGCCCATAGGTCGCGGGTGCGGCGCGCGGCGGCGATAAACTCCTGCACCGGGCCAATAGTAATGAGAAAGAGGTGTTTTGTCATACAGATCCTCCGCTGCTTCGCGCCCACACACGTAGCAAAGATGGCAAACTGTCACACATGTGCCAGCTCCACCCAGCCGTGCCCAAAAACCGCCGCCTTGCCGATGTGCAGCAGGCTGCCGGTGAGCAGGGCGGCGCGCACGGCGGGCGGCGCGCCGCGCAGGGTGGCCGTGCCGATGATGCCGCCCAGGGTCATCTGGCGCGGCTGGGCCTCGCGGGTGCTGGTGCGCTCCCAGTCCACCCACTGCACGTCGGGGCGCTCGACGATCACCTCGCGGGCGGCGGCCACCAGCGGGCGGTAGTCGGCCTCCCAGGGCTCGCCGTGGAAGGCGGCCAGGGCGGCCAGCCGCCAGCAGGCCGCCTGCACGATCGCCGGCAGATCCAGCTGCGCGATGAAGGCCCCGCGAGACTTGACCCGCAGGGGGGTGCGCAGGGTCAGCCGCAGGTCGGCGGGGAGGGCTGCGGCACGGGCCGTGAGTTCGGCGACGCTGAGGGTCGGCAGGTCGCCCGTATCGAGCGGGCGGCCGTCCTGGTAGATCGGCCGGCCGATCGGGCGGAAGGGCTCTAGCGCCTCGACCCGCTCCAGCTTGGCCTTCGCGTGGTCGCGCCCGAGCCCAGCCTGGCCGAGCTCGGCGAAGCCGACGAAGAAGTAGGGCAGGTAATCGATCCCGCGGCCGATCAGGGTCAGCCCAAACTCCAGGGCGTCGCCGGCGGCGTAGGCGCGCTTGTGGTCCAGCGGCGGCTCGATCACAAAGGGGCGCGGCACGTCCTGGAGGTCGTGGAGCCGCCCGGCCCCCGGCGGGCGCGGCGTCTCGAAGACCCAGCGGTAGGGGCAGATCATCCCGGCCTTACACTGGTCGGAGCGGCCCCAGCAGGCCGAGGGGCAGGCGGCGCGCTGGAAGGCGTAGCCGAAGCCACCGCGCAGCAGCGCGCCCTTGTAGGGCGGCAGGGTGGTCGACTCGAGGAGGCGGTAGGTCACGCGGGCGCGGAGGACGGAGAGGTCGGGCAGGGCGATGGTATCGGCAGCGACGGGCGCGGGATCAGCCATACCAGCTCCTTCAGCAGCGAGAAGAGTGGCACCTCCGCTGGCGCAGACGGATAGGATCTGCGCGGTGAATGGGGCAAGTATAGCATGTGGTTGGCGCTTACGGCTATACCTCGTTTGT
>NZ_JAIEWN010000083.1 GCF_019599295.1 Oscillochloris sp. ZM17-4 | reverse complement strand
AAAAGTGTCAGAATCGTCGCTGTCCCGAGCCGGTTCGGTCGGTACGCGCCAGGCAATCGCCGGGTCGATCGCTGCGGCGCGGGCGGCCATCGCCGGGAGTGCTGAGGCGTCGATGCTGGCGATGCCTCCACGCACCTCAATCGCCGCCGGCCATGCCAGCGCCCCAGGCACGCCGGCCGCGTAGGCGCCGAGCAGCACCTTGCGGGTCGAGAGCCGCACCCGACCCTTGCCCTTCAGACCGAGGGCCTCGACGCCGGGCTCCTGGGTCAGGAAGACCACGCGGAACTGCGCCTTCGCCCCCTCCAGCAGCCAGGCCGCCAGGTAGTCGGATACTTCGGGCGCGGCGGCGATGATCGCCGGCACCTCGTCGATGAAGATGCTCAGGCCGCGCTCGACGGTCTCGCCCCGCTTGAAGCGGCGCTCGAACTCGGCCTGTAGCTTCACTACGGTGGCGACAATCGCCTCCAGGTCGCGGTCGCGACCGATGACGGCCTCCTGGAGCCCGCCCCAGCTATTGAATTTCTCGTGCGGATCGAGGATCACCACCTGGTCAGTCCGGGCGCGCTCGGCGAGCAGCGCCCTGGCGGTGGTGCTCTTGCCGCTCTGGCTTTCGCCGACGATCATCACCGTGATCGGGGAGTCGACGATCTGCGGCCACCAGGCGGTGAGCGGCAGCGCGGTAGCTGCTGCCTCGCCGGCCAGCAGGTGTTTTGCTCCCGGCAGAGCGCTCAGGGCAGCGCGTGGCGGCGCGTGGCGGCGCTCGCGCTGCGTCTGGGATTGATAGGGCCGCCGCGCAGTCGGGGCGGTGGCCCGCTGCAGCCGCATTCTCCGCATACGCAGGGAGCGGGCACCCCACCAGCACACCGCGACCGCGACCAGGAAGAAGCTCATCGCGAAGAAGGGGTCGTCCAGCCAGCGGAAGAAGGTCGCGATCATGGTCATGCCTCCACGGGGTGCTGCAGCGTCGCCCAGACGTTCATCCAGCCCTCGGCGATGAACTGGAGCGCCCAGAGGCCGGCGCTCTCGGGAAGAAAGGTCAGAGCGATGGCACTGATTAGCCGCCAGGGCTGGCGGATGGCCAGGCCCAGGTGGGTGGTGAAGATGTCCACGGCCGAGAAGATCGCCGCGATCACCAGCACCGGCCCCTGGGCCTTGGGCAGAAATCGCCGGATCGGTGCCCAGATCATCTCGCTGCACGAGAAGGCGGCTGGCACGGCCCATTGGTAGTCGCCGAGCCCGCGCCACCAGGTCAGGACGCCCGGCAGGTTGCGGGTGGTGGCGATCCAGGCCAGGCTGCGGTCGATACCCTGTAACGTGTAGCTCGCACCCCAGAGCCAGAAGACCCCAGTAGCCGCCAGGACGACCAGGCCAATGAGGGTGGCGACAAGCGCCGCGATCAGCGCCTCAAGCCAGCTGGGCAGGCCAGGGAGGCGGCGTTGGCGAAGGCGCTTCCCCCAGCGCACCAGGCGTCGCGTGCGGCGCCGGGCCGGTGACGCAATCGTGGGTTGGTCAAAGGTATCCTCGCTCATGGATTATTCCTTTCCTCGGCGGGCGCTTCATCCCAAACCAAGCCGCGCCAGTCGGGCGGGATGATCCCGTCGCGCAGGGCGGCGGCGATCATCCCGGCGTGGGCGCGGCCGGCGCGCAGGACGTGGCAGCGCCGGCAGAGGACGCGCAGGTTCTGCATGGCGTTGGTGCCGCCGGCGCTCAGTGGGATCGTGTGGTCGATATGCACGACGTCAAGCGGGAGCGGTGCGGCATCGCGACAATAGGGACCCTGGCAACGCTTGCCGTCGCGCTCCCACACCATTCGGCGGATCTGATTCCACAGCTCGCGTGGGAGCCGTCGCTTCCTGGGCATCCGTATGCCTTTCCTAGCGACGGGAGCGGTCGAGGCTCCCGTCGCGCTCCATGCCTTGTCACGCCGTGCCCGGCCTCGCCTGGCCGCGCCTAGCCACGCCTGGACAAGCCTCGCCTGGCCATGTGCAGATCAGCGTTCACGCACCGCAAACGACCGGACCTCGAAGCGGCCCATGCCGATCTGCCGGCCGTTCCCGATGCCGACCAGCCGGCCGGCGTCGATCACCACGGCCTCCAGCTCCCCGCGGCTGATCACGGTGGGGTCTACCTGGAGTGTGAAGCGGGTCTGCCACCCGGCCGAGGCGGCAACCCGGTAGCGCACATTGCGCGCCTTGGTGGCCGGGTTCTTGACCGAGCTGATGTGGAGGAAGACCGGGGACTGCACATCCGTCGGGAGCGGTTCGGGCAAGAAGCGGTTGATCACGACGTGCTCGTCAACGATCTGGAGGGTGGCGACGAGGGCTGGCTGGATGCTGCCGCGCCCCTTGCGCGTGAAGCGGGCACCGTCGCGCAGGCAGCCGAAAACCGCCGATGCGGGAAGATAGAGCTGGCCTTCGGGGGTGACAAGAACGGTGCGCCGCCACTCGTCGGGGTCGTTGCCGGCGACGCCGGTGCGCTCGCGCTTCCCGCTGACCGGGATGGTCTCGGGGCCAAAGCTATGCCAGAGCAGCGGTCGGATGCCTTGGATGGTCACATCAACCGTGAGGATAGTTGCCATAGTAGTTCACCAGCGAATCATCTGAGACGCCCCAGCAGCAGCCGGCGCAGGTCGCGGGCAAGGTAGTGCCAAACCCGCTCGTGCAGGCGACTATGGAGCGCAAGCCAAGCCACGAGAACGACGATCAGGAGCGCGGTGTCATCGCGGTGCAGCGCGAGGCTCACCACGACGCTGAGGATGATCAGCGCGTGGATGCCCGCTGCCAGCTGGCGGCGGTGCCACGCCGTGTACGCGGCGCGCTCAGCGCAGCCGAGGTGAACGTGGCCGCCGGCGGTGGTCGCGATGCTGGGAGGGCACAGGCGTGCGCCGCAGATCCGGCAGCGGCCGGCGGCGGTGGGTTCGCTGGTGAATCGGGGCGGGGCAGGGCGTGGACGGTGGTTGGGGGCGGGGAGCCATGGCGACGACCTCCTCGCCGGAGGTGCGCCGCGCGCACGAGGACAGGACTATCGTGTTCACGACGACCTCCGACGCGAGCCTGGCGGGAAATGACCTGGGGCCAGACGCGAATACAGCACCCCATCGCCTCGCGCCATTCACTGGGAACAGCGCAGCAGGGTGCTGCTGGAGGTCGCCGCACGATATGCTATCATGCGACCCAGCCTCACCGTCTGCTAGCACAGACTGCGGGGTTAGAGACCCGGAGGTGCGACCAACACCGGCCGGGTCTCGTCATTTCTTGCGAGTATAGTAGATCGAAACTGATCTACTTGTCAAGCCCGGTCGCGATACTTCTTGGGGATATGTTCCTTCTGGCGACTATCAAGGTATTCGAGGATGGCCTGTCGTGTTGATGCCCATTGGCGACCGAATTTAGTGGCACGCAAGCGTCCTCTTATAGCATAGCCCCGTAAAGAATTATAAGACAGGCCGAACTCTTGTGCCAAATCAGTTAATGGTTTGAGCTCGCCCGCAATTAGGGAATCAGGTTGTTGAGGGTCATCTTGATCTGTCATGTTTCCCACAATCTCGATCTTGATAAATGTACATTAGTTACTGTATGGAGAGGGTACAGGCATAGGAACAGGTGCAGGTACAGGTGCGGGCATGGGTGTTGCTGGTAACTGCTGACCAGCATCGCAAAGCGGTTCTTGGCCAAATCTAGCACGTTGTTCACAGGTTAATATCGGAACAAATCGATGATCGGCAATCCATTGCAGAAGTTCGTCGATATTTTCTAGACGCCAGAACCATAGTGTATCGTCACGCGCAATGGAGATAACGTAGCGGCTATCGCCTGTAAACATTGCGACCCTTATGCTGTCATTATGTCCTGTAAAACGGCGAATTTCACGCCATGTCGAGATCTCCCATATCCGTATCATCCCATCACTACCACCTGTTAGCATAAGTTCGTCATTAGCACTGAATGCAATCGCTGTGACCACTGACGATAAATCAAGGCGCTTTTCCTCGGCCCCAGTTGATACATTCCAAAGACGTACAGTTTCGTCTTCTGATGCAGTTGCTATTAGTGTTCCATCGTTATTAAAGGCAATTGCATCGATATCTGCTTCATGTCCAACAAACTTTCGAGTAATGGAGCCCGTATCACTATCACGCAAAGTGATTTGATATTCCTCGTCTTCATGTGCGATTTTTCTACCATCTCTTGAAAATGCAAACGAGAATGGGCTGAAGCTAATATAAAACGAACCAAGCTTTGTGCCATTAGCGGTGTCCCAAATAGTAGCCGTGTCTTCAAATTTGTTACTCTCAGGAGAGTTTACGAGGAGGCGGGTTCGATCAGGACTGAAACCCACACGCCAAGCATAAATACCACCAGGTGTGAGTTGTAGTTGCTGAATTAAGCGACCAGTATGACGATCCCATCGTAGTAGTTTCATCCAGCCACTTACTGCCATAATCTCGTTTCCGTCATTACTGAAACTTATATCTGTAAGAGGATCTGAAGAGTAAGATTCGGGAATAACGAGATGTTGTATTGTAGCTTTATTTATGAGATCGATTAAATCTATCCCGTTTTCATGTAAAACCAGCAAGCTCCGACCATCTTCGCTTATAGATACACCGTTATATCCAATAGATTCGATAGACTGAGGCTCATGAACCGATGTTGTATCCCAAATACGTAATTTATGTCCCCAAGTTGAAAGCAGCGATCGACCATCAGTACTGAATTGAGCAACTCTTATTTTTGTACGTGGATAACTCCAATAGGAAATTGCATCCAAGGTAATTGCATTACGAACAGTTAAACCTCCCTGCTCGGCACTTGCAAGAAGATCTCCCTTAGGGCTAAAGCTCAGACTTTCTACGACATCTGTTACTCGAAAGCTTTGCATCGAATTCGCTTGATCTAAATCCCAAATATCAATCCCATTGCCATGGGACGCCGTTGCTAGTTGTCGGTTATTTGGACTAAAGGCGATAACCGAGACCCCATTTTGCACCTTAAAAAGTTTAGTGTCAGTTCCTGAGGGGTAATTTACTACGCCTAGTGTGGCATTGTTATTTGAACCCCTATCAGAGCCCCAAGCTACAAGTAGCCCATTAGGGCTAATGACTAACGTTTTCACGGGAACTGCCGTTTCTGTGAACAATTTTGTTTCTCTCCGTCCATAATTCCATTCTATCACGGCTCCAGTATCATCCTCTGTGAGCGGCAATCCATCACCTGTAATTTCAATACCTATAAGAATAGTTTTTCCTTCTGATGTGAAAACAATATTTTTTATTGTCTGCTTTGAAGGATTATCTATTTGCAAATAGTCTGATTCGTTTTCGGAAACAATATCGTACAGATGAATAGAGTGCGCAAGTGCAACCGCGATCTTGTGAGAATCGGGGCTAAATGTGATATCAACTACATTTTCAGGGTAACTTAAAACACCCATTTGCTGGCCTGTCGCAGCTTCCCATAAAAAGACTTTCGATTCATAGTCACTAGAAGCCACAATCCGTAGATCGGAGCTTAACCTGGCAAGACTAACATTATTTTGATGCTCACCAAATTCTAAACGCACGCCCCGAGCATAAGCCGCGTCAGCAAGAATCCTTTCTGTTTCTGGAGCGGGCATTGGTGATTGGATACCGGCAAGAGCAAGAGCAAGAGCTTGATCTGGCAGAGAACGATTCATTGCCTCTTGTGCTGCGTCAGCAATAGCTTGGCCTCGAATTTGATCACTAAGTTGTTGAGCTTGTATACGGCGTGTCTCGGAAACCTTAAGTGCTTGTACTAATATAAAAGCCACAACCATCAAAGACATTAAAAGAATTAGTGCAAATCCAGCAGCAATCCGCACACCTGTTGGAATGCTTTGCCACCAACTCAGCGGCCAGTGGCGCCTAATCCATGCAGAGTTGAAAACTTCAGCGTAGATTCTGTTGCGCAGGCGCAGGTAACGTTCGCTGCGTCGCACCACGCCGCTGAGCTTCAGATGGGCGTGAAAGAGAGACTGCTCTTCGTTGGGTATAGGTCGCCGGTCAACCCGAATAGCCTGATAGAGTCGGAGTACACCGATTCTATCTGGACTACGCTCGATCAGCATATCGCGCACGAACTGTAGGTTATGGTCGCGCTCACTTTGGTCGCCAAGGAATGTCTCCTGGACAGTTGCATCAATCGTCGCCGCATTCCAGCCACCCTCTTCGCGCACAGCTAGAGTTTGACACAGTCGCTGAGTGAGGTAGGGATGTCCGCCAGTCCAGCGCAATATATCGGCTAGTACTCTTTGGGACTCATCTTCAGGAATTTCCAGGCCAGCGGCGAGAGGCGCGGCTTCCTCAGGGGTAAAGTCTTCGAGATCAACGCGTGTGCCGATATTGAAGGGCGTCCGTTTGGGGTCGCGGATCAGGTCACCCGGTGTGGCCACGCCGATCAAGACGAAGGTCAGCAGACGCACTTCCGCGTTATCAGATCGTGCGTTATAGAGGGCGCGGATGGCGGCGAAGAAGTCGTCGGTGAAGTCCAGGCTCAGGGTGCTGTCGATCTCATCGACGAAGATCACCACCGGCGCAATAAGCTCATCTAGCACTACCTTGGTGCAGAAGCGGCTCAGCCGTTGGGCCATCGGCAGGTGTTCCTGCGCCGTCCACCAGTCCATCACGTCGGTTGCCAAGCCAAGCTGATCGGCCAGCTCGACCAGGAAGCCCAGGTACCACTGCTCGGCGCTGGCCTTGGCCCCAAGCTTGGTCAGGTCGATCAAGGCCGTGTGTGTGCCCTCCTCTTCCAGCCGTGCCGCAGTGCGTACCATCAGGCTCGACTTGCCCATCTGGCGAGCGGTGAGGATGTACGCGAAGGTGCCGGCCTGACAGAGGGATCGCAGCTCATCGTCGGCCTTGCGTGGCACGTAGATGCCCTGCCCGGCCTGGACGGTGCCGCCGACGGTGTAGATGTTCTGGGTGCTCATCGCAGACGCTCCGTGAAGTAGTCGGCGTAGAGCTGGCAGCGGGCCAGGCTGCGCTCGCCCTCACGCCGCACCAACCCGGCCCCACGCAGCCGCCAGAAGGCCCGGTCGTCGCTGGTGCGCTGCGTGAGCAGGATCTGCCGGAAAACCTGCGCCAGCTCGGGCCGCTCGTTCAGCCGCTGCTGGTGGCGGCGCAGGTGCTCGCCGAAGGGGCCGCCCTCGCTGGCCGCCTGGGCGAACAGTTCCTCGGCACCGAGCCGACCATCAGCCACCAGGTAGAGCGCCCGCCGGGTCAGATATGGTTGACCAGCCAGCAGGTCGCTGAGCCGCGACTCGTCGCCCGGCGACAGCGGGTTGCCGTGGAGGGCGTTGAGCCGGGCGACTTGGGCGGCGTCGAAGTCGATCAGCTCGATCACCTCGCCGACATTGAAGGGCGACTGGTGCAGGTTCTGCACGAGCTCGTAGGGCTCGGTCGAGGTGACCAGGGCCAGGTCAAGCTTGCGCCAGATCGGGCGGTTGGGCATGGCTCGGTTGTTGTGCCAGACCCGCAGCATCGCGAAGAAGTCGGTGCGGAACGGGCAGTCGAGGATGCTGTCCACCTCGTCCATCGCCAGCAGCACTGGCCCGCCCAGCGCGGGCAGGAGCACCCGCTCGACATAGCGCGTGCAGCGCTGGACGGTGCCCAGGGCCAGCGGCCAGTCGGCCTCGCGCAGCTCTGCCAGGCCCAGCTCGTCGCCCAGCCAGCGGGCAAACTGGAGGAAGAAGGTGTTGGCGTCGGCGCGGGCACCCTCGTCGAACTGCTGGAAGTCGAGGTAGGCCACATGCTTGCCGACCTCGCCGGCGGCGGCCATCACCCGAATGAGCAGCGAGCTTTTGCCGACCTGGCGCGGCCCCTTGATCGTCAGCGTGCCGCCCTGTGCGGTCTGCGCGGTCGCCAGGGCGATCCGGTCGGCGGGCTGACGCTCGATATAGAAGGGCGAGTCGGGGCGCATCGTGCCCTCGGGCGGCTCCAGCGGCACCGGGCCAGCTATGGCCACCGGGGTTGTTGGTGACACCGGCTGCTCCATGTGCCAGAGCTGTCCGTCGCGCACGCGCAGCCAGAGCACCGGCAGCCACCACTCGGCTTGCTGGCGGATCGCCGCGCGGGCTGCGGCCAGCGCCCGGTCAATGCTCCCGTCGCGGCGCAGCTCGCCGAAGAGCGGCGGCAGCAGGCGGCGCACGGTGCTCACCGGCACGTTGCCCTGAAAAGCCAGCACCCCGGCGATGCCGGCCCGTGCCAGGCTTGGGCCCAGCGCGGCTAGGGTGTCATCATAGCCGCGCCCGCCGCTCTGGCAGGATGCCAGTATCAGCAGCAGGGGCTGGGCCGGGAGCTGAGCTAACGTCTCGACAAAGACCGTCCCGCTGACCCGGTCGGCCATGCCGTCATCGCGCTCAAGCCAGAGCAGCGGCTCGCCATTGACGATCGTGCCGTGGCAGATCAGCAGCACGAGCTGCGGGCCGTCGCGTAGGGCGGCAGCAATCGCCGCCAGGGTTGCGCGTTGCTGCTGGGCCGCTGGGTGCCCACCGACGATTGTTGTCGGTAGATCGCCGAGCGCGGTTTGGGCGCGGGCTACCTCGCCGTCAACGTCGATCTCGGCCAGCTGAAAGCTCCCCAGGTTGCTGGGACTTGCGACGATCACTAGGGCACGCAGGTCGGGCCGCAGGGGGATATTCAGCGGCGTGAAGTCGCGGCTCTCCAGGTAGCGCGAGAGGCGTACCCGCTCGCTGAGCGCTAGCGGCTCGTCATTCTCGGGGTCGCGCAGCAGCTCCCAGCGCAGGGCGTGCAGCTCGGGGGCGCTGATGTCGAGGCGCAGCCGCAGCCGCAGGGCGCCGATCTGCTGGGCAACAGCGCGGATCTGCTGATAGGCTACCCGTAGCTGCGGGTCGGAGAAGAGGCCTTTTGCAAGCGCCCTCCCATAGCCGACAGGATCCAGACTGAGTGCTTGCAGCTCCATGAAGTCAATAGCGATCAGGACATTACTCGCAGGCGACACGTCATGTTTTGGCGAGGTGAATCGCGCATCCGCAGCATACCCATCTCCGTTACGCCGGATAGTAATCTCTAACCCGGCATGTGATAGCTGTGGCCCAGCTTGCAATGATGCGAGGATCTGCTGGAGTGACTCTAGCACTGCCAGGCTGCTCGATGCTAGATTGGCCTCTGCTTTTCCGGCAGGTGGGGATGTTGGCTTAGCCTTCTCAATCAGGTCGAGAAGGTCGAGTATGGCACCGGTTAGCCTTCGGCGCTCGCGGGCCAGGGCTTCTTCACTTTGGATTCCCCGCCGCTCATCGTCGCGAAGTTTCTGAACGCCTGCTTGATGCAAGATGAGCTCATTGTGATAGCGACGCGGTATCTCTGCCTGAGCAGTGCGTAACACCTCGCAGCAAGTTGCAAGATCACCCTGGGTTAGCGCATCGCGAGCTCTGGCGAGAAACCGTGCCATTGTCATTCCTCGGGGAGGCTATAAAGTTTGTTTTGCTGATTCTTAAGCGCTGGCAAGAGGAGGAAAAGAGCAATGGCAAGGCCTAATGTCGACATCCCTACAATGATGATCGACCTCACAAAAGCAACATTGACAAGAATTACTGCAGCGCACAGTAGAAGAGGGAGTGCAGTGATTAGATATGCCTTCTCTCGTGAGTAGATCTGCCGTTCATTTATTGAAAAGATTACCTGAAGTGAAACCGCTGTCGCCAGAGTTGTAGTTACAGCCAAAACATTTAGAAAATGAGATACAGAGACTTCCCGGAAAGGTCGCCTAAGAATCCAATCAGAAAGCAAAGGAAACCCGAATGCAACAATTGCTGCAATGGAAACAATCGTAATTCCAATTATGATAATTATGCTTAAACTAGCGAATACACGAAGAGGGTAATATCGAGCATTAACCCAAAACCACCCCGAGAATACTATTACTATATGCATTCCGTAGAAGAATACCTCGCCGAGGCCACTATGTGAAAACGCAAAATCCCGAGTAGAGTGAACTAGGCTAAGGGTTGAGCAGTAATTTTTTAGCTGATCTATATTTTCTATATGGTTTAAAATTCTATCATCATACGCTTTTAGTGATTCACCACTCATGGCTAATTTATCAAAGAATGTTGCATCAACTGCTATTAGCGCCTTTGTGTATTCAATAACTTGCTCACAGTCGGATAAGTTTGTGGTTTCATCCTGCACAAACTGGGGATATTCAGTCTTAAGTTGGTTAAGCCGGCTAGAAACCACCTCATCTACAGTATTAATATCTACAGTCATCTGTTGAGAGTCATACTGAGATGCTGCATTGATCTTGAGAACCTCGATAAGCGCAAGAGATGGAAGAAACATAATAGAGGTGCATATGGTGATTAATGCTAATTCAATATATACGCGCCACGGGGAGGTGTCCCCATATTCCCGCTCTACGGTTCTACTTGCGCGAATCCAGCGAGTCAGCACACCGCATTGAAAACTGATAACAATAGTCACAAAAAACCAGATAGCAAGGCCTGCGCCGAGAGGAATGATTATTATCGAGCCTGGAATACAGAGTCCGATCAATGCTAATAATGATCGCCAGACAATGATATGTATTCGAGTACTCCAAATTAGTGGCCGGTTGAGCAATAGCCAGTAATCAATGCGTCGAAGTAGCGGGGGCGTAGCAATGAATGTCCCTGCACGATTTATTTGTCCTGCAACCCAATCTATAGCTTGCCGAATAGGTTGCCATATAAGCATTACAATACATGCTATAGTTTGCGTCATGAATCACCTCTATCGACAAGAAAAATGCGATGGGTCGAGGTGCTAATATCACGAAAGGACACTATTTTTATCTCGGCCTGGGAAAGAGCGAAGAGTAGATCTTTAGCGGTGATATGCCTATCTGTGTATACAGTAAAGATATTACCCTCAGGTGTGATTTGTCTAAGCCCATTGGTCACAAGTTAA
>NZ_JAIEWN010000082.1 GCF_019599295.1 Oscillochloris sp. ZM17-4 | reverse complement strand
CAGAGCCTGGAGCGCGGGATAGACTACGCTGATGAGCTGATCGGTTTCTGGCCCAAGTCCTGGGTCGCCGCAAGCTCGCGCTTTCCGCTCTTTGTGGAGAAGACGGAGAGCAGCCGGTCGTACTACAGCAACCACGAAGAGTGCATCTACCTCAGCGACGGTGCCCGCCGCTCCACGATGGCCCATGAGATGGGTCACTGGATTGAGTGGCGGGTGCCCCGGCTGCGCGAGGCCGCGCAGGCGTACCTGGCGCACCGCACGCGGGGCGAGGATCTCGTGCAGCTGCGCGAGGTGTCAAACCGAAACTACGGGGCTGACGAGTGGACCCGCCCCGACCGCTTCGAGCACCCGTACTTCGGCAAGCACTACGACAGCGGCTCCACGGAGCTGGTATCAATGATGAGCGAAGAGATGACTGATGGCACGCGTGGCGTGACACTCAAAGACCCGGACCTGTTCGCCTGGTTTTGCGGCGTGATGGTGAGCGTATGATCACCGCATCCCTTATCCTGGCCGGGCACACGACCACGCTCACCTGGGAGGTCGGCATGATCGCCGGCGAGCCGGGCGCGGTGGCCTACGTGCAGGCCCTCGGCGACCTCCTGGAGGGCCGGGCCGTCGCCTTACCCTCGTTTGCGGGCACCACCACCAATCACCTCCAGGACGCGATGAGCTTTATGGCCCTCTGCGTCCTTGCGAGCGACCGCTACCCAAGCTTTACCGGCGACCTGTCCGACCTGGATCAATCTGGCATCATTCCTGAAGGAGTCGACCTATGACCACCGCGAACGACTGGCGCAACCTGATTGTCGCCCACGAGCCGGCGAACCCGCTGGAGCTGAAGGCGCACCCGCTCAACTTCTACACTCACCCGTTGGCCCAGCGCAAGGTGGTCAACGCCGCCATCGACGACATCGGCTACATCGACGAGGTGGTGGTCAACCGCCGCACCGGCCGCACGCTCAACGGCCACCTGCGCGTGGAGCTGGCCATTGGCAACGGCGAGACGCAGATCCCAGTGACCTGGGTCGATTGCGACGAGGAGACCGAGAGCCAGATCCTGCTGTTCTTCGACCGCATCGGTGAGCAGGCCAAGGTGCAGGGCGACAAGGTGAGCGCGCTGGCCGACCTGGTCGCGCCTGCCGACGGCGGCCTGCAGAACATGCTCGACGAGTGGGTGGTCAGCTTCGAGAAGTTCAGCCGGCCGAAGCCGACTGCCTCGGTCGCCCAGGCTCTAGTCGCTGCCCCTGCCGCGCTCACACCTGCCCCGGCGAGTGCCCCCGTCCTAACCGCTGCACCGGCCCAGGAGGCTCTCGCAGCCCCCATCGTGGCCGAGACGCCCCCTGAGCCGGTCGTGGAGGCCTCAGCAGAGGTAGTGGCCCAGGAAGCCTTGGCGGCTCCCGTTGTGGCTGAGCCGCCCGCCGAGCCGGCCGTGGAGGCCCCAGCGGCAGCAGTAGCCCAGGAAGCACCGGCGGCCCTGGTCGCGGCGGAGGTGCCCGCTGAGCCGGCCGTGGAGGCATCCGCAGCGGTAGCCACCCCTGTGGCCGCGCCGCAGCCGGCCAACAACTTCGAGGCTGCTATCATCGAGGACACAGGCGCGCCGATCGTGTCGCCTCCCTCGGCGCGGGCCGCGAAGGTCGAGAAGCCGCCCGTCGTGATCGTGAAGGTCGGCGAGTACGCGCAGGAGCTGCCCGAAGAGCTGTTCACCGCCTGGTGGGCCGCGTTCCGCGCCGAGGTCGGCGACGACTGGAGCGCCATTACGACCGAGATCCGGAGCCGGCTGCAGATGCCCAACGATCCCCGCTAAGCTCCTCGACCGCCCTCGACTCTCTCCTCACTACTCCTCTGACGCCTCTCGCAGCCTCTCTGCGAGAGGCGTTTTTCCGCATTGCAACGCTAAAATATTTTGACAAATACTCTTAGTTGTGCTACAATGCAGGACAGAAGAAGCCGAGGCCCGCGAGGGCGAGGGAGCCCCATATCGATCACATCAATACTGACAATGCGCCGTTCGTCGTTCGCCGCCGCTGAATTGCTCAGCGGCGGCGCTGTTTTCCCCGGAGAAAATGATGGCCCAAAACGCTCGCCCCCGCCCACGTCGTTCGCGCGCAGGCCTGCGCGAACTGGTGGCGCTGTTCGTCGTCTACGCGGCACGCCCGTTCGAGCCGGGGCCGCTGCCGAACTGGTACATCTACTCGTCGTTTGTGCTGCTGCTGATCTGCCTCGGGAGCGTCGCGCTCAACATCGCGCTCATCGTCCTGTTCGCCCTGGCCCTGCTCCCATAGAGGGGCCGCCTGCTGTCTGGCCCCGCCGAACCGTTCGGCGGGGCGTTTTGCGTCCTGCACTACACAAGGAGCCCCACGGTGACAACGACATCTTCAACTACACCCAAGTCTACGGCCAAGAAACCCGTCTCGGCTACCAAGAAGCCCGCCTCGACCGCTAAGAAGCCCGCCACGTCCACGAAGAAGCCCACGCCAACGGCACCGCCGCAGCAGGCCGATATGAACCTGCTGCCGGCCTACGAGGCGATGGGCGTGCCCGAGAGGGTCAGCCTGGCTGATCTGCCGCCCAACGCCGAGCTGATCGGCGCGGCACCCGACGAGGCGTTCGTGAAGAACGTCAAAGAGTTCGGCGTGATGCAGCCCATCCTGCTGCTGAAAAAGCCGAACGGTAGCTACGTGGTCTCGGCCGGTCGGCGCCGCGTGAAGGCGGCCCGGATCAATGGCCAGGATAAAATTCCGGCGGTGGTCTACCCCTTCGGCTGGGCGAGCAACGATGTGCTGACCACGATCGAGAACCAGATGCGGAGCGACAACGCCGCCGCAGACCTGGCCGCCGTCGAGAGCCTGGTGGCCCAGGGCGCGAGCGAGACCGCCATCAGCGAGGCGACCGGCAAGCCGGTGGCCACCATCCGCAACCTGCTGCGGCTGAAGGGGCTCATCCCCCAGCTGCGCGCCGCCTTCAATGAGGGCACGTTCAAGGACAGCGTGGCCTACAAGATTGTCGCCCTCAAGCCCGACGAGCAGCGCAAGCTGCTGTCGACGCTGGCGAAGAACGGGCGGCTGATCAACAAGGACGTGGACATCCTGATCGCGGCCACCATCCAGCCCAAGCCGACACCGGCCCCCGCACCCGCGCTGTCCCCGACGCCGGCGCCGAGCCCCGCTCCTACAGCTGCCGGAGACGACGCCGACGTGGACGACCGCGAATGGTACGAGCAGGTGATCGACCTGGTCAAGCAGATCCAGGCGCTCGCGCCGCCATCCGAGACGGATATCCACGAGATCGCCGAGGATCTGCTGAAGTTCGCCGAGTACGCCGGGGCGCAGGCGGTGGCCACACCATAAGAAGCGAGCAGTGCATGGGCCAGGCTGTTGGCGACCTGGCCCGACCCTCCGTCCGGAAGAGCTGGACAAATAGCTTGTTGATGCTGGTCGCCCCAGCAAGGATACACGCTGCCAGGTAAAGTGGAGGGGCAACGCTCTGCCGCTTGCTTTTGCTAGCCTGCCTGGCTACCCGGCTATTCGCGCTGGTAGATTCTCTGGCGGGAGGTCGTTCCCATCCTTATCGGTGTACCTGAAGAAGATGCGGTTATCGAGCGGATTCGATACCACCTCTTTGCCTGTGTGGTGAGGATGTGAGGATCGCCGCTCGTAGGGAGTGCAGGCGTCACGTAGTCTCTTTCGCAGCCATGTTGCCTCTTTCTGACTCTGACAATATATTTGGATGGTGGGTATTTCTTCATCACTTTCAGAGGTATATTCCAGCCAAGGTGTTGCCTCATAGTAGTGCGGGTTGTGCCCCTGCCTCGCGGTCTCCATCAGCGTGCGTCGTATCTGCTCGTCCATCCCGATACAGTTGATGATGAGCCAGGTTATGATCATTGGTTTACCTCAGACTGAAGGGATATATCCGGACTGACGAAGATACGCAAAGTAGGCATCCCGCCGCTCGCGGTAGAACAGTGTGCGCGCCCCTCGCTGGGTCGGCTGGTGCACCATCGGGATAATCGCCCGGCCGACCCGGCTCTCAGCGGCAGTAGTGATGCGCATTGGGGCGAAGGTGCCTTCCTTCCAGCGCTTATGGTATCCCCAATAGTCGCGTATCGGGATGCGATATTCATCGGGCACCAACATCGCTAGAACCGGCTCCCCCAGGCTTATCACCACAGCATCGGGGAACTGTGCCAGCTCCTGCTGAAGCACCGGAAGCCATATATGCGCGCTGGCGTCCAACACATCGACCTGGTTCTGCTTCAGAATGGTCGTCGGCGGGTCGTTGAAAAAGCACTTGCAGGCATTTGTCGCATAGACGTGCTGGTCGAGGGAGATGCCGAGCCGTGCGCAGATGTCCGCAATGTAGGTGCGTAGGCTTCCACTGCGGTTGAGGTTGAGTACGGTTGTGATCTTGCCTCGGCTGGCGACTTGCTGGATGGTAGGATCCTGGCCGATCACTACTAACTTGATCGGCCCGCTGCCCATATATGGCTGCGGGATATGTAGGGACATGTCAACATAGTCACCTACGTTGGTCAGTTGCCGGGTTTGCTTACGAGCAGTTTCTGAGCAGGCCATCACCTCGCTCATAAAATCAGCTGGTGTGATCAAGGTTCCCTCGCAATGAGTGGCCTGTGTAGATTTCAACCTGCAAGGCCAACTACCTCATATCATCCAGAAACTCCGACGCCGGATCTACCCCGCTGACCAGCAGGTGGTCGCGGGCGCGGGTGCAGGCGACGTAGAGCAGGTGGCGCTCGGTGGTGTAGATCTCCTCCAGGTCCGACTCGTCGGTCACGCGCTCGATGCGCTCCTGCAGCGGGAGCACCTCGTCGTCGCAGGCCATGATCGCCACGGCCCGAAACTCTAGCCCTTTGGCCAGGTGCATCGTGCTCAGGGCGACGCGATCCCGGGGTGACGCGACGTAGTGGTCGAGCTCGACTGATAGGGTGCCGGCGTGGAGGATGGCCGCGAGCGCCCGTGGCATCTGCGCCGCCGAGCGGACGAAGACGCCGATCTCTTCGGGCCGGATGCCCTCCGCGAGCCGCGCCGCGATCCAGCCGCCTACGGCCTGTCGCTCCGCATCCTGATCGGCGAAGATGTCGATCGTCGGCGCCGGGCCGTTGAAGATCGAGATCGTCCCCCCGCGCGCCTCGACATTGCCGTCTACGTCGGTGAGCGAGCGCGGCAGCAGCCGGTCGGCCTGCTGGCGGATCTGGTGGCTGGTGCGGTAGTTGATCGCCAGGGTCTGCGCGCGCCCGCGCACGTCCACGCCGACCGCCTTCCAGGGGAAGGGCTGCTGGAAGATGCGCTGGCCCAGGTCGCCGGTGAAGAAGAGGCTGTCGGGGCGCTGGTCGCCGAGCTGGGCCAAAAAGCGCAGCTCGGCCACGTCGAGGTCCTGCGACTCATCTATGATCGCGAAGTCGAAGGGCCGCTCGCCGGTCGCCAGGCAGTGCTCGCTGACCCGCCGGAGCAGCATTGGCCAAGTGAGCATCCCGCGCGCGAAGAGCATGAGCTGCACCCGCGAGAAGATCGCCCAGAGGGTCTCGCGCTGCCGGCCGCCGATGCGGGTCTTGCGGCCCAGACGCGGCACGTCGCGATAGCGCTCCCAGCCGTCGATCCCCCAGACGTCGACCACCTCGCTCCACTCCGCGAAGAGGAATTGCGGGCTGAAGCGCTGCTCTGGCTCCTTGCTCGCCGCTTCGGCCAGTAGCTCGCGCAGCTGCTCCGGCGTGGCGATCGCCGGCTCGCCGAAGGACTCGGCGTACAGCTCCTGGGCGAACTCCCTGGTCGCGTAGATGTTGATGCGGTCGCGCAGCTGCGGCTCGTTGCCGATCAGCCGGAGCAGCTTGTGACTGAGGGCGTTGGCCAGCGCCTCCGAGAAGGTCAGCAGCACCACCTGGGCCTCGGGGTGCCGGCGGGCCAGGAAGACCGCCCGGTGCAGCGCGACGATCGTCTTGCCGGTGCCGGCCGAGCCGGAGACGCGCGCCGGGCCGCTGTAGTCGCGCTCGACCAGGTGGCGCTGGGCTGGGTGTAGGAAGACGCTCCACTTGTCCCAGGGGTACTCCAGGGCGCGCTCCAGCTCCGCGACGTTCTGGAGCACCCGGAAGCGGCGCTGGGCGTCGGGGTGGGCGAAGGGGTCGCTGTCGGGCAGCACCTGGGCCGGCGCAGTCGGGGTGCCGCCGGTCGCCAGTTCCAGCAGGGCCTCGGCGGCCTCCTGGGGCAGGTGCTCGGCCACGGCGAAGATGGTGTCCTCGGTGGCCTGGCGCACGTCTGCGAGCCACTCGGCGGGCACACCGTAGCGCAGCAGCAACTCGTCGTCGATGGCGGCGAAGAGTAGGGGCTTCGCCAGAGCGGGCGCGTCGGCCTCAATCGGGACGAAGGTCAGCACCTCCTCGACCCGCTCGCGCACCTCGACCAGTTGGGCCGCACCGGTGGTCGGGTGGCGCGCGATCTTGCGCTTCAGCGCCCAGGCGTACGCATCTTCATGGTGATCGACATAGCAGAGTAGCAGGCTGGCCGCCGTCTTGTGGACAATGATACGGATGTCCAGGTTGACCCGCAGCGACCAGAAGTCGGGGTCTTTGGCCGCGTCCAGCCGGTGGAACTGCAGGCTCGGGTGGGCCGGGTTGAGCTGCAGGTCGAAGGCGGTGGTCTTCACCGCCCGCTGCTCCTGGCTAGCCAGCTTCGCCAGGCTGGAGGTAAAGGTGTCGGCGATGCGGAATTCCATAAAACTGCCCTAAATAGGTAGATAGCCTATGGTCAGTCACACGTACTGGAACTAATGGTTATGCTTTGCGTCGAGCAACCCGAAAGCCCACATCATCCACCGATGCGTCAGGGGGTCTGTGATACGGTAAATCCCAAGCCCCTCGCGGGTGTTTATGAGACGGATGCCAAGCCAAGAGATCACATTAGAAAGCCTTATGCTTGCCCTTCGGCGCAAGGAGCATTTGTTCGGATTAATACCTCGGGCGAGATTTTTGCAAAAGTCCAGTCTTTACCTGAAGAGGACGCCGGGCAACCCGAAAACCCGCATTCCGATTGCGGTTACCAGGTGAACTGTCTATGCGGGAGGTTACGCGTAGGTAAATCGGTCGGTTAAACCATGCGCCTCCACGAAGCGTAAAATGTTCTTCTGCTGGTTCATAACTATCCTCACGCCCATCATCAGAATCGTACGGATATGGCTGATACTCACTACATGTCCATTCCCAGACATTTCCGGTCATATCGAGCAACCCGGTTTCTGGCGTTGCTCCCACCAGGAAACAGCCCACGGCGGTGGTGCCGCCGTACTCTTGATTAAAATTGGCACGCTCCCTATCTAGAGTGGCATTACCCCAGGGGTAGATTCGACGCTCTGATCCTCGTGCGGCATACTCCCACTCAGCTTCGCCCAGTAGCATATATTCATAATTGTCGTTGAGATATTGGGTTAGCCACGAGCAAAATGCAGTTGCCTCATACCAACTCACTCCGACCACCGGGTGATTGGGACGAGAGATCCCAAAGCGTGGGTCATCCCAGTATTTGGGCTGATCCTTGTGCTGGTATTGCTGCCACATGTGATCGTCCTGTGCTAACCAGACTCGTGCAGCGTCTGTCCACCAGGAAGCATCAGGATCGTAACCTCCGGCATCAATAAACAACTTATACTGCGCATTTGTTACAGGATAACGGGCTAGTTCAAACGCCGTAACAGTCATTGATCGACTATTTAAAGTGTCTGCATACCAATAGGTTGTTTTTTGCTCAAGGTTATTTGCTCGCTCGCACGCAACGATTTGTTCATTTTCTGTCAGTGATATACCGATCGCAAAGCGCCCACTTTTGATTGGTACCATTGGTGGTGGTAGGCTACAAACACCCGAGCGTGGGTCGCCATATTGGGACAGTAACTCACCAGATGCTACCCGAATACACGCTGGAACGGAAATTGTAGGATCTTCGATTATTGCCACTGTGGCTCGAATGGCGTCTTGGTCGCCAGGGGTTATAGCAAGTCGTCGCGTCAGTATCTTGAGTGCTTCGTCATAGTGACTAGCCATAACTTGGTCGTAAACCGGGCCAAAGCGCGCCTCTCGAATCACTCGTTCTCGCTCAGCCTCAGCCCATGTGCGCAAGTTATCCCGATCAAGTGCCTGAGGATTGATTCGCGCGATCTCCTCCAGAGCACCGAGCACTGCCCGCCACTCACCGGCCTGGCGCAGAGTGCGGGCTACGGAGTAGCGATCCTGGAGGCGCAGATGGCTGCGTGCGGCGGTAAGCGATTGCGCCGCTTCGGCGTCGTCGCCATCCCGCTCCACCACGCGGGCGAGCAGGTCGGCGGCACGACGCCAATCCTCCTGGTAGTAGGCCAGCAGCGCCTGCTGGCGCAGGTCGCTGACCTCGGCGGCGATGTAGGCTTGCGGCGGTATGTCATGGGTATCTGGCCTGGGAGTGTTGAAGTACTGATTCAGGGTGGTGGCAACCCCCACACCCGACACACCTGTCGGGATGACTGGCAGGTTGATGCTGCCATGAACATCCCGGCCTATCACTGCGCCGACATTTGCTTCCCCGCCGATGCTCTGGTTGGTCTGCTGCTCAACCGAGGTGATGTCGCCGCTAGCCACATCGCGTATGCTGATATCGCCTGTCTGAGCACTAGTGAAGTTGATCTGGGTCTGCTGCGCGGCAAGCCTCTGCTCTGTGGCCTCAATAGCTAGCAGGAGATCTTCCCGCTCTTCGGGGTCGGTCTCGCTAGCGAGCTTGCGTCGCAGGCGGGTTAGACGGGTTTGAAGATTGTCGCTACTCATCGCTGTCTTCTCGGCTAAGCAACACTAAACACCTTCATCACCTCGTCGCCCAGGTGGTTGATCACCTTGACGGCGATGCGGCCGGACGTGGGCTTGGCAAAGGCGCGCGAGGTGTCGCCGTAGAGGCTGGCCCAGGCCTCCTCGTCGATCTCGGACTTCAGGGTGGTCTTCAGGGCCTTGTAGGGGTCGTTGGCACCCAGGAAGTATGCCTGGCGCACGAAGAAGCTCTCTTCGTTGTAGTCGCTGTCGATGAACCAGCAGGCGATCTCGTCCGGGCCGCTCGCCTGCACCTCGCCCGACTGGGGGTGGAAGACGTCCACGCCGCGCAGCTTGACCCGGATCTGGCCGCTGTCGGCCGGCTCGATGGCGATGTCGGGCTCGCCGAAGATCACGAAGAGGTTGCCGGCGCCGGTGTTCTTGAGCGAGTCGGCCATGTGCAGGTCGGCGTTCATGCGCGCCTTGAGCACCGGCACCCGGCCCAGCCGCTCGAACTCGGCCGAGTGGGCGTCGTAGTTGAAGGCGCAGGCGATCAGCACGTCGAAGCCGGCGTCGCCGGCCTCGCGCGCGGCGGCCACCAGGTCGGCGCGCGGCACGGTGCCGAACTCGGGGCCGATGAAGATGCCCGCCCGCCGCTCTTTGCCGCTCTCGCCCTCCAGGTAGCGGCCCTCGGCGCAGATGTAGCGCCCCGGCCAGCCGCTCAGCGCGGTGAAGCTGATCCGGTCCTGGCGGTGGGCCTGCTGCACGCCGGCGGTGCGCAGGTTCTCCAGGATGACGGCGGTGAAGTCGTAGCCCTCGCCGTAGCCGTCCGGCCCCTCGTTGATGAATTTGCCGTGCGGGATCAGCTCGTCGTTCTCGTCTACGGCCAGCACGCGGTGCGGCGAGAGGCTCTCGACGGTGAAGGGGCCGGCGACGCGCACCACGCCCTTGTCCTCGTAGGGCCGGTCGTAGAGGTACTCGGACTCGGCCTTGGCGGCGATGCTGGCGTCGATCTCGCGCTGGCGGGCGATGCGTTGTTCCCACCACTGGGCGTGCAGCTCCTTCGCCGACGCCGGCCAGCCCGCGCCGGCCTCGCGCGGGATCTCCCACTCATCCCAGCTCTTGCCGAGAGCCGCGTTGAGCTGCGCCCGCAGTGGCTCCAGCGCCTCCTGGAACCTGTCCCAGATCACGTCGATCTCGGCGTTGTTGGCGATGCTCTTCAGGGTGATGTGGGGCACCCGCTCGTAGACGAAGCCCTGGCGGATGTTGCCGTAGGTCGGCGCGCTCGCCGGGGCGCTGCGCGTGACCTCGGCCTCTTTGCGCTGGCCCGCCGGCGAGTCGGCCAGGAGGTAGTAGGGGTAACGCGCGCCCATGATCCGCGCCCGCGCCAGGGCCAGTGCCACCCGCGAGGTGTCGATGGTGATCCAGCGCCGCCCCCACTGCTCACTTACGTAGGCCGTGGTGCCTGATCCGCAGGTTGGGTCGAGCACGAGGTCGCCGGGGTCGGTGGCCATGAGGATGCAGCGCTGGATTATTTTGGTTGAAGTCTGGACTACATATGTTTTTTCTTCGGTGAATGATCCTGTAAGGGTATCTGTCCAGAGATTAGAAATCGGAGATACTGGAAAGTCATCGATAAACCGAATATAACTGAGACTGTTTGCCGCCGTTCCTAAACGCCAGGAATGACTGAGTCTCGTCATTCCTGAGATGGGCGTTTTCCAGTAGCCATTGCCCGGAAGAAATGATCGCCCTTGTTCATTCCAAGCATATTTGGTTGTGGATGCAGCACTTTGAGAAGTTATTGTGTCGTGTCGGTAGATTCGTGCGTCGCTAGGCACTAGACTGCGCTCTTTCCGTTCGGCGCTGGCCATGGATCGGCGAGTGTAGTCTGGGAGTTCAATCTTTGAGTATTGGCCACCCGCGTCAAAATCATCATCTTTAGGGTTGTATAGCTGGCGATATTTGATGTTCTCAGCAAATTTGGCATACCACAGCACAACGTCATAAACAGCTGCTAATCCAACCGTTTTGACAGAAGGGCTACCCGCTCCACTGGTCTTCTTAAAACTGATCTGTGTCTGAAAATTCTCTACCCCAAAAACCTCATCTAGCAAACTCCGTACAAAGTGGACATTCTCATCGCCAATTTGCACGAAGATCGAGCCGCTGTCGGTGAGCAGGTCGCGGGCGACGGTTAGCCGGTCGCGCAGGTAGGTCAGGTAGGAGTGGATGCCGTCGCGCCAGGTGTCGCGGAAGGCCTTGACCTGCTCGGGCTCGCGGGTGATGTGCTCGCGGT
>NZ_JAIEWN010000081.1 GCF_019599295.1 Oscillochloris sp. ZM17-4 | reverse complement strand
CTGGTCGCCGCGGGCGTCGGGCTCAAGGCCGCGGCAGCGCTCGGGGGTGAGCGCGTAGACCAGGGAGTCGTCCCAGGGGCCGGAGTCCACGCCGTAGTCGAGCAGGAGCCAGGCCAGGCCGAAGTCGCTGATGGTCAGGGTGTAGCCGCCGTCGTCGCGCCGGGAGAGCAGCACGTCCTCGGGCGAGAGGCTGCCGTGGACGAAGCCCTGCTCGTGGGCGAAGGCCAGGCCCTCGGCGATCTGGGCGGCCAGGTCGACGGCCAGGGGCAGATCCTCCGCGAGGGAGCCGCGCCTGCCGAGCAGCCGGCGCAGGGTGCCGTCGGGCTGCCAGCCCATCGCGATGAAGCAGCGCTCGCCGTCCTCGTCGATCCGGGCGACCTGGGCGATGTGCGGGTGCTCCAGGGCCGCGAGGAACATGGCCTGCTGGCGCAGCGCGGCGCGGAAGCCCGGCATGGCGCACAGCTCGGCGTGGACGAGCTTGAGCAGCCAGGGCGTGCCGTCCTCGCGGTCCTCGGCCCGGTAGATGTCGCCGGTCTCGGTGCGACCGATCAGCTCCTCCAGCCGGTAGGGGCCGAGGGTCGAGCCGAGCCGGGTTGCGGTGTCCTGCGCCTGTGCCATGCGTTCCTTAGATCACTGAGCGGAATGAGCGGGCGGCTGAGCCACTGAGGTGCGTGCTGAGTCGCATGGTGCCGGCGACGCTGACGCGGGCGGGCACTTGGGCCGCGATGGGCGCGGTGCCGGGCGGGCGTTTGGATCACGAATGACGCGATGCCGTTTGGATCGCGAAAGACGCGAAACGTGGCGGAGGACACGAACACGAAGATCGCGAATGACGCGAACGCGAACAGCGTGAAGGGCACCGAGCCGTGGCGCAATAGAGCTGACCCTTACGGGACAGTGTATGTGATCGGCGCAGAGCTTATAGTGACGGTGTTAAACGTACTCTGCAGGGTCACAGTCACATCTACCGCCGGGTTCGGTGCGTTCGTATTGACATAGGCATACCAGTAGCCTGTCCCTCCTGCAATATTGCCATATGGCGGCCCATAGTCGGGAAAGAGCGCTGAGTTCGGGGTTACGGTCGAGTCTATCAGCGCTGACCAGGTAGGCACCAGGTTGTCAAACGGATCATGTACCTCCAGGTAGCCAAAGTAGATGTAGTAAGCCGGGAAGGAGAAGTTATTGAACACGCTCACGATCACAATCTTAGACGCGGCGCCAAAGGAAACGCTAAAAGGCGAAGTAGATGTATCGCCCGTAGTAAGGCCGGTACTCTGGGCCAGCAGAACATAGCCGCCGCCAACCTTATTCGCCTTCAGGTCACTCACCGTCGCTATACCCGCCGTTGGGTTCAGAGTCAGCGTGTCAGTCACGAGCGTGCCGGTGCTGTCGGTGCCCCAGATTGTCGCACCCGCTGGCGCCCCCGCGCTAAGCTTCAGCGAGACCAGACTCGCCAGGCTGAGATCGAAGTTGCCCAGGCCATCTGCGGCCTGGATGGTTGTTGTTCCGACATTTGTTCCCGCAACAAATGACCCGGCCGCTGGCTTAGCTGAGAAGCCCAGCCGATCGCCGATGATGGTAAATGCCGTGGAGGTGCCAGTTGTCAGTCCGGCCATCGCGGCGCTCAGGGTGTAGTTCTTTCCGATCCGGTTCACGCTCAGATCGGTGGCCGTGGCCAGGCCAGCGGCGGCGGTCAGCGTAATGGTCGTATTTGATGGTGGAGCTACGCCTGACTGCGCGAACTGTAGCGTGCCGTTCAGCCCAGTATTCGCCGGATCAAGATCATTCAGCGTGAGATTGATATTCCCATTAAAGGTCGCATCAACCGTGCCCAGGCTATCGGTCGCGCTGATCACCACCGTGCCTAGAGGCGTGTTGGCCTTCTGGATGGCCGGCAGCCCGGCTACCAGCAACTGGCTGGCGGTGATCGCAAACGGCGTAGTGGATACTGGGACAATGCCAGCGGCGCTGGCCTCGATCGTGTAGAGCTGGCCGTTGCTCACCTTCTGCACTGACAGGGTGCCGACCGTAAGCAGGCCATTCGTCATCGTCTTATTCACTGCGCCAACAGATGCCCCAGCTCCATCGCGCAGGAAGTTTACCGTGCTGCCATTCTGCTTCAGCGTAAGCGTGATCGTCCCAGTGAACGTATTGGTCGGGTCGCCCCAGCGATCGAGGGCGGTGACCGTCATACTGAGGCTGGCGTCGGCGGGCCGGGTGGCCGCCGGGCCACTGATCGTCAGGCTCTTCGCCAGCCCGCCGGTGATCGCGAAGGGCGCGCTGGTCGCGACCAGATCAGGGAGGTCTGTGCGCGTGCAGGTGGCGCGGATGCTGTAGCCGGCGCCCTGGGTGCGCAGGTGGAGATCATTGGTCTTCGTGAGCGTGGTCGTGCCCGCATTCATGGGCAGGGTGATCGGGTTGACCGCCGGATCGCCAAAGAAGAGCGTCCCGCCGGGCGGATTCGCGTCCAAGGTAAAGCTGCATGTCGACCCGTTGAAGGTCGGGTCGCGGCGCACGCCGTCGCCGGCCTCCACGGTGAAGATCAGCGGCTCGCCGGCGGGGGTGTTGGGCGGCTGCGTGGCGAAGCGCAGCTTGTCGGCGGTGACCGTAAACGGGTCGCTCTCGCCAGCCAGGCCGCCGCCGGAGGCGGTGATCGTGAACGAGCCGACGAAGTTGACGCTCAGGCTCTTAAAGGTGATCGTGCCGAGCTTGGCGTTGAGCCGCAGGTTGCCGCCGGTGTCGGGGGTGAGCAGCAGGCCGGGGAGGGCGGGGGTGCTGGTGATCGCGATCGTCACCGGGTCGCGGAACTCCTGGTCGGCGGTGCCCAGGCCATCGATCGCCGCCACCGTCACGCTGATCGTCTTGGTGTTAGCCACAAAGGGCGGGCTGCGCACCGTGACGATGAGCTGGTTCGCGCCGATGTTGAAGATCGGGCTCATCCCGACCAGCGTGCCGACCGTGGCGCGCAGGCTGTAGCCCTTGCCGATCCGGTCGACGCTCAGGCCGCTGAAGGTGGCCTGGCCGGCGGACAGAGTCGTCGCGAGCGCCCCGTTGAGGACGGCGTCGGAGCTGGTTTCGGGGGCCTTGAGCGCAACCGTGACCTGGGCGTTAGATGCGACGACATTATCATAGGCGTCCACAACCTTGACGAGCAGGGGGGGCAGCGGCGACTCGGCGGGGATCTTAGCGGTGATCGCCGGGTCGAAGCTGGCGCTCACCGCCGAGGGCGCGCCGGCGATCACCGTGAACGAGTCGCTGATCGCCGAGGTCAGGCCGACCACCGAGGCCTGGAGCGTGTACGTGGCCGCGCACTCGATGATCGCGTTATTGAAGAGCGCCTGGCCGTTCGAGAAGCTGAGCTGGAGCGTCCCCCTCAGGTTGCTCAGGCGGGCCGGGCTCTGGGTGCAGCCGTCGGTGAGGATCGAGAGGGTGACGATCCCGGTGTAGTTAGTGATCGGCTGGTTCGTGGTCTGATTCTGGATCTGCACGGCGGGCGACCAGCTGAGCGGCAGCCCGGCAGTCGAGACCGCGCCATTCGGCACAGTCACAAAGACGATCTTCGAGAGCGGCGGCGGCGGGGCGGTGGTGGCGGTCACGCCGGCGGGCACCGTCGGCAGCGGGGTGGTCGATGCCGTCGGGGTCGTCGTCGGGGTCGTCGTCGGGAAGGGCGTGTAGGTCGGGTAGGGCGTGTAGGTGGGCTGGGCGGCCTGGCTGTTCGTCGAGCCGTTAGGGGATATCCCGGCGGCCTGGAGCGCGGCCTGGACGGCGGCGGCGGCCTGCTGGGCGGGCGAGAGCTGGGCGGCGGCGGCCTGCTGGGCGGCGGCGGCCTGGGCGGCGACCTGGGCGGCCTCCGCCGTCTGCCCGGCCTGGGCGGCCTGGAGGGCCGCGATCAGGGCCTGGATGGTCGGCTCGGACTGCGACTGGGCGGCGGCGACCGCGTTGGCCAGCTCGGTCTGCTGGAGGCCGACCTGGTTCGCCAGGGCGATGGCCGTCTGGGTGCCCTGGAGCGCCTGGTCAAGCGACATCTCGGCGCTGATGGTGGGGGCGTCAGCGCCATCGATAGCCACCTGGGTGATCCCGGCCTGGCTGGCCGAGGCGACCTCGGAGCCTCGGCCGAGCCACCAGATCAGGCCGGCGGCGGAGGCGATCAGGGCGAGGAATCCGAGCAGGATCGCCGGCACGAGCCAGATCGGGAAGGGGCGCTGCTGGGTGAGCTGGGCGGTGGCGAGGAGCGGCGTGCCGACGCCGGGCTGGGCGCGCACACTAAAGTTATAGTTCTGGGCGCGGCCGGTGGGGTTCTCGCGGGCCTGCACGCCGAGGCGTACGGTGGCGGTGGCCCCCGGCTCCAGGGTGACGCGGCTCTGATCGAGCTGGTAGTCGAGCGAGGGCTCATCGTCGCCGACGCGCAGGGTGAAGCTGTCGGGCTGATTGCCGCTGTTCTCGATCGCCAGGACGTAGGTGGCCGCGCCGCGGCCGCGGACGATCCGCTTGCGCGGGCGCAGCTCAAGCTCGCCGCCCGCGAAGGGCAGCACCGTCCAGCGAGCGCTGACCGCGCTCATCTCACCGCGCCCTCGGGCAGGCGCATCCACTCGGGGGGGATGCCCTCAGCCGAGAGCACCGCGGCATCGGGGGCGTCGCCGTTATTCGTCAGCATGAAGACGACCACGGCGGGCTGGCCCGGCGTCAGCTCCAGGGTCTCGCGGCCGCCGGCGATGCTGAGCACGATCGCGCTGTGGACGGCGTCGGGGGCGACGACCGCCGTGGTCGCGGCGCGGGCGGCGGCCGGGTCGCTGAGGCGCAGGCGGAACGGGCCGACCCGCAGGAAGCCGCCGGGGGCCATGGGCGTCTCGGTGTGCGGGACGAGGCGCTGGTCGTTGAGCGTGGTGCCGGTGCGCCCGCCGAGGTCCGCGACCATCACCCGCGCGCCGTCGCGGGAGAGGCGCATGTGGTAGCGGCTGACCCCCTCGGCGTCGAGGACGAGCTGGTTGCCGGATGCCTGGCCGATGGTGAGCACCGGCTCGGTGAGATCGAGGCTGCGAAGCGTCTCGCCCTGGGGGCCGAGGACATCGAGTCGCAGCGGGCTGACGCCGATGGGCGCGGCCTGCTCGCCGTCGAGATCGTGTTCAAGGGCGGAGAAAGATGTCATCGCATCCCCCCAACATCACTGAGTCACTGATGCCATTTCAGATTGCAGATTTTGGATTGCAGATTGCCGGGTACTGCGTTCCAAACATATATAGTGTCCTATTGGGCCAAATCTGCAATCTGCAATCTACAATCTGAAATCTTGTCTTACGGCAGGACATCTAAGATATAGCCCACATGCGCGGGCTTATGGCGCTGGATCAGCAGCTCAAGGGACTGTCGGTCGATCGGGTGGGCCGGCGGGGCCGTCACGCGGACGCGCATCACCCAGGCCATGCCGGGCTCGTCGAGGATCTCGGGGGTGATGCCGGTCGAGAGCTCGATCATGCGCGAGAGGCCGAAGCGGGTGCCGCGCCAGCGCATCAGGTCCATAGCCTCAGAGAGAATGGCGCGCTGGCGGCCCTCGGGCCAGAGCCGGTCGACCGGCATATCAAGCCAGCCGGAGAGCCAGGGCAGCATCGAGGCCGGGCAGGTGCGCGGGTCGAAGTACATCATCATAAAGCTCTGGCGCTGCTCCAGCGGCTCCCAGACAGCCTCGATGATCATCAGGTAGCGGCCGAGGAAGTCGCTGTCCTGGTAGATCGCGGGCAGGTCGGCCAGGTAGCGGCTCAGGGGGCCGACGGGGCGGTGGGCGGGATAGGTGGGGCGCGGCTCGGCGATCTGGCGCGGCGGCGTCGCGGGGAGGCCCAGGCCGGTGACAGCGGCCTCGCTGGGCACATCGTCCTCGACGGGGTCCGACTCGTAGTACGTGATCTCGAAGGGGCCGATGCGGAAGACGGCGCCGTCGGGCAGCACCTGGGGCTGGTTGGGCAGCAGGCGCGTCTCGCCGATGAAGGTGCCCGTGCGGCTGCCCATATCGGTGAGCGTGAGGCGGCCCTCATCCAGGCGCAGCTCGGCGTGACGCCGGGCGATCAGCGGGTGGGGCAGCGACAGCCCGTTATCGGGGGTGCGCCCAATGCTGAGCACATCCCGCGCGAGGGGCGTGCGCTGCACCAGCTGGCCCTGGAAGCGGACGATAAGCTGTGGGGACTCTGCGCTCATGGCGCGATCCTTGCTAGTACGAGGGGCTTATGGCGAGGCCAGCGTGATGTCTGTATCATACCGCGTTTGGCGGTCGATTGGAAGAGAGCCTCACTGCCGCACCTCGACCCGGTGCTGGTAGGAGCAGATGAGAGCCTGGGGCGGCACGTCGAGGCGGCCAAGGACGGGCTGGGCGCCGCCGGTGCGGCCGGGCTCGCGCACGTTCACCTGCACCTCGTCCACAAACTCCACGTTAGGCACGCGCTGCAGCAGGGCGAAGATCTCCGAGACGTGCAGGTCGCGCCCGAAGGGCCAGCCCCTGCCCTCGGCGCCGCCGACGAAGGGGTTGAGGTAGCGGTAGAGCGCCTCGGATGCCAGGCGCTGCACCTCGGCCTCCAGCAGCGCGTCGCTGCGCGGGCGGACGCGCAGGCGCACCTGGCAGGAGAGCCAGATGTACTGCGGCGCGCGCACCTCCATGCGGCTGCCGATCAGACAGCGCTCGGAGAGGTAGCTCTGCACCGCGCCGAGGGTCTCGGCCGAGGGCGTGAGCTGCTCGGGCACGATCTGGCCGGTCACCTGGTCGATCTCGGGCAGGACGAGCACCTGGACCTGGCCGGGCGGCACGGCCTCAGGCCCGCCGGGCTGGTCGGCGGGGGCCAGGCAGCAGGCCCGGGCCACGCCGCGCACCTGGGTGGCCAGGTACTCGTAGTCATCGGCCGTCACGGCGCGCATACGGGTGCGCAGCACCTGGGGCACGCGCAGCCGGGCGTCGTCGAGGCTCTGGGCGTTGGCCCCGCCGGTGGCCCCGGCCCGGTTCGTGACGCGGGCCACATAGGGGATGCCGCTCTTGAGCACCGAGAGCGCGCCCTTCGGCACATTGCCGACCACGCCGCCGCCGTGCTGGTAGCGGCTGAACGTCAGCTCGCTGTCTTTGACCGGCACCTTGCCGAAGCGATAGACCGTGCCGTCGGGCTGGAGCAGGGCCGGCCCGAGGGTGATCATGCCGTCGAGGCTGTCGAGCGTATAGTGCAGGCTGGCCGGCCCCGAGTCGGCGAAGTCCGCGACCTCCGCCCAGGTCTCGGCGGGCTCGCCGGGCGCGGCGATCAGCAGGTGGTCGCGCGAGGGGTCGCGGGCGAGCACCGGGGTGTTGATCAGGGTGAACTGCTGGCCGGGGGTGCCGTCGCTGCGTCCGACGCGCTCGCCAAACACGCTCACGGCGTGGCGGGCGGGCGCGGTGCCGCCGCGGGTCTCGATCTCGATGCCGCTCAGCTCGGGCGTGACCCGGTAGGAGTTCGCGCCGCCCTGGGCCTCAGTGAGCCGACAGCGCAGCCAGAAGGCCGAGATGCCCTGGAGCTCATCGGCGGCCATGGGCGGCATGTGCAGGATGATCTCGCCGTCCTGGTTAAACCCGCCGGTGCCGTCATACTCGACCTCGCAACTCGCCCAGCGCCCGGCCAGTGCGCCCTGCCAGACCTGCCACTGGAGGGGCGGGTTGGTCGGATCGACGCCGGCGCCGCCGGCCGTCTCGCAGCGGACCACCAGGGCCAGGATGTGGTGGCTGTGGTCGCGCTCCAGGGCGACGTAGAAGGCGTCGCCGGGGGCGAGCTGGGGCGGGAAGAGGGGGACGCGGCGGCCGGGCAGGTTCATCTGGCGCAGGTCGTGGGTGATCCAGGCGGCGCTGCGGGCGCCGGGGCGGGTGAATGCGCCAGCGATCGTCGGCGGGCGCAGGGTCAGATCGCTCTCGGTGGTGAAGACGATCGCCGGGCTGGTCTCGGTGCGCACGGTGGCCACCTCGGTGTCGGCGGGGATGAGCAGGTCGTGGGGCTGGGGCGCCGAGAGGTAGAAGGTGACGGGGGCCTGGGCGGCGCGGGGCGGCTCCAGGCGCACGCCGAGCAGATCGAGAAACTGGAGGTACAGCTTCTCCGGCACCTGGTTGGTGCGGTAGATCAGCATCTCGGTCATCCAGGCGAAGAGCTCGATCAGCGTCACGCCTGGGTCGCTGACGTTATGGTCGGTCCACTCCGGGGTGTACTGCGGGATCATGCGCTTGGCCTGATCGACAATATCCTGGAAGCGGCGATCATCAAGGTTGATCGTAGGCAGCGGCACAGCTTAGTCCTCTCCCGGAATGCGGTAGAACGGGAACACGAGCGAGCGGCGGTCGTGGGTGGACTTGATCTCGTAGTCGATGCGGATCAGCAGCCGCTCGGGCAGCTCCGGGTCGGGGCCGACCAGGATGGAGCGGATGCGGATGCGCGGCTCCCACATGGTGAGGGCCTCGCGGACATAGTACTCGGCCAGGCCGGCGGTGGTGGCGTCGTTCGGCGCGAAGACTAGGTCGTGGATCTGGCAGCCGAAGGTCGGGCGCATAACGCGCTGGCCCTTGGGGGTGAGCAGGATGATCCGGATGGCCTGCTCGATATCGTTGCCGCCGCGGGCGAGGGCGAAGCGGCCGCGGGCGTCCACGCCTACCGGAAAGGCCAGCCCCGATCCGACAAAGTCCGGGTCTGTCACAGCGTACTCCTCAGGGCTGCCGCCCTAAAACCTGTAGTAGTATGTGCCCAGCAGGCACATGCTGCACTGATGATGCTGCGGCGCGGCTACGCCGCGCCGCAGCATCATCAGTTTTTTCTGTGGGAGAGCGTTGCTCTCCCACGCCCTCTCTGTACGCAGAGTTGTTGCCGGCAACAAAACCTGTAGTACTGTGTCGCAGTTGCCAGCTTCGCTGGCAACCGCGACACAGTACTGAAATGTTCTACCCGCCGATCATCACATTGCCTGCGGCGACCACCGTGCCCGCCGGCAGGTCGGCCGGGTCGTTGCAGGTCATGGCCGTGTCGCCCATGCGGGCGGCGGGCTTCTTGTTGATCATCACGGTGGCGCTGCCCTTGATGATCGTGCCCTTGTTGGTGGGCGGCTTCTGGAAGGGGCCGCCCTGGGGGATGTGCGGCGGGATGTTGTCGGCGGTGCTGCCGAGGGTGGCCGCCGGCATGCCGCCGATCTTCACGTTGGCGCTCAGGCCGCCGCTGATCATGCCGTTGAAGGGGTGGGGCAGGGGCGTGGGCACCGGCCCGCCCGGCGTCGGGATCATAATGATGTGGATGTCCACGGCGACGATCTTGTCGCCCTGCTTGGCCGCTGGCTGGCCCATAGGTGATACTCCGTTCGCTTGATCGCTGTCGGGGCGCAGCAGCGCGGCGCTGCTGCGCGCTTACGGTAGCCTGCTAGTTCAAGTTGATCATCGAGCCCTGCACCGTGACAATGGCGCTGCTCTCCAGCTTGGCCCCGCCGGTGCCCTTGACATCGGCCTGGCCGGTGGCCTCGGCCGTCAGGTTGCCGGTGGCCTTCAGCGAGAGATTGCCGGTGGCCTCCATCGTAATATTGCCCTTGGCCTTGAAGGCGGCGTCGCCGGTCACGTCCATGCTCAGGTTGCCCTTGGTCGTCACCGTAATATCGCCGGCGGTCTCAATCGTCAAAGAGTCATCCTGGGCCTTGAGCACGATCTTGTTGCCCTTCTTATCGACAACGCTGATCCCGCCGTCGGCGTCGCTGTCATCGAGCATGATGTAGTGGCCGGTGCGCGAGTAGATCACGCGCTGGTTGACCTTGCCGTCGCCGCCCACCATCTTGCCCTTGTCGCCGGGAGCCTTGTCCCTGCCGTTCCAGAGCACCCCGAGCACGAAGGGCAGGTTAATGTCGCCCTGGCCGAAGCCCACCAGCACCTCGTCGTTGATCTCGGGCAGGAAGAGCATGCCGCGGCCGCCGCCGGCATTGCTTGAGGAGATGCGCGCCCAGTCGGTGGTCATCTCGGCGCTGGTCTTCTCATCGAGCAGCAGCGGCAGCTTGAGCTTGACCCGCCCGAGGTGCTCGGGGTCCTTGTTATCGGTGACGATGCCGATCGTCATGCCGCCAAGGGGCTGGGGCGCCGCCTCGGGCGCGTTGAGCATGCCCAGCACCGAGGCGGCGTTGAGCCCGGTGGCGCTGAACTCGGTGGTGTAGAAGCCCGCATCAAGGCGGTGGGTGGCGCTGGTCACAAAGTAGGTGCCGCTGAAGCGCGTGCCGACGCCCTTGATCGTCACCGAGACCCCGGCCTTAAGGCCGGGGGCGCCGACGCTGACGCCCTCGGCCTCAATGAATCGGCTGATCTGGGCGTCAGTCAGACCCTGGGCGAGGAGCTTGGCCTCATTCTGATCCTGGATGGCGAGGTTGGCCGCGCGCCCGGTGGGCCGCAGGTTGAGGTAGTCTTTGGCGGTAAGGCCGACCTTGGGCACGATCTTGGTCTGGCGCGACTCGCCGACGACCACCTGCTTCTGCTTGGGGTCCCAGCCGCGCACCGAGGTCTTCTCAATATAGCCAGCGGCGCTGATCCGGGGGCGGAAGGTCATCAGGTCTACGCTCAGGTCGAGCTCGACGGTGGTCGCGCCAGCGGGAGCCTTAAAGCAGAGCTTCTGGCCATTGGCGTAGAGCAGGTAGCCGTTGGCGGCGGCGCGGCGCTGGAGCATCGCCAGGTCGGTCTCATTAGCCTGGATGAAGTAGGCGTGCTGTCCCGACGTCGCATCGATCTCGGACTGCATGCCAACATCGCCGGCGCAGGTCGTAACGATATCGCTGTCGCTGACCTGCGTAAAGGCGCGGGAGTGGGCGCCCCTGGCCAGGCGGTGGAGCCGGTCGAAGGCGCGCACGAACACCCGATGCCCATCGGCGCTCAGATCGGCCTCGACCTCAACGATCTCACCATCGAACAGCGGCTTGTTATTCTGAATCGTGATCGTTATCGCCTTGCCGGGCTCAAGGGTCGCGCTATCGAGCCACTCCAGCTGCGGGTCGTGGAATATCATCGTCGCGACGCTGGGCAGATGCAGGCTCATCTCGACCACAATCTGCTCGATCTGGGCGTGGTCAGGGAGGGTGCTCCCGTCGATCTTAATCAGCGGGTTGACCAGCAGCGTCGCGTCAGTCATTGGGGATCACCAGCACCTTTCCAAGCGGCAGCCGGCGCACGCTGGGGAGGCGGTTGGCCTCGGCGATGCGCCGCCACTGCGTCGAGTCGCCATACTCCTTAAAGGCGATCCAGGCCAGGGTGTCGCCGGCGCTGACCGTCCAGAGGCGCTCGCCGCCCTCGCCGCCCGAGGTAGGGTTCTGGGCCGGGAGGTCGGCGGGGTCCTTGCTCTGCTGGAAGCTGACATCGAGGGTGGCGCGCACCGGCGTGCCGTTGCCCAGGAAGAGCGTGAAGCGCTGGGTGATCGCGGTGATCACGGCGTCGAAGGTCCACGACTGGCCCCACTGGAAGCGCACGCGGGGCGGGCGCGACTTCTGGGTCTTGGCGTCCTTGAGCGAGGGGTCGACCAGCATCAGGTTCCAGATCGCCTCGGTGTGGGCGCTGCGCACGTCTGTCCCCAGCACGTAGGTGTCGAAGAAGAGCTGCATCTGGAGGGTGGCGGGCATGCCTCGGCTGAACTCCAGCTGGGGCATGTTGTGGCCGGCGCCGGCGCCTTGCACCCACTCGTTCTGCTTGGTGTAGGTGTAGGCGTTAGGGTTGAACAGGCACTCGATGCGCTCGCCGCTGTCGAGGTTGATGATCAGGGCCTTCGCCAGGTTTGAGTTCTGCATCGTATCTCCTTCCACATAACCTGCCGCTGGGGGAGGACGCAGCGCGCTGCGCCCCTACGCACCCCTACCCACGGCGGCGCATCTCGGCGGCCAGGCGGCGCTTGAGGACATCGTAGACCTGACGCGCCAGGGCGTCGAGGTCGGGCGCGGGCGCGGCCGGGGGCGGGTCGGGCAACATCGTAGGGCTGTAGGGCTGCGCGGGCGATGTGGGCCGGCCGGTCTCGGCGCGCTGCACCGCCGGGGGCGATCTGCGGAGGTCGGGA
>NZ_JAIEWN010000080.1 GCF_019599295.1 Oscillochloris sp. ZM17-4 | reverse complement strand
CCCGCCAGGCGAGGTGAGCACGACGACGCGAGCCGACGCTGGGGCGCGGATTAGCGATAGCCCGATCACGATCATCGGCACCACACCGCAGCAGGTGGCACCGCGTTCTGCCGCGACAGCTCCCCAGGTGGCCGAGCTTGAGCTGGGCCTGCACAGAGCAGACAGCGGCTATGTTGTCGATGCGCGGCTGAGCCGCGGCCAGAGCGATGTCGAGCTGAGCGGATCGTCGCAGCGCCCAGCTCCGGCGGTGCTGGATCTGAGCGCACTGCGCGCTGAGGAGCTCAATCTCAGCGCCTACGGTCAGCTGCTGACGGAAGGGCTGCTCGCTGATCGCGCGCTGCGGGACTTTGTCATGCAGGCGCTCAGCGTCACCCAAAGCGCGGGGCAGCCACTCAGCCTCCAGCTGCGGATCGCCAGCAGCGCGCCAGAGCTGCACGCCCTGCGCTGGGAGACTTTGTGCCATCCGACCAGCGGCGATCCACTGGCCCTGAGTCAGCACATCTGGATGGCGCGCACGCTCGGTAGCGCGGACTGGGCGCCTATCACCCGCCCCGATCGGCAGGCCCTGCGCGCGCTGGGGATCATCGCCGCACCCACCAACCTGACCGACTTCAACCTCTCCCCCATCGACACCGTGCGTGAGACGGAGCTGGCCCGCGCCACGTTTGGGAGCCGGGCCACCGTGATCGCCGGCCACGCCGCATCGCTCAGGCGGATTGGCCCGGCCCTCCGCACCGGTTACGATATCCTCTACCTCGTGGCGCATGGGCGGATGATCGGCGCAGAGGCCCACCTCTACCTTGCGGGCGATGACGGCCGCGCCGAGGTGGTGCGCGCTGCGGAGCTGATCACACGCGTGCGCGAGCTCAAGCATCGGCCACGTCTGGCGATTCTGACGGTGTGCAACAGCGCGGGCCGCGGCGATGAGCACGCCATCGCTGCCCTGGGGCCACAGCTTATCGCGGCGGGAGTCCCTGCGGTCGTCGCTGCGCAGGGCAACCTATCGATCGAGAGCGCCGCGACCTTCAACCCCGTGCTCTTCCAAAACCTCCAGCAGCACGGCCAGATCGACCAGGCCGTCGCCGAGGCCCGCGCATCAATTCGTGATCGCCACGACTGGTGGGCGCCCGCGCTGCTGACCCGGCTGCGGGGAAGGCAGCTGTGGGAGTAAGGCGATCACGTTGCGGTGTGAGGGATACGCACTGCCGAAGCGGATGTCCAGAGAAATAGCGTTACCAGACCGCTGAGCCGAGATGAGCCGATAGAGATGCGTATCCAAAGCAGCAGCCCTTCTGCGATCCCAGCAGACTGGTGCTATATGCAATGCGGCCGACGGATACGTCGCCACATAGCGCCCGCTGAAGGCGACGGCAGGTAGTGATGGCGGGCTAATCACTGCAACGAGTGAAATCCGGGCTACACCGCGCCGGTGCAGCGTCGTCAGAAACCGGGTCGTATCGGCCAGCCGCCGGAGCCGCGCCTCACTGTCAATCCTACGCCTCAGCCAGCGAGACCACGTCTCGACCCCGCCGCCCCGTAAGCCCCTGCGCAGCCAGGTCGGCCGCGATGCGGTCGTGGTAGGCGGCGAACTCCTTGTGCCGGCGGGTGTCGTAGCCGGGCATCGCGCGGACGATCGCGGTCTTGGTGTGGCCCAGCGCGATGCGCGCGCCGATCGCGGCGATGTCGGTGGGGGTGAGCGGAAGGAGTGCCTCGATAGGTGTATCGAGAGACACTTCCTCAAACTCGGCATCCAAATACTGCTGTAGGATCGGCTCAACCGGCTCCTCAGCACGCAGACGATCAGGGAGGTAGGCCAACCAGCGCTGGCGCTCAGCGTCGCTCAGGTAGGGCGCGCGCACGGTCACGCATTGCTCGCCGCTGACGACCGTGAACACACCAGCGCCGGTCGGCGGGGGCGGCAGCAGGTGTGGCGAGACGGCCCCGGCCGCCGCGATCTGCTTGGCGGTCTTACCGGTGTTCGGCCGCACCTGCGACTCGTCAGGCTGGTAGCCGCCCATGAAGACGCCGATCTGCGAGCGCCAGACCATCTCCATCCCGGTGACGGTCTGCATCCCGATCAGGTAGCGGATGCCGAAGGCCCGGCCGGCGGTCAGCTCGGTGTTCAGCCAGGAGTCGAGGTCGAGGTCGAGGGCTCGGTCGCGGTCCTTGCGCATCCGCTCGCGCCGCAGCGCGGTCTCCAGCAGATTCAGCTCGGAGATGAAGACCACCAGAAGCGGTAAATCTCCGCTCTGGTAGTGGTCCCACTTGCTGACGCCGGCACGGACAAGGATGTCCCGCCGGCGTTGGCGTTCCGTTGTCAGCGCCCGCAGCGTCGCCGGGATGGCCTCGGGGTCCGTGGCCAGCGCCCAGGTCTGGGCCTTGCCCTGCCAGGGCTGGAAGTCGAGGCCCTTACCATCGATGACACAGACCTGGAGCTCGGCCGGGTCGTGATGGATAAGCCCCAGGGAGAGCAGCATCCACCAGGCCAGGTTGTCTTTCCCGCTGTCGCTGGCCCCACTGATCAGCACGTGGTTGGTCTCGCCAACCAGGGCGGTATGCACCAGATCGCGCTCCTCATCGGCGGCGAGTTGCCAGCCGAGCGGGAGCAAGTAGCGATCATCCGCCGAGGCATCGAGCATATAGTCGAGGGACTCCTCGATGCCTGGGGGATGTGTGAGGGCCTGGCCAGCACCAGGGAGGGTTGGAGGAGGTGCAGGCGTCAGCGTAGGTGCGCGCAGGCCGAGGCGGGTGAGGAGGGACGGTGCAGGACGGATCATCGTCATGGTGGGCATCCTCGCAGGGACAAGCCGCTGTAGCCACGCGAGGAAACGCGGCAGGCGCGCGATACCGACCAGCATCAGGGCCACTGCCATCGCCAGGATCTGATTGCCGGGGTCACGGAACCACGCATCCATCGCCACGTCTCCTTCGCTTCATCTGGACAGTTACACCGACTGGGCCTCGGTCTGTAGGCGCGCGTGGCGCAGCCAGCGCCAGATCCGGGCAAGCCAGAGATTCCAGAGGTCGCTGATCACCCAGCGGGCGATCTTCTCCGGCAGGTAGGCACATGCGAAGCCGATACCGCCGCTCAATCCGACGCTCACCCAGTGTTGGGTCGTCACATCGGCAATCCCGACCTGCGGCGAGATGATCGGCAGCAGGCCACGTCCGGTGGTGAACACGTCGAAGGCCAGGACGGCCAGCCACAGGATGAGCCGAAGCAAGAAGATCGCCAAGCGCCGCTCGCGGCGCGGCCAGAGGAAGATCTCGATCGCCGAGATCACCAGCGGGATCCACCAGTGCTGCCACCAGGTGCTGCTGCGGATAAAGGTCGCAATGCTGGCGAAGGTGTCGCCCAGGTAGTCGAGCGAGCAGACCCCGCCATAGTACCACATGAGAATGCCGATTAGGGCTGCACCGGCGAGCGCGATCGTGGTTCCAATGCGGCGATACAGCCCTCGGATCGCGGTGGGCGGCGGCAGCGGCGGATCGTCGATGACCTCGCGGCGGGCACGTGGCGCGCGTGCCGGGGCAGCTGCAGCGGGAGCAGACTCTGGTGGCGGCGGTGGCGGATCGGCGGCTGTGCGGTCGCGGCGCTTCGGCAAGGTGATACGTCGTCGGATTGGCATAGATGTTCGTCCCTTCCTTTGGGCTATGATTGTGTTAAGCCCCTGGAGGCGATCTCAGGGGTGAGCCGGGGGCTGTTCGCAGCAGCTATCCCGGCACCATGCTTCCTACACCTCGATCCCAACACTGGCGAAGGGGTCCGGTGACTCCTCCATCGCTGCTGGGGAGTGCGCCGGCGATTGAGCGGCCTGCCCCGCCAGTGACGGTGGGTCAGGCCGCTCAATCGCTGGTGCGGTGGCCGTCAGGCGGATGAAGAGCTGTCGCAGGCGCGCCTGTACATCTGCATCGAGCGGGGCGGCGAGGAGCCCTGCGATCTCGCGTTCCAGCCCGCGCAACTCCAGGCCGACGGCGTCCGCGCCAAGCAGAATCAGGGCGCGGGTGGCGGGATTCACTGGGCCGACCTGGTCGATCAGCCCGCGCAGCTCGGCGCTGACCCGCACCGGCAGCAGACGCATCGTGGTCGTCATCGCCGGCCTACTTCTGCGCGCCCAGCCGGCGGGCCAGCCGGGCGTACCCGCGCGCGATCGCGGTCTGCGGCTGCTCGACCGGCCGGGCGTGGGCGAAGCGCCGCTGGATCGCCGCGACGAGCGGGGCGAGCTCGGCCCCGCCGCCGCCGATCAGGATGCTCTCGAACTGCGCGCCGCTGCCCCAGGATTCGACCAGCCGGGCGGTGATCGCCTCGCCGTTCTGGAGCAGCGGGCGATCCCAGCCGCGCGGCAGCGGGCGCGCCTGCCCGGCCACCAGCAGGGCCTGCGCTCGCACCGCCTGGTCGACCTCGTAGAGGCTCAGCTCGCGCTCGAAGGCCGCGCTGAGCTGCCCGCCAATCTGCTGGAGCGGGCGGGCCGTACCGAGCTGGAAGGTCGCTAGCCCGGTCGGCACGGGCACCATGCGCCGCAGCACGGCCACATCGACCGTGTGGTGGCCCAGATCGATCACCGCGACCTGGCCCTCCTGCAGCGCCGGGTCGCCCACCACCTGGCCGTAATTGTCCAGGGTAGTCGCGTAGACCAGCCCCAGCGGCTCAGGAATGACCCGGATGCCGCTGTAGCCGCTGTGGGCCTCGCGCAGATGCGCGCCGAGCGCCCGGGCCTTTTCGGGGTCGCTGGCCCAGGTTGCCGGCAAGCCGGTGACACAGACGCCGCTCGCCGTGCCATTCAGGTTCCCGAAGCGCTGGATCGCGCCGCGCACCAGCGCCGGCAGGAAGGCCGGGTCACTCAGCCGCTCCTGGGCCAGGATGGTCAGCGGCGAGGGGGCGAGCAACGCGTCCTCGCCGACCCACCATTGCGACCCGCCCGCCTGCACTGTCTCGGCCCGGCCGATCGCACCTGTCACGCTCCGTCCCGCCCGGCCGATCAGCGCCGGGAAGACCACCGGCTCCAGCTCGTTCCCCTGTGCGTCGATGACCACGTACTTCACGTAGCCGTGCCCGATGTTTGGGCCGTGTCCTGCCATACTCATAGCTGCTGTCCTTTCCGCATCGGCGCTCCGCCGATGGTACAATGTCCATGGAAAACGAAACCCGTGTGAAGCGCATCGCGGCCGCTATGTCGCGTTGAGGTATGTCATGACCGTCGAAGAGATGCTCGTCACCATCCCTAAGCTGACGACTCACGAGCAGTTGCTCCTCTTAGAGGCCGTGAGCCGCGCACTCCGCACGAACCTCGAAACCCACGCGACACAAGGATCCGCCGAACAACTGCTGGGCATCATCCCGACTGATAGCGATCTGTCCGACGACGATATCGATCGCATCCGGTTTGAGCACCTGATGGAGAAGCATTCATAATGCGTGTGCTCATCGATACGGATGTTGTCCTCGATCTCGTGCTCAAGCGAGCCGCATTCTACGCAGATGCCTTTGCGCTTTGGCAGGCTGGCGATCAGGGTCGCTACGAGCGGTATATCGCCGCAATGACCCCGATTAACGCCTACTACATCGCCCGAAAGATGCTTGGCGCCGCTGATGCACGTCAGGCGATTGGCGACCTGCTTGCGGCGACGCGTATCTGCGCGATTGACGATCAGGTGGTGCGCGCCGCGCTTGGATCGGCGACCGCTGATTTTGAAGATGCCGTGCAGATCGCCGCAGCGCTGCATACTGGCCTGAATATCATCGTCACCCGCAACACCGATGACTACACAGCCTCGCCGATCCCCGTATTGACCCCGGCCCAATTCCTGACCAGATTGGCGTCTCCCTCTCAGGAGGCGGATGACGATTAATCCGACCGATGGCCTGGCCATATCCTCTCTCATCGCCGTTGCCCTTTCCGCTCCGTGCGGGTCAGTTGCGTCGTGATGAAGGTCGCGAACACTGCAATCCCCTCCAACTCCGGGTCGAAGGCCGCCCAGCCCTCGACGACCAGCGAGTCGTCAGGGTTGGTCATCGCCTCGGCGACCCCGGCCCAGTGTTTGTGGGCGATGTAGACCGTGTAGTTGGTGGGGGTGGTTGGAGCGACCGGCAGCCCTTTGGGCAGGCTCGGCCCTCTGGTGCTGGACATCGCGGTGATCACACAGTTGGGCCGGGAGACCACCACCCCCGGCCGGCCGACCAGGATGATCTTCACGTCGTCGATGACTCCTTGCTGCTGCTGGGCCTCCCGCGCCGCCGGCAGGCGGGCCGCCCAGGTGAGCGCGAGCACGGTCGCTCCTGCTGGGGCTTGTTTAGCCCGACGGGGCGGCGAGCGGCGGAAGAGCAGCCAGCACTGGCGAGCGCTCACCCGCGTCTTGACAAGCTGGAAGAACACACCGCCCGGCGTGCGCCGCCGGCTGCCGTCAGGCAGGAGCAGCCCGCCCCGCGCCTCGACCGCCAGCGCCTCGGCGAGCAGTGCCTGCGCCCGCGTCACGCCAAGCGCCGTGACGATCCGCTGGATCTGGCGCTGCGGCGCGAAGGCCGTCTCGCCGAGCTGTGCGGCGATCTGCCGAGCCACCTGTTCCGCCCCATCGGTGTCCTGCATACGTGTCGTTCCTCCTCTGCTATGCGGCCGGCTCGGCCCGGCGCCGGCGATAATCGGCGGCCTGGATGGTGACAATCACCGCCTGGATGCCCGGGTCGTGCATGCGCGAGGCGATGCGCGGGTCGAGCTGCTCGACCCGCGTGTTGCTGGTGAACACCGTCGGCAGCTGCGCGTTGTAGCGGTGGTTCACCAGCTGGTAGAGCTTCTCCTTGGCCCAAGGCGTGCCGCTCTCAGTGCCCAGGTCATCGAGCACGAGGAACGGCGCCTGCTTCACCGCATCGAATCGCTGGTCGTAGGACACCGTGCTATCGGGTGCAAACGCGCCGCGCAGGTGGTCGAGCAGGTCGGGCACGACCACGAACTGCACCGGGATCTGGTGGGCGAGCAGCTCGTTGGCAATCGCCGCAGCCAAGTGGGTCTTCCCGCAGCCGTAGGGTCCGAACAGGCCGAGCCAGCCGATCGGCTGCCGCGCGTAGGCCTGAGCGCGTTGATAGGCCTGCTGCACCCCAGACACGGTCCGTACAAAGCCCGCGAAGGTCTTGTCGCGAAAGGCGGCCAGGCTGCTGGCCTGGGACAGCCGCTCGGCGTGCTTCTGGGCCTGCGCGGCCTGCGTGCAGCGGCAGGCGAAGAGCTTGCCGAAGTCTGAGTCGCCATAGGGCACCGCCTTGGTCAGCCAGCCGGCCCCCCGGCAGATCGGGCAGACCTCGGGTGCCTCCGGCGGGCCGGTCGGCTCAGCGGGTGGCGCGGGCGCGTAGCGCACGGTACACCTCCTCACTGGATTCTGGATCCTGCCGCGCTGCGCGATCCACCTCGCGCTGGGCGTGGATGAGCGCGCTGATCTCATCCATCCCGGCATCCAGGGCGGCCACCACAAACCCGATGAGCAGGTCGTCGCACTCCCCGGCGATGCCCCGCGCCTGGGCGAGCAAGGCCGCGTGGCGCACCTCGTCGAAGGCCACCACCGGCGCGTAGTGGCGGCCGTCGTCGCGCGGCGCGCTACCTCGCGCCCAGCGCTCCAGCTCGCGCTCGCTCGGCGGCCCGATCTCCCGTCGCAGCTGCGCGGCCGCTAGGGCGACTGGGTCATCGAAGCGGGCAGCCATACCGGGGTGTGCAATCGCGTTCTGCCAGGCCTGGATAAGATCCAGAGGCACATGGGCCAGCGTGTGCTGCTGGCGAATACCCATCGCGGTCAGCAGCTGCGCGTGCTCGGGGTCAATCGCTGTCCGGCGAAATGACTCCACCGGCAGGCGAATCACCCGCCCCCCCGCGCGAGTCGAGTCCTCCCGATTGGGGGTGGGGGACTCATGTCCTTCCGTACTTCTGTCCCATCCATCCCATGCTGCAGCGGCGGCTGAATTTTCGTCCGGCGTTTCTTCCCGTTCTGATGCTGTAGAACGCTCCTCATCAGGGGTGGTTGTGCATGATCCGTTGAGTGATCCGTTGAGTGATCCGCTGCATGATCCGTTCGGTGATCCGTTACGCGCCCCGAGGCGGTAGCGGCCCTGAATGCTCAGGCGTATGGTGCTATCACCAGTGGCATCACCGATGGGCAGCTGCCCATCGGCCGTAGTGGCGAGCAGGTCGGCCAGTGGCTGCGGCGGTTGCGGGCCGTCCTCGCCCAGCAGCCCGAGGGCCAGCAAGGCCTTCGTCGGCGTGATCGTCGTGATCTGGCTGATCGCGTAGACGCCGATGTCGACCAGCCCGATCAAGGGCCGGTCGAAGTAGCGCGTGATCAGCGCCGGTGTCCGTCCCGACTGCGGGTCGATCCGCCCCAGGTAGGTATCGAGCAGATCCAGCGGCACCCGCCGCGTCCGCAGGCCATCCGGCTTCCCCAGCTGCCCGTCGTCGAGCTGCCAGGGCGTCGATTCGTCGCCCCAGGTCGGCAGCAGGCGCAGCTTGACCGCCCGGCCCGGCTCGGCGACCAGCCAGCCGTCGTCGGTCAGCCGGCGGATGCGCCGCATCAGCGCCAGGTCGCGGGTACGCTCTCCGCTCCCCCATGCGGCCAAGTCGGCCGGAGAGAGCGGGGCCGCCGCCTGATAGGCGATGGCGCAGCGGGCCACCCCCAAGTAGACGCCCACGGCCAATGGGTCATGGGCAAACGCCCGCAGCAGCCGGTCGGGCACACGCAGGTAGGGTGCTGGCCGCACTGCGGCTCGGTCGATATCGGTTGTTGCCGGTCCGCGCTGCCGCCCCTGCGGCGCGCGGCCAGACGTTGGAAAGGTACGCATCCCACATGCTCCTGGGCATCCGCCTCCTTGACAGGGGATCGGCGGATGCTATAATGGAGCAGACAACACTAATCCAGACCATCGGACTCGGTCCGATAGGCTGGCCGGGGTGGGGCTCACCTGACTATGATTGGCGGCATTGAGAAGTCGGTGGGCCTTTACGATTCCCCGGGCGTTGCGCTCCGAAAGATTATCTGCGCCGCACTCCGGATCATGATTTATGGTGGCATCGACAACTCCTTTCCACTGCGCTGGCAATGGGCCACAGGCATCACACGCGCCCCAAGCCGTCTCTGTAGTGAGATACCTTGGGGCGCAGAGATGATGAGGGCGAGTCGGGACGCTGGAGACGCCGAAAAGCCCGTGGTGACAGATGCCACCCAGGCGTCATACTTCAGCGTATTGGTGCGATCCTGACGATGCGCGGCCACAGCCTCGCTCCCGAAGGAGCTATGCTGCGCGCGGGGAAGACCACAGCAGGCCGTAGGCCGTGCCGGGTTTTAGATGGAGGTGATGAGACCCATCAGGCACCCCATCCAAAACCCGCACCAGAGCGGCGAGTACTGGGCCAACATCCGCGCGCGGCATTAACTCCGTAATCCTGCGGTCCTCGACGACGATACGGTCGAACAGGGACTTGACCAGCGCCAGCCGCTCCTGGGGGGATGCCTTCTCAAGCAGTCGCGGGATATCCGCAAGCTGCTGTAGCGCCCGCTGCACATGAAAGGCCACGCCTCCCGGCGTCTGGTCTTTTTTGCTGTCCGCGTCCCTAACCTTCCGCTCGTACTCAGACCTCGTTAGTATACCCAACTGATGCCACAGCTTGCTGCCACAGTGCGCACACCAGAGCACGCTGGTGAGCCAGGCAGTGCCGTGCTGCACTGGCGTGCCGTGAACGCCGGTGCGCTCCTCACGAATGGCCTGCGCAGTTGCGAAGAGGGTCTCACTGATGATAGGCGGAGAACAATGCTCATCGCCTCGCCGCTGATCGCGGCGAGATCGCGCAGGAGCGCTTTGTCTTCGGGCGCGATGCGGATGGTCAACCGTTCAGTATGCATAGCCATGCCTATGGTTGATGGGCGCTGTGATCACATGTGCGAACAATCTATCACGTTTTTGCGCTGAGGTGCGGTAAAATACGTGGCAAAATGACCGGTAAAATAATTAACAAAGTAAAGTACGGAGAACCTGCGAGCAGGCGCTCCGTACCGATTTGTATTACCGGTTGTCGATGAGGTGGCGGTAGCGCCGGTAGACGTTGCATACGGTCTCCTCGGTGATCATCTCGTCGCTGGGAATCTCATCGGCGAGTTGTTCGAGTGCCTGGCTCGCGATCCATTTGTATCGTTGATGCGGATATGCCCGGAGCAACTCCAGGGTGACCTGATCGCGCCGACGCTTCCAGGGATCCTCGGACGGACCACGCCCCAGGCGGGCAAAGGCGAGCAGCGCGGACACGAACATGATGCCGCTGACGGCGATGGAGAGGATGAAGGCTGGCACGGGACTCCTCAGCGATTGCTTGCATGGCTGCGCGAATGCAGCGTGTGGCGATTGCTATTCCGTCGGCGCTGCGCGTGCGTTGTCCTGCGAATCGGGTGCTGGGTCACGTCGCCTCCCCAGAAAAGAGTTGACGATCAAGAGTCCAGCCCGTACAATACGATGTCACACGAGCGCGAAAACCTTCCCGGGTTGGTTGCGTTTGTGGTCAACGGCGCGCTGCCCCCTGCCGGCAAGCTGATGGGTAGCGCGTTGTTGTTACTCCTCTCTGTACGGATCGCTTACGCGCATATCTCCCTCTTTATCTCTGCTGGTTCTATCAAACCATCGCCTTGATTGTGCTTGGAACATGATACCAGGTTCCGCGCAGGGACTCCAGGCGAGATTACTGCTGGTGCCTGCGTTCCCAGTAGTGACGACAATCTCGCGGGGCGAGATCTGGGAAGCCGATTCTGGCTCCAAGTGCTCGGATTTGTTCAAAAATCGAGCGATCCTTGATCGGCTGGCCATTCAGTTGGCGGTTCCGGCGGCTCCCTTGTACGAGATAGCCGGCTGGATTGCGGACATGTGACAGGTACGCCTCCAGCACCGCGAGGGTGGTTGGTGCCAATTGAATAATCTCATTGGCCCGCGCGCCGCTCCCGGCGCACCCTGACCTGCCACGCCGTCTGTTCTGGTTCGTTCTGCTGCTGCTGCTGGGCTTGCTGATCGGCTCGGCGTGGTTGCGCCCGCAGCCGCTGCCATGGGCGCAGGATACGTTGGCCGCGCCACTCGACCCCGCCGCGCCCGCCGCCCTGGCATCGCGCGCCGGCGCAGACCTGCTGCTCCGGTTCGCTGCCCCCCCCGTCCAGCTGGCCCTGCGCCGGGCGGCCGCCGCCGGCCTGGCGGTCGTCGGCCTGGATCTGCTGTTCGCCCTGGCCGCCCTGCTTCACGCCGCCGCCCGGCCACCGCATGCGCCCGCCACCTACCAGGTGCGCACGCTGCACCCGCGCCGGCGGCTGGCCGGGGCCGCCGCCGACCCGGCGGCGCTCTGGGCGTGCCTGCTCGCTGGCATCACCCAGGCTCCGGGCGCGACAAGCTTCACGCTCAGTCGTGCCCCCAACCAGCCGGCCGCCCTCGGGCTGCGCCTGGCCGCCGCCCCGGACGCGCTCCCAGCGCGGCTCCACCCGCTGCGCGCCGCCCTGCGCGCCGCTGACCCGACCGCCCAGCTCGACCCGGTCGCCGACCCGCTGGCCCAGCCGCCCCCCGGCACCATCGTCGTCATGCAGACCATGCACCTGGCCGCCCCTGCGCACCTGCCCCTCGCGCCGGAGCCGCTCGGTCTGCTGCCCGCCCTGGCGAGCGCCCTGCGCTGTCCGCAGGGCGTCCTCCACGCCGAGATCCAGCTGGCCCTGGCCGCCGAGCCGCCGCGCGCCCTGGCCCACCGCCAGGCGCTGGCCCGCCGCGCCCTGGCGGTGCTGCGCCGCCACCCGGCTACCCCCGGCGGGGCGGCGGCGAGCCAGGCGATCGCCGCCCGCGCCGCCAGCCCCGCCGCCCACGTGGCGGTGCGGGTCGTGCTCCTCCTGGAGAACCGCGCGGCGCTGCCGGCCGCCCACACGCTCCTCGCCAGCGTCGCGTCCGCCCTCGCCCCGCTGCGCAGCGTCGCCCCGACCCCGCCGCTCGGCGCGCGCTCCCAGCGGCTGCGCCCCGGCCGGCGCATCGTGCGGGTGGCCGCGCCCCGCGCCCCGCAGGCGCGGGCGGGCGGCCACCCGCCCTGGCCGCTGGTGCCGCCCCGGCTGCTCCCCGCGCTCTGGGCGCCGCCCGCCACCCTCACCCCCACCGAGCTCAGCGCGCTCTGGGCCGTCCCCGCCCCCGCCGACGCCGAGCTGGTCTGGCTGCCCAACCGCATCCTGCCTGCCCCGGCCAGCGCGTTCGTCCCGCCCGGGGCCACTGACTGGCTGACCCTCGGCCATGCCCACGATGACCGCGGCCAGCCCGCCCCGGTCGGGCTCCCCCTGCGTGCGCTCCACGAGATTCTCCATGTGACGGCCGGCATGGGCGCCGGGAAGTCCCAGGCCCTGGCCGGCTTTTGCCAGCAGCTCATCCCGCACGGCTTCATCCTGCTCGACGGCAAGGGCGACGATGCTGGCGGCCT
>NZ_JAIEWN010000008.1:153151-169680 GCF_019599295.1 Oscillochloris sp. ZM17-4 | reverse complement strand
CACCGGCGAGCGCAGCAGCGCGCCGCCGCTGGCGATGATCTGGCGGGCCTCGCCCCCCGCCCCCGCCAGCCCCTCCGCGATCAGCCCGAAGCGGTAGGCCACCGACTCCATAGCGGCCCGCAGGATCTCCTGCGGCGTGGTGTCAAGCGTGATCCCGTGGATGCTGGCCTTCGCGTCGCCGGCCCACCCCGGGCTGCGCTCGCCGGCGATGAAGGGCAGCATCGTCAGCCCGTGCCCGTCGGGCGGCAGCACACCCATCGCCGCATCGCTCTCTTCGTCTAGTCGCAGCGACCCGTGCAGCCAGGCGTAGAGGTTCCCGCCCTCGCTGGTCGCCCCGCCCAGCAGCGCCGCCCGCCGGTCTACCCGGTAGGCCCACAGGCCCGCCGGGATGGCCGGCACCTCCGGGACAACGATCCTCAGCGCCCCGGTTGTGCCGACGGTCAGCGCGATTCGGCCCGCGTCAACGCAGCCGCTGCCCAGGTTCGCCGCTGCCCCGTCGCCGATGGCCGGGAGCCAGGGCACGCCCGCGAGGGCCGGCCAGCGCGCCGCGAAGGGCTGCGCCAGCCCCTCTAGCCGCTCGCCCACGTCGGCCAGCGGCGCGAGCTGATCCGCCGAGATGCCCAGATCGTCCAGCAGCCCCGCGTCCCACTCCAGGCTGTGCCGGTTGAGCAAGCCGCCCCACGAGGCCACCGAGTGGCTCACCCGCCGCCGCCCGAAGAGCCGCAGCTCCAGGTACTCGCCCAGGCTGGTCCACCCCCGCGCCCGCCGCCAGATGTCGGGCCGGGTGCGGCGCAGCCAGGCCAGGCGCGCCGGCCAGTAGCTTGTGCGCAGCAGGCACCCGCTGCGCTCGTGGATCACGCGCTCGTCTAGGCGCTCGCGCAGGGCCGCCGCATCCTGGGCGTTGCGCGTATCGGCGTAGCTGATCACCGGCGTCAGCGGGCGCCCCTCGCCATCGAGGGCCAGGAACGTCGAGGCCATGCTGGAGATGGCCACGGCGCCGATCGGGCGGCCAGAGGGCGTGATCTGGCCGAGCAGCGCGTCGAGGCAGCGGCATACGCGATCCATGGCTGCCTCAGGGTCGTCCTCCGATGCGCCGTCGCGCGTGCTCGTCAGCTCATAGGGCTCCTGGGTGCCCACGCTCGCCACCCGCCGGCCCCTCCCGTCGTAGAGCAGCGCCCGCGCCGACGAGGAGCCGATGTCGAGCGTGATCACCAGCGGGGCGACGGCTTGATCGAGACTAATGTCGGCCATAAGCCCCTGTCCCCTGCCCCCTGTCCCCTGTCCCCTGTCCCCTGTCCCCTGTCCCCTGTCCCCTGTCCCCTGCGCTCAGCTCACCATCATCACGATCGGGATGATCAGCACGGCGGCGACCAGCAGCAGCAGGACGAGCAGCTTGAGCTGCTCGGCGGAGCGGCGGCGGGCGAGCTCCTGGCGGGCCTCGGGGGCGTAGGGCACATTGGGCTGCTCGCTCATCAGCACCTCGCTGAGGCCGGCGGGGTTCGTGGTCAGCGTCCGCCAGAGCGTCGACACCAGCTCGCCCATCGTCACCAGGGGCGGCGCCCAGTAGGCCTCCTCCGGGCGGAGCGGCCTCCCGGTGATGGCGCAGCGGACCTCGCCATCGATATGCACGGAGCTCGTCTCCGGGCCCGCCGTCTGCGGCGGGCTGCTCAGCTCAACCGGCATGGGAACCTCCTTTGCGCGTTGGGTCAGATGCAATAGATGCACGCGTCGATGGCGCCAGTGCGGCAACGCTGCCTTAGTGTACCCTCTGCTGATAACCGAAAGGCTGCGCCGCGCTAGGAGACGCGGCGCACGAAGCGCTCGATCCGCTCCAGGGCCTCCTCGATCTTATCCATGGACGTGGCGTAGCAGGCGCGCACGTGGCCGGCCCCGCTCGGCCCGAAGGCGTCGCCGGGGACGACGGCCACCTGCTCCTCCATCAGCAGCCTGTCACAGAACTGGTCGCTGCTCAGGCCGAGGTGGGCGACTGACGGGAAGGCGTAGAAGGCCCCCTGGGGCTCGAAGGTCGGCAGGCCGATGCTGTTCAGCCCGCCGACGATCACCTTGCGGCGGCGGTCGTACTCGGCACACATCTCCCGCACGCTGGGCTCGCCGAAGCGCAGGGCCTCCAGGCCGGCGTACTGGCTCATGGTCGGCGCCGACATGATCGCGTACTGGTGTACCTTGCGCACGGCGGCGGTGATGTCGGCCGGCGCGGCCAGCCAGCCCAGGCGCCAGCCGGTCATCGCGTAGGCCTTCGAGAAGCCGCCCAGCAGGATCGTCCGCTCGCGCATGCCGGGCAGGGCCGCGAAGCATACGTGCTCCACGCCGTAGACCAGCCGGTCGTAGATCTCGTCCGAGATCACCAGCAGGTCGTGGCGCTCGGCCACCGCGGCGACCTCAAGCATACGCTCGCGGCTCATCACGGCGCCGGTGGGGTTGTTGGGGTAGCCGATCAGGATAGCCCGCGTGCGCGGGGTGATCGCCGCCTCAAGGGCCGCCGCGCTGACCTGGAAGCCGTCGGCCACGCTGGTCGGCACATATACCGGCACCGCGTCGGCGAAGGTGACGCAGGCCGGGTAGGCGACGAAGCAGGGCTCGGGGACGAGCACCTCGTCGCCGGGGTTGAGCACCGCCAGGGCCGCGCCGAGCATGGCCTCGCTCACGCCCACCGTCATCAGCAGCTCGTTCTCGGCGTCGTAGTCGGCGCCGTAGCGCGCGTTGAGGTGGGCGGCCAGAGCCACCCGCAGCTCCTTGAGGCCCGAGTTCGAGGTGTAGGCGGTGGTCTGATCGACCGAGCGCTGGCCGGCGGCGCGGATGTCGGCGGGGGTGATGAAGTCCGGCTCGCCGACGCCGAGCGAGATCACGTCGGGCATGGTGGCGGCGATATCGAAGAAGCGGCGGATGCCGGAGGGGGGGACGGCGTTGACGCGGCGCGAGATCCGATCGGGCGACATGGGGGCTCCTGTCTGCTTGGCGCGCCCGCGCGACATTGAGCGGGCGCAGATTATCTTACCATAGGCGATTCTCACCCGCTAGGTTGGCGGGGATGACCCTGGTACTATTATAGGCGCGGGCCGAGAAACGTTTGCTGAGGGGGGCCGCCCGCCGTGGTACTATGGCCCCGATGAACACACTCCCTGAAGCGAAGGGCCGCGCCTGGCGCTGGCGGCTGCTCGTCGGGCTGATCGCCGTGGGCGCGCTGCTGCTGCGGGTGCTCACCATCCGCCAGAGCTTGCCCTACGTCGACCACCCCGACGAGCCCAACCCGATCAACTATGTGATCGACATGCTGCGCACGGGCGACCCGAACCAGCACTTCTTCCAGAAGCCCTCGCTCTTCGTCTACCTGCTGCTTAGCGCCCTGAGCCTCCACTACCGGCTGGGCGTCGCCGCCGGCACCTACGGCGACCTGAGCCAGATGACGGTCACGACCTACGTGGTGACGACGCTGCCGGGCTTCTTCGTGGTCTCGCGCTGGGTCTCGGCCACCATCGGGGCGCTCACCACCATGGCGGCATTCAGCCTGGGGGCGCGCGGCTGGGGCCGGGGCCCCGGGCTGGTCGGGGCGCTGCTGGTGGCCCTGCTGCCCTACCACCTGAAGTTCTCGCAGTGGGCGACCACCGATGTCACGGCCTCCTTCCTGGCATGCCTGAGCCTCGGCGCGGCCATCCTGGCCGCCGACACCAACCGCTGGCGGGCCTTCATCGTGGCCGGGGCCTTCGCCGGGCTGGCCGCCTCCGCCAAGTACAACGCCGGGCTCGTCGCCGGGGCGATTGTGGTCGCTGCCGTGCTTGCCAAAAACGACGAACAAAGCGATGAGAAAGCTCTGCTTTCTCATCGCTTTGTTCGTCAAATTTCTCGTCTCTGCGCTGCGGGTCTCTCTGCGATCGTCTGCTTTGTGGCCGGCACGCCCTACGCGCTGCTGCGCTTCGGCGAGGTGGGCGGCGGGGTGGTGCGGCAGTGGGGCAACTACAGCGGGGCGAACGGGCAGTACCGCGGCGCGTGGAACGTCGGCGGCTATGTCGAGTTCTTCCTGTTCGAGGGGCTGAGCCCGCTGCTCTGCCTCGCCGTGCTGGCCGGGCTGATCCTGCTGGGCCGCCGCCGCCCGCGCGCCCTGGCGGTCTGGCTGGGCTTCGCCCTGCCCTCGCTGCTGCTTCACCTCTCGCGGCCGAGCCACTTCATGCAGAACATGCTGCCGCTGCTGGTGGCCTGCGCCCTGCCCGTGGGCGTCGCCGTGGTCGAGTCCGGCCGCCTGGGCGCCCGGCGCGGCCCGCGCGCCGGCGTGGCGGCCACCTGCGTGGCCGCCGCCGCCCTGCTGCTGCCCGCCGCGCTCACCAGCGCGACCTATGTGGGCCGCCAGGCCGGCGGCGACACCCGCGTGCAGCTGATCGCCTGGATCGACGCGAACGTGCCGCCGGGGACGCGCATCGCCGCCGAGCTGAAGCCGGTGCCCGGCCCCACCGAGCAGCGCTGGACCGATGTGCCGACGATGGCCACCCACGACCTGGCCTGGTACCGCGCCCAGGGCTACGCCTACCTGGTGCTCTCATCGAAGCGCTGGGGCCAGCTCACGCCGCCGCCCGCGTACGACACGCTGCTCAGCGCGGGCATAACGGCAGCGTTCGGCTCCGATAACCGCAACGATGTGCTCGGCTCGCGGCTGCTGGTGATCGCCACCGGCCTCTCGCCCGCCGACGTGCCCCTGCCCGTGTCGGGCGACCTGCGCTTCGGCGGGGCGCGCCTGCTCGGCGTCGCCATCGGCGACCCCTCGGCCGACGGGGCGCCGCCGATGCTCGTGCCGGGCGCACCGCTCAGGCCCGGCGGCGTCCTCGGCCTGCGCACCTTCTGGCAGGTCGAGCAGCCCCTCGCCGACGACCGCTACATCTTCGTCCATCTGGTCGACGCCGGCGGCGGCGTGCCCACCCAGCGCGACGCGCCGCCCTGGCAGGGCCGCTTCCCCACCAGCTCCTGGCGCGCGGGGACGATGGTGGTGGACGCCAACGATGTCTACCTGCCGCCGGGCCTGCCCCCCGGCGACTACCGCGTGGTGGTTGGCATGTTCGCCCCGGACAGCTTCGCCCGGCCGCCCGTCACCCTCAACGGCGAGCCGGTGCCGCTCGGCGAGTACGAGGTCGCCACGATCACGGTGGTGCCCTGAGCTGCATTGCAGATTGCAGATTGAGCGCGGCGATTCTGCGGCATCAAATCTGCAATCTGCAATCGCACTACGCCAGCTCCCCCTCGGCGGGCCGCGCGGCCAGATCGGCCGGGCCGCCCATCGGCAGGCGAACCGTCATCGTCGTGCCGCACCCGAGGGCGCTCGTCGCCTCGATGTCGCCGCCCATATCTATGCAGAAGCGCCGGCAGATCGCCAGGCCGACCCCGGCCCCGCCGAACTTCCGCCGCTTCGCGATATCCGGCTCGGCGAAGATCTCGAAGATCTTGCCCAGCTCGTCGGGGGCGATGCCGACGCCGGTGTCGATCACCGAGAAGATCGCGTACGCGCCGGCCTCGCCGCCCACGCACCGGCCCTCCAGGGTGATCGTGCCACCCTCGGTGAACTTGGCGGCGTTATCGAGCAGGTTCAGCAGCACCTGGCGCAGCCGCGCCCGGTCGGCCTGAAACACTGTGGCGGGATCATCGACCCGCACCAGCAGCGCATTGCCCTTGCGGGCGGCCGTCGCGCGCATCGAGTCGGCCAGCTCGGCGAGCAGTTCGCCCAGGGCTATCGGCGCGAGCCGGATGCGGCTGTCCTGAGCCTCGATCTGCGCGAGCTGGAGCAGGTTGGCGATCATGCGCAGCAGGTGCTCACCGGCATGCTCGATCATGTCCAGGTCGAGCAGGGCCTGCTCGACCTCGCCCTGCTCGACCTCCAGCCGCATCAGCTGGCAGTAGCCCATGATCGCGCTGAGCGGGGTGCGCAGCTCGTGGCTCATGTTGGCCAGGAAGGCGCTCTTGGCCCGGCTGGCCATCTCGGCCGCGTCTCTGGCCGCCCGCAGATCGGCTTCGGCCGCCTTGCGCTCGGTGATGTCGTGCCAGACGATCACCCGCCCGCGCAGGTTGCCGCGCCTGTTGTAGAGCGGCGAGATGCGCAGGTCGAGCCAGCGGCTCGCCCCCTCGGGCATAGCCACCTCCAGCTCATCGCTCAGGGGCTTGATCTGCTGGTAGCGATCGATCAGGTGGGGCCAGCGGCTGAAGACCTCGCGCGCGGGCACGCCGATGATTGAGCCCCGCACGCTCCCCAGGTCGCGCTGGGCCGCCGGGTTGAGGTCGGCCACGCGGTTCTGCACGTCGATCACCACCACCCCGTCGCTGAGCTGCCCGAAGACCATGCTGTAGGCGATCGGCAGCAGGTCGAACAGGCGCAGCCGATAGATGCCGAGGGTGATCGCCAGCCCGGAGATCGTCGACGAGACCGGCGTCAGGTCGAGGTAGCCCCAGGGGCTGAGGCCGGAGAGGTAGAGCGCGTTGCCGCCCCAGATCGCCACGATCGCCACCAGCAGCGCGGCGGTGGAGCCCCGGTAGGCCTGCGGCGCGCGCAGGATGCTCTGGAGGAGCAGCCACGTGGCCCCCGTGACACAGACATAGGAGTAGGTGATAAAGGCCCAGAAGAGCGGCCCGTAGGAGAACTTCAGGATGCTGACCGACCCGCTCGCCACCCAGCGCATCTCGCTCCAGTAGAGCCGGTGCAGGTCGTTCGACCAGACGGCCAGCAGGGTCAGGGCGGGGAAGGCCGCGAGGAACAGCCAGCGCCGCCCGGCCAGCCAGCCGTCGCGGCCGGTGTAGCGCGCGGCGAAGACCAGCAGCATCGTCGGCACGCCGGCGATGCAGATATACTCGATCTTGGCCCACGTCAGGGCGACGGCGAATTCCGCGCTGCTCAGCTCAAGGGCGTAGAGCCAGGACCAGAGGCCGCTCAGGAGAGCCAGCGCGGCGATCTCGACGGCGCCCTGGGCGGACCTCCAGCGCCACGCGAGCGCGCAGGTGATCAGCGCGACGACACCTGAGATGGCGAGGGCGGGGAGGTACGGGGAGATCTGCCAGTCCATAGGTGCGTCCTGTCAGGCGACCGGTGGGGGTGTGCTGGGCGAAAGGCATAGCGGTAGCCTACCACATGAACGCGACTCTTGGGATTCTCGCATGACGGCGAGCGCCACGTTGCGCCATCGTCACGCCCGCCCCCCGCCGTCCCATGATGCTATAATGTTCTCATCGGAGCCACGCATATCCCGCAGGCCAGGGAGGCTCGCAGGGAGGGCAATGCCATCCCTTGACCTCCCCCATGGAGCTATGGACTTCTCCTACACCGCCATCGCCGACCCCGCCGCCTTCGAGGAGCGCCTCAGGGGCGTCCCCGAGCTCCCCGGCGTCTACCTCTGGAAGGGCGCCGACGGCAGGCTGCTCTACGTCGGCAAGAGCAAGAAGCTGCGCGACCGCATGCGCTCCTACTTCGGCTCGCCCAAGGGCCTGAGCGGCAAGACCCGCCGCCTCGTCAGCCACATCGCCACCTTCGACATCATCATCACCCAGAGCGAGCTTGAGGCCCTGCTGCTTGAGATGAACCTGATCAAGGAGCACCGCCCGCCCTATAACATCCTGCTCAAGGACGATAAGACCTACCCCTTCATCAAGGTCACGCTGCAGGACGAGTGGCCGCGCATCTTCTCCACCCGCAGCGTCGCCGATGACGGCGCGCGCTACTTCGGCCCCTACGCCAGCGCCGGCTCGGTCTACAAGACGCTCGACCTGCTCAACCGGCTCTTCGCCTTCCGGCCCTCGAACAACTGCTCCGACAGCTGGTTCCACGAGCACCGCCGCAAGGGCCGGCCCTGCACCTACTACCAGATGCGCCGCTGCCTCGGCCCCTGCGTGCCCGGCCTGGTCTCCCAGGAGGACTACCGCCAGGCCGTCGATGCGGTCTGCCGCTTCCTGGAGGGCAAGAGCGAGCAGATCGTGCGCGATATCCGCCGCCAGATGGAGCAGGCCGCCGAGGACCTCAACTTCGAGCGGGCCGCCATCCTGCGCGACCGCATCGTGGCGATCGAGAAGATCATGGAGCGCCAGCAGGTGCTGCGCACGGTGGACACCGACCAGGACGTGATCGCCTTCGCCCGCGAGGAGGGCAGCGCCGTGGTGCAGGTGCTCTTCATCCGCGGCGGCAAGCTGGTCAACGCCGAGCCCTTCACCCTCCAGGGCACCGAGGACGAGAGCGACTCGGCCCTGCTCGGCTCCTTCCTCACCCAGTTCTACAACAACGCGCCGAACATCCCGCCCAACCTGCTGCTCGCCGACCACATCGAGGAGCCGATGATCATCGCCTCCTGGCTCGGCCAGAAGAGCGGCCACAAGGTCGAGATCGGCGTGCCCCGCCGCGGCGAGAAGAAGCAGCTGATCGATCTGGCCGCGCAGAACGCCCGCCAGAAGCTCCAGGAGCTGCGCGCCCAGTGGCTCAACTCCGAGCAGCGCGCCGTCGCCGGCCTCTCCGAGCTGCGCGACCTGCTCGACCTGCCGGATATGCCGCAGCGCATCGAGTGCTACGATATCTCCAACACCCAGGGCAAGCAGAGCGTGGCCAGCATGGTCGTCTTCGAGCGCGGCGAGCCCAAGGTGGGCGCCTACCGCCGCTTTATGATCAAGACCGTCGAGGGCGCCAACGATGTGGCCTCCATCCACGAGGTGATCACGCGGAGGTTTAAGCGGGCCGCCGAGGAATTAGGGGACGGGGGACAGGAGATATAGAGACCCAAGATCAAGTGCAGATCAGCGTCGATAATAATTCCGCTGTTCCCTCTACCCTGTCCCCTGTCCCCTCGAAATGGGCCGACCTGCCCGACCTGGTGCTGATCGACGGCGGGCGAGGCCAGCTCAACGCCGCCCTCGACGCCCTGCGCGCGCTCAAGTTCGACCACATCCCCGTCGTCGGCGTGGCCAAGGGCGTCGACCGCAACCGCTTCGACCTGGTGCGCCCCGACCAGGAGCAGCTGATCGTGCTCGCCCGCGATAGCAAGGCCCTCGGCATCGTGCAGCGCGCCGATGAGGAGGCCCACCGCTTCGCGATCACCTACCACCGCAAGCTGCGCGGCAAGGCCGTCTTCGCCTCGCCCCTGGAGGACATCCCCGGCATCGGCCCCAAGCGGAAGAAGGCGCTGCTGAAGGCCTTCGGCTCGCTCGACGGCATCCGCAAGGCCAGCGTCGAGGAGCTGGCCGCCGTCCAGGGCATGACCAAGAAGGCCGCCGAGGAGCTTAAAGGACTGCTATGAGCGATCTCTCCCTGTCCGACATCCGCGCCGCCGCCGCGCGGATCGCGCCCTATATCATCCGCACGCCCCTGCTGCCCAGCCGCGCCCTCAGCGATCTGCTCGGCGCCCGCGTCTCGCTCAAGTACGAGTTTCTCCAGGAGACCTCCTCGTTCAAGCCGCGCGGGGCCTTCCACAAGATCCTCGGCCTGGACGACACGGCCCGCGCCCGCGGGCTGCTGGCGGTCAGCGGGGGCAACCACGGCAAGGGCGTGGCCTTCGCCGCCCGCCAGCTCGGCCTGAGCGCGCGGATCATTATGTTTGAGAGCACCGCGCCCTCGGCCGTGGCCGCCGCCCGCGCCTACGGCGCGCAGGTCGACCTGCTGCCCAACGCGGCCGCCGGATTCGCCCGCGCCGGCGAGCTAGAGGCCGAGGGCTACAGCTTCATCCACCCCTTCGCCGACCCCGAGGTCGTCGCCGGCCAGGGCACCCTCGGCCTGGAGATCCTCGCCGACGCGCCCGATGTCACCGACGTGATCGCCAGCATCGGCGGCGGCGGCATGATCGGCGGCGTGGCCATGGCGATCAGGGAGCGGCGCCCCGAGACGCGGATCTGGGGCGTCGAGACGGTCGGCGCCGACGCGATGAGCCAGGCTCTCGCCGCCGGCCAGATCGTCCATCTGCCGGCGATCACCTCGATCGCCGCCACCCTTGGCGCGCCCTCGGTCAGCGAGCTGACCCTCAGCCTGGCCCAGCGCTACCTTGAGGAGGTGCTGGTGCGCCCCGACGCCGATGCCGTGGCCGACATGGTCTGGCTGCTCGACAGCGCCAAAGTGCTGGTCGAGCCGTCCGCCGCCGTCACCCTCAGCGCCGCCCGCCAGCTGCGCGGGCGGATCACCCCCGGCGGCCACCTGGTGCTCATCCTCTGCGGGGCCAGCATCAGCCTGGCTGAGATGATGCGCTACCGCGAGCAGTTTAGGGTATAACCAAAGATGTCCCTCATACACTCCCACATCAACACCCACGGTGAGGAGTTCCTCGCCAACGCCGCCCACCACCGCGCCCTGGCCGACGAGCTGCGCGCCCTGCGCGAGCGGGCCGCCCTCGGCGGCAGCGCCGATTCCCGCGCCCGCCACAGCGAGCGCGGCAAGCTGCTGCCCCGCGAGCGCGTCGACACCCTGCTCGACGAGGGCAGCGCCTTCCTGGAGATCGGCGCCCTGGCCGCCCACGGCGTCTACCCCGACGAGGTGCCCGGCGCCGGCATGGTCGCCGGGGTCGGCCGCGTCTCCGGGCGCGAGTGCGTGATCATCGCCAACGACGCCACCGTCAAGGGCGGCACCTACTACCCGCTCACCGTCAAGAAGCACCTGCGGGCCCAGGAGATCGCCCAGGAGAACCTGCTGCCCTGCATCTACCTGGTGGACAGCGGCGGGGCCTTCCTGCCCATGCAGGATGAGGTCTTCCCCGACCGCGAGCACTTCGGGCGGATCTTCTACAACCAGGCCCAGATGTCGGCGCGCGGCATCCCGCAGATCTCCGCCGTGATGGGCAACTGCACCGCCGGCGGGGCCTATGTGCCCGCCATGTCCGACGAGGTGGTGATCGTCAAGGGCACCGGCACGATCTTCCTCGGCGGCCCGCCGCTGGTCAAGGCCGCCACCGGCGAGGAGGTCAGCGCCGAGGACCTGGGCGGGGCCGATGTCCACACCCGCGTCTCCGGCGTGGCCGACCACTTTGCGGAGGACGACCGCGAGGCCCTGGCGATCGTGCGCGACATCGTGGCCAACCTCGGCCCGCGCCGCGCCGCGCCCTGGGAGCTGCGCCCGCCCGAGGAGCCGCGCTACGACCCGAGCGAGATCTACGGCGTGATCCCGCGCGACTCCCGCAAGTCCTACGATGTGCGCGAGGCGATCACCCGCCTGGTGGACGGCAGCCGGCTCCACGAGTTCAAGGCCCGCTACGGCACCACCCTGGTCTGCGGATTCGCCCAGATCATGGGCATGCCGGTGGGAATCCTGGCCAACAACGGCATCCTCTTCAGCGAGAGCGCGCTCAAGGGGGCCCACTTCATCGAGCTCTGCTGCGCGCGCGGCACCCCGCTGATCTTCCTGCAGAACATCACCGGCTTCATGGTCGGCCGCCAGTACGAGAACGGCGGCATCGCCAAGGACGGGGCCAAGCTGGTCACGGCGGTGAGCTGCGCCAATGTGCCCAAGTTCACCGTGGTGATCGGCGGCTCCTTCGGGGCCGGCAACTACGGCATGTGCGGGCGGGCCTACCAGCCCCGCCAGCTCTGGATGTGGCCCAACGCCCGCATCAGCGTGATGGGCGGCCCCCAGGCGGCCAACGTCCTGCTGACGGTGCGACGCGACAACCTGATCGCCAGGGGCGCCGACATGAGCCCCGAGGAGCAGGAGGTCTTCAAGGCACCCATCCTAGAGAAGTACGAGCGCGAGGGCAGCCCCTACTACTCCACCGCCCGCCTCTGGGACGACGGCGTGATCGACCCGGCCGACACCCGCATGGTACTGGCCCTCGGCCTCGCCGCCGCCGCCAACGCCCCGGTGGAGAAGACCACCTTCGGGGTGTTCCGCATGTGAATTATGAATGTTGAATTCAACATTCAACATTCAACATTCAACATTCAACATTCGTATGGCCGACCTTCGCGTCCTCACCCTGGTCCTACTCGCCGTGGCGGCCGCGCTGCGCAGCGAGATCTTCTTCTACCTGCTCTACATGCTGGTGGGATTCCAGGCGGTGGCATGGCTCTGGGTGCGCCAGGTGTCGCGCGGGCTGCGCTGGGCGCGCGAGGTGCCGGCGACCGCCTTCCCCGGCGAGCCGGTCGACATCCAGATCGCGATCAGCAACCACAGCCTGCTGCCCATGCCCTGGCTGTCGATCTACGAGAGCGTGCCGCCGGCCCTGCGCACCCTTCCCGCCGTGCGGCGGGTCGTCTCCCTGGGCGCGGGCGAGCGGCGCGTGGTGAGCTACACCGTGCAGGGCCAGCGCCGCGGCCTCTACCGGCTCGGCCCGCTGCGCCTACAGACCGGCGACGTGCTCGGCCTGCGCGAGCAGCCGCTCTCCAGCGGCGGCACCGACGCCCTGGTGATCCTGCCGCAGGTGCTGCCCCTGGCCGAGCTGGGCCTGCCCGCCGCCCTGCCCTTCGGCGCGCGGGCCGCGCCCCGCAGCCTCTTCACCGACCCGGCCCGCCCGGTCGGCGTGCGCGACTACCAGGCCGGCGACGCGATGCGCCAGATCGACTGGAAGAGCAGCGCCCGCATCGGCGCGCTCCAGGTGCGCCGCCAGCAGCCGGCCATCGCCCGCGAGACGCTCGTCGCCCTCGCATTCAGCCACGCCGAGTACCCCAGCCGCTACAGCTACGACGCCCAGGAGCGGGCGGTGGTCGCCGCCGCCTCGATCATCGCCGACCTGATCGGCCGCCGGCTGCCGGCGGGGCTCTGTAGCAGCGGGCGCGACCCGCTCACCGACGGGCTGGCCGCGACGATCGGCCCCGGCGACGGCCGCGCCCACCTGCTCGCCATGCTGCGCCTGCTCGGCAGGCTTGAGGCTCCGGCCGAGGGCGACATCGCGGCGGCCCTGAGCCGTGCCAGCGCCGGCCTGAGCTGGGGCAGCACCGTCGTCCTGATCTGTCTGCGCGCCGGCCCCGACACCATCGAGCGGCTGCTGCCCCTGCGCCGGCGCGGCCTGCTCATCGCCCTGGTCCTCATCGACGGCGAGCCCGATGATCTCACCCTCGCCCGCCGCCACGGCATGCACCCGTACACTGTCACCCGCGCCGGCGCCCCCGTCGAGCCGTAGGGCGCAGCAGCGCCGCGCTGCTGCGCCCTACCACCATGGAGAACGCCCATGCTCCGCATCTCATCCGAGATCGCCGCCGCCCTCGACGAGGGCCGGCCCGTCGTCGCCCTAGAGAGCACCGTGATCAGCCACGGGCTGCCCTACCCGCAGAACCTGGAGCTCGCCCGCGCCATGGAGGACGAGGTGCGCGCCGCCGGTGCCGTGCCCGCCACCGTCGGCGTGTGCGCCGGCGTGCCCACCGTCGGCATGGCCGCCGACGAGATCGAGCGCTTCGCCACTCGCTCGGCCCAGGTGCGCAAGCTCAGCCGGCGCGATGTGGCCGCCGCCATCGCCCAGGCCGCCGACGGCGCGACCACCGTGGCCGCCACCATGGCCCTCGCCGCCGCCGCCGGGGTCGAGGTCTTCGCCACGGGCGGCATCGGCGGCGTCCACCGCGGCGCCGAGACCACCTGGGATATCTCGGCCGACCTGACCGAGCTCGCCCGCACGCCGGTGCTCGTCGTCTGCGCCGGGGCGAAGGCCATCCTCGATCTGCCGGCGACCATCGAGTACCTGGAGACCCTCGGCGTGCCGCTGGTGGGCCTGGGCACCGACGAGTTCCCGGCCTTCTACAGCCGCAGCAGCGGCCTGCCGGTGCCCTCGCGCGCCGACACCCCGGCCGACGCCGCCCGGATCTGGGCCGCCCAGCGTCAGCATGTCGCCGTCGCCGCGCCGGGCGGCCTGCTGCTCTGCGTGCCCCCGCCCGCCGAGGTCGCCCTGGATCGCGCCGAGGTCGAGGTCGCCATCGGCCGCGCCCTGGCTCGGGCGGCGTCCGCCGGCGTCCGCGGCCCCGCCGTGACGCCCTTCCTGCTCGCGGCGATGGCCGAGGAGACCCACGGCGAGAGCATCGCCACAAACGTGGCCCTGCTGCGCCAGAACGCCCGCGTCGCCGGCCAGGTGGCCGCCCAGCTGCGCCGGTGACGGCGCGGGCGGATGGTGCGGTTTCGCCGCGCCATCCGCCCGCGCCCAGTCATATTTTCAGATCTAATCTTTGCCCCGCAGGGGCCAGCGCCCGATACTGTTGACAAAAACCAACACTTGACAAATTGCGTTATTATATCTATACTTTTAATCGCACCTATCAGCCGCGAGGCTGCATATGGAGCATCCACAATAGAGCGCCCATCACGCGCTTAACCCAGCTTTGTTGAGTGCAACTGAAGACCTGCTTAAAGGGCGCAGCTCCTCCTCTTCGGGGAGGGGCCGTCTTGTGTCTCTTGCAGCTAGGCTAGGAGCACAGAACCGATGCTCAAGCGAACAAAAACGCTTTGGGGAATGACGAATTCGCCGGAAATGGGTCACGAGCTCGATAGTGATCGGCTGACCGAGGGCGACGACGTGACCAGCGAGCCGACAGAGCACACCCGGAACGTCGAGCCAACGCCCGACGCCGTACAGCATTACCTCCAGGAGATCGGCAAGGTCTCCCTGCTCACCGCCAGCGAGGAGGTGGAGCTCTCTGAGCGGATCGAGCGCGGCGACGAGGCCGAGGACCGGCTCGACTCCGCCGAGGAGATCAGCACGCCCCTGCGGCGCGCCCTTGAGCACGACGTGGAGCGCGGCAATGACGCGCGGCGACACCTGATCCAGGCGAACCTACGCCTCGTGGTGAGCATCGCCAAGAAGTACGTCGGACGAGGCCTCTCCCTGCTCGACCTCATCCAGGAGGGCAACATCGGCCTGATGCGCGCCGTCGAGAAGTTCGACCACCGCAAGGGCAACCGCTTCAGCACCTACGCGACCTGGTGGATCCGCCAGGCCGTCACCCGCTCGATCGCCGAGCAGGGGCGCACCATCCGCCTGCCCGTCCACATGAGCGAGTCGGTCAGCCAGGTCAAGCGCACCTCCGAGCGGCTCTCGCAGTCGCTGGAGCGCCAGCCCACCGCCGAGGAGATCGCCCTCGCGCTCGGCCAGCCGATCGAGCGTATCGAGCGCGTGCTTGAGGCGGCCCGCCGCCCCGTCTCCCTGGAGACGCCGGTGGGCGATGAGGGCGAGCACACGTTGGGCGACTTCCTGCCCGACGACGACCTGCCGACTCCCGGCGACTTCGCCTCGGCCCAGCTGCTCCGCCGCGACCTATCGGCCGCGCTGGATCACCTCAACGAGCGCGAGCGCCGGATCATCGACCTGCGCTATGGCCTGGAGGATGGGCGTCGGCGCACCCTTGAGGAGGTCGGCCGCGCCCTCGGGATGACCCGCGAGCGCGCCCGCCAGATCGAGGCCGAGGCCCTGCGCCGCCTGCGCAGCCCCGATGTTGGGCAGCACCTGCGCGACTATCTGGAGTAGGCGCGCGAGAGACACACAGCGATGGGGCCGGCGTTCGCCGGCCCCATCGCTGTGTGTCTGAGATCAGATGCTAGTAGCGCGGGCGCGAGCCGCCGCCACCGCCGGCGCTGCCGCCGCGCATCTGGTCGAAGCAGTCGCTACAGTAGACGGGCTTTGTGCCGCGGGGGACGAAGGGCACCGTCGTCTCCTGGCCGCAGTTGGCGCAGGTGACCTTGTACGACACCCGCTCGCGCGGGGCGCCTGGGGCGAAGGACGATGAACGCGGGGCACGGTCATCGCGGGGGCCGCCGGAGCCCGCCTGGGCCTTGCGGTTCTGCCGGCACGAGGGGCAGCGCGTCGGCTCGTTCACGAATCCCTTTGATGCGTAGAACTCCTGCTCGCCAGCAGTAAACACGAAGTCCATCCCACAATCCCGACAGGTCAGGGTCTTGTCCGCGAAGCTCATGGCTCGCCACTCCTTGAAATGGGTCTATCGCCGAGGTTGGTCCGCGCCTAGGTAGCGAGCAGATTTGCCGATCCCGTCCCGCAAAGGATCGAAGGAGCCGAGTGTGCCGTTCGCGTGTGCCAAAGCCGTCCCAGATAGTCTCTCATTATACGCCTTTTTTACCTGTCTGCAAGAGGCACTTTGGGGCTTTCCCATGCCCGACATAGCGGCTTCCGGGAACAACGAGCGGTGAGGCACATGCCTCACCGCTCGCTGTAGTCAGGAAATTCTGTTGTCAGCAATAACACTGCGCACGGTGAGGGAGAGCGAAGCTCTCCCTCAGAAAAGCGGTAGACAAGGTTTCAGAAGGGCGGGGCCAACATAACAGTTGGCCCCACCCGCAGACAGCAAAACATGTCCAGGACATCGCCGCCGCCTCCGACAACGGCTGAGATACCGCTGGTGGCATGACCTCAACCTGTGACGGCTCCCAAGCGTAAACGCTTGGGCTTCAAGGGTCTTGCACCCGTGCTGTGCCGCCCCACAGCCATTGGTTACGAGCTCGGCAGAACGTTTTACGCAGCGCGCCAGTGACGTTATGCGCTGCAACCGCCCGAACGTTCACTTGTGCATGTGCCATTCGCTATCAGGTAGAATAGTACGTATGTTCGCTACTGTCAAGAGGCTGAAGCCGCTGGGGGGGCACGAATCTTCTTGCA
>NZ_JAIEWN010000008.1:138170-153051 GCF_019599295.1 Oscillochloris sp. ZM17-4 | reverse complement strand
CCCACGAAGGTGGGCGGTCGGCCGCAGGCCCCCGCGACGCGGCTTCAGCCGCGAGCTGAGGCACACCTCTGCGCACAGGTTCACCCAGGGCTTATTCGCGCGAACAAAAACACTGATGGTGCTGCGGCGCGGCTACGCCGCGCCGCAGCACCATCAGTGCAGGATGTGTCTGCTGGGCACAAGAATCGCTACAGTCCTACGACATCTCCATCGCCACCCAGGCCCGCACGGCCTGAGTCTCCTCCGAGTCGCCCAGGCGCAGCTGCTGCACCTCGCCGGCGCGCAGGGTGCGGGCGGCGGCGGCCACAAACTCGCGGAACAGCGGGTGGGGCTGGCTCGGTCGCGACAGGAACTCGGGGTGGAACTGGCTGCCCACGAACCAGGGGTGGTCGCGCAGCTCGATGATCTCGACCAGGCGGTTGTCCGGCGAGTGGCCGCTGACCACGAAGCCGGCCTCCTCAAGCAGGGCGCGGTACTTGTTGTTGAACTCGAAGCGGTGGCGGTGGCGCTCCATCACCTCGCCGACGCCATAGGCGGCGGCCGCCCGCGTGCCGGGGACGAGCGTGCAGGGGTAGACGCCCAGGCGCATCGTGCCGCCCTTCTCGGTCACGTCGCGCTGATCGGACATCAGGTCGATCACCGGGTGCGGGGTGTTCGGGTCAAACTCGGTGCTGTTCGCCTCATTGTTGCCCATGAGCTGGCGGGCGAAGGCGATCGTGGCGCACTGCATGCCCAGGCACAGCCCCAGGTAGGGGATCTCGTTCGTGCGGGCGTACTCGGCTGCCATGATCTTGCCCTCGATGCCGCGGTCGCCGAAGCCGCCCGGGACGACGATGCCGTACACGTTCGCCAGCAACCGCTCCGGCCCCTCACGCTCAACCTGCTCGGACGACACCCAGCGAATGTCGATGTCGAGCTCCTGGTGCAGCCCGGCGTGGCGCAGGGCCTCCACCACGCTGATGTAAGCGTCGCGCAGCTCCACGTACTTGCCGACCAGCGCCACCGTCACCACGCGCTTCGGCTGCTTGATCAGCTGGACCAGCTCCAGCCACTCGGTCAGGTCGGGGGTGCTACAGCCGAGGTCGAGCCGGTCGCAGAGATACTCGCCGAGGCCGGCCTCCTCAAGCACCAGGGGCACCTCGTAGATCGAGTCCACCGTCTGCACCGGGATGACCGCGCGGGTGTCCACGTCGGCGAAGAAGGCCACCTTGTCGCGGATATCCTCGGAGATGGCGAAGTCGGCCCGGCAGAGGATCACATCGGCGGTGATGCCGACGCCGCGCAGGGCCATGACCGAGTGCTGGGTGGGCTTGGTCTTCAGCTCATCGGTCGAGCCGATGTGTGGTAGCAGGGTGACGTGGATGTAGAGCACGTTGTCGCGGCCATACTCCTTCCGCATCTGGCGGATGGCCTCCAGAAAGGGCAGGCTCTCGATATCGCCGACGGTGCCGCCGATCTCGACGATCACCACATCGGCGTCGCAGCTCTTGCCGACGGCGGCGATGCGCGACTTGATCTCATCGGTGATGTGCGGGATCACCTGGATCGTCCCGCCCAGGTAGTCGCCGCGGCGCTCCTTCTGGATCACCGCCGAGTAGATCTGGCCGGTCGTCACATTGCTCAGGCGCGAGAGGTTCTCATCGATGAAGCGCTCGTAGTGCCCGAGGTCAAGGTCGGTCTCGGCGCCATCCTCCGTCACAAAGACCTCGCCGTGCTGATAGGGCGACATCGTGCCCGGGTCGACGTTCAGGTAGGGGTCGAGCTTCAGCACCGACACGCGCAGGCCGCGGCTTTTGAGCAGGCGCCCGATAGAGGCGACGCTAATGCCCTTACCGACTGAGGAAACCACACCACCCGTTACAAAGATGTACTTCGCCATGCTCGCCAATCTCCTTGTGTGGATATCACTAACTGCCCGCCTGCACATGCGCTCTACTACTGTCTCTGGAGTGGATCGTGAGCCGCCCACTACAGCCGATAGGCCTAAATAAAACGTGGGTCGGGCAACCGAACGGCTGCACCGACCCACACAAACGTCCGCATCAGGCGAGTGATTGTTCCAATACGTTTCATGAACAGATGCACATCAGCCATAAAGACGGTTGTGTGGCCCTCGTGGCTTCCTCAAACGCGTTCGGCGTGTTGAGGTTTCGCGCATTGCTGTGCAGCAGCCTGCGTTTTCCTCTATGGGCGACAAGTTATAGATACAAACGCACATCACCGAGGCTTTTACCGCTAATTGACGCCTGTCATCAATGTGTCATGATCGCCACCCACGTCACTCCTTCACCGCCCGCAGGATCACCACGCGCGTATCCTCGCTCTCGGCGGGCAGGTTCGCCGTGGTGACGGCGAGCTTGTCTACCGGGACGATCTCTTTGATCCCGCGCTCGTGGGTGAACTTCTCCAGGGGCAGCAGGTCGTACTCAAACGAGAGCTGCGCCGAGGCGAAGTGCATGGGGATGACGATCTTCGGCTCGATCTGGCTGATCACGCCGTTTGCCTCGGCGGGGCCGATCGTCTCGCCGCCGCCGACCGGCACGAAGAGCACATCGACGTTGCCGATCTCCTCAAGCTGGGCCTGGGTCAGCTCGTGGCCGAGGTCGCCGAGGTGACAGAAGACGACATCGTCGAGGTGGATGACGAAGACCGTGTTGAATCCGCGGTCGGCGCCCTTGTTGGCGTCGTGGGCGGTGCGGACGCCGGTGATCAGCACGCCGCTGACCTCGTACTCGCCGGGGCCATCGATCACGAACATCTTCTCGCGCAGCGGCTTGACGCCAGCGACAAAGTTATGGTCGGCGTGATCGTGGCTGACGGTGATGATATGCGCGGAGGGGCGGCCGAGATCCATGCCGATCGAGCGGCTGTAGGGGTCGCAGAGGACGGTGCCATCACGCCCACGCAGGCGGAAGCAGGAGTGGCCAAGGTACTGAACATCGGGCACAGGAGGTCTCCTTTTTCGGGCAGTATTATATCAATTCTACACGAAGAGTGCGCGGTCGCTGCGACAGCTTTCGGGCAAGATATATGCCAGGGGCATACGATTGTCGATTGTGCGCACAGGCGCATGGCTGGCTGTGTCTGCGCTATACTTCTCCTTCGTCACGCACATCTGCCGCGTCACGCAGCTCGGCCCAGAGATCATCAAGGATGGGGCGGATGATCTCAAAGGTGAAGCCACGGCGCTGGAGGTAGGAGCCAAGCTTGCGCTGGAAGGTGAAGCGGTCGGGGGATGTGGCGTAGCGGCCCAGCGCGCGGCGGGCGAGGTCGCGGGCGCGCTGCCGCTCCTGCTCGGCGGCCTCCCCGGCGTCGTCCTCATCGACGGCGAGGGCGGCGTCGATCAGGGCGCGGGGGACACCCTTGCGGCGCAGCTCATCGCGCAGGGCGAGGCTGCCGCGCGGGCGGAAGGCCCGGCGGTTATCGACCCACTGCTGGCTGAAGGCGGCGTCGTCGAGCAGGCCGATCTCAGAGAGCCGGGCGATGGCGTAGTCGATAGCGGGCGGGGGGAGCTCTTTGCGGCGCAGGCGCTGGCGCAGCTCAGCTATCGAGCGAGGGCGGACCTCAATCAGGCGCATGCCGGCCTGGAGGGCCCTGTCGGCCTGCTCGGTGGCCTCGATGCGCGCCCAGGTCTCGTCGTCGATCAGTAGGCCGACGGCGAGCCCCTCGCGGGCCAGGGTGTTGAGGCTGACCCCGATAGCGAACTCGCCGTCGAGAAACACGTTGACGCGCTGGCTGCTGTTGGCCTGGGCGCGGAGGGCGGTGATCGTACCTGTGGGCATTTCTAAAAGCTGAAAGCCGAAAGCTGAAAGCTGAAAGTGCTACGCCAGTAGCGCGCCGTTTCAGCTTTCAGCTTTCGGCTTTCCGATTTCCCCGCTACTCTTCAAAGAGGCCGTCGTCATCATCATCATCAGCGGCGGCGGCGGGGATGGCGGCGGCCTTGACGGTGCTCAGGGCCTGGGCCTTCACGAGGCGCTCGATCTCGTCGGTGAGGGCCTTGTTCTCCTTGAGGAACTCGCGCACATTCTCGCGCCCCTGGCCGAGGCGATCCTCACCGAGGTAGAACCATGCGCCGCTCTTGCGGATGATCCCCAGCTCGACGCCGACATCCATGATGTTGCCCTCGCGGGAGATACCCTCGTTGGCGAGGATGTCGAACTCGGCCTGGCGGAAGGGCGGGGCGACCTTGTTCTTGATCACCTTGACGCGGGCGCGGGCGCCGATCGCCTCCTGGCCCTGCTTGAGTGTCTCGATGCGACGGATGTCCAGGCGCACCGAGGCGTAGAACTTCAGCGCCTGGCCGCCGGTGGTTGTCTCGGGGGAGCCAAACATCACGCCGATCTTCATGCGCAGCTGGTTGAGGAAGATCACGGCGGTGCGGCTCTTGTTGATCGCGCCGGAGAGCTTGCGCAGGGCCTGGCTCATCAGGCGGGCCTGGAGGCCGGGCAGCGAGTCGCCCATGTCGCCCTCGATCTCGGCGCGGGGCACCAGGGCGGCCACCGAGTCGATCACGATCACGTCCAGGGCGTTGGAGCGCACCAGGGTCTCGCAGATCTCCAGAGCCTGCTCGCCGGTGTCGGGCTGGGAGACCAGCAGGTCGTCGATGTTGACGCCGCAGCGCTTGGCGTAGATCGGGTCGAAGGCGTGCTCGGCGTCGATGAACGCGCACAGGCCGCCGATCTTCTGGGCCTCGGCGATAATATGCTGGGCCAGAGTCGTCTTGCCGCTGCTCTCGGGGCCGAAGATCTCGATCACGCGGCCGCGGGGCAGGCCGCCCACGCCGAGCGCGATGTCCAGGGCGATCGCGCCCGTCGGGATGACCTCGATCGTGAACCGCGGGTTGGCCTCGCCCATCTTCATGATCGAGCCCTTGCCAAACTTGCGGTCGATCTGCGTCATGGCCGCGGCGAGGGCTTTCTCCTTCTCAGGCGAGATAGCCATTGCGGGCGCTCCTCCGTTTAGTGTACTCACTCGTGCTTGCTCCTTCATTACTCTACTATAGGGGAGGTGCCCTGTCAACGCGACGGGCCGGCCTCGGACATGCGTTCTATTATAGCACGCCGGTTCGCCTAGCACAAGCGTTTTTTCTCCGCGACAGCCGCGCCGCACCTCGGAAGATATACCGGGCCAGCGCGCATAAGGGTGCGTATAATGAGAGGGAGGGCGGCCATCGCGGGCCGCGCACGTGGCCAGCCATCGCTACGGACACATGAAGGAGCGCCTACTATGATCAAGCGCATCGCGCCCGGCCCCGGCCAGGAGAGCGTGTGGGACTACCCGCGCCCACCGCGTCTAGAGCCGGTCAGCCGCACTATCCGGATCATCTTCAACGGGGTGGAGATCGTGAACACGCACGGCGCCTACCGGGTGCTGGAGACGAGCCACCCGCCGGGCTACTACATCCCGCCGGCCGACATCCAGATGCAGCACCTGCGGCGCACTGCGCGCAGCAGCCTCTGCGAGTGGAAGGGCCGCGCGGCATACTACACGCTGACGGTGGGCGGGCGCAGCGTCGAGGATGTGGCCTGGTGCTACCCGAGTCCGACGCCGGCCTTCGCCCCGCTGGCGAGCTACGTCTCCTTCTACGCCGGGCCGATGGACGCCTGCTACGTGGGCGAGGAGCGCGTCACGCCGCAGCCGGGCGAGTTCTACGGCGGCTGGATCACCAGCGAGATCGTCGGCCCCTTCAAGGGCGGCCCCGGCAGCTGGGGCTGGTAAAGCCAGGGGTCAGGGGTCAGGGGTCAGGAGTCAGGAGTCAGGGAAAGCCGAGATTTCTGCCATTTGTCGTATCCTACTGCAAGAGCCTGCTCAACTAACGTCGGGCGAGTCAAAAAGGGGGGGGGGCGCGGCTATCGCCGCGCCCCCCTTCGATTCACCGCCTCAGCGCCTCAGCGCCTCAGCGCCTCAGTGCTACACACATCCGCGCCGACCTTCAGCTCGATGGCGTAGCCTCAGTGCCTCAGCGCCTCAGTGCCTCAGTGCTACCCCTTGGCGGCGGCGTAGAGCTCGGCCACCTTGGCCCAGTTGACCACGTTCCACCAGGCGTCGATATAGCCGGGGCGCTTGAACTGGTACTTCAGGTAGTAGGCGTGCTCCCAAACATCCAGGCCGAGGATGGGCGTCTTGCCCTCCATCACCGGGGTGTCCTGGTTGGGCGTGCTCATGACCGAGACGCTGCCGTCCTTAGCGGCGACCAGCCAGGCCCAGCCGGAGCCGAAGCGGCCGGTGCCGGCGGCCTTAAACTTGTCCTTGAACTCGGCGAAGCTGCCGAAGGCCGCGCTGATCGCGGCGGCCAGGTCGCCGGTCGGCTCGCCGCCGGCGTTCGGGCCCATGATCTCCCAGAACAGGCTGTGGTTGGCGTGGCCGCCGCCGTTATTGCGCACCGCGGCGCGGATGTCCTCGGGGACGGCGTCGAGGTTGCCGAGCAGCTCGGCGAGGCTCTTGCCGGCCAGGTCGGGGTACTTGGCCAGCGCGTTGTTCAGGTTGGTGACATAGGCGTTGTGATGGTTGTCGTGGTGGAAGTGCATCGTCGCCTCGTCGATGTGGGGTTCGAGGGCGGTGTAGTCGTACGGAAGCGCCGGGAGTTCGAACGCCATTGTGGTTCTCCTTCAGTCATACAAAGGTGGGGCCTCAGGCCCGCGAAATGATCATGTGCATGGTGGCATATTTCAGCAAAGCTGACATACGCCACCATACATATGACAAGAGTCCGTCAGGCGGAGATACGGTAGCGGCAGCAGTGGCTGCCCTGGGCGATGGTGCTCTCGCACTGGATCGGCGCGCCGATCAGATCCTCGTAGAGCTGAAGCTCCTGGGAGCAGAGCTGCGGGTGACGCCGCGCGACGCAGTCGATCGGACAGTTGTACTCGGTGAGCACGAAGGATCCGTCCGCAAGCTGCTCGCACTCGCACATATAGCCCTGCTCAACGAGGATGGCGGCCAGCGCAGAGACCTGCTCGGCGCGAGCCTTGCCTGCGAGGCGAGGTTGCAACTCGTGTGCCATCGCCGCACGGCGACGGTCGAAGAGCGCCCCCACGGCGACCTCGCCGCCAGACTCGGCCACGTAGTCGATCAGGTCGAGGGCGATGCTATCGTAGCGCTTGGGGAAGTGATCCTCGGCCTCGGGGGTGAGCGCGTAGAGGTTGCTCGGCCTGCCGACGCTGCGGCGCAGCCCGGCGATATCCACCAGCCCGTCGCGCTCAAGCATAGCGAGGTGCTGGCGCACGCCCACGGCGCCGATGCACAGCGCCTCGCTCAGCTCCAGCGCGGTCATCTGACCGTGCCGGCGCAACAGCTGGAGGATGCTCTGCCGGGTTGTGCCCTGCTCTTTGCGCTCGATGCTTATCACGTGGCGGGGGCCATTTCATTAGTGTTTACTATCGTATCTTGCACCCGGAGTATAGCACGTCGATTCTCACGGTGTCAAGGAATTGCACCAGTTTTCGGGTATGGTATCATCTGGCCGGGCTGCACAATGATTGGCCTCGACATCATCTCCCAAGAATCGGTACAATAGGCATACGTCGCAGCGCACGGCCGGGGCCGGCGTGGCGCATGATCATCAGCTATCTTGATATGCGAGCGGCGGCGGCGGCCGCCGCTCGCATATCGAGTGTGGGGTATTGTGGAGAGCCAATCGCCCCCCGCCCGCGCCCGCGGGCCACGTCGCACGCCGACCGTCTGGATCCTGCTGATCGGCATCCTGCTCGTCGGCGCATACTTCCGCACGCTGAGCCTGACGGACTGGGATGACGGGACGGGCCAGCACCCCGACGAGCGCTTCTTCACCGATGTCGCCTCGAATGTGCATCTGCCCTCAGGGCTGGGCGAGCTGTACGACTCGGCGCGCTCGCCGCTGAACCCGCGCAGCTACAACCAGTTCCCGATGTTTGTCTACGGCCCCTTCCCGATCTACGCCACCCGCTTTGTGGCCGCCGCGCTGACCCCGAACGAGGCGCTGCCCGAGCAGGTGCGCGGCATCGCGGGGCCGCCGCGCATGGGGGCCGACCCGAGCGCCCCCAACGAGACGCGCACCGACTTCGGCCCGCTGGTGGACAACCCCGAGCGGGCCATCCCGAAGATCGGCCCGCTGATCGCCCTGCTCAACCCGGACGGCGTGAACCTGACGGGCTACGGCGAGATCGTCAAGGTCGGCCGCACGCTGGCGATGCTGTTCGACCTCGGCTCGATCCTGATGGTCTTCCTGATCGCCCGGCGGCTCTTCGACGCGCGGGTGGGCCTGCTGGCCGCCGCGCTGCTGGCCCTCTCGGTGATGCCGATCCAGCAGAGCCACTTCTTTGTGGACCCGATCTTCTCGACCTTCTTCGCCCTGGTGTCGCTCTACTGGGCGGTGCGGGTGGCCCAGGGCGGCTCGTGGCTGAGCTACGCGGCCCTCGGCGTGAGCATCGGCGCGGCCATGGCCAACCGGATCACCCTGGCCACGCTGGGTCTGGTGGCGGTGGCGGCGGCCCTGCTCGCCGCCAGCCAATTCGCCCAGCGCTCACGGCAGAACATTCAACATTCACCATTCACCATTCAACAGTTCTTCGACCGATTTCTCACGCGCGAGCTGCCGCTGCTGATGCTGGCCGGCGCGCTGACCCTGCTGGCCTTCCGCACGCTCTCGCCCGACTCGTTCAGCGGCTCGCTGCCCAGCTCGCCGGAGATGGTCGGCCCGCGGATCGTCGACATTGGCCTGCTCCAGGGCAAGGGCTACCTGGACTTCCGCCCCGACCCGCGATTCATCGCCAACCTGACGACGGTGCGCGGGCTGGTGAGCGGCGAGTACGACTTCCCGCCCTCGCAGCAGTGGGTCGGCCGGGCGGCCTACCTCTTCCCCTGGACGAACATGGTGCTCTGGGGGATGGGGCCGGCCCTGGGGCTCGCCGCGTGGGCGGGGTGGATCTTGTTTGGGGTGTTGTCGGTATGGCGATCTGTAGGGCCGAAGCATTCTGCGCCCACAGTAGCACCGGAACCATCGCGCTGGCGCTGGGCGCAGAATGCTTCGGCCCTACCATTGTGGGTGTGGGTGGGCTTCTACTTCGGCTGGCAGGGCGCGCAGTTCGCGATCACGATGCGCTACCTGCTGCCGATCTATGGGGCGCTGATCATCTTCGCGGCGTGGCTGCTGGTGGGGCTGTGGGACTGGGGAACAGGGGACAGGGAACAGGGGACAGGGGACAGGGGACTCGGACGTTGGCTATTCCCCCATAGCTGCTGGGCGCTCGTCGCCGTGCTGCTGCTGACGCTGGGCTGGGCCTACGCCTTCTCGCGGATCTACACCCAGCCGCACTCGCGGGTGATCGCGGCGCGCTGGCTGGCCGACCACGCCCCGCCGGGGTCGCAGGTGATGGCGGAGGTCTGGGACGACCCGCTGCCGCTCCAGTCGACGCCGGCCAGCTGGGGCGGCACCTACTTCGGGATCAGCTCGGCGCCCTACGCCGAGGACGAGCCGCGCAAGTATGTCGGGGCCTATAACCGCGACGGCACGTATGACGACGGGCTGCTCGACCAGCTCGACCAGGCCGACTACATCACCCTGACCAGCAACCGGGTCTACGCGAGCACCTCGCGCCTGCGCATGCGCTACCCGGCGCTGATGAACTACTACCGCAGCCTGTTCGATGGCTCGCTGGGCTTTACCCTGGCGGCCGAGGTGACTTCGTACCCGAACATCCTGGGCGTGCAGATCCCCGACCAGGGCGCCGAGGAGGCCTTCAGCGTCTACGATCACCCGCGCGTGCTTATCTTCCAGAAGACGCCGGCCTACTCGCGGCAGCGCGCCGAGGAGCTGATCACCCAGCCGGTGATCTGGGGCGAGGTGTATAAGTCGCCGGTGAATGTGGCCGACCGCAACGCGACGGCCCTGCGGCTGACGGCGGGCCAGTGGCCGCGCTATACGACCGGCGGCACATGGCTCGACCTCTACCCCCAGGGGGTATGGGCCGCCGTCGCGCCGCTGTCCTGGGTGGCCGTGCTGGAGCTGCTGGGGCTGGCGGCCTTCGCGCTGCTCTTCCGGCTGCTGCCGGGACTGCCGGACAGAGGATTCAGCATCGCGAAGACGCTGGGCCTGCTGGGGGTGGCCTACCTGGCCTGGCTGCTGGGCAGCCTGGGCAACGGCACGGGGCTGCCGGGCATGGCCGGCAGCGCGGCGGCGGGCGGCCTGCCCCTGCTGCCGCTGCCCTTCACGCCGGGGACGCTCTGGCTCTGCGCGGCGCCGCTGCTGGCCGGCGGGGCCTACGCGGCCTGGCGCCAGCGCGAGGAGCTGCGCGCGTTCGCCGGGGAGCGGCGGGCGGCCCTGCTCAGCGCCGAGGGCATCTTCCTGGGCTTCCTGCTGCTCGGCCTGCTGCTGCGCTGGCTCAACCCGGACCTCTGGCACCCGGCGCGGGGCGGCGAGAAGCCGATGGACTTCGCCTACCTGAACGCGGTGCTGAAGAGCGCGGCCTTCCCGCCCTACGACCCCTGGCACGCCGGGGGGTACATCAACTACTACTACTTCGGCTTCGTGATCGTCGGCGCGCTCATCCACCTGAGCGGCGTCGCGCCGAGCGTGGGCTATAACCTGGCGGTGGCGACGCTCTTCGGCCTGACGGCGCTAGGGGCGTGGGGGGTGGTGTTTAACCTGCTGGCACCCGGAGGGATCAGGGGTCAGGGATCGGGGATCGGGGGCCAAGCTGAAGATGAGACTCAGAGCCGAGAAGCCCGATCCCCGACCCCCGCCCCCCGATCCCCAATCATCGCCGCCGCCCTGGCCCCGGCGCTGCTGCTGCTGCTGGGCAACCTGGCCCAGGCCTTCTGGTACCTCAGCGGGTACGCCGCCGCGCAGCTGCCGAAGGGCCGGCCCGAGTGGGCCTTCTGGGACGCCACACGGATCGTCGATGGGACGGTGAACGAGTTCCCCTTCTTCACCTTCCTCTTCGCCGACCTGCACGCCCATATGATCGTGATGCCGCTGAGCCTGGCCCTGCTGGGGATGGGGGTGGCGTGGGTGAGGGGACAGGGGACAGGGGACAGGGGACAGGGGACAGGGGACAGGGGACAGGGGACAGGGGACAGGGGACAGGGTATAGGATCGCGCTGGCTGCGGCCCTATACCCTGTCCGCTGTCCCCTATACCCTGCTCATGGGGCTGCTGGCGGGGGCGATCCGGGTGACGAACACCTGGGACTACCCGACCTTTGTGGGGCTGACGATGCTCACGGTGGCCTGGGCGACCTTCCGGTTCCAGCGGGCTGCCGCGCGGTCGCCGCTGATCGCGATGGCCGCCGGCATCCTCGCGCCGCTGGCCTTCGTCCTGGTGGGCAACCTGCTGTTCGCGCCCTTCACGGCGAACTTCGCCACCGAGTCCTCGGGGGTCGCGCCGCTGATCGACGGGGGCGTGCCGGGTCTGCTCGGCGGGCTGCTCGCCGCCGAGCGCACGAGTGTCTGGGAGCTGATCCAGCTCTACGGGCTGTGGGTCTTTGTGGCGGCGGCGGCCGGGCTGCTGCTGATCCGGCGCCTGGCCGGGCCGCTGGCCGCCGGCGGGCTGGCCGGGGTGCTGAGCATCGTCGCGATCATTGGCTCACTGATGGGCTGGCCGGCGCTGTCCCTGACCCTGCCGATGCTCGCGGTCGGCGCGCTGCTGCTCTGGCAGCTGCGCCGCCTGCCGACGCGGTCGCTGCTGCCGATCCTGTGGGGCGTCGCGGCGATCGGCCTGCTGGCGATGGTGGATCTGGTGGTGGTGAAGGGCGATGTGGGCCGGCTGAACACGGTGTTCAAGTTCGGCCTGCACGCCTGGACGCTGTTCGCGCTGAGCGCGGCGGTGGCGCTGCCGCGGATTTGGGTAGGGGACAGGGGACAGGGGACAGGGGACAGGATTCGAAGGGCGAGCATTGGGATCTGGAGCGTACGTGGATCGCTGGCGCTGCTGATCATCGCCGCCCTGGTCTACCCGCTGACGGCGACGCCGGCGCGGCTGGCGGACCGCTGGGACCCGGGCGCGCCGCACACGCTGGACGGCGCGGCGTTTATGCGGACGATCAGCGAGGCCCGCAACGGCCAGGGCAACTCGCTGGACGAGGACGCGGCGGCGATCAGCTGGCTCCAGCAGAATGTGCCGGGCACGCCGGTTATTCTAGAGGCGCACCTGCCCTCCTACCAGTGGGCCGGGCGGATCGCGACCTTCACCGGCCTGCCGACCATCCTGGGCTGGGAGTGGCACCAGGTGCAGCAGCGCAATGTGGTGGGGGCCGGCCCGGTGATCGCCGCCCGCCAGCAGACGGTGGCCGAGATCTACAGCACGCCAGACCCGCAGCGGGCGCTCGATGACCTGCACCAGTACGGCGTGGAGTACCTGTATGTCGGCGGGGTGGAGCGGGCGACCTATGACGCGGCGGGGCTGTCCAAGTTCCCCGCCATGGTCGCCAGCGGCGATCTGGCAGTGGCATTCCAGAGCGGGCAGACGACGATCTACCGGGTGACGAAGGTGGGCCGGCCGGAGATGCTGACCAGCGATGTGCCGCTCGTCCCGCCGACCGAGCGCACGCCGCCGCCGCTGATGCTGCGCGAGCCGGTGAACGAGCTGCCCGCCGTGGATGAGTACGCCTGGAACGGGCTGGCCCGCGGCAGCTCCTGGGCGGCGACGATCTTCTGGCTGCTGGCGATCTACGGGCTGGCTGCCCTGGGCATGCCGGTGGCCCGCCTGGTCTTCGGGCGGGCGGCCGACGGCGGGGCGGCATGGGCCAAGGTGATCGGCCTGCTGCTGCTGGGCTACGCCGTCTGGCTGCCGGCCAGCCTGGGCCTCTGGCGCTACGACGCCTGGGGGGTGGCGGGCGGGCTGGTGATCGTGCTGGCGATCAACGTCGCCGCACTGATCGCCGGGGAGGGGCGAATTGAGAATGAAAAATTGAGAGTTGAGAATGCGAAGCATTCTCAATTCTCAATTCTCAATTCTCAATTCCTTGGTGGGCTGAGAGCGACTGGAGCATCGCTCCGCGACAAGCGCCGCGCCGTGATCATCGGCGAGCTGGTCTTCCTGGGCGGCTTCGCGGCCATGGCGATCATCCGGGCGCTGAACCCGGACCTCTGGCACCCGGTGTGGGGCGGCGAGAAGCCGATGGAGTTCGGCTTCCTGAACGCCATCCTGCGCAGCCCGGTGATGCCGCCCTACGACCCGTTCTTCAGCGGCGGCTACATCAACTACTACTACTACGGGCTCTACCTGGTCTCGCTGCCCATGAAGATCACCGGGATCGAGCCGGCGATGGGCTTCAACCTGGCGGTGGCGACGCTGCTCGGCCTGACCCTGGCGGGGGCCTTCGCGGTGGTCGCGCGGATCACCGGCAGGGCGCGCTACGGCCTCGTCGGCGCGGGGCTGGTCGGGCTGGCCGGCAACCTGACGGCGATCGTGGCCTCGGGCTGGTCGCGCGGGCTGCCGGCGCTGCGGCAGGCCCTGGCCGACGGCGGGCTGGCCGGGATTGGCGCGCGCCTGGGCGACTGGTACATCGGGCCGAGCCGGGTGATCCCCTTCACAATCAACGAGTTCCCGGCCTTCACCTTCCTCTTCGCCGACCTGCACCCGCACATGATCGCCCTGCCGATCGGCCTGCTGGCGGCGGGGGTGGCGTATGAAGTAAGGGCGCAGCAGCGCGCTCCGCGCGCTGCTGCGCCCCTGCTCGCGCTGGCGCTGGGGGCGCTGGCGGTGACGAACTCGTGGGATTTCCCGACGTATGCGCTGCTGGGCGGGCTGGCGATCGTGGGGGCGGCGTGGCGCAAGGGCGACCACATAGGGTCGCCCCTACGGGCGGCGGGGCTGGCGATCGCGGTGGCGGTGGGCGGATTGGTGATGTACGCGCCGTTCTTCGACCGCTACTTCGCCTTTGTGCGCGGGGTTGGCGCGGTGCCGCTTTCGGGTGGGACGACTATCCCCGACTACCTGCTGGTCTTCGGGGTGCCGCTGGCGATCTTGCTGCCGGCCCTCGGCGGGGCGGCCTGGCGGACGATGCGACTCCCACGGACGCCGGCCTTCGGCCGATGGGCCGTGATCGGCCTCGCCACGATCCTGGCCGTGGCCGCCATTGCGGTGCCGAGCATGGCCCTGCGCGCGGCCCTGGCCCTGCTGCTGCTGCTGGCCGGCGCGGTGCTGCTGCGCCGCAGGGTCGGCCCGGCGGCCTGGTTCACCCTGCTGCTGGCCTGGGTGGCCTGGGCGGTCTCGCTGGGCGTTGAGCTGATCTATATCCGCGACCACCTGGACGGCGGCGACTGGTTCCGCATGAACACGGTGTTCAAGTTCGGCCTGCAGGCCTGGGTGCTGCTGGGGCTGGCGGCAGCCGCCAGCCTGCCGGCCTCGCTGCGCGCCCTGCGTCGCCTCGGCGGCAAGGCCGCCCAGACGGCCGGCGTCGTCGCCCTGGCCGCCCTCGGCCTGCTGGCCGCCGTCTACCCGCTGGCCGCCACGCTCTCGCGGGTGGCCAACCGCTTTGATGTGCAGACCGGGCCGACCCTGGACGGGCTGGCGTTTATGCGACAGACCAGCTTCGGCTACGACTGCGCCGCCTACGGCGGCTGCCCGCCCGGCGTCGGTCAGGTGACGGTGGACCTGCGCGGCGACGCGACGGCGATCGGCTGGCTCAACCGCGAGATCAGCGGCACCCCGATCGTCGTCCAGTCCGACCTGTGGTTCTACCGGGCCTACGGCATCCGCATCGCCGCGAACACCGGCCTGCCCACGGTGATCAGCGCGCTGCACGAGAATGAGCAGCGCGACCCGACCCTCACCGGGCGGCGCGACGCCGACCTGGCGGATTTCTACACGACGACGGACATCGACGGCGCCCTGCGCTTCCTGGCCAAGTACCAGGTCAACTACATCTACGTGGGCGGGGTGGAGCACGCCTTCTACCCGGCC
>NZ_JAIEWN010000008.1:110097-138070 GCF_019599295.1 Oscillochloris sp. ZM17-4 | reverse complement strand
TGGTGGTGGCCCTCGCGCTCGCTCTGGGACACCTACACCATGGGCGAGCCGGGCCAGCCGCCGCGCCAGGAGCGGCGCTACGACATCACCGAGTTCCCGCTGTTCAGCTTCCGGCTGGGCGACATGCACCCCCACGTGATGTCGCTGCCCTTCACGCTGCTGGCCCTGGCCCTGGCCCTGGCCACCCTGGCCCGCGCCGATGCCCCGCCCGGCGGGCGGGCCGGCGGGGCCGAGCTGGTCGTCAGCGGGGTGATCCTGGGCAGCCTCTACGCGATCAACAGCTGGGATCTGCCGACCTACCTGCTGCTCTACGCCGGGGCGCTGCTCATCCTCCAGCGCCGCCTAGCCGGCGATGGGCCGACCGACTGGCTGGCCTACGCCCGCCGGCTGGGGCTGGCGGTGCTGGCGAGCTTCCTGCTCTTCCTGCCCTTCTACCTGACCTTCCGCTCGCTGGTGGGCGGGGCCGCGCCGCTGATCGACCTGCCCATCCTGGGCACGATCACCAGCATCATCGCGCCCTACCCGGCCGCCCGCAGCGAGCTCCAGGCCTTCCTGATCATCTTCGGGCTGTTTGTGATCCCGCTGGCGGCATTTGTGTACCTCGTGCAACAGGGGACAGGGGACAGGGGACAGGGGACAGGGGACAGGGGACAGGGGACAGGGTGCATTCAGCATTCAACATTCAACAGGGGACAGGGGACAGGGGACAGGGTGCATTCAGCATTCAACATTCAACATTCAACATTCAACATCGCCCCCCTCGCCCTGCTGCTGATCGGCCTGCTGTCCGGCTTCCCGCTGCTGGCGCTGGCCGGCCTGGGAATCCTGGCCTTTGTGCTGGCCCTGCGGCTCAGCGAGCGGCCCGCCGAGAGCTTCGCCCTGCTGGTGGTGGCCCTGGGCTGCGCGATCATCTTCGGCACCGAGCTAATCTACATCCGCGACGTGTTCGAGGGCTGGTCGGCCCGCTTCAACACGATCTTCAAGTTCTACTACCAGGTCTGGCTGCTCTGGGGCGCGCTGACGCCCTTCGCCCTCTGGTACACCCTGGCCCGCACGCGCGGCGCCCTGAGGGTCGTCGGCGGCGTTGTCGCGGCGATCTTCGCGATCATGCTTGTGGGCGCGGGGGTCTACCCGGCCCTAGCCCTGCGCGACCTTGGGCGGGGCGAGATGGTCGGCATTGAGGCGCCCACCCCGCGCGAGCAGACCGATGGCGGGAGGCAGGCGATCGCCTGGCTGCGGGCGAGCGCGCCCCCCGGCAGCGTCATCCTGGAGGCCGCCAAGATCGACAACCCTGAGGATGTGGCCGCCGGCGCGGCAGCCCCGGCCTGCGGCGGCTCGTACAACGGCGAGGGCTACGGCGGCGTGTCGGCGGCCAGCGGAATCCCCACCGTGCTCGGCTGGAAGGGACACGAGGGCCAGTGGCGCGGCGGCGACCCGACGGTCTTGGCGCAGCTCCAGCCGCGCTGTGAGGATGTCTACAAGATCTACAGCACCGCCGACGCGGCCCTGGCCCGCGACTTGCTGGCGAAGTACGGCGTGCGCTACGTGTATGTGGGCGGCCTGGAGCGCGCCACCTACCCGCCCGAGGGCCTGGCCAAGTTCGAGCAGATCGGCGCGCCGATGAGCTTCGGCGATGGCGAGGTGACGGTCTACACGCTGCGCTAGAGCGCAGCGTATTGAGTGTTGAGTGTTGGGTGTTGAGTGTTGAGCGCAGCGCGCAGCGCGCGCATTGTACAATCTGCAATCTGCAATTATGAGAGGCTCTTCACCCGCGCGGGGCGGTATGCTATAATCCGCCCTAACCTGCCGACAATGACGTCGGCAACCCGGCAACGAAGGAGTGCTGCCATGATCACCAAGATGCCCGGCCGGCCCGGCAAAGTCCGGGTGACGTTCGCCCTCCCGTCAGCGATATGGGCCGACACGATCTTCCTGGTGGGAGACTTTAACAACTGGGATGAGCGGGCCACGCCGATGCGCCAGACTGAGATGGGCTGGATGGTGACCCTTGAGCTCGACGCGGGCGCGTCGTTTCAGTACCGCTACCTGCATAACACCAACGAGTGGCATAACGACTGGAACGCCGATGGGTATGCCCTAAACGCCTTCGGCGGCGACAACTCGGTGGTGATCACGCCCGACTTCGAGCTGGCCGAGCGGGAGATTGGCGCACCCGAGCCCGAGCGGGTGATCAGCTTCAGCCAGCCGCGGCTGCGGCTGGTGACGGCGAGCTAGCGCAAGCCCTACAATATTGACCGACGACCGACGACCGACCACAGGCTGTGGTCGGTCGTCGGTCGTCAGACCTCAAGAGGTGTGTATGTCCCACAGCATCCCCGTGCTCGACTTCGGATCGCAGACGGCCCAGCTGATCGTGCGCCGCGTGCGCGAGCTGGGCGTCTACAGCGAGCTGCTGCCTCACGACGCGACTGAGGCCCAGGTCCGCGCCCTCAACCCGCTCGGCGTGATCCTCTCCGGCGGCCCGGCCAGCGTCTACGAGCCCGGCGCCCCGCAGATGCCTGCCTGGCTGATCGACTCCGGCCTGCCCGTCCTCGGCATCTGCTACGGCATGCAGCTGATCAGCCACGCCCTCGGCGGCGTGGTGCTCAGCCCCGAGGACCGCGAGTTCGGCCCGGCCGACGTCGCGCTCAGCGGCGCGCACCCGCTCTTCGCCGGCACCCCGCCCTCCCAGATGGTCTGGATGAGCCACGGCGACCGGATCGAGGCGCTGCCGCCCGGCTTCCACACGCTGGCCGCCAACCCCTCCACACCCTTCGCCGCCATGGGCGATGACGCGCGGCGCTGGTACGGCGTCCAGTTCCACCCCGAGGTGGTCCACACCGCCAACGGCAAGGCCATCCTCGGCAACTTCCTGCACACGATCTGTGGGGCCGACTCGGCCTGGCAGCCGGCCAACTTTGTCGCCGACGCGATCGAGCGGGTGCGCGCGCAGGTCGGCCCCGAGGGCCAGGTGATCTGCGCGCTCTCCGGCGGGGTGGACTCGGCCGTGGCCGCGCTGATCATCCACCGGGCCGTCGGCGAGCGCCTGACCTGCGTCTTCGTCGATAACGGCCTGCTGCGCCTCGGCGAGGCCGAGCAGGTGGTCGCCACCTTCCGCGAGCACTTCCACATCCCGCTGGTGGCCGTGGACGCCCGCGAGGAGTTTATCGGCGCCCTGGAGGGCGTGGCCGACCCCGAGCGCAAGCGCAAGATCATCGGCGAGAAGTTCGTCCGCATCTTCGAGCGCGAGGCCCGCGGCCTGTCGGGGCAGGGCTCGTCCCTGCCCTTCCTGGCCCAGGGCACGCTCTACCCCGATGTGATCGAGAGCAGCGCGCCCGACCGCACGAAGGGCGTGACGATCAAGACCCACCACAACGTCGGCGGGCTGCCCGCCGACATGCAGATGCAGCTGGTCGAGCCGCTGCGCTACATGTTTAAGGACGAGGTGCGCGCCGCCGGGCTTGAGCTCGGCCTGCCCGAGGACTGGGTCTGGCGTCACCCCTTCCCCGGCCCCGGCCTGGCCGTGCGCCTGATCGGCCCGGTGGGCTGGGAGCGCCTGGAGACCCTGCGCCGCGCCGACGCGATCTTCCTGGAGGAGCTGCGCGCCGCCGGCCAGTACCGGGCCACCCAGCAGGCCTTCGCCGTGCTCCTGCCCGTGCAGAGCGTCGGCGTGATGGGCGACTACCGCACCTACGCCGACACGATCGCCATCCGCGCGATCACCACCGAGGACTACATGACCGCCGACTGGGCCCGCCTGCCCTACGAGCTGCTGGCCAAGGTCAGCAGCCGGATCGTCAACGAGATCAGCGGCGTGAACCGGGTGGTCTACGACATCTCATCCAAGCCCCCGGCGACGATTGAGTGGGAGTAGTTTGGTGATAGCACTGCGACAAGACGGGCCAGCGATGCTGGCCCGTCTTGTCGCAGTGCTATCACAACGTGGCGCTATTGATATCCTGTGTAACAGATAATTAACTGACGCCTTCACAATTCCTCCATATACTTGTGACATAGCGCACGACCCACCCACGACCCAGCCACCATGCAGATAGGCACCTCACGCTTGGCCCATCTATGCTCTTCTGATACAGAGCATATCAATAGCCAAGGGTGTGCGAAGTATTGCCTGCATCTACCCAGTCATCGACCAGGTGCCCAACCCTTTGGGGAAAGGGAGGCATCCCCCGGCCAGTGTCTGCGCTGCTTATCAGCTGGATCGAAAAAAGGGGGGGTCATGGATTCCCAGCAAGAAGAAGCGGACACAGGGTTACGGGTCGGCGACGGGGAGGATGACACGGTTCGTGAGCAGCACGCCGATGAGCGGAGCACACGCAGACGGCGCGGGGTCTCGCGCCGACAATTCCTCCGGCTAGGGATAGGCACCGGCGCGAGCATGATCATCCCGGGCGGGCTGATCTCCTCGGCCGGCCGCGTCCAGATCGCCACCGACGGCGCGGGTGCGGGCGTGGGCGCGGTCAACCGCTACCTTTGCAACGTCGGCGGGCGCACGGTGAACATGGGCGTGGCTAGGCTGCCGGCCACCCAGGTGCCCGCCGGCCCGCTGGCCATGTTCCAGACCGTGCTGCGCGGCGTGGGGCCGGGCGTCATCCCGGTCGCCACACCGGACGGCACGGTGAAGTGGGGCAAGACAAAGGCCACCCACTACACGATGGACATCAGCCAGTACAGCGACACGCTCCACCCCGACCTCGGCCCAACCACGCTGTGGGGCTACCACTCGCGCACCAACCTCGGCGACGGCCCGGGCGTGGACAATAACCAGCGCCACCTGAGCGGGATCATCGTCGCCCAGCGCGGCAGCCCCATCCAGCTCACCTTCCAGAACAACCTGCCGCCCACCCATATCTTGCCGGTCGACACGACCCTGATGGGCGCCGACGGCCCGCAGAACCGCGCCGTCGTCCACCTCCACGGCGGCCTGACGCCCTGGCTCAGCGACGGCGGCCCCTACACCTGGTTCACCCCTGCCGGAACCCCTGGCGACAAGTACGGCCCGAGCATTATGACCGCAACCGGCGAGAACCTCTACAAGCGGCTCAACCCGAACCTCCAGGATGGCCAGGCCGAGTACTACTTCCCCAACGACCAGAGCGCGCGCCTGGTCTGGTACCACGACCACGCGATGGGCATCACCCGGCTGAACGCCTACGCCGGGATCGCCTCGGCCATGATCATCCGCGACAAGTTCGAGGCCGCCCTGCGCAAGCTAGGCCTGCCCGACTTCGTCGAGAATGGCGGGCGCGAGCTGCCGCTGGTGGTGCAGGACAAGTTCTTCCAGAACACCGGCGCCCTGGGCTACCCAGAGGCATACCCTGACGACGCAGATCTCTATCCTGATGCAGATCTCGACCTGAACACTGTCCAGTACTCGATCGTACCGGAGATGTTCGGCGACACCATGCTGATGAATGGCACCGTCTACCCGCAGGTCGCCGTGGACGGGGCGCGCTACCGGCTGCGCCTGCTCAACGCCTGCCAGTCACGCTTCCTCAACCTGCAGCTCTATGTGGCGAACGATGATGGAGTCACCCCCGACCTGACCCAGCCCGGGCCGGACTTCCTGGTGCTGGGCACCGAGGGCGGATTCCTGGCCCGGCCGATGAAGGTGGCATCAGGCCAGCCCTTCCAGTGGGTCACGCTGGCGGACGGGTCACAGCAGTTTGGCGGCAGCCTGATCACCGCGCCAGCCGAGCGCTGGGATCTGATTGTCGACTTCAGCGGCTACGCCGGCAAATCACTGATCTTCTACAATGACGCGCCGGCGCCCTTCCCGAACGGAGACCCGGCCCACGACTATAACGAGCCCGGCACATCACCGAACAGCCGCGTGATCATGCGCTTCGACGTGGGCGCGGCGGTGGCCGAGTCGCGTCTGAGGATCACCCCGCTGACGCCGCTGGCCAGCAACCCGCTCTCGGGGATTGACCGGCCGTTGGCCGGGATCTGGACACGCCTGCCGCTGCCGGGGCCGCGCGGGGCGAAGGTGCGCCGGCTGACGCTCAACGAGGCAAACGACGCCTACGGCCGGCTGGTGCAGATGCTCGGCACCAACGAGCCGCACCCGCTGCCATGGTCGGTCGACCCGGCCTTCGGCACCTCGTACAGCCGCGAGTATATGGACGAGCCGACAGAGACGCCGAAGGTGGGCGCGACTGAGATCTGGGAGATCGCCAATCTGACCGGCGACACACACCCGATCCACTTCCACCTGGTGAATGCCCAAATCCTCTGGCGGCGGCCCTTCAACGTGGCCACATACAACGGCAAAGCCAGCTACACCGGGCGGGCGCGCGGCCCCGAGAACGTCGAACTGGGATGGAAGGACACCATCCAGATGCACCCCGGCGAGGTGACGGCGGTGATCATGAAGTTCGACCTGCCGAAGGTGCCTTTCACCGTGCCGATGAGCCCGCGCACCGGCGGCCACGAGTATGTCTGGCACTGCCACATCCTCGAGCACGAGGAGCACGACATGATGCGCCCGCTGATCGTCATGCCGTAGGGCTGGCGGGGACGCAGCTCTGGGAACGTGGTACCATAGCGGGCGGATGTATCCGCCCGCTATGGTGCTTCTATGATCAAGACATCAGCCCCCGCCAAGATCATCCTCTGCGGCGAGCACGCCGTCGTCTACTGCCGCCCGGCGATCGCCCTGCCCCTGGGCGATGTGCGGGCCTACGCAGAGGCGTCCTCCAGTGCGCAGGGGAGCGGGCTGCGCTTCGCGGCCCCCGACCTGGGCGAGTCCTGGGCGCCGGCCGACGACCCGCAGCACCCGATGAGCGAGCTGGCCGCCGCCACGCTGGCCAGCCTCGGCGCGCCCGAGCCCGACCTGACGATCACCCTGCGCTCAGACATCCCGATCGCCAGCGGGATGGGCAGCGGCGCGGCGATCGGCGTGGCGCTGGTGCGCGCCCTGGCCGCCGCCGCCGGCCGCGAGCTGGCGCCGGCCGAGGTGTCGGCCCTGGTGTACGCCAGCGAGGCGCGCTACCACGGCACGCCGAGCGGCATCGACAACACCGTGATCGCCTACGAGCGGGCGGTCTGGTTCCAGCGCCGGCCCCCTGAGCGCCCTCGGATCGAGGGCGTCGCTATCGGCGCGCCGCTGACGCTGGTGGTGGGCGACACCGGGGTGCGCAGCGCCACCCACCTGCCGGTGGGCGCGGTGCGCGCGCGCTGGCAGGCCGACCCGGCCGCCTACGAGGCGCTCTTCGACGCCGTGGCCGAGCAGGTGCTGCGCGTGAGGGACGCCCTCGCCGCCGGGGATCTGGCCGGGCTGGGCGCGGCAATGGACGCCAACCAGGTCCTGCTTGCGCAGATCGGCGTCTCCTCGCCCGAGCTGGAGCGGCTGGTGGGCGCGGCCCGCGCGGCCGGCGCCCCGGGGGCCAAGCTCTCCGGGGCCGGCTGGGGCGGGGTGATGATCGCCCTGGCCCCGCCCGGCGGCCACACGGCCATCGCCGACGCGCTGCGGGATGCCGGAGCCGCCCGCGTGCGGGTGGCGTCGGTCGCGGCGCAGTCGCCTGACCGGTGACAGGGAGGGGCGGGGCTCGCGAGCCGCCCCTCCTCGTCACCCTGTCAGCCTCCCAAGCCGTGCTGCATGGCGATCAGCGCCGCCTGCGTGCGGTCGGCGAGCCCCAGCTTGGCGAGGATGGCGCTGACGTGGTTGCGCACCGTCCCCTCGGAGAGATGCAGCTGTTCGGCGATGTCGGCGTTGCTGAAGCCGCGCGCCACCAGGCGCAGCACATCCACCTCGCGCCCGGTCAGCCGATCAGTGATCTGCGTGGACGGCTGGGTCTGCTGGCTGGCGAGCTGGCCCAGCAGCCTGCCGGCGACCGCCGGGTCGACAAAGGCCTTCCCCTCCGCCGTGCCGCGCACCGCCGTGATCACCTCGGCGCGCGGGGTGTCTTTGAGCAGGTAGCCCGCCGCCCCGGCCCGGATGGCGTCGAAGAGCCACGCGTCATCGTCGTAGGTAGTCAGCACCAGCACCCGGATCTGCGGCCAGCGGGCGCGGATCTGGCGGGTCGCCTCGATGCCGTTCATGCCCGGCATCTTCAGGTCCATCAGCACCAGATCGGGCTGGTGCCGGGCCGCCTGCTCGATGGCATCGGCCCCATCCTGGGCCAGCCCGACCACCTCAATATCCCGCTCCAGCCGCAGCAGCATCTCCAGGCTGTCGCGGATCAGCGCCTGGTCATCGCAGATCAGCACCTTCATCAGTCGCGTCCCTTATGTCTAGCTGAACAGTGGTGCCACGCCCCGGCTGGCTGATGATGGTCAGCGCGCCGCCGAGCAGCTGCGCCCGCTCGCGCATGCCTGCCAGGCCGAAGTGCCCCGCCGCCGCCGCCCGCTCGGGGATGAACCCGCGCCCGTCATCGCGGATCTGGAGCGTGATCGCGCCATTGTCGGCGCTGAGCCGCAGCGCCAGCGTCTGGGCGTCGGCGTGATGGGCCACATTGGCCGTCGCCTCCTGGGCCACCCGGTAGAGGCACTGCTCCAGGGCTGCCGGCAGGGCGGGCAGATGATCGGGAAGATCGAGCTCCAGCCGCAGGCCCGCCCGCGCGGCGGCCTCGTCGGCGATCTGGCGGAGCGCCCGGCTCACCCCCAGGTTGTCGAGCGGGCTGGCCCGCAGCGACTTCAGCGCCCGCCGGGTCTCCTGGAGGCCCGAGCGGGTCGCGCCGATGGCCGTGTCAAGCATCCGCTGCGCCGCCGCCGGGTCTACCTCCCAGTAGGCGCCGACCGCCTCCAGCTGTATGCTCAGCGCGCTCAAGGTGTGGGCCAGGGTGTCGTGCAGCTCGCGGGCCATACGGTTGCGCTCGCGGCTAATCGTAAGATCTTCCAGCGTCGCCGCGTAGTCGGTCAGCCGCGCGTTCGCCTGAGCCAGCGCCTGCCGCTGCCTCCTCAGCTGCCGGATCAGCGCGCTGATGAAGTAGCCGACCACCAGAAAGCTGATCGTCTCGATGGCCACCACGGCGAGCGACGGCGGCAGCCCGGCGGCGGCGGGCCGAGCAAAGAGCAGCTGCGGGCCGAGCGAGCACAGGGCGACGCCGACGGTATAGATGATGACTGCGGGCCAGCCGTACTGCCAGGCGGTGAGCACCAGGGCCATAAAGAGCGGCGGCATGGTGCGCAGCAGCACGCTCTCCGGGCTGCTTGCCGGGCCAGGCGGCAGCTGCATCGTGGTCATCTGGGCGATGAATACGGGGACCACCGACATCATGGCGATCAGCAGCGGCACGTAGGCCCGCCCCAGCCAGGCGCGCGCCTGCGGCCAGAGCACCAGCCCCAGCCCGACCAGCGCGTCGAGCCCGTGGAGCAGGTAGTAGCGCGGCGGGAAGATCGGCCGCGGGTAGAAGCTGTGATCGACCAGCGCCAGCCCCAGCAGGTAGCTCATCCAGAGCGCCATTATCAGCGGCAGGAAGACAGCGATATTCGCTTGGGAGTCTTCTTCGATCATGTCTCGGATCATAGCACAGGCGCCCGGCGGCGGCCGTTGATCGCCGTCACGGTTTTGCCCGCGGCAGGGTGACAATTGTCACTGCCGGGAGTGCAGTCGCGCACGCCCGGTCACGCGAGATGATGATCGGCGCTACTGTTGGGGGGCGGCGAGATTGCGTAGACTGGCCGAGAAGACACACGTCAAGCCTGATAGCACAACCCGAGGTACCCAAGATGACCACCACGTCCCGCCGCACCGCCCTCTTTGTGATGATCGGCGCCCTCGCGATCCTTGCCCTGGTGATCGGATGCACGGCGCAGCCCCAGACCAGTAGCGCGCAGACGAGCGGCTACCCGATCATCGACACCGGGCAGACCACGTGCTACAACAGCGTGGGCGCGGCGATCAGCTGCCCTGCCGGCGGCTCAGCCTTCTACGGCCAGGACGCGCAGCTCGCCGGCAACGCGCCCAGCTACACCAATAACGGCGACGGCACGACCACCGACACTGTCACCGGGCTGATCTGGCAGCGCAGCCCCGACACCAGCGGCGACGGCACGATCAACGCGAGCGATAAGCTGACCTACGCCCAGGCCGGCAGCTACTGCCAGAGCCTGAGCCTGGCCGGCCAGAGCGACTGGCAGCTGCCGAGCATTAAGCAGCTCTACTCGCTGATCCTCTTCACCGGCGTCGACCCCAGTGGCTACAACGGCACCGATACATCCAGCCTGACCCCGTTCATCGACACCGCGTACTTTGATTTCGCCTACGGCGACACCACCGCCGGCGAGCGGATCATCGACTCGCAGTATGCCAGCAGCACGCTCTATGTCGCGAATACCGGCAACGATGGCGGCAGCACCCTGTTCGGCGTCAACTTCGCCGACGGGCGGATCAAAGGCTACGGCCTGACCCTGGCCGGCCGGGACAAGACCTTCTTCGTCCAGTGCGTACGCGGCAACACCAGCTACGGCCAGAACGCCTTCGCCGACAACAGCGACGGCACGATCACCGACAGCGCCACTGGCCTGATGTGGGCGCAGGACGATAGCGGCGCGGGGATGAGCTGGGAGCAGGCGCTGGCCTGGGTGCAGGCGCAGAACGAGGAGAGCTACCTCGGCCACAGCGACTGGCGGCTGCCCAATGTCAAGGAGCTGCAGAGCCTGGTCGACTACACCCGCTCGCCCAACACCACCGGCTCGGCGGCGATCGACGCGCTGTTCACGACGACGGGCATCACCAACGAGGCGGGGCAGGCCGACTTCCCCTTCTACTGGAGCGGCACCACCCACGCGAACTGGCTAACCACGCCGGGCACGTACGGCGCGTACGTCGCCTTCGGCCGGGCGCTGGGCTACATGAACGGCAGCTGGGTCGACGTCCACGGCGCGGGGGCGCAGCGCAGCGACCCCAAGCTCGGCGACCCTGCCGACTACCCGACCGGCCACGGGCCGCAGGGCGACGCCATCCGCATCTACAACTACGTGCGCCTGGTGCGCGACGCGGGCACGTCCGCCACGCCCAACCCCTCCGGCAATAGCGTCTACCTGCCGCTGGCCGCAGCGGGGTAGGCGCGGCGCGGCTTCAGATACGCTGCCCGGCACATTCCACAGGCCCACAGCGGGCGAGTGAGCTCGCACCCGCGAGGCCTACGGCCGACCGCCCACCTTCGTGGGCGGATCCGGCGTCGGCGCAGGCCGACGCCCGGCGCGCAGCGCATCAGTGGCGCGACTTCCAGTCGCCAGCCGGGGGCAGGGACTTTGCCGCAGCCCTGCGCAGCCACGTCGCGCTGTGGCGAGAGGTTGCGGCTGACGGTATAATGCGCCCATGGCAAAGATTATTGTCGCGATGAGCGGCGGGGTAGACAGCTCCCTGGCGGCGGCCCTGCTGCACGAGCAGGGCCACGAGGTGATCGGCGTGACGATGCACCTCTGGGAGGGCGACGGCGAGCGCCTGGCCGAGAGCCTCTGCTGCTCGCTGGAGATGACCGAGAGCGCCCGGCGGGTCTGCGCCCAGCTCGGCGTGCCCTACTACGTCTTCAACTACCAGGCGGAGTTCCGGCGCCACGTGATCGACAGCTTCATCCACGCCTACGCCCAGGGCTACACGCCGAACCCCTGCCTGGAGTGCAACCGCGAGATCAAGTTCCGCGCCCTGCTCGCCCGCGCCGCCCAGCTCGGCTACCAGTACGTGGCCACCGGGCATTATGCGAGGAGGCAGGAGGCAGGAGGCAGGAGGCAGGGGGCGGTCGATTCTGCATCCTGCCTCCCGCCTCCTGCCTACGAACTTCGTCGAGCCGCCGACCCCGAGAAGGATCAGTCCTACATGCTCTACATGCTCCAGCAGCGGGACCTGGCTCGGCTAATGTTCCCGATCGGGGGCTACCGCAAGGCCGAGGTGCGGGCGATGGCGGAGGAGCGCGGGCTCGACAGCGCCGACCGCCCCGAGAGCCAGGACATCTGCTTTGTACCGGGGGGTGACTACCGCAACCTGCTGCGCGAGGAGGTGCCGGAGCGCCTCGTCCCAGGCCCGATCGTCGACCAGCGCGGGCGCGAGGTGGGCCGCCACAGTGGGCTGCCGCTCTACACGATCGGCCAGCGCCGGGGGCTGGGGATCCAGGGCGCTGAGCCGCTGTACGTGACCGCCCTGGACACGGCGCGCAACGCCCTGGTGGTCGGCCCGGCGGCGGCGCTGATCCGCAAAGAGTTTCACGTGGAACGTAGCAGCTTCGTGGCAGGCGACTGGCCGGAGGCGCCGTTCGGCTGCCAGGTGCAGGTGCGATCCCACGGCGCGGCCGCGCCCGCTGAGGTGACGCCCGAGGCCGACGGGCGGCTGACCGTGCGGCTGCACGAGCCGCTGCGGGCGATCAGCCCCGGGCAGGCCGCCGTCCTCTACGACGGCGACCGCGTGATCGGCGGCGGCCTGATCGCGCGACCGGAGCTTCCATGAGTGGCATGGCCCCCGCATCCATCCTGATCCTGCTGATCGCCACCGCCTGCGCGGCATTGGCCCACGTGCTGCTGGGGCGGGCCTGGCGCCAGCTGCCGATCTTCTGGCTCGCCGCCGTCGTGGGCTGCCTGATCACCTACGGCCTCGGGCTGCGCTTCCCCCTCAACCTCCCCACACCTGCCGGCGTCCCCATCCTCGAGTCGGTGCTCGCGGCATGGCTCCTGCTGATTTTTGTCTCGCGTCTGCGAGTATGATATAATCGGCCCCATCATACAGCCGTAAATCACCTGGCCGGTGCTGGATATGTCGCTGTCGGCAGGCGTTGTCGCGCCACCGCACACAGAGGAGCGAGCCTGTGCTTAAATGGGTTGGTATTGGGGTTGGGACGCTCACTGTTCTGCTGATCGCCTTCATGGTAGGCTCTGCGTTTGCCCCAGCAGAGTTCCGCGCCGGCGCGCGCGATATCTTCATCGTCGTTGTATCAGTGTTCCAGCTGATTAGCGCGATCCTGACGATAGCCCTGCTGTTCGCCGTGCTCTACGCCGTCAACCAGATCAACAAGGTCGCCAAGACAAACGTCATGCCAAAGGTCGACGACGCAATGGTGAAGCTGAACGAGGTGCTCGATAGCACGCGCGCCCTGGCCGGCAATGTGCGCGACAGCGCCAGCACGGCGACACAGACCACCACGTTTATGGCTGAGCGCGTCGTCTCGCCGATCATCCGTGTCTCCAGCCTCGTCACCGGCGTGCGCGCCGCCGCGACAACGCTCGCGCGTCGCGACACCTCCGATCAGGCCGGCGACAACCGCTAGGCGGTTATACTCTGGATCGCCTCATCGTGTAGGCTGTACCAACAGGGCGAGCCGACCACACACAGCCCGTGGGTGTTAGCTATTGTCGTAAACCCTTTGAACGTGGTATGATAGAGAAGGTAGGCTGTCGCCCTCGGCACTGCATGCCAGCGGCAGCCTCTATATTCTTACAGAACAGGGCCCATGGACGAACAGCGATTTGCGTACGGCGGCCAGGCCGTCCTCGAAGGGGTGATGATGCGCGGCCGCCGCCAGGCGACGGTTGCGGTTCACCGTCCCAACGGTGATCTGGCGCTGAAGCATATCCCGATCAGCGGCGAGGATCGGCCCGCGTGGATGAAGCTCCCGATCATCCGCGGCCTCGTCGGCCTCCGCGATGCGTTCTCCATCGGCAAGCAGGCCCTCGACTTCTCCACGAGCGTGGTGATCGGCGACGAGGAGGAGGAGATATCCCCACTCGTGCAAGGCACCATATTCATCGGGGCCATGGCGATCGGGATCGGCATCTTTGTGGTGCTGCCCTCGCTCATCGCAAATATGGCCAGCCGTATGGGCGCGCCGCTCCTGCTGCGCGAGGTGATCGAAGGCGCGCTGAACCTCTCCCTGGTCGTCGGCTACATCTACGCGATCAGCCGCCTGCGCGACATCCAGCGCGTCTTCGGCTACCACGGCGCCGAGCACAAGGCGATCAACGCCTATGAGGCCGGGGCGCCGCTGACGGTCGAATCGGTGCGCAGCTTCACGCGGATCCACCCGCGCTGCGGCACCAGCTTCCTGGTGGTCACCGCCCTGATCGGCTTCGTGATATTTCTCTCGGTGAGCGGTCTCCCGCTCTGGCAGCGCATCGGCGCCCGGATCGTGATGATCCCCCTGGTCGCCGCCGTCGCCCTTGAGGCGCTGCGGCTCGCCGCGGCGCACTATCATCGATCATGGGTTCGTCGCCTGCTCGCGCCAACCCTGTCCACACAATACCTAACCACCCGCGAGCCAGATGACGCCATGATCGCCGCCGCTATCGCCGCGCTTGTGCCGGTGCTCGCAGCAGACGGCATCACAGCCCATCGTGTCGCAGTTCCCGAGCACGAGCTGGCCTTGTCCACGTGACGTAGCGCGCCCGTGGCGCTCTCGACACAACAGATCCTCTTATTCGCAGAGAAGCTCCCCGCGGAGGGAACGCAATGGCCCTGGTTGGCAACATCCGAGACTTCGGCCTATCCGATTTTCTCTATCTGGTCGACCGGGGCTATAAGACCGGGGGCCTGCATCTGACTCACGAGCAAGAGACGGCCCTGCTCTTCTTTGAGAAGGGCAAGCTGGTTCTGGCCTCGCGAAAGCCCGAGGACGAGAAGGCCGACCTGCTGGTTCGTCTGGGGCTGATAGAGCAGGCCCAGCTCGACAAGGCCCGCCAGGCGCTCACCTCAAGCAGCAATGGGGCGACCCTGATGCAGGTCATCATCGACCAGCAGATAGCGGATCAGGAGCAGCTTCAGACCGGGCTGATGACCCACACCGAAGAGTCGGTCTACGGGCTGTTTGGCTGGCCCGAGGGTGAGTTCCGCTTCGAGCAGAACCAGCGCCCCGACGCCGACTCGCCAACCATGCCAGTGCCGGTGTCGGTCGAGAATCTGATCATGGAGGGCGTGCGGCGGATCGATGAGTGGGGGCGGATTAAAGACCGCATCCCATCCACCGATATGATCGTTAAGTTTATCGATCAGCCAGGCGAGAAGGCCAAAGGCGTGAAGCTGGCGCCCGAGGAGTGGCGGATCTTCGCGAGAATCAACGGCAAGGATAGCCTCGCCGAGATCGCGCAGAAGACAAGCCTCAGCGATTTCGATGTCTGCCGAATAGTCTACGGCTTCCTGACCGCAGGCCTGGTGGATGTCATGAAGAAGCCGCGGCCGATGGCTGGGTCGCGCGGAGCGCAGGGAGCGGAGCCGCCAAGGGTGAAAAAGAGCCTGGTGAACCGCATCATCAATCGTATCCGTGGTATGTAGCCGATGTTGCTCAGCCGGGGCATAGCACCGTAACGGACGTAGCGGAGGGCTGGTGTGCAGACGGTAAAAATGGTCATCAGTGGGGCGGTGAACGCGGGCAAGACCGAGTTCATTAAGGCTATCAGCGAGATCGAGGTCGTCTCTACCGAGCGGCGCGCGACCGATGATACCAAGATGATCAAAAAAGAGACGACGGTGGCGATGGACTTCGGCCGTATCGCCATCGCCGATGATCTGGTGCTGCACCTATTCGGCACCCCCGGTCAGAAGCGATTCGACTTCATGTGGGAGATCCTCTCCGAGGGCATGCTCGGCCTGGTCATCCTGGTCGATAGCACGCGCCCAGAGACGTTCCGCGAGACGAACCGGATCATCGACTTCTTCGTCTCGTACCGCGACACGTCCTATGTGATCGCGGCCAACAAGCAGGATCGCCCGAACGCGTGGTCGCCTGATGAGCTGCGCCTGGCTCTGCGCCAGCCGCCCCACGTCAAGGTGCTCCCCTGCGTGGCGTCGGAGCGCGATAGCGTGAAGAACATCCTCCTCGAACTGCTCTATGTGATCCAGGAGAAGAGCGAGGATTAGACCACTGAGGCGCTGAATCACTGAGGCACTGAGCTGATGCTCAGTGCCTCAGTGATTCAGCGCCTCAGTGATTCAGCGCCTCAGTGATTCAGCGCACCCACTTGGCCTGGTCGAACCAGACGGTCGCGCCCGCGTCGCCGGCCAGGTCGCCGAGCTGGATGAAGCCATCGCCGCCGGCCGCGAAGGGGAAGCGCCCCAGGTGTACCCACCCCGTCTGGGATGACTGGTCCACTGCGACCTCGACAGCGCCGTCGCGGTGCTGGATGACGTAGCGGGCCGCGCTGGTGATCGCGCGCTTGCTCGGGCAGATCGGCACGTGGACGTAGAGGTCGTAGTCGCCGGCGGTGGGCAGATTCGGCTGCCAGCGTGTCACGAGCTTGCTCTGATTCGGGTCGGACACCGTCTTCGCCTGGTAGGCGTGGCGGCCATAGCCGCAGCCCACCGCGCTGACGCCGATGTCCGGGCTGCTGTGCCAGAAGTCGCCGCCCAGCTCGTCCACGACCTGCTCGGGGAGGTTCGGGTCGCGCTGAGGCGCGCCGTCCGCCGGGTCGGCGCCCATCCAGAGCATCGTTACCTCGACCTCGGCCTGGTCGCCGACGATACCCAGGTCGTCGATCCACGCCCCGTCGCCCACGTCCATGGCGCTGGGGAAGCGCACATAGCCCTTGTCGGCCTGCTTGCCGTTGTAGCCCTCGTAGTAGGCGGCGTGGTCCATCGGCCAGCCGCGCTCAAGGTCGGGGTAGCCGGCCCGCTGGATGTTCCAGTAGTCGTCGCGGGCGCTGTAGGGGCCGACATCGTAGACGGGGACGACGGTGCTGCGGCCGCGGTAGGTGATCCGCACCTTGTACTCGTCGCCGCCCTTGCTTGAGAGCGCGCACCAGCAGGGCAGGGAGACGAAGCGGGCGTGGGGCGGGATGACAAAGCCGTTGGCGGTGCGCCCGCCGATCATGCCCTGGCGGGTCGCCCTGATGCGGAAGGTGGGCGCCACGGCGTAGGGGTCGGCCGCGGCGGCCTCGTAGGTGGCCGGGGCGCTCGTCGGCGCAAGCGTCACGCTCCGCACCACCGGGCTCAGCCCGACGTCGCCCATCAGAGTCAGGCGGTACTGCACGCGCTGCGCGGCGACGGGAAACCCAGCGACGGTGCCGGAGGGCACGCCGACGATCCAGGGCAGCCAGCGAGCGCCGTCGAGGCTGGCGCGCAGATCAACGCGCAGGGAGGTCCCCTGTGGCATGCTGGCGTCGTAGGAGAGCCTGATACGGGTGGCGTTCAGCAGAGGGGTGGGCGGCTCGGCGATGAGGGTGCCGGAGCGGCGGAAGGCCCCGAGAAGAGAAGGCGCGGCAGCGGCGTCTGCGGCGAGAGCGACACTTCCATCCGCCAGGCTAAGCACGCCATTGTACTCTAGCAGGCTGGCGGTAGAGGTTCGCTGTTGTGGGCTACCGGAACCGGCCGCATAGGTCGTGGTGGCTGCGATGAGTAGGGTGCAGGTCAGGAGCGCCAGGGCCAGCCGCGACCATCGCAAGTAGGTGCGCGTAGACCTCAATCGTTCCTCCATGTTCTACGTTCTTGGTAGAGTGGCCACAACTGGGTGGCCGCGGAGGATTATACCACAACTTCACAAAGAGCTGACGGAAAGATGATACGATCATGAGAAAGGCCCGCCATCGCGCATTGTGATGCGCGATGGCGGGCCTCGCCATACGGGCGACGGGCGGCCTACATGTTCGGGTCGCGCTCGCCGAGCGTCACCTGGACGCTGCTCTCCTGCCCGTTGCGCAGCACCGTCAGGGTGACGGTGTCGCCCGGTCGGTGCTGGAGCAGCAGCTGGCGCAGGGATGTGTCGCCGTCGAGGGATGAGCCGTCGATGGCGGTGATGATGTCACCGTCGCGCAGGCCGGCGCGGGCGGCGGCGGTGCCGGGCTGGACGGCGGGCACGCCCTGGCGGCTGCTCTGGATAAGCGCGCCGCTCTGCACCGGCAGGTTCAGCTCGGCGGCGATGCTGCCATCGATCGGCAGGTAGCTCACGCCCAGGAAGGGGTAGGAGACCTTGCCGCTGGCGATCAGCTGCTCGGCCACGCCCTTAAAGATGGTGCTCGGCACCGAGAAGCCCAGGCCCTCGACGGGGGCGGCCGAGGACGAGAGCTGGTCGTTGCGCACCACGAGGGTGTTCAGGCCGACCACCTCGCCGCTGAGGTTGATCAGCGGGCCGCCGCTGTTGCCGCTGTTGATCGCCGCGTCGGTCTGGATCAGGCCCTCCATCGGGCCGACCGAGCGGTTCAGGGCGCTGACCACGCCGGCGGTGACGGTGTTGCGGAAGTTGCCCAGCGGGCTGCCGATGGCGAGCACCTGCTCGCCGGGCTGCAGGGCCGCCGCGTCGCCGACGGTGGCGACGGCGGGCAGCTGGCCGCCCACCTGGATCACGGCCACGTCGCTCAGCGGGTCGGTGCCGATCAGCGTCGCGTCACGCCGGCTGCCGTCGTTGAAGACCACGGCGAGCTGGCTGGCGCCCTCGACGACGTGGTTGTTGGTCAGGATGTAGCCCTTGTCGCTAATGATCACGCCGCTGCCGCTGCCGCTGCCCTGCGGGCCAGTGTTCAGCACCGTCACGACGGCGGGCGCCACCTTCTGCACGGCCGTGACCATCTCGTCGGAGGTGGACTCGGCGGCGCCTGCGGCGGACGGCTGGCGGGGCGCGCTCTGCGCAGCGGCCGGCGCGATCACCGGCTGGGCGACAACGGCCTGCGTCATCAGGTTGCGCTGGACCATATAGTAGGCTGCGGCACCGCCGGCGACGGCGCCGCCGGCGATGCCGATAAAGACGGCCAGGACGACGGCGAAGACGAGGAGGATGCGGCCAAGGCGGTTCGTAGACTCCATATGCTGTTCCCTCGCTGCTATAGACAAGCTGTGCGCTGACAGCTGTGGCATCTCGCGCTGATAGCAGTATGAGACAGCCGCCTAAACAAGGCTTTAAGTTGGCGTGAGAGCGGGATGAGAAGGTGAACACGAAACTGCGCACGGTGAGGGTGTGGGAGAGCTTCGCTCTCCCACAAAAAACTGATGGTGCCTGCTGGGCACAGAAAGGTCGCGGACACGAAGGGCATTATGTTGAGAGCAGATCGCGCAGGGCGGCCTCAAGCTGGGGGTAGCGGAACGTATAGCCGAGGGCCTGAGCCCGCTTCGGCAGGGCGCGCTGGCCGTACACTACCAGGTCGGCCATCTCGCCGAGGATGGCGCGCAGGCTGAACCCGGGCACGGGCAGCCAGGAGGGCGTGCCCATGACCCTGCCCAGGGTGCTGGCGAAGTCACGGTTGGTCTGCGGCGTGGGGGCGACGGCGTTGATCGGCCCGCTGGCGCGCTCGTCCTCCAGGGCCAGCATATAGATGCCGATCAGGTCGGCGGGGTGGATCCAGGAGTAGTACTGGCTGCCGGGCAGCACGGGGCCGCCGGTGAAGATCTTGAAGGGCATCATGATCTGCGGCAGCACGCCGGCCTCGGGGTCGAGCATCAGGCCGGTGCGGATGCGCGCGACCCGCACGCCGAGCCCCTCGGCGCGGGCGGCCTCGGCCTCCCAATCTACGCAGACCTGGGCCAGGAAGTCGTCGCCCGGGGCGGCGTCCTCACCGAGCGGGGTGTCGTCGCAGAAGCCGTAGTAGCCCACGCCCGAGGCGCAGAGGAGGGCCTGCGGGCGGCTCTGGGCGGTGCCGATGGCACTCACGATGCCGCGCGTGCCGATGACGCGGCTGTTGCGGATGGCCGCCTTGACCGAGGGCGTCCAGCGCTGGCCGAGGATGCCCTCGGCGATGGGCGCGCCGGCCAGGTGGATGACGGCGTGGGCGCCGTCGATGGCGGCGGCCCACGGCCCGCTCTCGTCGGCCGACCACTGGATATACTCGGCGGCGCCGGGCAGGGTCGCGCGGGCCTTCTCGGGGCTACGTGAGAAGATGATGGTCTGGTAGCCGCGATCCGTCAGTGCGGCGAAGAGCTTGCGGCCGATGACGCCGGTGGCGCCGGTGATCACGATACGTTTTGCAGTGCTCATGCTCATGATCGTACCCCGGCTCATAGGGCGAGTCAAGGGCGACGCCGCGCGGGCTAGAGCATGAGCAACGTCGCTGGCGGCTGAAGCCGCGTCGCGGGGGGCCTGCGGCCGACCGCCCACCTTCGTGGGCGGATCGGCGTCGGCCTGCGCCGACGCCCGGCGCAACGCGCCCAGCCGGCGCGACTTCAGTCGCCAGCCGAGGGTGCTCAGGACTTTGCACATGCCCTGACGCGCGGCCAGGAGATCACATATACTGATCGCATCCCTGCCCCGCGATCAGCCTTATCAGGAGAAGACCAATGCTGATCTCTCAGGCCAGCGCCGGCCCCGGACAGACCCTCGACGACGATGCGGTTGCGGCGGCCCTCACCCGTGGGCTGGGGGGGCGCTTCGCCGGCGCCCGCGCCCTCGTGCTCATCCCCGACCACACCCGCACCCTGCCGCTGCCCAAGCTCTTCCGCATGGTCGCCGGGCTGCTCCACGACACCCGCCAGCTTGACTTCATGGTCGCCCTGGGCACCCACCCGCCCCTGGACGACGCCCACATCCTGCGGCTCGTCGGCATCACCCCCGAGGAGCGCGCGGGGGCCTACCGCCACATCGGCCTGCTCAACCACAGATGGGACAGCCCGGGCGACCTGGCGCAGATCGGGACGATCACGAAGGAGCAGATCCAGGAGATCGCCGGGGAGATCTGGCACCCCTCGCTGGGCGGCGATGTGGCGGTGCGGATCAACCGGCGGGCGCTGGAGTATGACCAGATCCTGATCATCGGGCCGACCTTCCCGCACGAGGTGGCCGGCTTCTCGGGCGGGGCCAAGTACCTCTTCCCCGGCATCTCCGGCCCGGAGATGATCAATGTCACCCACTGGCTCGGCGCCCTGGCAGGCATCCTCGACATCATCGGGGTCGCCGAGACGCCGGTGCGCCAGATGATCCACGCCGCCGCCGGCATGCTGCCCACGCCCGTCACCCTGGCGGGGCTGGTGGTGGTGGGCAATGATCTGGCCGGGGTCTTCGTGGGCGACCTGATCGAGGCCTGGCGGGCCGCCGCCGCCCTCTCGTCCGAGCGGCATATCCGCTGGCTCGACAGGCCGCTCACGCGGGTGCTCTCCTGGGCGCCGGCCATGTACGACGAGCTGTGGACGGCCGCCAAGGCCATGTACAAGCTGGAGCCGGCGATCGCCGACGGCGGCGAGGTGATCGTCTACGCGCCGCACCTCGACACGGTGAGCCACGTCCACGGCAGGTATATCTACGAGGCGGGCTACCACGTGCGCGACTACTTCCTGGCCCAGTGGGATCGCTTCAGCCACGTGCCGCTGGGCGTGCTGGCCCACAGCACCCACCTGCGCGGGGCCGGGGCCTATGTGGGCGGGGTTGAGCGCGGCCGGATCGATGTGACCCTGGCCACCCGGCTCTCGCCGGCCGACTGCGCGCGGCTGGCCCTGGGCTACCGCGACCCGGACAGCATCGACCTGGCCGAGTGGCGGGGCCGCGAGGATGAGGGGGTGCTGTTCGTACCCAAGGCCGGCGAGATGCTCTACCGCTCGATCTTGCGCAAAGTGTAGCACCAGCCTTCCGGGTTCAGGCTTCTCTCCGACAGGCTGCTAAGCCTCCGAAAAGACCCAAGACTCAGCCCGGCCACAGCCACAGCTCGACCTAAGCCTGGCATCAGAAGATGTGACACATCAGATCCTTGAGCGATCAGGAGAGGGCGAGCTTGAGAGCCCTGCGGTCGAGCCGCTCATTATCGACGATAAGTATTTGTTAGCGCGAATACGCCTTGGGTTAACCTATGAGCGTAGGAGCCTCAGCTGGCGGCTGAAGTCGAGGCCACCGAGCGCACCGTCGACCTGAACCTGCACGGCACCCTGCTGCCCACCCAGGTCTTCGCGGAGCCGATGGCGCGCGCCGGACGCGGCAGCATCGTCAACATCTCATCGATGGCATCGGCGCGGGCGATCACGCGCGGGCTGGGCTACGGCGCGGCCAAGGCCGCGATCGACAACCTCACCCGCTGGCTGGCCGTGACCCTGGCCCGCGCGCACGGCCCCGGCCTGCGGGTGAACGCGATCGCGCCGGGCTTCTTCCTGGGCGAGCAGAACCGGGCGCTGCTGGTACACGATGACGGCAGCCCGACGGCGCGCGGCCAGACGATCATCGGCCACACGCCGGCCGGCCGCTTCGGCGAGCCGGAGGAGCTGGTGAGCGCGCTGATCTGGCTCTGCGGCCCCGGCGCGAGCTTCGTCAACGGCGTGGTGGTGCCGGTCGACGGCGGTTTCAGCGCCTTCAGCGGCGTGTAGGGGCCGCAGGCCCCCGAGAACTCTTGTTGGTTTGGGGCACTATGCCAGCGAAGCTGGCATAGTGCCCCAAACCAACATCGGTCTTTAGGGCGGCAGCGCCCGAGATCTCTTGTTATGTTGACCAAAACGACCAGCTCCGCTGGTCGTTTTGGTCAACATAACAAGGACTTGTGGTACAATCCCGGCGCTATGAAACGACTCACGCTGCTCTCCATCCTCACCCTGCTCACCCTGCTCGCCCTGCTCATCCCCAGCTCGCCGGCCAGCGGGGCCGCGCGCCAGCCGGGGCTGCCGCCCTCGCTCTTCGGCCTGAACATGTACCTCACCGGCCGCGAGCGCGGCGACGCCGAGGCCACCGCCCTGCTGGGCATGGCCACCCAGATCGGCGCGCGCTGGAGCCGCGAGGAGATCTCGTGGGCGGCCTGGGGGCCGAGCGAGGACAACCGCTTCTACGACCGGCGCCTCGGCCAGATCGCCGACGCCGGGGTCGGCATCATCGGCATGCTGCTGACCACGCCCAAGCAGTACCGCGACCCGGCCTGCGTGCGCTACGCCAAGGACACGAACCAGCCCGAGTACTGGTGCGCGCCCACCGATATGGCCGCCTACGCCCGCTGGGCCGCCGGCGTGGTCGAGCGCTACGATGGCGACGGCTACAAGGACGCGCCCGGCTCGCCGCGCGTGGCGGCCTGGGAGATCTGGAACGAGCCGGACCTGGACGGCACCTGGCTGCCCCGCGCCGACGCCGGGGCCTACGCCCAGATGCTGCGGCTCGCCCACGACGCGATCAAGGCCGCCGACCCGACGGCCACCGTGCTCAACGGCGGGGTCTACACCTTCGACGCCGTGGGCCAGTCCGGCTTCATGGACCGCGTGGTCGATCTGGCCGGCTGGGACAGCTTCGACGTGATCTCGATCCACCCCTGGCTGATCGACCACGCGCCGGACGACCCGAGCCTGATCAACCCGCGCGAGCGCTTCGACGTGACCATCCCAGGCCGGATCGAGCTGGTCAAGCGCTGGGCGGCGGCGCGCGGCGGCGGCAAGCCGATCTGGATCAGCGAGATGGGCTGGAGCACCTGCGGCGGCAGCTGCGCGCCGCAGTTCGCCAAGAGCGAGCAGGAGCAGGCCGACTACATGGTGCGCAGCTTCGTGCTGGCGGCGGCGGCCGGCGTCGAGCACGTGAGCTACTTCCAGCTTGAGGATAAGTTCGGCGGCGGGCAGCAGCCCTGGGGGCCGGCGGCGATCGTGCGCGACGACCTCAGCCCCAAGCCGGCCTACATCGCCTACGGCGCGATGGTGGCCCAGCTCCAGTTCGCCCGCTACCGCGGCACCGGCCCCCTGCACCGCCCCGGCTCCCTGGCCGACTACCGCTTCGACCTGGGCGACGGCAGCACGGTGGATGTGCTCTGGTCGCTGGGCGCGCCGGCCTCGGCCAGCTTCCCGCTGACGGCGGGGCTGAGCGCGGCCCTGATCGACCGCGACGGCGGCGAGGGTGCCCTGGCCGGGCGCGCGGCATCCCTGAGCCTGAGCGGCAGGCCGATCTATGTGCGCCAGCTCAGCGGGCGCTCGCGCAGCTTCGGCGAGACCGGGCAGAGCCTGCGCGACCCCTTCCTGGGCTACTGGGAGCGCGGCGGCGGGCTGGCGATCTTCGGCTTCCCGATCAGCGCGGAGCGGGTGGAGCAGGGCGCAGACGGCGGCAGCTACCGGGTGCAGTGGTTCGAGCGCAACCGCTTCGAGCTCCACCCGGAGAACCGGCCGCCCTACAACGTGCAGCTGGGCCTGCTCGGCGTGGAGAGCCTGGCCCGCCGGGGCATCGACTGGCGCGGCCTGCCGACGGTGGGCGGCCCGCCGAGCGGCCAGTGCCGCTACTTCCCCGAGACCGGCCACAGCCTCTGCCCGCCCTTCCGGGCCTACTGGGAGCGCAGCGGCGGGCTGGCGGTCTTCGGCTTCCCGATCAGCGAGCCCTTCGACGAGGACCTGGGCGGCGGGGCGCGGCGGGTGCAGTACTTCGAGCGCAACCGCTTCGAGGAGCACCCCGAGCAGCCCGCCGCCTACCGCGTGCAGCTCGGGCGGCTGGGCGCCGAGCTCATGCCGTAGACATGTGCCGCATGGCACCCGTAAGGGCGGAGCAGCGCGGCGCTGCTCCGCCCTTACACGTCGATCACCCCTCCAGGGCGCTGAGCAGCTGCGGCAGCAGCTGCTTCTTGCGCGAGACGACGCCGTCGGCGGCGCGGGTGCCGTCGACCCGCCGCGGGTAGGGCAGGCTGTCGAGCTGCGGCAGGTCGGTGGTGAGCAGCAGCCGGCTGGAGCTGGCCACCACGTTCGTCGCCATCAGCACGACGAAGTCGAGGCCGTTGGCCGTGCGCATGCCCTCCAGGGCGCCGCGCAGCTCCGCCAGGCGCTCGTCGAGCTGGGTGAAGTTCGAGAGCTCGATCTGCGAGACGGCGAACTTAAAGCCGCCCGACTCGTAGCGCTTGAAGTCGGTCTGCACCAGGTCGGCGGCGTTGCGCGAGGAGAGATCGACGCCGGCGGCCAGGATCTGCTGGCCGTAGCTCTCGATCGTCTCGCCGGCCAGCGGCGAGCCGCCCATGAAGGCCCAGCGGGCCAGCCGCTCGGCGGCCTTGCGGTCGCGGTCGGTGGTGGTTGGCGAGGTGAAGAGCAGGGTGTCGGAGATCATGCCGGCCAGGAGCATGCCGGCGATCTTCGGCGGCGCGCTCAGGCCGGCGTCCGAGATCCGCTCCGTCACCAGGGTGCTGGTGCTGCCCACCGTGTCCACCGTGAACTTGATCGGCACCATCGAGGCCGGGTTTCCCAGGCGGTGGTGGTCGAGCACCTCGATCACATCGGCCTCGTCCAGCGCGCCGAGGGCCTGGCCGGACTCGTTGTGGTCCACGAGGACGATCTGGTGGCGGCGGGGGCGCATCGCGTCGCGCTGGCGGCAGATCCCGGCGTAGCAGCCCTGGTCGTCCACCACCAGGAACTCGTCGCGCTCCTCGCGCAGGATGCGCGGCAGCACATCGCGGATGCGGCCCGCGGCCGGGAAGCGCGGCGTGTCGGTGTCGCAGGCCTCGCGGCAGGGGTGGGTGAGCAGGTCGGAGACGCGCAGGTCGGCGCCGCGCTCGTGGATGCCCACCTTCTCGCGCAGGAAGTTGAACAGGCTGGCCACCGTCACCAGGCCGAAGGGCGTGCCGTCGGGGTTGACCACCGGGGCCACGCCGCCGGTGCGGTTGGCGATCGTCCAGGCCTCGCGCAGCGGGCTGTCCGGCGTGGTGGTGTCGTAGCGGTGCGAGACGCTGGAGAAGCGCGGCGACGCGTCGGCCAGGAGCGGCGGCGGGTCAACCTCAAGCCGGTGGAAGAGCCAGGTCGTCTGCGGGTTGAGCTGGCCGGCCCGCGCGGCGGTGATGCGCTGGTCGGGGTGCTCCTGCTGGAGCAGCCAGGCGTAGCCGACCGCCGACACGATCGAGTCGGTGTCGGGGTTGATATGGCCGATGACGTAGATCTGATCTGGGGCGTTCGTCATACTGCACCTTCAAACAGCTTTGTTAGAGAGACGTCTCAGAGAGGGAGCTGTCCTCCTGAGACTTTTATTTTATCGGGGCGGGTTTCAGAATTGCAGATTGCAGATTGCAGATTGCAGATTTGACACAGCTAATCTGCAATCTGCAATCTGCAATCTGCAATCACCATTGCAGATTGCAGATTGTAGATTGTAGATTTGGCATAGCCAATCTACAATCTACAATCTGCAATCTGCAATCACCTTAGCGCACCAGCTTCTTGTAGCTGATCCGGTGCGGCCGGTCGGCCTCGACGCCCTTGCGCCGGCGGTAGTCGGCCACATACTCCGAGTAGCTTCCGGGGAACCAGAAGGCCTGGCTATCGCCCTCGAAGGCCAGGATGTGCGTCGCCACCCGGTCGAGGAACCAGCGGTCGTGGGAGATCACCACCGCGCAGCCGGCGAAGCTCTCCAGTCCCTCCTCCAGGGCGCGCAGCGTGTGGACATCCAGGTCGTTGGTCGGCTCGTCGAGCAGCAGCACGTTGGCCCCCGACTTGAGGATCTTCGCCAGGTGGACGCGGTTGCGCTCGCCGCCCGAGAGCGTGCCCACCAGCTTCTGCTGGTCGGAGCCGCCGAAGTTGAAGCGCGACACGTAGGCCCGCGAGTTGACCTGGCGGCTGCCGAGCATGATGATGTCGTGGCCGCCGGAGATCTCCTCCCAGACCGTCTTCTGGCCGTCGAGGCTGTCGCGGCTCTGGTCGACATAGCCCGCCGTCACCGTCTCGCCCACGGTGAGCCTGCCGCCATCGGGCGACTCCTGGCCGACGACCATGCGGAAGAGCGTGGTCTTGCCGGCGCCGTTGGGGCCGATGATGCCGACGATCCCGCCGGGGGGCAGGTCGAAGCTGAGGTTATCGTAGAGCAGGCGGTCGCCGTAGGCCTTGGCCACGCCCTCGGCGCGGATGACGATATCGCCGAGGCGCGGGCCGGGCGGGATGAAGATCTCCAGCTCGCGGTCCTGCTGGTCCTGGCTCTCGTTGAGCAGGCGCTCGTAGGCGGTGATGCGGGCCTTGCCCTTGGCGTGGCGGCCCTTGGGCGACATGCTGATCCACTCCATCTCGCGCTGGAGTGCCTTCTGGCGCTGGCTCTCGGACTTCTCATCGCTGGCGAGCTTCTGGCGCTTCTGCTCAAGCCAGCTGGAGTAGTTGCCGCGCCAGGGGATGCCGACGCCGCGCTCAAGCTCCAGGATCCAGCCGGCCACATTGTTCAGGAAGTGGCGGTCGTGGGTCACGGCGATGACGGTGCCCTTATACTCCTGGAGGTGGCGCTCCAGCCAGGCCACCGACTCGGCGTCGAGGTGGTTGGTCGGCTCGTCGAGCAGCAGGATGTCGGGCGACTTGAGCAGCAGGCGGCAGAGGGCCACCCGGCGGCGCTCGCCGCCCGAGAGCACGGCCACCGATGCGTCGCCGGGCGGGCAGCGCAGGGCGTCCATGGCCAGGTCGAGCTTGCTGTCGATATCCCAGCCATCGAGGTGGTCGAGCTTCTCCTGGACCTCGGCCTGCTCGGCGAGCAGCGCGTCATAGTCGGCGTCGGGCTCGGCGAACTTCTCATTGATCTCGTCGTAGCGCTTGTGCAGGCCGACCACCTCGGCCGCGCCCTCCTCAACGATCTCGCGCACCGTCTTGGCGTCGTCGAGGTGCGGCTCCTGCTCCAGGAAGCCGATCGTGTAGCCGGGCGAGATCACCGTCTCGCCGATAAAGTCCGTATCAACCCCGGCGAGGATGCGCAGCAGCGAGCTCTTGCCCGAGCCGTTGGCGCCGATCACGCCGATCTTCGCGCCGTAGAAGTAGGACAGGTTGATATCTTTGAGGACCTGCTTGCTCGGCGGGTGGATCTTGCTCACCCGGATCATCGAGTAGATAACTTTGGTGTCGGTCACGCGGTTATACCTCTTCTGTGGCTTCCTGATGCAGAAAAAGCGGTGTTCAATTTTGCCCTTTGATCAACATGTAGCCAAAGCAACTTTTGTCGACCTTTATGATCCTCTGCTCCACGATTAGTTTGCTCAAGGCTTCACCTATGGTACGCGGATAGGCGCTGCGCGTCAACCAGGCGATGGATTGCTGAGCCTGATGGGCCGCCTGATCTGTGGCCGCATCGCCGACCTGGCGATCGCCTGGTTCGTTACTATAGATCATAGTATCATGAACATCCAAGGGTTGGCATGCCAGTGTTGCCATGAGACAGGGCATGTGCAACGTCCTGCGCGCCCCCGGCTGGCCACTGACGTCGCGCCGGCAGGGCGCGCTGCGCCGGGCGTCGGCCTG
>NZ_JAIEWN010000008.1:82415-109997 GCF_019599295.1 Oscillochloris sp. ZM17-4 | reverse complement strand
CCGCATCCGAGCGGGGGCGCAGCGCCCGCATCCGGGCGGGGCGCAGCGCCCGCATCACACAAACGGCAGGCCGACCACCTCAACCCCCACGCCCGCAAGCGCGAGCATCCCGCCGGGATCGGCGAAGGCGCTGCGCACATAGGCCAGCCCGATCAGCCCGTGGCGCGGCGACTCCGCCACGCTCGTCAGGTCGCCGGCCTCCTTGCCGCCGGCGTCCAGCTTCGCCGGCAGCGCGAGGCCGTCCGGCAGCCCGGCGGGGAACCGCAGGCCGCGCAGCTGCTTGGCCAGGCGGCCGCGGCTCTCCATACGGGCGATAATCTCCTGGCCGACGTAGCAGCCCTTGCTGAAGCTGATCGCGTCCCAGAGCCCCGTCTCCAGGGGGATGTACTCCTGCGAGAGCTCGCGGCCGAAGGCCCCCTGGCCCGCCTCGACCCGCAGCACATCGAAGGTGTCCGCGTCGAGCGTCGCCGCGCCGGCGGACGTGAGGGCGTCGGCGAGGGCGTCGGCCGCCTCGGGCGGCGCGTAGATCGCCATGCCGCCCGCGCCGAGCGGCTGGCAGCGCGCCACATACAGCGCCCACTCGCGCCACTGCGCGGCCGCAATGCCGTAGGGCGGCAGGCCGGCGGCGGGCAGGCCGAGGCTCTCTAGCAGCTCGACCGCACGCGGCCCGTAGATCGCCAGCTGGAGCAGGGACTCGCCCGCATCCTCCAGCCTCACCTTGTCGTTGAAGAAGATATTCTTGCGCAGGTAGCGCATGATCGCCGGCCCCTGGCCGGGGCTCGTCACCAGCAGCATGCCGTCCTCCACCCGGTGGACCGTCAGCAGATCGATGATCCGGCCGATCGGGGTGGTGAGCACCGCGCGCGCGCCCTGGCCCGGCGTCAGCTTCTCGATCTGGTTGGTCGAGAGTCGGTGCAGCAGCGCGGCGGCGTCGCGGTCGCGCATCCAGATCCGCCCGCCCGCCCGCGCGTCGTAGATCGCCGCGCCCTCGTGGGCCGCCGCGTAGGCCGCGAGGTCCGCCTGCGGGGCCGTCAGGGTGTCTGTCATAAGGGTATAGTCCACATCGTAGGGCCGAAGCATTCGCAGGGAAGAACGTGGCGATCAGGGCGATCTCTCAGATGAGCGCTTCGGCCTTACACGATAGCCCACCATTAGTTTGTTTGACAACTTTATCTACATATATCATACCATACCGGCCCTCGGCATGAGGCACATGCGCGGGCCGCCAGCAGGGCATGTGCAACGTCCTGCGCGCCCCCCTGGCTGGCGACTGACGTCGCGCCGGCAGGGCGCGCTGCGCCGGGCGTCGGCCTGCGCCGACGCCGGATCCGCCCACGAAGGTGGGCGGTCGGCCGCAGACCCCCGCGACGCGGCTTCAGCCGCCCGCAACGTTGCAACAGCCCTTACTATAGCACGCAGAGGAGCGGGTATAATGGGCGGCATCGCCCGCCCATCACCCGAGGAGCCCTGCCATGATCGTCGTCGAGGCGCGCCTGCAGCCGCCGCAGTTCTTCCAGCTCTCGCTGCTGCGCCACTTCCAGCGGCCCAGCTTCTACTTCTACGCCGTCACCGCCGCCGTGCTCACCGCGCTCACCTACACGATAAACATCGACATTATGTTTCTGGTGGTGGGCTGGGTGCCCTTCGGCCTCTACATGATCCTCGGGCTGGCCAACGCCTTCGCGGGCAGCCGCAACCCCGAGCAGCCCTATTTCCTGCAGACCCGCTACGAGTTTGGCGACGAGGAGCTGCGCCTGAGCACCTCGCGCGGGGTGAGCGTGCTGGAGTGGGGCAGGTTTAAGGAGTGGCGCAAAGTGGTGGGCTGCTACGTGCTCGTCCTCGACAGCGGGCCAATTATGGCCATCCCGGTGGCCGATGTGCCGAAGGGCCGCCAGCCGGCGCTTGAGGACTTCCTCAAGAAGAAGATCCCGCTGTAGGCGTCAGGGCTGCCGCCCTGAAACCTGGATTGGTTTGCCAATATCTGCCAGCTTCGCTGGCAGATATTGGCAAACCAATCTGAAGGTTACTCGTAGCGCAGCGCCACAATCGGGTCGAGGCGGGCCGCGCTGCGGGCGGGGGCGATGCCGAAGAAGAGGCCGACGGCCAGGGCGAATCCGAAGGCCAGCAGGGCCACGTCCCAGCTCAGGCTGGCCGTCATCAGCCCGCTCGCGCTCACCCCCAGGGCGATGGCCGAGCCGATGGCCAGGCCGACCAGCCCACCCACCCCGCTCAGAGCCAGCGACTCGAAGAGGAACTGGCGCATGATGTCGCCCTCGCGCGCGCCCAGCGCCTTGCGCAGCCCGATCTCGCGGGTGCGCTCGCGCACCGACACCAGCATGATGTTCATGATGCCGATCCCGCCCACCAGCAGCGAGATCCCGGCGATCGCCGCCAGGAACAGCGTCAGCATCTGCGTGGTCTGAGTCACCGTGTTGAGCATGTCCTGCTGGTTGATCACGCTGAAGTCGTCGGCGCTGCCGTCGAGCGACAGGCTGTGCTCCTCGCGCATGGTCGTCTCGACCTCGGCCTGGGCGGCGTCCACCGAGGCGGCGTCGCTGGCCTGGGCCACGATCGTCGAGACCGTCCAGCTGCCGCCGACGGCGCGCGCCCCGAAGAGGATTCGCTGGGCCGTGCTGAGCGGCACGATCACCCCGTCGTCGGCCGAGCCGAATCCGCTGCCGCCGCTGCTCGCCAGCACGCCCACCACCGTGAACTGCTGGCCGCTCACCCGCACCTGCTGGCCGATCGCCCCGCCGTCGGGGAAGAGCGTCTCCGAGACGTTCGCCCCCAGCACGATCACCTTCGACGTGGCGCTCACGTCTTCCGCGCCGATGAAGCTGCCCTCGGCCAGCGTGCTGTTGTGGACATCGGCGTAGATCGCGGTGGCCCCGGTGACGCGGGCGTTCACGTTGTTGCTGCCGGCCACCAGCTGGGCGTTGCCGCTGTACTCGGGCGAGACCTGGGCCACGTCGGGGTTGCGCGAGCTGTCGGCCAGCGCCTCGGCGTCGGACATGGTCAGGCTGGAGCTGTCGCCCACGGCGCCGCGCACCCCGCCGCTGCTGGAGGCTCCGGCGCGCACGGTGAGCAGGTTGGCCCCGTTGGAGGTGATCGAGGCGGTGATCGTCTCCTGCGAGCCGCGCCCGATCGCCAGCAGGGCCACCACGGCGGCCACGCCGATCAGCACGCCGAGGGTGGTGAGCAGGGTGCGCAGCGGGTTGGCGCGCAGGGTGGCCAGGGCGAAGCGCAGCGTCTCAACCCAGCCGATCCCGCCGTCGAGCAGGGCGTCGACCTCGGACTCAAGGCGGGCGTCATCGTCCTCGGCGCGGGCCGGGGCGGCACGCTCGATCACAGGGCTATGCGTGCTCATGGGTGAGCCTCCACTGCTGTCGGGTGGGGAGCCGGCGGCTACGGGTCTTCTGCACATGCGCCTCATCGGGCCAGGCGTCGGCGGTCGCCAGATCGCGCACCAGATGGCCGTCGCGGATCTCCAGCAGCCGGTGGGCCTGGCGGGCCACGTCGGGCTCGTGGGTGACGATGACGACGGTCATGCCGGAGCGGTTCAGGTCGGCGAACAGGCCCATGATCTCGGCGCTGGTTCTGGTGTCGAGGGCGCCGGTCGGCTCGTCAGCCAGCAACAGAGCCGGGTCGCTCACCAGGGCACGGGCGATCGCCACGCGCTGCTGCTGGCCGCCCGAGAGCTCCTGGGGCTTGTGGCCCATGCGATCGCCGAGGCCGACCCTGGTGAGGGCCGCCGCCGCCCGCTCAAACCGCTCGCTCGTCGGGATGCCACCACGGTAGGCCAGTGGCAGGGCCACGTTCTCTAGGGCCGTGCTGCGGGCCAGCAGGTGAAACTGCTGGAAGACGAAGCCGATCTTGTGGTTACGCACCGCCGCCAGCAGCGCCGGGTCGAGCCGCTCAACCGGCAGGCCGTCCAGGTGGTAGCTGCCCGCCGTGGGCGTGTCCAGGCAGCCGATCATATTCATCAGGGTCGATTTACCGGAGCCAGATGGCCCCACAATCGCCACGAACTCGCCGCGACGGATCTGGAAGCTCACCCCGCGCAGGGCGTGAACCTCAAACTCGCCCATGGTGTAGGTGCGCCGCAGGTCGTGGGCTACAATCATTGCGCTCATAAGAAATACCTCTCGCTGCTGCCGATGGCGTCAGGTGCCCGCCCGCGCCGGGGGACTAAAGTCCCCGGCTATGGTCTGCGAAGCCCGTCTGCGCGGGCTATCGCAGTGTGCTGTGCCCAATCTGCAATCTGCAATCTGCAATCGCATTAGGGCATCCCGGCGGGCGGGCCGCCGGAAGGCGGGCCGCCAAGGCCGCCGCCCAGCAGGCTGGTGCTGCTCGTGCTGGAGGTGCTGCCACTGCTGCTGCTCGTGCTGGTCACGATCAGCACCGTGTCGCCCTCCTGGACGCACTGGGCCGAGCTATCGACGCAGCCGAGGATCTCGGTCATCCCATCGCTGGCCAGGCCGGTCTCGACCTGGAGCGCCGCCGGGGGCTGGCCGGCCTGCTGCACCTGGAGCACCTTCTGGCCGTTCACCGTCTGGATGGCCCGCGTGGGCACCAGCAGCGCGCCCGCGTGCTGCTCGGTCTGGATGTCGCCGGTGGCGGTCATGCCCGCCCGCACCGGGGCGTCGCCGGGAGCGAAGCTCACGCGCACGGTGTAGGTTGCCACATTCGAGCTGACGGTCGCCACCGGGGCGACGGTCTGGACGGTGCCGTCGATGGTCACGTCGCTCAGTGCGTCGAAGCTGAGCGTCACCGGCTGGCCCACGGCCACGTCGCCGATATCGCTCTCGCTCAGGCTGAGGTCAACATAGAAGGCGCTCTGGTCGATCACCGAGATCGTGGCCGCGCCGGCGTCGTCGCCCACGCTGGCGGACACCTCGGACACGACCCCATCGAAGGGCGCGCTCAGAGTGGCGTCGGCAAGGTCGAGCTTGGCCTGATCGTAGGCCACCTGGGCCTGGGCCAGGCTGGCCTCGGCGCTGGCGACCGCGCTGGCCGAGCCGGGCTGGCCCAGGCTCTCAAGGTTGATCTGGGCCTGCGCGACGCTGGCCCGGGCGATGGCCAGATCCTCGGCGCTGGCCGGGCTCTGGAGCGAGCTGAGGTTGGCCTGGGCCGAGGCGACCGAGGCGCGGGCGCTCGCGATCTCGGCGGCGGTCGCGCCGGACTGGAGGTCGGCGAGCTGGGTCTGGGCGTCCTTGAGGGTCGCCTCGGCCTGGGCCACGCCGGTGATCTCGGCCTGCTTGGCCTGCTCGTAGGACACCTGGGCCTGGCGCAGGCTCTCCTCGGCGTTGCTCACGGCGCGCAGGGCGGCGGCCTCCTCGTCCTTGGCGCTCTGCGGCAGGTCGCCGGGGGCGCTCTCCTGCTGGCGGTTGCTCCAGTAGACCGTGCTGTAGGCGTCCTGGGCGTCGCGCAGGCTATTGGCCGCCGTCGTCAGCGCGCTCTCGGCCTTGAGCTTGGCCGCCGAGAGGCTGGACTGCTGCGACTGGAGCGTGATCTGGGCCTGCGTGACTGTGCTCTGGGCCGATGAAAGATTGGCGGCGGTGGGGCCGTCGAGCAGGTCGGCCAGCTGGGCCTGGGCGCTGGCCAGCTGGGCCTTCGCGCTCGCCAGCTCGGCGGCGGTCACGCTGCCGGTGCGGGTCTTCTCGTAGGAGGCCTGGGCGCTCTGCAGGCTGGCCTGGGCGCTGGCGATATCGGCGGCAGTCGCGCCCTCGCCATTGGCGGCGGCCACGGATGCCTGGGCCGACTTGAGGTTGGCCTCGGCCTGGGCGACCGCCATCTGGAGCTCCTGGATGTCCAGGCTGGCCAGGGGCTGCCCGGCGCTGACCGCATCGCCGACCTGCACCGACACCTCGGCGACCGTGCCGGAGACGGGGAAGGCGAGGGTGCGGGTCTGGGCCGGCGCAACCGAGCCGCTGCCCGAGACGCTGAGGCTCAGGCTGCCGCTGGATACCGTGGCGGTGCTGACGCTGACGGCGGGCGCGCCGCTGGCGCTGAGCGTGCGCCAGGCCACGAAGCCGGCGGCGGCGATGATCAGGGCGAGGGGGATGAGCAGCCAGGGAGAGAGGCGGCGGCGCGCCCTGCGGCTGCCGAGGCGACCGATCACCCGCTGGTCTGCGGGGGGAGAAGAGACACTCATGGGGACCTCCTGCGCTACGACGGCTGCGCGCTGGCAGCGCCTACACAGAAAGGGTACCCGTCAGATATTCAGTTCTCGCGTAGATCGTCTTGGGGTGACGTGTAGGGAGAACAAGAAGTCGCTCATTGGCATTCCCCATATCAATGAGCGATGTTGTTGCCAGCAACAACACTACGCACGGTGAGGGTGTGGGAGAGCGTAGCTCTCCCACAAAAAAACTGATGGTGCTGCGGCGCGGCTACGCCGCGCCGAGCACCATCAGTGCGCCATGTGCCTGCTGGGCACAACCAGTGAGCGATTTCGGGATAGCGGCGGCGCAGCCGCCTACCGCTTGCGGCGCATCAGGAAGACGCCGGCGAAGATCAGCAGGGCGGGGAAGACCAGCGACATATCGATGCCGATCTGCTCCAGGAAGATCAGGCCGCCGATGCCGATCAGGATGAAGCCAAGGGTGCGCCAGTTGCGGGCGCGCCGGGGCGGCGCCGGCTGGCCGTAGGCCGTCGGCAGGCTCGCCGGCGGCATATTCAGGTTCACCGTCTGCCCGGTGGAGGGGCGCTCTGGGGTGAGCGGCTGGCCGGTGATTGGGTCGAAGCGATACTCGGCGGGCGGCGGCGGGGACTGCGTGGGCGCGCCCGTAGCGCCGGGGCGCGGCTGGCCCTGGCCGCCCTGGCTCTGGCCCTGGCGCAGCACCTCGCGGCCGAGGCGGGCGGCCTCCTGGCCAAACTCCTGGCCGAAGCGCGAGGCCTCCTCGCCAAACTGCTGGACGCCCTGCTGAAAGCTCTGCTGGCCGGATGCCGCGTTCGCCCGAGGCATGACGATCCAGAGCACCACATAGACCGGCAGGCCGAGCCCACTGGTCAGGGTGACGAGCACAAAGATCAGGCGGACGATCACCGGGTCGATATTGAAATACTCGGCCAGCCCGCCGCAGACGCCGGCGATCATCGACTCGGTGGGGCTGCGGGTGAGTCGCGGTTGCATAGCTCCACTCCTTAGAAATTGCAGATTGCAGATTGCAGATTGTAGATTGTAGATTGCAGGTTGCTTTACAGTTTGATGCTGTGAATGGCGTTCTACCGCACCAAATCTGCAATCTGCAATCTACAATCTGCAATCTTGTCGTACTGGCCATTCGACGGCGGCGCAGGGTCAATTGTTGCGCGCGCCAAGGGCGCATATTCTACCAGTTTTTGACTGATATCGCAGAACATTTGTGACAGTAGATGTCACAACGGCATTGTACACTAGAGATATCCACCAGACAGACTCTGCCCTGAAGCATCGTACCCTGTCCTGCGCATAGCCGTGAAGGAGACTCCCTGATGGCGAGCCAGACCCAGCCCACACCTGCGACGCCCCTCAGCTGGCCGGCAACCCGGCTGTCCTGGATTGGCCGGCAGCTGCTCCTTGTGCCCGAGGCGGTCCTGCTGCTCACGCTGCTCTGTCTGCATGCCACGCTGGGGCCATCGCCCGCGCTGGTGGCGCTAGGCATGGGCATGGTGCTCTGGTTTGCCACACGGGTGGGGCTGCTCTACGCCGCCAAGCGGTCGGTCGACTCGGGGCGCTACGGGCGCGCCGAGGTGATGGCGAAGATTGCGGGGCGGCTCTACCCGCTCTCGGCCGACGCCCACGCGCTGCTCGGCACCGTGTATCTGCGGCAGGGCGACCCGGGGGCCTCCGCGCTGGCGCTGACCCGCGCGGTGCGCTACTACCCCTTCCAGGCCGAGCTGCACGCCGCGCTGAGCGCCGCGCTCCTGGCGGGCGGGCGTGCCCACGACGCGCTGATGTCCGCCACCACCGCCCTGATGATCGACCCCGGCTGCGCGCCGGCCTACCTGAGCCAGGCGAGCGCGGAGGATCTGCTCGACGCGCCACCCGAGCTGATCGAGCGCCACCTGCGGGCCGGGCTTGAGCAGCGGGCCGCGCCCGCCGACGAGGCCGCGCTGCGCTGCGCCCTGGCCCACGTGCTGGTACGCCGGGGCGACGCAGACGAGGCGCGGCGTGCCCTGGCCAGCGCCGAGCGGCTGCTGCCCAAGAGCCAGCTGGCCCAGCGCGCCGAGCTCCACTATCAGATCGGCGAGATCCTGCGGATTATCGGCGACTCCGATGCCGCCCGCGCCCACTTCAGGGCCAGCGAGTCGCTCGACCCGGACGGCCCCTGCGCCGCCGACGCGTGGCGCGCCGCCCGGTCATAGAGCACTGAGCAGAAGATTGCGCCACTGAGGCACTGAGACTGGTGGCCGCTCCGCTCGCGCCTTGCGCTATAGTGATCGAACAGACAGGCCAGCGGGAAGCAAAGCTTCCCGCTGGCCTGTCTGCTATCGTGTCCCGTCAAGCGCCCCGAAGTCGAGCGGGTTCTGGTTCACCCACTGCCCGCCCTGCATCGCCCAGACCTGGTAGTCGAGGTGCGGGCCGGAGGACTGGCCGGACGAGCCCACATAGCCGATCAGGTCGCCGGGGCGCACGGTCTGGCCGTCGCTGGCGGCGAAGCCGGCGAGGTGCGAGTAGCCGGTGCGGTACTGGTCGTTGGCGACCCAGATGTGGTTGCCCGCCGGCCAGCTGTCCGGGGAGAGCGTGACCACGCCGCTCTGGGTGGCGTAGATCGGGTGCTGCCAGGTGCCGTCGGGGTCGGCCGAGCCATCGCCGTTGCCATCGATCGCCAGGTCGACGGCGCCCCAGGTGGCGGCGGGCGCGTGGCTGCCCACCCCGTAGCCCTGGGTCATCACCGTGTTGGCGACGCCGAGGGGGTTGCCCTGGGGGCGGGAGTCATCGCCGAAGCCGCGGCCCTGGGCCGTGCCGAAGAGCCCGGCGGGCGCCGCGTTGGCGATCGCCGCCTGCTGGACCTGCCCGCTGGGCGACCACATGCTGAAGCGAGTCTCCTGGCCGCCGCGGAGGCTGAAGAAGATATAGAGCAGGCCGATCAGCGCGAGGGCCAGCACGAGCGTGCGCGCGGCGCTGGAATTACGTCTGCCGCCATACATCCTAATGAACCCCGTTAGCGCGCCAGCCGTCCACCATATTGGTGACAGAGTTGATATAGGCCTGGACGTCGTTCTCGAAGGACGGCGCGTAGATCGGGATGATATCCTTCACCGTCTGCGTGCCGCGGCCCTTGATATACTCGACATCGATCAGGCGGTACCAGTCCTCAATGCCCTCATCCCATGAGCCGTAGTCGCGGAAGCGGCCGTAGCAAGTGGCGTAGCCCGCGCAGATAATATTGCCCACATTGTGAGTGCTGGCGCCGCCGGGCTTCAGCCCAGCCCATGCCGCGTTTGTGCCGGCGCTACTCTCGTGGATGAAGAAGGCGACGGCGTAGGCCGGGTCGATCCCATACTTCAGGCCGAGGTTATACCATGCCGCGCCGGTGCCGGCGGCGGGCGAGCCGTAGGAGGCCAGGATCGCGTCGATCTGCTGGGCGGTGATGCTGGGCGCGCCCTGGAGCGCGTAGTCGCCGGCGGAGCGGGCCGCGCCGGCGAGCGGCGAGCTGCCCGCGGCGTTCGCGATGCTGTTCGTGGCGTGGTCGAACAGCGTCGCCCCCCAGCGGCTGATGCTTGTGCCGCCCGGGCCGCCCATGCCCACAATCACGCCCAGGCTCAGAAGGATCACCACGGCCATGATCAGCCAGGCGTTGCGGCCCGGCAGCTGCGGCGCGCGCGGGGCGCGGTAGCTCATGTAGGGCCGCGCCGCGAGCTGCTCGGCGCGGTGCAGCATGGTCTCGGCCTCATCGTGGCGATCCCGGGCGACCAGCAGCTTCTCGTCGGGCGGGGCCGCCACCATCGGGCGGGGCCGTGGGCGAGGGGCGGCGCGCGTGTCGGTGATGACGGTGGGGGCCGGCTGAGGCTTGCGCTCTGGGGCCGCGCTGCGCGCGGGCGCCGGGCGGCTCTGCGCGGGGGGCGCGGGCTGCTGGCGCTGACGGGGCGCATCTCGGCGCAGGGAATCCGCCTTGGTTGGCATCGCCGCGCTGAGATCGTCGAGGATATCGCCGAGGGGCGCGGGAGGGCCGCGCCGGCGCGGCGCAATATCCTCTGCCTCCAGGGGGAAGAGCGGCTCACGGCGCGGGCGCGGCGGGCGTTGCTGGTTAGGGCGGCGACTCTCAGCCGTACTCACGACCCGTGCTCCTCTAGGAGCTGCTGCTGCTCGTCTGGTGTGGGGAGACGAAATGATCCATCGCGGTTCAAGTATACGATCTGCTCATTACGAACATCAATAATGAGGTCGTCAAGTCCGTCGCGATCCATATCACGCAAGGATAATAACACAGGTGTCAAATCTTCGTTGGCGCCGAAGAGGTAGGGGCCGGGCAGGCTCCGCACCTGCGATGAGTCGCCCGCGGGGAGCTCGAGCACCACCACCTGGCGGTCGATGTTCATGCCGATCAGCCGTGTCGGCTGGGAGGCCGACTCGGGGCCGTGCCCGACCAGGCCTGCGATCTGGGTGGTGCGCGGCCGGCCGTAGCGGATATCGTCGATGCGAACCTGCGCCCAGCTCACGGCGGCGCCGACCAGCACATAGATCGCCAGCATCGCGAGCACGCCGGTGATCAGATAGGCGATGGGGCCGACGCTGCGCGGGAGCGGGATCTGGCGGGCGGTGCGAGTCTCGGTGATCTCTTTGCTTGTGACAGCCATAACGACACCCTTTCGTAGCTATGCGGCAGTACAACTGATGCTGTCGGCGACTCGTGTCGCTGACAGCATCGGATCGGCTGCTACGTGCATCTCGCCTCACATGCGGCGATTAGCACGCGGGTCACTTCGCCACTGTGTGCTCTTGATTCAGGTGTCGTCACCGGCGCATCTAGGCGCCGGATCGCTCGTGGTGATGTTCTGTGGCGCATCGAACGTGTGTTCGTATATTATCAGAACATCGGTTCTGTGTCAACTATATTATCGCGGATCGAGGACGGCCATCGCCTCGACGTGGGGCGTGTGGGGGAACATGTCGTAGCCCATCAGGGAGCGCAGCGCATAGCCCGCGCCGAGCGCCCGCAGGTCCTCGGCGAGGGTCAGCGGGTTGCAGGACACATAGACGATCCGCGCCGGCGCGACCCGCAGCAGCTCGGCGCAGACCTCGGGGCCGAGCCCGGTGCGCGGCGGGTCGGCCACGGCGACCGCGCAGGCCCCGGCGGGCTGCGCGCGCAGGTAGGCCAGCACGTCCATCGCCACCGCGCGCACGTTGCCCGCGCCATTCGCCGCGCTATTCCGCCCCGCCAGCTCGGCGCTCTCGCCGACCGACTCGACGCAGACGACCTCGCCCACATGCGGGGCCAGGTGCAGCGCGATCGTCCCCACGCCGCCGTAGAGGTCGAACACCGACGAGCGCTGCGCGCCGCTCGTCACAGCCTCGCGCACATCGTCCAGCAGCCTATCGAGCAGGTGGACGTTGTTCTGGAAGAAGGTGTTCGGGCCGACCTCCAGAGTCGCGGCGCCAGCGCGCATGGGCAGGGTCTCCGCGCCCCAGTGGCGCAGCGGCGACCCGAAGGAGAGGTCGGTCAGGCTATCGTTCAGCAGCCAGTGGAAGCTGACGACGCCGGGCTGGGACAGGGCCGCCTCGGCCAGCTGGGCCATCTCGGCCTCGTAGGGGCCGGCGGCCGTCACCGCCGCGAGGAGCAGGGCGTCATCGGGGCTGCGGCGCACCACCACATAGCGCAGAAAGCCCGTGTGGCTGCGCAGGTTATAGTCGGGCAGGCCAAGCTCATTCGCCCGCGCCCACACCGCCTGGGCCGCCGCGAAGGCGGCCGGCGGGATGAGGTGGCAGGTTGTCATCTCCACAATGTGGTTGAACTTGCCGCGCGCGCGCAGGCCGAAGCGGCCCTTGGTGGCGACGTAGTCCATGCGGGTGCGGTAGGCGTAGGGGTCGGGCGTGGCAGCGTGTGCGGCAAAGGCGGGCATCGCAAAGCTCGCCGCGAGCTGGCGCCGACCCCGCCGACCCAAAGAATACCACGCGCGACGGCCTCTTCCCCACGGCCAGGGTGATCGGCGGCTACGACTTCGTCGGCGAGTCCTGGCCAGACGGCCCCCTGGCCCCCGACGAAGACCCGATCGACTACGAGGGCCACGGCACCCACGTCGCCGACATTATCGCCGGCGCGCAGGGCGTTGCCCCCGCCGCCTCGCTCTACGCGCTCAAGGTCTGCTCGTCCGTCTCCGCATCCTGCAGCGGCGTGGCGCTCATCCAGGCCATGGAGCGCGCCGTCGACCCGGACGGCGATGGCAGGTCGAACGACCACGTCGATGTGATCAACATGTCGCTGGGCTCGGCCTATGGCGATAACTACTTCGATGACCTCTCGACCGCCGTGGAGAACGCCAGCAAGCTCGGCGTCCTCACCGTCGCATCGGCCGGCAATAGCGGCGACCGGCCCTACATCGTCGGCACGCCCTCGGCGGCCCCCTCGGCCCTCGCGGTGGCCCAGACCCAGATGCCCAGCGCGAAGAACTACCCCCTGGTGGTGAACAGCCCGTCGAGCATCGCCAAGCCGTATGTACACACCGCGACGGTGGACTGGGCGCCGATCGGCGACGGGTTCACCGGCGACATCGTCTATGTCGGCACCGCCTGCCCCGGCGAGGCGCTGCTGGCCGACCCGGCCGGCAAGGTGGCCCTGATCGACCGCGGCACCTGCGCGGTGAGCCTCAAGACCGACATCGCCGCCTCGGCGGGCGCTATCGGCGTGCTGATCGGCCTGACCGCCCCCGGCGACCCCTTTGCGTTCAGCTTCGGCGGCGGCACGAACATGGTGCCGACCCTGATCATCGCCCAGGCCGACGCCAGCCTGATCAAGCTGCGTATCGCCGCCCCAGTCAATGTGACGGTCTCCGATCGCCTGGCCTCGCCCCTGGTGGGCAGCATGGTCGGCTCGTCATCGCGCGGGCCGTCGATCGGGGCGATCCTCTCAAAGTCAACCTTCGGCTATCAGTTTGGCCAGATGATCAAGCCAGAGATCGGCGCGCCCGGCGCGTCGGTCTCGGCTGAGGTGGGCACTGGCACCGGCTCCACCGCCTTCGGCGGGACGTCGGGCGCCGCGCCGATGGTGGCGGGCGCCGCCGCCCTCGTGCTCGCCGACAAGCCGCACCTGTCGCCCGCAGAGGTCAAGGCGCTGCTGATGAACACCGCCGAGACCGAGATCTACACCAGCATGGTCGCGCAGAACATCGTGCTGGCCCCGATCACCCGGATCGGCAACGGCGAGGTGCGCGTGGATCGGGCCCTGGCGACTGGCGCGGCGGCATGGGGCCTCAACGGATCGAGCGCCACGCTCTCGTTTGGCTTCGTCGATGTCAGCCGAAGGAAGATCACGCTCTGCCGCACGGTGGAGGTGCGGAACTACACCGGGAGATCGATCACCTACGGCATCGACAGCACCTTCCGCTACGCCGATGACGAGGCGAATGGCGCGGTGACGATCACGCCCTCCCGCAGGAGCATCACCGTCCCGCCCCACCGCTCGCGCTATATCAGCATACGCATGGAGATCGACGGCTCGAAGCTGCGCCCCTGGACGATGAACTCCGGGTCGCTCGGCGGGGACCCAACGCTCCTGAATCAGCTTGAGTACGACGGCTACATCAGGCTCACCGACCTCAAGAACGCCGACAATAACCTGCACGTGGCCTGGCACGTGCTGCCGCGCCTCTCGCCCATGGTGCGCGTCTCGACCACGAGCGTCGGCCGTGGCGATGACGAATGTCGTCGCCGACACCTACGACAACTACTTCACCGGCGCGCTCACCAGCAGCATCTCGGCGACGATGAGCGTCCTCAACGAGCGCTATGTCGCCACCGACCCCGCCGGCATCGCCCTCAACACCCTCAGCCTGCCGTCGAACAGCCAGGCCAGCTATGGGATGTATGACTTCGGCGCGGCGGGAGCGAGCCCGACCGAGGGCGGCCTGCTGCTGCTCAACACATCCGGCGGCGCATCAGAGGCCCTTGTGATCCGCGCCGCGCGCTGTGCGGCAAAGGGCGACCAGAGCTATGATGGCTCGCGGGGCTCCGCTAGCTGCCGGTGAGACGCAGAGGCCACAGATAACGCAGACGAGGGTGGGCAGCTTGAGCGCCCACCCTCGTCTGCGTCTGCGAGGATGACAGTTTTTTCATTAGAACATGTGACAAATCGCACTAGAAAGCTAAAAAGCGCGAGAGCCTCATCTATACAACAGCCCGTAACACCTTGACAATTTTCTTTACATCCTTCATCTTAAATACATCAGTCGTACGCATCTCTATAAGACGCTCTGTTATGCGCCCTATCACGGGGCGGCGTCCCCGCCGTCGAGCTTTGCTATGCCCGTGTGGCCAGGCTCTGACTGAAGACGGAGACAGGCAGAACAGGAGGCTCATACCACACAAAACAAACCCGCTCCACACTGCGCCGATCGCCCCCCTCCTAGCACCTATGCTGCGATTGTGCGCTCGCCTACCACCTCAGGCACGATGCCAGGATCCCAACGATGTGATCGCCGCACCGCTGCTTTCACGGTTTGTGTCTACTTTAGGGAGGGAGTCTCTATGCTTCGGAAGAGAAGCCACGCTGCGTTTAGCCTGCTCAGCATGCTCGTCGTCTTCGGTTTTCTGTTCGCCGGCGCCCCGCAGACCCAGGCCCAGGGCGGCCGCACCACCGGCAGCCTCACCGCAACCCCGCTTGATATCAGCGCCCTTGAGGGGACGATCGAGTCGTCGATCGCCAAGTCCGACTTCGCCGACGCCGATATGGTCAGCCTGCTGATCAAGATCGCGGATGCGCCGCTAGCCACCTACGACGGCAGCATCCCCGGCCTCGCCGCCACCAGCCCCAAGGTGACGGGCGCGGAGCTCGATGTCTCCTCTCCGGCCAGCCAGGCCTACCTGGCCTACCTGAACGGCAAGATCGACGCGATGGTCGCGAGCCTCAAGGCAACCATCCCCGCCGCCACCGTGACCCACCGCTACGACGTGGTCCTGGGCGGCGTCGCCGTCCGCCTGCCCCGCATCTTGGCGGAGCGCCTGGCGCGCGTCTCGGGCGTGAGCACGGTGATCGTCGACCAGGTCATGAAGATCGACACCTACCGCAGCCCGGCCTTCATCGGCGCGACGACGGCCTGGGCCCAGGGCGGCGGCCAGGAGAAGGCCGGCGAGGGCGTGATCGTGGGCATCCTCGACAGCGGCATCTGGCCGGAGAACGCCTCCTACGCCGACCCGGACCCCTCGGGCAAGCCCTACGCCGCCCCGCGCGCGCGCACCGATGGCACAGCCTGGCCCTGCGACTTCAGCGGCGGCACCAACCCCGGCGACCCCTTCAGCTGCAACAACAAGCTGATCAGCGCCCAGCGCTTCATGGGCACCTATGAGGCCGCCGTCGGCCTGGCGCCCTACGAGTTCACCTCGGCCCGCGATGACGACGGCCACGGCACCCACACCAGCAGCACGGCCGCTGGCAACTCCGGCGTGCCGGTCAGCCTGCTCGGCAACAACCTGGGCACCATCTCGGGCATCGCCCCGCGCGCCCAGATCGTGGCCTACAAGGTCTGCGGCGAGCTCGGCTGCTACGGCACCGACTCGGCCGCCGCCGTGCAGCAGGCGATCGTCGACGGCGTGGATGTGCTGAACTTCTCGATCAGCGGCGGCGAGAACCCCTTCTCCGATGCGGTTGAGGAGGCATTTCGCGACGCCTACGACGCCGGCATCTTCGTGTCCGCCTCGGCCGGCAACAGCGGCCCCACCCCCGACACCGTGGCCCACCGCGGCCCCTGGACGATGACGGTGGCCGCCAGCACGATCGACCGCTCCTTCCAGAGCACCGCCAGCCTGACCGCCAGCGACGGCGCGACGCTGTCCATCGTCGGCGACACGCTCACCCAGGGCATCAGCACGCCCGCCCAGGTGGTGGTGAACAGCGGCGACCCGCTCTGCCAGTCCCCGGCGGCCGCCGGCAGCTTCGCCGGCCAGATCGTCCTCTGCCAGCGCGGCGTCAACGCCCGCGTGGAGAAGAGCGCCAACGTCGCCGCCGGCGGCGCCGCCGGCATGTTCCTCTTCAACACGGTGGCCCAGGGCACCAACACCGACCTGCACAGCATCCCGAGCATCCACTTCGAGGGCGGCCCCGGCAGCGCCGGTGAGCAGCTGGTGGCCTTCATGGCCGCCCACGCCAGCGTGACCGCCACCTTCACCGATGGCGCACCCGCCACCGTGCAGGGCGACGTGATGGCCGGCTTCAGCTCGCGCGGCGGCAACGGCCAGACGCTCGGCATCAGCAAGCCCGACATCACCGGCCCCGGCGTGAACGTGCTGGCCGCCTACACCGGCAGCGAGTACGGCGTCGAGGTTCCGATCTACAACTTCCTCAGCGGCACATCGATGTCCAGCCCGCACATGGCCGGCTCGGGCGCGATCATCAAGTGGCTCCACCCCGACTGGACCCCCGGCCAGATCAAGTCGGCCCTGATGACCACCGCCATCGGCGATGGTGTGGTCAAGGAGGACGGCGTCACCCCGGCCGACGCCTACGATATGGGCAGCGGCCGCGTGAACCTGGCCAAGGCCTTCAACCCCGGCATCACCTTCGATGAGACGGCCGCGAACTTCACTGCCCTTGAGACGCATCTGTGGGACGCGAACTACCCCAGCCTCTTCGTCCCGACGATGCCCGGCACGATCACGGTGCGCCGCACCGCCAAGGATGTGCTCGGCGAGAACACCGAGTGGAAGCTGCGCCTGGAGACCCCTGCCGGCCAGGCCAATGACTTCACCGTGAGCTTCCCCAGGGAGTTCAAGGTCAAGAAGAACCGCAGCGCCAGCTTCAGCATCACCATCGATGGGCGCGATGTGCCCCTGGGCGAGACCCGCTTCGCCACGATCATCTTCAGGGGTGAGAAGGGCCGCTCGCTGCGCTTCCCGGTCACCTTCATCCGCAAGCAGGCCACGATCACGCTCGACACCTCCTGCAGCCCGGCCAGCTTCCCGCAGAACAGCAGCGCCGACTGCACCGTCACCGTGGCCAACACCACGTTTGACACCGCCACTGTGAGCGTGAACGACCTGCTGCCCTCCGAGCTGCGCGTCGACCGCCGCAGTGTCGTGGGCGGCCGCGCCTCCGGCAACCGCGTGACCTTCCAGGGCACGCTGGCGGGCGCCGAGCCGGCCATCCCCTCGCTCGCCGACGTGTACTTCGGCTCGCCGGCCGGCTACCTGCCGCTGGATCTGTTCACTGGCAACCTGGTGATCCCGGCCACCGATGAGTCGATCACCAACGTCAACGTCCCGTCCTTCGTCTTCGGCGGCGAGACCTACAGCCGCATCGGCGTAGTCAGCAACGGCTACCTGGTTGTCGGCGGCGGCACCGGCGCCGATGTGAGCTACCTCAACCAGATCCTGCCCAACACCACCCCGCCGAACAACGTCCTGGCGCCCTTCTGGACCGACCTCAACCCGGCGGCGGCCGGCACAGTCCAGGTCAACGTGCTGGGCGACAGCGTGAATTCCTGGATTGTCGTTGAGTACTCCGGGGTGAAGGAGTACAGCACCGCCACAACCAACTCCTTCCAGGTCTGGATCGGCATCAACGGCGTCGAGGATATCTCCTACGTCTACAGCGACCTGGGCGGCAACGGCGACGGCGGCTTCCTGACCGTCGGCGTCGAGAACCGCTTCGGCAACCGCGGCGATAACTACTACGCCGACGGGGTGGGCACCCTGCCCACCGACACCACGGAGCTGATCGTCTCCTCCGTCCCCGGCGCCCCGGGCGAGACCCACACCATCTCGTTCAGCGTCGAGGGCCGCAGGGCCGGCACGTTCGTCAACTATCCGCAGATGACGAGCGACAGCTTCTACGGCACCAGCACCGGCCGCTTCGCGGGCGAGGTGACGCGCAGCAAGCATAGCGGCCACGGCCACCGCTAGGGGTTATGGGCGGGGGGGCTGCCCCCCGCCGCTCTCGATGGCGCAGCGGGGCGGTGGCATAGCCACCGCCCCGCTGCGTTGCGCTGGCCTGATTGTCATCCCTAAGCGCGTGGGCGGTACTACTCGTGCCAGAGCCATTTGCACTATTCACAGTGCGGCATAGGCGTGCTACAGTAGCGCATAGGCCAGGTCGGGGAGCGCAGGTGATGCCCCAGGCGCCTGGGGCCGCCGCTCACTCCTTAGCCGGGTCGACAATTACAAAAAAGGCCGTTTTCCCCACTGGCATGCGGAAAACGGCCTTTTTTTGTTCGACATGGAGCACAAAAAAGAAAACGTGCGTGCTGAAATTTCATGGCTTTGTAATGCCCTAAAATAGAGTTGGAAATTTTGAGATGCGGTATAGGGCTTCTATATCACCTAAGGGTATTGACAAGGGCAGTATACTGCATTCTGACGGGAAAACGTATCGTTTACGCGTATGTACTAGAGGAGGACTGCGCTGATGCAGAAGACGGATTTTATCAAGGCCGTGGCTGAGAAGGCCGGCGTCTCGCAGAAAGAGACCAAGCTGGTCGTCGACTCGGCCCTCGATGTGATCACCGAGGCCCTGGCGAAGGGCGAGAAGGTCACGCTGACGGGGTTCGGCACCTTCGAGGTTCGCTCGCGGCAGGCCCGCGAGGGCGTCAACCCGCAGACTCGCGACAAGATCCACATCCCGGCCACCAAGACCCCGGGATTCAGCGCGAGCAGCACGCTCAAGGATGCCGTAAAGGGCTAAACTCCGCACCGCCTGTGTAAGGGCGCAGCAGAAGGGGCGCAGCGCGCTGCGCCCCTTCTGCTGCGCCCTTACGTTTTTAGGGGATAGCCACGGGCGCCGCCGTGAGCACCCAGTCATCATAGAGCTGGCTCAGGTCGCAGCCGCAGCTCTCCTGGGCCACGCGCAGCAGGTCGGCGCCGCCGATGTCCTGGTAGCGGAAGTCGCGGTAGTAGGCGTGGATGAAGCTGTCGAAGCCCTGGCCGCCGAGCTGGTTGCGCAGGGCCTGGAAGAAGAGCGGGCCTTTGGCGTAGATCACCGGGTAGTAGCGCCCCCCGCCGAGCTGGGCCGGCGAGGAGGAGAGGGGCGCGTCGCGGCCGGCGGCGCGGGCGCTGCGGAAGGTGTCGCGGAAGAACTGCAGCTCGGCCGCGGCCTTCTCCGGCTCGCCGATCGCCTCATAGTAGACGACCTGGGAGTAGCTGGCCAGACCCTCGTCGAGCCAGGCCTCGCCCTGGGCGTCGTTGCCGACCTGGCTGTACCACCACTGGTGGGCGATCTCGTGGGCGATGGTGGTCTCGAGGCCGCGCCCGCTCTGGCCGTAGAGCTTCTGCTCGATCAGGACGACGCCGGGGTACTCCATGCCGAGGAACTGGGTGAGGGCGGACTGGATCACCTCGAGCTCGGCGAGCGGGTAGACGCCATAGCGCTCGTTGAAGGCGCGCAGCGAGCGCTCGGCAACCTCCAGGCCCGCCTGGCCGGCCTCGGCGCTCCCCTTCTGATAGTAGGAGACGACGCGGGTGCCATCGACCACCGCCTCGGCCTGGGCGAGGCCCTGGAGCGCGCCCAGGTAGAACTCGCGCTGCGGCCCGCTCACGAATCGCTGGCGGTGGACCTGCTCGTTCACCGGCCCGTCGCTGACCGTCACCCCGCTGCTCACCAGGGTCCAGCCGCTCGGCGCGTCGATGGTGACATCGTAGAGGGCGACGCTGGAGACAACGAAGTCGCCGCGCGACTCGATCGGGCGGGTGTCCCATCCGGTGTCGGCGGAGTGGCGGGCCAGGATGGGGTAGAAGTTTGCCATCGACCAGACCCCGGCCTCGAAGTTGTAGGCGCCGAAGGTCTTGGCGCTGGCGGCGCGGGGCGTCGTGGCGGTGAAGCCGAGCACCACGCGGGCGGAATCGCCGGGGGCCAGACTCTTGGGCAGATCCAGGCGCAGCAGGGTGTCGCTGTGCTGGGCTCCCGAGGGTACGGGCGCGCCATCCACGGTGGCGCTGGTCACATCGAGCCGCCCGCCGAAGTCGGGGTGGTTCGGGTAGAGGTGGAAGGCGATCTGGTCGAGGTCGACGCCGTAGCGGTTGACCATGTCGAGGGTGACGGTGCCGCGCACGCTGAGGTCGCCCGGGCTGAGGGCGGCGATGATCGTGTAGCGGTCCCACGCGCCGGCGGCGGAGAGGTCGCCGGCGGCGGCGGGGATGAGCGCCGGGGCCTGGGCGGCCACCTCGGGCGGCAGGTCGGCGGGCGCGGCGGCCACCTCGGGCGGCAGGTCGGCGGGCGCGGCGGGCGCGGGCGGCGGGGCTGTGGGGGCCGCTGTCGCTGTGGCAGCCTCAGGCTGACCGGCCGTGGGCACGGGCGCGGCCGAGGTGGCGGGCGCCGAGATGGCGGCGGCGGTGGCCGAGGTGGCGGCGGCGGGCGCGCAGCCGCCGGCGAGCACGGCGAAGGCGAGCACGGCTGAGAGGGTGCGTGTGATCATAGGGTGAGAGACCGGCACGCCGCGAGGAGATATCTCCCTAGCGCCCCGGCGAGGGGTGTGCTATGCTTAGGCCACAATCTTGAGACACTGTACCACAGCGTGACCTGAGGCGACACAGCAGTTTTCTGCGAGCAGCGGCATACCACGAGGAGGTGCCCTATGACGCTTAAAACGCTCCCCCAGCCAGCGCTGGCCCGGCCAGAGCTCCCCACCCCACCGAGCGATACTGCCCCGATATACACGCGGTTTGGCGCGGCCCCACAGCCCCGGGTGCCGATCAGCGAGCCTCGCTACATCCACGCCCTGATGATCGCGGCCTGGCTCGGCCGCCTGATCGACCCGATCGACCTGGCGCATCAGCCGAGCTCTGGATCGCGGAGGACGCGGAGCTGGGCGGAGGACGCGAACGCGAACTGACGCGAAGGGCGCGAAGGCTTCGCTGACGGCGGTGAAGTGGGCGTGAGCCTACCCCAGCACCTCGGGGTTGACGGGGGTGGGCGGCGCGCGGCCCGTGAGGGCGGCGGCCAGGTTCTCGGCGGCGAGGGTGGCCATGCGCGTGCGGGTGGCCACGCTGGCGCTGCCGATGTGCGGCACGGCCACGACGTTGGGCAGCCCGAGCAGCGGGTGGTCGGCGCCGATCGGCTCGCGCTCGAAGACATCGAGCCCGGCGGCCCAGGGGCGCCCGACGCGCAGGGCGGCCTCCAGGTCGGCCTCGCGCACCACCGGCCCGCGCGACACATTCACGAAGACGCTGGTCGGCTTCATCTGGGCAAACTGGGCGGCCCCGAACATGCCGCGCGTCTCCGGGCCGAGCGGCACCGTCACCACCAGAAAGTCGGCCTCGGCCAGGATCGCGTCGAGGTCGCGGTACTGCGCGCCGGTCTCGGCCTCGATCGCGGGGGCGGGGCGGCGGTTGTGGTAGCGCAGGCTCATGCCGAAGCCGCGGGCGCGCCGCAGCACCGCCGCGCCGATCCGGCCCGCGCCCACCACGCCCAGCGTCGCCCCGTAGATGTCCTGGCCGACCATCTGCATGGGGTACCAGGGACCCCAGCCGCCGGCCTCGATCAGCTTCTGGCCCTCGACGACCCGCCGGCCGGCGGCCAGCATCAGCGCCCAGGCCAGGTCGGCCGTGGTCTCGGTGAGCACGCCGGGGGTGTTGGTGAGCAGCACGCCGCGCCGGGTGAGCGCCGGCAGGTCCACGTTATCATAGCCGACGGCCATGTTGGCCACGGCGCGCAGGCGCGGCGCGGCGTCGAGCAGGTCCTGGTCAATCCTGTCCACCAGGATGGTGAGCAGGCCGTCGGCCCCTGCGGCGGCGCGCAGCAGAGCCTCGCGGGGCATCGGCGTCTGCTCCTCGGGCCACATCTCCACCTCGCAGTCGCGGCGGAGGATCTCGACGGCGGCGTCGGGCAGGCGGCGGGTGATGTAGGCGCGGGGTCGGGTCATGTGATCATATCCCCGGTGTCCGGATATGTAAGGGCGCAGCAGCGCCGCGCTGCTGCGCCCCTACCCGTCAATCAATCAGCACCACGTGGATCTCCTGCGGGCCGTGGATGCCGAGGGCGAGGGTCATCTCGATATCGGCGGTGCGCGAGGGGCCGGTGATCAGGGTAAGGTTGCTGGTGTCGCTGAAGACATCGGCGCCGTAGCGCGCGCGGGCCTGGGCGATGGCCTCGCCGAGGCCGCGGACGATCTGGCTGGAGCGCAGGACGGCGACGTGGTAGGGGGCGAGGAGCGAGGCCAGGCGCGGGCGGCCGGGGCCGTGGCGCAGCATCAGGCTGCCGCTCTCGGCGATCCCAGCCTCGGCGCCGGAGATGCAGACGGCGGCCGGCTCCATGGCCTGCAGGCGCCCCTTGCGCGCGTCGCCCTGGACATCGGCCTCGGCCAGGGCGACGCCGCGCGCGGCGAGGAGCTGGGGCAGCCCGCCCAGCCCGATCTGGGCCATGTCCCAGGCGATCACCTGGCTGGCCCCCTTCTCGGCTAGGATGGCCCCGATCTGCTCCACGGCAGCCTCATCATCGCCCACCCGGTAGACCCGGCCGGTCAGGGCGCGCAGCTCGGCGGTGAACTGGTCGGCCAGGATCTCGGCGGGGGGCAGCACGTAGGGCGGGATGTCCTGCGGCGCGGCCTGGGCCTCGCCGGCCAGCCATGATCGGCTGGAGGCCAGGCTCGTGCGCAGGTTGGACAGGATCTGCTCGCGGGTCATTGGGCACCTCCTCGCCATCCCATAGCCGTCGATGGATATAATTGCGCCGCCTCAGGGGTACGAGCGCTCATCATACTGTGGATTGGGCGCACTGACAAGGGCGGCCACTTGGCCCTAGCCCAGCGCCGCCACCGCCCGCTTCACGCTATCGGCCGGGCTCACCTTCACCTCGGCCTGGATGATCGTCCCGCCCTCGTCGATCACGAAGTGGCTGCGGGTGATGCCAAAATACTTCTTCCCGTACATACTTTTCTCGCCCCAGACCCCGTAGGCCTCCGCCACCGCGTGCTCGCTGTCCACCAGCAGGGTGAAGGGCAGGTCGAACTTGGTCTTGAACTTCTGGTGGGCCTTCTGTCCGTCGGGGCTGACGCCCAGGACGAGCGCGTTCTTCTCCTCGATCTGCGGGTGCTGGTCGCGGAATCCGCAGGCCTGGGTGGTGCAGCCCGATGTGTCGTCCTTCGGGTAGAAGTAGAGGATCACCTTCTTGCCGCGGAGCTGCGACAGCGTGACTGGCTCGCCGCCGTCGCTGGTCAGGGTGAAGTCGGGCGCCTGCGCGCCGACGGTTGGGGACTCGGCCATCGTGTACCTCATTCAGCTGGGATCACATTGTCTCCACATGGCGTAGGGGCGCAGCGCACTGCGCCCCCTACTATTGTACCGAATGTGCCGGGGCTGCGCCGCCCGCGATCCGTCTTTTGTCGTATTGATGTCTCTACCAATATCAGGTACCCTTACTATCAGGAGACCTGAGGCACCTGGAGTGTACCTATGTCGACCGATGCCGATGCCGACGCCGCAGCGCGGGCGCTGCTTGAGACGCTGCCGCTGCTCAACCGGACCGTGGCCGCCATCGTCCAGGGCGACGCGCCCGACAGCCTGACCATGCCGCAGTTCCGCGCGCTGGCCCACCTGGGCGCCGGCCCGCTGACCGTGAGCGATCTGGCCCGCCGGCGGCGGGTGACTATGGCCTCGATGGGCGAGCTGGCCCAGGCCCTCGTCGAGCGCGGGCTGGTTACGCGCACGCCCGACACGCACGACCGCCGGCAGCAGCGGCTCTCGCTGAGCGAGGCGGGCGCGCGGCGCTACGCGGCCGCCCATAATCTGGCCCAGGCCCAGATCGCCGCCTCTCTGGCCGGCCGCCTGAGCGATGATGAGCTGGCCGCCGTGTGCGCCGCCCTGCCGGCGCTCCAGCGGGCGCTGACGGAGACCGGGTAAGCTATCCAGACGCCGTACGGGCGCAGCAGGGGCCGCGCTCGTAAAACCTTGTTAGCGCGAATAAGTCCTGGGTCAAGCCCCACCGGCTGGCGACTGAAGTCGCGCCGGAGCGGCGCTGCGCGCCGGGCGTCGGCTCAGCGTCTCGTCGTGGGCCACCACCGACGAGGATGTCGAGCGCAGCATCGCCGCCATCCTGCGCTGCGCCGAGCCAGCGTAGGGACACCGCGCGCGGTGTCCCTACGGGCCAGCCATCGCGGGGAGCGCAACCGTAAAGGTGCTGCCCTGGTCGGCTCCGGCGCTCTCGGCCCAGACATGGCCGCCCTGCAGCTCGACCAGCTGGCGGACGATCGCCAGCCCCAGGCCGGTCGACGGCTCGCCGCCGGTCGGCGTCGCCGAGAGCCGCTCAAACCTGCCGAACAGCCTGGGCAGATCGTCTGCGGTCAGCCCCGGGCCCTCGTCGCGCACCGCGCAGCGGGCGATCTGGTCGCCGCAGCTCACGCTCAGCCAGATCCGCCGCCCGTGGGGCGAGAACTTCACCGCGTTGCTCAGCAGGTTCTCCAGCACGCGCCAGAGCATGGAGCGGTCGGCCCGCACCAGGCAGCCGGGCTCGGCCTCGACGCTGATCGTCTGCCGCTTCTTCTGCGCCATCGGCTCGTAGATCTCGACCACCTGCTGGATCAGGTAGGCAAGGTCGATCGCCTCGACGCGCAGATCCATCTTGCCGGACTCGATCACCGTCGAGTCGACCAGGTCCTGGAGCATGCGCTGCATACGATTGGCGTTCTGGCGAATCATCCCGATCACCTCGCGCAGCGACGGGTCGTCCGCATGCTGGAGCAGCAGTATATCGGAGAAGCCGCTGATCGCGCTGAGCGGGTTGCGCAGGTCGTGGGCCACAACCGACAGCAGCCTCGTCTTGAAGCGGCTCGCCTCCTCGGCGATGGCCCGCTGGCGGTCGGTCTCATCAAGCAGCGCCCGCAGCTGATTATTTCTGACGTGCTCCAGCTCGGCCTCGGACTGGCGCAGCCGCGCGTCCTGCCGCGCCACCTCAACCTGGTGGATGATCTGGAGCTTCCTGGTCTGCTCGCTCAGGTTAGCATCGAAGATCATACGCTCCAGGTCGTGAAAGCGGCGATAGAAGGCCAGCGCACGGGCCGGGTCGCCGCGCCGCTCGTACAGCTGAGCCAGCAGCTCGGCGGCGCGCATCATGATCTCGCTGGCCTGAAGCTCCTCGGCGATCGCCAGCGCCCGCTGCAGGTAGCTGAGCGCGGGGTCGGCGCCGGCCAGATCATCCGACGCCAGGGGCTCAAGCTGCGGGCTGCGCAGGAAGAGCTTCCCGATCTGCAGCAGGCTCTCGGCCTCGCCGTGGCGGTTGCCGGTCGCGCGCTCGATCGCGAAGCTGCGCAGGTGGAAGGCCTGTGAGCTCTGCGGGTCGTTCAGGTCGTCGTAGAGCGCCCCCAGATTCCCGAGCGCGCCGGCCTGGCTGTACCTGTTGCCGATCTCCTCGGCGATCGCCAGGCTCTCCTGATAGCAGCGCATGGCGCCCGCGAGATCTCCGCTGGAGCGGTGGGCGTTGCCGATGTTATTCAGCGAGATGGCCGCGCCCGGCCGATCGCCGAGGGCCTGCTTGAGGCTCAGGCTGCGCCGATGTGCGTCGAGGGCCTGCGTGTAGTCGCCCAGATGATAGTAGGCGTTGCCAATGTTGTTCCACGAGGCCGCCTCAGCCTGGGTCAGGCCGAGCCCCTGGCGGATGGCCAGGCTGCGCAGATAGAGCGCGTAGGCCGTGTGATGATCGCCGAGCGACGAGTGGACGTTGCCGAGCACATTCAGCGCATCGGCCTGGGCCTCGCGCTCGCCCATGGCCTCGTAGCCTTCGATGGCGGTCAGCAGCGCATCGCGCGCCGCCTGGTATGCGTCGAGCCTGAAGTGGCAGGAGCCGAGGATGGAGCAGCTGTGGGCCACGGCCTCGGCATAGCGGTGCGCCTCGGCGAGCGCGCGCGCCCGTGTCGCGAGCGCGATCGCCCGGCGCGGAGCCGTGCGCTGCACGCGCCAGGCTCGCCGGTTGAGCCGATTGGCGGCCGCACGAGCGAGCGCCTGACGACGAAGAAGCCCGCCACCGAGCAGGCGGGCGCGCCGTGTCTGTGATTTTCCAGCCCCCATACAGCCCTTGATGCGTGGTAAAAGGCGATTGTCTGCTGAATCAGGCTGCTTGAATTCTACGCGATATCTGCAAGTCGCACCAGGACTTCGCAGGCAAGAAATGACTATGCGGCGCAACGTTGCCAAAGCGAGCGCCCGCCGATGAGCGGTGAAGCTCAGTGGCTCAGTCGTGCAGCCCCCCCAGAAAGTCCCGCAGCGCGGCGGTGAAGGCCTCGGACGCCTCCATGCTGCTCAGGTGGCCGACGCCCGGTATCACCGCCACGGCGCTGCCGGGGATGGCCATGCTGATCGCCCTGGCCTCGGCGGGCGGGGTCAGCCCGTCGAGCTCGCCGACGACCACCAGCGTGGGCACGGCGATGGTCGGCAGGACCTCGAACGAGTCGGGGCGCAGGGCCATGCCGCGCAGGGCGCCGGCGATCCCCGCCGGCGTGTTGGCTATGATCATGGCCCGCAGATCGTCGCGCACGGCCTGGCCGGCGTCGGGCGCCACCAGGCCGGGGATCATCTTGTCGGCGATCGCGGCGGCCCCCTCGGCCTCGGCCAGGCGGGCGTTGGCCTCGCGCCCGGCCCGCCCATCGTCGCTGTCCGCCCCGGCCTTGGTGTCGGCCAGCACCAGGGCGCGGGCGCGGGCGGCGTGGCGGCGCATGAAGGCCAGGGCGATGTAGCCGCCCATCGAGAGCCCGCAGACCGTCGCCCGCGCCAGCCCGAGGTGGTCGAGCAGGGCCGCCAGGTCGTCGGCCTGCTGATCCATCGTGTAGGGGCCGGGCGGCGCGTCGCTGCCGCCGAAGCCGCGCAGGTCGGGCGCGATCAGCCGGTACTCGCCCTGGAGCGCCTCCAGCTGCGGTCGCCACATCGCCCCGGCGAGCGGGAAGGCGTGGACGAGCAGGATCGCCGGGCCATGCCCCACATCCGTGTAGCGCACCCTCACCCCGTTGATAGTCGTCTCCATCAGATGTGCTCCCTCACTGTCAGGTTGAGTGTCAAATGGCTGGCGGGCCAGTGGCGCCGGGAGAAACAACACCCATGTCACCCTGAACGGAGCCGTAGGCGAAGTGAAGGGTCCCGGCCGGGATTCCTCGCTGCGCTCGGAATGACACGTTCGCCATGTGGTATCGCCTATGAAATATAGCACGGCCGGGTCGGGCGCGCCGCAGGATCGGCCCGCAGCCCTACGGTTGCCCCGGAGGGCCGATGGTAGAATAGGATCATGAGCACACCAACCAATGTGAGCGCGCCCGCGATGGCCGCGCCCGCCCCGCCCGCCGTCCTGCGCCGGCGCGTGATGAACCTGGCCGCCCCGGTGATCGGCGAGAACCTGCTCCAGACCCTGCTCGGCGTGGTCGACACGATCCTGGTGGCCGGGCTGGGCGCCGTGGCCCTGGCCGGCGTCGGCACCGCGCTCCAGGTGATCTTCGTGATCACCGCCGCCCTGAGCGCCCTCTCGGTGGGCGCATCGGTGC
>NZ_JAIEWN010000008.1:79099-82315 GCF_019599295.1 Oscillochloris sp. ZM17-4 | reverse complement strand
CTGATTCGGCCCTTCTGAAACCTTGTCTTAGCGCGAATACGCCTTGGGGTAACCTATGATCGTCGGTGCCTCAGCTGGCGACTGACGTCGCAGCGCGGGGGCCTCCGGCCATCCGCCCGCGGAGGCGGGCGGTTCCGGCGTCGGCCTGCGCCGACGCCCGGCGCGCAGCGCCGCTCCGGCGCGACGTGAGTCGCCAGCCGGTGTGGCTTAACCCAGGGCTTATTCGCGCGAACAAAAACTGATGGTGCTGCGGCGCGGCGTAGCCGCGCCGCAGCACCATCAGTGCAGCATGTGTCTGCTGGGCACATGCTTACGCGATCACCAGGGCGAGAGCCCGGGGATGTTCAGGCGGGCGTTCGTCACCAGGTTGAACAGCGTCGGGCCGTAGTTGGTCAGGATGAGCACGGCGGCCACCGCCAGCCAGGGCGTGAAGCGGTCGAGGATGGCCGGGGTGTCCTCGGGGCCGGAGAGCGCCTTGGCGAAGGGCACCGGCTCGTTGTAGCCCTTCTTGCCGGCGCTGATCGTCATGATGATGTTGAAGTAGTAGAGCGCCGCGCTGGCGAACATCAGCAGGCCGCCGATCATCGTGAAGGGCAGCAGCAGCTTCCAGTTGTCCAGCACATAGGGCGCCCCGCCGATCATCGTGCGCCGGGGCATGCCGCGCAGCCCCAGCTCGTGCATGAAGTGCGAGAAGATGCCCATGCCCACAAACCAGAGCCAGGCCTGGGTCAGCGCCATCTTGCGGCTCCACAGGTGCCGGCCCGTCAGGTAGGGCACCAGCCAGTAGGTGATGCCCATGAAGCTCAGGGCCACCGCCGTGCCGACCGTCAGGTGGAAGTGGCCGGAGACCCACGAGGTGTTGTGGACGACCAGGTTCAGGTTGTACGAGGCGTTCACCAGGCCGCCGATCCCGCCGAAGGCGAACAGCAGCATGGCCACCACCTGGGTGGTGAACTCGGGCTTGCCCCAGGGCAGGCTGAAGATCCAGGTGAGCCAGCCCTTGCCGCCGCGCTTGCGGCCCGAGTACTCCAGCGAGGCCACCACATTGAAGAAGGTCAGCAGGCTGGGGAAGAAGACCACGAAGGTGAAGGTGGCGTGGACCAGCTTCCATGCCTCCGAGATGCCCGGGTCGGCCACCTGGTGGTGGATGCCGATCGGCACCGAGAGGATGAGGAACAGGATGAAGGACACGCGGGCCATCGGCTCGCTGAACAGCTTGCCGCCGGCGTGGTTCGGCACCAGGGTGTACCAGGAGATGTAGGCCGGCAGCAGCCAGAAGTAGACGATCGGGTGGCCGGTGAACCAGAACAGCGTGCGGGCCAGGATCACGTCGGTGCCCGCCACCAGGCCCAGCGACCAGGGGATGAGCAGGAAGATCATCTCCGAGGCGATGCCGATCGTGGCGATCGTCCACATCGCCATGGTGGTGATCGCCATAAAGGCCGCGAGCGGCGTCTTCTTGCCGGGGTTGGCCTTCAGCCAGGCGTTGCGGGTCAGCACCATGTTCAGCAGCAGCAGCCAGGTCCCGGCCACCACCAGCGTCAGCCCGATGTAGTAGAGCGAGCTGGCCTTCAGCGGCGGGTAGAAGGTGAACATCACCGTCGCCTGGTTGAGCAGCAGCGGCACCGCCGCCAGCAGCAGGCCGGTCGCCATCACGCCCAGCGTGGCCCAGCCCATCGCCGGGCTGACCAGGGGCTTGTCGAGCGACTTGGCGAAGATGAAGGTCAGGAAGCCGATGATATAGAAGGTGGTGAAGACCAGCACGTTGAGCACGCCGTGCAGCGTCAGGCCCTGGTAGTAGCCGCCGGGCAGCACCGGCTTGACCGCCGGGTACAGGTCGATGTTGTTGTAGTTGAGCACCTGGAACACGCCCATCAGCCCGCCGACGGCCAGGGCCGCGAAGGCGATGATGATGTTGATCGCGGCCAGCCGCTTCTCGGTGCTGAAGCGGTCGGCGCTCTCGGCGACCATCGACCGAGACGATGTCATTGCACGAGCCATAGTGAGTCCCCTACTCCATGCTTACTTTACGATCACCTTCCCGAACATCGCCTGGTGCCCGCCGCCGCAGTACTCGTGGCAGACGATCAGATACTCGCCCGGCCTGCGAAAGGTCGCCGTCACCTTGGTGATCTGGCCCGGCACGACCATCCCGTTCACGTCCGTGCCCTCGATCTTGAATCCGTGGACCACGTCGCGGCTGGTCAGCGTGAAGGTGACCTTCGAGCCGAGCGGGACCTCGATCGAGTTCGGGGTGAACATAAAGACCTGGGCGATCACCGTGGCCTCATAGACGCCGGGGGCCATCTCGCGGATGCCGGGGTTGTCGAAGGGCGCAGTCTGCGCCAGGGCCTGCGGGTCCACCCGGCCGACGTCGGTCGGCACGCGGATGCCGACGGCGAAGGCGGTGATCACCACCGACACAAAGAGCACGATCGGGATAGCCACGCTCGGCAGGATCCACGCCACCTCAAACAGGTAGCCGACAAACTTGCTGTTGTCTCTCATAGCGGTGGCAGGCCTCCATTGTTCAGCAGCGTCAGGTAGGCCTGCATCCACAGCGTGACCGTGACGATCAGGTAGCCGATCATGATCAGCAGCGTTCCCCGCGGCGGCTCGTGCTCCTCGTGCTCCTCGTCCTCCACTGCCTTCACCTGGTCATTGTCGTCTGCCATGCGCGTGCGCTCCTTGTATCTTATGACTGACAGTTGGGGCGCAGCAGCGCGGCGCTGCTGCGCCCTTACACCTGTGCCGCTAGTCCGGGTAGCACAGGAAGAGGTGCGAGACCTCGTAGATCTGGCGCATCACCCCACTGCTGTTGCGCTCCTGGGCGAGCAGCCCCAGGTCGCGGTTGAGCAGGCCCATCGTCAGATCCTGCGGCGCGTAGCGGGCGCGCAGGATGCCCTTCTCATCAATGAGGAGCACCTCCTGGTCGTGGATCATGCTGCCGTCTGCGGCGGGCTTCTCGTAGTAGATGCCCAGCTCGCCGCCGGCCAGCCCCTTGATCTCCTCGGGCGCGCCGGTGAGGAAGGCCCAGCTCGTCGGGTCGGCTCCCATCTGTGCGGCGTAGGCCCGCAGCACCTCCGGCGTGTCGTAGGCCGGGTCCAGGCTGATGGTGGCGAAGGTGAGCTGCGCGCCCAGCGTGCCGGCCGTCGCCAGGGCGGCGCGCACATCCTGGAGCCGGCGGTCGAGCTCGGCGCAGCCCGCGCCGCAGCG
>NZ_JAIEWN010000008.1:72516-78999 GCF_019599295.1 Oscillochloris sp. ZM17-4 | reverse complement strand
TGGCAGGCGCTGGGGCCGGGCGGCGTCCACGATGAGATCAACATGGCTGATGATGTGTACGCTATCGCCATCGACGCCGCCGGGAACGTCTATGTGGGCGGCACATTCACCTACGCCGGGGGCGTTCTCGCCAACAACATCGCCATGTGGGACGGCAGCCGCTGGTCGAGCCTCGCCAGCGGCAGCAACGACAAGGTCTACGCCCTGGCCGTGGCGGGCGGCAGCCTGTACGCGGCCGGCGCCTTCACCCAGATCGGCGCGATCAGCGCGAACCATATTGCGAAGTGGAACCCCGGCACAAAAGCCTGGTCGGCCCTGGGGAGCGGCATTAACAACACGGTATACACCCTGGCCTACGCCGACGGCCTGCTCTACGCCGGCGGCAACTTCACCGCCGCAGGGAGTGCCCTCGCCAACGATGTGGCCTACTGGGACGGCGCGCAGTGGCACGCCTTCGGCGATACATTTCAGATCTACCAGGTGAACCAGAGGGGCGCTGAGAACGACACGACCGTCTACGCGCTGGCCATAGCGGGCAGCGACGTCTACGTCGGGGGCCAGTTCTGGACCTTGCAGGATCGAGCCTCGTCTGGCTACGTGGAGGTCAACAATATCGTCGTCTGGGACCGCAGCAGCGACGAGTGGTCATTCGTCGGCACGCCGACCGCCACCGTCAAGGCCGGCGTGGTAGACACAGAATCGGCCTACGCGGCCACGGTTAACGCCCTGGCGCTCAGCGGCGACCAGCTCTATGTCGGCGGTATCTTCAACCAGGCTGGGTCGCTGGCGACATCGGGCCTGGCGCGCTGGAACATTGCCGGCAACACCTGGGCGGACGTCGGCGGGGTCGGCGGGTTCAGCTATCCGTACCTCTCTGAGGTCAAGGCCCTGACGCCATTTGGCGGCTACCTCTACGTCGGCGGCAAATTCACCTCCGCCGGCACCGCCAGCGCGCGCTTCGTCGCCCGCATGGATCTGGCGAGCGGCGCCTGGTCCGCCCTCGGCAGCGGCATCGGCGACACGCACGGCTACGACGAGTACACCTATGTGTACAGCATTGCGGCGAGCGGGGAGGGCATCTATCTCGGCGGCAACTTCAGCAGCGTGGCGACGCAGCCCTCGTACGGGCTGGCGCGCTGGGGCGCCCCCGGCGTCAGCGGCAGCATGGGCGCTGCGGGCGGCACGCTGAGCGGCGTCGACGGCACCAGCCTCACCTTCCCAGCGGGGGCGGTGCCTAACAGCATCACGGTGAGCTACACCGCCCTGTTCGCGCCCGCGCACCAGCCCCCCGCCGGCCAGGCGATCATCCGCAGCTTCACCCTGCGCGCCACGGGCGCTGACGGCGGGCCGGTCACGACCTTCGCCAAGCCCTACACCCTGCGCGTGCCCTACACCGACGCGCAGCTCGCGGCCCTTGGCATCAGCGACCCGACAAAGCTGAATGTGGCGTACTGGGGCGGCTCGGCATGGGCCAATATGCTGCCGTGCGCCGGGTGCCGTGTGGACACCGCCGGGAAGGCGGTGGTGGTGGTCGCCAACCACTTCAGCGAGTTCGCCCTGGCAGGCTCGCGCACATACGTCTACCTGCCGCTAGTGCGCCGGTAGCGCCTAGAGGCCAAGGCTGAGCCCCGCCATCTCAGCGCCCACCTCGGCGCTCTCGCGGGCCAGGCCCATGCGCTCAAGCAGCGCGTGGGCCTGGCCGTACTGCGCGGCGGCCTCGGCGCGCGCGCCCCGGCGGGCGGCGAGCCGCGCCTCGGCCCAGAGCAGGCGCGCGCCCTGCTCCCAGTCGCCCTGGCGGGTGAGCTGCCGGCACTCGCCGAGGCGCAGCTCGGCATCATCCAGCTCGCCCGCCGCGATCTCGAGCATGGCCAGGCCGAGCTGGTTGCGGGCGACCAGCCGCCCGAGCCCCTGCTCGCGGGCGATCTCTAGGGCCGCCGCGTAGTGGCCGCGCGCCAGCTGGGGGTCGCCCCCGGCCGCCAGGCAGCGGGCCAGCCAGTGGTGCGCCCCGGCCCGCATATGGCCAGGCATCGGCGCGTCTGTGGCCAGCAGATGCTCCCAGCAGCGGCGGGCCGCCGATCGATCATCGTCGGCGAGGTGGTACACGCCGAGGGTGTGCTGGTAGCTGAAGCGCGCCTCGCCGCCCAGCGGCCCGGCCTCGGCGAGCGCGTGGAGCCGCGGCAGATGCTGCGCGGCCTCGCCCATGCGGCCCTGCTGGCTCAGGAGCTGGATGTGCAGGGCCAGGGCGGCGATCTCCTGGCCGGTGTCGCCCAGCGCGCGCGCGGCGTCGATGTACCAGCGGTGCAGGTCCAGCTTCTTGCCCCAGAGGGCGCGCACATAGTAGTAGAACTCAAGCGCCTGGATCAGCGCGATCGCCTCGGCGTGGCGGCCCTGCCCCATCGCCCAGCCGACCGCCGCGAAGAGCGTCGGCTCCTCGGGGTCGAGCCGGTCGAGCCGGCCGAGGTCGTCGATGGCGTAGCCGCCGGCCTCGCGGGCCAGGGCGAGGCACCAGCCGAGCCAGCGCTCGCGGGCGGCGCGGTCCAGATCGCCATAGGCGGGCAGCCTGGCGTCGACGAAGCTGCGCGTGAGCGGGTGCAGCCCGTAGCGCGCGCCGCCCTCGGGGGGGGCCGCCAGCGCGATCTCGATCAGGCTCAGGTCGGCCAGCTTCTGGAGCGCTGGCCCAAACGACGGGCAGGCCTCGCCGGCGACATCCGCCAGCGCCTCGGGCGGGGCGCTGCCGACAAAGAGCGCGGCGGCGACCAGGATCGCCCGCTCGCCCGGCGTCAGCAGCCCCCAGCTCTGGGCGAACAGCTCATCGAGCAGCTCGCCCTGCGGCAGGAGCAGCGCATCGAGCGACTTCGCCAGCGGCTGCCCGGTGTGGCGGGCGTGGCCGAGGGCCAGGTCGATCGCCTTGGGGTTGCCGCCGCTGACCTCACGCAGATGCCGGGCCGCCTCGGGCGCGGGCGCGGCCAGCTTCAGGCGGCGCGCCGCCTGGGCGATCAGCTCATCAGCCTCGGCCTCGCCCATCCCGTCCAGCTCGACCAGCCAGGCCCCGCGCTGAAACTCGCGCCGGTAGAGCCGCGTGGTGATGATCGCCTTGCTCGGCTCGGGCAGGCGCAGCAGCCAGCCGAGCAGCGCGGGGTCGGTCGATGTCTCAAAGCCGTCGGCGATGATCAGGGCGCGCTGCTGGCGCAGCAGCTGCTCCACCTCGTGCTGCCGCTCGCGCAGGCCGAGCCGGGTCAGGCCGGGGAAGCCCAGGGTCAGCGCCGCCGCGTCGAGCACGTGGGCAAGGGCCAGCGGCCCCGGCTGGTCGTGGCCAGAGACCCACACGGCCGCGTCGAAGGCCGGCGGGGGCGCGCCCTGGGCCGGCGGGCCGCCCGGGCCGACGCAGCGCTTGGCGACCTCCAGGGCCAGGCTGGTCTTGCCCACGCCGCCCATGCCCACGATCACGAGCAGGGCGGAGCGCTGGCCGAGCCCCTCGACAACCTGCTGGTAGGCGTCGGGGCGCATGATGAAGCGGCTGTAGGTCGGCGCGGGCAGGTTATCGCTCGCCCGGGGCGGGCGCGGCGCGGCGGCTGGCGCCGGGGCGAGGCGGTCGATCAGCCGCTGCGTGTCGTAGTAGCGCACCGAGTCGAGCAGCTGCTGGAGCCAGGCCCGGCCCAGGTGGGCGCGCCGCACGCCGAACTCGGCGAGCACCTCGATCGGCCGCCAGCCCTCGGGGACGCGCCCCTGCTTATAGCCCTGGATGGTCGTGGGGGCCAGGCCCAGGAGCGCGCCGATCTCCTCCTCGACAAACACCGCCTGCCGGCCGTCGAACGCCGCCACCGCGTTGACCATCCCCCGGACAAGCCTGCCGAAGCGCTCATTCGCCATAGGTGATCCCCCCTTCGGCGGTCGCCGTCTCGCCGTGGCGCAGGAACTGGAGCATCACCGCCTCGCCCGCCAGGCCGATCACGTCCCCGTGATCGAGGCTGCGCGGCTCGGCGATGCGCCGCCCGTTGACGAAGGTGCCGTTCTTGCTCGTGTCATAGAGCAGAAATGTGGGCGCGCCATCGCCCGCGACGCGCAGGCTGATGTGCGCGTGGCTGCGCGAGATCAGCCCCCCGCGCGCGATCACGACCATGTGGTTGCTCGGCAGCGTCCCGATGCTGGCCAGGGTGTGCTCGGCCTGGGCCGGCCCGGCGTCCTGGCGCTGGTAGCGCGCCGCCTCAAGGGCGATAAAGCTGGGGGCGACGAGCGCCTCGTGGCCCTCGGCGGCGGCCAGGTAGGCCAGCGGCAGCGGCGGGCCCGCCGAGTCCAGGGCCGCCGCGATCCGCGGCACCGGGTTGCCGACCTGACGCAGGTTGACCCAGTTGTCCGGGCCGAGCAGGAAGCGCACCGGCCCCGCGCACTCCTCAAGCAGCAGCGTGATGATCAGCTTGCGCCGCTCCCCGGCGAAGATCACCTCCTGGGCCACCGCCCGCGAGCCGACGCTGCTCCGCGAGAGCACCACGATCACCGCCCGCGCCTCCGCGATCGCCGGCATCAGCATCTCCGCAAACATCCCCCCCGTGTGCGACTCGTCCTCCTCGAACCACCACGGCGTCATGCCCGCCTCACGCATCCAGCCGACCAGGGCGAGGACGTACGCCCGGTCGCGCTGCGCGTACGAGATGAAGAGATGCTCGCCCATCACGCCCCCCTGCGCTTCACATGCCTACCCTGCGCCATGCTCTCCTCAAGCCGCCTAATCTGGTCGATGATCCGCGTGCGCCCGCCGCCCTCGGCGATGGCGCGGGCCTCGGCCAGGGTGGCGCGGGCCTCGGCGGGGGGCAGCAGCGGGGCCAGCCAGACCCGGATCTGGGCGGCGAGGTGGCGGACGCCCAGGGCGTCGGCGCGGGCCAGGGCGGTGGAGAGCCGGTGGATGGCCAGGGGCTCCTGCTCGCGGCGCATGGCCACCAGGCCCAGGTTCGCGCCCAGCCCGGCGATGCGCTCGGGGATGGCCAGTCGCTCGGCCAGCTCCATGCCGCTGGTGAAGAGCCGCTCGGCGTTATCCAGGTCGCCCCTGGCCAGGGCGATCTCGCCGGCGGTGGAGAAGAGGTAGGGCTGGAGGGCCAGGGCGCCGCGCTCCTCGGCCAGGGCCATCGCGTCGCCGATATGCCGCTCGGCGTCGTCCAGGTCGCCCAGGAGGTGCAGGTGGTAGGCCAGGTTGTTGCGGGCCAGGATGCGCCAGGGTTCGGCGCTGAGCAGCGCGCCGGCCTCGGCGGCCCCGTCGGCCACCGTCATCGCCTCGTGGTAGTAGGCGACGGCGCGGGCCAGGTCGCCCTGCTGGGCCATGACGCTGCCGAGCTCGAAGCGCACCTGGGCCAGGGGGCCGGGGTCATCGCCGGCGGGCTGCTCGGCGATCAGGGCCTCGGCGGCGCGCAGGCGCTCGGCGGCGCCGGGCAGGTCGGCGCCCTCCAGCGAGAGGGCGGTGCCCCAGAGGAAGAGGGCGCTGATCGCCTCGTCCGGCACCGGCGAGCCCACCAGGGCGCGCACCAGGTCGATCATCTCGGCGTAGCGGCCCTGGGCGAGGATGGTGCGGGCCAGGGCCAGGCGGGCGGCGTGGGCGTCGGCGGGCGCGCGGGCGGTCTCCAGGGCCTCGCGCAGGCGCTCGGCGGAGCGGGCGATCTCGCCGGCGCTGTAGAGCGCCTCGCCCAGGGCCAGCAGGACGGCCGGGCGGCCGGGGTCGGGCGTGCCGGCCAGGGCCTGCGCGTAGAAGGCGGCCGCCTCGGCCCAGGCCGCCACGCGGGCCGCCCGCCGCCCCGCGCGCATGGCGTAGGACGCGGCCCGCTCGGGGGCGCCGCCCTCGGCGAAGTGCGAGGCGATCAGGCCCGCCTCGGCGTCCAGCCGGTCGCGGTGCAGGGCCTCCAGCGTCTCGCCGACCCGGCGGTGCAGCAGGCGGTGGCGCGGCTCGCCCACCTCGCGGTAGGCCACCTCCATGGTCAGGCTGTGGTCGAAGGCGAAGCGCCCGCCATCCAGCGGCCGCACCAGGCGGGCCGCCCGCAGCTCGTCGAGGGCGTCCAGGGCGGCCGCCTCAGAGAGGGCCGCCGCCCGCGCCGCCACCTCAAAATCGAACTCGCGGCCCACGGCCACCGCCGCGTCGAGCACGCGCCGCGCCCCGCCCGAGAGCCGCATCAGCCGGCCCTGGATGAGGCTGTAGACCGTCTGCGGCACGACGGGATCGGACGAGAGGGCGCTCAGGTTGAGGGTGCCGCCCTCCAGCAGCAGGCCGCTGCCCCGGGCGTGGCTCACCAGCTCGCTGATGATATAGGGGTTGCCCTCGGCGTTGTGGCCGAGCCAGTCGGCCAGGGGCCGCGCGTAGAGCGGGGTCAGGCTGCGGGCCAGGGCCAGGGTGTCGTCGGGCGAGAGCCGGCTCAGGCTCAGGCGCTCCAGGCGGCCCTCGCGCAGCAGGGCGCCGAGCAGGCCTCCCAGGGGCGAGCGCGGGTCGGCCGGGCGGCTGGTGGC
>NZ_JAIEWN010000008.1:60656-72416 GCF_019599295.1 Oscillochloris sp. ZM17-4 | reverse complement strand
GCGGCTCGACGCGGGCCAGGGCGGCCAGCAGGCGGGCCAGCGCCTCCCAGAGCCGGGCCTCGTCGGCGGGCGGCAGTCCGTCGGGCGCGGGGTGCAGCTCAGGCAGCAGTCGGGCCGCCTCGCGCAGCCAGAGCGGGTCAAGCTCCAGCCGGCCGCGCAGCGCCGGCCAGCCCTGCCCCGCCGTCAGGCCGCGCAGCGCCGCCACCAGCGGCTGGTATGGCAGGCTCTGCTCCAGCTCGCGGGCCTCGCCCACCAGCGCCAGCCCGCCGCGCCGGGCCAGAAACTCCTCGGCCAGGCGGGTCTTGCCGATCCCCGGCTCGCCCTCGATCAGCGCCAGCTTGCCAGATTCGGCGGCGGCGTGGAGCCGCCCCAGCTCGGCGGATCGGCCGGTGAAGGGCAGCTCCGAAGGATGAAGGATGAAGGATGAAGGATGAAACCTAGATGCGCCATCGATGATGGGCGCTGTCGCTTCAGATTCACCCTTCATCCTTCTCACCTCATCCTTAATCACCGCATCGTACATCGCCCTGGTCTCGGCCATCGGCGGCACGCCCATCTCGGCGTCCAGCAGGTCGCGCAGCTCCTCGTAGCGGCGGATGGCCCCCACCCTATCGCCCGCCAGGTAGTGCAGGCGCATGGCGGCGCGCTGCAGATCCTCCTGGAGCGGGTCGAAGGCCAGGGCGCGGGCCAGCGCGCCGAGCGCGGGCGTGTAGTCGCCGTGGGCCTCGTAGAGCGTCGCCAGGCGGGCGAGCCCGCGCGCGGCCAGCAGGCGCGCCCGCTCGCGCTCGGCGGCCAGCCACGCCTCGAAGGGCTCGCTGTCGGATAGGCCAAAGCCGGCCAGCAGGTCGCCCCGGTAGCGCCCCAGGGCCGCCTCCAGGGCGGCGATGTCGCCCGAGGGCAGCGCGGCGGCCAGGGCGCGCGCGTCCACATCGACATCCCCGCCGATCGCCAGCTGGTCCTCGCCGCTCACCAGGGCCGCGCCGAGCGCCTTGCGCACCCCGTGGAGCGTCGTCCGCAGCAGCTGCTGGGCCGCAGCGCGCCCGTGGTCGGGCCAGAGCAGATCTTGGATCTGCTCGCGGCTGACGACCCCCGGCTGGGCCGCCAGGTAGTAGACCAGCGCCCGCGAGCGCCGCCGGGGCAGCTCCACGGGCGCGCCGTCGCGCAGGATCTTCGGCGGGCCGAGCAGGAGGATAGAGAGCATAATCTCTATTATACGCTGCTCAATTGACGGGGTGTCACCCTGCGGCAGGAGTAGGCGCGTCCGCGCCGTGCTTATGATTGGCTGTTGGCGGCTTCGCCGCCAACAGCCAATCATAAACTATCTGTGGGAGCGGCGAAGCCGCTCCCACACCCTCTCCGAGAGGAGACAGCGATGAGTAGGCTCTGGGTGCAGCTGAGCCTCGGCTTCGCCGCGGTGACGCTGGTGAGCGTGCTGACGGTGGCGCTGCTGGCGAACCTACAGGCCGACTCGACCTTCCGCAGCTACCTGGCGCAGAGCCAGCTGCTGGCCTCGGGGCTGCCCGAGGCGCTTGGCGCGGCCTACGCGAGGGATGGCGACTGGGGCGCGGCGGCGGGGATCTTCAGCTCGTATACGGCGGGCGGGCCGGGGCAGCACGGCCAGGGCATGGGCCAGGGCATGATGGGCCGTGGCTCGGTGACGTTCACCCTGGCCGACGCGGCGGGCGCGGTGGTCTACCCGGCGGCTGGCGGGCAGCTGAGCCGGGGCGACATAGCGTCCGCGACGCCGGTGCGGGCTGGCGACGTGCTGGCGGGCTACCTGCTGGCCAGCGAGACGCCGGGCGCGGCCCTGTCGCTGGCGGCGCAGCGCTTCCTGAGCCAGATCAACCTGGCGATCGCGCAGGCCGGGCTGGCGGCCGGGCTGGTCGGGATCGTCTTCGGCCTGCTGATCGCGCGCGGGCTCTCGGCGCCGCTCGCCCACCTGGCGGCGTCGGCGCGGCGCATCGCCACCGGCCGGCTCGACGAGCGGGTGCCGGCCGGCGGGCCGGCCGAGCTAGCTGCGGTGGGCGCCGCCTTCAACGAGATGGCCGCCGCCCTGGAGGCCGCCGAGGGCCAGCGCCGGCGCATGGTCGCCGACATCGCCCACGAGCTGCGCACGCCCCTGAGCGTCATCCAGGGCAACCTGGGGGCAATCCTCGACGACGTCTACCCGCTGAGCAAGGCCGAGGTGGCCACGATCTACGACAGCACGATCAGCCTGCACCGCCTGGTGGACGACCTGCGCGAGCTATCGCTGGCCGAGTCGGGCGAGCTGAGGCTGCGCATCGAGCCGACGGCGATGGGGCCGCTGATCGCCCAGGTCGCGGCGCTGTTTAGCGAGCCGGCCGCCGCGCGCCAGATCGCGGTGAGCGTGGATCTGGACCCCGGCCTGCCCGACGCCCTCGCCGACCCAGAGCGGATCAGGCAGGTGCTGACGAACTTTGTGGCCAACGCCCTGCGCCACAGCAACGCGGGTGGCACGATCACGCTGCGCGCGACAAAGGATGAAGGGCGAAGGATGAAGGATGAAGGGCGAGCCGAGCAGCCCTTCATCCTTCATCCTTCGCCTTTCATCCTTATCGAAGTGATCGACACCGGCCAGGGGATCGCCGCCGAGGATCTCCCCCACGTCTTCGAGCGCTTCTGGCGGGCCGACCGCTCGCGCAGCCGGGCGCAGGGCGGCAGCGGGCTGGGGCTGGCGATCGCCCGCCAGATCGTGCAGCTTCACGGCGGCCAGATCGGCGTGGAGAGCGAGCACGGCCGGGGCAGCCGCTTCTGGCTGAGCCTGCCGACGGCGGTGGGAATGGACAGCAAAGCTGTTCATTCTGGCCAAAACAACGCGGGCTTTTAGAGCGGCAGCCCTAACGTTGATACGTATGGGAGCAATGCCCCCAGCCCATACGCATCACGTTAAGCCCCAAAGCCGTAGATCCTCATAATAAAATACCACCTACGCCCATTAAGGACGTAGGTGGCATTTGAATGGAGCGGGAGACGGGGTTCGAACCCGCGACCTGCACCTTGGCAAGGTGCCGCTCTACCAACTGAGCCACTCCCGCTCGACACCGGAGAGTATATCATAGCTTGTGAAATCGTGCAAGTCAGGCGAAGATGCAGGGTGTCACGAATCTTCTTGCAGCGGTGGCCATGGCGGGCGGCTGAAGCCGCGACGCCGGGGCGCTGCGCGCCGGGCGTCGGCCTGCGCCGACGCCGGAACCGCCCGCGACGGCGGGCGGGCGGCCGCAGGCCCTCCCGGCGCGGCTTCAGCCGCCCGCCCCCATGCAAGACGTTCCGTCACACCCCAATTGACGCTCTCCTCTCGAAAACGTATAATGCGGCCAGGGGAGCGGATCTCTTGTGGAGGCTGTGCCTGATGAAGCTGCTGATCTTTGTGACCGATGACGCCCACGCTGACGCTACTGTCGACGCCCTCGTCGAGCAGGGCCTGCGGGTCACGCGCCTCGCTACCACCGGGGGCTTCCTGCGGCGGGGCAACACGACCCTGCTTGTCGGCATCGAGGACAACCAGGTCGATCGCACGCTCGGCATCGTCAAGCAGGCCGCGCCCGGCGCCCTTTCCCTCACCATGGATCTTGAGCGCTACGAGCGACTCTAGCTATTGCAGATTGCAGATTGCAGATTGCAGATTTAGGCCTCGCCCGATCTGCAATCTGCAATCTACAATCTGCAATCTGCAATGCGCATCCTCTACATCGCCGCCGGCATTCCCGTCCCCGGCTCGCTCGGCGGCAGCACCCACGCCTACGAGGTCGCCCGCGGCCTCGCACAGCTCGGCCACGAGGTGCACCTGCTGGCCTCCGGCGACGGCCCCTCGCCCCGCGAGCTCGGCGGCTTCACGCTCCACCAGCGGCGCACGCCCAAGGCGCTCAGCCTGCTCGACGCAGGGCCCGTGCTGCGCCTGGCCCGCGATCTGCGCCCCGACGTGATCATCGAGCGCTACTACAACTTCGCCGGCGCCGGCGTGATCGCCGCCCGCCGTCTCGGCGTGCCCAGCCTGCTTGAGGTCAACGCCCTGATAGTCGACCCGCCCGAGGTGCGCAAGCGCCGGATCGACGACGCCCTCGGCGGCCCGATGCGCCGCTACGCCGAGCTCCAGTGCCGCTGGGCCGCCCGCATCGTCACCCCGCTCCACACCACCGTGCCGGCCAGCATCCCCCGCGAGAAGATCGTCGAGCTGCCCTGGGGCGCCGACGTGGAGCGCTTCAGCCCCGCAAGGCGCGCCGGCCGCGCTGGGCCGCCCACGGTTGTCTTTATGGGCTCCTTCCGGGCCTGGCACGGCGTTATCGGCGGGGTGCAGGCGGTCATGGCCCTGATCGAATCTGGCTATGATCTGCGCATGACCCTGATCGGCGACGGGCCGGAGCGGGCTGTCGCCGAGTCGCTGGCCACGGCCCACCCCGGCCACTTCCGCTTCACCGGCGCCATCCCCTACGACCAGGTGCCGGCCGAGCTGGCCCGGGCCGACCTGGGGATCGCCCCCTTCACCACCGCGCCGCACCCGGCCCTGCGCGCCGCCGGCTTCTTCTGGTCGCCCCTGAAGGTCTACGAGTATATGGCCGCCGGCCTGCCCGTCGTCACCGCCGACATCCCGCCGCTGAGCACGGTGATCCGCGACGGCGTGGAGGGCGCGCTCTACCCCGAGGGCGATCTGGTGGCCCTGGCCGAGGCGATCGCCCGCGTGCTGGACGACCCCGCCGCCGCCCGGGCCATGGGCGCGCGGGCGCGGGAGCGCGTCGTCGAGGGCTACTCCTGGCAGCGCCACTGCCAGGAGCTTGAGCGGATCCTGGGGGAGATGCTGGGCTAGGCCTCATCCAGGGCGAAGACCACGTCGACCTCGATCAGGAAGCCGCGCAGCTCGACCGGCACCGTGGTGCGGGCCGGGCGCGGCTCGGGGAAGTAGCGCGCGTAGACCGCGTTCATCTGGGCGAAGTAGTCTAGGCTGCGCAGGTAGACCTGCACCTTCACCGCGCCGGCCATGCTGCCGCCGGCGGCCTCAACCAGGGTCTTGATGTTCTCGAAGACCTGCACCGCCTGCGCCTCGAAGTCGCCGGCGACCACCTCGCCCGTCGCCGGGTCCACCGGGACCTGGCCGGAGATCCAGAGCTGGCGGCCGCTGGCGATGATCGCCTGGGAGTAGGGGTTTTTGGGCGTGGGCAGCTTGTCGGTGGCGAATGCCTCTCGCATAGGGGTGTCCTTTCTTGATCGGGCGGGCGTCGGGCCTCGCCCACAGTGTACCAGCAATGCCTCCTTGGCTCGGCGCACCCCAGGGCTTCTGCAACGTCACCTCCCGGTGGGGGTTCGGGGGCGGCGAAGCCCCAGGACGTTGCAGAAGCCCTGCGGGACTAGGTCTGTGGTACACTAAGGAACCAGATAGTCTGTCAGCTCACCCTATAACCCTAGAAGAGGGAGCCATGGCCAGCACCACGATCTCCTTCTACGAGCGCGTCGACGGCGCGCTCCACGACGACTCGCTCAAGACGGCGCTCTCGCGGGCCACCGAGCGCTTCATCGGCAACCGCGCCACCGCCATCGGCGCCCTGAGCGATGAGGCGGCCCTGCGCGACACCGCCCGCGCCATCCGCGCCGGCGCCCTGGCCCGCCTCGATGAGCTGCTCGTCCAGCTCGCCGCCAACGTCGAGTCGCGCGGCGGCACCGTCTGCTGGGCCAGCGACGGCGAGGAGGCCCGCCGCTATATCGCCCAGCTCGCAAAAGATCGCGGCGTCCGCTCGATCGTCAAGTCTAAGTCGATGGCCTCTGAGGAGATCCACCTCAACCACGCCCTTGAGGAGGCCGGCCTGGAGGTGGTCGAGACCGACCTCGGCGAGTATATCATCCAGCTCGCCGGCGAGACGCCCTCGCACATTATCGCCCCGTCGATCCACAAGACCCGCGAGCAGGTCAGCGAGCTGTTCCACCAGCACCTGGGCGTGCCGCTCACCGACGACATCCCGACCATGACCCAGACGGCGCGACGCGAGCTGCGCCAGCGCTTCCTGCGCGCCGACATGGGCATCAGCGGGGTGAACTTCGGCGTGGCCGATGAGGGCGCCGTGGTGATCGTGGAGAACGAGGGCAACGCCCGCCTCTCGACCACCGTCCCGCGCATCCACGTGGCGATCATGGGCATCGAGCGGATCGTCGCCCGCATGGAGGACCTCGGGGTGATGCTGCAGGTGCTGGCCCGCTCGGCCACCGGCCAGAAGCTCAGCGTCTACACCAGCATCATCAGCGGCCCGGCCCGGAAAGGCGAGGAGGACGGCCCCGAGGAGTTCCACCTGGTGCTGCTCGACAACGGCCGCTCGAAGATCCTCGGCGGCCAGTACGCCGAGGCCCTGCTCTGCATCCGCTGCGGCGCATGCCTCAACGCCTGCCCGGTCTACCAGGCCATCGGCGGCCACGCCTACGGCGGGGTCTACTCCGGCCCGATCGGGGCCGTGCTCACCCCGCTGCTCCAGCCCGACCTTCCCGAGGCCTATATGCTGCCCCAGGCCAGCTCGCTCTGCGGGGCCTGCCAGGAGGTCTGCCCGGTGCGGATCGCCATCCCCGATATGCTGCTGCGCCTGCGCGCTGATGGGGTGCGGGCCGGCAAGGCCAACCCGGTCGAGAAGGCGGCCATGGCCGGCTACGCGATGACGATGAACAACCCGGCGATCTACCGGGCCGGCGGCCGCGCCGCCCGCCTCGGCTCGCGCCTGATCGGCCGCAGAGGCCGCATCCGCCGCCTGCCGCCGCCGCTCAGCGCCTGGACCCACGGGCGCGACTTCCCCCAGCCCCAGGGATCGGCCAGCTTCGGCGAGTGGTGGGAGGATCGCGAGCGGTCGCGCCAGAAGTAGGCCCGCGCGGCGCACGGTGAGGGTGTGGGAGAGCTTCGCTCTCCCACAAAAAAACTGATAGTGCTGCGGCGCGGCGTAGCCGCGCCGCAGCACTATCAGTGCAGCATGTGCCTGCTGGGCACAAACAACATCGGTTTTTAGGGCGGCAGCCCTAAACATGTAAATGTGAGCGTGACTCTATGATGCTGACCCCGCGCGGCGTGCAGCGCTTCTACGGGATCTGGTTCCCGCTGCTCCACTTCGTCAGCCGGCGCACCGGCCTGGTGCCCGACTTCCCATCTGTCTACGGCGAGGGCAGCGTCTCGCCGAGCGATGCGGCGACCCTGCGCGACAGGCTCTGGGCCGACGACGCGCTGCGCGCGGCCTTCGTCGCCGAGAACCCGGCCGGCCTGTCCGCCGAGGACCTGGCTGTGGTGAAGGGCTGGGACGCGCGGGTGCGCGGCACCTTCTATGTCTTCCGCCAGCTCAAGAAGCACGCGATTCTCATCCCCGAGCGCGGCGAGCCGCTGGCCTACGCCGTGCTCGGCCTGGCCTCGCCGATCGAGGATGTCATCCCCATGCCGCCGCCCTGCATGGTTGAGGCGACCCTGCTGCCCTTCGAGGGCAAGATCATCTACGACAGCCTGCTGGTCGGCTACAGCATCAGCTTCGGCGCGGGGATCCGCGGCAGCCTGAACGAGACCTACAAGGCCGCCCAGGAGCGCGGTCGCCTGCTGACCAGCCTCAGCCTCGGCGAGAGCGGGGTCGAGGGCGTCCGCGCGCGCAACGCGAAGCTGCTGGCGCAGTTCGTGCAGCACATGGCCCGGCCCAACGTGAACCAGAAGACCCTCGATGCCCACCGGGCCACGATCGAGCGCTTCGGCGAGGACTACCTGCTCGGCCTGAGCCCGCCGCGCGGCCTGATCGATGCCGACGCCGATGCGGTGGCGATCTACCTGGGCACGATGGGCGACGACGTCAACCTGATTAGCTTTAAGCACTTTGTGCGCTTTCTGCGCGACACCGGCCGGATGAGCTGGGAGGGCGGCGAGGCCATGCTGAAGGAGCTGCTGTGATGGGGAAGAAGAAGGGTAAGGAGATCGCGGCGCGGCCCGCCGGCGGCATGGCGATCGCGACGGGCTGGCCGGTCTACGAGGTGCTGCTCTCGCGGGACTGGGACAAGAGTGGCGAGCTGGCCTCGGCCCTGGTGGCTCGCAAGTCGCCGCGCTCGGGCAAGGTGGCCTGCGCCTCGTTTCTGGTCGATCTGGCCTGCCTGGGCCTGAAGAGCACCCAGGTGATGCTCTTCAACGACGAGGACGCCTACCACGCCGGGCTGCGCGCCCACATCACCGGGATGATGCCGATGGTGCAGTCCGACATCGACCTGGCGGCGAAGATCGTCCTCACCGGCGTGCAGTACGCCGAGGGCCTCGGCTTTAAGCCCGACCCGGTCTTCGCTCAGTCGCGCTACCTGATCGAGGGGGCCGACCCGGACAGACACCCGACCCCGGTGCGCACCGGCGGCAAGGACGGCAAGCCGCTCTTCATCAACGGCCCGAACGATGATGTCGATAAAGTCCTCGCCCAGCTTGAGCGGGCGGTGGGCGCGGGCAACTACGATATCCTGATCGGCGGCCCGCCGGATATGTTCTAAGGCGGGCCGAAGCATGTGGGTCTGTCGCTCTGCGACAGACCCACATGCTTCGGCCCTACGGCCGTACAAGTCTATGCACCACCTCGCACTCACACCCGGCCGGCGCGCGCTCCTGGCGGTGGTGCTCTGCGCCGGCGCGGTGGCGCTCGTCGGCCCGCTCGGGCGGCTCGCCATAGGTATGCCGCTGCTGCTGCTCGCCCCCGGCTACCTCGTCGAGCGCGCCGCGCCCACCTCCCGGATGCCCGCCCTCTCCCGCCTGACGATCTGGATGAGCCTCAGCCTCAGCCTGGTCGCCCTGCTCTACCTCTGGCTGTCGGTCATCGGGCTGGCCCTGGCCGACCCGCTGCTCTGGGGGGTGTCCGGCCTGCTCGCCCTCGCCGCCCTCGTCGCCGCCTGGCACGATCTGGGCGACGCCAATCTCCCAACCCCTGCCTCCTGCCTCCTGTCTCCTGTCTCCTGTCTCCTGGCCATCTTCGCGATCACCCTCTGGGCGCGCTTCGTCCAGGTGGATGGCCTGGCCCTGCCGGCCTGGGTCGACTCGGTCCACCACGCCCTAATGGTGCGCGTCGCCGCCGAGAGCGGCGCGGCGCCCATCTCGCTGCGGCCCTACCTGCCGGTGGATAACCTGCCCTACCACTGGGGCTACCACGTCTTCGCCGCCACGCTGATGCGGCTGAGCGGCCTGGAGCTCCCCGAGGCTCTGATCATACCGGGGCAGATCCTCAACGCGCTGGTGGGCGTGGCGGTGGCCGGGATGGCCGGCCACCTCTGGCGGCGGCCAGCCGCCGCCGTCGGGGCCGCCGTCGCCGTCGGGCTGATCTCGATCATGCCGGCCTACTACGTCTCGTGGGGGCGCTACACCCAGCTCTGCGGCCTGCTGATGCTGCCGGGACTATCGATCGCCTGGGGCGAGGCCCTGCGGGCGGGCGGGCGCCGGCGCTGGGCGATCGTGACGCTGCTGATCGCCGGGCTGAGCCTCGTCCACTTCCGCGTGCTGCTCTTCGCCATGGCCCTGCTGGCGGCGCAGGCCGTCGTCTGGGCGGCGGGCCAGCCGCTGCCCGCCCTCCGCTCGCGGCTCCTGGCCGCCCTGGCGGCCGGCGCGGGCGTGGCCGCGATCACCGCGCCCTGGGCCTGGCTGCTGATTCGCCGGGCCCTGCTGCCGGCCCTGGCGAGCGACGGCGGGCTGGCCGGGGGCGGCAGCTACAACGCTCTGAGCGGCGGCCTGCTCTGGTCGCGCCAGAATGAGCTGCTGATCGGCGTGGGCTTGCTGGGCGCCTGGCTCGGGCTGCGGCGGCGGGCCGGCGCGGCGGCGGCGATGCTGATCTGGGTGGCGCTGCTGGCGATCGAGAGCAACCCCTGGCTGATCGTCTACCTGACGCCGGGGGCCGGCCTGCTGCTGCTGCTCTGGGCCCTGCGCCGGCGCAGCCTGCCCGCCGCCCTCGTCGGGGCCGGCCTGCTGCTGATCAACCCGCGCACCGTCGCCCTGCCCTACTTTTGGCTGATCACCAACGATGTGGTGGTGATCAGCCTGTTTGTGCCCCTGGGCGTGCTCGCGGGCGGCGCGGCCGCCACGCTCTACGCGGCCCTGCCCCCGACCCGCCGCTGGCCCCGCGCCGCCGGCGCGCTCGCCGCCGCGGCCGCCCTGGCCGTGGCCGGCTGGGGCGCCTACGACCAGCGCGGCGTGCTCAACCAGGGCACCGTGCTCGCCACCCCGGCCGACCGCGAGGCGATCGCCTGGGCCGCCGCCAACACCCCGCCCGACGCCCGCTTCATGGTGAACAGCGGCGCCTGGCTCGATGCCACGCGGCGCGGCATCGACGGCGGCTGGTGGCTGCTGCCGCTCGCCGGGCGCTGGACGACCACGCCGCCGGTGCTCTATATCTACGGCGACCCCGCCTACGTGCGCCACACCCGGGAGGTGGAGGCGGTCGTCGCCAACTACCGCCCCGGCCAGGAGCAGGCCATCATCGACCTGATCGCGGCCGAGGGGATCACCCATATCTACCTGGGGCCGAAGGTCGGCGCGCTCACCCCCGAGGTCTTCGCCGGCCGCCCTGGGTTCCACACCGTCTACCAGCAGGGCGGCGTCACGATCATCGCCGTCGCGGGGCCGTGAGGGACTCTGGCGCGTGGCGGGCGACCCGCCGATTGTACACCATCTTATATCAAACTTTGATAGATACGGTGCATCCTGTCACCCTGAGCGCAGCGAAGGGTCTGCCCATCCACGCGGCTGGAAGATGCTTCGCTGCGCTCAGCATGCCAAGCCCACGTATATCAAATCTTAAACGTTTGTCACGCCCGTGCATGCAGGGCATGTGCAACATCGCTGGCGGCTGAAGCCGCGTCGCGGGGCTTGCGGCCGACTGCCCACCTTCGCGGGCGGATCCGGCGTCGGCGCAGGCCGACGCCCGGCGCAGCGCGCCCATGTGCGTTCGGGTAACGGTTTTCGTGTGGAGCACAACAGGTGCCTGATGCATTGGCGTCGGGCTGACGCATGCGCACCGGATGAATCTGCGTGTCGCCCATGCATGGGGTGCGCATGCGTCGGCCCTACCATGCCCCCGGCGGGGATGGGCCGCCTCGGCGGGCCGACACGGGCGGCGGGCGGTCCATCCGGTTTCGGTTCACCGAATGCACATGCGCAGCGCGCCCCCCCGGCGCGGCTTCAGCCGCCAGCCGGGGGGGCGCGCGCAGGACGTTGCACATGCCCTGCCCGTGAATGTGATCTGCGTTGACAGTGATTTGGGCTTCCCTTATAATGCGTGGCGCTTCATAAACCATAGAAGGGAAGCTGATAGTGGTGATCACCTGGCCGCGACGGTCGCCGCATGCTTTGTCGCGCGTCGTCGCTGCTCCAGTCGCGCGCCCCTCGCTTGTCGGGATACATACAAGATTCCGCTTCCCATATTGATATGCAATCCGAACAGCATCGGGCTGTAACGAGCCCCGTCAGCGTCGGGCTAGCCCTCGGCGCTGTGGTTGTGTGTTCCATTGCCGCCGGGCCAGTCTGGCTATGGGTGGTATGGGCGCTCCCCGGCGCGATCATCCCCGCTCTGTCACTTGCGGCGCTGCTGCTCTTGCCCGGCCTGGCCCTCCTCCGCCTCCTCTGGGATACCCCGCTCGCCCTCGATGAGCGCATGACACTGGCGCTGAGCCTGAGCTGCGCCGCCCCACCGCTGCTGCTCCTGGCTGGCGACATGGCCGGCATGCGCTGGGGCGGCCCGCTGGCCTGGGCCGCGCTGGCGGCCTGCGCCCTGGTGGCCTTCTGGCCGC
>NZ_JAIEWN010000008.1:45793-60556 GCF_019599295.1 Oscillochloris sp. ZM17-4 | reverse complement strand
CGCTCCGCTCCTCGCCGGTGATCGCATCGATCCAATAGATCGCCCTATTATCCAGCGGTGAGATCACCCCCCACACTGGCCCGGGCGTCCCCTCAAGGTTGATCAGCTGGAGGTCGTAGGGGTCCGACATCACCGGGATCCCCTGCGCTACGGCGTGCTTCTGAAAGATCTCGATCGCCTGATCGCTATCGATCTTCAGGGCGGCGACATCGATCGGTAGCTCGGCCTTGGGAAGTTCGCCCAGCGGGATCAGCTCGCGCGGGCTGCTGCACGTGCCATCGACAATCTGTACGAACAGATCCCCATCGCTGCCCTGTGAGCGGAACTTATAGAACCAGCCCAGGGCGGTGGGCGGGTTGCCGATATTCTGAAGCATCGCTCGCGAGGGAACCACCTCGTAGAGCAGGGCATCGGCGTTAAAATGCTGCGCAGCACATGCGGACGCCGCCGCATAGCTCGCGATCACGGTCTGGCTTCGCCCTTCAAATGTTCGGTTGCTCGGCGCTGGCTCCGGGTAGGCGGATGTGTCGGTGCTCGGCAGCGGTGGTGCGGGGTAGGGGTAGGGGTAGGCACCATCCTGCCCGACGATCGGCGTGGCCGGCACCGGGGTTGTCTGATAGGGCAGATCTGCCGAATTGCTTGAGCAGGCGGTGAGCAGTAGTGTGCTGGCGAGCGCAATCACCGCACAGATGCGTGAAGCGTGCATATATCGCTCTCCTGGGTTTGTTGCGAGGGCTGGATTCTGTCGGACACAGCAAGATGCAGGGCTACTAAGTATAGTAGCCCTGCACCTAGTATCGCTACACTACGCGGGCCAATGCGTTGAGGTTGATGCCCCCTCTACTTCGGGAAGCCCGAGAGCACGAAGAGGAAGTCGTTCGGCGACTTTGCCGGGCGGTACGAGCTGAGGCTCGGGTCCGTGTTGTGCTGGATGACCACCACCAGCGGCTGGGTCGAGGACACCGTGCCAGAGGTCTGGATGCTTGTCTTGAGCGGGTTGTTCGGATTGGTCGGCAGGTGCGAGAAGTTCACCGTCGCGCCGGCAGCAGCGTTCTGCGTCCACGTCGTGCCATCGGCATAGGTCAGCTTAATACTCGTCGCCGCGCCAGTGTTCTTCACCGAGACGGCGGTGAAGTAGCCGTAGTAGTCGTTGAAGATCGCCGGGACGCTCACCGAGGTTGAGGGCGTCGTGATAGCGGCGCTGTAGCTCCCGAAGGCCGGGTTGCTCGGGTCGGCCACCGCGATGTTCGTGCGCGACTTGCGCTGGATGTTCACAATCGCCACAACCTGGGCGCCGGTCGAGGTGATGGTGGCCGAGAGCAGACCATTCGTGTTGCCACTGCTCAGGCTCGCGTTGTTCGGCTGGTAGCGCTCACGCGACTGTCCGGCGGGGATGCTGAAGGGGCCGTCAGTTGTGCCGTCGCTGTAGGAGATCGTCACGCTAGCGGCAGTGGTGGTGTCAATGTTCTGCACCGTGAGCGACGACACAAACCCGTAGTACTGGTTGTACATGGATCCGGCATACACCGTGTTGGCGCCAGCGGTGAAGGCGTTATAGCTGCCAACACCATAGTTCGTCGAGTCCGAAGACCAGATGTTTGAGATGCCGGCCAGCGGCTGGTCGGCCGTCACCACCACGCCGTAGATGCCGGTGTTGCCGCTCGCCAGCGAGGAGAACTTGGTATCATTCCAGCCGTAGGTGCGCGAGGCGTTGGCCGGGATCTGCCCCAGGTTGATCTCGCCCGAGCTCGCGCCAGACAGGCCGTTGTACAAAGTGGCCTTAACATTGGCCGTCGTCGTGCCCGCATTCTGGATCACCAGCTCGCTCAGGAAGGTGTAGTAGTTCCGGTAGAAGGCCGGGAAGTACAGCGGGGACTTGGCCTCAGCGGCGTCCACACCCTCGTAGGAGAAGGCCGACCAAGGCCCCGTCGTGGCGCTGTCGGTCGAGCTGTTCACCACAGCCTTGACCGCCTGCGAGCTGCTGATCACCGCCGAGTACTGGCCGCTCGCCAGCGTGGGGGCTGTGGTGATATTCGGGATGTAAAACTCCGCCGACGAACCGGCGATAATCTGCTTGTCCGGCTTATAGGTGACCAGCGGGGTGGTGCCGCCGTTGCTGTCGTAGAACGCGATGCTGTAGTCGCCGGAGTTCAGCGGGCCTGACCCGACGTTCTGGATCAGAATGGCGCTGCCCCACTTGCCATTGATGCCCGTCGCTGTTGTCTGCGCCTGGGCAATTGTGCCGCCGAAGGCGAGTGAGCTGGCTGCCAGGGCAAATGCCATGAGCGCCATACCTACTCGTTTGACCGATGTGAGCATACTGTCCTCCATAGAGTTGTGTGCGATGCCGCCTCGATGATACCGAACATCCAGGCCGTCCCAAGATGCTCAATCAAGACTATAACAGGCGGCCCAAGCCTTTTCAATACCACCTATGAGCGTCATCCCATCAGGCTCATGGCTTCAGGGAGCCAAAAACGCCACTAATACTTTCGTGTTATGGGCGAGGATGTTAGCTGGTAGGCTCACATGGCAAGGGGCGCTCACGCGTCTGAGCCTGTCGGCCCCCACAGCCTGACATAGTCGTCGGGGCCGGCATGGCGCAACGCCATCGATAGGACAACCGACTGGAAGTCTTCAGGAGTGCCGATATCGTGGTAGCTGGCCTCGGTCAGCGGCAGCGCCTGGATCACAAGCCCGGCATCGAGCGCTGCGGCGAAGACATCGCTGAGCACACACTCCGGCCCCCCGGCGGCGCGGCTCGCCAGGTGCGCGCGCATAAAGCCGGTGAAGCGCGGCGACCACGCGGCCATGCCCCACATCCACTCCAGGGTCGTGCGGGCCGGCTTGTCGACGAAGCTGCGCACCTCGTCCTGTGGGCCGATCTCAACCATGCCGAACTTCTGCGGCGAGCTGGTGCGGAAGACCCCCAGGGTCACATCGGCCCCGCTGCCCCGGTGGTGCGCGGCGAGCCGGCTCATCGTGTCCTCGGGGTAGATCAGCGTGTCGGGCATCGAGAAGAGAGTCGTCGCCGCACCGACCCAGGGCGTGGCCAGGTCGAGGGCGTAGGGCATGCCGGCGAGGGTGCGCTGGTAGACATACGCCACCGGCAGGTCGTAGGCCGCCCCGTCGCCGACATAGCGCACGATGTCGGCCTTCGTCTCGCCGATCACGATCACGGCGCGGCCCGCGCCAGCGCGGCGCAGGGCGTGCAGATGCAGCTCAAGCGCCGTCACCGGCCGCCAGATCGGCTGCGGCGCGGCTGGCGTGGGGCGAAAGCCCAGCGGCATAATCTCTTTGCTACAGGGGATCGGCCCAAGCCGCGAGCCGCGGCCTGCGGCGGGGAGCAGCCCGATCAGGTCACTCATACGACACCCGCCTCTCCGTCAGGCGGAACACCCCGAGCAGGATCAGGCTACAGATCACCTCGCCGAGGATGAGCATCAGCTTGACGGTAATCGCCGTGGCGATCGCCACCGGCAGCGGCCAGATCTGCGCGAGCAGCACCGTCAGGGTGATCTCGCGGGCGAAGCTCAGCACGCCCAGGGTCAGGCTGACCCCGTAGCCCGCCAGCGAGGTGATCAGCCAGATGTGCAGCACCGTCTGGAGGTAGCTGAGCGGCACATCGACGAAGATCGAGATCACCGCCCAGAGGAACAGCCCGGCGATCGGCCAGGTGCCCGCATACCAGAGAAACGCCTTCGTCAGGCCGCCCAGGGGGGTGCGGCCGCCCTCCGCATCGATCGGGCTGCGGCGGGTCACCAGAAAGCCCAGGGCCAGGGCGATCGCGGCCAGGGCCAGGGCCGCCAGCCAGACGCTGAACCCGGCCAGCCAGCTCACCGCCAGCAGGGCCGCGCAGGCGCTGACCATAAAGCCGAGCTCGTAGAGCGACGCCGTCACCACCCGCGCCTGCGGCACGCCGCGCTGGTGATAGTAGTGCGCCCGGTTCGCGATGTACCAGGCGATCGTCGGCAGGTACTTCACCAGGTTGCTCGTGGCCACAGCCTTGACGTTGTCGCGCAGGGAGATCTTGCCGAACATCAGCTGGCTCAGGGCGTGCCAGCCGAGCAGCTGCATGATGAAGGTGACCAGGTAGATGCCGAGGGCGGCCAGCAGGTATGTCGGCCGGATCAGCAGATCCTCTGTGGGGATCTCTTGGAACGAGTAGTAGATGCCCACGGCCACCGCGACAAGCGAGAGCGCGGTGAAGACTCGCCAGAACCAGCGCCACGCCGGGTGTGCGGCGAGCTGCTGGAGCTTCTCACGCGGCAGGCGCATGATCTGGAGTATCCGCTGGGGCGTTGATATCGGAGCCATGGGTCACTTCCTAAAGACGCCGGTGATGTTCGAGCCCATCCCGAGGCGATCGATCAGCATAAAGTAGGGCGCGGCGATCAGGCGGGCGGGCAGGCTAAAGATCAGCTGGCTCAGCGCGGCGCTGAGCCGGCCCCGGCCGATGGCCTGCTCGATCAGGAAGGTCAGGCTGGTGGCCGTGGCCGCGTGGCTCCCATAGAAGCAGCTGCGCTCCACCTCGCGCAGCCCGCACTCGCCCATCAGGTCGCGCAGAAGATCCGCCGGGTAGAGGTAGATATGCCGGGGCAGCTCGTAGCCGATCCAGGTGTTGCCGAACAGGCGCCGGTCGACGCTGCGCAGATTCGGGTGGGTGATCACCAGCGCCCCGCCCGGCCGCAGCAGCCGCGCCGCCTCGGCGATCACCGCTCGCGGGTCGTAGACGTGCTCGAAGACATTCCACATGGTGATCGCGTCGAAGCTGCCGTCGGCGAAGGGCGCGCGGTTCAGCACCCCCACCGCCCCATCGACGCCCAGCTGCGTCTGCGCGTAGCGCACCACGCCCGGGCTGATATCGATGCCGACGGCCGACCACCCCGGCTGCCGGCGCATCTCCCAGACGAAGTCGCCCGTCGAGCAGCCGACATCGAGCAGCCGCCCCGCCCGCACCTGGCGCGTCACCCGCCGGCAGCGCTTGCGCAGGCCGTAGCGGCGCACCGTCTGGGCCAGCCAGCCCACCGCCGTGATGGCCGGCACATACTCCGGGTAGTCCTCGTCGGGGTAGAGCCGGCCGATGGTCGCGGCGGTGGGCCGCGGGTGCTGGTAGATCACCCCGCAGCCGCCGCAGCGACAGTGGGTGTAGATCGTGTCGCCGCCCAGGAAAAGGTCGGCGCGCCCGGCGGCCGGGCGCGGGTCGTCTGCGCCGCAGACCTCACAGGGCACGCGCTCCATCGCGACGCCGGCGGGCAGCTGTGTGTCAGCCTGGATCATTGCTTCTCAAGCACAAAGTTCACCTCGCATGGGATCCCGGCCTTCACCAGGGCCAGCGGTAGCTTTGCGATAGCTGCGTAGTAGAGCGAGCGCGGCCAGCTCAGGAGCTTTTGGCCGGGGTTGCGGTTGAAGTAGGTGTCGACGATCCGGAAGCCCTCGCCCGCGAAGAAGGCGCGCCACTCGCCGAGGGTGTAGCTGTTCTCGCGGATCCCGGTTGTCTCGGCCCACTTGCCCTTCGCGCCCAGGCCGCTGTTCCAGAACCTGCGCGGGAGCGACCCGATGGCCAGCTCGTTCACCACATACCAGCGCCCGCCGGGCTTCAGCACGGTGCGCCCCTGGCGCAGCGCGCGCCGCATGTCGCCGAGGTGGTGCAGCATCCCGGAGCTGCACAGGAAGTCGAAGGACTCGGGCCGAAACGGCAGCCGCTCGGCGTCGACGGTGGCCAGGTAGTCGGTCTCGAAGCGCAGCAGCCCCGCCAGCTCCGCGCCCATCTCCACATTGATCGGCGCCACATCAGTGGCGATCATCTCGGTGCCGGGGTAGAACATCTTCACGAAGCCGCTCAGCTGGCCGCTGGCCCCGCCGATCTCCAGCCCGCGCCCGCGCAGCGTGTGGGTCTTCGCGAAGTAGTCGCGGAAGAAGAAGAACTGCGAGGTGAATGCGTAGTAGGTGATCACATTGAGCAGCTTGAAGCGCTCGTACTGGACGGCGCTCATCTGCGGCACCGTCTTTCGGAGCTGGTCGAAGTGGCGCGTGCGCCAGCTATCCTCCGCGCGCTGGAAGCGGTCGAGATCGCGGGGCAGCAGGTTGAAGACCCGCCCGGCATAGGTCGAGCTGAAGCCGCAGTCGGCACCCGCGCAGCGCAGCTGCCCGTCGTCGGCGCGCAGGGGCGCGCCACACTCCGGGCAGATCAGGAGGTCCCAGATCCAGTTGGGCGCGCTCAGGTCCACGCGCTGCTCATCGGTGGTCATCGTCATCTAGCTCCTCCATGCCGGCCGCAGGTCATCGCTGAGGTCGGCCCCTAGTGCGGTTCTGACGCCGGCGAGGAAGCTCGGCAGGCTGCGCACATTCCCCTTCACCGTCTCGCGCAGCAGCACCCAGGCCACATAGATCATCAAGACGCGCAGATCGTGGTGCTTGCGGTGGTAGCGCACGCAGCTCTGGCCGAAGACCGTCCACCAGCGCGTCGACTTTGGGCTATTCTTGGTGCTGCGCGAGACCTTATGCCAGAGCCGCGCGCCGGCCGAGTAGATCACCCGGTAGCCGGCCTTGCGCGCCTCCACGCAGAAGTCCCAGTCGTCGTAGTAGAAGAAGTAGCCCTCATCGAAGGCCACGCGCTCGGCCAGATCGCGGGTGATCAGCAGGCAGCAGCTCGGCGCGAACTGGATCTCGACATCGGCGGCGAAGGCCGGGCCGTCGGGCTGCTGGCGCCCGCGCATCACGATGTTCGAGGGCATCCAGCGCGCATAGGCCCCGGCCGACCAGATCCGGTCGCGCTCCTCGTAGTAGAAGATCTTCGGCATCACCACGCCGCAGCCGGGGGCGGCGCGCGCGGTGGCGACCATCTGCGAGACGAACATCGGGTCGCAGTCGAGGTCGTTGTTCATCGGCACCACATAGTCGGCGCCGCGCTGGAGGGCGAGCCGGATGCCGGCGTTATACCCGGCGGCGATGCCGAGGTTCTGCGCGCAGCGCACCATCTCGGCATCGGGGTGCGCGTCGGCGATGCGCCCCGGGCTATCGTCGCTGGACGCGTTATCCACCACGATGATACGATAGTTGGGGTAGGCCAGGCCGCGCAGCGACTCGAGGCACTCGTGGGTGTCGGCGTAGCCGTTCCAGTTGAGCACCACCAGGTAGACAGACGGCGCCGTAGGGCGTTGCGCGATCAACGTTGTGCTCCACACGCGTAGGGCTGTCGCCCTCAAACCTTCTCTATGTGTGCCCAGCAGACCCATGCCGCACTGATTGTGCTGCGGCGCGGCTACGATGCGCCGCAGCACAATCAGGCTTTTTTGTGGGAGAGCTCCGATCTCCCACACCCTCTGATATAGACCGTCGCCCAGGTGTCGGCGAGCTGCTCCCAGCCGTAGGCGCTGGCCCGTTCGCGCCCGGCGGCGGCGAGGGCCTGTCGGCGCGGCGCGTCGCCGAGCAGCCCGATGATCGCCTCGGCCAGCGCGCGCGCGTCGCCGGGCCGCACCAGCGCGCCGGCGGCGCCGCCGGCCAGCAGCTCGGCGCGGTCTCCCACATCGCCGGTGACAACGGGCACGCCCAGGGCCATGCTCTCGATCAGCTTGAGCGGCGAGCGGGCGCGGGCCACCGGGTCGTCGCGCACCGGGTCGACGCTCAGGTCGGCCAGGGCCAGGTAGGCCGGCACCGCCTGGTAGTGTACCTGCCCGGTGAAGTATACCCGATCTCGTAGCCCGGCCCGCGCGACCCGCTCTTGGAGCAGCGGCAGATCCTCGCCGCCGCCGATGATCAGCAGGGCGGCGGCGGGCATGGCCGCCGCCACCTGGGCGAAGGCATCGATCAGCAGATCGACCGGGTGGTTCTGGAGGGCGAGGGAGCCGGCGTAGGCCACCACCGGCCCGCCCGTCAGGCCGAGCGCGGCGCGCATAGCATCCAGCTGCGGCGCCGGCGGGGCCAGGAAGCGGTCGAGATCGACGCCGTTGGGCACCAGGGCCACCGGGGCAACCCCGGCGCGAGCCATCTCCGCGGCCAGGTGGCGGGTGTTCACCGTCGCCCCGGCGGCCAGGCGCGGCAGCAGCCACTGCCAGAAGCCGAAGACGGCGCGCTGCCAGGCGGCCGGCAGGCGATTGCCGCGCACCTCGTCGTCGTCGCAGTCCACATAGAAGGGCCGGCGGCGCAGCAGGCGCACCGCCAGCAGGGCGGCCACCCCATTCACCGGCTGGGGCTTGCCCAGGTGGTAGACATCAGAGGGTGAGCAGATCACGCCCCAGATCATGCCCAGCGTCGATCCGGCCAGCACGCGCAGCAGGCCGAGCGGCCCGAAGCGGCCCGGCACGCTCCCCGCCTTGCGGGCGTGCATCTGGCCCACGTACCAGACCTCGACGCCATCCTGGGTGAAGCGTCGCCGCGGGCAGCTCGCCAGGTCGGGGTGCAGGGCCAGCACGCGCACCTGGTGGCCCCGGCGGGCCAGAGCGCGGGCGATCGGGAAGTAGCGCCGGCCGGCGGGGCGGTCGAGGCTCGCCACCATCATGAGCGTCACGCGCATGGGCCAGCCTACCTCTCAACCCCAAAGTCAGAGGCTATCCGCTCAATTGTCATCACCAACTCCTGCCACGAGAAGCTCGCGGAGTTGGCAATGATAGTGGAGGTGAAGGGCTTCGCCATGTCCTCGCGGAAGTAGCGCACAACCGCATCAGCGAGCGCCTGCTCATCCTGGGGCGGCACCACGAGGCCGTTCACCCCATCCTCCACAACCTCGTAGAGCCCACCGACCCGGGTGGTGATCACGGGCTTGCCGAAGCCGAAGGCCAGCTGCACCACGCCGCTCTGGGTGGCCGAGATGTATGGCAGCACCACCACATCGGCTGCGTCAAAGTAGGGCCGGATCTCTTCGTTGGGCACGTAGCGGTTGACGATCGTGATCATGTCGCGCACGCCGAACTCGTCGGCGTAGCGCTCGTAGAACTCCGGGGCCGTCCAGAACTCGCCGACCACCAGCAGATGCACGTCGATCTGCTCGCGGATCAGGCTGAGGGCCTGGATGAGATACTCGAGCCCTTTGTAGGGCCGGACGAAGCCGAAGAAGAGCAGCACCGGCGTCTGCTCGGGGATGCCGAACTCGCGGCGCAGGCTTGTCGGGGCGGCGCTGCTCTGCCGAGCCAGATCTGCGTAGGTCGGGTGGTGCGCCTTCACCACGCGGGCATTCGGCAGCAGGGCCAGCAGCCGGTGGCGATCCTCCTCGCTGTGAACAATCATGGCGTCACCACGGCGCAACACCGTCAGGGCCAGGCGCCGGTCGATCACCCCGCCGCCCTCGTGGGGCACCACGTTATGGCAGATGAAGATGATCTTAATCGGCGTGTTGCGCTTGACCATGCTGGCGATCGCGGTGAGGCAGGGAGTCCAGTAGGGCACCCACCACTGGAGGATCAGCACATCGGGGTGGTCGGCGCGCACGCGGCGGTAGAGCCGCCACCACGTGAAGGGGTTGATCGGGTCGAGGATATACTCGCAATCCTCACGCAGCGGCGTGTTGCTGGGGTCGCGGTCGCTGCGCCCGGAAACGAGCCAGCGCGGGTACTGGCGGGTGAACGAGTAGAGCGGGGCCACGTGGCCCGCGGCGCGGAGATGACGCACCATCAGGGTGGTGTAGTGGGCGATCCCGCCGCGAAACGGGTAGGTTGGTCCGACGACGCTGATCCGCATTAGCGCACCCTCCAGATTGTCACGCCATCACGCCGATAGATCTGCTCGTAGAGGGGCGAGGCGTCGATTTGCGCTGGGTCCAGGTATTCATTCGGGGGGCTGGCCGCCGGGCCGTTGTAGAGGTAGCCGAATCCGGCTGCCTTCAGGGCGGCGGCAGCATCGGGCGTATTGATCGGGTGCGCGTACACGGCGGCATTCTCGTCGTTGACGTGCGTATAGTAGCCTGGGGTTGGCCCAGCCTCCGAGCCATAGGTGATCGGCGGGAGGTTCGTCGATCGGCCGGTGAAGAAGGTCAGCATCCAGCCGCCGTCCGACCCGGCGTACAGTGTGCCATCATAGGCGAGGAAGCTGTTGACGAAGACGCGCGCGCCGGGCGGCGTCTCGCTTGCGATCCAGCTCATTGCCGCCAAGTCTGCCGGGCGGAACAGCTCGTTGGTACGATCAACATTGGCGGGCTGCCATGTGAGCGACCATGCAGCCAGGGCGACCCCAGCGGCTGGCGCGAGGGAGCGCCCCGTCTGGTTGAGCATTTGTCCGAACCGCCGAGAGAAATAAGCGAACGGTAAGTCCCAAGCTGAAGGTTTTGAAGACAGTTTTGACATCCCTAGCTTGAGTAGATTTCGCCTCTTTGCTTCCGGAGGCAATAAACTTGCCAAATTCATTCGCATTTGATGGAACAAGCCAACTACCTCGATCATCAGCAACTAAACTTCCCCAAGGAATAGTGCGATTAAAAACACCGTTGTCAGTGAATCGTTCCAGATCGGCAAGCTTTTCTTCCTTGCGCCAAAAATTAGGCATTCTATAGTACATTAAACGTGTACTTTTCTGTATTGATGACTTGATCATTACTGTAATACCTACTCCCACTTGAATCCCAAAAACATTATGTGTTGAGCCGCTCAATTTAGGATTACGGCGAACATCTCCATGCAGATCTACATGATAGATTTGGGTAAAGTCGCGCAGTAAATTCTTTCTCATCCCATCAAAAGCTGTTTGGTGTATGAAGTTGTTATTACTAATAAAGCAGACAATACCATCACTACCTCTTAAACGATCTGTAGACCATCGAAAGAATTTAACATATGCATCGTAAAGTGCTATTTTATTACTCGATTGCGAGTCTTTGGCGTAAGTTGCTCGTATTTTTTCATCTATAATGCTATACCTTTTGTTTTTGTTATTATCGTTTTCATTGACTTGGCGAAAATTGTACGGCGGGTTGCCGATGATCACGGTGATCTGGGCCTGCTTCTGGCGCTCGACGCGCTCGGTGTTCTCCTCGGCGAACAGCGAGAGCTGCTGCGACTCGGCCAGGTCGAGCGTGTCGGTGAAGCAGATCCCCTCGAAGGGGGCGTACTCGCCGGTAAGCTCCTGGTAGGTGTGCTCGATATTCAGCGAGGCGATGTAGTAGGGCAGCAGCATGATCTCATTCGCGAACAGCTCCTGCTTGTACTTGCGCTTCAGGTCGCGCCGGCTGATCCGGCGCAGGATGTTTACGATGAAGTTGCCGGTACCAGTGGCCGGGTCGAGGATAGCGACGCCCTCATCGCTTAGGCTCTTGCCAAACTCGCGGCGCAGCACCTCATCGACGCTAGCGACCATAAAGTCCACGATCGGCTGCGGCGTGTAGACAACCCCGTGGGTGTCGGCCTGCTCGCGCGAGTAGCCCTGGAAGAAGCGCTCATAGACCGTGTTCAGGAAGGTCTGCTTCTCGGCGTACTCGGTGATCCCCTTGGCCGCCTCCTCGATCGCGGTGTAGAAGGGGTCGAGCCGGCGCAGGAACTCGCTGCGGTTCCAGGTGAGCGAGCGGATGACCTTCTCGATCTCATCGGCGATAACATTGCGCCGGGTGAAGTCGGGGTCGTCAAAGACGGTGCGGAACAGCCGCTCAGTGAGCAGGTGCTGCACAAGCATCTTCTCGATCTCATCGGCGCTGATGTTGGGATCAATCGCCTGCCGGCAGATCGTGTGAAAGGCATCGAAGGCGGCGGCGAAGCGCTGATTACTGCGGCGCGCCTCCTCGATGATCTGCTCGACACTGCCGGCGAGATCAGGGATGCGGGCCTGGAACTCGCGCACAGCGGCCTGGAAGCCCTCGACGTTCGCCTCAGTGTGCCCGAAGAACTGCGCCAGCAGAGTCGCCAGCTGCACCCGGTCGGACATATCGGCCTCGGCGCTGCGGCGGCGGTTCTGCACCAGCACCGCGCGTCGGCCATCCTCAAAGATAATATTGCTCTGCGGGTAGCCGCGCTCAAACTTCTTGCGGATCTCGACCTCAAGATCGTCGGCGCTATCTTTGGCCTCCCAGTGGCCGCGCGGGAAGCGGAACTCATCGAGCAGCACCCCATCGGGGCGGATGCGGCCGGCGAGCGTCTGCTCCTCCGCGAGTATCCAGCCCTCGGCCCGGCCCAGCGTCGCCAGCAGCAGCGAAAAGGCGCGGCGCAGCCCGCCCTCATTGACAATGCCCTGAGTGCTGAGGTCGGCCAGGGTAGTGTAGTAGGCGGCGATGGCCTTGTGGGCAGGCTGGATCGGTGGCATGGGGGATCTCTAGAAGGATACCGCCCAAGAATAGCACGCCGGCCTACCAAAGATCAAGCTTTGGGAGCGCCGAACCTTTCAGGATGAATGAATACACAACATTGAACATGTGTGCAACTTTGCACCTACATCCTGCGTATCACTTACCACACATCTGTAGTAAGGAGCTACGAGGAATGTCCCGCAAGAAGCCCAAGGTAACGCGCCAGCCCCGGCCCTACGTCGAGCTGACAGACTTTGTGAATAGCCAGTGGAAGCGGCGCTGGATATTCTATACGGTGGGTGCTGCATCAATACTTATCGGGTTAGGCTCTCTATTTACCATCGCTACTCCTACTGGCTGGCCCATGGCTATCATCGCAGGGGTGAACGTGGCATGGATAACCCTACTCTTCTTGCTGACTGGCTATCTCTTTTTTGAACTGTCCCGTCATAGCGCCCGAACCGAACAGGTAATCGATGTCGTGTTACCCTGGCTGCATCTACAAGAGTATGATGAGCCCGATCTGTCGGCGATTGAGCAGCGAGCGGCTATTGCGAGCACCAATGTCACCCCCAGAACAGTCTTCCCGGCTATCATGATAGGCTTACTGTTGCCAGCCGTAAGCCAGATCCCGGTCAATTTTCGTTTGCTCGGCGTTGCGTTCATCGTCTGCTTGAGTTGTAGTCTAGCGCTCGAACTCCACCAAAGCAGCATTGCCTCGCTTGTGAATGAGGCTCTGATTGAGTTTCGCTGCAAGAAACAGAAAGCAGGCGGCGACTCACAGCCAGTACTCACGACCGCCGCCGCCGCCCCGGCAGACCGGCTGGCAGAAGCACAGGTCGTGCCGATACTTACCGACACCTAGCTAACCCCGATACCTTCAAGGGTGCCAGAAGTAGCCGCCAGCCAGCGCAACGGCTCGCACTGATTGGCCAGGATGACACAGCGCCCGCCCTGACTGCTCAGGGCGGGCGCTGCACACGGGGTGGGGCTGCGGCCCCGCTCGGATTCTCCCAGCATTAGTCGGGGGCCACCTCGCGCCGCGGCGGGGCGGCGGGGCGGCCGGGCCGGCGCCAGGCGGCGATCCGGGCGCGCACCGGCGGCAGGCGCACGATCAGCAGGGCCGCCACGATCGCCCCGTAGATCAGCGGGTCGCGCACCACCTTCGAGAGCCAGAGGAAGTGCAGGATGGCCAGGATGGCCGCCGGGTAGATCAGGCTGTGCAGCGGCCGCCAGCGCCGCCCGAGCCGCCGCTGCCAGCCCTTCGTCGAGGTGATCGCCAGCGGCAGCAGCAGCAGGAAGCCGGCGAAGCCGGCCAGCACATAGCGCTTCTCCACAACCGCCTGCCAGATCAGCCCCGCGTCCAGCCAGTAGTCGAGCACGGCGAAGGTGAGCAGGTGCAGGCTGACGTAGAGGAAGCTGTACAGGCCCAGCGGCTTGCGCAGGCCCGCCGCCCACTTCCAGCCGAGCAGCAGGTTCAGCGGCGTGCAGGCCAGGCAGAGCATCAGCAGGATGATCGCCGCCCGCCCGCTGTGCTGCGTGATCGCCTGGATGGGGTTGACCGTCGAGATGTCGGCGACGAGCAGGGCCAGCGGGGCCAGGCTGCCGACATGGACCGCGACTCGCAGCCACCTCTGTAGCCGCTGGCGCATAGCGGGCGGGTTGCTCACAGCGTTGCTCCAATATTGTCTGATGGCAATGGCGCAAAACTCACCCTATCGCCCGCCGGGACGCTTCGCTTCGGTCAGCGTGACAGGTGCGGCAGAGCGAGTTTTGCGGTATTGTGTCTGATTCTATTCAGCGCAGCAGAGCACGCGCCTCAGTGCCTCAGTGCCTCAGTGCTCAGAAGTTCAGCTTCAGATCCATGCCCTCGTAGAGGCCGGCCACCTGGTCGGCGTACCCGTTGAAGGGCAGCGTCGTATGGCGTCCGAGCTCGCCGATCCGCCGCTCGCTGGCCTGCGACCAGCGCGGGTGCGAGACGCTGGGGTTCACGTTGGCGTAGAAGCCGTACTCGCCAGGCGAGGATGCCATCCACAGCGAGGTCGGCATCGTATCGACCAGGTCGATCTTCACGATCGACTTGACGCTCTTGAAGCCATACTTCCAGGGCACCGCCAGGCGGATCGGCGCGCCGCTCTGCGGCAGCAGCTGCTTGCCGTAGAGGCCGGTCGCCAGCAGCGTCAGGTCGTTCATGGCCTCGTCGATGCGCAGGCCCTCGACATAGGGCCAGGGGAAGTAGCCGTCGCGCTGGCCGGGCAGCTGGTCGGGATTATAGACCGTCTCGAAGCGCACGAACTTAGCCTCGGCCTTTGGCTCGACGGCCATGAGCAGCTTATTGAGCGGGAAGCCCTGCCAGGGGATGACCATCGACCAGGCCTCGACGCAGCGCAGCCGGTAGATGCGCTCCTCCTGGTCGAACTGCGTGAGCAGATCCTCCATGGCGAAGGTCTGCGGCTTATTCACCAGGCCGCCCACCGCGACCTCCCAGGGCGAGGTCTTGAAGCTGGAGGCCATGCGCGCGGGGTCGGCCTTATCGGTGCCGAACTCGTAGAAGTTATTGT
>NZ_JAIEWN010000008.1:7644-45693 GCF_019599295.1 Oscillochloris sp. ZM17-4 | reverse complement strand
CACGAGCAGCATGACGTTGAGCGCCACGAGCGTGGTCGCCAGCCCGATTGTGCGGAGGGCTGCCTGCATTGCGGTAGCTCCTTGTGGGTAGCTTCCGGGAGAAGCATCACAGACCTACGCGGCGATGCAGCGGTGATGGCTCTGTCCGTGATTGGTATCGGTAAGGGCGGCCAGGCGCGGGTGCCCCGACTCTCGCCGGTGGGCTGGCGGCGGCGCGTCTGGTGTCCATTGTAGAATCGCCCACGCCGAACGTCATCACCCTTATGAGGTATTGACACGTGGCACGCAGCGTGCTAGCCGGGGATCGGCTTCGTGCTACAATGCGCAGGCATTCGATCGGGGAAAAGGCGGTGCATCATGTCGGAGCTCAAGGACAAACTCATACTCATCGTCGATGATGAGCCGCGCATGATCAACTTCATGCGGCTGAATCTTGAGATGGAGGGGATGCGGGTGGCCACGGCATCAAATGGCCGGGAGGCGATCGAGCACGCGCGCGATGACATGCCCGATGTGGTGCTGCTCGATGTGATGATGCCGGTGATGGACGGGTTTGAGGCGCTGCGGCGGCTGCGGCAGTTCTCGCAGGTGCCGGTGCTCATGCTCACCGCCAAGGATGAGGAGGAGGACCGGGTGCGCGGGCTGGAGCTGGGGGCCGACGACTATATCGGCAAGCCGTTCAGCCACCGCGAGCTAGTGAGCCGCATCCGCGCGGTGATGCGCCGCCACTACACCGCGCCGCCGGTGCCGCAGACGCTGGTGCAGGTGGATGACCGGCTGAGCATCGACTTCGCCCGACGTGAGGTGCTGGTCGCCGGCGTGCGGGTGAACCTGCGCCCCACCGAGTACCGGCTGCTCTACCACCTGGTGCAGAACGCCGGCTACGTGCAGACCCACGAGATGCTGCTGACGAAGGTCTGGGGGCCGGAGTATCGCGAGGAGAGCCACTACCTGCGGCTCTATATCACCTACCTGCGCCAGAAGATCGAGGAGGACCCGTCGTCCCCTAAGTACATCCTCACGGAGCGGGGCGTGGGCTACCGGTTTGTGGACTTTAAAGGATGAAGGATGAAGGATGAAGGATGAATGCTTCCCTCTATTCATCCTTCATCCTTCATCCTTCATCCTTCATCCACAAGGCTGAGGATGAGCTGGCGCATCTGGCGCAGACGGCGGTCGAGGCCCTCGGGGCGGACGCGCAGGCTATCGCGGGCCTGGCTGATCTGGAGGCGGAAGGTGTCGATCGGCCCCTTAGCCTGCTCGGCGCTGAAGGCGTAGGCGCGGTCGAGCGACCGGCGGGCGTTGAGCAGGGTCCGGTCGACCTCATCGAGGTCGTTCGCCTGGAGGGCGACGACGGAGTCGTCGATCTGGCTGGCGGCGCGCAGCAGGTAGATCGCGCTCCAGAGCCGCCGGTCGGCGGCCTCGAGGTCGAGCACCTGAAGGCGGAGGATGCTCTCGTCGGCGGGGAGCGCGGAGGGGGCGGGGGTGGCGGGCGCGGGGGTGGCCTGCGGCGGCGCGGTGGGGCTGGGCGGCGTGTCCGCCACCGCCGTCGTCGCCGCAGCTGCCGGCGCGGCCGTGGGGGCGATGGTGGCAGGCGGAGCGATCGCGGCCTGGATCATCATGCTACAAAGAACAGCCACGGCTGCCGTAGCGATGTACGGCAGCGTGGCCGCCACCAGGGTTCGCCAGCGCGGGGCGGTCGGCGGTGGCGCGGCCGGCCCCTCAGGCGTCAGGTTCGTCTCGGGCACGGCTTAGATCTCGTTGGCCAGCAGGATGGCCTGCGCGATCTCCTTCATCGACTTGCGCGTGTTCATCGAGAGCTGCTGGATCTTGCGGAAGGCCTCGGCCTCCTTGAGGCCCTGCGAGTCCATCAGGACGCCCTTGGCCCGCTCGACCAGCTTGCGGGTGTCGAGGGTCTCCTTCAGGTCGAAGATCTGCTTGTCCATCTCCAGGAACTCCTGGTAGCGGGCCATCGCGATCTCGATCGCGGGCAGCAGCTCGGCCTCACGGAAGGGCTTGACCACATAGTTGACCACGCCGGCCTCTTTGGCCCGGTCGACGAGCTCGCGGTCGGAGTAGGCGGTGAGCAGCAGCACCGGCGCGATCTTCTCCTCGGTGAGGATCTTCGCGGCCTGGATCCCGTCCAGCTTGGGCATCTTGATGTCCATCAGGACGAGGTCGGGCTGCAGCTCGCGGGCCAGATTTATGACGCTGACGCCGTCGCCCGCCTCGCCCACCACCAGGTAGCCGAGGCCGACCAGCGTCTCCTTAAGGTTCATGCGGATGATCGACTCATCGTCGGCGATCACCAGACGTGTCTGCGCCATGGCGACACCTTTCCTCATAGATAATCTATAGTTCTATTACGCGCGAAGTATAGCATGCAGCGTGGGCAAGGTCAACCGCGCGCGGGTCGGCGGCCAGGGCATGGGCAACGTCGCTGGCGGCTGAAGCCGCGTCGCGGGGGCCTGCGGCCGACCGCCCGCCGTCGCGGGCGGGTGCGGCGTCGGCGCAGGCCGACGCCCGGCGCAGCGCGCCCTGCCGGCGCGACGTCAGCCACCAGCCAGGGGGGCGCGTGCTATAATTTCAGCCGTGAATCAGCGCCCACCGCCGCCCCACTTTATCCGCCGTCCGCGCATCCGCCGGAAGATCTCGCCGTTCCGCCGGCGCTTCCCCCTGCTCGCCTTCATCCTGCGCCTCGCCCTGGCCCTGATCAAGCTCTCCCTGCTGGTCGGCCTCAGCGCTGTGGCCGGCGGGATGTGGCTCTACTACCGCTACGGCAGCGACCTGCCCGACCCCCAGCGGATCAGCGAGTACCGCAGCTTTGAGACCACCCGCATCTACGCGCGCGACGGCGCCACCCTGCTGTACGAGCTGGTCGGCCCGGACGCCGGGCGGCGCACGCCGGTGCCCTTCGAGCGCATCCCCCTGGCGCTTAAGCAGGCCACGGTGGCCGTCGAGGACGCCGGCTTCTACGAGAACCCCGGCGTCGACCTGCGCGGGATCATCCGCGCCGCCCTGCAGAACTATCAGAGCGGCGAGATCGTCAGCGGGGCCAGCACAATCACCCAGCAGCTGGTGCGCAACATCCTGCTCACCCCCGAGGAGCGCGGCGATCGCAGCTACGAGCGCAAGCTGCGCGAGGCCATCCTGGCCTACCGGGTCAGCCGCGAGTACAGCAAGGACCAGATCCTCGGCATCTACCTCAACGAGGTCTACTACGGCGCGCAGGCCTACGGTGTCGAGGCCGCCGCCCAGGCCTACTTCAGCAAGCACGTCTGGGAGCTGAGCCCCGCCGAGGCCACCCTGATCGCCGGCCTGCCCCAGTCGCCCTCCAGCTACAACCCCTTCGAGAACCTGCCCGCCGCCAAGGCCCGCCAGCGCGTCACCCTTGACCTCATGGCCAAGTCTGGCTACCTCACCTCGGCCCAGGCCGACCAGATCTCCCGCACGCCGCTGGCCCTCGCCCCGCCGCAGGCCGACCTGGTGGCCCCGCACTTTGCCTTCTATGTGCGCGACCTGCTGGAGCGGCGCTATGGCCCCGACCTGCTCTACCGCGCCGGGCTGCGGGTCGTCACCAGCATCGATATGTCCTGGCAGTCTGAGGCCCAGCGCGTGGCCCAGGAGAAGGTCGCCGAGCTGCGGGCGAAGAACGCCTCGAACGCCGGCGTGGTCATGCTCGCGCCCGACGGCCAGATCCTGGCGATGGTCGGCAGCGTGGACTACGGCGCGCCCGACGGCCAGGTGAACGTGACCATGGCCGCACGCCAGCCCGGCTCGGCGCTGAAGCCCTTCGTCTACGCGGGGGCGCTCCAGCGCGGCTGGACGCCGGCCACCGTGATCTGGGACACGCCGAGCGAGTGGCGCACGCCGGACGGCGTGGTCTACACGCCGCTGAACTACGACAACGCCTTCCACGGCCCGCTCAGCCTGCGCATGACCCTGGCCAACTCGCTGAACATCCCGGCGGTGAAGGCCCTGGAGTATGTGGGCGTGCCGGCCTTCATCGAGGAGATGTCGCGCCTGGGCGTGACCACCTTCGACGACCCGAGCCGCTACGGGTTGGCCATGGCCCTGGGCAGCAACGAGGTGCGCCTGCTAGAGCTGGCCGGGGCCTACAGCGCCCTGCGCAACGGCGGCCACGCCACCCCGCCGGTGGCCATCCTTAAGGTGACGAACAGCCGGGGCGAGGTGCTGGAGCGCTGGTCGCCCGAGCGCGGCCGGCCGATCTTCGGCCCGCAGAGCGAGCAGATCGCCTACCTGATCACGAGCATCCTGAGCGACAACCAGGCCCGCTGGTTTATGTTTGGCCGCAACAACGTGCTGGAGCTGCCCGACATCATCGCCGCCGCGAAGACCGGCACCAGCAACGACTGGCGCGACTCCTGGGCGCTGGGCTACACCCAGGATGTGACGATCGGGGTCTGGGTGGGCAACAACGACGGCGCGCCGATGGAGGAGGTGGCCGGCTCGAACGGGGCCGGCCTGATCTGGCGCGAGCTGATGATCGCCTACAACCAGGGCCGGCCGCCGCAGCCCTTCGCCCGCCCGGCCGGGATCGAGGAGGCCCCGGTCTGCGCCGACACCGGCGGCAGGGCTGGCGAGGCCTGCCCGCGCCCGACGACCGAGCTGTTCGTGGCCGGCACCGCGCCCACGGACGTGGACGTGGTCTACCAGAAGGTGCGCGTCGGCGGCGACGGCGGCTGCCTGGCCCAGCCCTACACCCCGGCGGGCGAGGTGCGCGAGGTGAGCTACCCGGTCTACCCGCCGGAGTTCCGCGCGTGGGCGGCGAGGAACGTGCCCCAGCCGCCCACGGAGCCGTGCCCGCCGCCGCAGCAGCTGGCCCAGGCGGTGGCCATCCTCAACCCGCTGGGCAGCGCCGACGTGGTCGTCGGCGCCCAGGTCTTCGTCAGCGGCACGGCCCGCGGCCCCTTCACCCTGGAGTACGGCGCAGGCGCCGACCCGCAGGAGTGGCGGCCGATCGGGCAGGGCTCCGTGGCGGTGGAGAACGGCCTGCTCGGCGTCTGGATGCTCGGCGGGCTGCCCCCCGGCCAGTACACCGTCCGCCTGCGCGTGGTCAGCGCCGACGGCATCAGCGCCGACGCGCGGCGCACGGCGCGGGTGGCGACGGGGCCGTAGGGGCGCGCATCAGGCCCGGATCGCCGCGCCGATCTCGCGCTCCAGGCCGCCGATGATCTTCCGGCGCAGCTTGGTCAGCGCCTCGTCGGTGAGGGTGCGGTCGGCGGCGCGGAAGGCCAGGTGGTAGGTCAGGCTGCGCTTGCCCTCGCCGACCTGCGGCCCGCTGTAGACATCGAACAGGGTCAGCGACTCGAGCAGGTCGCCGGCGCCGCGGCGGATGAGCGCGGCCACCTGGGCCTCGGGCACCTCCAGCGGCGCGGTGATCGACAGGTCCTGCACGATCGCCGGGAAGCGCGAGATCGCGCGGAACTGGGCCTTGTCGCTGGCCGCGAAGAGGGCGTCCAGGTCGATCTCGGCCATGGCCGCGCGGGGGACGCTCAGCTCCAGGCGCGCGCGCGCGGCCGGGTGCAGCTCGCCGAGCACGCCCACCCGCCGGCTGATGATCGCCGCCTTGCCCTTCTTGCCCGCGCCGGCCGCCGGCGGGCCGGCCTGCTCACCCGTCTCCAGCAGCAGCGCCGCTGAGCGGCCGGGGTGGAAGCGCTCGTCGTCGGTCAGCGGGGCGTAGCTCACCTTGCCCGTCAGGCCCAGCCGGTCGATCAGCGCCTCGACCACGCCCTTGATGTCGTAGAAGCCCATGGGCTCGCGCTGGGAGGCCGCCCAGCCCTCGGCCTCGCGCGGGCCGGCCAGGGCCACGGCCAGGCGGCGCGGCTCATCGGGAAGCCAGCGCCCGCCCGCGCCCAGCGGCTCGGGGTTCAGGTAGACCCGGCCGATCTCGAAGGCGGCCACCCGCTCGCGCTCGCGCAGGTTGCTCGTCAGCGCATCGCCCAGCGAGGGCAGCAGCGAGCGGCGCATGTACACACGCTCGGGCGTGTTCGGGTTGGCCAGCTTCACATAGCGCTCGGCGACGGCCTCGCCCGGCTGCACCTTGGCCACCAGCGGCATGGCGATCAGCGAGTGGGTGATCAGCTCATCCAGCCCGCAGCCGACCATCGTGGCGCGCACCTTCTGCTCCAGGTGCAGCTCCCGGTTATCCCGTGAGGGCGGCAGCTCATCGGCCATGCGCGTCTCGGGGATCTTGTCGTAGCCGTAGATGCGCGCCACCTCCTCGCAGAGGTCGGCCAGGATGCTCACATCGAGGCGGAAGGAGGGCGCCGTCACGCGCACCGTGGGCTCGTCGGCGAAGGCGGCGAAGTCGCCCATGCCCTGGCTGCCGATCAGCTCGCAGGTGAAGCCGAGGCGCGCGAGGATGTCCGCGATCTCGTGGGCGTCGAGCTGGATGCCGACGATGCGGGCCACCTCGGCCGGCGTCAGGTCGAGCACCACCGTCTGCCAGGGGCGCGGGTACTCGTCCACAAAGCCCTGGGCCACCGCGCCGCCGGCGCACTGGCGCATCAGCTCAAGCGCCCGGCGCTGCGCGATCAGCGGCAGCTCGTAGTCCACCCCGCGCTCGTAGCGGCGCGAGGCCTCGCTGGGCAGCTTCAGGCCGCGGGCCACCTTGCGGATCTGCACGGGCTCCCAGATCGCCGCCTCAAGCAGCACGTCGCTGGTCGTGTCGCCCACCTCAGACGACTCGCCGCCCATCACGCCGGCCACCGACAGCGGGCCGGTCGCGTCGCAGACCATCAGCGGCGCGTGGCCGAGGCCGCTCTCGGCGCCGGGGGTCAGGGCGCGGTCCTTGCCATCGAGGGTGAGCAGGCGCTCGCCGGGGCGGGCGCTGCGCACGATCAGCTGGCCGCCCGCCACCTTCTGGTAGTCGAAGGCGTGGGTGGGCTGGCCCCACTCCAGCATCACATAGTTCGAGACATCGACGATATTGCTGATCGGGCGCATGCCGGCGTTGGTCAGGCGGCGCTGCATCCAGTGCGGCGAGGGGCCGACCGTGACGCCCTCGATCAGGCCGAGGGTGAAGCGCGGGCAGAGATCGGGCGCCTCGATCGTCACCCCGGCGCGGCCGGCGATCGGCGCGCCCTCGGCGGCCACCTGCGGGTCGGGGATGGTCAGCCTGGTGCCGGTGATCGCCGCCACCTCGCGGGCCATGCCGACGATCGAGAGGCAGCGCGCGTAGTTCGGCGTGAAGTCCAGCTCAAGCACCACCTCGCCGAGGAAGTCGCGCAGCGGCGCCCCGGTGGGCGCGTCGTCCTCAAGGAGCAGGATGCCGTCGTGCTCCTCGGAGATGCCCAGCTCCTTCTCGGAGCAGAGCATGGCGTCGCTCATCACCCCGCGCACCGGGCGGCCCTTGAGCGTGGTGATCACCCAGCCCTCGGCGTGGCCGTCGTAGAGCCGGGCGCCCTCCTTGGCGTAGACCGACTTGAGCGGGTGGGGCAGCCGGCCGAGCCCGCGGTACTGGAACAGGTTCGGCGCGCCCGTCACCACCGTGTGCGGCTCGGCGGCGCCGTAGTCCACCTCGGCCAGCACCAGCCGCTCGGCGTTGGGGTGCTGCCGCACCTCAAGGATGTTGCAGACCAGGATCTTCTCCGGGTCCCAGGGCAGCTCGCCGCCCTCCAGCCCGATGTAGCGGGTATCCACCACCTCCATGCCGCTGAGGGTCAGCCGGCGGGCCAGCTCCTCGACGGGCACGGTGATCTCGACGAACTCGCGCAGCCAGCTCAACGGGACTTTCATCTAGGTGTCGCTTCCTATGGGGAGCGGGGCGGCTGCGCCGCGCCACACGTTATTTTTTAGTATTGGGATTGCGCGGCGCAGCCGCGCGATCCCAATAACAACTGAGGCCTGGGGCTCCGCCCCATGCGCAGTACATAGGGGCTGTCGCCAGCGTGCGATGATCCCGCCGATTGTAGCCGAGCCGGCTGAGGGCTGTCAAATTGCAGATTGCAGATTGCAGATTGCAGATTGGGCGCAATGCCTTCGCCCGCGATCCGTGGCGGGGCCGACTTGACGCGCCGCATAAACCCGCTAGAATCCATCCGAGGGCCGGTTGCAATCTGCAATCTGCAATCTGCAATCGAGCAGGAGCCACCATGACCCAGCCCCAGGAACCGGAGTACGCCGCCCCTGGCCCGCCGCCGGCGCAGCCGCAGCCCACCGCCCGCCTCGCGCCGCCACGCCGCAGCTGCATGAGCCGCGCGATGGGCTTCATCGGCTGGATCGTCACGGTTGTGCTCAGCGCGGCCCTGGCGATCGCCGCCGCCGCCGCCATCCTCTTCTACGTCTTCGGCTTCAACCTGAGCACCCCCGGCCAGATCCGCCAGTCTAGCGCCGATGTCGCCACGATCCAGAGCGAGAGCCAGGCCCTCCAGACCGAGGTGGCCCTGCTGCGCACCGCCAGCGCCGAGCAGGTCGGTGGCGTCAACGTCGCCCGCGAGCGCGTCGACGACCTTGAGGCCAAGGTCGCCGCCTACGAGCAGCAGGCCGCCGAGCTCGCCGGCCAGGCCGCAACCGCCGCCGCCCTGGCCAGAGATCTGGACGAGAACATCGCCCTCGCCGCCACCATCCAGGCCCAGGCCCGCGAGGGCCAGGTGCTCGTCTCCGTCGTCGCCACGGTCCAGGCCGACAACACCGGCCGGCTGAGCGACCTGCAGCTGCGCACCGACCGGATCGCCCGCTTCCTCCAGCGCCTCGGCGACCTCGCCGGCGACCTGTCGAGCCAGGATGGCACGCCCGCCCCCGCCGAGACGCCGGCGCCCACCGAGACGCCCACGGCTGAGGTCACGCCGACGCCGTAGCGCCGCTGGCGGGCGATGACGTGTCTGGAGGCGCCTGCACCACCCAGCCAACAATGTGGGCCGGCCCCACGCTATTGTGGAGCCGGCCCGTTTCTCTAGTGCAGGTTCAAGCGACCTTGTTGGGCACGAGGCTAGGCGCTCGCGCGTTGCAGCGCACAACCCCCGACCCCCAACTCCTCACCCCTGCGCTGAAAGCGCACTAGCGCCTAGCCTTCACAAGGCCGGCGTCGCGTCGTCTCGCGGTGATCGGCCTTGTAGCTACGCGACAACCTCGGCCGGCTCTGCCTTCGCGCGCTTGCGGCGCAACGGCTTCGGGGCAGCAGCCTCCTGAGGGGCCGCCTCCTCGACGTCGGGCGTCGCGTCATACGTGCTCAGGGCATCCAACGTGGTGTCTGGCCCATCCGTGATCTCCAGATCGTGATTGTCCGCCATATTCTTCAGTGTGGCGAACAGCTCGATCGGGAGCAGCACCCCGGTGGGGTAGCCCTTCTGGGTCACGATCACCGGCCGGCCGGTTGCCCTGGCGCGCTTAATCAGCGCCGCCAGGGATGAGGCTGCCTTTGAGATTGGCACGACGCCTCGCTGTAAGTCCACATCCAGGTTCAAGCCCGTACGAGTTGGCATGGTTCGCTCCCTTTCTGATCTTGCACAGCAGTGTGCGTCATGCTCTGTCTGCGGCGCCACATGCGCTCCAGATGCGCCACGTATCGCTTCGTTGCGTACGTATAGCATAGCATAGCATGTTTGAGCAATACATGATAGGGCGCTCTTGGAGGCAGATTCACACATCGGTGAACGGCGTGTGTGTTTACGCTGTCATCCACGCTGGCGGCTGACGCACAGCAGCGGCGCGCTCGCCCGCCAGAGGGCTGAGGGCATCTCAGCCGCCAGACGGAGGGGTGGGGGTGGCGATGCCTCAGGACGTTGCATCATATCAAATCTTGCTTGATTGATACCGTGCATCCTGTCACCCTGAGCGAAGCGAAGGGTCTTCCTATACACGTGACTGGAAGATGCTGAGCGCAGCGAAGCATGACATGCTCACGGTCTTGCCAGATTTGATATCAGCCCTGCGATAGCCAGCTCGCCAGCCGCAGGTTTGCATAACACGCTATACTGCGCATGCACGCGGCAGAATCATCGCTCGCCAGGACACGACGGCTATGTCACCATCTTCCTCCTCCGCGCAGCCCGACAGCCCATCGCTCGATCCAGGGGTGCTCGCGCTGGTGGCCCAGCAGACCACGAACGCCGTGATTATCTCCGACGACTGTGGCCGGATCGCGTGGGTGAACGCGGGCTTCACCCGGCTCACCGGCTACACTCTGGCAGAGGTGATCGGCCGCAGCCCGGGCAGCTTCCTGCGCGGCCCGGCCACCGACCATGCCGCCGTCGAGCGCATGCGCCAGCGCGAGCGACTGGGGCAGGGGTTCAGCGAGGAGCTGCTCAACTACGCCAAAGACGGCCGGCCCTACTGGGTCTCGCTCCAGGTCTCGCCGGTCTTCGACGCGCAGGGCGCGCTGACCCACTTCATCGCCATCGGGAGCGACGTGACCGAGCGGCGGGAGGCCGCCGAGGCGCTCCAGCGCAGCATCAGCGAGCGCCTACAGTCTATGGAGGAGCTGATCCGGGCCAAGGAGGCGGCCGAGGCGGCCACGCGGGCCAAGTCGGCCTTCCTGGCCACGATGAGCCACGAGATCCGCACCCCGATGAACGCCGTCATCGGGATGACCGGCCTGCTCCTCGACACCGACCAGACCAGCGAGCAGCGCCAGTACACCGAGACGATCCGCCGCAGCGGCGACATGCTGCTCGCGCTGATCAACAACATCCTCGACTTCTCAAAGATCGAGTCGGGCCACATGGAGCTTGAGCGCCAGCCCTTTAGCCTGCGCGACTGCTTCGCAGACGTGAGCGATCTGCTCGCCCCGCAGGCCGTCGAGAAGGGCCTGACCTTCATCGGCGAGGTGAGCGCGCAGATGCCCGAGCTGATCGTCGGCGATAGCACCCGCGTGCGCCAGATCTTGGTCAACCTCGTCGCCAACGCGATCAAGTTCACACAGGCCGGCGAGGTGGCGGTGCGCGCGTCGATGCACAAGGTCGATGGCGACCGTCAGGGCGACCTGCGCGTCACCCTGACGGTCTCCGACACCGGGATCGGCATCCCTCCCGAGCGGATCGAGCGTCTGTTCCGTCCGTTCAGCCAGATCGACGCCTCTACGACGCGGCGCTTTGGCGGGACCGGGCTGGGGCTGGCGATCAGCCACCGGCTCTGCGAGCTGATGGGCGGCACGATCGTGGTGCGCAGCCGGGTCGGCCTGGGCTCGATCTTCCGCGTGACCTTCCGCAGCGCGGCGGCCGAGGGCCGTGCGCCGGCCCACCTGTCCCGCGCGCCCGCCCCGGAGCCCGCGCCCCCCCGCCACGCCCTGCGGCTGCTGGTGGCCGAGGATCACGTTGTCAACCAGCAGGTGACCCTGCGCATGCTGGAGAAGATGGGCTACCAGGCCGACCTGGCGGAGAACGGGCTGGAGGTGATCGCGGCCCTGCGCCACCGCGACTATGACGTGGTGCTGATGGATGTGCAGATGCCGCACATGGACGGGATGGACGCCACGCGCCGCCTGCGCCAGACCCTGCCTGCCGATCGGCAGCCCTATATCATCGCGGTGACGGCCAACGCCATGTCCGGCGACCGTGAGACGTGCATGGCGTGCGGGATGGACGACTACATCAGCAAGCCGATGCGCCGGGCCGATCTGGATGCCGCCCTGCGGCGCGGCGACGGCAGGCGCGCGGCGGCGCAGCAGGCCACCGCCCCGGCTGATGCGGTGATCGACCCGATGGCCATCGACGTGCTGCGCGAGCATATGGGCGACGATGCCGGCGTCGCCGTGCTGATCAGCCTCTTTCTGGAGCAGTCTCAGCGCGACCTGAGCGAGATCCGCGCGGTGTGGCCGGGGTCGCCGGACAAGATCAGCCAGCTGGCCCACCGGATCAAGGGCAGCAGCCTATCGATGGGTGCCACCGCGCTGGCCGAGGCATGCCGGCAGCTTGAGCAGCGCGCCCGCCTCGGCCTTGTGGATGCGGAGGCGCTGGCGCTGCTGCGCGCGGTCGAGGGGGCGCACCGGCGGGCCGAGGAGGCGCTGCGCAGGCTAACATAGCTGCGCGAACCCACAAGAATCTCTTATTCTTGTGCCCACAGGCACATGCTGCACTGATTGTGCTGCGGCGCGGCGTGACCGCGCCGCAGCACAATCAGTTGTTAGACAAGGTTTCAGAAGGGCCGAGTCAGGGTAACAGTTGGCTCACGCTCGCGGACAAGGCCGACGGGGAAGGGCGGCGCGGCATGGAGCAGCCACGCCCTGGCCATGGCCCTGCTCGGGCGCGGCCATACGGTGACGGCGGTGGTGCCGGCGCGCGGCCGCCCCGGCGTCTCGCCCTACGACGCGCTCGGCGTGCCGGCCCTGCGGGTCGGCTACCGCGCGCCGTCCATACCGATCGTGCAGAACTACTTCCGCCACGAGCGGCTCTGGCCGCGCCTGGCCGACGCCATCGTCGCCGCGTCGTCCGGCAGGCCCGATGTCATCCACGCCCAGCACGTGCAGGCCGCCCCGGCCGCCGTCATGGCCGGCCGCCGCCTCGGCGCGCCCGTCGTCGTCACCGTGCGCGACCACTGGCCCTGGGACTATTTCGCCACGGGGCTGCACGGTGACCGGCTGCCGCACCCGGCGGCGAGCTGGGCCAGCCTGGCGACTGATCTGCCGGCCCGGCTCGGCCCGCTGCGCGGCGCGCTGGCCCTGCCGGCCATCCCCTATATGCTGGCCCACCTGCGCCGCCGCGCCGCCTTCCTGTCCCAGGCCGACGCGGTGATCGCCTGCAGCGGCTACATCGCCGGCCGCCTGCGCGGGATCGTCGCCCCCGAGCGCCTGCACGTCCTGCCGCACATGGTCGACTTCGCCGCGCTTGAGCGCGTTATCGCCGCGCCGCCGGAGACCCGGCTGGAGGGGCCGACGCTGCTCTTCGCCGGCAAGCTGGAGCCGAACAAGGGCGCCGGGCTGCTGCCGGCGATCTTCCGCGAGCTGCGCGAGCTGGGCGCGCCGCCCTTCACCCTGCTGATCGCCGGCGACGGGGCGCTGCGCAATGCGCTGGAGCGCGAGCTGGGCGAGCTGGGGGTGCGCGCGCAGTTCCTCGACTGGGCTGGCCACGACGAGCTGCTGCGGCTGATGGCCCGCTGCGACCTGCTGCTCTTCCCGTCGGCCTGGGGCGAGCCGCTGAGCCGGGTGCTGCTGGAGGCGTCGAGCGTCGGCGCGCCCATCCTGGCCATGCCCACCGGCGGCACGCCCGACATCATCGCCGACGGGGTGAGCGGCGCGCTGGCGGCCACGCCGCGGGCCTTCGCCGTGCGTCTGCGGGAGCTGCTCGCCGACCCGGCCGCGGCCCGCCGGCTGGGCACCCGCGCCCGCGAGCTGGCCCGCGAGCGCTACGCCGCGCCCGAGCTCGTAACGCGGTATGAAGAGCTCTACGTAAGGGCGCAGCAGCGCAGCGCTGCTGCGCCCTTACAGAGCCAGCCGGAGACTCCTCAGCAGCGCTGAATAAGCAGGGCCAGCGAGCGGCCCTCCAGCGGGTAGCGCTCGCCGGGCTGGTGGCACGCGCCAGGGGCGTGCTCGGCGAAGGTGTCGGCCAGCAGCTCCCAGGTGCGGCCATCGGCGCCGTAGGGCAGCTGGAAGGGCACCTGCTCATAGTGGGCGTTCAGGGCCAGCAGCAGCACATCATCGTAGATGCGCCGGCCCTGGACGCCCCACTCGTTCATCACCTGGCCGTTGAGCAGCATCCCCAGGCAGCGCACCGAGCCGCGCTCCCACTCCTCCTGGCTCATCTGCTCGCCGTCGGGGCGCAGCCAGAGGATGTCGCGGATGTCGCTGCCGTAGATGCGCCGACCCTGGAAGAAGCGTCGCCGGTGCAGCACCGGGTGCTCGCGTCGGATCTGCACCAGGCGCCGAGTGAACTCCAGCATCGACTCGCCCACCTCGTCGAGCCGCCAGTCGAGCCAGCTGATCTCGTTGTCCTGGCAGTAGGCGTTGTTGTTGCCACGCTGGCTGCGGGCGCGCTCGTCGCCGGCCAGGATCATCGGCACCCCCTGCGAGAGCAGCAGCGTGGCCAGCATATTCTTCATCTGACGCAGGCGCAGCGCCTCGACCTCCGGGTCGTCGCTCGGCCCCTCCTCGCCGCAGTTCCACGAGTTGTTGTGGCTCTCGCCGTCGCGGTTCCCCTCGCCGTTGGCCTCGTTGCGCTTCTCGCTGTAGCTCACCAGGTCGCGCAGGGTGAAGCCGTCGTGGGCGGTGACGAAGTTGATGCTGGCCGAGGGCCGCCGGCCGTTGTGCTGGTAGAGGTCGCTGGATCCGGCCAGGCGGTAGGCCAGCTCTCCCACCTGGGCCTCGTCGCCCTTCCAGAAGCGGCGCACCGTGTCGCGGTACTTGCCGTTCCACTCCGACCAGAGCACCGGGAAGCTGCCGACCTGGTAGCCGCCCGGCCCGATGTCCCAGGGCTCGGCGATCAGCTTGACCTGGGAGAGGATGGGGTCCTGGTGGATGGTGTCGAGGAAGGCCGAGAGCCGGTCGGCCTCGTGCATGCCGCGGGCCAGGGCTGAGGCCAGGTCGAAGCGGAAGCCGTCGACGTGCATCTCGATCACCCAGTAGCGCAGGCTGTCCATGATCAGCTGGAGCGTGCGCGGGTGCATCACGTTCAGGGTGTTGCCGCAGCCGGTGTAGTCCATGTAGTAGCGCGGCTGATCGCCCACCAGGCGGTAGTAGGTCTGGTTGGCGGTGCCGCGCAGCGAGAGGGTCGGCCCGAGCTCGCTGCCCTCGGCGGTGTGGTTGTAGACCACGTCGAGGATGACCTCGATCCCGGCGGCGTGGAGGCTCTTGACCATCGACTTGAACTCGCGCACCTGCTCGCCCGAGGCGCCGGACAGGCTGTAGCGCGGGTCGGGGGCGAAGAAGCCGATCGTATTGTAGCCCCAGTAGTTGCGCAGTCCGCGCTCGGTGAGCTGGCGGTCGTCGAGGTACTGGTGGACGGGCAGCAGCTCGACGGCGGTGACGCCGAGGGAGCGCAGGTAGTCGATCACCGGCGGGGTGGCCAGGCCGGCGTAGGTGCCGCGCAGGGGCTCGGGCAGCTCGGGGTGGAGCATGGTGAAGCCGCCCACGTGCAGCTCGTAGATCACCGACTGGTGCAGGGGCGTGCGCGGGTGGCGGTCGTCGCCCCAGGGGAAGCTGTTGTCGATCACGACCGAGCGCGGCATGAAGGGCGCGCTGTCGCGCTCGTCGAAGGAGCGGTCGCCGTCGGGGTGGCCGATGGCGTAGCCGAAGACGGCGTCGTCCCAGATGATATCGCCGCTGATCGCCTTAGCGTAGGGGTCGATCAGCAGCTTGTTGGGGTTGAAGCGCAGGCCCTGGTCGGGGTTGTAGGGGCCGTAGACCCGGTAGCCGTAGAGCTGGCCGGGGCGCAGGTTGGGCAGGTAGACGTGCCAGACGCCGTCGCTGCGCTCGGGCATGGTGATCCGCATCGAGGCGTGGGGCGAGTCGGCGCTCTCGAAGAGGCAGAGCTCGACGCGGTTGGCCCGCTCGGCGAAGAGGGCGAAGTTGACGCCCTGTCCGTCCCAGGTGGCCCCCAGCGGGTAGGGTCGGCCCGGCCAGATGCTGGTGAGCATCGTCTCGCTGTGCGAGGCGCTGCCGTAGATCATGCCGGCCTCGTGGGGCTCGAAGCCCTCGGGCCAGCGCGTGTCGCGGTCGTAGCGGGCGCCGCGCAGGTCGGCCTGGAAGAGGCTCGTCTCGCGCAGGTCGGCGCCGCGCAGGTCGGCCCCGATCAGGATGGCGCCCTGGAGGTTGGCCTGGGCCAGGCTGGCGCGCTCAAGCGAGGCCCGGCTCAGCCGGGCCTCGCGCAGGTCGGCCCCGCGCAGGTTGGCCTCCTGGAGGCTCGCGCTCACCATGTTCGCCCCCTGGAAGTTGGCATCCGACAGGGTGGCGAGCTCCAGCTGCGCTCCGCTCAGCTCGGCGTCACGCAGGTCGGCCCCGTGCAGATCGACGTCGGACAGGTCGGCGTCGGCGAGCGTCGCCTCGCGCAGGGTGGCGCCGCGCAGGTCGGCGCCGCGCAGGGTGGCGTCGCGCAGGGTGGCGTCGCGCAGGGTGGCGTCGCGCAGGATGGCGTTGTTTAGGCTCGCCCCGCGCAGGTTGGCCCCGCGCAGGTTGGCCGCGACAAGGGCGGCCCCATCGAGGGTGGCCTCGGCCATGCCGGCCTCGCGCAGGCTCGCGCGGGTCAGGTTGCTGTGGCTCAGGTCGGCGTGGCTCAGGTCGGCGTGGCTCAGGTCGAGCTCGGCCAGGCTGATCTGGCGCAGCCGCAGCCCGTGAAGATCGAGCGGCTCGCCCAGGGCGATCCGAGCTACGATCTCATCACGTGTGAGATCATTCATGAATATGTCTCGGTATTTGTTGGTGTCTGCCTGTAGTATACCGCAGAAACGGGGGGCGGGGCGCGCCCCTGGCATAGATTCTGCTATGCGTAGGGTATGTACCCTGTACCCTTGGGCTGTCCGGGGGCTCAGCACGCTAGGCCGTGGCAGATGGCTTGCGGCGTGTATGAAAGGATAACGGCCATGGAGCTCGACCCGATCACCAGCGATGAGACCGATGAGCAGATCCGTCAGTATATCGATGAGCTTGACGATAGCAGCAGCACCGCGCGGGACGTGATCTGTATGAAGCTGACCCGCCTGGGCCGCAGGTCGTCGCCCGCGCTGATCGCTGCCCTGAGCGACCCGCGCGACCGGGTGCGCCTTGAGGCGGCCCGCTGCCTGCGTGTCATGCGCGACCCCGACGCCGCCCCGGCCCTGGTGCGCGCCCTCGAGGACGACATGGGCGATGTGCGCTGGGTCGCCGCCGAGTCACTCTGCGCCCTCGGCAGCATGTCCCTGATACCGCTGTTGCGCGCGCTCCAGAGCGAGCGCTGGGACGAGACCAACCTTCGCCTCGGGGCGCACCACGTCCTGCGCACCCTGATCTCCGGCGGCCTCGCGCCGATCATCACCCCGGTGATGCAGGCGCTCGATGGCGTCGGGGCCAACCTCACTGTGCCCCTCGCCGCCCATAAGGCCCTCGAAGATCTGCGCGCCTACGACCTGCGCTAGCTGCGCTCCTAAAAACAACACTGCGCACAGAGAGGGTGTGGGAGAGCAAAGCTCTCCCACAGAAAAAGCTGATGGTGCTGCGGCGCGGCTACGCCGCGCCGCAGCACCATCAGCGCATCATGGATCTGATGGGCACAAACATAGTGTATATTCTTGTGCGGGCGCGCCGTCGGCGCGCCCGCACAAGAATATGAGGCTTCATTGCTCACACTCCTGCTCGGCGGGCTGGTGGTGCTGGGGGCGGCCCTCCTCGGCGGGATCACCGGCTTCGGCTTCGCCCTCGTCTGCACGCCGCTGCTGCTCAGTCTGGGCGTGCCCCTCCCCGTGGTGGTGATCTCGAACCTGAGCCTGGCCACGGCCACCCGCATCTCGGTGGCCTACCGGCTGCGCGCGCACATCGACGTGGGCCGGGTGGCCTGGCTGGTGGCGGCCAGCGTGCCCGGCATCCTGCTCGGCACCTGGGTGATCGCCTGGGCCGACCCGCGCGCGATCAAGCTGGCCGCCGGCGCGCTGGTGATCGTGGCCGTCCTGCTCATCCTGCGCAGCATGGCCCGCCCGGCGCCCGCGCGCATCCCCGGCTCCACCGGGCTGGCCGGCTTCCTGGCCGGCTTCCTCGGCTCCACCACCTCGCTCAACGGCATCCCGCCGGTGCTGCTGCTCGCCCGCGACCGGGTCTCGCCCAAGGGATTCCAGGCCAACCTGGCGCTCTTCTTTATCTCAAGCAATCTGATCACCCTGGCGGTGCTGGCCGCGCGCGGCGCGCCCTTCGCCGAGGCGCTGATCCCCCGCGGCCTGATCTGGCTGCCGGTGGCCCTGGCCGGCAACCTGGCCGGCGTGCGCCTCGGCACCAGCCTGCCCGACCTGCTCTTCCGCCGGATCGCCCTGGCGGTGGCCTTTGTGGCCGGGGTCCTGGCGATGATCACGGCCTGATTGTGTGGCCGATATGGGCGCAGCAGCAGATTGGCGCTCCGCGCCAATCTGCTGCTGCGCCCCTACATAAACACGGGGATAACCACATGACCGATGGAATGCGTTTCGCGGCCGATGAATTGGCCCGCCTGGCGACCGACCTGCTGGCGGCCCTGGGCGTGCCGGCGGACGACGCGGCGACGGCGGCGGCGGCGGTGGTGCAGGCCGACCTGGATGGCGTGGACACCCACGGCATGGGCCGGCTGCCCAACTACCTCCTGCGGCTGCGGCGGGGGATCATGAACCCGGCCCCGCAGATGGCCTTCGTGCGGCGCATGGGGGCCACAGCGGTGCTGGACGCCGACAACGGCATGGGCCAGGTGGCGGCGGCGCGGGCCATGCGCGAGGCGGTGCGCCTGGCCGGCGAGCTGGGCATCGGCCTGGTGACGGTGCGCGGCAGCGGGCACTTCGGCGCCACATCCTACTACACCGGCATCGCGATCGATGCCGGCATGATCGGCCTGGCCCTCTCGAACAGCCCGCCCGCCATGGCCCCCCACGGCGGCCGCGCGGCCTTCCTGGGCACCAACCCGATCGGCGTGGGCGTGCCGGTGGCCGGCGGCGACCCGATCATCCTGGATATGGCGACGAGCGCGATCGCCCGCGGCCAGATCCTCAAGGCCAACCGCAACGGCGCACCCATCCCGCCCGGCGTGGCGGTGGATGAGGCGGGCGCGACGACCACCGACGCGGCGGCGGCGCTGCGCGGCGCCCTGCTGCCGATGGCCGGCGCCAAGGGCTTCGGCCTGGCCCTGGCCGTCGAGGTGCTCTGCGCCCTGCTCGCCGGGGCCGCCGCCTCGCCCGAGATCCCATCCTACTTCGATAACTTTGAGCGCCCCTCGACCATCGGCCACGTCATGGCCGCGATCAACATCGCCGCCTTTGTCGAGCCCGACGCGTTTGCGGCGCGGGCGGCGGGACTGATCGACGGGCTGCACCAGGTGCCGCCGGCGATCGGCAGCGCCGGCGTGCGCATCCCCGGCGAGCGCCGCTCGGCCCTGCGCCGCCAGCTGCTCGCCGGGGGCGTGCCCCTCGCGCCCGCCGCTGTCGCCCAGCTCACCCAGCTCGCCGAGGAGCTCGGCGTCGCGCCGCCGTCGCCCATCACATAGGGGCTTCCCCTAGCTCAGGCGGCATGGGCGCGCGCGCAGCGCGCGCTCGGCCTCCGCACCTGGTCGAGCCTGACCAACAGCTCCCGCATCTTCTCGGGGGCCATGCGCGTGTCGAGCGCCCTGAGGGTGCGATTCACGCACGGAATGTCGTTGCATACCATCGCTATGGCCAGGGCGGCGATCAGTTCTGATGTACTCATGGCGGCCCTCCAGGATCTTCATATTCCGTTCGGTCTGGCGGAGATAGGCTCATTGTATTCGAATGAGCGCTCGCGCTACCTCATAGCTGGCTTTCGGTTTCCCTTCCAGAGTCTGACGGTCGCTGTCGGTCGCGCGCTCGAATCAACGACCGGGCCTAGCCGGTGATCGCATATAATCGGCCCAGGCTGTAGATTGCGCATACGACACCAAGGGGAGTGGTTATGGCAACGGATGAGGCAACCCTGAACCCCGCCCGCACAGTGGCCGAGCTGAAGGAGCTGCGCGCGCTGACCGGCGACGCCGACGGCGCGCAGCGCGTGGCCTGGACGGACACCTGGGCGAAGGCGCGGGCCTGGGTGCGCGCGAAGCTGGATGAGCTGCCGGTGGAGGTGGAGACCGACGAGGCCGGCAATGTCTGGGCCACCCTGCGCGGCGAGTCCGAGCGCGAGCTGCTGATCGGCGGGCATATCGACTCGGTGCCTAACGGCGGCTGGCTCGACGGCTGCCTGAACGTGCTGGCCGGCCTTGAGGTGCTGCGGCGCATCGCCGCCGGGGGCACACCGCCCGTCACTGTGCGCCTGGTGGACTGGGCCGACGAGGAGGGCGCGCGCTTCGGGCGCAGCCTGGTCGGCTCCAGCGCCGCCTCCGGCACCATGGACCCCGAGGACCTGATGGAGCTGCGCGACCGCGACGGCGTCCTGCTGCCCGACGCCCTGGCCGCCCACGGGGTGGACCTGCGCACGGCGAAGCTGGCCAACCGCCAGTTCGCCAACGCCGCCGCCTACCTGGAGCTGCACATCGAGCAGGGGCCGGTGCTGGAGAGCATGGGCCTGCCGCTCGGCGTCGTGCTGGGCACCTTCGGCGTCGAGCGCCACAAGATCACCTGGCGCGGCCAGGCCGCCCACTCCGGCTCCACGCCGATGGATAAGCGCAAGGACGCCCTGGCCGGCGCGGCCAAGCTCGCCCTCTATATCCGCGACATCGCCCGCGAGGTGGGCGACGGTGCGGTCTGCACCTCGGGCGGCGTCGTCTGCAGGCCCGGCATCGTCACCTCCGTGGTGGAGACGGCCGAGCAGCTGCTCGACCAGCGCCACCTGGACGGCGAGAAGCTGGCGCGCATGCTGGCCATGGCGAAGGATGCCAGCGCCCGCTTTGCCGAGGAGGAGAACATCACCGTGGCGTGGGAGCCGCTCTGGCGGATCGACCCCATCCCCTTCCACCCCGACCTGATCGCGCTGGCCGATGCGGCGATCATGGAGACCTGCGGGGCCTCGCATAAGCTGCCGAGCGGCCCGCTGCACGACGCGGCCGAGGTGGCCCGCGCGGGCGTGCCGACGATCATGCTCTTTGTGCAGAGCCTGCGCGGCATCTCGCATAACAAGATCGAGGACACCCTGGAGGAGCATATCCAGCTGTCGGTGCAGGCCCTCGACCGCCTGGCCGACAAGGCCATGGCCTGGGTGCTCGCCCAGGCCTGATCGCACGCTACGATCTGTGCCACAGGTTCAGGGGCGGACAGAACGTTTGGGCGATAAGGCGATTTATGGCGTTGGGGCGGCTTTTGGCCGCCACAGCCCGTGGATCTCGCTCGCCCTCACGATGAGCTTCGGCGCGCTGGCGCTGCTCGCCATGAACCTGCTGGCCATCGGGCCAGCAGGGCTCGTGTCCGTGGGCGTCAGCCCGACGCCCTGGCTCATCCTGCTCGCCCTAGCGCTGGGGCCGACGCTGGGGGGCTACGCGATGTTCACGATCAGCCTGCGCCACATCCCCGGGCGGATCGCCAGCCTGATCGTCGTGCTCGAGGTGCCGATCACCACGCTGGTCGCCGTGCTGCTGCTCGGCGAGCGGATCGCGCCGGTGCAGGCGGTGGGCATTGCCTGCGTGCTGGTGGCCGCCGTGCTGCCTGGGCTGCCGCTGCGGCTGCCGCGCCGCGCGCCGGCGGTGGGATGAGGCGGGCCGGGCGGGCGCAGGGGGCCACCGCCCCTAGTGCCGTTTCAAGCAGCCTTTTTGGGCAAGGTGCTGCGTGCGGTCGCATCGCAACGCCTAACCCCCGACTCCCAACTCCTAACCCCTGCGCTGAAAGCGCACTAGTACCCGAACTTCGACCAGAAGCTCAGCTCATTCTCGTGGACGGCCTGGTCGATACGGGCCTGGCTCACCAGGTTCAGGCGGACGAGGATCTGGCCGAGGCTGAACCGCTGGCTCTTCTGGTCGAGGCGCAGCTGCTCGGCGAGGGCCAGCTCGAGCTGCTGGGGGGTGATGTAGCTCTGCTCAACCAGGTACTCGCCGAGCACCTGTGGGGCGATGCGCAGCTTACTGCGCTCCTGCTGCTGGATGATCAGCGCCTTGGCCAGCTTGCTCGGAGAGATCAGCCCCTTCTTGAGCAGCAGCTGGCCGACCCGGCGATCCGTCGCGACCACGCTGCCGTTCGTCTGGAATCGCAGCACTTCGTGCAGCTCATCGCTGGAGATCGCCCCGATGGAGATCAGAATGTCGCCGATCAGGCGGGCGCGCGGCTTCTCGTGAAAGTGTGTCGTCTTCACGTCCGACAGCAGCTGCATGGTGCGGATCTCCGCGAGGCGCTGCTGGGCGGCGGTGTCATTCGGCTCGATAGTGAGAAAGGCCTCTAGGTAGGCGACCTGGATCTGCTCATTCCCAGGGTCCAGCACTGAGGCTCGCTCTAGGCAATCTTTGCGCTGGTGCGGGTCGGTTACCAGCTGGCTCATCGCCAGCCACGCGTCCAGACACTGGTAGCCCTCGATCAGGTGGGCGCGCAGCTTCTCTATGTCTTTGTAGTTTGCGGCGACGGTCTGGCACGGATGGGTGCACTGCTTCATTGTGACAACCCCATATATGGTTCGGGCGCGAGTGCTCAAGTTTGGGTTCATCATTATACTCTATGGGTCAATGATATGGTAGGAATAGTATGAACGATCACACGTACCAGTTTGTGCTCACCGGACTCGGCAATATCGGACGGACATTCCTTGAGATCCTGATCTCGCGGGGCGACAGCCTGCGCCGGCGCTACGGGTTCGACCTGCGCTGCGTCGGGGTCTCGGACTCGAGCGGGGTCGCCTACGACCCGGCCGGGCTGGATATCGCGGCTATCGTGGCCCTCAAGCGCGGCGGCGGCCGGGTGTCCGCGCTGCCCAAGCACCGCCCCGACCTGAGCTCGGCGGGCATGGTGGCCCTGTCCGGCGCCGCGTTTTTGCTGGAGGCCACGCCGACGAACCTACAGGACGCCCAGCCCGGCCTGGATATTGTGCGGGCGGCGCTGCGCGGAGGCAGCCACGCCGTGCTGGCCAGCAAGGGGCCGCTGGTGCTGGCCTACGCCGAGCTGGCGGCGATGAGCGACCTGGCCGGCCCGCAGGGCTCGCCGGCCCTGCGCTTCTCCGGCGCGGTCGGCGGGGCTCTGCCGACGATCAATGTCGGCCGGCGCGACCTGGCCGGGGCGACGATCGATCGCGCCGAGCTCATCGTGAACGGCACAACCCAGGTGATCCTGGAGGAGATGGCGGCCGGGATGGGCTTTGATGGCGCCCTGGCCGCCGCCCAGGCCCAGGGCATCGTCGAGCCCGACCCCTCACTCGATGTGGACGGCTGGGACGCGGCCAACAAGCTGGTGATCTTCGCCAACGCGGTGCTCGGGCAGCCGACCGGCCTGTCCGACCTGAGCGTCGCCGGGATCCGCGCGGTGAGCGCCGAGGAGCTGCGGGCGGCCTGGGATGCCGGCGGGCGGATCTCGGTGGTGGGCCTGGCCGAGCGCCAGGGCGACGGCCGCTACCGCCTCAGCGTGGCCCCGGCGACGCTCGGCCCCGAGCACCCCCTGGCCCACATGCGCCACGGCGAGATGGGCGCGGTCTTCTACAGCGACATCATCGGCCGCACGACGATTGCCAGCCTGGAGGATGGGCCGATGGGCTCGACCCAGGCCATGCTGCGTGATGTGATCGAGATCGCGGGCCGGGCGTAACGGGAGCCGTACGCTCTGCGTAGCATGATGAAGGCACATGGCGATCCGAGTCTCACCATGCTACGCGGAGGAGCCGATGTCCACGCCTACGCCATTCCTGATCGATGAGCGCAACCGCCCCTTTGTCCAGGGCCTGGCCGCCCGCCCGCCGGCTGCTGCTGACGGCCGGATGGGCGCGGGCTGTATGGTCGCCTTCTTCATCCCGTTCGTCCTGGCGGGCATGGTTATGCTGTCCCTCACGTTCTCGAGCTGGGCCTCCTGGCTGAGCTTTCAGGCCAACGCCCGCCCGGCGACAGCGGTGGTGACCGGAAAAGTGATCGATGACGGCGGCGAAGACACCGCGTACTACCTTGACTACCGCTACACCACGTCGGATGACCGCCGCTTCGATGGCCGCGCATCGGTGAGCCGCGATCGCTACAACGCGCTCGTCGTGGGCGAGCCACTCAGCATCGAGTACCTGAGCGATGACCCGGCCACCTCGCGGGTCGCTGCAGAGAACCACCTGGGCATGCCGCTCTTTCTGACGGCCTTCAGCCTCTTCTGGAACGGCTTCATCCTGGTTGTCATCTATGTCATCATCAGCCGAGGCCGCTACGAGCGCCAGCTGCGCGCCGAGGGACAGCTTGCCCCGGCCGAGATCATCGACTACACGGCGTACCTCGACAGCGACAATGATCTGAATGTAGCCATCGAGTATCGGCTCAGGGCCCCTGACGGGCACACCGTCTCGGGGCGCTATGAGCGCGTCCGCAATGAGCTTAAAGGTGCGCCGGCGCCCGCATGCCCGACGCCGGCCGCCGCGCTCTATATCGACGAGCGGACGCATATGCTGCTGTAGGAACGCAGCTTGCTGCGTCCCTACTGTTGGGGGCAGTGGGAGAGCTCCGCTTTGTGATGCGGCGCGGCGTAGCCGCGCGCATCACAATCGGTGTATCATGTGCATGATGGGCGCACATCGTGAAAGATTGGAGGCAAGGCCATGGAATACGTTCGGCTCGGCAGCACGGGCATGAAGGTGTCGCGGATCTGCCTGGGGTGTATGACCTACGGGACGCCGGCGTGGCGCGAGTGGGTGCTCAACGAGGAGGCCAGCCGGCCCTTCTTCAAGCGGGCGATCGAGGCGGGCATCACCTTCTTCGACACGGCCGACATGTACTCGCTCGGGGTAAGCGAGGAGGTGACGGGGCGGGCGCTGGCCGACCTGGCCAAGCGCGACGACCTCGTGATCGCCACCAAGGTCTACCAGCCGATGAGCGACCGGCCGAACGACCGCGGGCTCTCGCGCAAGCATATCATGGCCTCGATCGATGGCTCGCTGCGGCGGCTGGGCACCGACTACGTGGACCTGTACCAGACCCATCGCTGGGACAATGAGACGCCGATCGAGGAGACGATGGAGGCGCTGCACGATGTGGTGAAGGCCGGGAAGGCCCGCTACATCGGCGCGTCGAGCATGTGGGCGTGGCAGTTCGCCAAGGCCCAGCACGTGGCCGAGCGCCACGGCTGGACGCGGTTCAGCACGATGCAGAACCACTACAACCTCGTCTACCGCGAGGAGGAGCGCGAGATGATCCCGCTCTGCGTGGACCAGGGGGTGGGGATGATCCCGTGGAGCCCGCTGGCCCGCGGCTTCCTGACCGGCAACCGGCCGAAGGGCGCGGCCCCGACGACGGTGCGCGGGCGCAGCGACACGATCTCGCACGCGATGTATAACGAGGGCGACTACGTGGTGGTGGAGCGGCTGGGCGAGATCGCGGCCGCGCGCGGGGTGAGCCCGGCCCAGGTGGCCCTGGCCTGGCTGATGAGCAGGCCGGCGGTGAGCGCGCCGATCATCGGGGCGAGCAAGATGTACCAGCTGGAGGAGGCGATCGCCTCGCTGGATGTGTCGCTCAGCGCCGAGGAGATCGCGTCGCTGGAGGAGCCCTACACGCCGCACACGGTGCGCGGGCACGCGTGATGCCTACGCCAGCCGATATCGTGGCCGCCCGGCGGCGCATCGCCGGGGTGGCGGCCCTCACGCCGCTGGAGCACAGCCGGCCGCTCTCGGCCCACACTGGCGCCGAGGTGTACCTGAAGCTGGAGTGCGCCCAGGTGACGGGCAGCTTCAAGGTGCGCGGGGCGGCCAACGCCCTGCTGGCCGACGCCGACCGCAGCCCGGCGATCGCCTGCTCGGCGGGCAACCACGCCCTGGGCATGGCCCACGCGGCGGCCCTGCTCGGCCTGGAGGTGACGCTGGTGCTGCCCGAGGGCGCCTCGCCGGCCAAGGTGGCGGCGCTGCGGCGCTACCCGGTGCGGCTCATCCTGCACGGCCAGGGCTACGACGAGGCCGAGGCCGAGGCCCTGCGCCTGGCGCACGCGGGCGGGCTGCGCTTCATCTCGCCCTACAACCACCCCGCCGTGATCGCCGGCCAGGGCACTCTGGGCGCCGAGATCTTTGCGCAGCTGCCGCAGGCCGACACGATTGTCGTGGGCGTCGGCGGCGGGGGGCTGATCAGCGGGGTGGGCATCTGGGCCAAGGCGATGAGCCCGCACGCGCGGGTGATCGGCGTGCAGGCCGAGCGCTCGGCGGCCATGATCGCCTCGCTCCAGGCCGGCCAGATCGTGAGCGCGCCCGACCTGCCGACCCTGGCCGACGGGCTGGCCGGCAACATCGAGCCGCACAGCATCACCTTCCCGATCGTGCGGCGGGTGGTGGACACCATGCTCACGGTGAGCGAGGCGCAGATCGCGGCCGCCATGCGCTGGCTGCTCGACGAGCACCACCTGGTGGTCGAGGGCAGCGCCGCCGTGGGCGTGGCCGCCCTGCTCCACGGCCTGGTGGACGGCGTGGCCGGCCGGCGCGTGGTGGCCCTGCTCTGCGGGCGGAACATCGCGAGCGAGGCGTTCCTGCGGGCGGTGGGGGCGTAGGGGCGCAGCGCGCTGCGCCCCTCAGCTAAACGACAGAAACCGCTGCCAGGCGTTCGCGTCGGCCTGGAGCGCGGCCAGGCGCGACTTGAGCGCCTCGTGGAGCTTGGCGTTCTCGATGGCGAGCCCGCCCAGGTCGGCCACGGTGGACATGAAGGCGATCTCTTCGGCGCCAAATCGGCGGTTCTGGCCGGAGTAGACGCGCAGCACGCCGATCGGCACGCCGCGCGCGCAGAGCGGCACCACCAGCACCGAGCGGATGCCCTCGCGCTGGGCCTCCTCGGGGTACTGGAATCCGCCGGCCGCCGTCAGCTCGGTGATCGCGACGGGCTGGCGCTCGGCGAGCACGTGCTGGTCGACCGGGCTCTGGGCCACCTTCACCGCGCCCTTGGCCAGGTAGCCCTCGCTCAGGCCGTAGGCCGCCGCGAGGTGCAGGGTCCGGGCGCTCGGGCCGAGCAGGCGGATGGAGCCGGCGCGCACGTTCAGCTCGTCGACCGACTGGAGCAGCAGGCTGGTCAGCACCTCGCGCAGGTCGAGGCTGGAGTTCATGCCGCGGGCGATCTGCTGGAACGCGGTGTAGAGCCGGGCGCGCTGGATGGCCTGGGCGCCCAGGCTGGCCACCGCCGAGAGCAGCGCCCGCTCCTCCTCGCCGAAGCTGTGGGGCGCGGCGGTGTAGACGCGCAGCACGCCGATCGCCCGGTCGCGCAGGGTGAGCGGCAGGGCGATCGCACTGACCAGGCCCTCGCGCTCGGCGGCCTCGCCGTACTGGAATCCGGGGTCGGCCCGCACATCGTCCACCGTCACCAGATCGCCGCCGATCACCGCGCGGTCGATCGCGCTGCTGGCGAGCTCCACATCGCCCTTGGCGCGGTAGCCCTCGCTTAGGCCGTAGGCCGCCTTGAGGGCCAGGGTCTGGCGCTCCTCGTCGAGGATGCGCAGGGTGGCCGCGCGGTAGCCCAGCTCGACCACCGTGCGCTCCAGGAGCGCGTCGAGCACGGCCTGCTCCTCGTGGCCATCGTTGATCGCCGAGATGATCGTGTAGAGCGCGAGCGCGCCCTTCTGGAGGCGAGACTGTAGACCCATGCGTTCGATCCCCTTCCGCTAGCCCTTGCCGATCATAATGCTGACCATCATCACCAGAAACACCACCGAGGTGATCCCGGCGTAGCGCCAGTCGCGCTCGTAGACGAACGCGACGATCGAGCCGATCACCCGCAGGATGGGCGTGGCGATCAGCACCAGCAGCCCCAGGGTCAGCAGTCCCGACGGGCGCAGGGCCATGATCCGGGGGAAGACCTCGCCGAGCGCCGCGACCGTCTCGGGCATGGCCCGGCCGAGGATCAGGTCGAGCGCGACCCCGGCGAGCATGAGGGCGGTGCTGAGGGCCAGGCCGATCACCAGCACCTTATGGACGAGGGCGTCCAGGTCGCGCTTCTCGCGGTCGACCTCGTCGGGCTGCGTCACCCGGCGCACAATATCGGGCGCGACGTGGATGGCGCGGCCGGCGGGGCGCGGCTCGGCGTGGGCCGGCGCGTGGGCGACGCGCACCTCGGCGGGCAGATCGGGCGTGACCGGCGCGGCCGGCGGCGTGCGCGCGGGCGCGGCCTTGTCGGTCTCAGGATGGGATGAGGTTGTCATAAGATTACACTTTATCGGGCGCGGGGAGGGCGCAGCACGCTGCGCCCCTACGCCCCGCGGATCGCCTGGAAGAGCATCTGCACGGCGAAGATGATCAGGAGGCCCTGGAAGATCTGCTTGAGGCGCTGGCTGCGCACCTTGCCGCCGATGCGCGCGCCGATCTGGGCGCCGCCGAGCACGCCGAGGGCGGTGGGGATGGCCACGCGCGGGTCGAGGAATCCGTGCTGGTAGTAGATCACCGCGCTGGTGGCGGCGGTGACGCCGATCATAAAGTTGCTGGTGGCGATGGCGGCCCGCAGGGGCATGCCCATCACCAGGCTCATGATCGGCACCTTGATGATCCCGCCGCCGATGCCGAGCAGGCCGGAGACGTTGCCGGCCAGGAAGCTGGCGCCGAGGCCGGCGGGCAGGTTGCGCACGCCGTAGCGCACCTCGCGCCCGCTGAGCGGGTCGTCGTAGCTGGTGTCGAGCAGGCCGGTGGGGCTGGACTCGTGGTCCTCCTTGGGCAGTCGGCTCATGCTGTAGATGACGTAGCAGAGCACCAGGGCGAAGATCGCCGAGAGCCAGCGCGGGTCGATCAGCACGGCGGTGATGCCGCCGGCGAAGGCGCCCATGGTGGTGGCGATCTCTAAGATCATGCTCAGGCGGGTGTGGCTCATGCCCTTGCCGACATACACGGCGCCGGCGGCCGACGAGGTGGCGATCACGCTGACGATGCTGGCGCCGATCGCGGTCTTGATCGGGATGCCCAGCGGCCCGGTGAGCAGCGGGATGAGCAGCACCCCGCCGCCGATGCCGAGCATGCTGCCCAGCCCGCCGACACACAGGGCGATCAGAAAGAGGACGATCTCCACAGCGCCTCCCGATGGCGTATTGCGCTGGGCTCCCCAGCGCAACACCGATGTTCCTAGCCCCAGTATCCCACCGGGAGTTGATCGCAACGTGATCGCAAGGTGAACGGGAGTTTAACGCGGCTCGGCGGGGGCGAGGGGCAGCGAGATCGTCATCGTGGTTCCGGCGCCGAGGGCGCTGGCGGCGAGGATCTCGCCGCCGTGGCGCTCGACGAGGTGGCGGGCGATGGCGAGGCCGAGGCCGGTGCCGCCGCCGCTGCGGGCCGGGTCGGACTTGTAGAAGCGCTCGAAGATATGCGGCAGGTGCTCGGGGGCGATGCCGACGCCGGTGTCGGCGATGGCCACCCGCAGCCATGGCCCATCCTGCGCGGCGCGCACCGTCACGCTGCCGCCGGCGGGGGTGAAGGCCAGGGCGTTCTGGAGCAGGTTCAGCAGCACCTGCTCGATCCGGCCCGGGTCGACGCTGATCGCCGGCAGGCTGGGGGGTAGCTCGGTGCGCAGGGCGATCGCGCGCTGCGCGGCCTGGGCGGCCATGCGCGCCGCGGCCGACTCGAGCAGGCCGACGGGGTCGGTGGGCACGAGGTGCAGCTCCTCCTGGCCGGACTCGATCCGCGAGAGGCTGAGGAACTCGTTCACGAGCCGGCTGAGCCCCTGCACCTCGACATCCATGCGGCGGACGAAGTCCTCGGCCACGCCGCGCTCGTCCAGGGCGCCGTCCTGGAGGGCGTCGAGCATCACCTGGAGCGAGGCCAGGGGGGTGCGCAGGTCGTGGGAGATATTGGCGAGCAGGGCGCGGCGGGCGCGCTCGGCCCGCCGCAGCTCGCTGAGATCCTGGAGGATGACGATCGCCTGGCGGGTGTCCCCTTCGGCCGGGCGGGTGACGAGGGCGCGCAGGGAGCGGCCGCGCTCCTGGGGCTGCAGCTCATCGAGGATGACCGGCCCCGGGACGCCCGCCGGCGGCGGCCGACGCAGGGCGGCGCTGAGGATCGGGCCGATGCTGATCGCGGCGAGCGGGAAGGGGGCGGGCGGCAGGCCGAGTGCGGCGACGGCGGCCGGGTTGGCCGCGCTCACCGTGTCGTCGGGCTCCACGATCAGCAGGCCGTCGCCCATGGTGGCCAGCACCGTGCTCAGCCGGCCGCGCTCTGCCTCGGCGGTGTGGATCAGCTGGCGCAGCCGGCTCGCCATCAGGTTGATGTCCTGGGAAAGGGCGGCCATGTCCTCGTCGGGCGGGATGGGCACCGTCGCATCAAGGTCGCCGCTGGCGAGGCGGCTGGCCAGCTGGCGCAGCTCGCGGAGCGGGCGGGCGGCGCGGCGGACGACCAGCAGGGCCATGCCGAGGGCCAGGGCCGCCGCGACCAGGGCGAACCCGATCGCGGCATAGGCCATGCGCTGCCCCACCGCATCGATGACCTCGCCCCTTTGCGTCAGCGCGATCAGCGCCCAGGCCAGGGAGGACAGGGCGACCACGACCAGCGCGATGGATGCGGCGACGGCCCGCCGGCGCGTATGGCGGATGATCATGCGCGGCACGGCTCAGCCCACAAACTGGTAGCCCACATTGCGGATGGTGCGCAGGCGGGTGGGGCTGCTGGGGTCGTCCTCAATCTGCTCGCGGATCCAGCGGATGTGGACATCGACGGTGCGCGGGTCGCCGATAAACGGCTCGCCCCAGAGCTGGCCGAGCAGCTGCTCGCGGCTGAAGACCTGGCCGGGGTGCTGCATAAAGAACTGGAGCAGGGCGAAGGCGCGGGGCTTGAGGATGAGCGTGCGCCCCCCGCAGGTGGCCTGGTGGCTCACCGGGTCGATCCATAGGTCGCCGACGGTGAGGGCGCCCGTCGGGGCGGGTATGGCGCCAGGGGAGCTGCCGAGCATGGGGCGGCGCAGGGCGGCGCCGATGCGGGCGATCAGCTCGCGGACGCGGAAGGGCTTGGTGATGTAGTCGTCGGCGCCGAGCTCCAGGCCGAGCACGGTGTCCACCTCGTCGGCGCGGGCGGTGAGCATCAGCACCGGCACTGGCGAGAAGCGCCGGATCCGGCGCAGCACCTCGAAGCCGTCGATCTCGGGCAGCATCACGTCGAGCAGCACCAGGTCGGGCATGGCGGTCTGCACAATCGCCAGGGCCTCAGCCCCGCTGCTGGCGTTCGTCACCGTGTAGCCGGCCCGGCGCAGGCTGTAGCCGAGGGCGGTGCGCAGGTGCTCTTCATCTTCGACGATTAGAATCGAGGCCATGGGGCACAGTATACACCACCTGCGGTCTGTGGCTGGCTGGCGCGCGGCTTTGCGCGCGTCACCTCCCGGTGGGGGTGCGGGGGCGGCTGTGCCGCCCCCGCATTATTTTGTATTGGGGTTGGGCGGCGAAGCCGCCCAACCCCAATACAAAACCGGGTCTGGGGCGAAGCCCGAGACCCGGTTGCAACAGCCATCAGCATCAGTCATGCTTGCGACCGTCGGCGTGACAGCGCACACAGTTGGTGATATTGGTGATCCCCTCCTCGCTGTGCTTTCTGGCCATCTCCGCGTCACCGTGGCAGCTGGCGCATGTGTAGGTCGTGTACTGCTGGGGCGGCGGGTTGGTGTGGCAGGTGGCGCAGGCGATCTGGCCGCGGCCGCCGTGGTTGAGCGGGAAGGTGTGGGTGAAGATCACATTCTCCCAGGCGCTCGTCACGTGGCAGGTGGCGCAGTCGGTGCCGAACTGGCCGAGGTGTACCTGCGGCTCGGCGTGGCACGAGACGCAGCTGGTGGGCGTGCCCTTGTAGACGTGGGCGCTGTGGCAGCTGGCGCAGGCCGCATCGGTATGTGCGCCGGTGAGCGGGAAGGCCGTCTTGCTGTGGTCGAAGGTGACCTGCTCCCACCCGCTGGGCGTGTGGCAGGTGGCGCAGTCGGTGCCGTAGGCGCCCTGGTGGACATCGCGGCTCTGGTGGCAGGCCACGCAGGTGCTATCGGCGATCTTGAAGTCGGCCGGGGCGTGGGCGGCGGTGTGGCAGAGCTGGCAGCCGACCTCAGCGTGCTGGCCCTCTAGGGGGAAGCTCAGCGCGGCGTGGTCGAAGCCGCTGTAGCGGTCCACGCCGTTGTGGCAGCTCAGGCAGTCGTCGCCGAAGTCAGCGCGGTGCTGCGCTATAAAGCCGGCCTGGTAGCCCACGTGGCAGCCCACGCAGCCCGCCGAGTCGAGGGCGTAGGCGTTGGCGGGGCGCGGGGTCTGATCGAGGGCGGTGTGGCAGTCGGCGCAGGCGAAGCTGCGGCCATCGGCGGTGCGCTTGTGGGCCGCGAGCGAGAAGCCGAGCTGCTCGTGGGGGAAGCTGCTCGTCAGCTCGGTGTTCGTGAGGTTTGCGGTCTCGCCCTTATGCTCGGTGTGGCAGCCGAGGCAGGAGGCCCCGTCGGGCAGCGCGCCGTGGAGCGTGTTCGGGCTGGCCAGCTGGGCCTGGATGTCGGTGTGGCAGTCCAGGCAGGCTCCGGCCATGCCCCGCGCGTCGAGCGGGCTCGTGTGGCAGCTGGCGCAGTTCCCGCCGATGGCGGCGTGCGATGTGACCCCGCCGAGCGTGACGCCATTGCGCGCCTGGGTGCTCAGGGGGCCGGGGCTGAACATGGCGCCGCCGCTGAGCAGGGCGGCGGCGGCGACGGCGACCACGGCGATCAGGCCCGCGCCGATCCCGAAGGGCGTGAGGCAGCCAAGACGACGCATTAGGAGCCTCCCCTATCGAAGAAGCGTCGCGTAGTAGATCGCGGCGCCGATGTGGACGAAGGATAGGACGAACAGGGCGACGCCGAGCGGGATGTGCACCGTGTGCCAGAGGGCGAGCAGGCGGCGGGCGGCGGCCAGGCGCTCGATCTGGCGCAGCAGGCGGTGTCGCTCGCCGATCAGCCGGCGTAGCTCATCGGCGGTGGCCTGGTCCTGGCTTCCCAGCTCTGTGATCGCGCGGCTCAGGGCGGCCCGGTCGCGCCAGCCGATCAGCGGGCGCGCGAGCACGCTGGCGAGCGCTCCGCCGGGCGCGGCGGCCAGGGACGGCAGTCGCAGCCGGGCCGGCGGCTCGCCCGGCGTCGCGCGCGTGCGGGCCAGAATCTCCAGGCGCGAGGCCCCCGCCGCCAGCTGGCCCTCCAGGTCGGCCAGAGTCAGCTCGGCGCCGTCCACCGTGCGCGGGATGGCGGTGTACAGGTAGCGCCCGACAACGCCGCTGCCCACCACCACCACCGTCAGCAGCGTCACCACGCCGGCGAGGCCGTGGAACTGCCATGCGGTGTGCAGGAGCACCATGTACGAGCCGACGATCCCGGTGACGATATGCCACTGGAGCCAGCTGCTCAGCCGCCCGAAGGCGCGCCCGCGGGCGCGCTTGCGCAGCGAGTAGAGCGTCTCGGTGGACAGCATCAGCAGGAAGCCGATGATGCCCAGGCCGTGGCCGAAGAGCCCGCTGGACGCCGGGGTGCCGGCGCGCGACGCCCACAGGTACAGCCCGGTGATCGCGCCGACCAACACCAGCGATATCTCGATCTCGTAGGTGGTCTGGCGTGCCGGGCGGCTGACTGTCGCCGACGGCAGGTCACGGGGTGGCTGCATGGCTACACTCCCATTCCGCAGAGAAGGTGGCGATCCGCTCGAGGATGGTATTGCCGTCGGCCAGCAGCGAGTCGCGGATGGGGCTAATGTCTGCCTCGGCGGCGATCAGGCGCTGGAGCGGGCGCGAGAGGGTCTGGTCTCCCATCACGAGCGCGCCGGTGATCGTGCGCTCGCCGAGCATGAGCCGCACCCGGTTCACCGCGTGCTGCTCGACGACCACCCATGCTGGCGTGGCATTGCGCCACCGCTCGCTGTCGCCGCGGGCGATCGCCACCAGATCCTCGTCGCTGCCGCTGCCGAGGGCGCCGATAATGGTCGTCGGGATGCCGGCAAGCAGGGTGACGTTCATGGCGGTGGCGGGCTGGTATGGCGTGGGCTCGCCGGCCATGGCGGCCGCCGCGGCCTCCCCGTGGGCGCGCGCCGTCGGCCAGAGCGTGTCGAGGCTGGCTCGGCCGCTGCGCTCATTGTAGACCTGGGCGACATCCCCGGCGGCGAAGATGTCGGGCGCGCTCGTGCGCAGGCAGGAGTCGGTCAGGATGCCACGATCTACCTTGACCCCGGCGGCGCGGGCCAGGTCGAGGTGCGGGCGCGTGCCGATGGCGACGGCCAGCATGTGGCAGGGGATCAGCGCGCCGGAGTCGGTCTCTACGGCGATCAGCTTGCCCTTCTTGCCCAGCGCCTGGCGCACCCGCGTGTGGGAGTGGATCTCTACGCCGTCGCTGCGCAGGTGCTCCTCCACGAGGTGCGACTCCTCGGCGTCGAGGACGTTCGCCCAGTAGCGCGCGCCGCGCAGCAGGTAGTGGACGCGGACGCCGCAGGCGTGCAGCCCCTCGGCGAGCTCTAGTGCGGTGATGCCGCCGCCCACCACCACGGCGCGGCCGCTTCTATTGGCCTTGCGCACCAGCCGCCTGGCATCGCCCAGCGTGTCTAGGGTGAAGATCCCGTCGAGGTCGCTGCCGGGGAAGTCGGGCGCTGCGGCGCGGGCGCCGGTGGCGAGGAGCAGCTTGTCGTAGGGGATCGTGCGGTCGTCGGCGAGGGTGAGGCGATGGCCCGCCACGTCGATGTGGGTGGCGCGGGCCTGCACCCAGCGCAGGCCCATGTCGCGCAGATCGGCCGGCGAGCGCGGGAAGAGCTGTTTCTCCGGGATGGTGCCGCTGAGGTAGTAGGCCAGCCCCGGCCGCGAGTAGAAACCGTCAGGGTCTTCCGTAACAACGGTGACGCTCGCCCCCGGCGCACGGGAGCGGAGCGCCTCGGCGGCGGCGATGCCGGCGACCCCCGACCCCACAATGACATATTCTGTAGCCATGGGGCGTATCTCTCTCTCGTGGGCACGAGGGCGGGCCACGCCCGCCCTCGTGCCGCTATATTAATGCGTGGGCTCGGCGCACAGATTGACGCGCGCGAAGGTGAGGACGCCGCGCGGGCAGCGGGCCACACACTGGCCACAGGTGAGGCAGTGGCCATCGAAGATGGGCTCGCCGCGCCACGCGTAGGCCCGCACATCCAGGCCGATCGGACAGTTATAGGAGCAGATCCCGCACTGCACGCAGCGCGCTGGCTCAGGGAGTACATGCCCTTTAGCGAGCACCTCCGCGCGGGTGAGGTCGAAGAGAAGCGAGCGACGATTCAGTGCCATGATGATGTGCCTCTGGTGATGTGATGACCCGCACTGCTTGCGACGTTTCGCCATGATCATAGTCTATGAGGGTTGGAATATGCTTTGAGATGTGGCTCTGCCCGTAGTGATCGTGCAACCTCACGGTACAAAACTGCGCCCTTTTAGTTGCCGCAGCACCATCGGTGAGGCTGCGCCTGCCGGGCACATTTTTGGCACGGCAGGCCCCCGCCGCGCCCCAAGGTGAGCGGCGGGAGTCTAGATCCGGCGCGACCAGCGCAGCGCGCGGTAGAGCCGGATGGCGCCCTGGGTCACGGCGGCGGTGCTCTGGCCGGGGAAGGCGCTGTCGCCCACCAGCCAGAGGCGGTCTACCCCGGCGGCGCGCGCGCCCAGGCTGCGGAATCCGCTCTGCTCGGGGCGCTGGCCCAGCCCGCCGACCATGCCCTCGGCGCGGCGGGTGTAGCGCGCGAAGCTCACCGGCGTGCCGGCCTGCTGGTAGCGGATGTGGCCGCGCAGCCCCGGCAGCGCCACCTCGGCCGCGTCGAGCAGCCGCTCGGCCCAGCGCCCCTTGCGCTCGCGGTAGGCCGCCCGCCCCGCCGCCCGCGCCTCCCACCAGGGGCCGACCCGCGTGTGCGTGCTGACCGTCACCGCCCGCTGGCCCGCCGGGGCGCGGCTCGTGTCGTCGGCCGGGTGCAGCGAGACGAATGCGGTGTTGCCCTCGCCCATCGGCTCGCCGTAGCGCAGCAGCACCTGGTGGTGCTCGGCCAGCCCCGCCGGCACGGCCGCCGCGTCCACCCCCAGGTAGAGCATAAAGGCGCCCCAGGCCTCGGGCGTCCCCTTGGCCAGCCGCAGCAGCCGGCGCGGCGCGGCCTCGCCCAGCAGCCGGGCGACATCCCAGACCGTCTGCCCGGCGATGATGTGGCGGGCGCGCAGCTCCTCGCCGCCGGCCAGGCGCACGCCCACCGCCCGCTCGCCCTCGACCAGGATCTGATCGACCCAGGCCCGGTAGCGCAGCTCGCCGCCGTCGCGGATGAGCGCGTCGGCCAGGGTGCGGGCGATGCTCCAGGCCCCGCCCTCGGCGTAGAAGACGCCCTGGCGGGCCAGGTCGAGGGCCACGCTGCCAAACAGCCAGGCCGCCTCGTCGGCGGGCACCTGGGCCGAGATCAGCAGCTGGGCGTCGACGAAGGCCCGCAGCGCCGGGTCGTCCAGGCGGTGGCGGCGCAGCTCGTGGCCGACGGTGCGCCCCAGGTGCGGCAGCAGGCCGAGCAGCTCCGGGCGCACGGCCGGGAGCATCCCCAGCAGGTCGCCGGCCGTCTCGGGCGGCATGGGCGGGTTGCGCGCGGCGAAGCGCCAGGCGATGTCGGCGATCTCCTCCTGGTTCTGCCAGAAGCGCTCGGCGGCGGCGGCCTGCGCCGGGAAGGCCCGCGCCCGCTCGGCCCGCCAGGCCCCCGGGTCGCCGTAGCGCGTCACCGCCCGGTCGGGCAGCCAGACCTGCATGGCCGGCTCCAGGGGCACCACCGGGAAGCGCAGTCCCAGCCTGCGGGCCACCCAGTCGTGCGCGCCGCCGGGCTGGAAGCCGCCGAAGAGGGTGGCGCCCACGTCGAACACATACGATGTGCCGTCGGGCCGCTTGCGGCGGTACGAGGACGCGCAGCCGCCGGGCTCGATGTGGCCCTCCAGCAGGGCCACCCGCCAGCCGTCGCGGGCGAGCAGGGCGGCGGCGGTGAGCCCGCCCACCCCCGCGCCGATAATGATCGCGTCGTAGCTCACCCGGCCCCCCCAGTCTGGTAGGCGCGGGCGGCCACGCCGAGCAGGAACAGACAGATCGCGGCGTAGGTCAGCGCCTCCCAGCGTCCGGAGCGGCCCCGGCTGTAGGCGATAGCGCCGGGCAGCAGGGCGGCGGCCACCGCCCCGTAGACGATGTGCAGGGCCAGGCGGGCCGGCCGGGCGCTGCTGAGCAGCAGGGGCAGTCCGAGCAGCCCCTCGGCGATGATCAGCAGCCCGACGACCCAGAGGGCCGCCGTGTAGCCGCGGCCGACGGCGCCGCGCAGGGCGCAGACCAGCCCCCAGAGCAGCAGGGCGGCCAGGGCCAGCGTGATCGTGACCTGCAGGCGGGCGTGAAAGAGGGCGAGGTGGGACATGGGGTAGGTGTGTAAGGGCGCAGCAGCAGCGGAGAATTATAGACCTGAATAGACAACTGGGGCTGCTGCGCCCTTACACCGCTGCCCCAGGTTTCCTCAACCATTATACGCCCGGTTGGGGATGACATTGTCTCTGGATGGCTCCGCCCGGCGGGGAGTATACTGACCCAACTGCGCAGGTGCGGGCGGGAAGGCCGTCTCCCGCGCCCGGCAATCTGCAATCTGCAATCTGCAATCTGCAATTCTGGAGTAGCAATGAGCATCAACTGGGGCGAGCGGATCGCGCAGGGCGCGCGCGAGATGAGCAGCTCGGCCATCCGCGACCTGCTGAAGCTGACGGTGCAGCCGGAGATGATCTCCTTCGCCGGGGGGCTGCCGGCGCCCGAGCTGTTCCCGGCCGAGGAGATCGGCGCGGCCTGCGAGCAGGCGATTGTCGAGTCGCCCGCCGCCGCCCTGCAGTACGGGCCGACCGAGGGCCACGGCCCGCTGCGCGAGCTGATCGCCGGCTGGATGGGCGACCTCGGCCTGCGCGCCCCCGCCGGCCAGGTGATGATCACCTCGGGCTCGCAGCAGGCGCTGGACATGATCGGCAAGCTGCTGATCGACCCCGGCGCGCCGGTGGCCGTCGAGAGCCCGACCTACCTGGGCGCGCTGCAGGCCTGGCAGCCCTACCGCCCGCAGCTGCTGCCCCTGCCCATGGACGAGGACGGCCTCGATGTGGGCGCCCTGGCCGAGCTGCTGGAGCGCGGCGCCCGCCCGCGCTTCCTCTACGTGGTCTCCTCCTTCCAGAACCCCACCGGCGTGACCCTGGCCCCCGCCCGGCGGCGCGCGCTGGTCGAGCTGGCCGCCCGCCACCGCCTGCCGATCATTGAGGACGACCCCTACGGCGAGCTGGTCTACGAGGGCGAGCGGGCCACGCCGCTGGCGGCGATCGACTGCGAGCTGCACGGCGAGCTGCGCCACGTCGTCTACCTCAGCACCTTCTCGAAGCTGCTCACGCCCGGCCTGCGGGTGGGCTGGCTGGTCGCCCCATCCGCCCTGATCGACAAGCTCGGCCAGGTCAAGCAGGGGCTGGACCTGCACACCGGC
>NZ_JAIEWN010000008.1:0-7544 GCF_019599295.1 Oscillochloris sp. ZM17-4 | reverse complement strand
ACAAAATCGATGGCTGGCGGATTCGCCGCCAGCCATCGATTTTTAAAATTACGCCGCCTTGCGGGCCTGCTCGATATACTCCAGGCTCTGGTGGCGGAAGTAGGTGTTGTAGAGCTCGGCGTAGTGCCCGCCGGCCGCCAGCAGGCTGTCGTGGCCGCCCTGCTCGATGATCGCGCCCTTGCGCAGGACGATGATCCGGTTGGCGTGGCGCACCGTGCTCAGGCGGTGGGCGATCACGATCGCCGTGCGCCCGGCCAGCACCGTGTCCAGCCCCTCCTGGATGAGCACCTCGGTCAGCGGGTCCACGCTGGCCGTCGCCTCGTCCAGGATGATGATCGCCGGGTCCTGGAGCAGCACGCGGGCCAGGGCCACCAGCTGGCGCTGGCCCATCGAGAGGCCCGCGCCGCGCTCGCCGACCTGGGTGTCCAGGCCGCGCGGCAGCGCGGCGACCCACTCGTCGCCGCCGACGTGGCGGGCCGCCGCCAGCACCTCCGCGTCGGTCGCGTCGGGCCGCCCGTAGCGGATGTTCTCGCGCACGCTGCCGTCGAAGAGGAAGGGCGACTGGGTGACCATGCCCAGGCGCGAGCGGTAGCTCTCCAGGTCGAGCCGGCGGATGTCCTCGCCGTCGATGCGGATCTGGCCGCCCTGGAACTCGTAGAAGCGGGCCACCAGCTTGGCGATGCTGCTCTTGCCCGAGCCGGTGTGCCCCACCAGGGCCAGCGTCTCGCCGGCGCGGATGTGCAGGCTGAAGTCTTTCAAGACCTGCTCCTCCTCTTTGTAGTGGAAGTCCACGCCCGCAAACTGGATCTCGCCGCGCAGCGCCGGCAGCTGCACGCTGTCGGACTGCACCACCCGCGGCTCGGCGTCGATCAGGCCGAAGACGCGCTCGCCGGCGGCCAGGCCGATCTGGAACTGGCTCCAGAACGAGGCGATGCTGGTGAGCGGGAACCAGATGCTCTGCAGGCCCTGGATGAACAGGAACCATGTGCCCGCCGTGATCACGCCGCCGCGCACATCCAGGCCGCCGACATAGACCAGCGCGGCCGTGCCCATGCCGGCGATGATGTTCAGGATCGGGAAGATGCTGCTGAACACGTAGCGCGTGCGCTGATTCACCCGCTGCGACTGACGGTTGACGTTGATGAACTCGGCGTAGATCGCCGGCTCCTGGCGGAAGGTCTTCGCCACCCCGATGCCGCTGACCGTCTCCTGGACGTGGCTGCTCACCTCGGCGTTCATGCGCCGGGATGCGGTGATCGTGCGGCGGGCGATCGCCCGGAAGGCCAGCGCCGTGCCCACGATCAGCGGGGCCAGCGCCAGCAGGATGCCGGTCAGCTTGAGGCTGACCGTGGCCAGGTAGCCGACCAGGGCGAAGACCAGCAGCAGCCGGCTGAGCAGCTCCATCGAGAGGTTCATCACCTGCGAGAAGGCCGCCGTATCGGAGGTGACCCGGCTGACGATCTTGCCCGAGGCGTACTGGTCATAGAAGGACATGTCGCGGCGCAGCACCGAGTCGCAGGCGTCCTCGCGCATCTTCAGCACCACGTCGCCCACCGCCTGGGCGGCCAGGGTCTGCCGCACCAGGTTGAAGACCCAGGATGTGGCGCCGAGGGCGGCCAGGGCCAGGGCGGTCAGCGCGATCCGGCTGAAGGTGGTGTCGGCGCGCAGGGTGTCGATGCTGCGCGCGATGAAGATCGGGATGCCGGCGTCGAGCAGGGCGGCGCTAGCGATCATCGCGGCGGCGACGCCCATCTTGCGGGCCTGCGGCCGGAAGTAGCCCAGGATGCGCCGCACCAGGTCGCCGTCGCTATAGCTGCGGTCGTACTGCTCGGCGTCGAGGCCGTCGAACAAAAAGCCCATTGGAAACTCCTCTGGAGGGGACAGGGGACAGGGGACAGGGGACAGGGGACAGGGGACAGGGGACAGGCCGGGCACGGTGCTAGGCTGGCACCTCGGCGATAGTCGGTATTGCGCTGCCTGTTCCCTGTCCGCTGTTCGCTGTCCCCTTATCATTCGGTATTGCGCTGTCTGCTCCCTGTCCGCTGTTCGCTGTCCCCTTATCATTCGGTATTGCGCTGCCTGTTCCCTGTCCGCTGTTCGCTGTCCCCTGTCCCCTATCCCCTGTCCCCTTATCATCATAGCGGGCGAAGATCCGCCGGTAGTGCGGCGAGCTGTCCAGCAGCTCCTCGTGGCTGCCGGCGGCGGTGATGCGCCCGCCCTCTAGGACGAGGATCAGGTCGGCCCAGCGGATCTGCGAGATGCGGTGGGTGATCAGCAGGACGGTGCGGCCCTCCTGGGCCTTGCGGATGGCCTGCTGGATCTGGTCCTCGGTGGCGCTGTCGATGGCGCTGGTGCTGTCGTCCAGGATGAGGATGCGCGGGTCGCTCAGGAAGGCCCGGGCCAGGGCGATGCGCTGGCGCTGGCCGCCCGAGAGGGTCATGCCGCGCTCGCCCACCACCGTGTCGTAGCCGTCGGGGAAGGCGCTGATGAAGTCGTGGGCCTGCGCGGCCTGGGCGGCGGCGATCACCCGCTCGCGCCCGGCGTCCGGCGCGCCGAAGGCGATGTTGTCGGCGATGCTGCGCGAGAACAGGAAGATGTCCTGCTCGATCTTGCCGATCTGCGAGCGCAGGCTGTCCATGCTCCACTCGCGCACGTCCACCCCGTCCACCAGCACGCGCCCCGCGCTCACGTCGTAGGTGCGGTTGACCAGCTGGGTCAGGGCGCTCTTGCCGCTGCCGGTCTGCCCGACGATCGCCACCGTCTGCCCGGCCGCGATGCGGAAGGAGATGTCTTCCAGGACGCGGGAGGCAGGAGGCAGGAGGCTGGGGTCCGATCCTGCCTCCTGCCTCCCGCCTCCGGCCTCCTCATACCCGAAGCTGACCCCCTCAAACACAATCTCGCCGCGCATCTGGGCCGCGTGGCCGCCGCTGTTCTCGTCGAGGTCGGTCTCGGCGCGGACGATCTTCAGGATGCGGTTGGCGCTGGCGGTGCCGGACTGGAGCAGCGAGAAGGCGAAGATCGAGATGAAGGTCGGGAAGCGCAGCACGTTCACCAGGCCCACCACGGCGATCACCTGGCCGATCTGGATGCTGCCCTGGCGGTAGAGCAGCATGGCGTGCAGGAAGCTCAGGCCGAGGGCGACGCCGTAGATCAGCAGCGGCAGGTAGCGCGCCTCGATGTAGCCCTGGCGCACGAAGAAGTCGCGGAAGAGCCGGGCGTTGCGGCGGAACTTGGCGCGCTCGAAGCCCTCGCGGGCGCTGGCCTTCACCACCTCGATGCCCGAGATCGTCTCCTCAAGGCCGGCGTTCATCACGCCGAACTGATCGCGCTGGTCGCGGATCACCGGGTTGAGCCGGCCCATATAGGCCCTGGCGGTGACGATGTAGGCGGCCACGAAGCAGAGCGGCACCAGCAGCAGCTCCAGCCTGATGAAGGCGATGTAGGTGAGCGGGATGACGATCCCCATCACCGTCTCCGACACCAGCGTCCCGCCGGGGGCGATCATGTGCGAGAGCTGGCTGGTGTCGTCGGTGGCGCGGGCCATAATATCGCCGGCGCGCTGGCGGTCGTGGAAGCCCTTGCTCTTGCTGAGCAGGCTCTCGTAGAGCTCCTGGCGGGCGTCGGCCTCGAAGCGGGCGGCCACGCTCTCGGCCGAGAGGCTGCCGAGCAGCCCCGACAGGCCGTCGCCCACCATGACGGACAGGATGACCAGGGTGATGATCATCAGCCCGCTCGGCCCGCTCGGGCTGATGATCTCGTCGACCGCGCGGCCGATCAGCACCTGGGCGCCGGCGTAGCAGCTCCAGGCGATCAGGAAGAAGAAGTAGAAGCCCAGGGCGAAGTACCAGTAGCGTCGGATGTGCGAGAAGACCCAGCGCGGCGCGCTGCGCTGGTCGTAGGTGTAGGCGTTCGGGGCGGTGAACTCGCTACGCTGTGCCACCTGGTGAACCTCCTGCGTTCTGATTGCAGATTGTAGATTGCAGATTGCAGATTAGTTCTGCAATCTACAATCTGCAATCTGCAATAAAAAAAGCCGGGGGCATCGGCGTGCACCCACAGCTTGAGAGCGGTGTCGGGCGAGGCTCAGGGGAGCATCGGCCGGGAGGGCGCACTGACGCCTTGGGTGGCGCGGGCGGTGTCCTTCCGGTCTGTCATGGCCCTACCTCGGATAGAAGGCGAACTCGTGTTTCAAAGGGTACCACGGTCGGGCAGGGCGGGCCATCGGTCGGAAGGCCGAAAAAACGTCACCCCATACCCATGTCATAATAGAGCGTACCGCCATATCGGCGGCGCGGAGCGGAGGGAGGGCGCGTGGCCGTCAGCAGTATGCGATACCGGGTTGCAAGCCTGGCCCAGATCACACGTTATACCAACAGCATCTACGCTGCGGTCTACACGCTGGTGGGATCCTACCTGGCCGGCGGCGCGGCGGCGGCCCTGGCGCCAAAGAGCTGGGGCGCGGCGGCGGTGGTGGGGCTGGTGGTGGCCTACGGCTTTGTGATCAATGACTATGTCGACGTGACGGTAGATGGCTACAGCAAGCCGCAGCGGCCCATCCCGGCGGGGCGGATCGCCCGCGGCGCGGCCCTCGGGCTGGCGCTGGCGCTGGCGAGCGCCGCCCTGCTGCTGGCGGCGGCCCTTGGCCCCGACCTCGGCCTGTTCGCCCTCGGCACCACGCTGCTGGCCACGCTCTACTCATTCGCCCTGAAGGGCACGGTGCTCTGGGGCAACGCATGCATGGCCTTGCTGATCGGCCGCGCCGCAGCACCATCAGTGTGGCCTGTGCCTGATGGGCACAGTATTTGACGAAACTAGTGCCAGCCGGTATCATACCTGCTAACCCAGAGGAACCCCAACTGAAGACGCAACGGCAACGATGCCTTGCCGCCCTCTCTGCGAATGTGCCTCCTTCGTAGATCAGGACTCTACGCACGATGCCCCACGAGCGCAGCGCAACCGATATTGGGCGGCCGCCCTTCACCAGCTACCAGATCGACGCGGCCTACGACGAGATGTTCACCCCCCTCGGCCATGTGCGCGAGCACTACCGCGCGCTCTACGAGCGGCTGAACGAGATGAGCCTGAGCGAGCTGCTGCAGCGCCAGCGCTACGCCGACGCCGCATTCCTCAACCAGGGCATCACCTTCACCGTCTACGGCGAGGACTCGAGCACCGAGCGGATCTTCCCCTACGACCTGCTGCCGCGGATCATCACCGCCGCCGAGTGGGCGCCGGTCGAGCGCGGGCTGGCCCAGCGCATCACCGCGCTGAACCACTTCCTGCACGACATCTACCACGAGGGCAAGATCTTTAAGGACGGCGTCATCCCGCGCGAGCTGGTCTACACATGCCAGCACTACCGCCGCGAGATGCGCAACGTCAGCGTCCCGCGCGACACCTACATCACGGTGGTCGGCACCGACCTGGTGCGCGTGCCGGACGGCAGCTTCGCGGTGCTGGAGGACAACCTGCGCGTGCCGAGCGGGGTGAGCTACATGCTCACCAACCGCGCGGTGATGAAGCGGGCCTTCCCGCGGCTCTTCGCCAACTATGGCGTGCGCCCGATCGACCACTACGGCACCTCGCTGCTCACCACCCTGCGCGGCCTGGCCCCGGCCCACCGCCCCGAGCCGACGATCGTGCTGCTGACGCCGGGCGTCTTCAACTCGGCCTACTTCGAGCATACCTTCCTGGCCCGCCTGATGGGCATCGAGCTGGTCGAGGGGCGCGACCTGATCTGCCACGATAATATCGTCTATATGCGGACGACGGCCGGGCTGCGGCGGGTGGACGTGATCTACCGGCGGGTGGACGACGACTTCATCGACCCGCTGGCCTTCCGGCCCGACTCGATCCTGGGCGTGCCCGGCCTGCTCAACGCCTACCGCTCCGGCAACGTGGCCCTGGCCAACGCCGTCGGCACCGGCGTCGCCGACGATAAGGCCGTCTACGCCTATGTCCCGGCGATCATCCGCTACTACCTGGGCGAGGAGCCGGTGCTGCAGAATATTGAGACCTACCTGTGCGACAAGGCCGACGAGCGGGCCTACGTCCTGGAGCACCTGGACGAGCTGGTGGTCAAGGCGGTGGGCGAGTCGGGCGGCTACGGCATGCTGATCGGCCCGCACAGCACCCGCGAGCAGCGCGAGACCTTCCGCGACCTGATCATCGACAACCCGCGCAACTACATCGCCCAGCCGACGCTCAGCCTCTCGCGGGCGCCCTGCTTCGTGGAGGAGCAGGTCGAGCCGCGCCACATCGACCTCAGGCCCTACATCCTCAACGGCGAGCAGGTGACGATCGTGCCCGGCGGGCTGACCCGCGTGGCCCCACACCGCGCGCCTGATCGCCGTCGGGCTGAACCTCATGCTCGACCAGACGCCGCACTCGGCGGCGCTGCGCTGGGAGCGCCTGCTGGCCTCGCTGCACGCCTACCCGCCACCCAGCGGCTCGGGGGACGCCTACGCCATCGCGCGGATGATGACCTTCGATATGTCGAACGATGCCTCGATCGCCTCCTGCGTCGCGGCCGCCCGCGAGAACGCCCGCCAGGTGCGCGAGCAGATCAGCTCCGAGATGTGGGAGCAGCTCAACCGGCTCTACCTGAAGGTGAAGGGCAGCAGCATCGATGAGATCTGGCAGGACGACCCTGTCGAGTTCTACCAGGCGGTCAAGGAGGGCGCGCACCTCTTCCAGGGCATCACCGACGCGACGATGACCCACGGCGAGGGCTGGCAGTTCATCCAGGTCGGCCGCTACCTGGAGCGCGCCAGCGTCACCGCCGCCCTGATCGACCAGCACTTCCGGCCCTTCCTGGAGGCCCCCAGCGACGCGCCGATCGCCCTCGACTATATCGACTGGGTCGGGCTGCTCAGGTGCTGCACCGCCTTTGAGGCCTACTGCAAGGTGTACACCGCCGATGTCAAGCCCGAGTGCGTGGCCGAGTTCCTGCTGCTGAACGGCGAGGGGCCGCGCTCGGTGCGCTTCGCCGCCGACCGCGTCCAGCGCTCGATGCAGGCGATCTCCCAGGCCACCGGCACCCGCAGCGCCGGCCGCGCCGAGCGCCTCGCCGGCCGCCTGCGCGCCTCGCTCGACTACGGCCAGGTCGATGAGATCATCGCCGAGAATATGCATACCTACCTGGAGAGCATCCAGCGCCAGTGCGCCGCCATCCACGGCGCGATCTACCAGGCCTACGTCTCCTACTCGGTGGACGCCGCGCTCACCTCATAGGATTGTAGATTGCAGATTGCAGATTGCAGATTAGGCCCAATCTGCAATCTGCAATCTGCAATCTGAAATCTGAAATGTACTACTCGATCCTCCACAAAACCCGCTTCCGCTACAGCGCCCAGGTGAGCGAGAACTTCACCGAGGCCCGCATGCGCCCGCTCAGCGAGGGTATGCAGCGCTGCCTGAAGTTTAACCTCGGCGCGAGCCCCAGCGCCACGGTCGGCAGCTACCAGGACTGCTACGGCAACACGGTAAACCACTTCGACATCCCCAGCCCGCACCGCCACCTGACGATCACCGCCGAGGCGATC
>NZ_JAIEWN010000079.1 GCF_019599295.1 Oscillochloris sp. ZM17-4 | reverse complement strand
CGCCGCTGCCGAAGCTGCCGGGGGCCCGCGCGCTCTGGCTGCCGGAGCCGAGCCTGAAGGTCGCGGCGGCGGCGTGGATCTACGCGGGCGGCGCCCACCACACCGGCTATAGCTACGACCTGACCGCCGAGCACATGGAGGACTTCGCCACGATCGCCGGGATGGAGTTCTTGCTGATCGACCAGGCCACGACCGTCCGCACCTTTAAGCAGGAGCTGCGCTGGAACGACCTCTACTACCACCTCGCCAAGGGGATATAGCATGGATATCCAGGCCGCAATTGCGCACGGGAAGACCGTGCTTGGCGTCGAGCTCGGCTCGACTCGGATCAAGGCGGTGCTGCTCAGCGAGGACCACACGCCGATCGCATCGGGGAGCTATGCGTGGGAGAACCGCTACGAGAACGGTGTCTGGACCTACCACCTTGAGGATGTCTGGGCAGGCCTCCAGGAGAGCTACCGGAGCCTCAGCAGCGAGGTTTTCGAGAGGCACGGCCTGCGCATCCAGTCGATTGGTGCCATCGGCTTTAGCGCCATGATGCACGGCTACCTGGCATTCGGCCAGGATGGGACGCTCCTCGCGCCATTTCGCACATGGCGCAACACGATCACCGGCCTGGCGGCCGCGCAGCTTACGGAGCTGTTCCAGTTCAACATCCCCCAGCGCTGGAGCATTGCGCATCTCTACCAGGCGATACTGAATCAGGAGCCCCACGTCGGCGCGATCGGCCACCTCACCACGCTGGCCGGCTATGTCCACTGGAAGCTGACGGGACAGCAGGTGCTGGGGGTCGGCGAAGCCTCGGGCATGTTCCCGATCGACAGCGCGCTCAACGACTACGACGCGCGCATGGTCGAGCGGTTCAGCGCGCTGCCTGAGGTGGAGCCGCTCCCATGGATGCTCCGCGACATCCTGCCCAGGGTTCTCGTCGCCGGCGAGCCCGCGGGCGCGCTGAGCGAAGCGGGCGCCAGGCTGCTCGACCCCAGCGGATACTTGCGGGCGGGCATCCCGCTCTGCCCGCCCGAGGGCGACGCAGGCACCGGCATGGTGGCGACCAACAGCGTGGCCGCGCGCACGGGCAATATCTCTGCGGGGACATCGGTCTTCGCCATGATCGTCCTGGAGCAAGAGCTGTCGCAGCTCTACCCCGAGATCGACATGGTGATGACACCCACGGGCAAGCCGGTCGCCATGGTACACAGCAACAACTGCACCTCCGACCTGAATGCCTGGGTCGATCTCTTCCAGGAGTTCTCGCGCGTGCTGGGCGTGGATGTGGCCGAGCCCAGGCTGTATGAGCTGCTGTACCAGCAGGCGCTCGCGGCCGACGCTGATGGCGGTGGGCTGCTGGCCTACAACTACGTGTCGGGCGAGCACATCACGCACCTGGAGCAGGGCCGCCCGCTGTTTGTCCGCACCCCCGAGAGCCGCTTCACGCTCGCCAACTTCATGCGCGTACACCTGTTCGCGGCGCTGGGCGCGCTGAAGATCGGGCTGGACCTGCTCGTTGAGCGGGAGCGCGTGCAGGTCGACCAGATCCTCGGCCACGGCGGCTTCTTCAAGACAAAAGACGTCGGCCAGAGGATCATGGCGGCGGCGCTCCAGGCCCCCGTCTCAGTGATGGAGACGGCAGGCGAGGGCGGGGCCTGGGGGATTGCCCTGCTGGCCTCCTACATGCTCCAGAAGGCGCCGGACGAGCCCCTGGAGGCCTACCTCGCCGACAAGGTCTTCGCGGGGCAGAAGAGCGCCACGGTCGCCCCGGATGCGCAGGATGTCGCCGGCTTCGCGGCGTTCATGGGGCGCTACCGCAGGGGGCTTATCATCGAAAGAGCCGCCGTGGAGGCGCTGAGCTAGGCATGGGCCACAGGCCCGCAAAATCTCATGTTGCTTTGGCCAGATGGGCCAGCGGAGCTGGCCCATCTGGCCAAAGCAACATGAGGCATTTAAGCCCACGTGCTAAAATGGCGCACGGGTAGCACTTGCAGGTAGCATGGGTGCCACCTGCGACGACAGCGCGACGCAGCGCGAAAGGTCAGCATATGACCTACAAAGTCTTTCTGGTCGAAGATGAGATCGTGACCCGCGAAGGTATCCGCGATACCATCGACTGGGGCGCGGCGGGCTACCAGTTCTGCGGCGAGGCGCCGGACGGCGAGATCGCGCTCCCGCTCATCCGCGAGCGGCTGCCAGACACGGTGATCACCGACATCAAGATGCCGTTTATGGACGGCCTGGAGCTCTGTCGCATCCTCAGGGAGATCCTGCCGGAGACGAAGATCGTCATCCTCAGCGGTCACGATGAGTTCAAATACGCCCAGGAAGCCCTCCGCATGGGCGTGACCGAGTATCTGCTGAAGCCGATCGTGCCCCAGGATCTGCTCGCCGCGCTGCGCAAGGTCGCCCAGCAGCTGGACGAGGAGCACCAGAAGAGCGCGCACCTGCTGGATCTGCAGGCCCAGATGTCTAGCAACTGGAGCCGCCTCCGCGAGCGCTGCCTGCTCAACCTTGTGGCCGGTAACATCTCGTCGGCCGAGTTCATCGAGCAGGCGCAGCGCCTGTCGATCGATCTGCTCGCGCCCTGCTACCGGGTCGTGGTCGTTCGCGCGATCCTGCGCGCCGACACGGCCGACATACCGCTCTACCGCCTGTACCAGCAGGTTGACGCGATCATCGCCGAGCAGATCGGCGACAGCCCCTCGGTGTTCTCCTTCAAGCAGGGCCTGGAGGAGACCGTCCTGATCCTGAAGGGCGAGACTCCCGAGCTTCTGGCGAGCATGGCCCAGCATCTGAGCGACGCGATCCAGCGGCAGGTGGCCGAGCATACGTGCTGTATGGCCGTGATCGGGTCGGGCTTTGCCACCGAGCGGCTCGGAATGATCGCGCAGTCGTTCGCGCAGGCGCTGGCGAAGCTCAGCGTAGGCGAGCGCCAGACGCCCGCCGCCCCCGATCTGCCCGAGCAGCCTCATGCCGAGCAGAGCCACAACGCGGTGCTGATCGCAAAGGCCCGCACGTATATCGATGCGAACTATGCCGACCCAGACACCTCGCTCGGCCAGGTCGCCGCGCAGGTGCGGCTGAGCCCCACCTACTTCAGCGTCGTCTTCAGCCGGGAGACTGGCGAGACGTTCATCGAGTATCTCACCAATGTGCGTATTCGCAAGGCCATCGAGCTGCTGCGCACAACCGCGCTGACCTCCAGCGAGATTGGCTACCGGATCGGCTACCAGAACCCGCGCTACTTCTACTCGGTCTTTCGCAAAGTGACCGGGCTGCCGCCGAATACGTTTCGCCGACAGGCGTCGTGAACCCCCACGCTGTGGTGAGGTCGGTATGAGCAAGAAGCTGCTCCCGTTCAGGCTGTCCATCCGCGACAAGATCCTGCTGGCGCTGCTGATGGTCGTGGTCCTGCTGAGCGTGCCCTACGTCGTCCTGATCATCCCGGGCATGCAATATAAAGCCCAGTACGACATGCTCATCCAGAATATCACGACGGCGAATAGCATCAACGGCTATATCAAGCCTGCGATCGACGCGGAGATGTGGGACATCATCGCCGGGAAGAAGTCGTTTGACTCCGGCGCACAGTACACCATCCTCGCCGATGTCGATCAGCGCGTCCAGCTGATGATCGCCAACACCAACTCGGAGAAGGGCCGCCTGAAGCTCAACGTCATCCAGCGCACGCTACGCACGCTGCGCGAGACGATCGATCAGGTGGGGGTCCAGATCGCGCAGCACCGCACCTTCGAGGACAACCTGGTGCGCATGGAGCAGATCCGCGAGGTCTCGCAGCTGATCGAGGACAACATCCAGGAGTACGCGCTGTTCGAGGTGAACCGGACGCAGTACCAGTATCAGGCGATGCAGGTTGGCCTGACGCGCTGGGCCTTCGGCGGCCTGGGCATGATCGTGGCGGCGATCCTCTTCTCGATCGCGGCGGCGTGGCGGATCTCGAAGAGCATCTACCTCCCGATCAAAAAGCTTCACGACGATGCGACCACGATCACGCACCAGGATCTTCAGGCGCTGGTGGCGGACGATAACGCCGACGAGATCACCGCGCTCGACCTGAGCTTCAACCTGATGGTCGGCAAGATCAAGGAGCTGCTCGACGCCAAGATCGAGGAGCACGAGAACCTCAGGAAGGCCGAGTTTCGCGCGCTCCAGGCCCAGATCAACCCGCATTTCCTCTACAACACCCTCGACACGATCATCTGGATGGCTGAGGCCAGGCGGATCGACCAGGTCGTCGAGCTTGTGCGGGTGCTGACGCGCTTCTTCCGCATCACGCTGAGCAAGGGCAAGGACTGGATCACGGTGTGCGAGGAGATCGCGCACGTCGAGAGCTATCTGGCGATCCAGAAGATGCGCTACCGCGATATCCTCGACTACCAGATCGACGTGCCGGATACGGTGCGCGACGCCGTGATGCTCAAGCTGACCCTCCAGCCGCTGGTTGAGAACGCGCTGTATCACGGGATCAAGAATAAGCGCAGCGGCGGCTCGATCATGGTGCGCGGTCGGCAGCTGGAAGGCGGGCGGCTGCAGATCCAGGTCGAGGACAACGGCATCGGTATGACCCGGGAGCGGCTGACGGAGATCCGCGCGCTGCTTGGCCCCGAGGTCGGCGACAGTATCGTCTCGGAGAGCGGCTACGGGATCAACAATGTCAACCAGCGCATCAAGCTCTATTACGGGCACGAGTACGGCCTGAGTATCGAGAGCGAGTATCTGCACGGCACCTGCGTATCGCTCGTCGTGCCGCTCCAGCGGGGGCTCGGCTCGCGGGCGCCGCTGGCGACAGCGCCAGCCGATGCGCCCTCGGGCGGTCGCGCAATCATAAAAAATCGAACACTGATCGAAAAAGAACGGACACTCGCCGCTCCGAAAGACAATAATAAAGTAGATATGTTGTAAAAGAAACAGCATTCTCCAAGCACCCTCACGCGATATAATTCTGGCACACGGACGTCGCAATAAGGTGTGAGACTCCCAGGACTGTAGGTTCGCCTTTGTCCGTATGCCGCCAAAGGAGGCGCCGCGTGACGAAGTTCCTACGGCTCTACGCCATTGCATGTGTCACGCTAGCCACGCTGGCGAGCTGCGGCAGCTTCGCTCCTGCTCCCTCAAGCTCAGCTACCGCCACGGACAGGAGCCCCGCTAAAATGTACCAGGATCTGGTTGTGGGGTTCGCCCAGATCGGGGCCGAGAGCGAGTGGCGCACGGCAAACACCCGCTCGATCCAGGATACGGCGATCCGGCTGGGCGTCGAGCTGAAGTTTGCCGACGGGCAGCAGCAGCAGGAGAACCAGATCAAGCAGATCCGCTCATTCATCGCGCAGCGGGTCGATGTGATCGGCGTCTCGCCTGTGGTCGAGACCGGCTGGGATGCGGTCTTCAGCGAGGTGAAGCAGGCCGGCATCCCGCTGATCCTGCTCGACCGCCACGCGGATGTGTCCGACGATCTGTTCAGCGCCTTTATCGGCTCGGACTTCGTGCTTGAGGGCCAGCGCGCCTGCGTCGAGATGGCCAAGCTGCTGGATGGGCAGGGCAACATCGTCGTGCTGGAGGGCACCGCCGGCTCAGCGCCGACAGTGGACCGCCGCGCCGGCTTCGAGAGCTGCCTCCACCAGCGGCCAGGCATGCAGGTGATCGCCCGCCAGTACGGCGACTTCATCCGCGCCCGCGGCAAGGAGGTCATGAAGACCTTCCTCCAGACCTACGGATCGCAGATCGACGCCCTGTTCGCACAGAACGACGATATGGCGCTCGGGGCGATCGAGGCGATCGAGGAGTACGGCCTGCGGCCCGGCGTCGACATCAAGATCGTCTCGGTCGATGCGGTGCGCGGCGCCTTCGAGGCGATGCTCGCCGGCAAGCTGAATGCGACCATCGAGTGTAACCCGCTGCTTGGGCCGCAGTTCTTCGAGACGGCGCTGAAGCTGGCCAACGGCGACCCGGTGCAAAAATGGGTTAAGTCCGATGAGGGGATCTTTCGCCAGGACACCGCCGCGCAAGAGCTCCCGAAGCGCAAGTACTAACTCACACAGGGCGGCGGCATTCCGCTCATAAGGAAAGGAAGCCAGTGCCCACGCCGGCACCGGGTAGCGCACCACGCCGTGCGCCCTGTGTTTGACCGTGCCCGAAAACCGATTGGAGGTGTCAATGACCAACTGAGCCCACGCGGGCGGCGCGCAGCAGCATGTGTTCACATCGTCGATCGCAAGCGGAATAGACAGCCTTACCCCATGAAGGAGAGTGAGCCAATGAGAGCCTCACGCGTCACCTTGATCTTCACCATCGCCCTGATGGCGATGTCCATCCTGGCAGCCTGCGGCCAGACGCCGGCCGCGCCGGCCGCCCAGGCCCCCGCCGCCGCCGAGCAGCCGACCGCCGCCGCCAGCGGGGCCGTGACGAAGACCTACGCAGATATGACCCTGTGCTTCCCGCAGCTCGGCGCCGAGAGCGACTGGCGCACCGCCAACACGGCATCGTTCAAAGAGACCGCGACCACGCTCGGCATCAAGCAGCTGGTCTTCTCTGACGCGCAGCAGAAGCAGGAGAATCAGATTTCCGCCGTGCGCGCCTGCATCCAGCAGGGCGTCGATGTCATCGCGCTGCCCCCGGTCGTCGAGGATGGCTGGGAGCCGGTCCTGACCGAGGCCAAGAACGCCGGCATCCCGGTGATCATCGTCGACCGCAGTGTGAGCGCCGACCCGTCGCTGTACGCCGCCCACATCGGCTCCGACATGGTGCTTGAGGGCGAGCGGGCCGCCGAAGAGTTCAACAAGATGTTCCCCGACGGCGGCGCGATCCTTGAGCTCTCCGGCACCACCGGCTCGGGCGCGGCAGTTGGCCGGGCCAAGGGCCTGCGCAATAAGCTCAACCCGAACATCACGATCCTCGACACGCAGACCGGCAACTTCACCCGCGCCGAGGCCGTCCCCGTGATGCAGGCCTTCCTGAAGAAGTACAAGCCGGGCACCGACTTCCAGGGCATCTTCATCCACAACGACGACATGGGCATCGGCGTGATCGAGGCCCTCAAGGCGGCCGGCATCAACCCCGGCGACCTCAAGATCGTGTCGGTGGACGGCACCCGCGGCGGCTTCCAGGCCATGGTCGATGGCTGGTTCCAGGCCGATGTCGAGTGCAACCCGCTGCTCGGCCCGCAGGTTATGGAGATGGCCCTGAAGCTGATGAACGGTGAGCCGGTTGACCGCGAGGTGCTCACCAACGAGACCGTGTACTACCCCGACAAGGCCGCTGAGCTGCTGCCCACCCGTCAGTACTAACTCCCACACAAAACTGATGCTGCTGCGGCGCGGCTACGCCGCGCCGCAGCAGCATCAGTGCAGCAAACAACAAGAAATGCTGGGATCACCTTCTGAGCCTCTCTCCTCTAGCGCAGGGTACAGCCATGACAGACGACCGCGAGCTTGTTGCGATGCGGGGCATCACCAAAGCGTTCCCGGGCGTGGTTGCCCTGGAAGATATCACCTTCTCCCTGCGCAAGGGGGAGATCCACGCGCTGATGGGCGAGAACGGCGCGGGCAAGTCCACCTTGATCAAAGTCCTCACCGGGGTGGAGCACCCGGATCGCGGCACCATCGCGCTGGAGGGGAAGCAGGTGCAGGTGCGCTCACCGCAGCAGTCCCAGGCGCTCGGCATCAGCACGGTCTACCAGGAGGTCAACCTCTGCACGAACCTCAGCGTCGCCGAGAATATCATGCTGGGCCGCGAGCCCCGGCGCCTTGGCTCCATCCACTGGAAGAAGCTGAACGCCCTCGCCGAGCAGGCCCTCGGGCGCCTCGGCATCGACCTCGACGTGACCCAGCCGCTGGAGAACTACTCGGTCGCCATCCAGCAGATGGTGGCGATCGCCCGCGCGCTGGCGATCCTCGCGGTGCGCGTGCTGATCCTGGACGAGCCCACATCGAGCCTAGATATGCAGGAGACGGCGCGGCTCTTTGATGTGATGCGCAAACTAAAGGGCGAGGGCATCGGCATTATCTTTATCACGCACTTTCTCGATCAGGTCTACCAGGTCGCCGACCGGATCACGGTGCTGCGCAACGGGAAGTACATCGGCACCTACGACACCGCCTCGCTGTCGCGGGTCGAGCTGGTCGCCACCATGCTGGGGCGCAACCTGAGCGATCTGCACGCGGTGGCGCAGGCCAAGGTGGAGATCGCGCCCAAGGCCGCGCACGCCTGCGTGGCCGAGGCGAAAGGGCTGGGACTCAAGGGCTCGCTCGCGGCGATTGACCTGAGCCTGAACGCCGGCGAGGTGGTCGGGGTGGCCGGGCTGCTGGGCTCGGGGCGCACCGAGCTAGCCCGGCTAATCTTCGGGGTCGATGCGCCCGACAGCGGCTCGCTCAGCATCGACGGCCAGAAGGTCGAGCGCTTCTCGCCGCACGAGTCGCTCAAGCGCGGCATCGCGCTCTGCCCCGAGGACCGCAAGGCCGAGGGCATCGTCGGCGAGCTCAGCATCCGCGAGAATATCATCCTGGCGCTGCAGGCCCGCTACGGCTGGTTCAAGGTGCTGAACACGCAGAAGCAGTACGAGATCGCCGCGCAGTACATCAAGCTGCTGGGCATCCGCACCCCCTCCCCCGACCAGCTGGTGAAGAACCTCAGCGGCGGGAACCAGCAGAAGGTCATCCTGGCCCGCTGGATCGTGACCCAGCCGCATGTGCTCATCCTCGACGAGCCCACCCGCGGCATCGACGTGGGGGCCAAGGTGGAGATCCAGAAGCTGGTGCTGGACCTGGTGAAGGAGGGCATGGCGATTATCTTCATCTCCTCTGAGCTTGAGGAGGTGCTGCGGATCAGCCAGCGCATCCTGGTGATGCGCGACCGCAAGAAGGTGGCTGAGTACGCGGGCGATGTGAACGACCAGACGATCATGCATACGATGGCGGGCGACCTATGAATGCTCCTCCTCCCCTCAAGCGGATCCGCGAGAGCCGGCTGTTCTGGCCCCTGGCCGCGCTGTTCATCATCCTGCTGTTTGATGCGATCTTCGTGCCCAGCTTCTTTAAGATCGGGGTGCAGGATGGGCATCTCTACGGCAACCTGATCGACGTGGTGAACAACGGCGCGCCGCTGATGCTGGTCGCGATCGGCATGACCATGGTGATCGCCACCGGCGGGGTCGACCTCTCGGTCGGCGCGGTGATCGCGATCTCGGCGGCGATGGGCGCGGTGCTGATCAACCCGGCCCTGGGCGACCGGCTGATCACCAACGATATTCTGACCAAAGACGCCACCAACACGCCGCTCGTCATCATCGTCATCGCCAACCTGCTGGCGGGCACGCTCTGCGGCCTCTGGAACGGGATGCTGGTGTCGCGGGCCAGGATCCAGCCGATGGTGGCCACGCTCATCCTGATGGTGGCGGGGCGCGGGATCGCCCAGCTGATCACCAACGGCCAGATCATGACGATCTACTACACGCCCTACTTCTGGTTCGGCAACGGCTTCATCCTGGGGCTGCCGGTCTCGGTCTATATCGTCGCGCTGGTCTTCATCGTCGCGTCGCTGATCGTGCGCAGAACCCCGATCGGCCTGTTCGTCGAGGCGGTGGGGATCAACCCGAAGGCGACCTTCTACGCCGGCATCAGTGAGAAGAACATCAAGCTGATGGCCTACGCCTTCTGCGGCTTCTGTAGCGCCATCGCCGGCCTGATCCTCAGCTCCTACGTCCACAGCGCCGACGGGAACAACAACGGCCTGAACTACGAGCTAGACGCGATCCTGGCCGTGGTGATGGGCGGGACGCTGATGTCGGGCGGGCGCTTCTCGCTGTTTGGCAGCATCATCGGGGCGCTGGTGATCTGGACCTTCACCCTCTCGATGTACGCCCTCGGCGTGCCCGACAAGGCCCTGCTGGCCGGGCGGGCGGTGCTCGTGCTGATCGTCATCCTGCTCTACTCCGATCAGTCGCGACGGCTCCTGAGCAGGCTCTTTGACAGGAAGGGGGCTCGCCATGGCGCAACGCACTAAGCTGTTCCTCCTGCACCATGGCCCGCTGCTCACCACGATGGCCATCTTCTTCCTGGCGTATTTCATCGGTGGGCGGCTGTACCCGGCCATGCAGAAGCCGCAGGCGTTCTTCAACCTGTTCATCAACAACGGCCCCCTGCTGATCCTCGGGATCGGCATGACCTTTGTGATCCTGACCGGCGGGATCGACCTCTCGGTGGGCGGGGTGCTGGCCCTGACCACGGCCGCATCGGCGGCGCTGCTCCAGCTGGGGGCCAGCCCGGCCCTGGTCATCCCGCTGATGCTGGTTATGGGCACCGCGCTGGGCTGCACGCTGGGCTGCATCATCCACTTCTTTAAAGTCCAGCCCTTCATCGTGACCCTGATGGGCCTCTTCTTCGCCCGGGGCATGGCCTACATCATCAGCCTGACCTCGCTGTCCATCAATGACCCATTCTATAAGCAGCTGGCGCTCACCCAGATCCCGATCCCGTTCGTGCCGAAGGCGTACCTCTACATCCCGTCGCTGGTTGGCCCGATCCTCCTCCTGGTCGCCGTCTACCTGGCCTTCTTCACGCGCTTCGGGCGCACCGTCTATGCGATCGGCAACAACGAGCAGTCGGCGCGGCTGATGGGCCTGCCGGTCGGCCGGACCAGGATTCTTGTCTACTCCTTGAGCGGCTTCTGCTCAGCGCTGGCCGGGATCGTCTTCAGCATCTCGCTGCTGGCGGGCTATGGGCAGTTTGCCAGCGGGATCGAGCTCGACGCGATCGCCTCCGTGGTGATGGGCGGCACGCTGCTCACCGGCGGCGTGGGCAATGTGATCGGCACCCTCTTCGGCGTGCTGATCGAGGGCACGATCATCTCCATCCTCCAGTACAATGGGACGCTCAGCTCGTGGTGGACGCGGATCGGCGTGGGGGTCCTCACGCTGATCTTTATCGGCATCCAGAGCCTGTTCTACGTGCGCAGAAAGCACTCTTGAACGACAGGAAAGCGTTGACGACGATCGGCGAACTCCGCCTCATTGCGGCGCAAGCATCACGGCGTCAGACAGGCCGCCACGTCGTGCAGCGTGAGGTAGCTCCCGGGCATCACAGGGCTACGGTTCGCAATCACCTCCAGCGGGGTGCTCGGGTCGCCCAGGCTGGAGATGACCATAATAGCCTCGTCAAACTGCTCGCTCAGCGTGTAGCTGCTCGGCGTCACGATGCAGCTGATGCCGGCGCTAACAGCCGCCAGCAGGCCCAGGCGCGAATCCTCAATCACCACAGCCTCGCCTGGTGCTACCTTGAGGCGCTCTAGGGCCATGTAGTAGATGTCCGGGGCCGGCTTCTTTTGCGGCACACAGTCGCCGGCAAGCACGGTGAAATGTGCCGCCCGCGCCGGGCCGACGGTGTACTCCAACACGGCGCGCACCGCCGGCTCCGCAGAGGCCGAGGCAACGGCGAGCGACCAGCCCGCATCCAGCGCCTCGTCGACCAATCGAGCTACCCCCGGCCGCCCCACGATATGGCCAGCGGCCACGCGCTCGGCATAGATCGCCGTCTTGCGCCGGTGCCAGCGCTCCACCAGCCCCGCTTGGGCCGCAGGGTCGCTGGGCAGCCCAGCGGCGCGCACGAACTCCGCGGTGAGCAGGCTGGCGATACGCTCCTTGCCACCGCTGAACTGGAGCCGCTCAACGTAGTCCTCCGCCGACCACGAGGCGGGCAGGCCAAACTCGGCGAAGGCCTGGTTGAAGGCGGGAAGATGCGCTTCCCACTCTGTCTCGGCGAGAACCCCATCGCAGTCAAAGATGAGCGCTGGCATACGTGATATCTCCTGCCACAAACGATGTTGATGAAGCAGCCCAGTGTGTTCACCATCGGCCGGTCAGCTGAGCAGGCGCTCAAGGCCGCCATGCTATACTACATGATAGCGGAGGATGTTGCGCGAGCGGTGGGGCTGGCCCAGAGCTGTTGCAACGTCCTGGGGCAAACACCGCTATCGCTACCGAGTAGGACGCTATGATCGAAGCCGTTATCTTTGACCTGGACGGTCTGCTGGTCGACTCTGAGCCGGTCTGGGACCAGGCGAGAACGTCGATGGCCGACGAGGTCGGCCGCACGTGGACCGAGGATGACCACAGGGCGGTGATGGGCGTCAGCACGCAAGAGTGGGCCGCCTACATGATCAAGCGCCTGGGGCTGGCGCTCACGCCCGAGGAGGTACAGGACCAGGTCATCGCGCGGATGGTTGCGCTGTACCGGCGCGGCATCCCCTATCTCCCCGGCGCGGTCGAGGCTGTCCAGCTGGCCGCAAGCCACCTACCTACAGCGCTCGCCTCAGGCTCCCACCGCACCCTCATCGACACAATCACCGCCGACGCAGCCATGCGCGGCAAGTTCCAGGTCATCGTTGCCGCCGATGAGGTCGGCGCGGGCAAACCGTCGCCTGATGTATATCTGGCTACGGCCGAGCGGCTGGGCGTGCGGCCTGAGCGCTGCATCTGCCTGGAGGACTCGGGCAATGGCATCTTGGCCGGCGTGCGGGCCGGCATGAAAGTGATTGCCGTCCCTGATTCTCGCTTCGCCCCGAAACAGTCCCTGCTCGACCAGGCGCACCTTGTGCTCCCCTCGCTGGCTGCGTTCTCTCTCGACACGCTTACACTACTGGGAGGCGTGACGGATCCCAAGCCCGATGGCCTGGGCTTCTGAGTGTGCCGCCCCACGCTCGTTCGCAGGGCATGTGCAAC
>NZ_JAIEWN010000078.1 GCF_019599295.1 Oscillochloris sp. ZM17-4 | reverse complement strand
CTGGCGCGAGCAGTATGTGATGGTAAAGATTGTATCCGGAGGCAGTTTACACCCATGGTTAAGATTCGTCTTCGCCGCACCGGCAAGACCAAGCAGCCCAGCTACCGTCTCGTCGTGGCCGACTCACGCTCGCCGCGCGATGGCCGGTTCATTGAGATCATCGGCCACTACAACCCGATCCGCATCCCCAAGGTGCTTGAGGTCAACGCTGAGCGCGCCCGCTACTGGCTTGGCGTCGGCGCCCAGCCCAGCGATGTGGTGGTCAGCCTGCTGAAGAAGCAGAATATCCTCGATGGTGATGGCAAGGTCATCGCCGCCCCCGTCGAGGCCTAGGGCGTCACACCCCATGAAGGATCTGCTCGACTATATCGCGCGCAGCCTCGTGGACACCCCCGACGCGGTGCAGATCAAAGAGCGCGTCGGCCGCTTCACGGTGACGTATGAGCTCTCGGTGGCACCCGATGAGACCGGCAAGGTGATCGGGCGCAGCGGGCGCGTTGCCAAGGCCATCCGCGACCTGATGGGCGTCGCCGCCGCACGGCAGAACAAGCGCGTCCATATCGATATTGAGTGATACCCAGGAATCTGGGAAAGGTGTACCGTAGGGACGCAGCGCGCTGCGTCCCTACGCCTGTTTTCTATGACCACTACAGAATCCCCCGACGACCTGCTCCTGATCGGCGTGATCGCCGGCCCCTTCGGCATCAAGGGCCTGGTCAAGATGAAGTCGTTCACCGACCAGCCCGACTACCTGCGCCGTCGCCTGCGTCAGATCTTTGTCGGCAAGAAGCTGGCGCCCTACACGCTCACCAAGCTGCACGAGCATAAGCCCGGCGTGCTCCTGCTCACCCTCAGCGGCCTTGAGAAGCGCGAGGACGTCGATGAGCTGCGCGGCTCCGAGGTCTACATCCGCCAGTCTGACGCCGCGCCCCTCGGCGAGGATGAGTACTACATCCACGACCTGATCGGCATGCAGGTCTCCACCGTCGACGGCCAGGAGATCGGCCCGGTGCGCGAGGTGATCGAGACGGGCGTCCACGAGGTGCTGGTCGTCACCCGCGCCGGACAGGGCGATGCGCTCATCCCCGTCGTCCGCGAGTTCATCGCCGAGTTTGACATCCCCGGCCGCCGCGTCGTCGTCCGGCCGATCGAGGGCCTGCTCTCATAGCCGATAGCGTCACACATCCATCGGGCTGAACGGCCGCTGGGCCTACCCCGGCACCACCTACGGCGAGAGCATCCTCGATCTGGCGCGGCGCATGCGCGAGGCGTAATTGATCGCGCTACAGCTAGCGTGTAGCAGGGCGTTTCTTCCCGTATCAATGCGGAGATCTCCCTCCCCTCCGTTAACGAAACTTCCCTTGACTCTCGCCTCGGCCAAGGGGTATACTATGAACATTCCTTAATACCCCTTAACCCTTGGATAAAGGAGTTCCGTATGGGGGCAAAAATGAACAAGTACGACAGTAGCTCGTAGGGGCGGCGCAGGCTGGAGTCTGCTGCCGCCCCTTTTGTTTTCCGTCCACGCACGACGACATTACTGGACGAGGTAGTTCAGCACTTACGTAGGAGGTGTCCCATGCACTCAGATCTGATCGGAAAGATCGAGAAGGCCCGCCGATACGCCGAGGAGCCGGAGCGGATCAAGTTCAGCGGCCTGACGGCGCACTTCAACGGCGGCAATAGCGAGCACGAGATCGAGCTGAAGGATGGCCACTGGAGCTGCACGTGTTCGTTCTCGCACAACTGGGGCACCTGTGCGCATATTATGGCGATGCAGCGGATCCTGGCCCCAATGCTCACCAAGGAGGCGCTTCAGGCCGACACCGAGCTGCACCTGAGCGATGAGCCGGTAACTGTCGGTTGACGGGATCTGCGAGCTCGGCGATACTTGCGGCGCGCTGACGCCGCTGAATATCAGGGGGGCGTGGCGGCTGCCGCGCCCCCCTTCCGCATGGATCGCCATGACCTACGTGATCGCGCACCGCGGGGCCTCGGCCTACGCCCCCGAGAACACCATCGCCGCCTTCGAGCTGGCCCGCCGCCAGGGCGCCGATATGATCGAGCTGGATGTGCAGCCCACCGCCGACGGCGCCCTGGCGATCTTCCACGATGATACGACCGAGCGCTGGGACGGCAACCCCCGCCCGGTGGGGCAGTGTGCCCTGGCCGACCTGCAGGCCCTCGACATCGGCGGCGAGCGGGTGACGACCCTGGAGGAGACGCTGGCCTTCGCCCGCGAGACGGGCATGGCCCTCAACGTCGAGCTGAAGACGGCCGGCGTCGGGGCGCGCGCCGCCGCCCTGCTGCGCCAGTTCGGCCTGCTTGAGCAGACGGTGGTCTCATCGTTCTCGCCCGTCGCCCTGGCCGAGCTGGCCGTCGCCGACCCGGCGGTGCGCCTGGGCTACCTGATGGGCACGCGCAGCTACCGCCCCGACATCCGCGCCCGCGAGCTGTGGCCCTTCTTCGCCCTCCGCTCGGTGCGCGCCGCCGCCTGGCACCCCTCGCGCGAGCTGCCCGCCCTGCTGCCGATCATCCCCCTGGTGCGACGCGCCGGCTACGCGGTGCATGTCTGGACGGTGGACGACCCGGATCTGATGCGGCGCCTGGCCGAGGCCGGTGCCTCGGGGATCATCACCAACAGGCCGGATGTCGCGCGGGAGGCGCTGGGGCGGGCGTAGGGCTCAGTGCGCTAGAACTGGTAGGCGACGATCTGCTGGATCTGGCGCTGCGATGCGCCGGAGGCCATGCGCATGAGCTGGTTGCGCGCGGCCGCCGCCAGGGGGTTGCGCCACTGGCCGACGGCGCCGATCAGGCGCGACCGGCGGACGACCTCGGCGGTGCGCGGGATGCGCAGGGCCTCGTAGCGGCGCAGGGCCGCATCGGGCGCGCCGCCCTCGGCCAGGCAGCGGGCGAGCACGGCGGCGTCCTCCAGAGCCTGGCAGGCTCCCTGCCCAAGGTTGGGCGTCGTCGGGTGGGCGGCGTCGCCCAGCAGCGTGACCCGGCCCTGGCCCCAGCGGCGCAGCGGCGGCCGGTCGGCGATGTCGTGGCGCAGGATGGCGGCCTCTTCGGCGGCGGCGATCAGCTCCGGGATGGGGGCGTGCCAGCCGCCGAAGAGGCGCAGCAGCTCGGCCCGCTCGCCGCCGGGGATGCGCCGGCCGGCGGGCACGCTCTGGGCGGCGAACCAGTAGACCCGGCCGTCGCCCAGGGGAACCTGGCCAAAGCGCAGGCCGAGTCCCCAGGTCTCGCCGGGCAGGCTGCGGCCGGCGTCGAAGGGCACCACCGCGCGCCATGCGGTGTAGCCGGCGTAGCGCGCGGGCCGCGCGCCGTGGAGCGCGGCGCGCACCCGCGAGCCGATCCCGTCCGCGCCGATCAGGATGTCACCGTGGGCCTGGGAGCCGTCGGCGAAGCGCGCGACGACGCCGGCGCGCTCCTGGCTCAGGTCGACCAGATCCTTTCCCAGGTGGAGGCTGGCCTGGTCGATGAGGCCGAGCATCGCCGCCTGGAGGTCGGCGCGGTGGACGACGCGGCTGAGGGCCGCGCCATCGCCGGGCGCGCTGACCGCGCCGAAGTCCACCAGGAGCGCGCCGTCGGGGGTGCGGATGCCGCCCCGGAGCTCGGGCGCGCTGATCGGGGCCAGCAGGTCGCCGGCGCCGATCTGGGCCAGGGCGCGGGCGGCGTTGTCCCAGAGGGTCAGCCCGGCGCCGATCTCGCGCAGCTCGGGGGCGCGCTCGTAGATCTCGACGGCGATGTTGTGCTGGCGCAGGCCGATGGCGGCGGCCAGGCCGCCGATCCCCGCGCCGATGATGATGGCATTCATTGGTGTCTCCTGTTGGGGCGCAGCAGCGCCGCGATGCTGCGCCCTTACGCACTGCTGCGCGCCACTGCGCCCTTACGGGGTCGCTATTCCACCGAAGAGCATGTCCAGGTAGCTGTCGGCGCGGGCCGGCAGGCCCACGCCCTCGTCGCGCACCCAGTCGAAGAGGGCCATGAAGTAGGCGCTGCGCGTCAGGGCCGCCACCTGTTCGGGCGGCGCGTCGGCGCGCAGCTCGCCGGCGGCCTGGCCGTCGGCGATGATCTGGGCGAGCAGGGAGTCGAGTGCGCCGATGCCCTGGCGGTCCACCTCGAAGATGCTGCGGCGGGCCAGGATCTCCACGGTGAGGGCGCGCATCTCGGCCGGCTGGCTGGCAATGCCGGCGGCCAGGGTGCGGATCACGAGGCGCAGCCGCTCGCGGGCGCCGCGCTGGGCGAATGCCGGGTCGGCCGCGGTGGCGGCGGCGATGCGCTCCATCTGGATCTGGCCGATGTGGTCGAGCAGCAGCTCTTTGCTGGCGAAGTGGGTGAAGAAGGTGCCCTTGGCCACCCCGGCAGCCTGGGTGATCTGCTCGACGGTGGTGGCCGCGAAGCCCTGCTCGCGGAAGAGGGCGATCGCCGCCGCGAAGATCCGGCGGGCCGTCGCGGCTTTTTGCTCCTGTCGGCGGGTTGTCATGGCTGGCTCTCTAATTACTGACCATAGTTAATGACTATGGTCAATGACTATGGTCGGTAATATACGACTCAGATCGGCCCCTGTCAAGGGGCCAGGGCGACAACGGGTGCGGCGGATGTTTTTGCATGGGCAGGCAATGCCGCCATGTGCCTGGCGGGCGGGCACATTGGCCCGCCCCTACGGCATGGATCGCAATGGCGCCCGCCCAACGGCGGATTCTGCGCTATGATAGAGAGGGGCGAGAGCTCTCGCCTCACCTCTAGCGGAGAGCGAGATGACCCCACAGATCCAGCAGATCGCCGACACGTTCGTCAACATGTATCTGATCATCGAGCCGGAGGGCCTGAGCCTGGTGGACGCGGGCACCCCCGGCGGGCCGAAGGCGGTGGCCCGCGCCCTCGCCCGGCGCGGGCGCCGGCTCAGCGAGATCCGGAATATTCTGATCACCCACGCCGACCCCGACCATATCGGCGGGCTGGCCGAGCTCCAGGCAGCCAGCGGGGCCGCCGTCTACGCCGACGCGATCGAGGCGGCCGCGATGGCCCGAGGCGAGGCCTCGCGTGAGCCAAAGATCTCGCCCGCACTCGCGCCGCTGTTCGGCCTCATGCAGCTCATGATGCCGATCACGCCCTTCGCCAACGCCCAGATCATCCGCCCCGGCGACGAGCTGCCCATCCTGGGCGGGCTACAGGTGCTGGCCACGCCCGGCCACACGCCCGGCCACCGCTCGTTCTACGCGCCGCAGTACGGGCTGCTCATCGCCGGAGACTCGCTGATGGCGATGGGCGGCCGGCTGCGCTTCGTGGATGGCCCCTTCACCTGGGACTACGCCGCCGGCTGCGAGTCGGTGCGCCAGCAGGCCGCCCTCGCCCCGCGCATGATCTGCTGCGGCCACGGGCCGGTGATACGCGACACGCCGATCCCGCTGCCGGCCCTGAGCTGAGGGAGACCCTGCTATGTGCCGAAGCATCAAGCAGCTGCGCCGCGCCGAGCGCGATGTAACCGAGGACGAGATCGCGGCGGCGGCCCTGCAGTATGTGCGCAAGGTCAGCGGCTACCGCCAGCCGGCCCGCGCCAACGCGCCCGCCTTCGAGTCCGCCGTGGCCGAGGTCGCCGCGGCGACCCGTCGGCTGCTTGTGGCGGTGGGCGGGCTGCCCGCCGATCCGTCATAGCCCGCCGGTCCTAAAGAGCTTCCTTTGCTTGACGAAGATGGGCGTGCCGATCAGCTCGTCGAGGGCCGGGTAGCGGTGCAGCGGCGTGCGGGCCAGGTAGGGCCGGATCTGGCGCCTGGCGCGCAGCACGTCGGCGAAGGTTGGTGCGCTCAGCATAGGGTTTCTCTCCACGGTAGGGGGGCAGACGGCCAAACACTGGTCGTACGGTGTATGATACACGCATCTCCCCCCAGCGATCACGGTCCGATGAAAGGAGCACCATGGTGCGATGGCTCACTATCTGCCTGCTGCTTGTGGCGGCTGCGCTCACCCCGGCGCGCCCCTCGCTCGCCGCCGATACGGAGCGCGCGATCCTGGTCAACGGCTACACGCGGAATTTCGTCTACGCGGTATCCCCGGCGGCGGCGCCGGCCGCCGGGCGCCCGCTGGTGATCCAGCTCCACGGCGACGGCGGGGACATGGGGATCAGCGCCGCCTGGCGGGCAGCCGTGCTGAGCGACGCGAACGGCGCGGTGCTGCTCTCGGCCCAGGGGCGCAACCAGATCCCCGCGGCCGCCGCGATCGACGGCTCGGCCTGGCGCTTCCGCATGGACGAGGCCGGCCAGCCCTACGACGATGTCGACTTCATCGATCAGCTGATCGCCCAGGCCACGGCGAGCGACCTGCTCGGGACGAAGATCGACCCGCAGCAGGTCTACCTCGTCGGCGAGTCGCGCGGGGCGGGCTTCGCCTACCTGCTCTACGCCGACCCACGCACCCGTGATACGATCCGGGCGATCGTGCCGATCTCGGGCACCTTCTACTGCGAGGGCGACGCCCAGAACCCCGGCACGCCCGGCACCCCGGCGGCGGCCGGCAGCGACACGACATGCGGCGAGGTCAGCCCGTACGGCTACTGGGGGCCGAGGGCCACGCTGTTCAGCACCGCCCGCACGCCGCATATCCTCGACATCCACGGTCAGCTCCCCCCCTCTGGCGGGGAGCTTGGCGACACCGCCCCGCCGGAGCTGGACGTGGACTACGGCTCGTTCACCTGGGCCGGCTGGGGCGACGCGGCCGGCTGCTACACTGTGCAGGTCAGCTCACAGACCGAGCAGGACCTGGGCTACAGCGTGGGCGGCCGGGCGGTGAAGACCTACGCCTACAGCCAGTCGGCCGGGGATCTGGCGACGCGCTGCGCCGGGCTGGACCTGACCTTCTTCATCGCGCAGGGCGGCGGCCACGTGCCCGCCGGCTTCGCGCCGACCGCCTGGTGCTTCCTGAGCACGGTGGGCGGGCGGCCGAGCGATACGGCGTGCCCCGCGTCTGCCGCGCCGCCGCTCACGCCCCGGGCCTACCTGCCGCTGGTGGTGCGCTGATCGGGCGGCCGACGAGGCCTGAAGGAGGTACAGAAGTATGGAGAACTACACGCCCGCCACGAGCTTCGGCGCGGACACCGCCGCCGACTACGACGACCTCTCCCAGCGTGGGGATGAGGCCGCAACCGTGGCGCTCCTGGAGCAGCTGGCCGGCGGCGGCCCCGCCCTGGAGCTGGCGATCGGCACCGGGCGGATCGCCCTGCCGCTGGCGGCGCGGGGCATCCGCGTCGATGGGATCGACTTCTCGCCCGAGATGGTCGCCCGGCTGCGGGCCAAGCCCGGCGGCGCGCAGATCGCCGTCACGATCGGCAACTACGCCGACGTCGCGGTCCCCGGCAGCTACCGCCTGATCTACATTGTCTTCAACACCCTGTTCAACCTGCTGACCCAGGACGAGCAGGTGCGCTGCTTCGAGAACGTGGCCGCCCACCTGTCCGACGACGGCCTGTTCGTGGTCGAGGGCGGCGTGCCGGCCGAGTTCTACAACCTGCGCAACAACCAGTACGTCGACGCCGAGGCGATCACGGGCGACTCGCTGCGGCTCGACGTGGCCCGCTTCGACCCGGTGACCCAGCTGCTCGAAGAGACCCACGTGACCCTCTCGGGCGCGGGGATCCGGCTCAGCCCGATCGTCACCCGCTACGCATGGCCGGCCGAGCTCGACCTGATGGCCCGCATCGCCGGGCTGCGCCTGCGGGAGCGCTGGGGGGGCTGGGGCCGCGAGCCGTTCACCGCGCGCAGCGGCAACTGCGTGTCGGTCTACGGGCGCCTGTGAAGCGCAGAGCGCAGAGCGCAGGGCGGAACTGCACTCTGCGTTCTACGCTCTGCGCTCTGCCGCCGCCCTAGCCCAGCGCGCGCCGGAGCGCGGCCACCAGGTCGCGGTCGAAGTCCTGGGCGACCCGCGCGGTGGGCATGAGGTTGAAGCCGTGGAAGGCGCCCGGGTAGACGTGCAGCTCGGTCGGGACGCCCTCGCGCATCAGCCGGCGGGCGTACTCAAGGTCCTCCTCCAGGAACAGGTCGAGCGCGCCGACGCTGATCAGCGTCGGGGGCAGGCCGGCGAGGCTCTCGGCGCGGGCCGGCGCGGCGTACGGCGAGGCGTCGTCGCGGCCGGGCTCGTGGCCGAGGAGCGCGGCCCAGCCGAAGTGGTTCGACTCGGGGGTCCAGATAAACTCGCCGACGTGGGGGTGCGGCGCGCTGGCCGTACACGTGCGGTCGTCCAGCATCGGGTAGATCAGCAGCTGGAAGGCCAGCGGGATCGCGCCCCTGTCGCGGGTGAGCAGCCCGAGGGCGGCCGCCATGCCGCCGCCCGCGCTCGCCCCGCCGATCGCGATCCGGCCCGGGTCGACCCCGAGCTCGGCGGCGTTGGCGTGTAGCCAGCTCAGCGCGGCGTAGCAGTCCTCCACCGAGCCGGGCGCGGCGGTCTCCGGGGCCAGCCGGTAGTCGACCGAGACCATGACGCAGCCGACCTGCGTGACCATGCCCTTGACCTGCGCGTCATCCTGCTCGGCGCTGCCGATCACATAGCCGCCGCCGTGGATCCAGAGCAGGGCGCCGAGCGGGCCCGGCGCGCCCTTGGGCACATAGACGATCACCGGGACATCGGGCGCGCCGTCGGGGCCGGGCACCGTGCGCTTGCTCACCGTGATATTGGGAAACTCGGGCAGCGCCGCGCTGGTCTGGGCAAACATCTCCGCCATCCCGGCCCGGATCGCCGGCAGCTCCTCGCGGGTGAACTGTAGCTTCGGAAACATCTCCAGCATCGGGGCCAGCTCAGGGTCGACAAGGCGCATCGTGTCCATCAGGTATCCTCCTTGACACACGGGAGAGCACAGCGCTCACAGATCACACCATTGGGATAGATCTATTGTAGCGCATAAGCCCGGCGCGCGTAGGCGGCGAAATGGGCTACCGCCACGGCCCCTCGATGGCCTCGCGGGCCTCGGCCACGCCGACCTCCCACAGCGCCAGCATCTCGGCGTCGTCGCGCTGATAGAGGCCGGCGAAGTTGCCGTCGCCCAGACCCTCGCGGTAGGCGGCCGGCCCGAAGGCGCGCAGCGCGCCCACATCCACCGCCGGCTTACGTTCGGCGGGCATGGCCACGCCGTCCAGGCGGGTCCAGGGAAAGTTCTCCATCCAGGATGCGTGGGATGCCAGCGGGTCGATCTCCTGGACCTTGGCCCAGGTGCGCGGCGCGTTCCACCAGCCGTGCCAGCGCGCCTGCGCGCCGGGGTGGTCGCCCACCCACTCATCGACCAGGGCCTGGGCCGGCGTGTTGCCGCCGTGGCCGTTCACGAAGACGATCCGCCGGAAGCCCTGGCCATACAGGCCGTCGAGCAGGTCGCGGATGACCGCCAGGTAGGTGGAGACGCGCAGGCTGACGGTGCCGGGGTAGGCCCGGAAGTTCGGTGTGATCCCGTAGCCCAGCACCGGGAAGACCGGCACGCCCAGCGGCTCGGCGGCCTCGGCGGCGACCCGCTCGGCCAGGATGTTGTCGGTGCTCAGGCTGAGGTAGGCGTGCTGCTCGGTGCTGCCCAGCGGCACCACCGCCCGGTCATCGCCCCGCAGGTACTCCTCCACCTGTCGCCAGTGCATCGCGCTGATCTGCATACGGGCCTCCTTATTTCCGGGGCTGCGCCCCGGATACTGCTTTATAGTGCGGCCCGGCGGCGAAACCGCCGGGCCGCACTATAAAAATACTTGGGGGCGGCGAAGCCGCCCCCAAGCCCTCACCGGAGGTGTATTGTACCGCCCCCTGAGGCCCTTGGCGCGGTAGTCCCCAGGACGTAACGGCCTCAGTTCCAACCACTATTATATTAATTTTTTATGCTATGAAATATGCAGATTTTTTACTGGTACAGCACATACTGGTGGCACGCTGCTGCGGAATATGCAGCTTTTTTCGTGGGTACGGCACGCTGCTGTGATGCGGTGCATCCGCCGCTCTCATTTATTCATAAAAAACACCGCTTTTTAAAGCGGTGTTTTTGTCTTCGCAGAGTAGTATTAATCTTCATGCGCTCCAATCTCTATTACCGAACCCGGGAGCATCAGAGGTAGTGCTTGTTGCACTTGCGGCATTAATGGCTGGAGCGTGGGAAGACGGTTATCGCGCGCGACTAACACAATGATGCGATAGCGAATGATACTCAGATCTTGTTGATAGCGTAAATTCTGATCCGATGTCAAAAACACATCCACGGACTCATTCATCAGCCGCAGGAGTTCCCCATTTTTCTTACTCGACCATCCGCGCTCTTGGACAGTCGTCACCTCGTGCCCGTCGAGGCTATATTTCAATTTTCGCGGCAGACATTCGTCAAGCAGCACGCGCATCATTCATCTCCAGGACAAGCGCTTCTACGCGGGCGAGAACGGTATCAACTTGCTCCCGGCTGACCGACGGGAAATCGTCCAAAAAGTCCGTAATCGTGTCACCTGCCCGTACATAATCGAGCAGATTTTTGACCGGTACCCGCGTGCCGGCAAAGACCGGGGTTCCACTCAAAATATCTGGAGATCGTACGATGAGGATCGCCATCTTCGGTGTCATCACGCACCTCCTGTGTCGTGCCCTCTGGCGAACGTTACTTATGAAAGTATAGCATAGATGGAGAAAGAACGACTGAACAGCTTACAGGTATCTGATGGATCTCGTCTCACCAAGATATATACGTACTTCAGGTGAAAACAGTTTTACGGGGTTTTTGAGGAAAATCGCTATCGTTGCACATCCACCTCAAGAGCGTTCCGGGTTGAGGCTGCCGCCCAACGCTGGGCTTCACCTGCGCCGCTGGCAGGTTCACTAGATGGCACCACGCGTTGGCACGCCACGCGCATGAAAAATGCACCAGGTTTGATGACGCGCCAGCGGCGTCAGGTGCGAGCCATGTTGGGCGGCGGGTTGACAGGGTAAAAGGTCAGGGTGTGCGATAGGGCATAGAAAAGCTCGACCGTTTGGCGGGATTTCACAAAACCCCGCCAAACGGTCGAGCCTGTGCCGGCGCTTCGATTAGGGGGTCGGGACGAGGAGCGGTGCGGGTTCGCTAGCCCAGGCGGCACGCACGGCCTCGGTGATGAAGGCAAACCGGGAGCGATCCTGCTGTGCGCACGTCGCACACACACTCAACATGCGCTCAGCAAAGCGGCAGCCGGTCGCGCTGCGTGAGCCGAAACTCCCCTTCCGCCAGAGTACGGCGGGACGTAACGCTCGCTCGGCGGCGTTATTGGTCGGCTCGACGCCCGCAACCCGGCTGAAGGTCCAGAGTGCATCCCACTGCGCCAGCAGTTCGCGGCTAAAGCCCACGATCTTTGGATACGGCAGGGTGGTGCCTTCCACAAGCAGCTCGTGCATGGCGAGGCGCACTGGGATGAGCGCTTGCTGCAACGCGACCTGGTCGTACCATCCTTCTTTATAGGCATGCCAGACGAAGAACAAGTCTTCTGTCCGATCCAGCATCCGCTGCGCCCATCGGGTTTCATCCGCGTAGCGAGCGAGCAACCCCACGAGGTTGCGGATCAGATGCGCCCAGCAAAGTTGACGCTGCCCCGAGGGGTACAGCTTGTAGGTACTCAGACGATCCGAGCCCACAATGCCCCGATAGGCGTCCCCGAGCAGCGCCGCTAAGCCCTTCCGCCCGCGGCTGGGGTGAATGCGAAAACAGGTGGCGATGCTACAGATGGCCACCCAGAGCCAGCCCTTCCGCGTCTCGGTAGGCCAGCTGGTTTCATCGGCATTGACCTGGTCGGCGGCCTGAACCGCGTCCTGAATGGCCGTATCAACCGGCGCGAGCGCCTCACTCACGCGGTCGCAACTGGTCACAATGCTGCCACTGCTGATTGGCAGGTTGCAGACATCGTGACAGAATTCCTCGACCGCCGCCAGGCTGGCATGAAAATGACTGCGCAGCAGGGCCATCAGCGCGGTCGCCCGGGGGCCAAAGGCACCGGGTGGCGCATCCGGGGGCAAGGGTGCAGTCACGAGTTCCCGACACTGCGGGCAACAGCGGGTATGCTGGCGATATTCGGTGATGAGCGGCACGATGGGCGGCAGTTCCCACACCTGGGTACGGCGGAGCGGTGCGGCGTCCGGTGCGGTGGGCGCCAACGGCGTCTGGCAGTGGGGACAGGCCTCGGGCCGGAGCTCAATTGCCTCATCGACCCGCTCGGGGGGGACCAGCGGACGCTGATGGCCCTCGTGGCCGGGCTGCCCGCCGGCCTTCCGTCCCCGTGGGGTGCGTGGTTCCTTCGGACGCGCGGATGGCGGGTCGGATGACGGGGGTTTGGACGAATTCTGCGAGGTCTGGCCCAGCCGCGCTTGGAGCTCACGTACCAGAGTCTGGAGTTCGCGCAGTTGGGCCTGCTGCGCCTGCATGATATCGAAGAGACTGAGCAGCGCGAGCTGCACCGACTCGGGTGTCTTGGCCCAGTCTTCCGGGGAAATCCCTAATATCAGCAGCGGCTCCTCATCCATGGCCGGAAGGATGCCATAGGGTTCTCATCTTGTCAACCCCCTGACCTTTTACTTGACAGGAGTACGTCGATTTCGGCTTTAAAGTAAGGCGATTTTACTTTTTGTGTCAAGAGATTACGAGATTTTACAAAAAATTCTAGCCTTCTATTGTTTACTTCGCTGCTACGCTGGGCTGATCTGAAAATCAATTGGGTGTGACTGAAACTTGTAGATGGCCTAGACTGTTTTCGGGGCTTACCGACTTTGTC
>NZ_JAIEWN010000077.1 GCF_019599295.1 Oscillochloris sp. ZM17-4 | reverse complement strand
GGCTGAACGCTGCGCTAGTGACACCACTCGTGTGGCCCTGGAGGGTGGCGAGCGTGGCCCCGCTGGCGGCGTCCCAGACCTTCGCCGTGCCATCGGCCGACGCGGTGACGATGCGGGTACCGTCCGGGCTGTAGGCCGCGCTAGTAACACCACTCGCGTGGCCATGGAGAACGGCGCGTACCTTGGCGAGTCTCGACAATAGCTTGCGCAAGGTGTCGTTCATGACCCCGTTGTCGCTCTGCTGTACAGCGGAGGCGGCGAGCAGCAGCGCCAACTCCGTCTCTCCGCGATCAAGGGCAGCCTGCGCCAGTGCGCTGAGGCGTTGGGCGTCACTCACCTCGGCCTGCTGTAGCGCTCGCCCGGCCTCGCCGTCGGCGCGGACCGCTTCCTGCCGCGATTGAAAGCCAAAGACGGTAGCTGCAATCGCAAAGATCAGTGCAGCGATAGCGAGGATCAGCAGACTGACGGTGCGTTGTCGCTGCTGGGCCTCACGGCGGGCCAGGCTCTCGGTGCGAAACCTCAGCGCCTCCGAGCCGTCATCAAGACCGCGCAGATCCGCCTCGTCAATCAGTTCCGCCTCTTTTAAATCGCGACCATCGAGGAGATAGGCTGGATCCTTCTTGCGCTCACGAAACTTCAGCTCGAACTGAGCGATTCGCCTCAAGCGATCAATATCACGATTCACTGCGTCATGCAGACGAACCCAATTGGTGATCAGGCGATCGTGGATGAGATCGACGTATTCGACCGCCTGTTCGCCGATACGTTCCGCGCGCGTGATGATAATCCGGCGTTCTGTAAGGTGGTGTATAACCCGCGTGATGAAATCTGGATCGTCTGGCGTGTCATGCCGCTGCATGATCCACGCAAGCCTGCGTGTCCGCCGCGCCGGGGGGCGCTCCTGGATGTCGATGGAGACCTCAACGAGATCGACGAGCAGCTTGATCGCCCGTTCCTGCTCTTCTTTTGTGCCAACCGCTTTGAGCGCCGCGTCGGCCGTTTTAGAGAGTGCGGTGCTAATGCTGCGATAGTGCTCCTGATAGGTGGCCAGGCGAAGATCGCCCGTATTCCAGAGCTCTTCGAGCGTTGTCTGGAGCAGGGGCAGATACGCGGAGTCGCCTGCTTCAATCTTCGAACCCCGTTCATTCGTTACTGGATCGCCGCATGCTTCACGGACAAGCTGGCGCACCAGCCCATCCTCTAGCGCATAGTTCGCGTTATGCTTCTGGTTGAACCACTCGACCGGTGCGTGGATCGCAGCGCTCATCTCGGCGGGGGACATTGGTTCGCGCAGCCCGATCCCGCGTCGGGTCATCTCGGGCGCATTTGCTAAAGACGCCAGGCGATCACTCTTCCAGAGCTGCCCTAAAAAGTCTGATCGCATGGTGATGATGAACTGCGCCCGAGTCTGATCACAGCGATCGGGCAACGCCTCGAGTAGCGCAAAAAACGCGTTGCGTTCATCGGGGTCGACGTCGACTGAGAACACCTCTTCAAACTGATCCAGCACAACGAGATAGTGTTGTTGCCGCTGCTGAACCTGTGCCTGATTGCGGAGCAGCTTACTAAGAAACTGGGGGTCGGCTTCGAACCGGTCATCGTTTTCCTCGACCGGAAAGCCGTTAGCCCTCAGCCCACGCTGCAGCGCATTCACCGGGCTTTGACGGGGCGCAATAATAATGTGCCGAACTTCGCGGCCTACTTCTTCACGGTAACGTCGTTCAAGCGCAGGCAGAAGCCCGGCGAGGGCTAAGGAAGATTTACCAGCGCCACTCGGGCCGACGACGAAGAAGATCGACTGGCAGCTGTTGACCAGTGTATCAACATAAGCTCCAGTTGACCTTCCAGCGTAGCGCCTGGCATCTGCATAGGCATAAGATTGCAGCCCAGGAAACGGATTATCTGCACGATGTGCCGCCGACACGATCGTATGTCGGTCGCTGTCCGGGAGCGGCCCACCTGGCTCAACCGGCATCGTTTCCAGCAAGGCACACGTGTAGGCCGCCGCAACAACCGCGGCATATTCCTGCCAATCATCGTTCTTGAAGCGATCACAGTAGTCACAGATTCCGCGCACCACCAGGTAACCCACATCGTGCGTCCAGGTAACGTCCGCGATGCCGGACCCCTCCATCTCAATGGCCTTCACGCCGTATTGGTCGCGGAGCCGATCACGGGTGGCGGCGTTCTTCTGCAAACGGTTGCCTGATGCGATTGGCCCACGGAAGACGCGTGGCTGCCCATCACGCCGTAATCGGTCAAAAGGATGGTCATCACTACCATCTCCCGTACTTGAGTCCTCAAAAATATCAGTATCGGCGGCAGGTCGCTCAATACGAAGCTTGGATAACCCAAGCTCGATCCAAGACAGCCAGGGTGGAGAGTCGTTCGGCCCAACCTTCGCCTCCAGGAAGTCGAGATCCTCGACCATCCGGGCGCTGGGTGGGCGGGGCTCCCAGCGTCGCGGCGTCTCGACCTTGTCCCCACGGCGAATCTCCTTCACGTGGTCATACTGGATGATACCTTCATTCCCGAGCACTACAATGTCGCCAAGCCGGACGTGATCTTCTGGCTTCGCTGGATGTGGGACACCGCCCGCAATGCCTACCATCACCAACGGTATCTGGCCGAAATGAGCCAGCATCTGCGAGCCGCGTATGGCAGCCTTGTTATTCCCCATCCCAGAGACAGCCAGCGCGACAAGATGGGAACCTCCATGCTGCGAGGGCAGTTCGCCGAGAATATATCTTCGACCAGCGCCTGTTCCGGGATAAACATAGGAACGCGGATTCTCAAGCAGGCGACTCATCGCGCGCAGCTCTTTCGGCAGCGCTGTGACAATACCAATGGTTGGGGCGAATTGAGTCATGGATCCCACCATCCTGTAATGCTCAGGCAACTGATACGTTGGACTCGAGGCGCTCGGCGTGCGATGTTGAGGTGGGAAGTGGCGCTGCGAAGTATGATCAATAGCTACAACGAATATATCAGATTAAATCTGGGTATGCGAGCTACGCTGGATTACAGTACGATGACGCTCGTACTACTCGCGGGCTTCGCCGCGCTGCACTGCAAGATTCCTCACTTCGTTCGGAATGACAACGCAGCTCATTGTCACCCCGAGCGCAGCGAGGGGTCTTCCAGCGCAGCGCACTGCAAGATTCCTCACTTCGTTCGGAATGACAGCGTTGTTCAGTGTCACCCCGAGCGGAGCGAGGGGTGACATCGAGGTGCGCCGCTGTGTCCTCCATACTCAGTGCCTCGGCGCCTCAGCGCCTCAGTGCTCCTCCAGCACGTAGCCGGTGTGGGCCGGCTTGTGGCTGCGGATCAGCGCGCGCAGCAGCTCGGGCGGGGCCTGGCCGGCGGGCAGGGCGACCGTCACGGTGAAGGGACGGCCGGGCGTCTCGCTGATCGTGGCGCTGAGCCCGGTGGCGGCGCTGATCGCCAGCTGCAGCCCGGCCATGGTGCCGCGCAGCGCGTAGATCTGCGGCGCGGCGGCCAGCAGCGCGCGCTGGCCCGCGACGCTCAGCCCCTCGGGCAGGGGCATGCCCAGCCACCTGGCGAGCAGCGGCAGCATGGCCTCCGGGCAGGTGCGCGGGCTCAGGGAGAGATCGAGGTGATCCTGGCGCTGCTCCAGCGGCTCCCAGATCGCCTCGAAGATTTTTAGGTAGTCACCCAGGAAGCGCCGCCGCTCCAGCTGCGCGGGGTCGTCGCCGGGCCGGCTCAGCTGCGGCCAGCTGGCCTGGTAGATCGCCGGCAGGTCGGCCAGGTAGCGCCCCGGCCGGTCGGCGGGGATGGGCCAGGCGAAGGCTGGCGGCGCGGCGACCGGCGCGGGCGGCGGGGCTGGCGGGGCCGGTGGAGCGGCCGCGGGCGCAGGTGCATAGCCCACATAGCTCAGGCTGTAGGGGGGGATGCTGAGCGTGGCCCGCTCGGGCAGCGGCACGGGCTGGCCGGCCGGCAGCGGCGCGCCGTCGAGCAGGGTCGGGTTGCTCTGGCTGAGGTGGACCAGCATGGGCCGGTCGCCGACCAGGCGGATCTGCAGGTGCCGCCCCGAGACCCGCTGGTCGGGCAGCTCCACGTCGCTGTCGGGCGCGCGGCCGATCTGGAAGCCCTGCGGTCGGCCGAGCAGCGCGACGGTCAGGGCGATGGGCGGCCGCACCAGGCGCTGGCCCTGGGTGATGGTCAGCTCGCCGAGGGGGGAGGTCATGGGCGGCTCCTTTGCTCGCTACACGAATACGACGCTGCAGCTGTGCAGGAAGATCAGCTCGCCGGGGCGCAGCTCCAGCCGGCGCGCCACCGGGCTGCGCTGGGCCGGGGCGCTGAGGTCGCCGATCTGGAAGAGCTGGATGGCCTCGACGAAGCCGACCGGCAGGGCCGGCTGGATGACGGCGTAGAGCTCGCCGACCTGCAGGCCCTGGCCGAAGGGCCAGCCACGGCCGTCGGCGCCGCCAATGTAGGGGCTGAGGTAGCGGTCGAGCAGGGCCTCGACCTGGGCGCGCACAGCGAGCCGGAGCGACTCGTCGGCGTGAGTCGGCAGGCGCAGCTCGACGCTCAGGCTGACCGCCCGCAGCTGCGGCGCGCGGTAGCGCACCCGGATGCCCAGCGGGCGCCGCGGGCCGATCTGGCGGCGCAGGGCCAGCTCGACGTCGGGGCTGAGCCCGATCTGCCCTGGGCGCATGTTGCCGCCGGGCTCGGGCAGGGCGATCAGCAGCACCTCGCCGGGCTGGGGCGCGTCGGGCAGGGCGGGCGCGCCGGCCCCCTGCTCGTCGGGGGCGTAGCAGAAGGCCCGGGCCACGCCGGGCGCCTGGGCCGCCAGGAAGGCGTAGTCCTCGGCGGTGATCGCCCGATCGCGGCTGCGCAGCAGCTGGGGCGCGCGCATGGCCGCCTCGTCGAGGCTCTCGGCGTCGCGGCCGCCGCCGGCGCGCTCGCGGTTGACCACGCCGCGCACGTAGGCCCGGCTCTGCTTGAGCACGCAGAGCTCGCCGGGGGCGACGTTGCCGGCCAGGCCGCCGCCGTGGCGGTAGCGGGTGAAGCGCAGCCGGCCGCCGCGCGGCGGGATGGCCCCGTAGCTGCGCAGGCTGCCGTCGGGCTGGAGCAGGGCCGGCCCCAGGCAGAGCGCGCCGTCGATCGGGTCGAGGGTGTAGTGCGGGTCGTCCGGCCCTGAGCGGCTGAAGTCGGCCACCTGCTGCCAGGCCCAGCTCAGCCCCTCGTGCTCGACGATCAGGTAGTCCTGCTGCTCGTCGAGGGCCAGCACCGGGCTATGGCGCAGCTGGAAGCGCTGGCCGGGCGCGCCGTCGCTGACGCCCAGGCGCTCGTCGACGATCACCTGGGCGTGCGCGGCGCTCACCGTGGCGCCCCAGGCCTCGACCCGCAGCTCGCGCAGGATGGGAGAGCGCTGGTAGCGGTTGTCGGGGGCGGCCGAGCTGATCTGGCAGCGCAGCCAGTAGGCGCTGACACCGCCGACGCTGTGGCTGACCATCCCCTGGGGCACGTGCAGGCGCAGCCGGCCCGACTCGGTGAATCCGCCGGTGCTCTCCTCGTCCACGGCGCAGTCCGCCCAGACCGGCGGGCCAGCCGCATGGTGGCAGCAGGCCTGCCAGCGCAGCGGCGGGTGTCGCGGCATCACGCCCAGGTTCGCGGCGGCCTGGCAGGTCGCCGCCAGATACAGCACGTGGCCGCCTGCGTCCTCGTGCAGGCCGATATAGAAGGCGTCGTCTGGCTCGGGGGCCGAGGGCGCGGCCGGGAAGATCGCCAGGTCGCGCAGCAGCTGGCCCTCAGGGCCGATCATGTGCGGCGTGAAGGCGGCCCCGCCCGGCTGCGTGTGCCGGCTCGCGTTCTCGGTGGCCAGGGCCTTTAGGCGCGGCGGGCGCACCAGCAGCGGCGCGCTCGTGGTGAAGATAACCTCCGGGCTGGCTACGCTGCGCCGCGTCGCCACCTCCAGGCCGGCGGCGATCTCCAGCTCGGCTGTCTGGGCCGCCGTCAGGTAGAAGGTCAGCTCGGCCTCGGCGGCCTGCGGCGGCCGGCGCTGCAGGCCAAGCAGCGCGAGCATCTGGAGCTGGAGGCGGTCGGGGATCTGGTTCACCCGGTGGATCAAGGTCTCGCCCATGGCCGCGAAGATCTCGATCAGGGTGATGCCGGGATCGCTGACGTTATGGTCCGTCCACCTCGGGCAGTAGGTCGGGATCATGGCCCTGGCCATGTTGACCAGGTCCTGGGCGCTGCGCTCATCGAGCTTTGGGCTTGTTAGGCTCATTGGAATGCCTCCGGTATGGTAGTAGATTCCTCGTCACCCAGCGCAGCCGAGGAGGCTGAGGTTACTCTCGCCCGCCTGGGATGCGGTAGAACGGGAAGACCAGCGTGCGCCGGTCGAGGGTTGTGCGGATCTCGTACTGGATAGCGACCGCCAGCCGCTCGGGCATGTCGGGGTCGGGGCGGGCGCTCACGTCGAGCAGCCGGATGCGCGGCTCCCACATGCGCAGCGCCTGCTCGGCGTAGTAGATCGCCAGGCCGACCGTGTTGGCGTCGTTCGGCGCGAAGATCAGGTCGTGGATCTGGCAGCCGAACTCGGGGCGCAGCACCCGCTCGCCCTTGCGCGTGCCCAGAATGATCACGATCGCCTGGGCGATGTCCTCCTCATACTCGGCCATCCCGACCTGCCCGGCGCCGTCTGTGGTCACCGGGAAGGCCCATCCGCGCCCCAGGATATCGGTCATGGTGATCTCCTCCTTCTTTGCATCATTCATGTCACCCCACGTACCGTATGGCCGGCGGCCAATGGTGCTGGGGGAACCACATGCGGTGCTAGTCGCCCACGCTCACCGGCCGCGCTCCCGGTGTGACCACCACGCTGCCGTTGGGCAGATCGACCGGGTCGTTGCAGGTCAGCGCGGTGTCGCCGGCGCGAGCGGCCGGCTTGCCGTTGATCTGCACCCGTAGGCTGCCGCTGACGATCTGGCTGCGGTTACTGGGCGGGCGCTGGAAGGGGCCGCCGGCCGGGATGTGCGGCGGAGTGTTGGTCGCCGTGCTGCCCTGGGTGGCCGCCGGGCGGCTGTTGACCCGCACATCGGCGCTCAGGCCACCGTCGAGCGCCCCGCTGAACGGGAGCGGGGTGGGAGTTGGTACCGGCGCCCCGGCCGCCGCCGGCACGAGGATGATATGGATGTCGGTGGCGACCACCCGGTCGCCCTGGCGCGCTGCGAGCTTGCCCATGCTGCTGTCCTCAGTTCAGGTCGATCGTGCTGCCGTCGATATCCACCCCGCCCGCGCCACCGTCGATGCTGATCCCGCGCCCCTTGAGGCTGAGCTTCCCGCCAGCGTCCAGGCGGATCGCGCCCTTGGCCGTGATCGTGGCATCGCCCTTCAGCGCGATGCTCAGGCTGTTGCTGGCGGTGTCGAGGTGGATGCGGTTGCCGGCCCGGTCCTCGATCGTGATCGCGCCCTCGCTCGGGTCGTCGTCGAGCAGGATCTGGTGGCCGCTGCGCGAGCGGATGAGCCGGCGGCGCACCTGGCCGCCGCCCAGCAGCTCGTCGCTCGGGCGCGGCGGCGCGCTGTGGCCGCTCCAGAGGCCGCCGAGCACGTAGGGCTGGCCCAGGTCGCCCAGCTCGAAGCCAACCAGCACCTCGTCGTCAACCTCGGGCAGCAGCAGCAGGCCGCGCTCGGCGCCCGCGCCGGGGGCGACCACCCGCACCCAGTCGCTGCTGTGGTCGGGGGCCAGCCAGGGCAGGCGCAGCTTGACCCGGCAGCGCCCCTCGGGATCCTGGTTGTCGGTCACCACCGCCAGGGCCAGGCCGGGCGGGACGCGCGGCGGGGGCGGCGGCAGCAGTCGCTGGAGCGGGGCGTGCGGACTCAGCCCCGAGACGCTCAGCTCGGTGAAGTAGCCGGCCGCGCTGGACCGGTGGCACGCCGCCGTCACCAGGTAGTCGCCGCTGTAGCGGTCGCCCAGGGCGCTGAGCCGCGCCGTCGCCCCGGCGCTGATGCGCGGGTTGCCTCGGCAGCGGCCCTCGGCCTCGATCAGCTGGCCGGCCCGCCGGTCGGCGACGGCCTGGGCCAGGGCGGTGGCCGCGGCCTGGCTGCGGATGGGCCGGTCGGCGACCAGCTCGGCCGCCGCGATCCCGAAGGCGGCCTGGGCCAGCTCCCCGCCGGCGCGGCGCTCGCCGATGGCCGGGGCGCCCTGGCCCGGCCCCGCCTCGCCCAGGATCTCGCGGTGCTCGTCGGGGTCCCAGCCGCGGGCGAGCACCTGGCCCACCTGGCCGAGAGTGGTCAGGTGCGGGCGGAACTCGCTCAGGCCCTGGCCCCACTGGAGCGCCACCGGCTCGCCCAGGGCCGGCGCCGCACAGTGCAGGGTCGCTCGCACCACAAACAGCAGCTGGCCGCGCGCGCCCGCCCGCTGGCGCAGCAGCTCCAGGTTGCTCTGGTTCGCCTGAAAGAGGTGGGGGATGATCGGCCCATCGTCTGCGACCTCGGCCTCCAGGCCGGCCTCGGCGGCCAGGCGGCGCAGCAGGTCGCCGTCGCTTATGTCGGCGAACGCCCGGGCGTGACGGCCGCGGTCCAGCCGGTGCAGCCGGTCGAAGGCCCGCACGGTCAGGAAGTGGCTGGAGCTGGCGTAGTGCGACTCCAGCTCGACGATCTCGCCGTCGAACAGCTCCTCAGCAACCTGGCCGACCGTGGCCTCCACGCGCAGGGCGACGCCTGGCTCAAGCTCCGGCGCGTCGACCCAGCGCAGGCCGGGGTCGTGGATGCACAGGGTGGCGACGCAGGGCATGTGCAGGCTGCTCTCGACCACAATCTCGCGCAGGGCGGCCTGCAGCGCCTCGGGCGGGTCGGCGTCGGCGAGGCGGATGGTCAGCTGGCTCAGCAGCGATAGGTCACTCATGGCGACGCCCCCCCGTGGCGGGGCCGCCCGCCGGCGCGGACCGCGGCGGGATGCGTAGCTGGAGGCCCGGCTGGAGCGTGCGCAGATTGTCCAGGCGGTTGGCCTCGGCGATCCGGCGCCACTCGCCGACGCTGCCATAGGCGCGGTAGGCGATCATGCGCAGCGTGTCGCCAGCCAGCACCGTCACCACCCGCTCGCCGCCCAGCCCGCCCGAGGTCGGGTTCTGGCGCGGGAAGAGCCGCTCATCCTTGATCTGCTGGAAGGCCACATCGAGGGTGGCCCGCACCGGCGTGCCGTCGCTCAGGAAGAGCACGAAGCGCTGGGATATCGAGGCGATCACCGCGTCGAAGGACCAGGAGCTGCCCCACTGGAAGCGCACCTGCGGCGGCCGGCCGCGCTGGCTCTTCGGGTCGATGAGGCTCTCGTCGACCAGCATCAGCTCCCAGAGCTTATCGGTGTACTCCTTGCGCACATCCTTGCCCTCGGCGTAGGTGTCGAAGAGCAGCTGCATCTGGAGCTGGGCCGGCTGGCCGCCGCCGAACTCGACCTGCGGCACGTTGCTGCCGCCGGTGCTCACGATAGTCCAGCTGTTCTGCTTGCTGAAGCTATACTCATTCGGGTTGAAGTGACAGGCGATCGGCGGGCCGCCCTTGTCGAGGTTCATGATCGTTGCGCGGGCCAGGCTGGCTCCAGGCATTGTGGTCTCCTAATCTATCGAAGCGCTACCGCGTGATCGCCGCGCTACTCAAATCCACCGTAGTCGAGCCGGGCCCCGCCGATCCGGCGGCTCTCGACGGCCATGCGTCGGCGCAGCAGCTGGTAGACCTCGCGGGCCAGCTCCTCGATGTCCGGGCCGGCTGGCGCGGCGGGCTGGGGGGCGGGCGCCGGCGGCTGCGCCCCGTCTGCGATCGGCAGCTCGACCCGCCGGCTGCGCGCGGCGGCCAGCGGCGCCGGCGGCTCGCCGGCGGGCTGCGGCGGGTCGGCCGGCAGCTGTGGCGGCGCGGACGCGGGCGCGGCCGCTGCAGGCAGAGCAGCGTGGATTGGCAGCGGCTCCCAGGGCGCGGGCACGCCATTCCACGAGCGCCCGGCCATCTGGGCTGGGGCCGGGACCGCGCCCCGCTCGCCGACCCTCACCCCCGGGCCGAATTCCATCGGAGGTGCGGCAGGCAGGAGGCCTGCCTGCTGCTGCGCGCCCCCCGCGCGCGCTGCTTGATAGGCAGGGGCCGCCCCGCCCTCAGCAGCCTCGGCGGCTCGCCGGACCAGGGCCTCAGTGCTGAGGGCCAGGGCCTCCTCGGCGCCGGTGGCCGCAGGCGCCGCGCTCAGGGCGGCCGCCGCGATCGGCGGGACGAAGCCCGGGGCGGCCTCGCGGCCGAGGTGGGTCAGCTCGTGGGCCAGCAGGGCCAGCCCGGCCGGGCTGGCCAGATCGGTCGTGGCGGCCAGGGCGATCGTATCGCCCTGGGCCAGCCCATCGGCCTGGCGCGCCGCCGTGGCCCGCGCCGCCGCCGGGCCGCGAAAGATCCGCACGGCGGCCGGGTCAACCCCGACCAGCGGGCGCAGGAAGCGCCGAGCCGCCTCGGGGATCATCGTGGGCTGTTCGGCCGCCGCCGCCGGCATCGCTCCTGCGGGCGGGCTGAGGGGAGCATCGAAGAGCTGCGTGTCCGTGTGATCGATGGCGCTGGCGTGGGCTGGCTGGCCCGCCTCCCGCGCCCCCATCTCCGGCGCGCTGGGGCGGGGAGGATCGCTGGGGAGCGGCAGAGTCGCGCCGAGACTCTTGCGGTGCGACTCGGCGCTCGTAGGCCCACGCTGAGGGCGAAGCGCTGCGTCGCCCGGGGCGGGCTGCTGCGCGCTCGGCAGGGGCACTCCCGTATCGGCTTGGGCCGCCGGGGCGCGCGGGGCGGGCGATCTTCCGGCCAGGCGGGCGGCCCAGTCCTGCGGGGCGCGGGCCGCGCTCGTCTGCGGCGCGAACAGCCCGGCGTCGGGCGCGCGTGTGGTCGCCCCGGGCTGCGCGTTGGGCGGCCGCGTCGCGGGCGCTGGCCGGCCGCCCTCGATCTGGACTTCGATCTGGACATCGGGTGCGGCCGCGTCCAGGCCTGGATGCCCGCGCTCGTCAGCGGCGCTGATGACGGGCGCGGCGTGAGGCGGGTCAAATATCCGCATATGCGCCTCCCCGCGCTCGGACAGGCGGGCCGTCGGCGCCGCCACAGACTCCGCCAGCGCTGCCTTGGCCGTCGCCGTAGCGGGCAGAGCGGCAGCGGCGGCAGGCTCGGCGCGGGGCGACGGCCAGGGCGCATCGGCGACGGCCTCTCGCTCGGCGCGGGTCGGCGGGGCGGCGGGCGCATCAGCGGCCCACGGCAGCTGACCCTCGGCCGGGCTGTGGCTCGCCCACTCCACGGCGGGCGCAGGGCGCGGCCGGATGGGCTCGGGCGCACCCATCCCGTGGCGCGCGATGATCCTGCGGGCGGCGGCCCGGCGGCGCAGCGCGCTGCGGGCGGGGTATCCAGCGCTCATCGTCTATCTCCCGTCGCTGATCAGGCCGGCGTGGGCCAGCTCGACCGTCTCGACCGCCGCCGCCGCGCCGTCGGCCTGGAGCTGCGGGCCGACCCAGCGGATCGGATAGGCCTGGTCGAAGCTCCAGCGGATCAGCTCCGCGCCGGCGGCGTCGTACTGCACCACCGACAGGTGGCGGCGGTCGATGGTGCCGGCGGCGATCTTGCGGTACCACTGGAACAGCTCGTTCGTGCCGACCACGCCGCGCTTGAGCGTGACCGTGCCGACTCGGGTGCGGCCCGGCAGGCGGTGCACGAAGCCGTTGTTGCCGCCCTCGGCGTAGTCCATCACCTCGGTCTCGATCTGGAGGCCGCCGACCTCGGTGAAGACCGCCTGGGTGACCCCGTCGATCAGCACGTAGAAGCGGCAGGATGGGTGGGCTTCCTGGCTCATCAGCCGCCTCCCTGGGCGATGTCGAGGCTGAAGCGGACCCCGCAGCTGGGGCAGGCCGTCTCGACCACGCTGCTGCCGAGGCCATTCAGCTGCTCGTACAGATCCTGGAGGAAGGCGTAGTCGGCGGTGAACAGCTGCCCGAGCAGCTGGGGCGTCACCGGCGCGACCGGGCCGAGCCGCAGCACCACCCGGCTCAGGATCAGCAGGCCGAGCAGGGCCTCGTTGGCCTGCACCCGCTCATCCTGCAGCGGCTCGACCTCGTCGAGCACGGTCGCCCGCCGGATCAGCCCCTCGCGCAGGATGGTACCCTGGGCGTCGACGAGGCCGTAGGGCAGGGTAAAGGGGAACTCTGTTTGGATCATCGTATTCCTCGTCATGCTCGCTGCGCCGCCGCACCCTGTCATTCCGAACGGAGTGAGGAATCTTGCGCTGTAATGTGCCACAAGACCCCTCGGCTCCGCTGCGCTCCGCTCGGGGTGACAACCGGATCCGTGTCATTCCAAGCGCACTACCAAGCTATCGGCTATCGGCTATCGGCTATCGGCTATTTAACCCGCTCGTAGCCCTCGTGGGTGATCTCCAGCTCCTCGATCGCGATCTCGTTATTGCCGGCGTTAGCGGCAGGGCCATTCAGCTTGCTTGGCCAGGCGTTGACGAAGTTCCAGCGCGCCACCTCAGCGCCCTGCTGGTTGAACATCACGATCGAGCCATTCTTGCGGGCCTCCTCGATCTTGCCCTGCTCGACCAGCTTGCGCCACTTCCACATGTCCATCGCGTCGGTGATCCCGCGCTTGAGCGTGATCCGGCTCCACTTCATGCGGCCGGGCACCATCTTGACCACGTACTCGCCCTTCTGTCCGCTGGCCTTGTACTCGACCACCTCGTTCTCGCTGCCCAGGCCGCTGCACTCGCGGAACGCCCCGTTGACCTGGCCCTGAAACTCGACCCCAAACCACGCCGAGACCAGTGGGTTCTGC
>NZ_JAIEWN010000076.1:10739-13989 GCF_019599295.1 Oscillochloris sp. ZM17-4 | reverse complement strand
GTATTCGCGCTAACAAAACCTTATTGTGCTGCGGCGCGGCTACGCCGCGCCGCAGCACAATAAGTGCAGTATGTGCCTGCTGGGCACAAACAACAACGGTTTTTAGGGCGGCAGCCCTAATATTGATGCGCATGGGGCGCTGCCCCCGCACCCCCGCCGGGAGGTCGTGTTAGAAGATCGATGTCCGCTCGGCGAGGCGGGCGTCGATCGTCTCCTGGATGGTGTCGCGCACCTGCTCGGCCAGCGAGAGCACGGTGAGCGGGTCGTCGGCGGCGCGCGGGCCGTACTCCTCGGTGGAGATCGGCGGGCAGAAGGTGATGCTCCAGCGGGTGGGCAGGGGGATGGTGCCGAGCAGACCGAGCCAGGGGAAGAGCGGCGTCAGCGGGAAGTAGGGGAAGCCGATCAGCTTGGCGAAGGACTCGGCGTTGTAGAGCATCGGGTAGATCTCCTCGGCGCCCACCACCGCCACCGGCACGATCGGCGCGCGGGCGCGCAGGGCGGCCTGCACGAAGCCGCCGCGCCCAAAGCGGGCCAGCTTGTAGCGATCCTTGTACAGCTTGCCGACGCCCTTCAGCCCCTCGGGGAAGACGCAGACCAGCTCGTCGTTCTCCAGCAGGCGCACGGCGTTCTCGGGCAGGCCCGGCACCTGGCCGGTGGCCGCGAGGGCCGGCGCGATGAAGGGCAGCGTGCTGAACCAGTGCAGGTGCAGGCTGCGCACCACCCGGTCGGGCCGCACCGGGTGCTCGGTGGCGACGGCCGACGAGATCATGGCCCCGTCCCATGGCAGCACGCCGCTATGGTTCGACACCAGCATGGCGCGGCCCTCGGCGGGGACGTGCTCAAGCCCGTAGGACTTCACCCGCCACCATGTCTGGTACATGAAGGCCAGGAAGGGCCGCGCAATCTCGATCATGTCGCGGTCCATGCCGAAGGCGTCGACGCTGTACTCGCCGCGCAGGCGGCGCTGCACGAAGGACACCTGCTCCTGGATCTGGTACTGGAGCACCATGCCGATGCCCTTCCAGAAGTCGGGGTCGAGGTAGTCGCTCAGGTCGGTGTCGCCGAGGAGCTCGTTAACCTTGTGCACCTGCTCCTCGGTCATGCGGCGCAGGTTGTCGCCGATCAGCCTGAGGGTGCCGGCGGCGATGTCGCCCATGGCGGCGGCCTGCCCCCCCTGCTGGCTGGCCTTGTTGCGCACCTCGACCTCAACCTCGTAGAGGCTATCGCTGGGCTGGGCACCCCAGAACGCAGAGGGTGGCGTGTGCGATGTGCTCTGCCCGCCGATGCGCACCTCGACGTCTTGCGCGGGCTCAGGGGCGGGCGCGGGCTCAGGGGCGGGCGCGGCGGCCTCGGCGCGCGGCGCGCGGCGCTTCGGGGCGGCCTTCGCGTCCGGGGCACCCTGATCGGCGCCGGCCCGCTTGCGGGTGCGGGGCTTCGCGTCCGGGGCGGCCTTCGCGTCCGGGGAGCCCTGCTCCGTGCCGGCCCGCTTACGGGTGCGGGGCTTTGCGGCGGGGGCGGCGGGGGCGGCGTCCTTCTCGGGCTGCCCGCCCACCTCGATCTCGATCGGATCAGACACAGGCTACCTCCTTCGGCTGAGAAATGTGCGTAGGGCGGCCTCGGAGGAGGCCCGGTCCGCTCCGTCGCGCCCGTCGAGCTGCTGCGCCGCGCGGATCATGTCGGCGGCGCTGTGGGCGGGCGCCCAGCCCAGCTCATCCCTGGCCCGCCGCGTATCGATGATGCAGCCGTGGCGCAGGAAGGCCATGTCGAGCGGCCATGGCCGCAGCTTGCTGCGGTCGCCGATTGTGGCCGACGGGACGATCATCCCCTCGAAGGTCGGCATAGGCTGCTGGCCGGACAGACGGATGGCCTGCGAGATGCAGATCGCATCATCGGCGGCGAGGTTAAAGGCCCCGGAGCAGCGCGCGAGGGCGGCCAGCGCCACCGCCTCCACCGCGTCGTCGATATGCAGCAGCTGCAGGCTCGGGTCGAAGCCGATGATCGTGCGCGGGCTGGGCTGGGCGAAGTACTCCATCAGGGGCGACCAGCCGCCGACCATGTGGGCCATGCGCAGGGTGGCGATGCGCAGATCGGGGTGCTGGGCGGCGAACTCGGCGACGAACACCTCGACCTCGGCCATGTCGCGCAGCAGGCCGCTCAGCCCCCTGCGCGCGATGGGCCGCCCCTCGTCGATCAGCGCCGGGTTGAGCGGGCTGGCCCCGTAGACCCCGCTGTGGCTGCGGATCACCACCTGGGAGACGCCGGCCTTCGCGCAGGCGCCGAGCAGCTCCATCGTGCCGAGGACATTCTGCTGCACCGCGGCCTCATGGCCCTCGCCGGGCGAGTCGGCCCCGGCGAAGTCCAGATGGATCACCGTGTCGACCTGCTCGGCCTGGAGCAGCTCGACGAGCTGGAGGCCGCTGAGCCGAGCGACCAGCCACTCGGCCCGGCCGACGGGCGCGGGCGGCTCGCAGCGGGACAGGCCGAGCACCGCGACGCCGTCCTCATCGCACAGCCGGCGCGCCACACGGGCGCCCAGCAGGCCGCCAACTCCATTGATCAACACTCTGCTCATGCTCTCGCCCCTACTGCCGCACGAGGCTCTCGCGCAGCCACTTCTCCAGCCCCTCTTTATCCATATCGGAGTGATTGAGCGCCCGGAAGACCCCGGCTATCTCGCTGGCGCCCAGGTTGGCGCACAGGGCGTAGCCATTGATTGTCAGCAGACGAAGCAGTGCCATGAGCGCAGTGGCGTCGTTGGCGCCGACAAACGGGTGGCTCTTCACCAGCATATAGACCATCACCGCCGCCTTGCTCGCAAGGTCCGGGTAGAGCTCGGCGCCGAACATCTGCTGGTGTGGCGCGCTAAGCACCTGCTGCAGCTGATCCTGGCTCTTGATCCCCATCAGGCCGCCGTAGCGCTCCAGCGCGTAGGCGTGCAGGTCGAGGAGGTCATCGCGGGTCAGGTAGTTCATACGAGTGTTGAGTGTTGAGTGTTGAGTGTTGAGTGCCGACACTCAACACTCAACACTCAACACTAAGCACTGAAGTCACAGCCCGACGATCTGGCGGAACGCCTTATCGTAGGAGTCGGCCGCGCCCTGCGCCCACTCGCGCAGATCGCGGCTGGCCGGACGGCGCAGCAGGATCTCCTGGTCGGTGAAGATCACCTCCACCAGCTCCTCATCGCTCAGGCCGACGGCCTTCAGCCAGCCCTGCACCACGGCCGGCAGGTTCTCGCGCTCGACGGTGA
>NZ_JAIEWN010000076.1:6410-10639 GCF_019599295.1 Oscillochloris sp. ZM17-4 | reverse complement strand
GGATAGTCGGCTGGTCGGTGAGCAGCATGGCGATCCGGTCGATGCCGAGGCCGAGGCCGCCGGTGGGCGGCAGGCCGTACATCAGGGCGTTGATATAGTCGGCGTCCATCTGGTGGGCCTCGTCGTCGCCGGCGTCGAAGGCCTTCAGCTGGTCGAGGAAGCGCTGCTCCTGGTCGAAGGGGTCGTTGAGCTCGCTGAAGGCGTTGCCGAGCTCCATCCCGGCGACGAAGGCCTCAAACCGCTCGGTGAAGGCGTCCTGGCCGGGCTTGCGCTTGGCGAGGGGCGAGAGCTCCACCGGGTAGTCGATGATAAAGGTAGGCTGGACGAGCAGGGGCTGGACGAACTCGCTGAACAGCTCATCGACCTGCTTGCCCCAGGTGCTCTTGCGCTCGACCTTGATGCCTGCGTCGGCGATGGCGCGGTGCAGGGCGTCGATCTCGCTGACGCTGGCGATATCGATGCCGGTGCGCTCAGCGATCGCCTCGGCCATGGGGATGCGCGCCCAGTCGCGGCCGAAGTCGATCTGCTGGCCCTGGAAGGGCACCACGGCCGCGCCGGTGACGGCGACGGCCATCTCGCGCAGCAGGTCCTCGACGAGGCGCATCATATCGCGGTAGTCGGCGAAGGCCTGGTAGCACTCCATCATAGTGAACTCGGGGTTATGGCTGCGGTCCACCCCCTCGTTGCGGAAGTCCTTGCCGATCTCGTAGACGCCGGGGAAGCCGGCGACGATCAGGCGCTTGAGGTAGAGCTCGGTAGCGATGCGCAGGTAGAGGCTCTGGCCGAGCTGGTTGTGGAAGGTGCTGAAGGGCCGCGCGGCGGCGCCGCCGTAGATCGGCTGGAGCACCGGCGTCTCCACCTCAAGGAAGCCGCGGGCGTCGAGGACGCGGCGCATGGTGCTGACGGCCAGGGAGCGGGCGCGGAAGACCTCGCGGCGCTCGGGGTTGACGATCAGGTCGAGGTAGCGCTGGCGGTGGCGCTCCTCCACATCGCTCAGGCCGGCCCACTTCTCGGGCGGCGGGTTGATCGCCTTGGCGAGCACCGTGATCGCGCGCACGAAGATCGAGCGCTCGCCCTTCTGGGTGAGGCGCAGCTGGCCCTCCACCTCGATGATATCGAAGGTGTCGAGGTCGTCGCGGAAGCGGGCGAACTGCTCGTCGCCGAGCTCGGCGCGGCTGATCCAGAGCTGGATGGAGCCGCTGCCGTCCTCGATGTGGGCGAAGGCGATCTTGCCCATCACGCGGCGGGCGCCGATGATACGCCCGGCCAGGGTCAGGCCGGCCTCGGACTCGGCCAGCGTATCAAACTGCTCCAGCGCGGCGGCGATGGTGTGGGTGCGCGCGCTGCTCGTCGGGTACGGGTTTAGCCCAGCCGACCGCAGCCGCTCAAGCTTGGCCTGGCGCTGGGCCTGTAGATCATTCAGCTCCATGATGCCCTATCCTATGCGACGCCGCACGCCGCAGGCTACAATGAGTCCACATTATACCATCCTCACATCTGCCCCATTCATCACAATAAAAAAGCCCCGCTCCCTGAGGGGGAGCGGGGCCACTATTGAGAGAGGGGAAGGGTGGCTACTTCACCTTCACAATGGTCAGCTTCATCACGCCCGAGGGGGTCTGCACCGTCACCTTATGACGGGCGCGTTTACCCAGGAGCGCCGCGCCGATCGGCGACTCGTTCGAGATGCGGCCCTGGCGCGGGTTGGCCTCGGCGCTGCCGACGATCGTCCAGGTCTCCTCCTCATCATCCGCCTCAATCCGCACCGTCACCGACGAGCCGACGCGCACCTCGCCGTTGCCGTGGCTCTCCTCATCTATCAGCTCGGCGCGAGAGAGGATATGCTTAATATCACGGATCCGGCCCTCTAGCAGCGACTGCGACTTCTTCGCATCCTCATACTCGCCGCTCTCAGAGATGTCACCAAGCTCTTTGGCGGCCGAGATGCGCTCCGCGACCTGCTTGCGCTCAACGGTAGTGAGCTCCTCAAGCTCGGCCTCGAGCTTCGCGCGACCATCACGGGTCAGGTATGTTGGCTTGTCTGCCATCGTCTCAATGCCTTCTGCTGAGCAGTCGCCTGAGGGGAGCTACAGCGTGGGAGAGCCGGGGATGGCTCTGCTCCCGGGGCGATACAAAAAGAAGAACTGAGAGCAGAACTCTCAGTCGCGTCGCAGGCCGCAGACTTCACCGCCTGCATATTAAAACCTTTGATGTTCGAGATTATACGAGAGATCGGGGCGTTTGTAAAGAACCTTGACGGATGCGACCCTTTACGCTAGGATCGATGTCGTACTATCCCCACATCATATCTCTCACGACAAGGCTCGTGGATACATGACTGTCTCGACACCAACCCAACAACCCAATGGCCCGGCACGCACATGCTGCGGGGCTGCGGGGCTGCGGGGCTGTCGAAGGCATCTCGCGGCATCCTGAACCCTTGCCTCTGGCCCTGTACTGAGGAGATGGCGATGGCCCTGGCGCTTAACCAAACGATCTTCCGCGCCTACGACATCCGCGGCGTCGTCGATAGCGATCTGGACGAGGCGATCTACTCACGCCTTGGGCAGGCCGTGGGCACGATCTTTTTGGGCCAGGGCCGCCGGAGCATGGCGGTCGGGCGCGACGCGCGCCTGAGCTCGCCGCAGTTTCAGCAGGCCCTGATCGCGGGCCTGCGCTCCACCGGCATGGATGTGGTGGACATCGGCCAGGTGCCGACGCCACTGATGTACTTCGCCGTCGAGCAGCTGGGGCTCGACGCGGGCGCGATCGTCTCGGCCAGCCACAACCCGCCCGAGTACAATGGCCTGAAGCTGCGCCGCGCCCACCCGACCTTCGGCAGCGAGCCGCTGGCCAGCGAGGACATCCAGGAGGTGGGCGCGGTGGCCCTGGCCGGCAGATTCGCCGAGGGCGCGGGGGCGCTCACGCAGGCCGATGTGAGCGACGCCTATGTGGCCTCGGTCGCGCGGCTGCTCCCGTTTACAGGGAAGCGGCCGCGTGTGGTGCTCGACGGCGGGAACGGCGTGGGCGGGCCGATCGGCATACGCACCTACCAGGCGCTCGGCCTGGATGTGGTGCCGCTCTTCATCGAGCCCGACGGCCGCTTCCCCAACCACCACCCCGACCCGCTGAAGCCCGAGAACCTGCAGCACCTGATCGCGGCCGTGCGCGAGCACAAGGCCGACATCGGGATCGGCCTGGACGGCGACGGCGACCGGCTGGGCGTGGTGGACGGCGAGGGGCAGATCGTCTTCGCCGACCGCTACCTGATCGCGCTGGCGACCTACCTGCTGGGGCTGCGCAAGGGCCACGTGATCTTCGACGTGAAGTGCAGCGCCGTGCTGCCCAAGGCGATCGCCGCCCTCGGCGGCACCCCGGTGATGTGGAAGACCGGCTACTCCAGCATCTCGGCGAAGATGCGCGAGCTGGACGCGGTGCTCGGCGGCGAGCTGAGCGGGCACACCTTCGCAACCTACCCGGGCCACTACTTCGACGACGGCACCTTCGCCGGCGCGCACCTGCTCTTCGCCCTGGCCCAGCTGGGCACGACCCTGCGCGAGGCGCTGGCGCCCTACCCCGACCTGCCCTCGATCGACGAGGGCCGCATCCCCTTCGCCGAGGACCAGAAGTTCCGCGTGATCGACTACGTGCGCGATCGCTTCGCCGGCGACTACCCGGTGTTCGACATCGACGGGGTGCGGGTGGACTTCGGCGACGGCTGGGGGCTGGTGCGGGCGTCGAACACCGAGCCGGCGATCACCACCCGCTTCGAGGCCGAGACGATGGAGCGCGCCCAGGCCATCCGCGACCTGATGATGTCTGCGGTGGAGGAGTTCCGTAACCGCTTATGAACCCTCGCTACCGCCTTCTCGCCCACACATGGGAGGCTGTCTACACAGCCGATTTTACCCTCGATCAGGTGCGGCGGCGCGGCGCGATGATCGCAGATGGCCTGGCCGGGCGTGGCTGGAGCTGCCTGGTCGCGTACGACACACGTTTTATGGGCAACCTCTTCGCCCGCGCGATCAGCGCCGACCTGAACGCCCGCGGGGTGCGCTCGCGCCTGGCCGCGGCCCCCACGCCCCTCCCGGCGATCTACTACGCCCTCGACCGTAAGATCGCCGACTGCGCCCTGGTGGTGACGGCGCGCAAGCGCCCCTACTACTACAACGGCCTGGCGCTGATCGCCCCCACCCCCGGCATCGCGCTGCCCAGCGCCGACGACCAGG
>NZ_JAIEWN010000076.1:0-6310 GCF_019599295.1 Oscillochloris sp. ZM17-4 | reverse complement strand
CTCGGCGAGGGCGGGCAGACGCGGGCGATCGAGATCAACCGCGAGCCGGACCCGCTCTTCGGAAAGACGACGCCCCACCCGGCGGAGTCGGGGCTGACCCGGCTGAAGAAGCTGGTGCGCGAGAGCGACTCGCACCTCGGGCTGGCCTTCTCGGCCGATGGCACGGCGCTCGCCGTGATCGACAAGAGCGGCGAGCAGCTGCACCCGACTGAGCTGGCCCTGCTGCTGGGCGGCTACCTGGCCCGCCAGCACCGCCACAAGGGTCCGCTGGTCGCGCCCACGCCCGCCGCCGACTCGCCCATGGCCGGGGCGCGGCTCGCCGCATGGGAGGAGGCGACCGGGGTGAAGGTCGAGCTCCGCCCCAGCCCCGAGGCCCGCATCGCCGAGCTGCTGGAGCAGGAGCGGCCGAGCCTGCTGCTCGGGGCCAGCACCGAGGGTGAGATCACGATCGGCCGGATCGCGACATACCCCGACGCGCTGCTGGCCGGCCTGATGGTTGCCGAGATGGTCGCCCGCAGCGGCGGCAGCCTGCGCTCAATGATCGACGCGCAGCGCGACCAGCTGAAGTAGCCAGGCACACTGCTATGCGTAGTTTTTCTCGGCGGCTGGTTCGGCTGAGCCACCTCGTCGGCGCGCTTACCGCGATGATCGCCGGGGTCGCGCTGATCCTGTTCGGCCTCGCGTCGCTCCTGGCGCTGCAGCTCGCGCCGGTCGCCTGGCGCGACGCCCTGCTGATCGCCCTCGGCCTCGCGGCGATCGGCTACGGGCTCTGGCGGCTCAGCGGGCTCGTGGTGCTCCCCCTCGACACCACGCCGAGCCCCGACGGCGAGCTGGTGGTGGGGTTCCGCCGGGCCGGCCGGCCGCCCCAGGTGGTGGTGCTCTCCGGCGGCGCGGGCATGCTCGTGCTGTCTGGCCTCGGCGACCACGTCGAGCGCATGACCTGCATCGTGCCCGCGCAGGACCCCGTCGAGTACTACTACCGGGCCGCCGGCCTGTTCAACTTCCAGAACGTCTACTATGTGGTGCCCACGCCGGTGCCCCTGGATGTGCGGGCCGAGATCGACGACGGCACCCTGGCCGATGTGCGCCACCTGGCGCTCAACCCGCAGATCGCCGAGCACCACGTCAGCCGGCTCTATCTGGGCGACCCTGCCAGCGCAAAGACGCCCCTGCCGCGCCTGGTGGCCGAGGCCATCCGCGACGCCGACGCGATCATCCTCGGGCCGGGCAGCCTGTTCGAGAGCGTGGTGCCGAACATGCTGATCGACGCCTTCCGCGAGGCGCTGGCCGCGAGCGCCGCGCGCAAGCTCTATGTCTGCAACCTGATGACGGAGCCCGGCCGCACCACCGGCTTCAGCGTGGCCGACCACATCCGCACGATCAAGCGCTACGCCGGATTCGCCCCCGACTATGTGCTGGTGAACGCCCAGCGGATCGACTCGGAGATCCATCGGCTCTACGCCGCCGCCAACCAGTCGCCCGTCTACCTCGCGCCCGACGAGTATGAGGAGACGGCCGTCCTGCCGGGCGACCGCGACGGCCAGCGGCGGGTGGTGATCGAGGGCAGCGTGGTGATCGAGGCCGACCTGGCCTCGTCGGTGATCCAGTACACGGCCACCCTCGACAATCCGAACCAGAGCCGGGCTGTCCACGTCCTGCGCCACGACGGCGATAAGCTCACCGCCACGGTGCTTGAGCTCCTGCGGCGAACCTAAGCGGGGCTGCGCCCCAAACCCGCTCTTTTGTTGGTCTGGGGCGGCGAAGCCGCCCCAGACCAACAAAAAATACCGTGGGGGCGGCGAAGCCGCCCCCACACCCCCACGGGCATATGACCCTGATCGTCTTTGAGGATGAGCGCTGGCGCAACCTCGCCACCATCGCCCAGGCCCGGCCAGTCTTTGAGCTGCGCTGCGGGGGATACACCGTGCGCGAGCGGGCCGCCGCCGTGGCCGGCGTGGGCGAGGCCCTCGGGCTGTCGCGCCGCCACCTGATGGGCCACTTCGGCCCGCCTGGCGGCCTCGCCGCCATGTACGCCGGCGAGCCGGCCGTCCTGGTCAACGGGCGCTGCCTCGACCTCGGCTGGCTCCCGCGCCTGCTCGCCGAGCCGGTCAACACGGTCTACCTGGCCGACGGCGACCTGATCGGCGCCCGGCTGACGCCGGCCCTCTCCAGCGCGGTGCTCTACTACCTGCGTGACCAGCAGGCCGCCGACGCCCGCGACGAGCTGGCCCGCTTCGCCCGCGTGGTTGAGCTCGGCGGCGACGATGCCCCGGCCCGCGTCGTCTACCCCTGGGATCTGATCGCCCAGTCGGGCGAGCAGATCGTCCGCGACCTGCCCCTGCTCAGCGCGCGGCTGTCCATCTATGCCGGGGGCGACCCCGGCGTGTCGCTGCGCGGCGGGCAGGTCTTCATCGGGGCGGGGGCACGGCTCGACGGGCCGATCGTGCTAGACTCCCGCGACGGCCCGATCTTCATCGAGGGGGGGGCCCACATCGAGCCCTTCAGCTTCATCCAGGGGCCGACCTACATCGGCGCGGGGGCGCTGATCGCCAGCGCCCGCATCCGCGGCGAGACGAGCATCGGCCCGGTCTGCCGGATCGGCGGCGAGGTGGAGGCCAGCATCGTGCAGGGCTACTCGAACAAGCACCACGACGGCTTCCTCGGCCACTCCTGGCTGGGCGAGTGGGTCAACATCGGCGCGATGACGACCAACTCCGACCTGAAGAACAACTACGGCAGCGTGCGCGTGGCCCTAGAGGGCGTCGGCCAGGTCGACAGCGGGGTGCTGAAGCTGGGCTGCTTCCTGGCCGACCACGTGAAGCTGGGGATCGGGCTGCACCTGAACGGCGGCACGGTGATCGGCACGGCCAGCAATATCTTCGGCGTCCACAGCGCGCCGAAGACCGTCCCGCCCTTCACGTGGGGCGGCGAGGTCTTCCGCGAGTACCGCATCGACAATATGATCGCGGTCGCCCGCACGGTGATGGGGCGCCGCAAGCACGAGCTGAGCCCCTCGTACGAGGAGCTGCTGCGGGCCGTCTTCGACCTGACCCGGCCCAGCCGGGGCGATATGGGCGAGGTGCCCGCACTGGCGCGGGCCGCCTCTGCCTAAGACAAGATTGCAGATTGTAGATTGCAGATTGCAGATTTAGTGCAGTAGAATGCCATTCATGGCATCAAACTGAAAAGTAACCTGAAACCTTGTCTAAGAATCGTATGATTACCCCCCGCGACATCCCCAGCGTCGACCGGCTGATGACGGCCATGCGCGCGCAGATCGCCGACGCGCCCCACGCGCTGCTGCGCGACGTCGCGCGCGCCGAGATCACGGCCCTGCGCGAGGAGGTGCAGCGCGGGGCTGCCCCGCCCGACGCGGACCTGCTCGATCTGCTCGTCGGCCGGGCGGCGGCGCGGCTGGCCCGCGATCTGACGCCGAGCCTGCTGCCGGTGATCAACGCCAGCGGCGTGATCATCCAGACAAACCTGGGCCGGGCGCCGCTGAGCGCGGGCGCGCTGGAGGCGATGGCGCGGGTCGGCGCGGGCTACTCGAACCTGGAGTACGACCTTGAGGCGGGCGAGCGCGGCAGCCGCAGCGTACACCTGGAGTCGCTGCTGCGCCGGCTGAGCGGGGCCGAGGCCGCCCTGGCGGTGAACAATAACGCCGCCGCGATCTACCTGGCCCTGAGCGCCCTGGCCGTCGGCCGCGAGGTGATCGTCTCGCGCGGGCAGGCCGTCGAGATCGGCGGCGGCTTCCGCATCCCCGACGTGCTGCGCCAGAGCGGCGCCGAGCTGCGGGAGGTCGGCACCACCAACCGCACCTATGTGGGCGACTACGCGGCGGCGATCTCGGAGCGCACCGCCCTGCTGATGCGCATCCACACCAGCAACTTCCGCCTGATGGGCTTCGTCCACGAGACGGGACTGGCCGAGATGGCCGAGCTCGGCCGCGCCCGCGGCGTGCCGGTGCTGGACGACCTGGGCAGCGGCACGCTGCTTGCGACGTCCCCCTACGGGCTGACCGCCGAGCCGACGGTGCAGGAGAGCGTGGCCGCCGGGGCCGACCTGGTGACCTTCAGCGGCGACAAGCTCCTGGGCGGGCCGCAGGCCGGCCTGATCGTGGGCCGGCGCGACCTGGTGGAGCGGCTGAGACGGCACCCCCTGGCCCGCGCCCTGCGCGTCGATAAGACCACGATCGCCGGGCTCGAGGCGACCCTGCTGAGCTACCTGCGCGGCCGGGCCGCAGAGGAGATCCCGATCTGGCGGATGATCGCCGCGCCCCTGGAGGGGCTGCGGGCGCGGGCCGAGGCCATGGCGGCCCGGCTGGCCATGGGCGGCGCCGCAGCGACGGTGACGGGCTGCGCGAGCGCGGTGGGCGGCGGCTCGCTGCCGGGCGAGATCCTGCCGAGCGCCGGCGTGGCGATCTCGCCGGGCGGCGACGCGCTGAGCCGACGGCTGCGCACGGGCGCCCCGGCGGTGGTGGGCCGACTCAGCGAGGGGCAGCTGATCTTTGACCTGCGCACGGTGCTGCCCGAGCAGGAGGCGGCGCTGGAGGGGGCCATCTTGGCCGCTCTGTAGGGCGGCGTCTCATGCGCATCACGTTTAGCCATGGGCTCCCCGGAATTACGTGTTGTTTTGGCCACCATGGCCAGCTTCGCTGGCCATGGTGGCCAAAACAACACCGGTTTTTAGGACGGTAGCCCTAAACGTGATGCGCATGGGGCGCAGCCCGATAATCCCACCGGAGGCACTATATGACCTACGGTATTCTGCTGGCGGCGGGGACATCCTCGCGCATGGGGCAGCCAAAGCAGCTGCTGCGCTGGGAGGGCCGCCCGCTGGTGCGCCACGTGGCCGAGCAGGCGCTGGCGAGCCGGATGACCGGGCTGGTGATCGTGATCGGCGCGGCGGCCAACGCGGTGCGGGCGGCCCTGGCCGGCCTTGAGGGGCCGGCGCTGATCGTCGAGAACCTCGACTACTGGCGCTGGTGCCACGCTACAGGGGGCGGCGCGGGAACCCGGTGCTGCTGGCGCGCGGGGTCTTCGCGGAGCTGCGGGCGCTGGAGGGGGATGTGGGGGCGCGCGAGGTGCTCGCGCGCCACGCCGGCGCGGTGCGTCAGATCGAGGTGGACAACCCGGCGGTGGTGACGGACATTGACACGCCGGAGGACTACGCGGGGATGGGCATGGCGTAGGGGCGCAGCGCGCTGCGCCCCCACGCCGCCGCCGGCCGACTACGCCCCGAAGAAGGCCTTGTTCTTCTCGGTGAAGCTGGCCCACTGCTCGGGCACGGCGTCGTCGGCGAAGATCGCCTCGACCGGACACTCGGGCTCACAGGCGCCGCAGTCGATGCACTCGTCGGGGTTGATGTAGTACATGTCATCGCCCTCGTAGATGCAATCTACCGGGCAGACCGCCACGCAGGCGGCGTCCTTCGTCCCAATGCACGGCTCGGCGATAATGTAGGTCATGGCTGCTCTCCTTCAGGCTCTCTAGCGATAGGATCTATGATCGCGGGCGGTCGCATCTCGCCGTTGTTCGGGTACAGACTACTATCGTTTAAACCTGGCGTCTACCACTAAAGTCCCAAAACTCGCGCGATTTTTCGCCAGTTCGCCGTCGGTTAAGAGATCTCACTCCTCGATAACGCGGGCGAGGCCGGCGGGGTCGAGGACGATGACGCGGCCGCGCTCAAGGCGCACCAGGCCCTCCTCGGCCAGGCGGCGCAGGGCGCGGCCGGCGATCTCGCGCACGGTGCCGGCGCGCCCGGCCAGCTCCTGCTGGGTGAGGTCGGCGCTGCCCTCGGCGGCCTCGGCGAGCAGCTGCCGGGCCAGGCGGGCGCGCACAGTGCGGAAGGCGAGGTCCTCGACGAGGCCGACCAGCTCGCGCAGCTGGCCGGACATCGCGCCGAGCATCGCCAGGGCCAGGCCGGGGTGGCGGCTGATCAGGGCCAGCAGATCCTCGCGGGAGAGCAGCAGGCAGGAGACGGGGCTCATGGCGCGGGCGCTGCTCGGGTTCGGCCCGCCGTCGAAGAGCGGCACCATGTCGAAGGGCTCGCCGGGGCCGATCATGGCCAGCACCTGCTCGCGCCCGTCAGCGGCCGTGCGCGAGAGGCGCACCTTCCCGCCCAGCACGAAGTAGAGCCCCGGAGCCTGCTCGCCCTCGATCAGGATATGCTGACCGGGGCGGAAGCTGCAGTGGCGCACGCGGCGGGCGGTGTCTGCCAGCGTCGGCAGATCGAGGCTGGAGAGGAGCGGGATCTCCCGCAGATCATTGACGGTCGACATTTGGCATAGTATACCACCACGGCCGCA
>NZ_JAIEWN010000075.1 GCF_019599295.1 Oscillochloris sp. ZM17-4 | reverse complement strand
CTGTAAATCGCCTACGAACCTTGTCTTACCACCATAACGTCGGCTCTACGACCTACGCCCGAACGCGCATGTGCTGGGGGGGGGACACCTATGGCAGCATCCGGCTTTGCCGACCTCGAGATCGGCCTCTACCGCCGCGACGCCGAGAGCTTCACGGTCGAGCTGCGCTACACGCGCCCCGACGATGCCGCCGATATCCGGCTCAGCACCGATCGGCCGGCGCTGGCCAGCTTCGACACCGCCGCGCTCCAGGATCTCCAGCAGGACCCGGAGGCCTACGGCAAGGCGCTGAGCGCCATGGTGTTTGCCGAGCCGGCCGTCCTGGCCGCCTTCGCCGAGGCGCGCGCCGCCACCGCCGCCCAGGAGAGCGTGCTGCGCCTGCGGCTCTTCCTAGACCCGGCCGCCCCTGAGCTCCAGTCCCTGCGCTGGGAGACCTTGCGCGACCCCAAGGACGGCGCGCCGCTGCTGATGGGCGAGCGCCTGTTCTTCTCGCGCTTCCTCAGCAGCAGCGACTGGGGGCCGGTGCGCCTGCGCCCGCAGAGCGAGCTGAAGGCGCTGGTGGTCGTGGCCAACCCCGCCAACCTCACCGAGCGGTTTCGGCTGGCCGCCGTCGATGTGCCCGGCGAGCTGGCCCGCGCCCGCGCCGGCCTCGGCGAGGCGATCACGATAACCGAGCTGGCCAGCCAGGGCGCGGCCCGGGCCAGCCTCAACGCCATAATCGACACGCTGCGCGACGGCTACGACATCCTCTATATCGTCGGCCACGGCACCATCACCCCCAAGGGCAAGCCGGTGCTCTTTCTGGAGGACGATGAGGGCCAGGCCGCGCCGACGGACGGCGTCGATATCGTGACGCGGATCGGCGAGCTGCGCGAGCGCCCGCGCCTGATCGTGCTCGCCTCGTGCGAGAGCGCCGGCGCCGGCGCGCCCACCTCCGCCGACGGCGACCCGCTCAGCGCCCTCGGCCCGCGCCTCGCCCGCGCCGGCATCCCCGCCGTGCTGGCCATGCAGGGCAAGGTGGCCATGACGACGATCGAGCGCTTTATGCCGGTCTTCTTCCGCGAGCTGCGCAAGGACGGCCAGGTCGACCGCGCCGTCGCCGTGGCCCGCGGGGCCGTCCGCGACGCGGCCGACCACTGGATGCCCGTGCTCTACATGCGCCTGCGCAACGGCCAGATCTGGTATGTGCCCAGCTTCAGCGGCGACGCCAACCTGGAGAAGTGGCCGGCGCTGATCGGCAACATCGCCGACGGCCTCTGCACGCCCATCCTCGGGCCGCAGCTCAGCGAGGGGCTGATCGGCGGGCAGGACCAGATCGCCTCGGCCCTCGCCGAGAAGTACCACTTCCCCATGTCGCCGGAGCAGCGCGATGAGCTGCCCCAGGTCGCCCAGTTCCTCAGCGTCAACCAGGACGCCCAGATGCCCCGCCGCGAGCTGAGCGCCTATATGCGCGAGGAGATCCTGCGCCGCTACGGCAGCCAGCTCGGCGGGCTGAGGCCCGACGCCCCGCTCGAAGAGGTCTTCGCCGCCGCCGGCAAGCTGCGCCGCGAGCAGAACCCCGCCGACCCCTACCAGGTCCTCGCCAAGCTGCCCTTTAAGATCTACGTCACCGCCGGCACCGATAACCTGCTGGTCGAGGCGCTGCGCGCCGCCGGCAAGAGCCCGAAGGTCGAGATCTGCCGCTGGAACGAGCGCCTGATGCGCTTCCCCTCGGTGCTCGACGACCCGAACTATACCCCGAGCCCCGAGCAGCCGCTGATCTTCTTCCTCTTCGGCCTCACTAAGGTCCCCGACTCGCTGGTGCTCACCGAGGACGACTACTTCGACTACCTGATCGGGGTGACCCGCAACAAGAAGTGGATCCCGCCGGTGGTGAGCGACGCGATCGCCGACAGCGGCATGCTCTTCCTCGGCTTCCGCATGGAGGAGTGGAGCTTCCGCGTGCTCTTCCGCAGCGTGATCAGCCCCGAGGGCCGCCAGCGCCGCTCGCGCTACGCCAATATCGCCGGCCAGATCCTGCCCGAGGAGGGCCTCTTCCTCGACCCCGAGCGCGCCCGGCGCTATCTGGAGACCTACTCGCGCGGCTCGGAGATCAGCGTCTACTGGGGCAGCGTCGATGACTTTATGCAGGAGCTGAACCGCGAGTGGGAGAAGGCTGCGCCCGCGCCGGTGGCCGCGGCCGATGAGAACCCCTTCTTTTAGTATTGTAGATTGCAGATTGAGCTCTGCCTCCAATCTGCAATCTGCAATCTGCAATCTGCAATCTGCAATCTGCAATCTGCAATCATATGCCCCCCATCAACCCCTACATTGGCGCACGCCCCTTCCGCCGGAGCGAGAAGATCTATGGCCGGGCCCGCGAGGCCCGCGACCTGCTCAGCCTGCTGGTGGGAGATCGGATCGTCCTGCTGAACTCGCCCTCGGGCGCCGGGAAGACCTCGCTCATCCAGGCGGCGATCATCCCCCGGCTGGAGCAGCGCCGCTTCGCCGTGCGGCCCACCATCCGGGTCGGCGCGGCCTCGCCCGTGCCCGGGGCCAACCGCTACCTGCTCAGCGTCATGCAGAGCCTGGAGGACGCCCGCCCCGCCGACGAGCAGCTGCCCGCCGAGGCCCTGGCCGGGCTGACCCTGGCGGGCTACCTCGCGCAGCGCGCCGGCCAGGGCGTCGAGAACGGCCAGGTGCTGATCTTCGACCAGTTCGAGGAGGTGCTGACCCTCGACCCGGCCGATGAGGCGACCCGGGCCGCCTTCTTCGCGCAGCTCGGCGACGCCCTGGCCGACCCCTGGATCTGGGCGCTCTTCGCCATCCGCGAGGAGTATGTGGCAGCCCTGGAGCCCTACCTGAACCTGGTGCCGACCCGCTTCGCCAACACCTTCCGCCTGGACCTGCTGGGCGTCGAGTCCGCCGCCGAGGCCATCCGCGGGCCGGCCCTGAGCAAGGGGGTCGGGTTCGCCGAGGGGGTCGCCGAGCGGCTGGCCACAGACCTGGCCAAGATCGTCGTGCAGGACGCCGAGGGCCGCGCTGTCGAGCGCACCGGCGCCAATGTCGAGCCCGTGCAGCTCCAGGTTGTCTGCTACCGGCTCTGGGAGCGGCGCTTCTCCGACGCGCAGGCGGAGGTGGCCGGCCAGACAATCAGCGCCGAGGATGTACAGGCTCTGGGCAGCATCGACAACGCCCTAGAGGAGTACTACGAGAGCGGCGTGGCCAGGGCCAGCGCCAAGAGCCAGTCGGTCGAGCGGGCCGTGCGCAGCTGGTTCGACACCCAGATGATCACCCGCCAGGGCTTCCGCAGCCAGGTGCTCGCGGGAAACGAGGCCAGCTTCGGCCTGAGCGACGCCACCGTCGACGGGCTGACCAACGCCTACCTGGTGCGCGAGGAGCGCCGCCGCGGCGTGACGTGGCTGGAGCTGGCCCACGACCGGCTGATCCGGCCGGTGCGGGACAGCAACGCGCGCTGGTTTCTGGCCAACCTCAGCCCGCTCCAGCGCCAGGCCGAGATCTGGGCCGCCCAGGGCCAGCCGCCCAGCCTGCTCTTCCGCGATGCCGAGCTGGCCGAGGCCGAGGGCTGGCTCGCAGCCTACAGCGGCGAGCTCACCCCCGATGAGGAGCTCTTCCTGGAGAACTGCCGCGAGGAGCGCCGCAGGGCCGAGGAGCGCGCCCGCCAGGCCCGCCGTATCCGCAACCTGGCCATCGGCGCCTCGATCGCCGCCGTGCTGGCCCTGATCGCCGCCGCCACCGCCGTCAGCTTCTTCAACCAGGCCAACGCCAACTACGCCAAGGCCGTGGTCAACGAGCAGGCCGCCATCGCCGCGCGGGCCACCTCCGACGCCAACTACACCCAGGCCGAGGCGAACCGCCAGACGGCCGTGGCCAACGAGCAGATGGCCGAGCGCAACGCCCGCATCAGCCAGGCCCGCGAGCTGGCCGCGGCCGCCCTGACCCAGCTCGATATCAACCCCGAGCTCAGCCTGATGCTCTCCCTGCGCGCGGCGACCACGACGCAGACCGGCGACCCGGACGTGCCCGAGGTCGCCCAGACCCTCCAGCTGGCCGCGCAGACGTCGCGGATCCGGCAGACGATCCCGCTCTCGGGCACTCTCGCCTGGGCGCTGGCCTACAGCCCCGATGGGAGCGGCTTCGCCGCAGCCGCGAATGATGGCAGCCTCATCCGCTGGAGCAGCGCCGACCCGTCGGCCCCGCCCCAGATAACGGCCGCCCACGAGCCCGGCGCGCGCGCCGTCGCCTACAGCCCCGACGGACGATGGATCGCCACGACCGGCACCGATAAGGCGGTGCGCCTCTGGGATGCCCGCACGGGCGCGGCGCTGCCGACCGCGCGCACCTTCGATGCGATGATCCCGCGCCGGATCGTCTTCAGCAGCGATAGCACGCTGATCGCGATCAGCGACCACGCGCTCCAGGGCGGCACCCCGCAGGTGCGTGTGCTCGACGCCGCCACCCTCGCCGACCATGTGCCGCCCATCCTCTTCGATCAGCCGGTCTTCAATGTCGCCTTCAGCCCAGCGGGCGACCTGATCGCCACGGCTGATAACGATGGGCATGTTCGGCTCTGGAGCACGCAGACGGGCGCGCCGGCCGGCGATCTGATCTCGCCCGGCGCGAACCCCGATAACCCGCAGCAGGTCATCGCCCTCGCGTTCGCGCCTGATGGCAGAACGCTGGCGAGCGGCGGGCTAGACCTGAAGGTGCATCTCTGGGATCTCGCCGACAGACGTGAGATCGGCCAGTTTGTCGGGCACAGCAACACGATCCAGGCGCTCGCCTTCGCGCCCGATGGCTCGTTCCTGGTCTCGGGCAGCATCGACACCTCGATCCGCGTCTGGAGCCCGACGAGCGGCGCGGAGCTGCTCCGCCTGATGGGCCACACGGCGCCGCTGCTCAGCCTGAGCATCAGCCCGCGCGGCGACACGCTGATCAGCAGCAGCACCGACCAGACCGTGCGCCTGTGGAGCCTCGACCTGGTCCACGGAGCGACCCTCAACGGCGTTGCCAGCAGCGTTGACGGGAAGCAGATCGCCACCACCGGAATCAATGGCCTCGTCAAGATCTGGGACGCCGCGAGCGGCCAGATTATGCGGACGCTGACCGTCCCCGAGAACACGATCTACAACGTACACTTCAGCCCCGACGGGCGCTACCTGGTGGCGGCGGGCGAGAGCGGCAAAACCTATGTCTGGCAGGCGGCGAACCTCGCCGCCGACCCGAAGACGCTCGCCTGCACCCCGTCTGGCCCCTGCTTCAGCGTGGCCTTCAGCGACGACAGCACGCTGCTCGCGACCTCCGGCGGCAGCGGCACGGTCCGGATCTGGGATGTCGCGACCCTCAGCATACAGTCGGAGCTCACCTCCGATATGACCCAGGCCAGAGGCCTCAGCTTCAGCGCCGACAAGCGCCTGCTCGCGGTCGCCGCCGGCACCGATGGCCTGCGGGTCTGGGATCTCGCCAGCGGGTCGCCCGTGCCCGACCTGACCGCCGACAGCTCGATCAACTCGGTGGCGTTTAGCCCGCAGGGCCGCCGGCTGGCCGTCGCCGGCGTGGGCAGCCCGCCGAGCATCATGGACCTCGACGATGGCGCGCGGCTGACGCTTGACCTCACCACCACCGAGAGCTATCGGATCCTGTTCAGCGCGGATGGCACCCGGCTCGCCACAACGAACGCCGATGGGACGGCGCAGATCTGGGATGCGCTGACGGGCACGCTGCTGATGAGCCTGACGGGGATGAATAGCCCGAACGATGCCGCCTTTAGCCCAGACGGGGCCAGGCTGTTCATCGCGGACAACAGCGGGTTCGCCCGCGTCGCGCTGCTCAACCAGGGCCAGCTGTACGATCTGGCGGCGGGACTGGCGATCAGCGACCTCAGCCCGGCCGAGTGCGAGCGCTTCCACATCGCGCCGTGTACCTGGCGCTAGGCGCGGCGGCGGGCGTCGCCCAGCGTGGCGTCGTGTCGGGCAGGCGCTCGCCCGTCGGACCGTAACCGGACAACACGAAGGATGGACATATGAGCCACGCATCAGGGGCGCGCCACGGCAGACGCCGGCGCTACGCCTCCCTCCTCGGGGTTATCGCTCTGCTCGCCGCCGGCCTGCCGGCCGCCGCGCTCCGACTCAGCGCGCCGGCCATGGCCGCCGCCGCCCCGCTGAACCTGGGATGGCTGGCCCCCAGCGCCCAGGCGAGCTGGGCGACGGCATGGGGCGATGTCGATGGCGACGGCGACCTCGACCTGGCCCTGGCGAGCAAGCATGGCCGCACGCAGATCTACCGCAACTGCACGGTGAGGAGCGCCGCCGACCCCTGCGGAGCCAGCGTCGGCATGAGCGACGGCCTGATCTGGCAGGCGCCGGCGATCGCGAACACGGTGGCGCTGGCCCTGGTGGACGTCGATGGCGACGGCGACCTCGACCTGGCCCTGGCCAACCAGGGCGCGGCCAGTCAGATCTACCGCAACTGCACGGTGAGGAGCGCCGCCGCCAACCCCTGCGGAGCCAGCGTCGGCATGAGCGACGGCCTGATCTGGGGCGCGGATGACGCGCCCAACACCAGCAGCATGGCCTGGGGCGACGTGGATAACAGCGGCAGCCTCGACCTCGTCCTCGGCAACGACGGGGCCGCCAGCCAGCTCTACCTCAACCCCGGCGACGGCGGCCTGGGCGCGCCGATCACCTGGCAGGCCGGCCCCTTCCCGCAGACGAAGGCCGTGGCGCTCGGCGATGTGAGCGGCGATGGCCGCCTCGACCTGGCCCTGGGCAACAGCGGCACAACAGGGAGCCAGCTCTTCCAGAACACCTGCGGCCCGCCGCCGGCCGGCTGCACGGCCGCCGCCGCCTTCGCCCTGTCCGGGTGGGCGCCCGCCGGCGCGGACACCACCTACGCGCTGGCCTTCGCCGACCTGAATAGTGACTCCAAGCTCGACCTGGCCGTCGGCAATAACGGCGATAGCAACAAGGTCTTCCTCAACATCGGCGGGCCCACGATCCTCGACAACACGGCCGTCTTCACCGCCACGAATAACACTGGCACCACGAGCCTCGCCTGGGGCGATGTGGACGGCGACGGCGACCCCGACCTGGCCGTGGGCAACTTTAAGTCGAGCAGCCAGCTGTTCCGCAACAATGGCGGCGTGCTGACGCAAGACCCCGACTGGGTCCCGTCGTCCTCCCTGGCCACGCGCGGCGTCGCATGGGGCGACGTGGACAATAACGGCAGCCTCGATCTCGCCCTCGCCAACGAGAGTCAGCCCAGCCTGATCTACCGCAACACCCTCGGCACCGGGTTCACGGATGCCCCGGTCAGCTGGGGCACCCCGGCGCTGGACACGCGCGGCGTCGCCTGGGGCGATGTGGACGGCGACGGCGACCTCGACCTGGCGATCGCCGCCAATGCGGGGAGCGCCGTGCTCCGCAACACCTGCGACCCGAACGCCAATGGCGTATGTAGCGGCCCCGGCGGGTTCGATCCTACCCCGATCTGGACGGACGCCACGCTCAACGCGACCGCTGTGGCATGGGGCGACGCCGACAATGACGGCGACCTCGACCTGGCCGTGGGGGCGACCGGCCAGAGCACGGTCTTTATGAACACCTGCAACCCAGGCGCCAGCGGCGTCTGCGCCGGCGCCGGCGGGTTCGCCGCCGCCCCGATCTGGCAGGCCCCGGCCAGCGTGGCCACCACCAGCCTGGCCTGGGCCGATGTGGACGGCGACGGCGACCTCGACCTGGCGGTGGGCAATAACGGCGCCCCGAACGCGGTCTACCGCAACTGCCACGTGAAGACGGGGGCGCAGGCCGGCCCCTGCGGGGCGAGCACCTCCCTGAGCACCACGACGATCCTCACGGCGGCGGCGGCGGCCGACACCTTCGCCCTGGCCTGGGGCGATATCGACGGCGACGGCGACCCCGACCTGGCCATCGGCAACTCGGGCAACGCAGGACAGCTCTACCGCAACACCAATGGGGCGCTGGCCCTCGATAGCGCGGCGTGGCAGGCGACGGCGGGCAGCCAGGCCCGCAGCATCGCATGGGGCGATGTGGATGGCGACGGCGACCTCGACCTGGCCCTGGGCGCAGAGGCCCAGGCCAGCCAGCTCTACCGCAACAACGGCGGCACCCTGACCCTCGACCCCGGCTGGCAGCCCGAGCCGACCGCCGCGCGGGCGATCGCCTGGGGCGATGTGGATGGCGACGGCAACCTCGATCTGGTGGTCGCCAACCGCAACCAGCCGAGCCAGCTCTACCGCAACAGTGGCGGCGCCCTGACCCTCGACCCCGGCTGGGCACCGAGCGCCAACGCGCGCGGCATCGCCCTGGGCGACGCCAACCGCGACGGCAGCCTCGATATTGCCCTGGGCGTCTTCGGGGCGGCCAGCCAGCTCTACCTCAATGGCCTCGCCGGTATCGGCACCCCGGCCGACACGCCGGCGAAGGTGGCCGTGCGCCAGCCGGGCACCCCGGCCGGCGACCTGCTCTCCACCGCCAGGATCATCGAGACGACCACGATCAGCGTGCCGTTCAGCCTGGCCGACAGCCAGGGCACCCGCGCCGGAGTCGTGCGCGGATTCTACTCGCTGGACGGCGGCGGCACCTGGCTGCCGGCCGGCAGCCAGCGCGCCCTGGCCGCGCCAGAGGGCGGGCAGGCCTACACCTTCAGCTGGGACACCTTCGCGAGCGGGTTCTTCGGCAGCTCCGATAGCGTGCTGTTCCGGCTGGAGGCCGCCGCCGCCGCCGCGCCGGGCACCGGGGCGGCCGGGGTCTTCACCTACACCGGGCAGACCGCCGGCAGCGTGCCGCGCGCCTCGGGCGGCGGTACGACAATGCTCTTCCGGGCCCGCGGCACCCAGATCCAGGTGCGGCTGGACGGCCAGCCAGTCGCCGGCGCGACAGTCTACCGCCTGAATCCGTCCCAGAGCCGCGGCGGCGCGGCGCTGTCGGACGCCGAGGGCAAGGCGCTAACCACCAACGCCCAGGGCTTCCTGGTTGGCCGCAGCGCGGTCGGCGAGGGCGACTTGCTCGCCGCGCTGGCCCCTGCCCCCGCCCAGCCGACCGACAAGCGCGATGTGCGGCTCGTCTACACCAGCCCCATCGATGTTGACACCGGCCGGCCCAGCTTCACCGTCGTCAGGGGGGGGGCCAACGGCCTGCAGATCCTCGACGCCGTCTCAACCCGACCGCTGTTCCTGTTCGATGTCCCGGTCTACCTGGAGTGGGACGCCCGCAACGACCCGGCCTTCTTGGGGCGTCTGGAGAGCGACCTCCAGCGGGCCAGCGAGCTGCTCTACGACTGGAGCGACGGCCAGGCCGCTCTGGGCACGCTGCGGCTCGTGGCCGACGGCAGCAACCCGCCCGAGCCGGGCATCCACGTCTACGCGACCAACCGCCTGCGGCCCCACGCCGATCAGGGCGGAGTCATCAAGGCGATCACCCCCGACTCGGAGTTCCCGGATCGCACCTATGTGCCGGGCAGCGTGGTGATCGGCAGCGTCTGGAGCCGCTACGGCGGCCAGAGCGGCGCCGTCGGCGAGGACTGGGCGCGGGCGATGGCCCACGAGTTTGGGCACTACGCGCTGTTCCTGGAGGATAACTATATCGGGCGGGACGCGCAGGGCCAGCTGATCAGCGTGACGGGGTGCCGCGGCGCGATGTCCGACCCCTACCGCGACGACTATAGCGAGTTCCACCCGCGCGATGCCGAATGGGAGACCGCATGCGCCAGCACGATGTCGCAGAAGGAGCTGCAGCGGGCCGACTGGGAGACGATCACGCGATTCTATCCGCAGATCGCCACGGTTCCACAGCGATTCAATCAGCATCCCGGCCCCTCAGCCCTGCGCATCGCGGTCACCCAGCTCACCAACGCCACCAGCGGCGCGAGCGCGGCGCTGAGCACGCCGATCGTCTCGCTCAACATCAATGGCACGACGCCCTATAGCTATATGCCGGGCTCGCGGGCGCGGGCCTTCCTCTTCAAGCAGGATGGCAGCAAGGCGCTCGACCTCGGCGCGCCCAGCCGCGACCAGGTGATCGCCTATGGAGCGGCGGAGGGCGACACGCTCTGCGCGTACGATCTCACATCCTCGCTCGTCGGCTGCACGGTGATGAGCCCGAGCACGAGCGATCTGGATCTCATCAGCAGGACGGGCTGGAATCCGGACACCACCATCACGCCGACGGGCGACAAGACCATAACGATCAGCGTGGCGGCGGCCGGGGTGGTCGGCGTCGGCCCGGGCCAGGCGCTGGAGGCGCGGGTGTACCCCCAGTCAGGCATGGCCGCCGGGCTATCGCTCGCGCTCAGCGCCGACATGACGAAGTACCAGGGGACAATCACCCTGGGCAGCGCGTTTGACAATGCGCTTGTGCGTATCCAGACGCCGACGGCCATCGGCGCAGCGCCGGCTCTGGTGGTGGTCGCCGACTACACCCGCGTCGGGCCGAGCGCCGGCCCGGCCCTGGCCGGCCCCGGCGCCACCTGCATCTGCGGCGCGCCGCTGCTCACCTCGACCGACGGACAGCTGCTGATCTACAGCAACAGCACGATCGGCACCGACGAGTACTACTCCGCGCAGACGGCCGCGCAGGTGCCCGCGCCGCCGCCCTGGGGTGTGGTGGTCGGGCAGGCCTACCGGCTGGTGACGAACATGGACGCCAGCGCGCTCGCGGCCAGAGAGGTCGCGGTCACGATCGCCTACCTCGACAGCGAGCTGCCCGCCGGCACCGAGGGCGGCCTGGCGCTCTACCGATGGACGGAGCAGGACGGCTGGGAGCCGCTGGAGGCGACCCACACCGACATCGACCGCAATGAGATCGCCGCGTCGGCCGTCGGCGCGGGAATCTACGCCCTGATGGCCCGCCTCGACGTACACGAGGGCTGGAACCTGATCTCCTACCCGTGGCCCCAGGCCGAGACGATCGGAGCGGCGACGGCCAGGCTCAACGCGGCACCGGGGCGTCAGTACACCACCATCCACGACTACGACGCGCGCGACACCGCCGACCCGTGGAAGGTCTACGACGCAGATGTGCCGGCCTGGGTGAACGACCTGGGGAGCCTGGAGTACGGGCGCGGCTACTGGTTCATCGTGCCCCCAGGCGGCGCGCCGCTCCAGCTCAACGCCAGCCTGGCCGCTGTCCCGACGCCGCCGGCGACCCTCTACGGCACCCTGCCCGTACACGGTGCTCCGGCGCAGGTCGGCCTGCCGGTGCAGGCCTACAGCGGCAGCACGCTCTGTGGCACATCGAGCACCTTCACGCCGGCCGGCGTCACGCAGGTGGCCTTCCGGGTCGAGGTCAAGGCCGCCGGGCAGGGCGCGCCGGAGGGGTGCGGAATCCCCGGCCAGCCGGTCAGCGTCGTGATCGGCGGGGTGAATATCGGCAGCGTGCCCTGGGATAACAGCCGGCCCATCCGGCTCTTCTATATGATCTACCTGCCGGCGCTGTTCACCCCGCCCGCGTAGGCCCCTGCCCCACCGCAAAATCAGTTTTCTGTGGGAGAGCTGCGCTCTCCCACACCCTCTCCGTGCGCAGTGTTTTCGTGCCCAGGAGGCACACAAAAAACTGATGGTGCTGCCGCGCGGCTACGCCGCGCGGCAGCACCATCAGTTTTTTGTGGGAGAGCTCTCCCACACCCTCAGATCTTGCGCTAGGGCCGATTAAACTTCACGCCATAGTTAAACGGCGTGTCGCCAGCATTCATCAGCACCAGATAGTAGTCCGGGTAGTCATCCTCAAAGACCTCACAGGCCTTGTATCTGCCGTCATCCTCACGGTTAAAGGTGCCGCAGCGCACATTCCCGTCCTGGCGGTAGAGTGCCGCAGCGGCGCGAGAGGCGGATGAGGGCGAGAACACCAGCGTGCGCTTCTTCAGCATGTTGTCTGTATTGGGGATGTAAAAGATCTTCATCTTGCGATGATCCAGGGACGGCTTGGTACCGCCCTGCCCCTCGTTCAGACCGTCGAAGCTGGTGGACGACGCCTGGTTGAGCCGCTGGGCAAACACGCCATAGTTCACCCCGGCGTGGCTCGTGCCCTGCAGCGTGATCGTCACCGTCGCGCTCCCGCTCGTCGATACGGGCGTGCAGAAGACAGACTTCCCACCAACCCCCCGCCCGCTCGCAGGGACACGGGCCTGAGTGCTCGCGCTCGTGGGACAATCGACCGTCACGGTCGGGGGATGGCCCTCGCCCCCCGGTAGCCCAATCGCGCCCACGTCGATCGCGCCGACAATGATCTGCTGTCCGCTGGGGACGACAACCGTGTAGGTCAGCGTCGAGCCGCTCGTCAGGCGGTCGCCTTTTTTCATCACGCCGAGGCAGAGGAGGTACGAGCTATCATCGGTGCATGGATCAGGAACACTCTCTGCCCGCGCCGGGGCGGCGGTATGCAGCGCGAGCAGGGCGCAGAGGGTGAGCAGCAGGGCGGCGAGGCCGAGCCGGCGTACGAGGTGTGAGCGGGAACGCATAGATGTCTGCCTTTCATTCTTTCATTTCACAGGGATACACATCTATTTCTATTGTAGCAGCCGCGCGCCGCAGATCAATCCGGAGAATTACCTATCCGCCGATGACAGGAACGTCAGCCATGGCCACAGAGCAATGATCTATACTGACTCTGGCCACCGGCGGCCCGCCGCAGCGACGCGCCCCCCATCTCTCTAGCGACAGGTATCACCATGCGAGTCACCCGCCTGATCATAGCGGCCCTAGCCTTCACCGCGATCTGCGCCATCTTCGCCTACCTGCCGGCCCGCGACATCTTCGGCAGGGCGAGCGCGGCGCAGCCCGACACCTACCTCCCGATCATCACCCTCCCGCCGCAGGCGGCGACGGCCACACCGCCGGCCACATCGCCCACGCCCAGCAGCCCGGCCACGCCGGTGGCCGGGCTGTACACCTACACCTTCAGCATCGACCGCGCGGCGGCCCCGGCCCTCTCCTACAATGCGCTGAGCTACATCGTCCACCTTGGCAGCGCCAGCGGCGCCTCGGCGCTGGTTAACGGCGCGCCCGTCGCCTCGCGCTACGACCCGGCGAGCGGCGATCTCGTCTTCACCACCGACCAGGCCGGCGCTGTGGCGGTGCGCTTCGCCGCCGCCGCCGCGCCCACCGTGACGATCCAGAAGGCGGCGCTGCGCGACAATAAGGCATGGGCCTGGTCCCACGGCATGGACGACAATGTCTTCCTCCAGGCCCAGGTTGATCTGATCGCGGCCAAGGGCTGGCGGGCCTCCCTAATGTTGATCGCCAAGGATATCGACGACACGCGCGACGAGGGCTGGATCCTCGACAAGCCGGCCCTGCGCGCCCTGCGCAACAGCGGCTGGAGCCTGGCCGACCACAGCTGGGACCATAACTGCGACAGCGGCGCATCGGCCGGCACGCTGCGGCAGACGATCATCGACGGCTACCGCAAGCTGGTGGAGATCGTCAGCACCTCAGACGACCCCAGCTACCAGCTGATCACCTTCGCCGCCCCGTGCTTTATCGGCGAGTACGGCCCGGTCTTCGATGACCTGCTGGCGAGCGGGGAGACCACCCTGCGCTTCAACGAGTCGCAGGGCAACCCGCTGATGAATGTCGACGGCGTCGACTACACCAGCGGCGACCTGACCGCCGCCGCGATGAGCGCGGGGATGCGCCAGATCGGCCGCGACACGAATATCGAGGTCGACCCGGCGCAGGATATCGCCACCCTCGACTGGATGGCGGCGAACAAGGCGGCCGACCGGCACTTCTGGTTCAACACGCTATCCCACGGCAACCAGGAGGGCAACCTCGCGCAGGTGCTCGACCACGCCTACGACGCCTACGGCCCCGGCGGCAGCGACGAGCTCTGGATGGCGCCGTCCGACGAGATCTACAGCTACCTGCTCATCCGCGACGCCACGGTCGTCACCCCCGGCAGCCTGATCGCGCCCGCGCCCTGATCGCGGGCCGCGCCTAGCCGCCGGCGGCGAAGGCGCGCAGCAGCGCCGCCACCTCGGCCGGCCGCTCCTCCTGGAGCATGTGCCCCGCGCCCGCCACGATATGTAGCTGGCTCCCGGCCACCTCGGCCTGGAGCCGGCGGGCGTCGGAGAGGGGCCAGAGCGCATCCTCGGCCCCCCAGAGCACCAGCGCGGGCAGGCGTAGCTGCGCCGGCAGCTGCGCGTAGGTCGCGGGGCCGGGCGTCGCCAGGAAGGCCGCCAGGCTCGCGCGGGCGCCCGGCGCGCGGGTCGGCGCCAGGTAGCGGTCGAGCAGCGCCGGCGTGACGCGGGACGGGTCGGCGAAGCAGCGGCGCAGGCTCGCCTCGCGCGCCGACGGGCGGTAGAAGCGGGCCGCCAGCAGCCTCGGCAGCGGCGGGAAGATCGGGATGGGCGGGCCGTTGCGCCGGTAGAAGTTGGCGTCGAGCAGGGCCAGCCGCCCGATTCGCCCGCCGCCGTCGGCCAGCGCCGCGTAGGCCGCCACCACGCCGCCCATCGAG
>NZ_JAIEWN010000074.1 GCF_019599295.1 Oscillochloris sp. ZM17-4 | reverse complement strand
ACCATCACTCCTCAAACATATCGCGCACCTCGGGCAGCGTGCTGAGATAGCGGACCGTGCGCTCGACCGAGCGAAAGACCTGCTGCTTGGTGACATCCTGGCCCTGCTGCCCGAGCGCCGCAACCGTCGCGTCCGGCGCGAGGTGCAGCCCAAAGCGCATGCGGAAGATCTCGCGGTCGAGCGGCTTGCGGATGCGCTCCAGCAGCCACTCGAAGCGCATCAGCCGCTCCAGCTCGGCCAGATCCGAGCGCGGGTCGGCGACAGCATTGCCGGGCGCAGCCCGAACCTGCTCAAGCGACACCTCGGCGCGATCCGGCTCAGCGCGCAGCTGGTCGTATGCCAGGTTCCGGCCGGTGATCTTGAGGTAGGCCTGATAGGCGACGAAGGGCCGGGGCGGCGGGGGCTTGATCTGGTAGGGGCTCTCGCGGTTGCGCATCTTCACCACCACCTGGAGCAGCACATTCTGCGCCCAGTCGTCGATCCCGTCGCGCTGGCGCAGGGGGTAGTGGCGGCGCAGCAGCGGCGCGCTGACCTGGACAAGCGCGCTGATCGCCGGGTCATCGTGGGCGGCGGCCCGACAGAGGATCGCATCACAGCTTGCGGTATCGCGCTCGCCGCGCAGACGAAAGCCCAGCAGCTGCTGCTCGCACGTATCGCAGAGGGCGTCCAGGGCTATTGGCTCGGGGGGCATCGGCGACCTCAGGCATCAGGTGGCGCAGCGGAGCCTGATTGTAGCACGGGTCATGGCACCGTGCAGATCGGGCACACGGCGTGATCCTGTGTGCGATCAGAAGTGGCACGAATCGCCGTGGGAATCCCCCTACGCACACGCTTAGTAATTGCCCGCGTCTAGAGAAGTGACGTGACGACCAGCTATTGAGCGTCGGAGTCTCATCATCCCCGCTATCGCATCACAGGAGGCCCGCATGCGTCAACCCAGGCACGACTGCTCTAGCTGCCCGCTGAGCCACTGCCCCGTCGATTGCATAGGCGGACACGAGTATCCGCGCCGCCCAGGCGCAGGCCAGTGGCTGAGGCGAGCCGTCGTCTTCGCCACCGTCGCCATTGGGGTGGCGGTGGTCATGTCCAGCCGGCCCGCTGAGCCGCGACCGACTCATCCTACCCCGACCGCCTCACTGGTTGGTGTTGCGGTGCCGCAACTGCCGACCCCGACGATCACGGGGGAGGCTTGGGATCTCAACGAGCGCGGGAAGGGGGCGCTGGCCAGCCGGGATCAGTTGGCGGCCGCCGCCCTGTTCCTCGCCGCCATCGCCGCCGACGAGGCCTACTACGAGCCCTACAACAACCTGGCCTTCGTGCGCTACGAGCAGTGGCGGGATGACGAGGCCATCGGGCTCTGGCGCACGGCCCTCGATCTCGCCCCGGAGAGCGCGGACGCCAACGCGGGGCTGGGGGCGGCCCTGGCCGCCAGGGGGCAGATCGCAGAGGCGTGGGTGTACTACAGCCACGCGCTGGCGCACGAGCGGGGCTACGCCGACGCGGTGTGGATGCAGGAGCAGCGCCTCTGGGGGCCGCGGGCGATCATGAGCTCCGCCCCCCTGCGCGAGCGGGCGGGCGCGCCGTGAGGCGCTACGCGTGCGCCGGCTGATTGTCGCACGAGATGGCTGGGAAAAGCCCCGGCGGGCGCGATTGATACGGTGAGGAGCAGCCCGCACGACAGAAGGCGACATTCCTGATGCCACCCTACCCCGACGACCCTCTGACGCTGCGCGAGCACCAGGTGATGGAGCTCGTGGCCCGTGGCGAGAACGACGCGCAGATCGCCCTCCAGCTCGGCGTCGCGCCGCAGACCGTGACGCACTACGTGGGCAGCGTGTGTCAGAAGATCGGCGCGCCGAACCGGGTCGTCGCCGCCGTATGGTATGCCCTGTCATAGATGTATCGGATCGCCTAACACATGGCGCTATAGCTATCGTGTGTTTGGGAAGTGGAGAGCTTTTATCACATCAGGCACGCTAACGTTGGCAGACCCATCTAAACATCCTTGCAATCAAGGGGAGTCATCATGAACGGTCGTTCTATCATCCGAAATCTCTTCACCCTGGCAGTGGTGGCGATGCTACTGGAAACGCTGACGATCCAGATTCCTGCGGCTGCTGCTGATCCAGGATCGGGCACGGGTTCCTTTTTGGCGCAGGCTGATGAAGCTGCGGATGCTGTAATAATCACACAGTATTCTGATCTGATAACGTCTGTGAAACAAGCCGTCATAGACTATCTTGGATCTCAGCCAGCCACTGATATTAGCGTGTCTGATATGCGGTATGTCGGTGTCTGGGCCTTTGGGAATGCAGTAATCCCCGCTCCTCCAGACAGTAATACAAGCCCTAAGATGTTTCTCTTTCTCGCACAGAATCAGCAACGTTGGGATATCGCGCTCGAAGGAGATGCTCGCTTTTCAGCGTGGGTGCGGTTGACACCTAAAGGTTTACTTAATGAACAAGAGCGTCAATTCCTCGGTGGAGATAATGCGCTTCAGGGCGATGGATCAGGTGATCTAAGCCTTCCCTGGCCCACTGGTGAAACGTGGACGTTAACGGGAGGCCCTCATATTGCGGTAGATAAGAGTGTTCTCAATGCTTTGGATTTCTCAGGTGGAACTGGCCAAATACGTGCTGCCCGCGATGGTATAGCCTACTATAGCGCGTCTTGTCCGAACTATATATCCATCGTGCATGGTGGTGGTTGGAAGACGACGTATTACCATGCGATAAACATTGCTGTTGGGTATGGTCAATCGGTATCACGAGGTCAGTTTTTGGGGAATATTTCTGCGCAAGCCGGATGTGGTGGTAGCGCAACTGGCCCACATGTTCATTTTGCGACCTACCTCAACAATGTCGATAAGGCAATGCATGGGTTAGATATTGGTGGCTGGACGGTTGAGAATGGCTCGGCAGCATACACTGGCTGCATGGTGCGAATCAGCGATGGCTCTCGACAATGCTCCCCTCAAGGCCAAATCTATAATGGTGGTTCGAGCGGAAGCGGTGCCCCCGCAAATCAGCCCCCCAACAAGCCCACCCTCCTCACCCCGGCCAACGGCACCGCCCTCGGCAGCAACACTAGCGTAACCTTGGAGTGGAAAGACAACGGCGACCCCGACAATAAGCCGAACGCCTACCGCGACTACTACATTGAGGTCTACCGCGGCAGTACGCTGGTCAGCCAGAAGGGCTGGGTGAAGGACACGAGCTGGACGATCAGCGACTTGAGCACGGGCAACTACGAGTGGCGCGTCAAGTCCGGTGATGGGGCAGTTGATAGCGGTTGGGTTGGGTCGTGGCACTTCACTGTCGGCGACGTTCCGCCAGAAGTGATCTGCGACAACCAGAGCGCCTGCTTTAGCAAGTACGAGTCGAGCGGCGCTGGCTCGTGGGGCTATGTGCAGCCTGGCACTGGTGATAGCAGCGCCGCCTATAACCAGCACGCCTACTGGACCTATAACGGCCAGAATAGCGCGCTTGACTGGGGCAAGTGGCAGCCCAATCTGCCGCAGGCAGGCACGTACAACGTCTATGTTTGGTACCCGCACTACTCCGGTAGTGCGCCAGAAACCAACTCGGCTAGCTATCAGGTGCATCACGCCAATGGTGACACCAATGTCACTTGGAACCAGGCCACTAACCCGGGGGTGTGGAATAAGCTTGCCACGGTGAGCTGCGCGGCGGGGACGGCGTGCTATGTGAAACTCACGGATTCGACACCAGAGGGCACCGGCACGCGCCGCGTCTGGTTCGATGCGGTGAAGTTTGTACAGGAGGTACCTGCAACCCTCCCCTACACCCTTAGCGGGCGCGTTACCACTACTGGCAGCGCGGGCCTCGCCGGGGTCACGCTCACCGACGGCACGCGCAGCACGACCACCGGCAGCGACGGCAGCTACACCCTCAGCGGTGTCCCGGCAGGCACCTATACGCTCACCCCCACGAAGAGCGGCTACACCTTCGCCCCGGCCACCCGCAGCGTCACCGTCAGCGGCAACCTGACCGGCCAGGACTTCGCCGGCACGCCGGTTGATACTGGCACCAGCCTGATCGTCAAGGCCATCAGCCCGAGCGAAGGCAGCGGCAGCCAGCCCACGTCCGTCACCATCAGCGGCACGGGCTTTGCCACCTCCCCCGCCCCCACCGCCCAGCTCAGCGGCGCGGCCGGGAGCATGGCCCTGACCAATGTGGCCGCGTCGAGCGCGACCAGCTTCACCGCCACCGTGCCCGCCAACCTCGCGCCCGGCAGCTACGACCTGATCGTCACCTCCAACGGGCGCACCAGCACCCTGCCCAATGCCTTCATGGTGCTGGCGGTTGGCCTCCAGGTCTCCCAGGTTACGCCGACCTCCGGCCTCAATGACCGCACCACCGATCTGCTTGTCCAGGGGCTCAACTTCGCTGATGGCGCGGTGGTGGCGCTCGGCAACACCATCCTCAACACCACCCGCGTCAACGCCACCACCCTGCTCTCCGTGGTGCCGGTCGGCGTCGCCCCGGCCACCTACGACCTGACCGTCACCAACCCGGATGCGAGTCACGCCCAGCTGGCCGCCGCCTACACCGTGCTCGACGCCACCAGCACCCTGAATAACGACCTGCTCAGCACCAACGACCAGCTCTGGCTCAATCCCGTCACCCCACGGGTGAACACGCCGGTGCAGCTCGGCCTCATCCTGCAACGCAGCGGCGGCAAGGCCGCGCTGGAAGGCGTGAGCGTGGAGTTCCGCCGCGATGCGGTGGACGGCCCGCTGCTCGGGACATCCAGCGTGCCCTTCCTCGACCCGCGCGCGAGCAGCGAGAGCACGACCCCGATCAATGTGACCTTCCCCAGCGCGGGGAGCGTCACGATCTTCGCGATCATCGACCCGCAGGACATGGTGGCCGAGGGCAACGAGGCCAACAATGTGGTCAGCCGCACGGTGGTGGTCGCTACGACGACGACCGACCTAACCATCCCGGCGGTGCAGGGGATCAGCATCAACGGCGGCGGCAGCACCACGGTCACGGAGCAGGACGTGACCGTGGGCATCGAGGCGACCGACCCGGCCCCGAACAGCAGCGGGGTGCAGGCGGTGCATCTGATCGAGTATGTCTACAGCCCGGCGGCCCAGCGCTGGGTGGCGGTGGCGCAGTCGGGCTGGCTGCCCTACAGCCAGAGCCCCGCGAGCTACGGCTGGTCGCTGCTGCCGCTGCCGGGGATGCACTACGTGCAGGTGCGCGCCCGCGACGCGGCGAACAATGTCTCGATCGGCAATGCGCGCCAGCTAGTGAACTATGAGAGCAGCGCCGACCGGATCGGGCTGAATCAGACGCGGATCTACCGCTACAACGTGGCGGCGGGGCAGGCGTTTAGCGTGAACCTGGAGGTGCTGAGCGGGGACGCCGACCTGTACGTCTGGTCATCGCGCACCGACCAGTCGGCGCGGGTGAGCAACCAGGAGGGCAGCGCGAGTGAGCAGGTGGTGATCCCGGCGAGCGAGGTGGTGCCGGGAGTGTACCAGGTGGAGGTCTACGGCTACAGCGCGGCGGAGTACCGGCTGAGCACATCCAACGGGGCGACCCTGGCGAGCCTCCAGGCTGTGGCGGGCGGCGGCATGGAGGCCAGCAAGACGGTGCCGAGCGCGCCGGTGGTGCCGGTGGCGAGCATACCCGACGAGCGGACGGGCAGCGTGCCCCCGGCGGAGCCAGCAAGCAATTTCACCGTGTACCTCCCGCTTGTTCGACGCTAGAACCAACATGCACACGCGGAAGGGCTGCCTCGATTCGGCAGCCCTTCCGCGTGTGCAGGCCATTGTCCCCAAAGAGGAGACCACACCATGTGTAATCCACACGACTCACAATGGCGCGTAGGATCGCGATCCGTTCGGCTCCTGGTGCTTCCTCTCTTCCTTCTTCTCCTCTCCACACCGTTAGTCAGTTGGGCCGCTTCGTCTCCTCGATCCCGTTCGCCCCAAGCTGTCCTCGCCGCTACCGAGGTGATCTGCGACAACCAGAGCGCCTGCTTCAGCAAGTACGAGTCGGGCGGCGCTAGCTCGTGGGGCTATGTGCCGTCTGGCAGTATCGGTAGCAGCGGAGCCTATAACGCACACGCCTACTGGACCTATAACAGCCTGAATAGTGCGGTTGATTGGGGTTTGTGGCGGCCCAATCTACCTCAGACCGGCACCTACGATGTGTATGTCTGGTACCCGCACTTCCCTGGGATTGTGCCTGAGACCAACTCGGCGCGCTATCAAATCCATCACGCCAGCGGCGACCAGTATGTCACCTGGAACCAGGCTAGTAACTATGGTCAGTGGAACAAGATCGCAGCAGTAAGCTGTGCTGCCGGGACGGCATGCTACGTGAAGCTCACCGATGCAACGTCCGAATCTACCAACACACGCCGGGTCTGGTTTGATGCGGTCAGATTTGTCTTGACGACCTATCCAGTGAGTGGCGTCGTGCGCGATGCTCGTGGCACGGGTATGGCCGGGGTGACGGTCTCGGACGGCACGCGCAGCGCGACGACTGCCAGCGACGGCAGCTACACCCTGAGCAATGTGCCGATCGGCAGCTACACGCTCACGCCCACCAAGGGCGGCTACAGCTTCAGCCCCACGACGCGCAGCGTCACCGTCAGCGGGAATATGAGCGGACAGGACTTCACCGGCACGCTGATCACCTACAGCGTGGGCGGGCGGGTCACGCTCAACGGCAGTAGCCTTGCTGGGGTGACGATCTCGGACGGCACGCGCAGCGCGACGACCGCCAGCGACGGCAGCTACACCCTGAGCAATGTCCCCCCTGGCAGCTACACGCTCACGCCTGCGAAGAGCGGCTACAGCTTCAGCCCGGCCACCCGTAGCATCAGTGTGAGCGGCAACAATGTGAGTAGTCAGGACTTCAGCGCCACGCTGATCACCTACAGCGTGGGCGGGCGGGTCACGCTCAGCGGCAGTGGGATTGCTGGGGTGACAGTCTCTGACGGCACGCGCAGCGCGACGACCGCCAGCGATGGCAGCTACACCCTCAGTAACGTGCCCCCTGGCAGCTACACGCTCACGCCTGCGAAGAGCGGCTACAGCTTCAGCCCGGCCACCCGCAGCGTTAGCGTGACCGCCAACAATCTGAGTGGTCAGGACTTTAGCGCTACAAAGGTAGACTCCGGCGGCAGCGAGATAGTGCAATCGCTCAGTCCTAGCGAAGGGGTCAGCAGCCATACAACACGGATCAGTGTGCATGGCAGCGACTTCGCAACATCGCCCGCGCCGACCGCGCGCCTGAGCGGCAGCGCCGGTGTCTTTACCCTAACGACAGTCACGCCGCAGAGCGCAACCAGCTTCGCCGCCACGGTGCCCGCCAACCTCCCGCCCGGCATCTATGATCTGATCGTTATGACCAACGGCCACACTGGCGCCCTCGCAAACGCCTTCACCGTATTGGCCCCCAGCCCGCTCATAACCAAAGCCACCCCCACCTCCGGCCTCAACGACCGCACGACGGATCTCTTTGTGTGGGGGCTGAACTTCGCCGATGGCGCAGTGGTGAAGCTTGGCAGTGCTACGCTCAGCGCTACCCGTATCAACGGCACGGTGCTGCTGGCAACTGTGCCCGCCGGGTTGAGTCCAAACACCTATGACCTGACGGTGATCAACCCTGACTCAACGCAGGCCCAGCTAACAACGGCCTACACGGTATTGGATGCCGCCGGAACCCAGTACGACGACCTGCTCAGCTCCGGCGACCAGATCTGGCTCGCCCCAGCAGCCCCGCGCGCAAACATGCCAGTGCAGCTCGGTATCTTTGTGCAGCGCGATGGTGGAAGTACGACGCTGGAAGATGTGATGGTCGAGTTTCGCCGGGATGCGATACATGGCCCCCTGTTGGGAACAGCGACCGTGCCCTTCCTCGATTCACTCACCAGTAACGAGAGTACCAACCCGCTTGAAGTTACCTTCTCGACCGCTGGCGACGTTACGATCTATGCCATCATTGACCCTGAAGGTGCTGTCGCCGAGCGTACTACAGCCAACAATGTCGTCAGCCGCACCATTGTGGTCGCGCCAGCAACGGCGGATCAAACCATTCCGGTGGTACAGGCGATCAGTATTAATGGCGACAGCAACACAAGCGTGACAACCCAGGATATTATGGTCGGCATTGATGCGATTGACCCGCCGCCGAACGCCAGCGGGGTGGAGTCGGTGCATATCATTGAGTATGTCTATAACGATGGCGCACAGCGCTGGGTGCCGGTGGCAAAATCGGGCTGGATCCCGTACACGCAGACCCCTGACTACTACCGCTGGTCGCTGCTGCCGCTGCCAGGGATGCGCTATATGCAGGTGCGCGCTCGCGACGCGGCCAACAATATCTCAATCGGCAACGCCCGCCAGCTGATCAACTATGAAGTTGCCACGGACCATATTGCCCGAGATCAAACCCGCATCTACCGCTACAACGTGGCGGCCGGCCAATCGTTTAGCGTGAACCTGGAGGTGCTGAGCGGGGACGCCGACCTGTACGTCTGGTCATCGCGCACCGACCAGTCGGCGCGGGTGAGCAACCAGGAGGGCAGCGCGAGTGAGCAGGTGGTGATCCCGGCGAGCGAGGTGGTGCCAGGGGTGTACCAGGTGGAGGTCTATGGCTACAGCGCGGCAGAATACCGGCTGAGCACCTCCAACGGGCTGACCCTGGCGAATGCGGGGGGGGGCCTCGCCGCAAGCAAGGCGGTGCCGAGCGCGCCGGTGGTGCCGGTCGCCGATATGCCGGATGAGCGAGCTGGAAGCGTGCCCCCGTCGGAATTGGCGGGTAACTACACGGTATATCTCCCGCTCATCGCGCGCTAATCGCAGCCCCTTCTCCAGGGCCACCAGCAAGGCTAGTGGCCCTTGCCTATGTGCACGCTAGTTGTTCTCAGTGGAGTTCGCTCAGCGCTCCAGGGTGAACTCGACTAGCCGGCTGCCCTTGGGCATCTGAAGGTGGGCGGCTCCATCGGGGCCGTAGCCGATCAGGCCCATGTTCGCGACCATCGGCTCGCCCCTCATGGCAGCCATGCGCCGGATCACGCGCCCGATCAGGTCCGGGTCATCGACCACCAGCGCCGTGGCACACACAAGCGCGCCGCGCAAGCGAAGCCCTACGGGCGCCCCGCCGATGAAGTTCTTGCTCCAGCTGGTGTTCGAGAAGGTGTAGAGCTTGCCGCCCTCCTCGTGGTAGACCACCACGACCTCGTAGCGCTTCCCCGTCTTGCGGCCCTTAAAGAGGAGGACCAGGGAGCTATGGCTCAGCAGGCCATGGAGGGGTGACTGCAGGAGGCACTTCACGGTCGGATTGAGGATGGGGTAGGCCCAGGCGGGCATGGGTGCCCGCATCGGCTCGTCAATCATGGTCAGGGACTCTTCCATACGCGTATCCTTGGCTGGTCGCGGGATTCTGAGGGGAGTATAGCAGGTATCCGACCCAGCTAACGACGGTACAGCTCCATCATGGCCCTCCCCCCCAGCCCCCCTCGCCCGTTCGCTGCACGAACAGGCGAGGGGGGGGCCGGAAGGCAATCGGATGGTCTGTACCCCCCGCTCCTGTCGAGCGGGGGGCTGAGGTCGTACTCCCCGGAAATATCTATCCTCCACCAGCCAGGAGATTATGCCACCTCGCCGGCCTGTTCCTGCGGGCGCAACACCCCCGGCAGCAGGGTCGTGATGAGGACTAGGGCGAGCGCGGCGGCCGCGCCCTGCCCGGCCAGCGTGGCCTGCACACCAAAGCGCTCGGCCAGGGTGCCGATCTGCAGCTGGCCCAGCGGGTCGCCGCCGATCGCCAGCACCAGGATGCCCATCACCCGGCTGCGCATCGCGTCGCTGGTGGCCACCAGCACGATTGTGCTCTGCAGGGTGCCGAAGCCGCCCATGCCCATCCCCGCGCAGAGCAGCAGCGCCCACGAGAGCGGGTAGGCCCGCGAGAGGGCGAAGGCCGCCAGCGACAGGCACAGCCAGCCGGTGCCCAGCACAAAGAGCAGCCCCACGCTGACCCGCCGGCGCAGCAGCTGGATGGCGATCAGCCCGAGGAATGCCCCGATCCCGCTGCCGGTGCTCAGGAAGCCCAGCGCCACCGGCCCCTGGTGCAGCACGTCGCGGGCGAAGGCCGGCAGCAGCGAGACGTAGGGAAAGATCCAGAGGTTCATCACCAGGGTGATCAGCATGACCGCCAGGATGGGCTGGCTGGAGCGGACGTAGCGCATGCCCTCGCGCACCACCGGCAGGACGGCCAGGGTGAAGGGCCGCGCGCCGGGCGGGGCCGCGCCGCGGAGCAGCGGGAATATGATGCTGAGCGCGCAGCTCGACAGCGCCGCCATAGTCAGGTAGCAGCCCAGCGCGCCGAAGCGGGCGATGAGGGCTCCGGCCATCGCCGGGGCGATGATGCGCGCGAAGCCAGTCAGGAAGCTCTCCAGCAGCAGCCCATCGACCATGCGCTCCTTGCCGAGCAGGTCGGGCACCAGCGAGCGGCGGGTCGGCCAGTCGATCGCCCAGGCCGTGCCGAGGCAGAAGGCGACGATCGCGATATTCCAGGGCGCAGCCCGGCCGCTCCAGAGCAGCAGCGCCAGCGCCAGGTAGCTGCACAGGTTCACGCTCTGCGTGGCGATCAGGACCCGGCGGCGGCCGACATAGTCGATCAGCGGCCCCGAGAAGAGGCTGACCAGCAGCAGCGGCAGGGTGCGGCAGAAGCTGACCAGCGAGACCGTGCGCGCCGAGCTGCTCAGGTCGAAGACCAGCCAGCCGAGCACCACCAGCTCCATGTAGAAGCAGTGCCACCAGATCACCGTGCCGCCCAGGAGCCGTCGGTACTCGGCGCTTTCGAGGATCGCGAGCGTGTCCCGTCGCCAGTTTGCTACACGCACGTGGTGTCCTTAAGAATATTGAGGGCGCCCGCCACAGTGCGGGCGTCGCCGATGATGGCGTAGTATAGCCGCGAGCAGCGAACCATGCCACCTGGGCTGTCGGGTGGGTGCCGCGGATGTTCCTGCACTGAATCGCCACGTCGTAGGGGCAGGCCCATGGGCCTGCCCCCCATGCACATCAACTTTAGGGCTGCCGCCCTAAAAACCGGTGTTGTTTTGGCCAAAACAACAAGAAATTCCGGGGGGGCCAGGGCTTACGTTGATGCGCATGGGCCTGCCCACATTGCCATGCGGCGCCGTAGGGGCGACCACGGCGGGTCGCCCCTACGGCGCATTACACCACATCCGGGCCGAGCGACGGATTGACAGAACGCACGGACGTGCTATGGTTCTCCTGCCGATGACGCACTGCCCAGGGGAGCATGTGTATATGAGCGCATTCGAGATCGCCGACGCCGGCAGCCCCGCCGGCCGGCGGGCCTGGGCGAGGATCGATGGCGGAAGAGAGACGTGCCCTATAATGAGCCTATGTCGACACTCGTGCTCACCGCCAAGCTCTTTGCCCCACCGCCGCGATCGGACGCGCTGCCCCGCCCCGACCTGCTGGCGCGGCTGAGCGCGGGCCTCCAGCGCAGGCTGACCCTGATCGCCGCGCCGGCCGGCTATGGCAAGACCAGCCTGGCCAGCGCGTGGGTCGCCGGGTGCGGCCGGCCCGTCGCCTGGCTCGCCCTGGACGCCGCGGACAACGACCCGGCCCGCTTTCTGGCCTACCTCATCGCCGCGCTGCAGACGGTGGCGCCAACGCTCGGCTCCGATGTCGCCGCCCTGCTCCAGTCCTCGCAGCCCCCGACGATCGCCGCGCTGCTGCCGCCGCTGCTCAACCAGATCGCCGCGCTCCCGCAGCCGGCGATCCTCGTGCTCGACGACTGCCACGTGCTCGACGCCGAGCCGGTCGGCCAGGCGCTCACCGCGCTGGTCGAGCATCTGCCGCCCGCGCTGCACCTGGTGATCACCGCCCGCGCGGATCCGCCGCTGCCCCTGGCCCGCCTGCGCGCCCGCGACCAGCTGACCGAGCTGCGCGCCACAGACCTGCGCTTCACCCGCGCCGAGGCTGCGGCGTTTCTCACCGGGGTGATGGCCCTCGACCTCACGGCGGACGATGTCGCCGCGCTTGAGGAGCGCACCGAGGGTTGGGTCGCCGGCCTGCAGCTGGCGGCCCTGTCAATGCAGGGCCGCCAGGATACCCGCGCATTCATCCGCACCTTCGCCGGCGACCACCGCTACATCCTGGATTATCTGGTTGACGAGGTGCTCCAGCGCCAGCCCGCGGCGCTGCGCCAGTTTCTCCTCCAGACCGCCATCCTCGACCACCTGCACGGCCCGCTGTGCGACGCGGTGACCGGCCAGGCGGGCGGCGGCGCGCGGCTGGAGGCGCTCCAGCGCGGCAACTTCTTTGTGCTGCCGCTTGACGACCGGCGCCAGTGGTACCGCTACCACCACCTCTTCGCCGATGTCCTCGCGGCGCAGCTCCTGGCCGAGCAGCCCGACCATGTGGCGGAGCTGCACCGGCGCGCGAGCCTGTGGTACGAGCAGCACGGCGCGCCGGCCGATGCGATCCGCCACGCCCTGGCCGCCCAGGATCACCCGCGGGCCGCCGACCTGATCGAGCTGGCCGCCCCGGCGCTGGTGCAGCAGCGGCAGGAGGCCACGGTGCTGGGCTGGTACAAGGCGCTCCCCGACGCGCTGCTGCGCTGTCGGCCCGTGCTCAGCGTCGGCTATGCCGGTGCCCTGCTGGCCTGCGGAGAGATCGCGCGTGTCGAGGAGCGGCTGCGCGACGCCGAGCGCTGGCTCGGCCACGCGGCGGAAGGCGCTGACCAGACGGAGCACAGCCCGGCCGCACCGGTCGTCCGCGACGCAGCGGCGTTCCGCCGGCTGCCCGGCGCGATCGCGGTCTACCGCGCCGCGCAGGCCCTGGCGCTGGGCGACGTGCCCGCCGCCGTCGACTCCGCCGGGCGGGCGCTCGATCTCATGGCCGAGGAAGACCCGATCTGGAGTGGGGCGGCCACCGCGCTCCTCGGCCTGACCTACTGGGCGAGCGGAGATCTTGAGGCGGCCTACCGGCTGTTTGCCGCCGGCCTGGCCCGCCTGCGCGAGGCGGGGAACATCGCCGACGCTATCGGGGGCGCCATCGCGCTGGCCGACATCCGCGTGACGCAGGGCCGGCTCCGCGAGGCCAAGCGGATCTATGAGCAGGGGCTCCAGCTCGCCGCCGACAGCGGCGCGCCCCAGCTGCGCGGGACGGCCGATATGTACGTGGGGCTGAGCGAGCTGGCCTATGAGCGCGGCGACCTGCCGGCCGCCGCGCAGCACCTTCAGCGCAGCCAGGCCCAGGGCGAGCACACCGGCTTCCCGAGGCACCCGTATCGCTGGCGCGTTGCGCTGGCGCACATCCGCGCGGCGCAGGGCGATCTGGATGACGCGCTCGACCTGCTCCAGGAGGCTGAGCGCCGCTATGTGGGCGACTTCTTCCCCAATGTGCGGCCGGTCGCTGCCCGGCGGGCGCGGCTGTGGCTCGCGCAGGGCCGGCTGGACGAGGCCATCGGCTGGGCCAGGGAGCGCGGGCTGTCTGCCCACGACGCGCCCGGCTATCTGCGCGAGTTTGAGCACATCACCCTGGCGAGAGTGCTTCTCGCCCAGGCCGCGAGCGAGCTGGCCGGCAGCGCGCTGCCGGCGGCAGTCGGCCTCCTCGATCGCCTCTGCGCGGCGGCGGAGGCCGGTGCGCGGGCCGATAGCCTGATCGAGATCCTGGCGCTGCTCGCCCGCGCCCACCAGCTGCGGGGCGACGCCCCGGCGGCCCTGGCGTCGCTCGCCCGCGCCCTCACCCTCGCCGAGCCCGAGGGCTACATCCGGCTGTTCGTGGACGAAGGCCCGGCCATGGCCGCCCTGATCCAAGCGCAGAGCGCAGCGCGTGGCGCGCAAAGCGATTCGCTCCAGCCGTATCGTGTGCTGCTGCTGGCGGCCTTCGATCGCGTAGGGGGGGCGCCGGACGCACATGATGAGCCGGCTGTTTTGCACGCTGCGCTCGAACGCTCACACGCGTTTGTGGAGCCGCTGAGCGAGCGCGAGCGCGCTGTGCTGCGGCTGCTGCGCAGCGAAATGGGCGGCCCGGAGATCGCCCGCGCGCTGGTCATCTCCCTGCACACGCTGCGCACCCACACGAAACATATCTACGCCAAGCTCGGCGTGAGCAGCCGGCGGGCGGCAATCCGCCGCGCCGAGGAGCTTGGCCTGCTCTGACGGGCGCGCCCCAACTTCACCACCGCGCTCACCACATGTGGTGATGACTATTCACCACATGCGCTGCTATGGTGTGGTCGTTCGCAGTACCGCAGAAGGAACGTCGTGAAGCGTCCTGCTGCGGAATATCCCCTCTCCCCTTGTGGGAGAGGGGCAGGGGGAGAGGGGTGTCCGGCGGCAAACTGTCAAGCTGGTTTGAGCCATGTCGAAGTGAAGAATCCCGGCCGGGACCCTTCGCTTCGCTCAGGGTGACAGCGTTCCTTCTGCCCTACTGCGGTCATTCCTTCGACTACACCTGGTGAGACTGGAGGTCCATGTGAACAGCGACAGCTTACTGTCCTAGCCCTTATATCCCAGGAGCTTTAGCCCTGGGATATAAGGGCTTCACCCGC
>NZ_JAIEWN010000073.1 GCF_019599295.1 Oscillochloris sp. ZM17-4 | reverse complement strand
CCACCAGGCCGGCGACCACCAGAAGTGTAGGATGCGTCATGCTGATCTCCGTGTTCGCCACATCTGGACACACTGTAGGCAGACAAGAGCTATCAGCAAGAGGCAGATAAGCACATCAGACAACGAAACAGAGTAGATGAGTGCTGCGACATTCCCACTAGGAAGATTAATTATCACCAGCGGCAATGTATCCGTGTACGTTGTCATAGCCATTCATACAGCAAAGCGCTATTATTTGCAAGATTAAAAATATTACTACGTCTAATGGGCTATTGGCGAGCTGTTTCAAGTGGTACTTATGGCCTATGGTGTAATGGAATAGCATGAACCTCCCGTAATCATCTCGATTACGGGAGGTTTTCCATGAATCTGGACACAGCAATCGGGGAATGGCTCGCAGATCTGGAGCTCGCAGGCCGCCAGGCGGGGACGCGCATGAAGCATCAGCAGGAGTTGACCAGGTTAACGCGGTGGTGCGAGGAGAGCGGCCACGATTGGCAGCAGCTCACGAGAAAGCAGCTCACGGCCTACACCAGGTTGCGGGCCGGTTTGGGGCATTCTACCCGGTCAAATATGCTTTGTACGCTCAGAACCTTTTTTCGCTGGGCAGTGGAGGAGGAGTATATAGCCATGTCGCCGGCGGCCGGCTTTAAGACGCCCACAAAGCCGCACCCGCTACCGCGCGCCCTCACCCTCGACCAGGTGCGGACTCTCGTTGTCTATCTACGCGGCCAGGATGGCCGACGGGCGCAGCGGGATGCGGCCATGCTCCTCACTGGCCTATACGCGGGCCTGCGTGCGGCCGAGCTGGCGAGTCTCCGTTGGCCAGCGGTGGATGTCGCCGGCGCGGTGATCAACATCCGACTCTCGAAGATGAACAAGGGCCGCGCCGTGAAGGTGCATGGCGAATTGGCGAAGGTGCTCGCCAGCTGGAGGATCGCGCAGGGACTCGGCGATACCGCGCCTGTGTTTTCCCTCGACGGCAGGCCGATTCAGCCCAACCGAGTCGGCAAGGTGGCGCGGCGCGTGGCCCTGGCCACCGGACTCCCGCTGACCGCCCACGTACTGCGGCACACCTTCGCGACTCACGCACTGCGGCGCGGCGGGAACCTGTACGCGGTCTCCAAAGCCCTGGGGCACTCGCAGCTACGGCAGACAGAGATCTACCTAGCCGCCGACGAGGCCGACTCCGCGCCGGCGGTTGACTCACTGCCCCCGCTGGACTCCTGGTAGGGCACAGCGCCCGCGCCAGCGGTGCCGCTCGCCAGAGTTGCGAGGGTAAGGACGCCGGGATGGGGGGGTAAGACGCGCAGAAGCCCGCACAGCGCGTCAGAGGGTAGCACGGGGAAGGGCCGGAATCTAAGATTCCGGCCCTTTCTCTTTACAGTTTGGGTTACACACTTTGATTTAACCCCTCATTAGCGATTGACAGGGTACAAATTTGGATGTATCCTTACGCTATCTTTGATGGAGAAAGGCAAATGTACAACCCACAAAGGGCCGCACAATGGCTTGCAGAGAGGCTAAACCGACCCATTAGCCGTGACACTGTGCAAACTTACATCGAGACAGGGGATCTAGATGCGGTCAACACCAGCGCAGCCGAGAAGCGACCGCGTTGGGTTTTGACGGAAGAGGTACTAGAGCGCTTTCTAGCGCGGGTTGGGCCTGATGGAAAGTTACCGACACCCACAGGAGGATGGCCCCAATACCAATACCCGGAGGGCAAGACACGAAACCGAAAAAAAGCTAACGGCCTACATGCTTTCACAAGTAGGCCGCTAACCGCCGCTTCTCTGCTGCGCCCTGGAAAGCTATCAGAGAAGCCCGCCGTACGATAATCCGGCGGTTATGGTCGGGGCGAGAGGATTCGAAATCCCAACCCGACACCATAACTGCTCGTGCCTACTGATTATACAGTAGGGGTTATGGTTTTATAGGCAATGAATGAGCAAATCCGCCCGGTTTCGCGTTTCCAACGCGATTCTACCACCATCCCGAACTGGCTCATAAACCGCGCTGATCTCACGCCGACTCATCGCATGGCTGTAATTCTGCTGCTCATGCATGAACAGAACGGCGAAACCCCGACCCTTGACGAGCTGGCGGCATTGCTCGGCTACAAGTCCTCGCGCAATGTCCAGATTTTACTAAAAGCCCTCAATGCAGCGGGCATAGTGAAGAGTCGCCAGGTGGGCGGCAATCGGCCGGCGCTGTATTTTATCTACAATCCCGACTTACCGCGTCCTAAAGGCAAGAAGCGGCATGGCCATGATCTACAGATCGTGGACGATCTACAGATCGTGGACGATCTACAGATCGTGGACGATCTACAGATCGTGGACGATCTACAGATCGTGGCCATTGGATGCCGTCCCAATGCAGCAAACAGGGATGGCCATGATCTACAGATCATGGCCACGCCACATGTAGAAGAAGAATCCATATCTTCTTCCTTAGAATCTTCAGATCAAGGTACTTCTACTACATCCGCCAAGGATGTTGAGCTGACACCGCTTTACTTCTGGCTATTGGAGCAAAAGGTATCGGCTGCAGCCGAATTTGCGCACCTCGATTTCGAGGGCGCGAAAGCTGATTTCCTGGCCCGAAGGGCGCAGGGCTGGTATCCGGGGCGAATTGTCAAAGCCTGGCGAGTCTCGCCGCCGAAGCCCCACCAGGCCGCCGCCGTCGGCGACACTGCAATACCGGACTGGATGCGGCGCATGAAGGCCGAATCGCCGCACCTCTACCGGATGGGTGACGACCTGGACGGCCTGGACGAGGTGCCCGAGTGAATACACAGCAGATCATCGCCCGTGTAGCGGTGGTGTTCGGCGTGGAGCCGGCGCAGATCAACGCCGGCAACCGAGCGCCCCGGCTGGTTGAGGCCCGCCAGGCTGCGGCGTTTGCGCTTCGATACCAGTGTGATCAGAGCTATGCAGATATCGCCGCCGCGCTGGGCTATAGAGACCACACGACCGCCGTTTGGGCGGTGCAGGCCGCCGGCCGCCGGGCGAAGATTCGCCCGGACTACTCAGACAAGATCGCGCAGATAGGAGCGATGGTATGAGCAGACTACAGCGAGCAATCACGGTGATCAGCGGCTACGCCGAGACCGCCGAGACCTTCGCGGCGCACGCAGCCATGCGGGCGCAGGCCGCCGCCGAACCGATTGCGCGGCGGCTCTGGGAAGTGGAGACCGCCAAAGAGCAAGCCGTAGCGCAGGCATACCGCCTAGCGCTCGCGCAGATCTATACCGCGATATCCGAGGATGTCAATGACACCCCGGCGTGAGCGCTGCGAGATCTGCGGCGCGCAGATCTCGCAGCCCACCGGCGCAGGCCGGCCGCGCCGCTACTGCGGCCGGCGGTGCCAGCGTGTAGCAGCTCGCCGCCGTCGGCGCACCCCAGGCCCGCAACTGGAGCGCAGCGACCCGCGAGTCGCTCAATTCCTGCGAGAGTGTGGATTGTAGTTAGGTAACGCGGGCCGGTGTACGGCACCGGCCCGCACCGGGGAAGGGCCACCAACCCCGGAGAGTCGATTATCACGAAAGGGCCACAATCATGCAAGCCGAGAACCGCCCCAGCTGCGCCGCTCGCCTGCTCGACGTTCGTACTTATGTCCTGGCCGCCCGCCGTGCGATGATGAACGCCGAGCCCGCCGCCGCCCTCTTTATGGTCTTTACCTTCGGGCTGATTGCCCTCTGCCTCACCCCGCTTTTCCTCACCTTCGATCTGGGCTCGACATGGGCGTTTACCACGGGCCTACGGGATGCGGCCGCCCCGGCGATTAACGACATGGCCGCCCAGGCCGCCGGTGTGCTGCAAATGAGCATTGGCGCGGCCCTGGCTGGCGTCATCCTCACCTCGTTTACTCTGCTGCCGTCCCTCTTCGAGCTGGCGTTTCCCTCTGTCTCGCATCCCCTCCTGAGTCTGATGCTCTGGGGCTCAATCATCTTCGACTATGTGACCGATTGGGGCAAAACCTGGGATCTGGTTGGCACCTGGACGACGAATCCCGCGATTCACTTTGTCGGCACCGTGTTTTTGTGCGCGTTCTTCAGTGTCGGCGTGCAAGCCGTCCTCGTCTGCTGCGCGACAGTCGTTATATTCGGGCTGGTGGCCCTGGTCGGTGGCGGCCGCCGCCGCGCTGAGGCCGTCATTCTTCAGCAGCAGTAGGGAGGGCCACACCATGACCCTGATCACTGCCGAGGAGCTGGCCCGAGGGCTGCTTATTGGCACCTTCGGCGGCCTGGCCGGGCTCTGCACGGTGTCCATGCCCGGCTCTGCGCTGTGGCTGCTACCCGCCGGCCTGGCCGCCGGGGGCTGCGCCCTCACCATGCCCGAGGTGCGGGCCGAGGCCGCCCGCGCCCTGCCCGCCCCGCTGGTCGAGCCCGTGCGCGGCTACCTGGCCGAGGCCGCCCAGGGTGCGCGCGGTCTGTTCTGGCACCTGCCGGGTGTGCGCCGGGAGGGCCGGCCCGCCCTGGCCGGCCCTCCCGCCGCCGGAAGGTCGAGCCAGGCCGCGCCCGCCCAGGCCGAGGGTAGCGACCTGGTTGAGACGCTGGAGGGCACCCCGCACCGCCTGATCATCGGCCACACGCGCGGGGGGAAAACGACGCTCATTCACCACATGGCCACCGCCTGGGCCGCCGCCGGCGAGCGGGTGCTCGTGGGCGACCCCGACGCCGCGCCCGGGCTCTGGCCGGGCTGTGAGGTGCGGGGGGCGGGTGACGACGTGGCCAGCATTGGCGAGCTGCTGGGCGTGGTACAGGCCGAGGTGGCCGCGCGCCGCGCCCAGCGCGCCCAGGGCGTGCGCAGCTTTGCGCCGCTGCATATCGTGATTGATGAAGCCCAGGACGTGCTACCCGTGGTTTCGGGCGGGCTAGAGCTGTTTGAGGATGTGGCCCGCCGAGGAGGAAAGCTCAATATCCGCATGACCGTTGGCGTGCAAGATAAGCAGGTAAAGACCTTGGGCCTAGAGGGCAAGAGCGAGCTACTACGCAATTTCCAGGTAGCCGACGTACTGAAAAACCGTGAGGGCCGCCGGGTGGCCGTGCTACGTGATGCCGAGACCGGCGACAAAGTGATCATGCCCATCCCCCAGCTGCTCGACCCGGAGAGCCTGATCACGGTGGCCAGCCGCCCGGCGCCGGCCGCGCCGGCCGCGCCGGCTGCACCCCTAGCGCCCGTGTCTGCGCCCGATCCACTTCTGGCCGAGCTACTGCGCCGCGAGCTACTGGCCAGCATGAGCCCAGAGCGCGCGGCCCGGCTGCGGGCCGTGTCTAGCGCATCAGGACGCCAGGACACACCCGCGCCCGTGTCTGTGTCTGTGTCTCACGCAGCAGACACAGACACAGACACAGACACGGCTACCGGGGGTGTGTCCGTGCGTCTGGGCGGCGACGGGGGGCACCTGACGGTAAACGTCAACGCCCGCGCCGAGACGGCCGCGCCCGCCGGCCGAGGCCGCCCGCGCCGAGGCCGTGGGCTCGATATGCGCCGCCGCCGGCAGCAGGCCCAGTCCGCCCAGGGAGACACGCACAAGGCCGAGCTACAGGTCGCCTACGCGGACCGCAAGGCCCAGGGACTCAGCTACCGCAAGGCATACGCCGAGCTGGGCGGCAGCAGCGCCGAGGCCCGCGCCTGGTGGGGTGCCGCCCCCAGCCCAAAAGCCCAGGGGGTGACACCGTGAGGCCAGCAGACACCGCCCAGGCCGCCGAGCGCGCCATGCAGACAATCGAGCGCTGTATCAACATCCTGCACGACCTGGCCGCCCAGAGCCCCCAGGCCGCCGCCGCGACGGTGGCCGCGCTACAATTGCTCGACACGCCCGCCGCCGAGAGCACCGCCTATCTGGTGCGCCACGTCGCCGAGGCCCGGCACGGACTCCGCGCCATGCGCCGCGCTGAGTACAAGTCGTAAAAAATAACACTTGTAGGCCCGGATGCAAGTGCAACATAGGAGGGACATAAGTTACACATAGGCCGGTTTTCGAGACCTGCAGGTCTCGAAAACCGGCCTATGTTTTTACACCTGGCGACCTGGTGAAGCCCTAAACCCGGCCCGCCTGGCGGTGCCGTGAGTGTAAAGTTATAGATTTACTGCCGAAAGTTTTGACAGCTGCCAGAGCCAGAGCAGGACAGCCCCGATAATCGCGATCCTCTCGCCCGCGTTGATAAGCGCTAGTTTCATAATGCCCGCCTTTCTTTCGGCTCGACCGGCTGCACCGGCTCGACCGGCTCGACCGGCTGCACCTGGTCGGCCGGCACCTGGTCGGCGAGCTCGCCGGCGAGCTTGTCCCAATGGAGCGCAGCCCCGAGGCTATCCGGCCCCAGCTCGACCAGTGACCGGCCCTTCTTGCGCAGCTGCGGAACCTTGATCAGCTTCTTCCCGTCGGCCATACATCCCCCTATGCGGCGAGCTTCGCCGCGCTATTGCGCTTTGTGATGCGCTCAAAGATTTGTTCTTTCGTGATCACGACCGGATCGCCGAATAGATCCAGCTGGCTAGGGTCGGGCGCGTCCTCGACCGCTGCGGCGTAGGCTCCGAAGAACTCGCGGATTTTCTTCGGGCTGCGGCCTATCTCATCGAAATAACCGATTAATTCGTCTTGAAACGGTGTCGTTTCGCGCTCAAATAGTGTTGATTGCTCTAGATACTCATCAACGCTCAAATCCTCCGACTCACGTAACCGCGCCAGCATATTAAGCGCCCGGCTGAAATCATCGGCCATGCTGATATCTGCGGCACGTTCGCCGCTTGTGATGCGGTTCTCTGCTTTGGAGAGCACAGGTAAACTAGCAGATAGCGCCGTTTCAAAGTTCTTGATATCGCTATCGAGAGCTTCTAGAAATGTTTCTGCTAGTCGCTCACCTGATTCGCCCTCGAAGGTTCGCACAAATAGCGCTGCTTTGATGCGCCGTATGCCTGACTGTGCTAGTGTGCCGTCCTTTCGCTGTAGTAACGCGGCTTCATTCTCTGATAATGTGCCGATGAAACCGCGCACAAAGTCACTATTTGCCTTTGTGCGGAGCGCCTGATCAATGCTCTGTCCCTCCCGCACCGCCAGGCCGCCCACCAGGTCGCCGGTAATGCGCTGCGAGTCGACGATGGCAACCTCTAGGGTGGACATTTGCAGCACCGGCGGCGCGTTGGCCTCGCGGGCGAACGCGGCCCGGTCAACGTCGGTGACGCGCTCGCGCACGAGCACGGGCGACTCGACGCCGGCGAGATCAGACTCGGCCAGGCCCACAGCGGCCAGGTTCTCGCGGAGAGAATTTTGATAGCGCGCCCACTGCTCGGGGTGGGCCTGCCGCGCCTTACGCAGGGCCAGGGCGCGACCGTTGCCCGACTCGACCATGAGATCGCCGCCCACGATGGGCGCGCCCTTGTCCAGTTGGCGGAAATCCCACAGCAGCGACTCGGGTACTAGATTTTTTGCCACCTGCTCGATCTGGCGCTGAGATGCGGCCCGCTGACGCTGGCGCGGCTGAAGCGTCGAGTCGTAGGCCGGATTCACCGCGCCCGAGTCGGTGTTGCTGGTGATCAGCGACTCCAGGGGCACCACCCGGTAACGAAATTCGTACACTCGATTCGGGTCAGATCCAAACGCCCGAGTCATCGGGTCGCGGGCCGGCTGCGGTGCCTGGGCCGGCCTGCGCGGCCTGGGTGCCCGTGGCGGTGCCTGGGCGCGTTCTGCGGCCCGCTGGGCGGCCCGCTGGGCCTTGGCCTCCTCGCGGGCCTGCCGGGCCACCTCGGCGGCCTGGGCGCGTTCTGCGGCCCGCTGGGCGGCCCGCTGGGCCTTGGCCTCCTCGCGGGCCTGCCGGGCCACCTCGGCAGCCTGGGCGCGTTCTGCGGCCCGCTGGGCGGCCCGCTGGGCCTTGGCCTCCTCGCGGGCCTGGGCGGCCTGGGCCTGCTCTACCGCCCGCTGGGCGGCCCGCTGCGCCTTGGCCTCCTCGCGGGCCTGGGCGGCAGTTGTGGCGGCCTGGGCGCGTTCTACGGTGCGCCTGGCGGCCTGCTGCGCCTTGGCCTCCTGAGTCTGGTTACGTCGTCGGCGCTTGCGCTGGGCTTTGGCCCGCTGCGCCTTGGATTTAGCAGGCTCTAGGGGCGGGGGGGCAGGGGCAGGGCGGCCGCCGCGCACCGTCTGAATCCGCCGGGGTGCCATGCGTTGGATCGTGGTTGTGGTGAGGGCCACCAGGCCGACAACGACCGGAGTCCAGATCGCCACATGCAGAATAGTTATGCTCGATATGTTCGCCGGCACCAGGTAGGTGCCGAACCACTGCACGAACGAGCCGACCACGGCGAGAAAATCAGCTAATAGGCTGTTCATCGCTCAACCCCTGCAAAAATGTTGTGATGGATGGGGATAGCTCGGGCTCGCACTCCTCGACTGTGATCAGCTCTGTTTCTGCCATGTCGGCCACTGGCGGCGCGCTTTTTGCGGGGGGAGGCCCGGACGCAGGACGCAGGACGCATGGCGGGTATTTGGTTTGCCACTGCCGTGCAGACACGTTTAGGACTCTCGGGCGCGGCCCGAATTGCTTCCGTAGAATCTTCTCCTGTTCCAGCCGTGCGCCTAGCTCCTCGATGCGGTCACGAGCGACCATGCCGCCGGCCAGCTTGTGCAGCTCGCGCACCGCGAACCGGCGGCCCGCCTGCGCCTCGGCGAGCGACAACAGGAATCCGATCTCAGCCCGGGCCAGATCCTCAGACGACATGACCGGCTCGGGCTGGTAGTCGCCGGCGAGCACCTGGCGGATCGTGTCGCGCACCTCGGAGTCCTCCAGGTACGGCGCTTGCAGCTCGACCAGATCCATATTTCGGCGGAACTTCATCCGGCCCTTGGCCAGGCCCGCCGCGCTGCTATCGTCCACAATCACCCGCGAGTCGGTCTCTGATGCCGTGCCAAACGCAATTCGGCACGGAAAGTTAGCCTTAATCAGGCCGGTAACGACTTCCACGCTAGGCCGTTGTGTGGATATGATGAGATGAATACCCGTAGCACGGGCACGCGCAGCCAGATCAGCCATAAGTAATTCGCTTGCTTGTGCAACGCTCATCTTTTGACCGTCTAACACCACGCGCGATTTATTGAGCATTGCATTAGCAATCTCATCCACTACCAACACAATGTAGGGCAATCGCCTGTTTTTGGGCTGATGGGCGTTATAGTCGTCAATGTCTCGCGCCTTACCCCTCATAAGGTCGGTTCTGTGTTCCATTTCAGTTTGTAGATCTGCCAGCATTGCAGGCAAATCTACAGACTTAGTGACAAATCGGCCCTTTGGAAGGTGGGGCAGATCCTCATAATACGAGAGCTCCATACCGCCTTTGAGGTCAACTAGCCAGATCTGGAGCATTTCCGGTGCCCAACGGCGGATGAGCTGACAGAGAATCGCGTTAACCATCACGCTTTTACCCTGTCCGGTTGCGCCAGCTATCAGCAGGTGGGGCAATTTGCGCAGATCTTCCCAGCGCTGGGCCTTCTGCTGTCCTACCCCGATGGGGATGAGCAGCGGCGCGGCCCGCTCGGGCTGGCGCATGGCCGAAAACTTGACCAGGCGCGGGATGCTCGACCGCTCGACCAGCTCGACGACATACCAGAACCCGCCGTTAGCACCTTTCTTGTGCTCGGCCCTGGCAGGTCGTTTGCAGGCTGCGGAGAGGGTTTCTAGCACCTTTGGATCGCGCAGATCTGTGATAGTGACGCCACGGGGCAGCCGGTTAACGTCAACCTCGATCTTAATCTCGTCGGGGGTGGCAATCAGCGGTTGCACGAACTCGACGCGCTGCACCACCTCGACCCCATCCCGCTTCTCGCGGTAGGCGAGATTGAGTCGGGTAAGTTGGTGCTGAATCACGTTGGCCAGATCTGAAGCCATAATTTCAGCCGGATGACGCCGGCGAGCAAAAAACATAGCTGTACCTCCCACAAGGGCAACTTTCCATTGGTAGCGCCCTCGCCCCTTCCATCGGTAACGCCACTGGCGATAAGAGACAGCCGGATGACGCCGGCGGCCGAAGGGGGAAATCATACATACGCCTGCTGTATCAGGCCCACGAGCTCGCCGGCGATGAGTGCGCGGCGGAGACTCACGGGTAGCAGCTCGTAACAGGTCGGGCAGCGTGGGCCGGCCTGATGGCGCAGCACGTAGCGGCGCGACTCCAGCTGGCGTACTGCGGCCTGGACGGTCTGCACGGTGTAGCCCGACTCGGCGGCGAGATTAACCAGGCTGATAGTGACTCGGCTATCCGGGCCGGCCTTCTCGGCGAGCAGGGCGAGGATGTTACCAGCGGCACCACGGGGGCGATTTTCCAGGGCTTGCATACATATCTCCGCTAGTTGGTGGGCGATGATGACGAATCATAGCGGTAGACCTCGACAGCCGGCGACTCGGCGGCCGGTGCCTCGACCTCGGCGCGGCGGCGATCTGTGAAACGACGCCGGCGAACCTCGACCGGCAGGCCGTAGCGCCCCAACAGGTAGCCCAGCCACACGAGAACCAGGGGAGAAATGCAGAACGCGACTCCGAGTAGGGCAGACATAGGCGACTCCTAGCTGAAATGCATGGCCAGGATGACAACGCCAGCCAGAACACACATGGCGGCGGTGCGGAGCTGCCAGGAGAGCGCCCAGAATCGCGCCCAGAATCGCCGAGCGCGGCGCGTGGCCCGGGCCAGCTGGCGCGGTCTGGGCGCGGCTGTGGCCGGCTCCTCGATGCCAACAAGGCTGACTTTGTAGCGGCGTCCCTTCATGGCAGTGGCACCAGAGTCATGACGGCCAGGTAGCGGAATATGGGCAGGTAAATCATATCAGCCGACACTAGCCCGGCCATTACTGAAGAAAGCGCAACTATTGGAGCGAGAACGGCCAGAAACACACATGCGAGCGCGGCCGATTGGGGGCGATGAATGAGCATGACGGCCTCCTATCCCACAACGGGGATGATCTGCTTGATGTACTTCACGAGGGACATGATCGGCTTGATAGCCCGCACCAGGACGGTGATCAGCAGCGGCGGCAGCAGCCAGCCCAGCGGCCCGATAGCGCCCAGGACGGCCAGCCAGCCGAACGCGCTAGATACCCCTGTAACGATAGGCTCTGCATCCGTCTGCGCCTGATCATAGCCATTGGTGCCGAAGGTCTCGGCACACCAGGCCGTAACCGTGCGCATGGGCTGAATCACCACGGCGATCATGGTTTGGGCCGGCGTGATCACCAGAGTCGCGGTGATAGTGCCAACGGGGGTGAGGCTCGGCAGCAGGGCTAGAGTCGGGATGACCAGGGCCAGATCGGGGATCTGGCCGGTCTGCGCCGGCGCGGCCGTCGCAGGGGCTACACACACACTCGCCGCCGGGCCTGGCGTCCAGGTCGCGGCGAGTGTTGGGGTATTAGTGGGGGCCGTGCCAGCGCAGATCCAGACGTTCGCGGGCGCGAGGAGGCTATACGCGGTGTATGGCCCGGTGGCCAGCTCCCATGTATACTCGCCGATCTGCATCTCACGGGCGGTAGAGCCGATATTAACCCACACGCTCGCGCCTGCAACCACAAACCGCACGCCGGATGATAGATACAGCTGCGCTGTTCCTGGCGACATTGGCACGCCGATGGAGTCGGCAATTGCGCACGGCAACGGCGGCGCGGTGGGGGTGGTGGTGGGGGTGGTCGTGTTGGTCGCTGTGGTGGTGGGGGTGGTCGTGTTGGTTGTGGTGGCCGTGTTGGTGGGGGTGGGGGTGTTGGTAGGGGTGGGAAGGGCCGTATGAGTCGGGGTAATGGTCGTGGCTGTTTCCAGCACCTTTATTTGGACGCATATATGCCCGGCGTGCCAATGGAATGCGTCGTCCTGCGCCGCCAGATTAATGACGACTGGCGCGGATACATAGGGGTTTCCAAGCGGATTAGATACATTGTACGGATACGCATAATAAGAGTTAAGGTCGAGTCTGCGACCGGGACCATACCAATAATCCAAAAATGACGTGCCAAATGATGCCGGCCTGGGATCATCATACGCATCATTATACGAGTTATTGAGGATATTTATCTGGATCTCGGAATAGTATACCCCCAGTGTCTCTACAATGGACACCGAGCGGTGCCATGTAGTTGGGCCCGTATAAAAATCTTCCGTTATGGCCCACCGCCAATCTCCATCCGTGCGCAGGAGCGCGTTGCATATATCTCCATCTATCTGTGGTGTGCTCGTCGCCGTCGCCGTCGCCGTCGCATCCTGACAAAAACGCACATTTACCGGATATCCCGGCTCTGATGGTGTGTCTAAAAATATTGATACCAATCCTGTTATAGCAGTACCCGGATAGACTCCAACATACGATCCATTATACAAAACAGTCTCGCCCGGCGTATCTGTCCAAAAATGATAAACAGTACTAGGCGAGAGCGATACCGTCCGGCCTGAAGTGCTGATTGACGCAGACTGAGACGCGGGGCACAACGATGTGCCGCCGGTCAAATCAATTGTTGCTGGCGCTGCTGTGGCTGTAGCCGCTGATGTGGCTGTCCGTGTTGGCGTTTCCGTCGCCGGAAGCGCATCATAGCAGTAGTGCATTGACTTAAATTCAGCCGAAACATTCGTAAACGTAGTGCCAGCATACGCAATTGTTAGTTTTGATGGCCATATCGGCAGCGCCGTGCTGCCCGACTGTATACCCCACGAGTGTTGACCCGCTAAAATGACATATCCAGGGATATAACTAACGGCGCGCGACTCTCCCGGCCCGAGAGTAACATCATTAACGAGCGGACATACTGGTACTTCAAATTGTGCCAGCGCTGGCGCGGGGATAGCGCTAATCAGCGATAATGCAATGATGGAGATGGCGAGTAGATAGCGCATAGTGTTACTGATTGAGCGTTGACAGTTCGTCAAGCAGCCATAGCACAAACCGAAGATACACAATAGCGATGAAGGAAGCCCACGCCCACCATAGTTTTGAGTCTGCGAATGCTCGCAAAAAGTCAATGAACCATTGGAACAGGAAGAATGTTTGTATTTCTGCGAGCTGTGGCGGTGCGGTCGGCGAGAAGATCGCCACGACCATACCGGGGATGATGGCCATGAAGAGGCCCACCAGGTAGGCGATACCCTGCGCCAGGTTGATCACCATCTCGCCCACGGCGGCTATTGCCTCGCTGGCGAGCTGGGCGAGCGCTTGCACCGCCAGGCCGATAGCGGCGATCTGCTGCACCTGGTCGAGCACCGCGCCATACCACGACCAGAGCAGGCCGCGCAGCCAGGCCACGAAGCCCCATAGCGCTAGGAATGTATCGCGGAACCAGAGCATGAACAGCACGAGCAGACGCCAGAAGAGATTAATGCCGGCGACGATGACCGCGTTAAAAGCAATGCTGAGGGCGTTTAGAAGCGCCTGCGCGATTGCCAGCAGCCAGCAGATCAGCGAGCGAAATATCTCATTCCAAAGCCAAACACCAAACCACTTGAAGGGATAGAGAGGGTCAGGGCCGAAGCTGGGATACTCCAGAGTCGCGATCTGGGCCTGGCCCGTGGAGCAGGCACCACACGACCACGGCAGTTGTAGCGCTATGGGCGGCAGGATATTTGCAATCGACTCGATGCCGGGCGAGCTGCCCGGCGGCAATGCGGTGGGCGCGCCTGGATCGATGCTGACGCCGGCACATTCGACGGGCCGGCGGGCCTGCCAGAAATGATCTTGGTAGAACGAGTCCGCGGCGACATCGTGCAGGATGACGCCGGTACTCGGGTTATAGGCGTCCATAAACAGGCCGGAGCCTGCATAGAGCGCTACGTGTTGCCCGCCCGTATAGCTCAACAGAATCAGATCGCCGGGCTGCCAGCATGTCGAGCTGGAGCCGTGCAGGTCGGCGAGCGTGCAGGCGATAGGGACGCCGGCGGCCTGCTGGTCGTAGGTGCTGACGCCGATATTGATACCGGCCTGCTGGTATGCCCAATAGGTGAGGCCGGAACAATCGAAGCTCGCCGGGCCTTTTGCGCCCCACACGTAGGGGTAGCCGCGCACACTGAGCGCAGCGTTAACCGCCACTTCGCACGCGCTCGAACCCTGGGCGGCCGGCGCAGCTGCGGCCGGCACCGGCGCGGCCAGCGGCGCGACGAGCAGCAGCAGCAGGATGGCGATCGCGGCGCGTCTCATCGTCGGCCCGCCCGTCTGATCATGAAGACTCGCAGCAGCTCAAACACCAGGATGAAACCGACCAGCCCGAGGATGGCCATGCCGACAGGCTGCATACTCAGGGCCGACGCCTGGCCCATGACCGCGCCCATAGCTAGGCCAATATCGCCGGCAGAACCGCCAGAGAGCGGCACAGGAGTGGGGTACAGGGGTGGCATTAATCGCCCTCATCTTCGCCGCCGGTGAGGGTTGCCGCAACGCTCGCGGCGATGACGATCACCAGGAAGGACACTGTAAAGGGGGCCAGCTGGGGGGACATGAGCAGGTCGTCAATTAGCGTGCGGATGAACTCATACATAGCAAAAAAGGGGCGCGGCAGCGCCGCGCCCCTCTCATACACCGGGTGCCCGCTAGGCCCGCCGGCCGCGCCGCGACCACAGCCCCTTGACGAAGCCCACGGTGAGGGTGATCAGGCCGATGATCACCGGCGTCCAGATCGCCACATGGATGATCGTGATATCGGCAGCGGTCGCGGGCACCATGTAGGTCTCGACGAAGGTGAACAGGATGCCGACGATATCGACGAAGGCTTGCACGAGCGCGGTCATGGCGGATCTCCTTGTGAAGTACTGCTAGATTATGTTGAACCGCGAGCGAGCCCATCCCGCACCGCGAGAACCACCACGAAAAGGACAATCAGGCCGAGCAGCGTTAGTAGCATATCGCTGGCGACGGCCCCAACCAGGTAGGCGATATCAGCTGCGAGTCCTGGCATAGCGCATCACCTGGGCGATAAACGTATCTAGCACCAGAGCGA
>NZ_JAIEWN010000072.1 GCF_019599295.1 Oscillochloris sp. ZM17-4 | reverse complement strand
CCGGTGGCTGCCCTGGTCGAGGGCGCGCTCGGCGCGCCGCTCAGCGGCCTCTCCCCCACCCTCGGCGGATTCTCCCACCTCAGCCGGCGCGCCCTGATCGGCGGGCGGGCCTGTGTGATCAAGGCCGCCCATCTGCCGCTCAAGCGGGCCGACCTGCGCCGCGAGGCTGTGGCGCTGCCCCTGCTGCCGGCCCTTAACGTCCCTGCGCCGCCCCTGCTCGGCCTCGTCGACGATGATACCTGGACGGTCCTGGTGGTGGGGGAGCTGCCGGGCCAGCCCGGTGTGGCCCTGCTTGAGGGCGACCCTGGCGCGCTGCCGGCGGCCTTCGCGGCCCTGGGCGGCATCCTGGCCCGCCTGCACGCCGCGCCCGCCCCCGACCTGCCCGCGCTCGCCCTGGCACCGCGCCTGGCCGCCGCCCGCGCCGCCCTGGCCGCGCCCGACCTGGAGGATAACCTGCGAGCGCCGCTGGCCGCCGCCCTGGCCCACCCGGCATGGGCCGCCGCCCCGCCGCGCCTGATCCACGGCGACGCCGGGATGCATAACCTGCTCTGGGACGATGGCCGCGCCGCCCTGCTCGACTGGGAGTGGTCCGCCGTCGGCCCGCCCGCCCTCGACCTGGCCTGGCTGCGCTGGACCATGCGCTGGCGCGGGCTGCCCGAGGGGCTCTGGCGGGCCGCCCTGGATGCCTACGCGCTCCCCGCGCCCGAGCTTACGATCCTCGACGCGCTGGCCCTCGGCCAGATCGCCCTGATCCTCGCCCGCGTCGCCGAGCAGCCCGCCGCCCGCGCCGAGTGGCTGCGCCGCGCCCGCTGGACGATCAGGTGATAGAATGTCCGTAGGCGCAAGCTCGGCTTGCGCCTACGGACATTCTTTTGCGACTCGCACACTGGGCCTCTGCTTCTATGGATACACTTGCCGCGATCACCGCCGAGCTCGCCGGCCTGCCCGACGCCGAGCGGCTCTCCGCGGCCCTGGCCGGCGGCCCGGCCCGCCTGCGCGTCGCCCCGCTGCCCGCCGCCGCCCGCGCGCCCATCGTGGCCGCCCTGGCCAGCCGCGCGCGCGCGCCGCTGCTCTACATAACGATCAACTCCGACGCCGCCATACGCGCCGCCGACGACCTGCGCCAGTGGCTCGGCCCCGAATCGGTGCTGCTCTACCCGGCCAGCGACGCCATGCCCTACGAGCACATGTCCCCCGGCGACGAGGTGATCTCCCAGCGGCTGCGGGCGCTGCAAATGTTGAATGTTGAATGTTTAATGTTTAATGATCCGAAACAGCATTCAACCCTCAACATTCAACATTCAACATTAATCATCGTTGCCCCCGTCAAGGCGCTGCTCCAGCCCACGCTCACGCCCGAGGAGCTGGCCGGCGCGAGCATGTCGCTGCGCCTCGGCCAGACCCTGCGCCAGGACACGCTGCTGCGCACGCTGATCGGCCGCGGCTACCGCCCCGCCCCCGCCGTCGAGGCCCCCGGCGAGCTGAGCCGGCGCGGCGGGATCGTCGATATCTGGCCGAGCGCCGACGAGCGCCCCCTGCGCATCGAGTTCTTCGGCGACGAGATCGACAGCCTGCGCCGCTTCGACCCGGCCACCCAGCGCAGCGACCAGCGCGTCGAGGATGTGGTGATCGGCCCGCCCCACGAGATCCCGCTCTGGAACCGCGCGCAGGCCCTGGAGCGCATCGCCGCCGTTGACCTCTCCAGCCTGCGCCGCGAGTCCCGCGCGGAGTGGGACGCCGCCCTGGCAAAGCTCGACCTCGGCGAGCGCTTCGAGGGCCGCGCCTTCTACGCGCCCTTCTTCCGGAATGTTGAATTAGGAATGTTGAATGTTGAATTGCCGAACTGCTCCGAACACTCAACATTCAACATTCAACATTCAACATTATTGGCCCACCTCCCCCCCGGCAGCGCGGTGCTGCTCTCTGAGGAGCACATGCTGGCCCACCACGCCGGCGAGATCGCCGAGCATGCCGAGGCCCAGCGGATCAAGCTGATCGGCCAGGGCGAGCTGCCGCCCGACTTCCCCCGGCCCTACCTGACGTGGGATGAATTGCAGATTGCAGATTTTGGATTGCAGATTGCACCACGCTACAGTGTGGTTGATCTGAGCAATAACGAGCTTGTTGAGGATGGCTCTGATCAATCTGCAATCTACAATCTGCAATCTGCAATGTTCGGCGCAGCTGAGCTCTTCGGCGGGCAGTTCCGCCGCCTGGTGGCCGACATCGTCGCCCGACTCAAATCCGGCGAGCGGGTCGTCGCCGTCACCTCGCAGGCCGCCCGGCTGCAGGAGCTGGTGGAAGAAAGGATGAAGGATGAAGATGGAAGGATGAAGGATGCCGATCCGGATTCATCCTTCACCCTTCATCCTTCATCCTTCATCGCTCTCCACGGCGCCCTGGAGGCCGGCTGGCACCTGCCGGCCCTGGGCCTCACCCTCTACACCGACAGCGAGATCTTCGGGGTGCGCCAGCGCCGCCCGCTCTCTGCGCGGCGCAGCCGCAGCCGCAGCGCCGAGGACCGCGCCGCCTTCCTGCGCGGCCTGAAGGTCGGCGACCACGTTGTGCATATCGAGCACGGCATCGCCGTCTACGAGGGCATGATCCGCCGCGTCGTCGGCGAGATCGAGCGCGAGTACCTGGTGCTGCGCTACGCCGCCGGCGATAAGATCTATGTGCCGGTCGATCAGGCCGACCGGGTGGCCCGCTATATCGGCGCCGGCGACACGGCACCCACCCTGACCCGCCTGGGCACCCAGGACTGGGAGCGCGCCAAGCGCAAGGCCCGCGCCGCCGTCCAGGATCTGGCCGAGGACCTGCTGGCCCTCTACGCCCAGCGCCAGACGAAGCGCGGCCACGCATTCCCCCCCGATAACGAGTGGCAGCGCGAGCTAGAGGGCTCCTTCCCCTATATCGAGACCGACGACCAGCTCCGCGCGCTCGGCGAGGTCAAGGACGATATGGAGCACGATGTGCCCATGGACCGCCTGATCTGCGGCGATGTCGGCTTCGGCAAGACGGAGGTGGCCCTGCGCGCCGCCTTTAAGGCCGTGCAGGACGGCAAGCAGGTGGCCATCCTGGTGCCCACCACGGTGCTCGCCCAGCAGCACTTCGACACCTTCACCCGGCGCATGGCCGCCTTCCCGGTGGTGGTCGAGATGCTCTCGCGCTTCCGCTCGGCCAAGGAGCAGGATGTCATCCTGAAGGATCTGGCCCGCGGCAGGGTTGACATCATCGTCGGCACCCACCGCCTGCTGAGCAAGGATGTCGCCTTCAAAGACCTGGGGCTGGTGATCGTGGACGAGGAGCAGCGCTTCGGGGTGCGCCATAAGGAGCGGCTCAAGCAGCTGCGCGCCGAGGTGGATGTGCTGACCCTCACGGCCACGCCCATCCCGCGCACCCTGCACATGGCCATGGCCGGCATCCGCGACATGAGCGTGATCGACACGCCTCCCGAGGACCGCGTGCCGATCAAGACCTACGTGCTGCCCTACGAGGAGTCGCTCATCCGCGAGGCGATCCTGCGCGAGATCGAGCGCGAGGGCCAGATCTACTTCGTCCACAACCGGGTGCAGAGCATCTACCATGTGGCCAACCACCTGCGCAACATCGTGCCCGAGGCCAGCGTGGGCGTGGGCCACGGCCAGCTCGCCGAGCACGAGCTGGAGCGGGTGATGCTCGACTTCTTCGAGGGCCGCCACGATGTGCTGGTCTGCACGACGATCATCGAGAGCGGGCTGGATGTGCCCAACGCGAACACGATCATCATCGACGACGCCACCAACTTCGGCCTGGCCCAGCTCTACCAGCTGCGCGGGCGGGTCGGCCGATCGGCGAACCGGGCCTACGCCTACCTCTTCTACAAGCGCGACCGCTCGATGACTGAGGAGGCCCAGCAGCGCCTGGAGGCCATCCGCTGTCCCCTGCCTCCCGCCTCCCGCCTCCCGCCTCCTCCCAGCCCCCCATCATCAACGAGAAAGTCCTCGTCGCCCCGCTCGTCACCCTCGATCTGCCGATGACGGCCTACCTGCCCGCCGAGTACATCCCCGATGACACGGTGCGCCTGGGGGTCTACCAGCGCATGGTGGCTGCCGATCGGCTGGATGAGGTGCGCGGGCTGCGCCAGGAGATCCAGGATCGCTTCGGCGAGCCGCCGCTGCCGGCGATGCATCTGCTGACCTGGCTGCACATCAAGGCCCTGGCCCTGCAGGCTGGCGTCAGCTCGGTGACGACGACGGGTGAGGAGTTCATCATCCGGCTGCCCATCCTGGATGTGCCGGCCCGCGAGCGGCTGCGCCGGCGCTACGGCCGCGACGTCAGCGTGAAGGTCGGCCCGCAGTTCATCCGCCTCGACCGGCGCAGCCTCGGCGGGGGGTGGAGCGACAAGCTCATGGGCGTGCTTGAGGTGCTGGCGGCGTAATGCTCCCTCGCTCGCCGTAAGGGCGCAGCAGCGCCGCGCTGCTGCGCCCTTACGCCCTACACCATCCGCTTGAAGCGGAAGAAGATATACAGCGCGGCGGCGATGACGATCATCACCATGAGGGTGACGGGCAGCGCCAGGGGGTGGTCGGCGTAGGGGATGGCCACATTCATGCCGAGGATGCTGGCCACCAGGGTCATCGGCAGCATGATCACCGAGATCAGGGTGAAGATCTTCATCTCCTGGTTGATCCGGTGGGAGGTCAGGCTGCTCAGGGTCGAGTCGAGCCCCTCGATAATATCCTTATGCTCCTCAAGCATATCCCAGATCCGGGTCAGGCCGTCGGTCAGGTCGCCGAAGTAGGCGTCCTCATCGAGGCGCAGGAAGTCGCGCTCGCGGGCGGCCAGGTAGCGCACCACCGGGATGTTCGGCTTGAGGATGCGCCTGAGCGCGATGATGTCGCGCCGCAGGAAGGAGAGCTCCTGCACGGTGGCCTGCACGTCGCGCCGGAAGATGTTCTCCTCGAGGGCGTCGAGCTTCTCGTCGAGCCGGTAGAGCATGGGGAAGCAGTAGTTGATCAGCGCCTCGATCTGGCGGTAGATCAGGAAGCCGGAGCTGCGGCCCATGAGCAGCTCGCGCCCGCGGTCGTCGTCGGCGGTCTGTGCCAGGCGGCGCATCGGTCGCAGGTAGCCGTCGTGGAAGGTGATCACATAGTCGCGCCCGACGAACATGTCCACCTCGCTGGTGACCGAGAGCCGGTCGACCTCGTTGAAGACGGGGAAGTGCAGCACCAGGAAGAGGTACTCCTCCTCGTCGTTCTCATCGATCTTGGGGCGCTGGAGCTTTGAGAGCACGTCCTCGGCGTGCAGCGGGTGGAAGTGGTAGTGGCCGGCGAGGGCCAGCACCTCGTCGCGGGTCGGGTAGATCACGTCCACCCAGGTCAGCCCGCCCTCGGTGAAAGCCCTGTGCGCGCCTTCAGGGCCGCTCAGGGCTCCGTTGGGTGGCGGGGCGTGGGTGATGATCTGCTTCTTCATGGATCTTTCCTCGGGGCTTCCTGGCTGCGTGGGGTGTATTATACTCCCCGAAAAACCTGCGCTGTTTTGGCGGGATCGCCGGTGGCCGTGTGTGCGCAGCACGTTTTAGTTATTCTTCTGTGGTGTCACATGCCCGAAAACTACACCCTATAGTACAATTCGAGTGCTATGATGCACATGTGTGGCCTACAGCAATCTGCCTGGCCTGTGTGATGCCATAGGCTCAACGAATAAGGGGGCCTGCCTGCTGAATTCGCTTGTCGTAGCGCCGCCCGTGTACTCTGCATACTCGTGAGCCGATCATGGACACCGCCGCGCTCGAAATCGGCCTCTACCCAGGGATAGAAGGCATACTCGCCGATATCCGCTTCTCCCCCTCGGCAGCCCTACAGCCGGATCTCCTGGCGCACGCCGCGCAGATCCATCTCGAACTCCAGGCCAAGCACGGGCGGGCGGCTATAGTACCACTGGAAGGCGTGGATGGCCGCCGGGCCGAGCGGTGAGAGCACCGTGTCGGCCAGGAAGTCGAAGGGTGAGAAGACGCTGTAGACGCTCACGGCGGTCACATCGTCGAGGGCGGCCCCCATCCCGGCCATGCGCTCGGTGATCATGCCCATGACCACGCGGGCCTTCTCGCGCATGCCGTCGGGGGAGGTGTCGCCCTCGCGGATGATCGCGCCGCCGACAAGCTCGCCCGCCCCGGCGGACACGAAGCTTGGCCCTACGGAGTCGCCCGGCACCGCGTAGGAGAAGGCGTAGAGCGCGGGCTCGGCGGGCGGCCTGATCGCCGGGGCCACGTTGGTGCGGGCCACCGGGTTCAGGCCGCCCACCAGCAGATCGCGGGCCAGGATCTGCTCCTGGTAGCCGGCGTTAAAGATGCCGAATCCGGCCATGGTGAAGGGCGCGGGCGCACGCAGCTCGACCGCGGCGAGGGCGGCGATCGGCCGGCCCAGCCCGGCCAGGTGCTGGTCGATCAGGGCGAAGCCCTCGCGGTAGGGCAGCGGTCGCTGGAGGGTCGCCCGCACGATCTCGAAGCCCGGCATGGCCACTGTGCCCTCCGAGAAGGCCGCCCCGCCCGGCAGAAAGCGGAACCCGCCGGCCGGGTTGTCGATGAGGGTCACTGGTATTCTCCTTTAGCGATACGGGCGCAGGGGATATGCAGCGCGCATCAGCACGCACTCCCCGACGCCAAACGGAACCTTGCGGTCTCCTGTGCCAGGGCGCGCCTGATCGCCTCCACCACGAGCAGTTCCTCGCCGGGCTCAAGGGTGTCCGGCGTGATCGAGATCGCGTCTGCGCCGGCGGCGGCCACGGCCACGCGCGGGTCGCCCCCCCAGAGCCGCTCGCGCAGCTCGGCCCCGCTCAGCCCGCAGCGGGCCGTATCAAGGCTGATCAGCGCCCGCGGCGTGGGCTGGCCCGCCTCGTTGGGGAAGTCGCGCCGGGCGCGCACCCCGTCGCCGTCGTCGAGGGCGTCCACCCAGCCCGCCACGATCTGCTCGAAGCGCGCGATGCGGGCCGCGTGGTCCATGCCGAGGTAGCGCTCGACGGCGGCCAGCAGGCCGACCATCTCCTCCTTGCCGACCTTCATCGGGCGGCCGAGGCGCTGGTTGGGCGAGCAGTGGGCGGCGCAGGCGGCCACCAGGTCGGCCCGGCCGACGATCAGCCCGCTGGCCTGCGGCCCGCCCATGTCTTTGCCGCCGCTAAAGACCGCCAGGTCGGCCCCGATGTCGCGGGTGAAGCGCCAGAGGTTCTCGGGCGGCGGCAGCTGCGCGGCGGCGTCCACGATCACCGGCACGCCGTGGGCGTGGGCGATCATCACGACCTCGGGCAGCGGCAGCGCCCCGCGGGCCAGGTGCTCGCCGGCGATGTAGAGCACGGCGGCGGTGCGCGGGCCGATCGCCGCCTCCAGCTCCCAGGGCGAGGTCTGGAGCACATTGCCGATGGTGACGAGGCGCGCGCCGGTCAGCCGCACGGCCATGTCGTAGGGGATGCGGTGGGCACAGTGGATGATCACCTCGTCGCGATCCCCCAGATCGGGCAGGCGGGCGATCTGGCGCATGTCGCTGCCGACGGTGCAGGCCATCGTGGTGAGGAACAGTCCGGCGGCGGCGCCGGTGCAGACATGGGCGGCCTCGTTGTTGGTCAGCTCGGCCAGGCGCGCGCTCACCGCCGCCTGCAGCTCGAACATATCCACATAGCTGCGGGCCGCCGCGTCCATCGCCGCGCGCACCGGCTCGGCCATCAGCGAGCCGCCGAGCCGCGTGAGTCGCGCGTCGGCGTTGATCACCCGGCGCACGCCGAGATCTGCGTAGATATCCATCAATTCGCCTCCGGCGGGGGGATGTTCACCGCACTATATCGGCCTGCGGGGCGTTTGTCAATACGCGTTAACGATTGGGCGGGGTGACTCTGCGCGCCGCGCGGCTTGACAATCAGGCCTCCCTATGCGACCGTTAGCCCCGATCTGACCCCCGCGCGCCCGCGGAGTCGGGCGCTCGTCCCGCGACGGGCCTTCACGGCTGTAGCACAGGGAAGCCTATGCCAATCGCAGATACCACCCTGCTCGCCCCATCAGAGCAGCAGCCGCTCTTCGGCAGGCGCATCGTGGTGACGGCGCCGCGCAACTATGCGCTGCGCTTCGCCCAGTCTATCCTGACCCTCGGCGGCCTGCCGGTGCTGATGCCGACGATCGAGACGACGCTGCTCGCCGACTACGCCGAGCTCGACCAGTGCCTGTGGCAGCGCGATTCCTTTGGCTGGATCGCCTTCACCAGCCGCAATGGGATCGAGTCCCTGCTGCACCGCTGTGATCAGCTTGGGCTGCCGGCCACGGCGCTGAATGATTGCCGGCTGGCGGCGATCGGCAGAGACGCCGAGCGCCTCATCTCGCTCGGGCTGCGCGTCGATCTGGTGCCGAGCGAGCCGAGCCCGCGCGGGATCGTGGCCGCGCTCGGGGCGCAGCCCGCCGCCCTCGGCCAGTCTATCCTCGTGCCGGCGCCGGCCGTCGAGGGCACGCCAGAGCCCGATGTCATCCCCAACTTCGTCGCCGATCTTCAGCGGGTCGGGATGCACGTGACCCGCGTGCCCGCTTACCGGACGCGGCTGCTGGATCGGTCGCGCTACGCGGCTGAGCTGAGCCTGATTCGCCAGGGGGCGGTCGATGCGATCGCCTTTAGCAGCGCGGCTGAGGTTGCCGGGTTCCTGGAGATGGTCGATGCTCCAGACGACTACCGCCGCTGCGCGATCTGCTGCTTCGGCCCGTACACCGCCGCGAACGCCCGGCGCCTGGGCCTCGTGCCCGCCGTCGTCGCTGAGGATTTTAGCTCCTTCGATGGCTTCGCCGCTGCGATCGCCGCGTCTGTTGGAGGTGCGTTGAGAACCCCCTGAAGGGCAGGATGTGCCCTACTAGGTTGAGGCTTCATAACTTCAGACTCTGAACTACAGCAGCTTTTCCCTCCCTAATGGGCTATTCTTCCATCGCCTCTTTTGCACGAAATTTGTTTATATTCTGTCAATATTGATTTTCATGCTAGCATTGCTCATTCTCATCGCGTCCACATACTCCAAGGAGGTTCAAGGATGGGCAAGCTGCGGTATCTCGCCTTTCTGATCCTGATCATCATGGTGGCTGGCTGCGGCCAGGCGCCCCAGGCTCCCGTCGCCTCAGCGACCCAGGCTCCTGAGGCCGCCGCGCCGACCGAGGCCGCCGCCGCGCCGACCGAGGCCGCCGCCGCGCCGACCGAGGCCGCCGCCGCGCCGACCGAGGCCGCCGCCGCGCCGGTGGCCGGCGGGAGCGTCACCCGCGCGATCACGGCAGAGCCATCCAGCCTCGACCCCCACGCGGCACCCGGCTCCGGCCAGAATGTCATCCTGCCCTACATCTACGACACGCTGGTCTACCGTGATATGGACAACAACTCCCAGCCCTACCTCGCCAAGAGCTGGGAGATCTCCCCCGACGGCACCATCATCACCTTCACCCTGCGTGACGACGTGACCTTCCACGACGGAACGCCGCTCAACGCCGATGCGGTCGTCTTCACGTTCAACCGCTTCAAAGAGGCGAAGAGCTCCGCCGGCGCGGGCCTCGCCGGCATGACTGGGGTGGAGGCGGTTGACCCGTTCACCGTGCGCTTCACCTTCTCCGCGCCGTCATCAGTCTTCTTCAGCACCCTGGCGACGCCCTACGCCGGCATCGTCAGCCCCACGGCGGTCGCGGCCGAGGGTGAGGCGTTCGGTCAGAAGCCGGTGGGCAGCGGGCCGTTCAAGATGGCCGATTGGCAGCAGGGCACGGCGGTGGTGCTGGAGCGCAACCCCGACTACCACTGGTCGCCGGCGAACATCGCGAACCCAGGCGCGCCCTACCTCGACCAGGTCGTCTTTAAAGTCATCCCCGATGCCAGCACGCAGCTGGCCGCGCTCCAGGCCGGCGAGGTCGATCTGATCTTCATCAACTCGCCGAGCCACATCGCCAAGCTGAAGGCGGACAGCAACGTCGAGCTGATCGAGACCCGCCTGAACAGCCTGATCTACCTGGGCTTCAACGAGGCCAAGGCCCCGCTCGATGATGTGAAGGTGCGCCAGGCGCTCTCTCACGCGGTCAACAAGGACGAGATCCTCCAGGCCGCGCTGGGCGGCACCGGCCAGGTGGCCTTCGCGCCAATGGCGCCCACGCTGCCCGGCTTCGACCCGAGCCTGAAGCAGTACGAGCTGGGCTACGACGCGGCGAAGGCCAGCGCGCTGCTGGCCGAGGCCGGCTTCAGCGCCGGGGCCGATGGCATGCTGAGCAAGGATGGCCAGCCGATCAACCTGACCCTGCTGACCTACGCCCGCGCGCCCAACGAGGATGTCGCCACCATCATCCAGAGCCAGCTCAAGGCGATCGGGGTCAACGTCGAGATCCAGCAGTTCGACACGGCAACCGCAGCCAAGGCCGCCACCGCCGGCGAGTTCGACCTGCTGCTCTGGCGCTATGACCGCAACGACTCGGACGTGCTGAACATCAACCTGCACTCCAAGCTGATCGGCAGCTCGAACCGGTTCGCCTACAGCAACCCGCAGGTCGACCAGCTGCTCGACCAGGCCGCCCACGAGATGAACGACGCAACCCGCGCGGGCTACTACGTCGAGGCGCAGAAGCTGATCATGGCCGACGCGCCCTGGCAGCCGCTCTACATCCCGGTGGACGTGCTGGCGGTCAGCAAGAAGGTGCAGGGCTTCCAGCTGGCCTCGATGGGCCGGGTGATGCTCAACGAGGCCCAGGTGACCGCGCCCTAGTACGATTGTAGATTGCAGATTGTAGATTGTAGATTGACGATCCAGCGCATTCTGATGTACCAAATCTACAATCTGCAATCTGCAATCTCCCCACAAGGACGCCCATGATCGGCTATCTCCTCAAGCGGCTCGGCAGCGCGGCCCTGGTGCTGATCGCCGTCAGCTTCCTGGTCTTCGCCCTGCTCGACGTGGTGCCCGGCGACGTGGCCGAGATACTGGCCGGCGACGCGGCATCGGCGGAGGATGTCGCCGCCCTGCGCCACGAGATGGGCCTGGATCTTCCGCTCCCCGTGCGCTACCTGCGCTTCGCCGAGGCCGCCATCCTCCACGGCGACCTGGGCAAATCTGCGGTCTCAGGGCGCCCGGTGGCCGATCTGCTGATCAGCCGCTTCGGCGCGACGGTGACGCTGGCCCTGGCCTCGCTGGCTCTCTCGCTGACCGTGGGCACCATGGCCGGCCTGCTGGCGGCGGCGCGCACCGGTGGCTACCTGGATCTCGCCGTGATGGCCCTCACGACTCTCGGCGAGTCGCTGCCCTCGTTCTGGGTCTCGCTGCTGCTGATCCAGGTCTTCGCCCTGAAGCTGGGCTGGCTGCCGGTGCTCGGCGCCGGCGGCCCCGACCACCTCGTCCTGCCAGCTGTGGCGCTGGCCCTGCCGGCGATCGCCCTGATCGCGCGCCTGGTGCGCAGCTGCCTGCTCGACGTCAAGGGCGCCGACTACGTCCGCACGGCCCACGCCAAAGGTCTGAGCCGGCTGATCGTCTGGCGCGATCATATCTTCCGCAACGGTATCCTGCCGGTGATCACCATGCTCGGGCTGTACCTCGGCAACCTGCTCGGCGGCGCCTTCATCATCGAGAGCATCTTCGCCTGGCCCGGCCTGGGCCGCCTGGTCGTCCAGGCGATCTTTGATCGCGACTTCCCGGTGGTGGTGGGGGCCGTGCTGCTGATCGCGCTGATCTATCAGCTGATCAATGTCGTCGTTGATATGGCCCACGCATGGCTCGACCCGCGCGTGGGACACGAGGCCATCTAGATGGCACTCAAGGTGGACCCCGGCGCGAGCCGCGCCCTCAGCCAAGACCGACAACGGACCAACGTGTCAGCGCCCGGCGCGAGCGCGCAGCGGGCGCGGCACCACGCGCTGCTGCGCCCCAACCTGCTGATCGGCGGCGTGCTGGTGAGCTTGCTCATCCTCACCGCACTCCTGGCGCCGCTGCTCGCCGCCTACCCGCCGGATCAGATCAAGCCGGCTATCCGCCTTCAGCCGCCCAGCCTAGCCCACCCCTTCGGCACCGACAACTTTGGGCGCGATATGTTCAGCCGGGTGGTCTACGGGGCGCGGATCGCGCTCCAGATGTCGCTGCTGTCAGTGCTGTTGGCGGCAGTGCCCGGCATCTGGATGGGCCTGCTGGCCGGCTACCACCGGGGCTGGGGCGAGCAGGCGCTCTCGCGGATCATGGACGCCTGGCTGGCCTTCCCCGGGCTGCTGCTCGCTATTGTGCTGGTGGCCCGCCTTGGCCCCTCGCTGAACACTACGGTGCTGGCGCTGGGGGTGGTGGGCATCCCCTCATTCTACCGGCTGACCCGTGGCGGGACAATATCGGCCCGCCACGCGCTCTACGTTGAGGCCGCGCGCTCCATCGGCGTCCACCACTCGCGCATCCTGCTGCGCCACATCTTGCCCAACCTGGCCTCGCCGCTGATCGTGCTGGTCACGCTGCGCATCGGCACCATGCTCCTGGCCGCCGGCGGCCTGAGCTTCATCGGGCTGGGCGCGCAGCCGCCGCTGCCCGAGTGGGGCGCGCTCCTCGCCGCCGGCCGCGACTACCTCGACAGCGCGTGGTGGCTGGCCCTCGCCCCCGGCCTGGCCTTCACCCTCAGCGTGATGGGCTTTAATCTGCTGGGCGATGGTCTGCGTGATGCCCTGGCGCCCGACACCCGGATCTCATGAGCGGCGCAGTCGGTAGGCCGGGCCTGCGACAAGGTCTCAGGGCGCTTGCAGATGCCTTCCTCGCCGAGGACGCCGATGTGGGACTGCCTTGCTCCCTCGGCGCGCCGTCACGATCTACCCTCCCGCCATGTGCAGGACTATCTGCCATCCCCTGATGATCGTCTCTAGATCGATGCCGAATCCGAGCAGGATCAGGATGCCGACGCCGCACGCGGTGACGAGGCCGACCCGCAAGGGGCTGAGTCGCTTGGGGCTAGGTGCCTGGGGCTGGGCGCCTGGGGCTGGGCGCCTGGGGCTGGGCGCCTGGGGCTGGGCGCCTGGGGCCGATGTCCGGGCCGCAGGCTTCGCTCTGGCGGGCGCTGGGGTGAGCTTTGTGTCGCTGGGCTTTGCCTTCGCCGGCGCGGGCTTCGCTCTTGCGGGCGCTGGGTCAGCCTTTGTGGATGCGGGCTTTGCCTTTGCGGCGGGGGCGGCCTTCACGGGGGCGGCCTTCGCTGGCTCGGCCTTCGACGCTGCCGCAGCGTCGGCGGGCCATGCGGCGGCTAGGGCGGCGGCCAGGGCTCCCGCGCTGGGCCAGCGATCGGCGGCCTCCTTGCGCAGGGCGCGCAGCACCACCGCGTCCACCGCCTTCGGCAGATCGGGGCGGATCGTGCTGGGCGCCGGCGGCTCGTCGTAGAGGTGCTTGAGCACGAGGCCCATCGGCGTGTCGGCCTCGAAGGGCAGCCGGCCGCAGAGCAGCTCGAAGAGGATCACCCCCAGGGCGTAGATGTCGCTGGCCTTCGTGACGCCCTTGCTGCCCACGGCCTGCTCGGGGGCCACGTAGCGCGGCGTCCCCATCAGCACCCCAGGGTCGGTGCTTGACTGGCTGGCCGCGTCCTCGCGGGCCAGGCCGAAGTCGGTCAGCACCAGCTGGCCGGCGCTGCTGTAGATCGCGTTCCCCGGCTTGATGTCGCGGTGGATCACCCCCTTGCTGTGGGCGTAGTCCAGGGCCGCGGCGAGCTGGCTGATGATGGAGCTGACCGTCGCCGGGCTCAGGCGGCGCTTGCCCATCCGGCGTAGCTGCTGCTCCAGGCTCTGTCCCGTCAGCAGCTCCTGGACCATATAGAGTCGCCCGGCGGACTCGCCGAAGGTGTAGATCTGTACGATGTTGGGGTGGCGCAGGTTGGCCGCCAGGCGCGCCTCCTGCTGGAAGCGTTTGACATAATCAGGGAGGGCGACCCCGGCGCTGATCACCTTGATCGCCACCTCGCGGTCGAGGGCCGGGTCGTAGCCCTTATAGACGCTGCCCATGCCGCCGCTGCCCAGCAGGCTCCGCACCTCATAGTTCCCGAGCTTGATGCCGGTGAGCTGATCTGTGGTCATATAGTTCTATCTGCTGATGCATGACGGACGGCGGACGACAAACAGCACCCGGCTTGGTCATCGATACCTTAGGCATGTTTCAGGTTACTTTACAGTTTGATGCCGTGAAAGGCATTCTACTGCACCAAATCTGCAATCTGCAATCTTGTCTTAGTGGTCACTTATGCCTCAGCACCCGCCTGATCCGCTTCACCAGGCTGTTGAGGCTCTGTGCGTAGGCGTCCAGAAAGTCGGCGGCGAGCAGCTCGGCCAGGGGGGTGTGCCCAGCCGCAAGCAGCGGGCCGACGTGGGGCCGGAAGTCGCGCAGGGTGATCACCATCTGGCCGCGCGCATCAGCCATCAGCCCCCAGATCAGCAGCTTGGTATCGCCGTCATCGCGCGAGCTGGCGAAGCGCGCCACCGAGGAGCTGCGTGCCACCTGGCCGATATTCGAGAAGACCTCGGTGCCCTTGACGATCTCGTTGAGCAGGTCGATCTTCTGCGGGATGAGGTCGAGCAGGCTCTGCATGGGGCGCGGCAGGTGCCCAAGGAGCTTGAGCGCCGCCGTGGTGAAGCTCTCGCCGCGGGTGGTGATCTCGCGCAGGGCGCGCAGCACCGCCGCGTAGGCCAGCAGGTCGCCGCAGAGCTCGGCGCGCTCCTCCTCGAAGGCCTGAATGGCGGCCGGCGTGTGGCCCTTGAGGCTGGCGCGCAGCAGGGCCTCAGCGCGGGCCAGCCGCGGCAGCAGGCTGGGCTGCGGGTTGCGCAGCGTGGCCGGGTGGAGCCGCTGGCGCGGATCGATCCAGCTCGAGTCCATCGGGATGAGCAGCGAGGGCACCAGTGCGCGCTGCGACTCTAATCCCCCTATGATCTGCGCGTGAAGCTGTGGCGCATCGCCGCCGCGTGACTCAAGGTCGTTGAGGGCGGCCATCGCCGCCGGGCCGGGTCGGTAGCTGGCGGCGTGCTCGTAGCGGCCGAGCAGCAGGATGTCGTTCACGGTCAGGTGCATCTTGCGCTCAGCCAGGCGCTGCCGCAGGGCGTTGATCGCGCTCAGGCTGGCCTCCCGCGTCTCCGCGCAGACCTCGGCGGGGATCTG
>NZ_JAIEWN010000071.1 GCF_019599295.1 Oscillochloris sp. ZM17-4 | reverse complement strand
ACCGAGCAGCAGGACCTGACGATCAGCATCACGCCCGACAAGGGCCAGGTCGGCCCGCGCGACACGGTCAGCTACACGGTGACCACGAAGGACTACAGCGGCAAGGGCGTGCCGGCCGAGGTGAGCCTGGCCCTGGTGGACAAGGCCGTGCTGACGCTGGCGGCCGACCCGAACCCGAGCCTGCGCCAGGCCTTCTACGAGCGGCGGCCGCTGGGCGTCTTCACTGCGCAGTCGATCATCGCCCTGGGCGAGCGGGTGGAGGCCGTCCTGTCCGGGGATGCCAAGGGCGGCGGCGGCGGCCTGAGCGCGCCGGCCCTGGTGCGGCGCGACTTCCCCGACACCGCCTACTGGAACGCCGGCCTGGTGACCGGCGCCGACGGCACGGCCACCGTCTCCGTGACCCTGCCCGACAGCCTGACCACCTGGCGCCTGACGGCGCGCGGGGTGACGCAGGACACCCTGGTGGGCCAGGAGAGCAGCGACGTGGTGGCGACCCGCCCGCTGCTGGTGCGGGCGACCTTCCCGCGCTTCCTGACCGACGGCGACCAGCCGACGCTGCAGGCGGTGGTGCAGAACAGCACCGGCAGCCCGATCGACGCGAGCGTGACCCTCGGCCTGAGCGGGGCCGACGGCGGGAACGGGCCGATCAGCCTTCAGGACAGCGCCGCGCAGCAGGTGAGCGTGCCGGCCAACGGACAGGCGCTGGTGCGCTGGAAGGCCACGGTGGCCGGGGCGGGCGACGTGACCGTGCGCCTGAGCGTGAGCGGCGGCGACATGCAGGACGCCCTGGAGATGACGCTGCCGGTGCAGCGCTACGAGACGCCCGAGGTGGCGGCGAGCGCCGGGCAGGTGATCGACACGACGGTGGAGACGATCCGCCCGCCGACGGGCGACCCGGCGCGGGGCGAGCTGACGCTGGAGCTGGCGCCCTCGCTGGCCGCCGGCCTGCAGGGCGGCCTGAGCTACCTGGAGAGCTACCCCTACGCCGGCACCGAGCAGACGGTGAGCGCCCTGCTGCCAAACGCCGTGAGCTACCGGCTCTACGCGCAGCTGGGGCTCGACAGGCCCGGCCTGAAGGCCTCGCTTGAGGCGAGCCTATCGCAGGGGCTGCAGCGGCTCTACGCGCTCCAGCAGCTCGACGGCGGCTGGGGCTGGTGGGCGAGCGACGAGAGCGACCCCTACCTGAGCGCCTACGTGGTGCAGGGGCTGGGCGAGGCCAAGCGGGCCGGCTTCGGCGTTGAGCAGAGCGCGATCGATCGCGGCGTGGCCTACCTGAAGGACGCCATCGCCGGCGACAGCGACAAGGGCCGGGGAATCCCCGAGGCCAGCCGGCTGAACACGCGGGCCTACGCGCTCTTCGTGCTGGGCGAGCTGGGCCAGGCCGACCGCGGGCGGACGGTGGCGCTCTACGATGAGCGGGCCAAGCTCGACATCTACGGGCGGGCCTACCTGCTGATGGCTCTGAAGGGCCTGGGCGACGACACACGGGTGACGGCCCTGGCCGACGGCATAACGGCCGCCGCGATCATGCGCACAACCGACGCCCACTGGGAGGAGGCCCGCGCCGACTACTGGACGATGGGCAGCGACACGCGCACGACGGCCCTGGCGCTCCAGGCGCTGCTACGGGCCGAGCCCGACAGCATCCTGGCACCCAACGCCGTGCGCTATCTGATGGGCCTGCGCGACCGCGGCCACTGGGCCAGCACCCAGGAGACCGCCGTGACCCTGCTGGCCCTCTCGGAGTACATCGCCCAGAGCGGCGAGCTGAAGGCCGACTACAGCTACCGGGTGGCCCTGGGCGACAAGACGCTGGGCGAGGGCAGCGTGAACAGCCAGAACCTGGACACGCCGATCGAGCTGGTGGCGCAGCTGGCCGACCTGGCCCAGGGCGCGGACAGCCAGCTGAGCATCCAGCGCCAGTTTGGGAGCGGGCAGAGCGGCGCGGGCCGGCTCTACTACACCCTGCGCATGCGCGGCTACCAGGACGCCGCCAGCGTGACGGCCCTGGACAACGGCGTGGGCGTGCGCCGCGAGTACGTCATGGTGGACACCGCCACGCTCAGCCCGACCGGCCAGCTGACCGACCAGGCCGCGCTGGGCGACCTCGTCCAGGTGCGGATCACCCTGACGGTTCCCGAGGACATGCCCTACTTCATGGTCGAGGACATGCTGCCGGCGGGGCTGGAGGCGCTGGACACCAGCCTGCGCACCAGCAGCGCCGCCGCGCGCGACCCGCAGGTGGCCCCGGCGGACGGCGAGCGGCCCTACTGGTGGTACTTCGGGCGCACCGAGGTGCGCGACAACCGGGTGGCGCTCTTCGCCAGCGACCTGCCGAGGGGCACGTACACCTACAGCTACCTGGCCCGCGCCAGCACGCCCGGCGTCTTCCAGGCGCTGCCGGCCAGGGCCATGCGCACCTACCAGCCCGAGGTGTTCGGGCGCAGCGACGGGGCGACGTTCACCGTGACGGCGCCGTAAGCGAGGCTTAGGCGCGGGAGGGTTGCTCTCCCGCGCCTAAGCCTTAAGCGCCAGCGATATGCTGCCGGAATGCGGAGGCAGGCCCAAGCTAGCGCGGGATTGTATAGAGCAACCACCGCCCAAAAGCCTAGGAAGCCTGAACACGACGGTGGCTTAATTCACCGCGCCAAACTCTAGATCGGCGAGCATCACCAGGGCATCATAGTCTTCGACCAGATCGGCGGCGTACTGCACGACGATCACGCGCATCGCGGCGCGATCCGCTTCACTGGTACCACGGAGGAGTCGCTGCACGTCCGCGAGGTCTTGGGTGCGCCCGGCTTGGAGCTTGAGGAGTAACAGATAGGGGCGGGGCATGGCCGGGAGGCCGGCCGGGTCAGGTGTCGGTGCGGCGAGCGCCTCGGCCAGCCAGGGCGCACTGCTGGCGAGCACGTCGATCAGCGCGCTGCCATCAGCAGGATGCGCGGTGAAGCCGCCGATCGTCAGCGGCCCGGTGATCATATAGCCGGCGCGCTGAAAGGCCGCCTTCGCCGACGCCTCGTCGTCGGCGTGGATCATAATGTCGACATCGAGAGTCATGCGCTCCGGCGCGTAGGCGCGTAGCGCCAGTCCACCGATGAGCACCCACGGCGTGGAGCCTAGGATCGCGCCGAGGTCGGGGGTGGGGATCATCGCGGTTCTCCGGTCAAGGAACACTGCCGATGAGCCCGTGCCCCGAGCGGCGCGACGCAGCGCAATCTGCAGAAATGCCGTTGCTGGGCGCATCAGCGTGCTCCTGAACCAAAAGGCGGTGTACCGACGTGTCTAGGATCAGTATAGCACGCCTGCCGCATCAGGGCAGGGTAAACCCTAGTGCTCAGACAGTGACTGTCGTATAATACCATTTCAGATTGCAGATTTTGGATTGCAGATTGCCGCGCATGGCGTTCCAACGCGCTCTGGCGGCGGCGTGTATGCGGCTTGCTCAATTCCAGTTGGTATAATACGCGCTAGTGCGGTGCCGGTGTCGGGCGGCGGGGTGCTTCCTCACCGGCAAGCCGGCCTTCTCTAGCGATGGAGCGAAGGACACTATGCAGCCAGTTCGTCTAGGCGTGATCGGGCTCGGGCTGATCTGGGCGCGCGTACACGAGGCGATCCTGGCGACGATGGGCGACGCCTTCGTGCCGGTGGCGCTCTGCGACATCAGCCCGCAGCGCCGGGCCGCCGCCGCCGAGCGCTACCCGGATGCGGCGATCGTCGATGACTACCAGCAGCTGCTCGCGCTGCCGCAGGTCGACGCGGCCCTGGTGCTGACCCCGCTCGGGCTCAACGCGCCGGTGGCCGCCGCCGCCCTGCGCGCCGGCAAGCATGTGATCATGGAGAAGCCGATCGCCCGCTCGTCCGCCGAGGGCCGCGCGCTGGCCGAGCTCGCCAGGGGCGCCGGGCGCACGCTCTGCGTCGCCGAGCAGATGGGCTACCGGCGGGCGGAGGAGGTCGTGGCCGAGACGATCGGCTCCGGGGTGATCGGCGACCTGGTGACCTGGGACTGGGTGCAGCATGTGGAGGGCGACCGGGCCGAGGGCGCGCTGCGCTACGACTCGACTCCCTGGCGCAGGGATGCCGACTTCCCGCTCGGCACCATGTTCGATGGCGGGGTACACATGATCGCCGGCCTCTCGCGCATCTTCGGCGCCCCGGAGGCGGTCATGGCCACGGGCCAGAAGCTGCGCCCCGGCTACGGCGCGTATGATCATGTGTCGGCGATCTTCCAGTATGCCGGCGGCGTCACGGGCACGCTCAGCTACTCCGGCTACCTCCAGCCGCTGGCGAACCACCGCCGGATCTATGGCACCGCCGGCGCGATCGCCGTCGAGCAGGACCAGCTCCTGATCGTGCGCCCCGGCGAGCCTGAGCGGAGCATCGACCTGCCCGAGGAGAACGCCTACCTGGCCATGTGGCGGGGGCTGCGCCGGGCGTTCATCGAGCGCGCCGGGCCCGCCTACACGCCCGAGATGGCCCTGCGCGACGTCGCCATCCTGGAGGCGGTCGCCGCCGCGATCAGCGGCGGCGGGCGGGCGCGCGTTGCGCTGTAGCACTGAGTGGGGCGATTGAGCCACGGATCAGGATGCGTCCATCACCGCATCCACGCTCACGGCGAAGCCCTCCAGCAGCGCCGAGCGCGCCACATCGCCGCGCCGAAACACCCCCAGCGCCGCGTATGCCTCCCCCGCCAGCGTCAGCACCGTGATGCTCTCGTCCTCGGGGTTGACGATCCAGTACTCGGGGATGCCGGCCTCGGCGTAGTCGGCCACCTTCTCGACCGTGTCGCGCTCCACATCGTCGGGGCTGACCACCTCGACCACCAGGTCCGCGCCGAGCCAGTAGCGGTTCTGCCGGCGCGGGTCGCCCGCGTCGCGCACCAGCAGGATGTCGGGCTCGCGCTGCTTGCCGGGGCGGATCTGGAGCCGCAGCGGGGCGACCAGCACCTTGCCGCCAATCTGGGCGAGAAAGATGCGCAGCAGATCATACATGAACAGCATGATCACTTGGTGATTATCAGTAGGCATAGGTGGAAACTCAATAAATCCATCGGTGAATTCGATAAGGTGGTTGGTCTGATCGGTGATCTTAAGGTACTGCTCCTCAGTCCAGAGCCCCTGGAGGTCATCAAGTGCGACCTCGATACCATTGGACTTGTGGATGATCATGAGATCTGCGGAGCGAATTTCAACAGCCATGGGCATCACCTCACCTTCGCACATTCCTGGTAGGCATCCAGTATAGCACCCGGCCTCAGGGCGCGCCGTGATGAACCTCTTGCACCAGCCAGCTGTTGCCGTCGGGGTCGCTGAACGAGAGGAATGAGCCGTAGTCGCGGCGCTCGGGGTCGATCCCCGACATCTGCCGGCCCTCCTCGAAGTGAAAGATCGCGCTCGCATCGACCCCGCGCCCGACGAGCTCGGCCCGCGCCGCCTCGATGTTGGAGACCACCAGGTGCAGCCCCTGGACGGAGCCCGGCGTCGCCTGCGTGATCCCGACCCCGACGCTGATCGCGCAGGCCGAGCCCGGCGGCGTCATCTGCACGACGCGGAACGCATCGTTGGGGTGGTGATCGACATCCAGGCGGAAGCCGGCCCGATCGGTGTAGAAGGCCTTGGCGCGATCTACATCCGCGACGGGGACGATCACAAGCTCAAGCTTCCAGTCCATGGCGCGCACTCCTTATCTATGGTCAGCTGGGCAGACTCGATCGCAGAGACATAATAGCACATATATCCTAACATGTATCCCGTCTGCGCCCGCGATCATCATAGCGTAGTGATCGACCGCTCACCTGGTGTACTATAGGTTAAGACCCGCTGGCCCACCGATATTGAGGCAAGGAGGCCCCAATGACCACCACCGCGACGGACGCCCTATCCGAGTTTCGCGCCACCCACCCGGCCTATGACGAGACGGCCGCCCTGGACGAGTTGCGGGCGAAGGAGTACGCCCGACTCGACGCCGAGGGCCAGATCTACCTGGACTACACCGGCGGCGGGCTGTACGCCGACGTGCAGCTGCGCGAGCACATGGACATCCTGCGCGCGCACACCTTCGGCAACCCGCACTCGTGCAACCCCACCTCGCAGGCGGCCACCGTGCTCTGCGAGGACGCGCGGGCCGAGGTGCTGCGCTACTTCCGCGCCGACCCGCAGGAGTACACGGCGATCTTCACGCTCAACGCCAGCGGCGCGCTCAAGCTGGTCGGCGAGTCCTACCCCTTCGCCCACGACGGGCGCTACCTGCTCACTGTCGACAACCACAACTCGGTGAACGGCATCCGCGAGTTCGCCCGCGCCCGCAACGCCGAGGTGACCTACCTGCCGGTGCGCGAGGGCGACCTGCGGCTCGACCCGGCCACGGTGGGTGCCGAGCTAGGCCGGCTCGCCCCCGGAGCGGCCGGACTGTTCGCCTTCCCGGCCCAGTCAAACTTCAGCGGCGTCCAGCACGACCTGGGCTGGATCGCGGCGGCCCAGGCGAAGGGGTGGGACGTCCTGCTGGACGCGGCGGCCTTCGCGCCGACCAACCGGCTCGACCTGAGCGTCCACAAGCCCGACTTCGTGGCGATCTCGTTCTACAAGATATTCGGCTACCCGACCGGCATCGGCGCGCTGATCGTCCGCCGCGACTCGCTCACAAAGCTGCGCCGGCCATGGTTCGCCGGCGGCACGATCACCATCGCCTCGGCCCAGGGCGGCGGGCACTTCCTGGCCGCCGGGGAGACCGGATTCGAGGACGGGACGATCAACTACCTGGGGCTGCCGGCGGTGACGATCGGCCTGCGCCACATGGAGGCGGCCGGCATCGAGCGGATCCACCAGCGGGTGGAGCTGCTGGCAGGCTGGCTGCTGGGCGAGCTAGCCGGGCTGCGCCACCGCAACGGTCGGCCGCTGGTGACGATCTACGGGCCGACGGACACCGAGGGGCGCGGCGGCACCCTGGCGATGAACTTCTACGATAGCGCGGGCGAGCGGATCGACTTCCGCGCGGTGGAGCAGCAGGCCAGCGATGCGGGCATCTCGCTGCGCAGCGGCTGCTTCTGCAACCCCGGCGTCGGCGAGGTGATCAACGGGCTGACCGGCGAGGATATGGCGGCCTACTTCCGCGAGTTCGGCCCGATCAGCTTCGACGACTTCATCAACAAGCTGGCCGGGCGGGCCACCGGCGCGGTGCGGGTCTCGCTGGGCATCGCCAGCACCTTCGCCGACGCCCAGCGGTTTATGGCCTTCGCCCGAACTATGCTGCAATAACTCTTCATATGGTGTGATGGCGGCGAAGCCGCCATCACACCATATGAAGATATGTGGGAGAGCGAAGCTCTCCCACACCCTCACCGCAAGGGGCGCAGGATCGCCCTGATCAGGGCGATCTGCGCCTCGGGGCGCTCGACGCTGTCGTTGTGGCCGCCGGCCAGGGTGTACACTTTGGCGGCGGGGTAGCGCGCGCGCAGGGCGGCCCGCTCACCGGGGCCGATCAGGCCGTCGCCCGCCGACTCGATGATCACAACGCGGCCCGCACCGTGTCTGTGGTGCGCCACAAGCTGGTCGTTGGCGTCGAAGTCGGCGGCCAGGCGGAAGCGGCCCACCAGGGCAGCCCGGCTCTGCTGGGCCAGCACCTCGGCGAAGTGGCCGCGCCAGAACTGGCGCGCCTCCGTTCCCCCGCGCAGGTCGGCGGCGATGGATAGGCGCAGCAGGCCGAAGGTCAGCGCCATGGGCAGGGCGTTCAGCAGCCCCGCGCAGGCCCGGCTGAGGTGGGCGCGCGCGGGGCGGGGGGCGCCGCTCTGGGCCAGGATCATGCCGAACACACGGCCGGGGTGGCGGCGCACGAAGGCCTGGGCCACGAAGCCGCTGGCCGAGCCGCCAAGCAGCCAGGCCGGCCCGAGGCCCAGCGCGTCCATCAGGGCGGCCAGCCCGTCACATAGGCCGTCCATTATGTCGAGCTCCGGCGGGTAGCCCACGGCGACCACGCGGCGCCCCTCGGCCAGGGCCGGGATATAGCGGAACGAGGTTGCCGGCACGCCGAAGCCGCCGGGGAGCAAGATGAGCGGCGGGCCGCCCGCGCCCGCGTCGATATACTCCCAGCGATGCCCGCCGACTATGGCACGGCGGGTCGGGTGGGCCGCGCAGAAAGCGGCGAACTCTGCGGCGAGCGACTCGCTCACGCCCGCCTGCGGATGGTGCGGATGCCGCCGCCGGGCTCGACGGCGATCAGGTGGCCGCGCCAGCTGATGCGCTGCGGCGAGAGCAGGGCGGCGAGGGCCTGGAGCGGGGTGAGCAGGCCGACCAGGGGCACCAGCCAGCGCCAGCGCCGGGGCGTCGGCCGGCCCAGGTAGGCCGCCTCCAGGTGGGCGAAGATGATAGAGCTATAGAGCAGGTGGGCCAGGCCGAGGGCGCGGGCCGGCCCGCCGCGCCAGATGCCGAGCAGGGCCAGCCACGGCCCGGCCAGGGGCACGAGCGTCACCGCGTAGAAGAGCGCCAGGTCGGCGGGGGCCAGGTGGCGCATCAGCGACTCGCGCGGGAAGATCAGCCAGCGCTGGATGAGCCGGGCGTAGGCGCCGGGGCCGTCCACCGTGGTGGCGATCGCGTGGCGCAGCCCGGTCTGGGCCAGCCGCAGGCCGCCCGCGCGCACGCGCTGGGCCACCGCGAAGTCGTCGGCAACCACATGCTCCAGCCCCGCGAAGCCGCCGAGCCGCGCCAGCACATCGCGGCGCATGGCGTAGCACATACCGTTGATCGTCAGCGGCTGGCGCAGGGAGGCGAAGGGCAGGTAGGTGGTCAGGCTGCTGCTGTTGACGAAGCAGGCCACCAGGGCCGACCAGATAGTGTCGAAGCTGACGTAGTAGGGCAGGCCGAAGGCCAGCCCGACGCCGGGCTGCTCCAGGGCTGGCAGCAGCTGCTCCAGGCCGTAGGGCGGCAGGCGGGTGTCGTCGTCCAGCACGCAGATCACCTCGCCGCTGGCCGCGCGCGCCCCGGCGATCAGCTTGATCAGCTTGGGGTTTTCGTTAGCCGCTGGCGGGCCGAGCAGGATCAGGCGCACGCTTAGCTCAGGGCGGGCGGCGATCAGGCCGGCGCAGATCGCCTGGGCCGCCGCGTCGTCCGTATCGACCAGCCAGAGAAACTCGCGCGGGTAGGCCGTGGGCGCGTCTAGGTTCTGAGCCAGCCCCTCGGCCAGAGCCGGGTCGCCGCTGAGGATAGGCTGGATGATACTGACCATGGGCAGCGGGCCGGCCGGCGCGGGCGGCGGCGGGCGGCGGAAGAATCGCACGACGGACAGGTGCTTCCAGGCGCGCTCGGCGAGGGCCAGGATGAGGAGAAATGTCATGGTATGCCTCGGTAAGGGCGCAGCAGGCGCACCGACGCTACCCCCGATCATCGCGGGTACCCGCGCGCGCCTGCTGCGCCCCAACGACCTCGAACCCGCCCCCCAGCAGCAGGCGGATGCGCTGGCCGCGCCACTCAAACTCGTCGCCGCCCAGGCTGACGGCCAGCACGTGCAGGGGCGTGAGCAGCGCGGTGACGAGCAGCAGCGGCCAGCGGCGGGCCGGGGTGACGCCGCCGAGGTAGGCGCGATCGATGATGGCGTAGCAGGCCAGAAAGATCGCCACTACCAGTATCAACTCCCGGTGGGGGTGCGGGGGCGGCTGCGCCGCCCCCGCGCTCTTTTTTTGTTGGGTTTGGGCGGCTTTGCCGCCCAAACCCAACAAAAAGCATATCTGGGGCACAGCCCGTAAGATCGCCAGCAGGGCGATCATCGGCGGCAGCAGGTTGCCCGCCGATGCCAGCAGCGTCACCAGCCGCTCGCGCGGGCTGAGCTGGGGCAGCATCGTCAGGCGCGGGATGGTGAGCCAGCGGCGCAGCTGGTTGCGGTAGGCCCGCGCCGTGGCCAGGCGGTTCTCGACCCCGTAGATCAGCGGCGTCTGCACGCAGCGTAGGCCGAGGGCGCGCACCCGCCGGGCCAGCTCGTGGTCATCGTCGAGGCGGGCCGCCATCCCCGCAAAGCCGCCCGCCGCATCGAAGACACCCCGGCGCAGAGCGAAGCAGTGGCCGGTGATCGTGTAGGGCTCGGCCAGGTAGCTCAGCGGCACATAGCTCGGCAGGGCGCTGGCGTTCACAAACAGGCTCATCAGGCTCGACCAGGGCGTCTCCCAGGCCTCGTAGCGGGCCAGCCCGAAGGAGGCACCCGCGCCCGGGGTCCACAGGTGCGGCAGCAGGGTGCGCAGCGCGTCGGGCGGCAGGCGCACGTCGTCGTCCACAAATATCAGCACCTCCCCGGCGGCCCGGGGCAGCGCGGCGCGGATCTTCTCCAGCTTCGAGGCGATCACCCCCGAGTCGGGCGCGACCAGGATCAGCTCGGCGGGCCAGCCGGGGCTCTCCACCATCAGCTCGTGGACAACCTGCTGGCTCTGCCTATCGCCCACATCGCACACCAGCAGATGCTGCTGCGGGCCGGGGTAGGCGAGCGCGGCGCGGCTCGCCAGGGCGCGGCGCAGGTCGTGCGTGCCCCGCGTCACCGGCTGGATCAGCGTGGCCGCCGGCCACTCCGGCGGGGCGGGCGGCGGCGGGCGGCGGAAGAAGTCGCGCAGGGCCAGCAGGCGCAGGAGCCTATCGGCCATGTACAGCAGCGCCAGGATCATGGGGGTCTTTTTCGGAGAGGCTGCGCCTCTCCAAACCTCTCTGCTCAAAACACCAGCCCGAGCGCCCCGAGCGTCAGCCCCGCGCCGGTGCCCAGCAGCATCACCCGCTGGCCCCGGCTGACCCGCCCGGCGTCCAGTGACTCGGCGAGGGCCAGGGGGATGGAGGCCGCGATACAGTTGCCGCGCTCGGCAATGTTATTCACCACCTGATCGGGGCGGAAGCCCAGCCGCGTGCTGACCAGCTCGACGCCGTGGCGGCTGGCCTGGTGCGGCACCACCACGTCCACATCCGCGTGCGACCAGCCCGTCCGGGCGAGGAAGCTATCGACGAAGGGGCCGAGCACCTTCGCCGCGCGGCGGAAGACGCCCGATCCGTCCATGTGGAACATGTTCATCTCGGGGGTGGTGGCCGGGTCGTTCGGGTGGTGCAGCGAGCCGCCGCCGGGGATGGCGGTCAGGTCGGCGCCGCCGCTGTAGGTGGCGAACTGCGCCCAGAGCACGCGGCTGGCCCCGCCCTCGGGCGCGCGGGTGAGCACCGCGGCGGCGGCGGCGTCGCCGAAGAGGCAGGCGCTGGCCGGGTCGGCCGGGTTGCGCGAGAGCCCGCCGATCTCGCTGCTCACCACCAGGGCGGCGCGGTAGCTGCCGGCGGCCAGCAGGTGGGCGGCGCTCTGCATGGCGAAGAGGAAGCTCAGGCAGGTGGCGTTCACATCGAAGCAGGCGCTCGCCCCCTCGGGCGCGCCCAGCTCGCGCTGGATGAAGGCGGCGGTGCAGGGGATGGTCTGCTGCGGCGCGCTCGACGCGGCGATGATCAGGTCGATGTCCGACACCGTCATGCCGGCGGCGGCCAGGGCGCGCCGCCCGGCGGCGGCGGCCATGCCCGCGACCGTCTCGCGGTCGGCGTAGCGCCGCTCGCGGATGCCGGCGACGCGCATAATCCAGCCCGGCGTCAGGTTCCAATCCCGCTCAAGCTCGGCGCTCGTCACCACCCGCTCGGGCAGGTAGGTGCCCATGCCGGCGATCATCACAGGTAGCATAGTGCTCCAGGGTTAGAGAGAATGATACGAGTCATTATATTTCATAGGGGCGCAGCGCGCTGCGCCCTTACGATCCGCCCCAGGGCTGTTACAAAATCGCTGGCGGCTGAAGCCGCGCCGCTGGGGCCTGCGGGCAGCCGCCCGCCTACGCGGGCGGTTCCGGCGTCGGCCTGCGCCGACGCCCGGCGCAACGCGCCCCGTCGGCGCGACTTCCAGTCGCCAGCCGTGGGGAGCCCAGGACGTTGCATCAGCCCTTACGATCCGCCCTTACCCATCGCGCTGCCTCCAGCAGCGCGGCGGCCCGCGCCGCGCCGCCCTCGGCGACGATCTGCGCGCCCAGCGCGGCGGCCCGCCGGCGCATGCCCGCGTCCGCGCAGGCCGCCGCCACCGCGCCGGCTAGCCCCTCGACCGTCAGCTCGGCGCGCGGAATGGGCGGCGGCCCCGCGCCCAGCTCGGCCACCCGCCGCGCCCACAGGCGCTGGTCGCCGAAGACCGGCAGCACCACCGGCGGGACGCCGGCGCGCAGGGCGGCATTCACCGTCCCCGCGCCGCCGTGGGTGACGACCGCCGCCACCTGCGGGAAGAGCCAGCCGTGGGGCGTGTCGCCGATGCGCAGCATGTGCGCGGGCAGCGCGAAGCCGTCCAGGTCGCCCCACGCGCCCCGGTAGAGCAGGCCGCGCCGCCCGGCGCGGGCCAGGGCCTCGGCCAGCAGCGCCGCCACGCCCGCCGGGTCGCGCCCGGCCAGGATGCTGCCGAAGCCGACGTAGACCAGCGGCGGGCCGGCGGCGAGAAAGGCCGCCAGCTCGGGCGGCGGCGCCCAGCCGGCGGGCGGGTCGATCAGCCACTGAGCGGCCCGTGCAGCAGCTGCCAGAGCCCGTGGGTCGCCAGCGTGTGGCTCAGCCGGTGGTAGATCCCGCGCAGCGGCAGGCCGGGCGGCGCCGGCGGGAAGGACACGTCGGGCGCCTGCCACGTCGGGCCAGAGGGGTGGAAGTGGGCGGGCACGAGCGGCACGCCCAGCCGCTCGGCGACCGACAGGCCCACATAGCCGCCCAGGGTCGAGGCGACGATCAGGTCGGCGTCGGCGCAGCCGGCCAGCGTGTCGGCGGCCAGCGGCGGGAGCAGCGGGGCCACCTGGGCCACGAAGCGGCGGGCGAAGCCGAGCGGCAGCCGGCCGCGCGCCGAGTCCAGCGCATCCAGAGCCATCCCGGTGTCCATCAGGTCGCTGATCGCGCCGATCAGGGGAGCGAACGCAAGATCGTAGGGCGCGGCCAGATCGGCGTAGTCGGCGGCGGCCAGCAGGCGCACGCGGTGGCCGCGCGCCCGCAGGGCCAGCCCGAGGGCGACGAAGGGCTGCACGTCGCCGCGCGAGCCCAGGGCGAGGAGGGCGATCTGCATCATGCGGTTGCCGATTGCCGACGGTGGGACTTACCCATCACCCGTCGTCGATTGCTCGTGCGGCGCGGGCTCAAGGGCAGCCCAGAAATCCTCGTGGGCGATGCCGCTGCCGGCTGCAATCTCAGCGCGTGCGGTATCGAGCACCGTCTGGAATTGCGTTGAGTAGGCAAGAACCAGCCGCTCTAGTTCCGCGTCATCCTCAATAGGCAGCAAGACCGCAATCGCTTTCCCATTGCGGGTAATCACCACCAGCTCTTCCTCGCTGGCCTTTATGTAGGCGCTCAGCTTTGCTTTCACATCAGCAACGGATGCGATCTTCATAGATCAACCTCCTCACCACCGACAGAGAGCGTCGTACGCCGCTTCATCCCGATAGCGAGAATATGTACTTCCCGTTCTGGGATCTTCACATCGTAAAAGACGCGAAACATATTATCAGGGCCAAAGCGAAGCTCCCACGTTGCCTCCTCGAAGGCCGGACGCTTCAGAGGCTTACGATTGCGATTCTCTTCCGATGGCTCGTATGACAATCGCTCAAGGATAGTATCACGTATCAGTGCGTAGAATTTCCGATCAATCGCGCGTACATGCTCGCTCGTTATTGGCGCGTAGATGATCTGATAGGGCTGTGATGGTGACATACACGATCCTGAACGCAATATGCCTATGACTACAATTATAGTCATAGGCGTATGCTACTGTCAAGCGTGCGAAGGATCTCGCGATCAGACTCAGATCACCACCTCAGGGCAGTGGCAGGGCACGATCCGCACCTCGGGGCGGGCGGCGGCGAAGGCCCCCAGGTTCGCCAGGGTCGCGCCGACGGCCCGCGCATCATCCACAAAGAAGTGGGTGATCCGCGCCGGGGGGCGCTGCTCACGGATGGCCCGGCTCGTCCAGGCCCCGTCGGCGGCCAGCAGCACCGGGCCGGCGTCGGTCTGGAGCAGCGCGCCGATCTGGCCCCTGGCGTGGCCGGGCAGCTCCACCAGCAGCAGCGACCCGTCGCCGAACAGGTCGTGGGTTGGGCCGAGGTGGGGCAGGGGCGGGCCGGCGAAGGCGGGCAGGGCCACGGCGCGGGCGGCCATGTCGTCGGGCATGAGCGCCGGGATGTGGGCGCGGCGCAGGGCGGCCAGGCCGCGCAGCCCCGTGATGCTCGCCAGCGCCTCGGCCGAGGCGATCACCGGGACGCCGGGGAAGTCGCGCAGGCCGGCGACGTGGTCGGCGTGGAAGTGCGAGATGATCACCCGGCGGATGTCGGCGGGGGCCACGCCGACCTGCGCGAGCTGGCGCACCGCCGCCTGCTCGGGGCGGATGCGCAGCGGGGTGGCCAGCCGGTAGAGCCGCCAGGGTAGGCGGCGCGTCGCCCCCAGCATGCGCGGCGCGTACCCGGTGTCGAACAGCGTCCAGCCGTGCAGCGGGTGGCCGACCAGCGCCGCCAGCGCCCGGCAGGCCATCGACTCCCGCGCCACCCCGCGCATCACGTGGCGCGCCGAGACCAGGCAGTGGCCGGTGTCGAGGAGCAGTAATGTTGAATGTTGAATGTTGAGTGTTGAATGAGCAGGTGCGCTGGGTTTCATGGTGAAATTCGCCGCTCAGGTCATCCACTGTTCGCAGTGCCGCAGAGCCCGCCCGGTCACGCTGAGCGCGGCGTCCATCATGCCTCAGGCAGCCCGAGCAGCTGGCGCAGGAAGGCCTCGTCGGCGTCGGCGAAGCTGCGCATGTCGCCGTCGGCCGCGCCGATCCGCGCCTTGGCGTCCTGGCCCTGCTGGGCCAGCTGCGCCTTGACCTCAAGCATCTTCTTCAGCACCTCCAGCCGGCTGGACTCCAGCTGGGTCCGCGCGGCCTGCAGGCTGACCAGGCCGGCCGCGAGCGAGACCAGCATCGTGACCGCCTCAATGCTGTACGACACGGCCGGCTCGCGCTCGACGGTGGCCTGGCCCGCCAGGCTGCGCTCGACCTCGGCGGCCATGGCGCGGCTGGGCAGGGTGATCCTGAGCTGTAGGGTGTCCATTGGGTCCTCCATATCATCACTGAGGCGCTGAGTGGGTGAGGCACTGACCGGATCTTTATCGCGGCGGTGTGCTGTGGGCTATCGTGTCATTCTGAGCGAAGCGAAGAATCCCGGCCGGGGCTCTTCTCAGGGTGACATGCGTTCCTCCTGTGGTATTGCCAATAGGCCAATGTAGGGGCGGACCCATGTGTCCGCCCACGATAGGGACGGCGCCCCGCGACGCATCATTTCGCGGCGTCGTCCGTCGGCGTGTCCTACTCCCCGATGATCTCCAGCG
>NZ_JAIEWN010000070.1 GCF_019599295.1 Oscillochloris sp. ZM17-4 | reverse complement strand
GGCCCAGACGATCTGGGCCATCCAGGCCGCCGGCCTGCAGCTCTGGGGCGAGCGCTACGGTGTGACCTCCGACGACCTCCCGCCCATGACCCGCCTGGACATCGGCCAGGTCACGATGCCGGACCTTACCGCCCCGGTGCCCACGCCCGAGGCCCGTCCGGCGCCCGGATCGACCATCCCCGGCAGCACGAGCACTGTCCCCGGTAGCACGCAGCCGTAGCCGCAGCCGCGATACCCACAAAGGCCAATCTATGATGCCCGCCGCCACATCTTCCATCGCCATCGCCGAGAAGGCCGCCGACGTGACCGAGACGCTGCGCATCTACACCACCAGCGGGCGGATCGGCTCCTTCTGGGGTCTGCCGTTTGCCGAGGCGTGTATCGCCCTGTTCGACACGCCGGATCTGCCCCTGCCGGTATGGGCGCAGATCGACTGGTACGGGCCGGTCGAGATCTGGCGCAGCCCTGAGCACGAGGTCTCGGACATCCTCTACAACGGCCCGCCCAGCGACCCCTTCTACGTCGTGCAGCGCGGGGCCATGAGCAACACCAGCGTCACCGTCCACCCGAGCTGGATCGCCTTCGTCCAGCGCCAGCTGCTGCTGCGCGGGCAGAAGATCGACCCCGCCGGCGACGGGACGTGGAGCCGGACCGACGCGCAGGGCGTCTCGGACAAGCTGCGCTACGCGATCACCTGCCCGCCGCTCTCGCACGACGGGCCGAGCCTCTCGATCCGCCTGCTGCCTGATCGCTGGCGCACCCTCGCCGACCTGACCCAGGCCAACACGATCACCACGGAGGCGGCCACCCTGCTGCTGACCGGGCTGCGCGCGGGGGCGTCGGTGATTGTGGCCGGATCGACTGGCAGCGGCAAGACCACGCTCACCGCCGGCTTCACCCAGGAGCTCGGCGCGTCCAGCCGGCTGATCTTCGTGGAGGACGGCGGCGAGCTGCCGCGCTCTGCGAACTGCCTGCGCCTGGAGGTAAACAGCCAGGACGACGACGGCGCATTCGGCCGGGCGGTGCGCCTGACCCTGCGCCAGAAGCCGAACTACGTGATCGTCGGCGAGGTGCGCGGCGGCGAGGCGATGGCGATGCTTCAGGCGGCCGCCACCGGCCACCCCGGCATCGGCACCATCCACGCCGGCAGCGTGCAGGGCGCGCTGCGCAACCTGGAGCGCATGGCCATGCTGGGCCTGGCATCCCAGGCCAGCGGCGGCGGCCAGGCGGCGGCGGCGATCGTGCGCGGCCTGATCACCTCTGCGTCGGTCAGCCTGATCGTTGTTCACATCGGCCACACCCCGCAGGGCCGCCGCGCCGTGCTCGCCATCGAGGAGGTGCTGCCCACCGGCGCCCAGGGCCAGAGCGGCGATAACTTTACGACCAACCCGCTGTTTCGCTACGAGCCCGCCGCCGATGCACTTGAGCGCATCGGCGTGGTCAATGCGGCCTGGGGTCTTGGGAGGTATTAGCGGAGCGGCGTGTCGCGGCACCGAAAAAGACTCGCCACCACACATCTAAGGAGCAACCATCACCGTGGAACTCATCGTCTACAGCGCCCTTGACGGGCTCGCGTCCCGCCTAGAGGTCTACCGCGATCTCTCGATCATCGCCCCCTCGAAGCTGGATCAGGCCCGGCGCCTGATCGCCGCCGAACGCCCGCCGCACGCGATCTACGTCGACGACACCCGCAGCACCCCCGCGCCCGAGCTGTGGGGGCTCATCCACGATGCCCACACCGCCGGGGTGCGCGTACTGGTGAACATGGTCGGTGCCGGCCAGGTGATCCTCTCCGACGCCCGCGCCCTGGGCATCTCCACCACCACCGACCGTGACGCCGCCTCGGTGGCCGCCTGGGTCGGCGCTGCCCTTGGCATCTCGGTGCGCGCCGCCGCCGGCGCGGTGCCGGTCGTCGCCATTGGCGCGGCCAAGGGCGGCATCGGCAAGACCTTCGCCACCTGCGTGCTGGCCGAGGGGCTACGCCGCCGCGGCCTGCGCGTGCTGGTCTGGGACAGCGACATCTCCAACCCCGGCCTGGTGCCGGCCTTCCGGGTGCCCGCCTCGGCGCCCTCCTACCTGCACCTGGTGCAGCGCGGCCCGTCGAGCTGGAACCCCACCGGCATCGAGCCCTTCATCTATCACGCCGAACACACCGCCGCAACCGAGTCTGGCTGGGGCGAGATCGCCTTCCTGATTGGCTCGCACGCCGTCGCCCGCGCCGAGAACGATGTGCGCCTACCCGACTGGCAGGGGCTCTACGCCGGCGTCACCCAGATTAACGGCTTTGACCTGGTGCTGATCGACACCCCGCCTGACTACCTGCGCCGGCCCTACGCCACCCACACCCTGCTCAGTGGGGGCACGGTCGTGCTGCCCTGCCCCCCCGGCGCCCGCGAGCGTATGGGCGTCGGCCACATGCTCGATCATTTCCGCGAGGTGGCACCGGATCGGCTTGACCACACCGCGCTGCTCTTTATAGAGCCCGAGCACGGGGTCGTGACGAAGGTCGAGAACATCATCCCGATCTTCGGCCAGCGCTACCCCGAGGCCCGTGCCCTGGGCACACTGCCCCGCGCCCCGCGACTGGCAAGCATGGCTGATGAGTACGACGGCTACATCTCCATGCTCGATCTGGGGCCGGAGAGCGTTTTCGCGCAGACCACCCATCGCATCGTCGACTCGCTGATCACGTACCTCGGCCTCACGCCGACGCTGCCCATTCCCAAGCTCGGCGCCTGGCCCGCGCTCATCGGCCGCCTGCGCGGCGACCGGGTCGCGGTGCCATCCGCCAATACGACCGTGGGCGCCCTCGCCGCAGGCAATGACTAGGAGCCTCCCCCCCATGACGAACACCACTACACCATCGCTCCATGTGGTCGAGGACGGCGGGCTCGCCGCCCTCATCGGCGGCGGCGGGAAGAATGGAACCACGCCGATCTCCGAGATCCTGCGCATGCCCGAGGTGCTCGCCGCCGCAATGGACGTGCTCAAGCAGTCCATACCCGTCGAGCTACTCGACCCGGTGGCCCCGGCCGCGCAGCGCAACCCGGTCGTGCTGGAGGTGCTGCGCCGGGCGATCGGCGCGCAGGTGGAGGCCGGGCGCGGCCCGCTGCGCCAGGTGCCGACCGACGAGGCGAGCCTGCTGGCGATCTTCCGCGACACGCTCGGCTGGGGGCCGGCCCAGGCCTACCTCGACGACGAGCGCATCCAAGAGGTGAAGATCAACGGCGTCCAGATATCGGTGCAGGAGGATGGTCACGACTTCTCGATCGTGCCGGAGCGCTTCACCGACCCGCGCCAGGCGCTCAACCGCGCCCTGCTCCTGGCCGCCCGGCTCAACGTGTCGCTCAACCACAGCGCACCCCAGGGCACGCTGCCGCTGGCCCACGGCACCCGCATGCACGTCACTGTGCCGCCCTGTATGCCCGATGGGACGGCGCTGATCTGCATCCGGCGCGGGCGCAGCTACGCCTGGACCCTGGAGGATGTGCTGGAGCGTGGGGCGTTCAGCCCGGCGGTCTTTGACATCCTGCTGCTGCTGGCGCGGGCCAAGTGCTCCTTCCTGATCGCCGGCGAGACTGGCAGCGGGAAGACGGCCCTGCTGGAGAGCATCGTCAACTCCTGGCCCGGCGAGCCGCATGTGGTGACGATCGAGGACAACACCCAGGAGATCCGGGTCAAACACGAGATGTGGACCCGCGAGCTGGTGCAGAGCGCGACGGAGCCGGGGGCGTTCGGGCGGGCCGCCCGCGAGGCGCTGCGGCAGACCCCCTCAGTGGTCGCCCCCGGTGAGACCCGCGCCGAGGAGGGCGGGGCCATCCTCACCCTGGCGGTGAGCGGCCACGCCGTGATCACCACGCTGCACGCCAAGAGCTGCTACGCCGCCGTGCTGCGCTTTGCCGACTGCGCGGCGATGCCGGGCGCCTACGTCTACGCGGGCCGGCGCAACAACGCCCTGGAGGATGTCGGCGATACCATCGAGGTGGTCATCCACATCGAGAAAATGAACGGGCTGCGCTATATCAGCGAGATCGCCCTGCTCGACGGCACCGAGCGCGAGCGCGACGGCACGCCGCGCCCGCGGCTCGTGCCGCTGGCCGAGATGGTGGTGAATGAGGAGGGCCAGTTCACCTGGCCGACGCGGGCAGTGGCGGTGGGCGATGCCCTGATCTGGTCAGGCGACGCCGATGAGACGCCGCGCAGCCTGGCCCAGAAGCTGCGCCTGCTGCGCGCCGAGGGCCGGGTGCGCGCCGCGCCGACCTCCCGCGCCGCCGCTGATGAGGCGATCACCCTGGCCGGGCAGCTGGTTACGGCAGGCCAGGCCGAGAACGCCCTCGCGGCGCTGCGCCGGGCCTGGGCCGATCGGCACGACGACCGGCTGATCGCGGCGGCTGCGCGGGTACTGGAGTTCGACCCGCAGCGCATGGTGGCGGCGGCGGTGGAGAGCATCACGCAGGCGGTGGCGCTCGAGGCACTGCTGGATCGCCGGGCCTGGGGGCAGGCCCGCCGACGTATGGACGAGGTGCAGCGCAACCTGGTGCAGATAGCCGCCATCACCCCGGTGGGTCGCTGGGAGGCCATCCGTGAACGTATTGCGGCGGGCGTGACAGTGGACACCGACCTCTACACCCGCGCCAAGCGCGCCCGCCAGGCGCTGGATCGCGGCAGCCAGCCCAACGAGGTGATCGTGCTGCTCGGCCCCGACCTGAGCGACCGCGCCTCGCCCGACGCCGCACTAGCGGTGCTGGCGGTGCGCCGCGATGCGGTGGCGCAGCTGGTGGAGGCTGGCGAGGTGCGCCAGGAGGTGTACGCGGCGATTGTGGCGCAGATGCGCGCCCTGACCGCGCCCCAGGAGGTTTCGTATGCGTGACCTGACTGGCCCGGTGACCGCGCCCGAGACGGCGTGGCTGATCAACGTGGTGCCGGTGTCCCTGACCCTGGCCGCCACGCTGGTGGTGGTGTTCATGCTGCGCGAGCGGCTGATGCAGCTCATCGTCGCCACGGCGGTGAAGCGGGCCGCCCGCGCCCGCCAGGCGCTGCCCGCCGCACTTGTCCCCGACGTGGCCCTGATCTGGACGCCGCCGGCGCTGCCGCCGGCCACCTTCCTCGGGATCAGCGTGGGCGCCACCGTCATCATGCTGCTCGTGACGAGCATGCTCTTCTCCCCGATCTTTGTGGCAATGGCGGTGACCGCTCCGCTGACCGCTGGGCTCGTCTGGGTGCTCATCCAGGTGTTCGAGCTGCGCTACACGAACCACCTTGAGCGCGACCTGACGGCGGCGGTGGGCCGGATGAGCGCCCTGCTGCGCTCGGGCAACGGCTATCGCCAATCGCTCGTGAAGCTGCTCGACGACATGGACCCGGGGCCGCTGCGCGCCGAGTGGCGCTTCCTGATTGACGCCCAGGGCGCGCCACTGTCGAGCAGCGACGGCATCGCCACGCCGCAGCAGGTCACCGCCGCGCTCTCGGCGCAGACCCCCTCGCGACGCCACGCGACCTTCCTCAACCACCTGGCCGTGGCCGTAGGCCAGCCGCAGGACGTGCTCGTGACGCGGGTGAAGACCGCCTACGAGGCGCTCCAGGCATCAGACCGCCGCCGCGACGAGGCGGTGACGCAGCTGGCTCAGATGCGCTATAGCGGCATGGCCGTGGGCCTTGCCGGCATGGTGATGGCGCTCTACCTGTTCTGGACGCAGTGGGATCGGGTGGTGATCGCCTACAGCTCGCCGCTGGGTATGGTGGTGGGCGGCGTCGTCGCCGGCGCGCTGCTGCTGCCCATCGTGGGCGGTGTGCTGCTCGCCCGCGCTGATGATATCGACTACTAGCGAGCAGCCATCACACACCCAATGGGTGTGTGATGGCTGTCCCCAATGAGGTGTTCCTATGTCGTTTCTTTCCTCCCCCGGCACACCCTACTACCTGGGCGCGATCGCCGCCGCCATCATCGCCACATGGGGCGTGCTGCTGATGGAGCGCCGCCGGGTTGCGGTCGCCGGGCTCCAGCTTGCCCCCACGGCCGCCGGGATGTCACGCCGCTACCTGACCGGCAACCTCGCCGGCGTGCCGCTCGCCGTCGGCCTGGTCTCAATGGGGGTCGCCGGCGGCGTCCAGGGCATGCCGCGCCTGCTGCTGCTGGCCGCCGCCCTCGGCGGCTACATGTATCTCGCGCTGGTCATCCCGCGCCGCCCGCTCGTGCGGCAGCAGCAGGAGGCGGATGCGCTACGGCGGCTCACCCCCGGCTTCATCTCGTTTGTGCGCGTGGGCATGAGCAGCTTCGAGTCGCCGCTGGACATCATGCGCCGCTACACGCTACGCCCGGTCACGCGCTGGGCGCCGATGCAGGAGGTGGTGACCGAGGCGCTGCGGATCAGCCTGGATCGGCGGCTGCGCCCTTTCGCCGCGCTGCTATTCGTGGTCAAAGAGCGCGGCTGCCGCGAGCTGATCGACCTCGCCGCCGCGCTGGCCCAGGCTGAGGCCGAGGGCGGGAACATCGAGGCGGTGCTTGTCGCCCAGCAGGTCACCCTGGAGCAGATCCTTCAGAGCGAGTTCAAGCGCATGCTCAGCCGCCGCACCATGTATCTGCTACTCATGGTGGCGGTCTCACTGGTGGTGGGAATCCTGATAAATCTTCTCTGGGTCATCACCGCCGGGGGCAGCGTGTTTCAGCAGCTCTGATGATTCACACGTAGAAGTGTACTCGTTAGGCACACAGCGCACCTAACGAGTACCGGGGCGACGAGAGAAAGACGAAGTGCTCTATGCCACCACATGGGACACCGCCCTCCGCGCGCGCACAGCAGGCGCTCGCCGCCATCGAGGAGCTGGGCGGCGAGGGCGCGCTGCCAGAGGTGCTGAAGTCGAGCGACGTGGTTCCGCTCATGGGGCGCGGCTGGTTCAGCCACGCGCTCAGGCTGCGCCTGATGCCGGGCATGCAGGCCCGGCCGGGCGGGGTGTGGCGCTGTGATCGCGGGACGTTCCTGGCCTGGCTGCGAAAACTTACCGACAATGTACATGGATCATGACGCACGGCGAATAGACGGGTGGGTCGGCCTGCACGACGCGGCCCAGCGCTGCCGGGTCTCTACGGGGACGATGCGCGAGTGGGCGCGGGACGGCCTCGTGGAGTCGATGGAATACGATCAACGCGTGCTGCTGATCTACTGGCCGTCGATCGAGGCCCGGCTGAGCCAGCCACCGGCGGGGGGAGGGCACGATGACCAGAAGTAGGCGCGTGACGGTCGGGGTGCTGGCGTTGGGCACGCTGGGCGCGCTCCTGCGTGCGCTTCAGCACAGCCTCCAGTCGCCGCTGCTCGCGCCAGCGGCACCGGCGCTTGGGGCATGCGTGATGCTCGCCGCGCTGACGGCCCTGACCGGCATGGGCCACCGCTTCGGCGGCGTTGTGGCGTCGCTCGTGATCGCCGTGCTGGTCGGTGTCGAGTCTCCCCTGCTAGATACGCTGCCCCCAGCGGTGGTCGTGCTGCCCATGCTGGTGGCGCTGCTGGTAGCTCGGCCGATCTGGTCGCTGGCGGCGGGACTCACGACCATGCTGACGCTCGTGATCCGGGCCGACTTCCAGGGGGTCTACATGCAGTCGGAGACCATGCTGCTGATGGCCGTGATCAATGGGGCGGTGGTGCTCGGGCGGCTGCTGATCGAGTGGGAGCTGGCCGATGTTCAGGCGACGAAGCGCACGCTCGAGCGGCGCGTCCACGAGCGCACTGCGGCCTTAGACGCGGCGCGGGCGCGGGCGGCGCGGATGCTCGGCGAGAAGCAGCGCCTCTACGGCGCTGTCGCCGAGGATATGCGGCAGATCACCACGGTCGCATCGAACATGGCGATCCAGCTGACCGAGGCGGCCCGGGCCGGGCAGTCCGACATCACCTACGACCACGAGCGACGCCTGCTGCGGTTGCTGCGCCGGCAGGCGATGGCCGCCCAGGATCTGAGCGACATCGCGCAGCTCGCCGAGGGCCAGGGCGTGGCGACCCAGCCGATCGCCACCGCGCTGCTCGGCCTGGCCGAGCGGGTGGCCGACCAGATGACGGTCGAGGCACAGAGCTTCCAGGTGACCATGACCATCGCGGCCCAGCCCGATCTGCCGCTATGCTGGTGCGACCCGCGCCGCACCGAGCGGGTGCTGTGGAGCCTGATCGGCAACGCCCTGCGGGCGGTGACCCAGCGGGGCAGCGGCGGCATGATCACCGTGACCATCACCCACGAGCCAGGGGGGATGCTGTGCTGCGAGGTGGCCGACAACGGCGTCGGCATGGCACCGGCGGAGCTGGAGCAGCTCCGCCACCGGCTGGTGCGCCCGCTGCTCCCCGGCGCCGCCGGCGACGGCATCGGCACCGGCATCACCCTCGCCGGCCAGCTGGTCGCCCGCATGGGCGGCGAGCTGACGATCCGCTCGCCAGGCCAGCACCTCGGGGCGGTGGCCGCATTCACCCTGCCGTGCGCCGCCGACGATCCGGCACCGCCGGTCTTCGATACCGACCATAACAGAAGACACATCACATTGGAGGTGCGCCGGTGAGCGGATTCCACACCCACGCTCTCATCGGCGCGGTCGGCGGTCTGGGCTTGGCCCGGCTGATCGCCGCGACCCGGCCCGAGCTGCTGCCCGAGCGCGTCCTTGGCCTCGCCGCACCGAGCGCCTGGCCGATCAGCGCCGGCGGGGTGGCGGTCATCCTGGCGAGCGCGCTGCTGGCACTCATCCCCGACATCGACGAGCCGCATAGCTTCGTCGCCCAGCGCGTGCGCGAGGTGCTGACCGCCACGGGCATGGCCCTGGGCGCGGTGCTTGGCATGGTTGCCGGTGGCCCGGCATGGCTGCCGCTGGCAGGCGGCGTGGCAGGGGTGCTGCTTGGCCTGCTCGCCGGCTGGGCACTGCTGCGCGGCATCCGCGCCGCTGCCGGCGGGCACCGCCACCTCACCCACTCGCTGGTCTTCGCGGGCGCCCTGCTGGCCCTGGGCGGGCTGCTCTGGACCGCCAGCGCGCCCACCCTGGCCCTGGCCCCCGCCGCTATCGCCTGGGGTGTGCTGCTGCACGACCTGGCCGATGTGGTCACGCCTTCCGGCGTGCCGTTGCTCTACCCGCTCTCCGAACGCCGGGTGCGCGTCCTGCCCGCCGCGCTCGCGCCATTCGGCGAGCCGCTGATCGCCGCCGCGGCCATGTGCGCCGCGTGGGCGATGATCTCGATCTGAGCTGAGAGAAAGGCCCCGCGTTGTGCCTCCCGTTGTGCCTGCCATCGTAGCCCACGCCGTGCGGCGACTGCGCGGCTTTGTTCACGCATCCATGACGACCCACCACATCGACCCCGTGCAGCGCGTCTACGGCTCCATTCTGGCGCAGATCACGTTCACGCTCGGCATCGCTGCACCATTGTTCCTCGTCGCTCAGGCGGTCTTCGGGGTGGGGCTGATCTCAACGACCGAGGCGCTGATCATGGTGCTGGCGGTGACGGTTATCTGGTACGTCAATCGGCGTGGCGGCATCCTCGCGCCGGCGACGGTCATTGTCCTGATCGCCGCGATGATGATTGCTATCTACGACCCCGCCAGCTACGCCGTGGTCAATGGCTACCCGGTGGTGAATGTCGCCTTTGTCGTGCCCGGGTTGCTGGCGTCGCTGCTGATCGGCTGGTTTTGGGGCTACCCGGTGATGCTTGCGACCACGCTGATGCTCGGAATGCGCGCCATGTACGCGGGCTATTCGCTGGATGCTGCGCAGCATTTCGTGGTCGTCGCTCTTTCTGAGCTGTCGGTTGTGGTCTCCTTCGTCGCCATCGTGAGCTTCTACTTTCGTGCCTCGCTCATGCAGGCGGTGAGCACAGCGGAGCAGCTGGAGCAGCGGGTTCTGGAGCGCACCGCCGAGCTTGATGAGGTGCATCGCTCATGGCAGGTCGAGACCGCGCAGGTCACGCACGATCTCAAGAACCTGATGACGATCACGATGTCTGAGGTGAGCCTGATGCTGGAAGAATTAGATGATCTCCAGCACGATGGCTCCCCGCTCGATGTTGGCGGCATGCGAGGAGCCTTCCAGCGCATAGCGGACGCGCAGCGTCTCCAGGCTGGGCTGGTCGGCGACCTGCATACGCTCAGCGTGCTGAAGGTGAACGCCTCCGCGCTGGTCGTGTCGTCGGAGGAGTACGACCTTGCCGCACGCATCCGGCACCTCACCAATGTGATGCACACGTATGTTGTATCATCGTCGATCCAGCTCTACATTGAGCTGCCGCCGCAGCTGTTCATCCTGGCCGACCCGGCCCGGATTGATCGGGTCGTGCTGAACCTGCTCGCCAACGCGATCAAGTTCACCGGCGGCTACCGTGACGGCGACGGCGCGATCACCGTGACGCTGCGCGCCGAGGGCGCCGATGCGCTGCTGGAGGTGGCCGACAACGGCATCGGGATCTCCGCCGCTGGGCTAACCCGAATCGGTGAGCGCTGGGTGCGCGACGTGCGGCACGAGCGGATGCCGCCCGGCACCGGCCTGGGCCTGAACTTCAGCACCGCGATGGTGCGCCTCTTCCACGGCACTATTGAGGTCTTTTCCCCTGGCGAGCGCCAGGGGACGATGGTGCGCGTGCGGCTGCCGCTCGCGCCGGGAGATTCGCCATGTCCGACTATATCTACATCGTTGAGGACCACGGCACGCTGAACCAGCTGCTTGCCCGGCAGGTTGAGCGGGTGCTCCAGATGCGGGTGGCGCAGGCGACCCGCGCCGAGTTCGCCTACCCCGCGCTCTCCCGACCACCCGCCCCGGCTATCGTGCTCTCGGACTTCCAGCTCGCCGGCCGTGAGGATGGCGCCGACCTCGCCGCCTGGATGCTCACACAGCCCCACCTGGCGAGCACGCGCCGCATCTTGATCACCGGCACGCCGAGGGAGCAGATCCGCCTTGCAGTGCGGCGATGCGGCTACGTCCACATGACCGACCTTTGGCATGTGGTTGTCGAGAAGCCCGCCAGCGCCTCAGATGTTATGGCGGTCGTCGTGCCGGAGCTCGCGATATACGCGGCGGCTGTGGGCTCTTCTGCGCAGGTGACGTGACTTCAATCCCGTATTGCGCTAGTACCAAAAGACATAGCACGTATGGCCTTTCGTTTATAGCGCGTACAGAAATTGCTCGCTATACTGACGAAGAACAATCTTTCCTGCCCTGCGCTTTCGGCTAAACGGCGCGGCTACCGGGGGAATGGCCTCTGTCGAGGACCAGCCCGGGGCCGCGCCTTTGTGTTTCATAACCTTTCCTGCCCTGCGCTTTCGGCTAAACGGCGCGGCTACCGGGGGAATGGCCTCTGTCGAGGACCAGCCCGGGGCCGCGCCTTTGTGTTTTCATAACCTTATGCGCCATCATCCCGCCATCATCCTTGCCATTATCATCTTCGCGCCACTGCTCTGCAGTTGTGGCGGCGATTACCTCACTGACAGCGAGGTGGCGCAGACGGCGGTGGCCCAGGGCTGCTGGTCGGAGGATACCCGGCCGACACCCTATCCAGTGACGGTGACGGCCCCTGGAGGTGCTTCCGCTCCGACCGCGACGGTGATCGCCAATTTTGGCGATCCGACCTTTACCCCCGCCCCCACCGCAACCCGGCCAGCAACGACCACGCCGCTGCCGCGCTGCACGCCGCAGCCAGGGCAGACCCAGGTGGCATGGCCCACACCCCTGCCGACCGAGCCACCCTACCCGACGCGCCCGGTCAGCGCCGCCCAGCCCCAGCTCGGCAGTGACGATGTGCTGCGCGTCGCTGATCCGGTGTTGATGCTCGATGTGGCGGTTCACCCGCAGTCGAGCTGGGCCGCCGTCGCCGCCGTATCTATCCCAATCTCGAACAAGGGCGACACCCGCGTGTATGTACGGGCCTATCGCCCCGCCGAGCACCGCTGGGGGCCGGCGACCACGGTTGATCGCGAAGGGACGCACCCGATTAAATTTCGCAGCGTGTCTACGGCAATCACACCGGACGGCACCATCCATGTGATCTGGGGCGTGACTGAATACCCCGACATGACCCTGTTTGCCACGCACTCCACCGACCTTGGTGCGACCTGGTCGGCCCCCGAGCCGATCGGCAGACCGTTCTTCTCGGTGCTTGACGTGGCCGCAACCGACACGAATGAGATCTATGTGCTGGCGCTATGGGCTGACGCTGCCCACGATGGGGTTATTCCCGCCCTGCTCCATCGTTCCGCTGCCGGGGAGTGGGACTCGGAGCTTCTGCCGGAGAATGACACGTGGTATGCCAGCAGCGGCGCGCTCGCCGTGGTGGGCACGGGGGACACTGCACAGCTCGTCACGATGGTGACCGCGTTTAGAAATCTACCTGGATCGGCCCTCACCCTCTCCCGGCCCCTGCGTGGGGGATCGTGGGTTGCTCAATTCCATACCATCCCCGACGCCGGCAGCATCCTGACGGATGCGCAGGTGGTTGCCTACCCCTATCGTGACGGCGCCACGTTGCGCCAGGCGGTCACGTTTAGCGCCACGATGCGCGATGAGGGGTCCATGTTCGCCCTCACCTCGTTGGACGGGGGGGCGACCTGGCTCCCCTGGTCAACCATCACATCGCCCGCTGGGATTATCACCGCCGGAGGCATCGCCTTCGATCCATCCGCACAACGATTGGTCGCGGTCTGGAACTGCTGTGAGGAGGCTCTGTGGGGCAGTGCCGCGTCCACGCACTATGCGGCATGGGCGAACCCTGTCATTGGAGGCTGGACACCCCCCGCTGAGACGACACTGAGTGCCCGAGCCCCGCTGATCACGGGCGCTCGCTCGGCCCATCTCACCCAGCTCGCTCACGCGATCAACGCCCGCGTCGCCTGGCTGGTCTGGGTTGAGAATGCACGAACCGTGCGCGCTCGTGCCGTCAACCTTGATCGGATCATCCCAGCCAGCCAGTATCCGACGCCGACCCCTCGGCCCACCTCGGAGGCGCAGCCATGATATCTGCGCGCGTATGGACGTGGCTGGGTGCGCTGGCCTTCGCTGGGGTGATGCTGGTTCTTACGGTCGCCTGCACGGCGATCGAGACTCAGATGACGCTCTCGACCCCGGCATGGGCCTGCCCGAGCCCCACGCCATTGCCGTACGGCATGGCCGGGCCGGTCAAGGAGGTTATTCACCACCCACGGCCCACCATCACTCCCTCCGGCCCTGTCACCTACGACGATGAGCGGGTCTATTACGAGGTGTGGGAGCGAGAGTACGGCGACACGTTCAGTGGCCCGCCCTTCCCATCGCCCACCGCCTACGTGCGTGAGGGGAACACCTTCAGCCTTGGGCAGTGGGTGCGGATTGACCCGCTCTTTGCGAACATCGACGCTCGCGCCAGCACGGTGATCACCGATGGCCGTCAGCTCTATCTCGTGGAGATCGCATGGAGGAACCCTACGGTCTCCCCCATCAGTGTCGACTATGCCGCCCAGATCCAACTGCTCTCTGTGCGCCGCGCTGATGGCACCGCAACCGCGGGCGATGGTTGGTTCGTCAGCCCTGAGTCGCTGCGCCTCGCCGCCACGGGCGCGCTGCCAACCGTCATCCCGGTCGGCGACAGCACGACCACCATTCCCATCCTTGCGCCTCCCGGCGGACCAGGGGCGGTGGCGTTGCTGCTGCGCCGTGACGGGAGCTACCTGCCTGCCTACCCCACGCCGACCGGGACGCCGGTGGCACCCGCAACGGCAACGCCGGTCGTGCCGCCGACGCCAAACACCGATCTGCGCCGCACGGACTCGGATGTGGTCATGGTCGTCTTTACCGCCGAGCAGCCTGCCAACCCCGTCTGCGACAGCCCCGGCATGTCCTCTGCCTGGTCCGCTGACGGCTCAAGGGCAGAGGGTCGGGCCGATGTGCCGATAGTCGCACCTGCTGGCGCCGGGCGACTGGTCGAGCTGTCGCTCGCCCAGATCGGCAAGCGCTATGTCTGGGGGACTGCTGGGCCATCCACCTTCGACTGTTCGGGCCTCGTGGTTTGGCTCTACGGGCAGATCGGCCTGCCGGTTCCGGCACGCACCGCCGATGACCAGTTCAGGACGATGCGGCCGGTGGACGCTGCCCACGCGCTCCCCGGCGACCCGATGTACTTCCGCCCGGCGGGCAGCACGCGGATCACCCACGCCGCCGTCTATGTCGGCGACATCAACGGGGATGGGGTTGGCGATGTGGTTCACGCCGCCAGCCCGAGGTACGGCGTGCTGCTCCTCAGCGGTGGCGTCCGCAACAGCTACTACTTCGGCCCAACCTGTACCCTCTGCTTCGCCGGCTACCGGACGATGAGGTGATGATGCGTCTGCCGACATTGCTCTTGATCATCGGCGCGGTTTGCTTACCCTCGGTCAGCGCACGTGCGCAGACACCTGCCATGCAGGTGCGCCTCATAGACCAGGCAGGATCGGGCGTTTCAGGAGTGCAGATCACCATTCGTGATGAGGGTGGCACCCAGGATATCGCCGTGCAGGCTACCGATATACATGGAGAGGCAACCTTCGGTGTTCTCCCGACGACGGTACGCCTTTCGCTACGCGGTGCCACTCCCAACGGGGCGCCGATCGCCCTCGGCGAGACTTCCTTTCTCGACGAGCCGGCCATCCTCATTCGCACCGACATCGGCGACCCACTGGTGGCCCTGGTGATGGACGCCGGCGGCTTGGTCTACCTCGACCCGGCGGAGATCGAGCCCGAGGGTAGCCCGGCGGCATCCCCGACCGTCGCACCGGCCCCCGCGCCAACTCGCGCCACCCCCGCGCCAGCGACACCTGAGCATGCGTCCTTTGCCTTGCCGTGGTGGATGCGCATCCTGGTCGGGCTGGCCCTGGTTAGCATTGCCTACCTCTTCAGCGCCAAGCGGAGGAGGCGATCATGATGCGCTTCCTGCTCCCCTTCCGCACCTGGTTGGGCCACCGTACCTGGCCGCAGCGCCTGATCATCGCCCTCGTCAGCGCGCTCGGGCTGCTGCTGCTGGCCCCGACCCGGCCCGCCGGCGCGTGTGGGATCGGCGACATGGGCTGTGGGGTCGATCAGGCCATGTACAACAGCATGCTGATCGCCGCCCGGCTGCTCTGGACACTCAACCGGCTCCTGCTGCTGGTGGCCTACCTGCTCGACATCATCCGCTATGAGATCATCGCCAACCTGTTCCTTAGCCCCTACACCCAGCTGACCGCGCTGGTCGGTGAGGCGATCATCCCGGTGGCGACCCTGGCGATCTTTATCGCCATCCTCGCCGTGCTGCTCGCGCCGTTCACCGGCATGGGGTCGCCTTTTAGCGTCCGGCAGATCCTGCTGATCGTCATGGTCGCTCCGCCGCTGCTGCTCGGCATGGGCACGGGGCTGGGCGAGCTCGATAACCT
>NZ_JAIEWN010000007.1:164975-179152 GCF_019599295.1 Oscillochloris sp. ZM17-4 | reverse complement strand
ACCGACGCTCCCAGGTTTACCCAGCGCTTATTCGCGCTAACAATTTCTTGCTGTTTTGGCCAATATGGACAGCGAAGCTGTCCATGTTGGCCAAAACAACACCGGTTTTTAGGGCTGCGGCCCTAACGGTGATGCGCATGGGGCGAAGCCCCAGGGCGTTGCAGCAGCCCTGAGATCCAGGCGGTGGGCGGCTAGGCGCGCCTCTGCCATAGCTCATACTCGCGCAGGCGGGCGATCTGGCGCGGGTTTGGCGCGATGATCGGCCGCGCGGCGCGCAGATGCGCTATCGCGGAGCGGTAGTGCATGTCGTGGACGGCCACCAGGTAGGCCGCCGCTATGAGCGGCGCGCGGCCCACGCCGGCGTGGCAGTGTACGAGCACCGGGAGCCGCTCGGCGTGGGCTGCGGCGATGAAGGCGACGCCCTCGCTTATCTGCGTGATCGTCGGGGCGTGAAAGTCGGGCACGAGCAGGCGTAGGCTGCGCACGGGCGGCGGGCCGGAGAAGCGATCCTCGCGCTCCGCCTGGAGGTTCAGCACCGCCCGAATGCCGATCTGGTAGAGCTCGGGCCACTGCGATTGGTGAAACTGTCCGCCGACAAAGAGCATTGGTGCGACCTGGTTCACATTTAATCCAAATAGTCGCTGCCACTGTGCGCGCAAGTACGTTCGCATAGTTCTGGTGTACAATACGTCGTGTCGGATGAGACAATGCTGGGCGTCCGGCGCCGACGCGTCTGTATGTTGGGGCGCAGCCGCTGTGATGTGCGGCGCCCGACGAGTACGCTCTTGAAGCGAGGGTATGATACCACGGCTATGCCCTCTTCCTACGCCCCCCCGCCGGACGAGAGTGTTGCGCCCGCTGCCGTTGCAGAGCGAGATGCTCGTATGAGGCTCTTCCGTAAAAGCTATGATCTGAGCCGCGCCGCCGCCCGGCCGGTTCACGCCGACGACCTGAACCGGGTCTCTCGCCTCCTGCGCGACGGCGGGCGGCGCTACTACGGGCTCTCTGGCAGCGAGCTGCCCTCGCTTCTGGGTGCCGGCCAGGGCACCGTTCTGGCCATCGGCGATGAGATTATCGCGGTCGCCCTGGTGAGCTGGCCCGCCGATCATATATGCTGGCTGCGTAGTCTGGCGCTCGCCGAGGGGGTCGATCTGCGCGCCGGGATCGCGGCCCTGCTCACGGCCCTCCACACCGATCTGGCCCGCCGCCAGGTGGCCGCGGTCTACTACGCCGGCGATGAGGCCGCCGACTCATGGATCCTCCCCGAGCTTCTGGCCCAGGGCTATGCCCAGGACACGGAGGTGGTCGTCTATGAGAAGCGCGACCTCGATATCCCCAGCTTCGGCAACCCCGATGTGCGAGTTCGCGCGGCCACAGGCGTTGATATGGCCGAGGTGCTGCGCCTCGACTACGCCTGCTTTGAGCCGCAGTGGACGAAAGATGATGGTATCTTCGGGCCGGCGATCCTCAGTGGCCCGCTCTTTCTTATCGCCGAGATCGATGATCAGGTGCTCGGCTACGCCTACGCCACCAGCCACTTTGGCGGCCGCCTTATCCACCTGGTGCGGATCGCGGTCGAGCCGCGTCGCCAGGGCTCCCAGATCGGCGTTCGCCTCCTGGCCGCTGTTATCTCATTTGCCTCAGCTCAGGGCGCGACGATGATCACGCTGAACACGCAGGCGTATAACGCCCACGCACAGCGGCTCTATCGCTGGTTTGGCTTCGCGCCGACGGGCGAGCGCCAGTGTGTGCTGCGTCGCCAGCTCTAGCTCTGCAACGAACGACTGAGGAGGTTCTGTGCCGCCAAAAGCAGATCCGCGCGACTGGGATCGCTACTTCCGTCCGGGCGCCCCGCGCAGGGGCGGCCCGCTGCGCGCCCTGGCGAACATTGTGCTGATCGGCGTGACCCTGGGGATCCTCGGGGGCGCCGGCATCTTCGCCTGGAGCTTCGGCCGCGAGCGCGCCCAGCAGAGCGCCGCGGCGAATATGAGCCAGATCGAGACCTCGAACGCCGCCACCCTCGCCACGCAGACCGCCCGCTCGCTCGCCACGGTCGTCGTCGTGGCCGCCGCCACCCCCGTGAGCGCCGAGACGCCCACCGCCTCGCCCGCGCCGCTCATCGGCAGCGGGAGTGTGGCGAACGGCGGCAACCTGCGTAGCGAGCCGGTGGTCGTCCCCGAGACAGTGATCGGCCAGGTCTGCGCGGGCGATATGTTCGATGTCCTTGAGGAGCGCGCCCTGGGCGACGGCGTCCTCTGGTACCGGATACGCGTCACCGCCGTCGCCGGAGACTGCACGCCGCAGCGGGTGTCGCTGGGCAGCGTCGGCTGGGCGAGCGCCCAGCTGCTTGGCGCGATCGCGCCGTAGGCAGGGAGGAATCCCCCATCGCCATCTCCGCCTTCCGCCCGATCTCGCCTGTAACTCGGGGATGTACACTTCGCCACAGATAGATCATGGCTAGCGACCCAACATCCCCGCAAATACGACGCTGCTAGCCAGAAGCCCCCACTTGCACGGCTGCCCATAGAGGCGGCCGTTTTTTTTTGATTCTTGCCGCCGCCTGATGCCAGGAGAACGTTGTGGTTTCCGTCTTGCTCAATGTGCTGCTGCCGATCGCGGTGGTGGTCGCGATCGGCTACGCCCTGCGCCGCGCCATGCCGCTCGACCAGGGCTCGCTCAACCGGGTGATGATCTACGGTCTGAACCCCGCGCTGATCTTTGTCTCGCTGCTGCGGGCCGACCTGACGGGCGGCGGCGCGCTCCAGATGATTGTCTTCTCCGTGAGCCTGATGCTGCTGCTGGGCGCGGTGACGCTGGCCCTGTCCTGGCCGCTCGGCCTGCGCGGCGGCGACCTGAGCGCGATGCTTCTGGTGAGCCTGTTTATGAACTCGGGGAACTACGGGCTGCCGGCGGCACGATTCGCCTTCGGCGAGGCGGGCTTCACCCAGGCCCTGTTCTACTTCATCTCTCAGTCGATCATGTCCCAGACGATCGGTGTGGCGGTGGCTGCGGCGGGCGGGGCGGCCGGCGGCAGCGGGCTTCTGCGGGCGGTGATCGGCCGCGTGCTGCGCATGCCCCAGGTCTACGCGGTGGCGGCGGCCCTGCTGATCCGCGCCACCGGGTTCGACCTGCCGGGGGCCGGCGGGGCGCTGGGCGGGCTGTTCGACGGCGTGGCCCTGCTGAGCGAGGCGGCCCTGCCGCTGATGCTGGTGATCTTGGGCATGCAGCTGGGCACCGGGGTGCCGATCGAGCAGCCCGGCCTCGTCGCCTTCGCCACAGGGATGCGCCTGCTGGTCTCGCCGGCCCTGGCCTACGGGCTCGGCCTGGCCCTCGGCATCCACGGCCTGAGCCTGGCCGTCGGCGTGATGCTCGCCGGCATGCCCACGGCGGTCAACACGACGATCCTCGCCATCGAGTTCGACAGCCGGCCGACCCTGGTGGTCGGCACGGTGGTCGTCTCGTCGCTGGCCAGCCTGGCCACGCTGACGGTGCTGCTCGGGATGCTCCATGTGTAGATGTAGGACGCAGCACGCTGCGCCCCTACGGCGCGGGCGTGCGCCGTTAAGCCTTCCGTAAGAACTCGGTAAGTCGCAGGTCAGGTGTGGCCGCTACCATCTCCCTGTGACCTTATCGTAGTGTACAATCAGGAGGCATCACCCGATGGCGACAGATACTCGACCCTCGCGCAAGCTCTCGCTCCCGTGGTTCGCATGGGCCGGCGGCGCGGTTGTGCTCGTGGCCGTGGTCGCGTTTGCGTACTGGACGATCTCGCCGCTCTTTCGGAGCAGTATGATCGACGAGGCTTTCCCTGGGGGCGCGGCGATGGCCGGTGATACGATGCCGGGGGAGGCGATGCCGGCCAATGCCATGGCCGACACGCCGGCCGATGCCATGTCCGAGGGCGCGATGGCCGACGCGCCGGCCGAGGGCACGATGTCCGAGGGCACGATGGCCGATACGCCGGCCGATGTACTGCCGGGGGAGGCGATGGCCGACACGCCGGCCGATGCGATGGCTGAGGGGGCGATGGCCGAGGAGGCCAAGCCGACGGCCGCCATCCCGGCCGAGCCGGTCGCGCTGAGCGTCGGCAGCTTCACCACCATCGACTCGCTCCACGGGGCCAGCGGCACGGCGACGATCTACCGGCTGCCCGAGGGCAACATGGTGCTGCGGCTGGAGAACTTCGACGCCCAGAACGGCCCCGACCTGTTCGTCGGCCTCTCGGGCCACGCCATGCCGCGCAGCAGCGACGAGGTCCACGCGGGCGGCTACCTTGAGCTGGCCCGCCTGAAGGCCAACCAGGGCAACCAGAACTACGACATCCCGGCCGACGCCGACCTGAGCCAGTACAAGTCGGTCGTGATCTACTGCCGGGCCTTCAGCGTGGTCTTCAGCACCGCCGAGCTGGGGATGTAAGGGCGCAGCAGCGCGCCGGCCCAGCTGGGCGGTGCTATACGAGTATGGCGCGCTGCTGCGCCCCTCCTACGATACCTGTATGACAAACCGCCTCGCCCTGCCCATCCTGATGCTCGTCGCCCTGGCGCTGATGGCCGCCATCGGCTGGGTGGGCGCGCCCGGCGCCTCGTCGGCCGAGCTGATGGGCTACCTGGCCCTGGCCGGCCTGTTCGCCCTGGCCGTGGCCTCGGGCGCCCTGCTCTGGCTGCGCCGCAGCCAGGGCTCGCTCTGGCTCCAGCTCGCCGTCACCTACGCGGCGGGCGTGGCGGTCTCCCTGATGACCGTGCTGCTGACCGTCCAGGCCATGCTCTTCTCGACGAGCGACCTGCCGCTGCTCACGCTGCTGCTGCTCTTCGCGGGGGTGATCTCGCTGGGGATGGGGATGGGGCTGGCGGGCATGATCGGGCGGCGGGTGGGCGCCCTGCGCGCGGGGGCGCAGCGCCTCGCCGAGGGCGACCTGGGCGCGCGGGTGGCCGAGCATGGCGGCGACGACCTGGCCGAGCTGGCCCGCGACTTCAACCGCATGGCCGCGCAGCTGGCCGCCGCCGCCGCCGAGCGCGAGCGCCAGGAGGCCGCCCGGCGCGACCTGGTGGTGGCCGTGTCGCACGACCTGCGCACGCCGCTGGCCTCGCTGCGCGTGCTGACCGAGGCCCTCTCCGACGGGCTGGTCGATGACCCGGCGACGGTCGAGCGCTACCTGGGCACGATGCGCGGCCAGATCGGCCTGCTGAGCGGGCTGATCGACGATCTGTTCGAGCTGGCCCAGCTCGACGCGGGGGCGCTGGCCTTCGACATGCAGCGGGTCGCGCCGGGCGACCTGATCAGCGACGTGATCAACGGGCTGCTGCCGCAGGCCGAGGCGAAGGGCGTGGGGCTGGGCGGCGCAGTGCCGACCGCCGTCGGCCCGGTGCGTGCGGCGCCGCAGAAGATCGAGCGCGTGCTCTACAACCTGGTGGCCAACGCCATCCGCCACACGCCAGCAGGGGGCAGGGTCACGCTAGGTGTGACGAAGGATGCGGCCGATTCCGGCCTCATCCCATCCTGCATCGTTTTCGAGGTGGCCGACAGCGGTGAGGGCATCGCCGCCGAGGACCTGCCCCACGTCTTCGAGCGATTCTACCGGGGCGAGAAGTCGCGCTCGCGGGCCACAGGCGGCGCCGGGCTGGGCCTGGCGATCGCCCGCGGCATCGTGGAGGCCCACGGCGGCCAGATCTGGATCGAGTCCGCGCGCGGGCGGGGCACCACGGTGCGCTTCAGCCTGCCGGCCGCGCCGTAGGGGCGGCTCGCGAGCCGTCCCTACAGGGGGTTCCGGGCGAAGATAAAATCCTCGACGGGGGCCCCGCCGATCAGGTGCTCCTGGATGATCCGCTCGATCACCTCGGGGGTGCAGGAGTGGTACCAGACGCCCTCGGGGTAGACGACGGCGATCGGGCCGTGGGCGCAGATGCGCAGGCAGTTAGCCTTACTGCGGTAGACGCCACCCTCGGCCATGGAGAGGCCGAGCTTCTTCAGGCGGCCCTTGAGGTAGTTCCAGGACTCGACGCCGGCCTCGTAGCTGCAGCACTTGGCCTCGCTCGGCTCGGCGCAGATGAAGATGTGCCGCCGGTATGTGCCGACGCCGTACTGCTCGGCCAGGTCGCGCAGCTCGGCGAGGGTCGCGCTATCGCTCATGAGAATATGCTCCTATGAGGGGCGCCGCGCGCGCCGCTCATGCGCATTATACCCTCAGATATAGCTGTAAGGGCGCAGCAGCGCGGCGCTGCTGCGCCCTTACGGGCGACCGCGCCGTATCCGCCCCGTCGTCACTAGGGCTGGCGGGCCTGCTCCCGCTCCACCTCGGCTCGCTCGGCGGCGCTGGCGGCGCTGGCGGCGGCGCTGCGCAGGTCCACCCGGGCGCCGGCCAGGTCGCCGGCGGCCCGGCGGTAGCGGGCGCGCACAAGGTAGGGCAGGTACCAGTCGGGGCTCGCCTCCACGGCGGCGTCGAGGGCCGGGCCGGCGTCGCCCATGCGGCCAGCCGCCATGTACGCGCGCGCAAGGCTGACCCCGGCGCTCGGGCGGTTGTCGCTGAAGACCTCGTAGATATCATATAGGTCGTCCTGCCCCTGCACGGCCGCCTCCAGGTCGGGGATGGCCTCCTCCGCCTGATCCTGTGCGAGCAGGGCCAGACCGCGCCCGTAGCGCGCGCCGATCTCGTCCGGTCCGAGGGTCAGGGCGTCCTCGAAGTCCCGCTGGGCCTCCGGGGCGCGGTCCATGGCGAGCAGCACGAAGCCGCGGAAGATATAGCCGGAGGCGTCGGCCGGGTCGATAGCGATCAGCGCATGGGCGTCGTCGAGGGCGACCTCGTAGTTGCCGGAGGCGATGAGCAGCGCCCCCCGGCCCGCTCGGGCGTCGCGGCTATTCCCGTCGATGGTGATCACGGTCGTGAAGTCGGCGATCGCCGCATCGGGCTGCCCGTAGTGGTAGCGGTTGAGCGCCGCGCGCTGCAGCAGAGACTCGACATCGCCCGGGTCGATGGCGAGCGCCGCATTCGTGTCGGCCATGGCCTCGTCGAAGCGCGAGGCGGCCTCGTAGGCCGCGGCGCGCAGCCTCAGGGCCGCCGCGTTATCCGGCGCGCGCGCGATCACCTCGCCGGCGTCGGTGATCGCCTGGTCGCGGCTGGGCGCGATCTCGTCGTAGAAGTCGGGCGCGCTGAAGAGAAACCGCGCGCGCTCCAGGTAGGCGTCGGTCAGATCCGGGTCGAGCTCGATCGCCCGGTCGAAGTCGTCCATGATCGCCGCGCGCGCCGCGTCGCCATCGGCGGTGGCCCAGGCGATCCCGCCCCGCGCCAGGTAGGCCACGGCCGTATCATCGTCTATGCTCAGGGCCGCCGCGACATCGGCGCGGGCCTGGTCGGCGTAGGTGTAGACGTCCCACCAGACATAGAGCTGGGCGCGGGCGGCCAGCAGCTCGGCGCTGTCCGGCGTCTCGGCCAGAGCCCTGTTGTAGATCTCCAGGGCGCCGCTGGCGCTGCCGCCGGGGCAGCCGGGGCCGGCGCAGGCGGCCCGCCCGCCGGACAGGGCCACCGCCACCGGGTCGCCCGGGTCCGCCGTGGCGGTCGGGCTGCGGGGCGGGCGCGGGCCGACCGGGAAGGCCGCCCCCTCGGCGGCGGCCTGGGTCGCCTGCACGCTCATCTCGGTGGGCACCACCAGGGCGCCGGCCTGGCCGAGCCCGCGGAACACCAGGGCGCCTCCGGCCACGAAGGCGCCGACGGTGATCACTGCGATCGCCGCCAGCGCCCCCAGGGCGATCAGCGTCGTGCGCAGGCAGGATCGCGGGCGAGGTGGCTTTTTCGTCCGCTCCTTGATCGCGGGCGCAGGCCTCACCGCCGCCGCAGGTTCCGGCGTCGGCGTCGGCCGCATCTCGGTCATCTCGATCACGCGGGTCTCGCGCGAGACGCCCTGCGCGGCCGGCGCGGGCGCGGGCGCGAGGGAGAGGGAGGATGTGGCCGCCAGCGCCCCGGTGGCCTCGCGCAGGGCCGCCCCGAAGGCGGCCGCGTCGGTGAAGCGGCCCGCCGGGTCCTTCGCCAGCGCCTTGAGCAGCACCTGCTCGACGGGCGCGGGCAGGTCGGGGCGCAGGCTGCGCGGCGGCGGGAGGGCCGCCGTGCTGTGCTTGATCACGATCGCGAAGGGCGTGTCGGCGTCGAAGGGCACCTGGCCGGTCAGCAGCTCGTAGAGCACGATGCCGAGCGAGTAGATGTCCGAGCGGGCGTCCGCCCGCTCGCCGCGGCCCTGCTCGGGCGACATGTAGGCCGGCGAGCCGAGGATGGTGCCGGCGGCCGTGTGCTCGACCGAGTCCTTGATGATCCGGGCCACGCCGAAGTCGGTCAGCACCACGCTGGTCGGGCCGACGCCGAGCAGCAGCGCGTCGAGCTCGGCGTCGCCGAGGGGCGCATCGGCCGAGCCGCGCCGGCGGATGAGCACGTTGGCCGGCTTCACATCGCGGTGGACGACCCGCTGCTCGTGGGCGTAGCCCAGGGCGTCGGCGATCTGGCCGACGATCTGGCCGACCACCGGCAGTGGCAGCAGCATGCCGCGCCGGTGCAGGCTCTGGATGGCCGCCTTCAGCGTCGGCCCGCTGATGAACTCCATGGCCATGAAGGCCGACCCGGACTGCACGTCGAAGTCGTGGACCTGGACGATGTTGGGGTGGTGCAGGGCGGCCACGGCGCGGGCCTCGCGGCCGAAGCGCTCAAGCAGGGCCGGGTCGCTCGCCAGGTGCGGGTAGATCACCTTGATCGCCACGTAGCGGTCGAGGCTGGGCTGGTAGGCCCGGTAGACCTCGGCCATCCCGCCGCGCCCGAGACGCTCGAGCACCTGGTAGCGACCCAGCGTGCGCCCGCTCAGATCGTCGCTCATCATGAGGCTCCTGCCGGTGGATATGTTATTCGTGTCACGATAACGGCTTTCGTGTGAGGCTCTGGAGATGGCAAGCATCCGCTGGCATGGAGCGTATCGTACACCGCGCCTGCATACGGAGCTTCCCATGACGACAATACCACACCAGGCAGGTCTAGCGCGTAGCGTCAGAAGCTCAGGGCTTCTGCAACGTCAACCTCCCGGTGGGGGTGCGGTGGCGGCGAAGCCGCCACCACAGCATTTTTGGCAATAGGCAAGGTTTCATATCAAATCTGGCAAGACCGCAGGCATGTCATGCGGGGGGGCGCTCTCAGGGCTCCAGCTGGGCGCAGAGCCGCTCGACGGTGGCGGAGAGCAGCTCCGGCATCTGCGCGTATACGCCGGCGAGGCGGGCGAGCATCGGGTGCTGTGGCAGGGCGGGGGGCCATGAACGACTCCCAGGCGAGGGCGCGCAGAGGTGCCAGAGCGAGCCTACAGGTAGGAGCGCGATCTCCTGCGACGAGTCGATCGGGTCCGCGTAGACCGCAACCCGGTTGTTGATCAGCCTGCCCAGGAGCGGGAGTGGTGTCACGCTGGGGCTGCGGGGCGCGCTGCTTCAGGACGTCGGCGAGGGCGCGAATCTCAGCCTCTAGCTCGCCAACCCGGAGCAGCAGCCGTGATGAATCCTCGGCGGTGCTGTGCTCAATCGCCTCGTGTGCCTCTGCCGCCATCTCGCTTAGCTCCTGACGTGGGCCGCGCGGTACTCGCCCGCCTGGGCCATCTGCCGGGCCTCGATCAGTACAACGTCCAATCGGGATAGAGCCTGCCATGATTGTAGTATGGCCGCATCGTCGGGGTGGTGCGGCCCATGGCTAGATGGTGGCCGCACCACCCCGATGAGCCTGCCCGTATCTGTAGATGGCGCGGCCGGATCTGCTTGCAACTGGGCGATCCCCGATGCCAGGTTCTGCACAGCGCGCAGCAGCGTGTAAATTCCAGCACATAGCCAAGAGCCGCGAGCGGCTCGGTGGGGTGCTTGGTCACCGCGCGGTTTAGCGGCAGGGTGGCGCGCATCTTACGCAGGCGGGTGAGGGCGTCTACTGCGGCCTCGTGGACATTGGCGTCGGAGTCCTCCATGGCTCTGGTGAGCGCGGAGAGGACGGCGGTGGTGGCCGCCGCGACACCGATCCTGCCGAGGGTGCGCGCCGCCGTCTCGCGGGCGTAGGCGTCATCATCGCCGATCATCACCGTCAGCTGCTCGATCAGGGCAGGTGTGCCGGCCAGCTCGCCGAACTGCCCGAGGACAAGGGCGGCCGACGAGCGCACGAAGCTGTCGGCGTCGCTCAGGCAGCGCCCCAGGTGGTCGATCAGCTGCGGCGAGGCGATCCGCTCGCGCAGGGCGCCGAGGGTGCGCGCGGCGGCGAAGCGCGTCTCCAGATCGCAGTCGTAGAGCGCCACCTTGGTCAGCGCCTTCACCAGCGGGTTGGGCGGCGTGCCGGCGAACTGGCCGAGCATACGCGCCGCCGCCGAGCGCACGTGCGAGGCGCTGTCGCTCAGGCCGTCGTGGAGCAGCACCAGGTCCGCCGCGCTATAGTTCCCATTGCGCTGCCGCAGGCTGCGGATCGTCTCGTAGCGCGACTGCCAGCCCGGGTCGTAGAGCAGGCGGCGCATCTGGGAGAACTCGTCGGTGTCGAATGTGCTGATCTCATTGAGCAGCGTCAGGCGCAGCCACTCGTCGCGCGAGCTGTTGAGCCGCTGGCGGGCCAGGTGCAGCACATTCAGCGCCACAAACAGCTGCTCAAGGGCGGCGCGCAGCTCAGCCTTGGTGCGCAGCTCACGCTCGATCATCTGCGCGACCTGGTAGCGCATCTGGCTGGCCCGGCGCACGATCAGGTCGGCGCCAGGGTCGCGGGTGATCTCGGCCAAGGTCAGCACCGCCGCCAGCGGCTCCTGCTGGAACGCCTCAAGGAAGGGCTCAAGGGTACGCACCGCCAGATAGGCCAGCACCGTGCCGGTGCCAGCGATCTGGATGTCTTGTCGTGGGTTGCGCGCAAAGCCGCTCAGCCGCTCTGCTACCTGTGTGCGCCAGACCTCTTGATCAAACATGGGCGTTGACGACGATCTGTCGCTCCCTGTGGCGTGGCAATGATCATTGCAAACGTAGCGATCACGCCCGCATAGATGAACGTTCTGTCATCTACAGCTACGAATCATTATAGCATACGGCCCCCGCCGAAGCCGGAGCGAATAATTGCATGAAGATTACAATCGTCGCGCGGCGGGCCACCTATGGCCGATCACAGAACGCTTGAGCGCAGAGCGCAGAGCAGGATGGCATCAGAACGCGATTTGGCGCACCAATACTGGCTCAGCTGTTCTTCCCGCCGCTCTATGGTAGGATAGGGCCATACACAACCACAACAACCAAGGAGGCGCGGGCCGCCCCGCTCAACGCTATGTCCGAAGAACCCGAAGATGTCCAGGAGAGCATGGCCCGCGTCCGCCGCGGATGCCTGGGGGTCGCCGCGATCTTTCTCGCGCTGACGCTCCTGTCCGTCACCGCGTCGGAGGGTAATCTGTTCTATCTGATCTTCCTCGTCGGGACGATCATCTCGCTGCTGCTCTGGCGATACACCCGCTGAGAGAAGATTGCAGATTGCAGATTGCAGATTGCAGATTTGGCGCAATAGGACACCATTCACGGCGTCAAACTGTAACGCAACTTGAACTTTGTCTATGATAGATAAACGTCACATGGGCTGGCTTATCCATACGACAGGATACGTATTATGACGCCTGGTAGGCCGCCGCAGGCGCGGATCATCCTCTCGCTGATCGGGCTCATCGCCGTGGCGATCTCGCTCACCCTCGCCTTCATCAACCCGGTGGGGATCTGGCACTGGGCGCTGCTGCTGGTCGCCCTGGCCTGCCTGGTCGCATCACGGCGGGTGCGCTAGCGTGGTATACTCTGCGCAGGAATCACCCGTATCCTGTCAGGAGTTGGCGCGATGAGAGTGCGCTTTAGCGCTCGCTCCGATGTCGGCCTACGACGCGAGATCAATCAGGACGCGTACGGCGCAAAGGAGCTGCCGCAGGCGACGCTCCTGATCGTCTGCGACGGGATGGGCGGCCACGCCGCGGGCGAGGTCGCCAGCAGCCTGGGTGTCAGCACGATTATCGACACCTTCGCCGACTCCGCGCCGCCTGACGACGCCCTGCGCGACTCGTTCATCGCGGCGAACCACGCGATCTACGCCGACGGGCGGGGGAGCATGGGCACCACCGGCGTGGCCGCGCTCTTTGTCGACGGCCACCTCCACGTGGCCAACGTCGGCGACAGCCGGGCATACCTGGTGCGCGAGGGCCAGATCGAGCAGATCTCCCACGACCACTCGTTTGTCTCCGACCAGGTGTCCGCCGGCCTGATGACGGCGGAGCAGGCCCGCACCTCAAATGTCCGCAACATCATCACCCGCGCCCTCGGCTACCAGCCCGAGGTCCAGGTCGACACCTTCAGCATCCCGCTGCGCCCCGGCGACACGGTGCTGCTCTCGTCGGACGGCATGCACGGCCTGATCGAGGACCGCGAGATCGCCGAGGTGTCCAGCATGCTGCCGCCCGATGAGGCGACGCTGCGGCTGGTGGATACGGCGAACGCCCGCGGCGGCCACGATAATATCACCGTGGTGATCGCCCAGGTCGATGAGGTCGATCTCCCGACGGATGTGGCGGCCAGCGCGGCGCAGGGGCCGGCGGCGGCGCCCGCGGCGGCGAGCGCGATGGCGGCGCCCGCGCGCGAGCGCCCGCTCTCACGGCTCGGCATGCTGCTGGCCGCCCTGACGCTGGTGGTGCTGATCGGGGCGGCCGGCTTCCTGCTGGCCAACCCACCCTCGGTGAGCGCCCCGACGACCGCCAGCCCGACCCCCTCCGCCCCCCCGCCAACGCTGACGCCGACTGCCAGCACCCCGACCGCCACCCTGCCCAGCCCGGTGCCCACGGCCACGCCTTGAGATGATTGTAGATTGCAGATTGCAGATTGCAGATTAGAGCGTCTTGGCGTGGTACAATGTACCGCAAAGATGTTCGCCTCTGCGCTCTGCGCTCTGCGCTCTGCGCTCTGCGCTCTGCGCTCTGCGCTCTGCAATCTGCGCTCTGCAATCTGCAATCTGCAATCTGCAATCTGCAATCCGGGTACGCCTATGCCGATCCGCCTGCTTGACTCCACCATCGCCGCGCAGATCGCCGCCGGCGAGGTGGTGGAGCGCCCGGCCTCGGTGATCAAAGAGCTGGTCGAGAACGCCCTCGACTCCGGCGCCCGCCGGATCAGCGTGGAGGCCCGCGGCGGCGGGCTGCGCGAGCTGAAGGTGCAGGACGACGGCAGCGGGATCGCCGGCCACGAGGTCGAGCTGGCCTTCGAGCGCCACGCGACGAGCAAGCTCCAGGCCGCCGATGACCTGTTCAACATCAGCACGCTGGGGTTCCGGGGCGAGGCGCTGCCGAGCATCGCCAGCGTGGCCCAGGTGATCTGCATCACCCGCGCCGCCGACGCGGAGCTGGGCGTCGAGCTGCGCATCGCCGGCGGCGAGCTGCAGGCCCGCACGCCGCGCGGCTGCTCGCCGGGCACTAGCATCAGCGTGCGCAACCTCTTCTACAACCTGCCCGTCCGCCGCGACTACCTGCGCTCCGAGGCCACCGAGCTGAGCGCGATCAGCGCGATCGTGCAGCAGTACGCCCTGGCCTACCCCGAGGTGCGCTTCAGCCTGGTGCTGGAGGGCCGGCTGGCGATGCAGACGAGCGGCGACGGCGACCGGCGCGGCGTCCTGATCGAGATCTACGGGCTCGACGTGGCCCGCCAGATGCTCGACGTGGAGGCGCAGTTCGGCGAGGGCGACCAGGAGGTGCGGGTCGCGGGCCTGATCTCGCCGCCCGGGCTGACCAGGGGCTCGCGCAGCTACATGCACCTCTTCGTCAACCGGCGGGCGCTGCAGCCGCGGGGGGCGCTGGCGGCGGTCATCGAGGGCGCCTACCACACGATGCTGATGAAGGGCCGCCACCCGCTGGCCGTGATCGACATCCGCGTCCACCCCACGGCGGTCGATGTGAACGTCCACCCGACGAAGAGCGAGGTGAAGTTCCGCTACGGGCCGCAGGTCAGCAGCGCGATCGGCCGCTCGGTGCGCGAGGCGCTGGTGGCCGGGGCCGGGGTGCCGGCCTGGTCCGAGTCGAGCTACGACGGGGCCGGGGTGCAGCGGCGCTTCGAGCTGCGCCAGCTCGGCCAGGGCGCCCGCGCCCCCGAGCCGCCCGCCTCGGCCTGGGGCGTCGGCGCCTCAGCCTGGGATGTGGATCGCT
>NZ_JAIEWN010000007.1:151353-164875 GCF_019599295.1 Oscillochloris sp. ZM17-4 | reverse complement strand
GACAGGGGACAGGGGACGGGAGCGAAGCGCAAGAGTCGCAGGCAAGCCCGGCCGACATTCAACATTCAACATTCAACATTCAACATTCCCCGCCCCTCCCCCCCCTGCGCGTCGTCGGCCAGGTGGGGCTGACCTACATCGTGGCCGAGGCGCCGGAGGGCATGTACCTGATCGACCAGCACGCGGCCCACGAGCGGATCACCTACGAGCGGCTGATGGCCCAGCGGGCCGGCGGGGCGCTGGAGTCCCAGGGGCTGCTGCTGCCGCTGGCGGTGCCGCTGGCCCCGGCGGCGAGCGCCCTGCTGCTCGGCAGCGCCGAGGCCCTGGCCGAGCTGGGCTTCGCGCTGGAGGAGTGGGGCGAGGGCGTGCGCGTGCGCTCCGCCCCGGCCACCGTGCCCGCCGACGAGATCCCGCGCGCCCTGGCCGAGCTGGCCGACCACCTGGCCGGGCGGGGCGGCAGCACGCCGGCCGACCGGCGCGAGGAGATGCTGATCACGCTCTCCTGCCACACCTCGGTGCGGGCCGGCCAGGCCCTCTCGCCCGAGGAGATGCGCCAGCTCCTGCGCCAGCTGGAGGCATGCGCCAGCCCGCGCACCTGCCCCCACGGCCGCCCGACGATGATCCTGATGAACCCGGCCCAGCTGGAGCGCCAGTTCGGCCGGCGGGTGTAGGGGCGCAGCAGTACGACGCGCTTTGCGCGTCGTACTGCTGCGCCCCTACAGCGCCACGGGCGTGAACGGCACCGCGCAGGGCACGTCCGGCGCCACGTGCATCACCATCGCGCCGAGGTCGATCACGATCCCGCAGACGCTCTCGCCGCGGTCCACCGGGGAGAGGCGCATGTCGGGGTGGCGGCAGATGCAGCGCGGGTCGCCATCGTGGTCGCGCAGGATGGCCTGGAAGTCGGCGACCTCCAGGCGGCCGCGGCCGGCCTGGAGCAGATCCCAGGAGCGGCCCTGGCGCTCGCGGGTGGTGGTCAGCGCCGGGTCGATCACGCACTCGCCGGCCGCCGCGCCCGCGTCGAGGCAGTGGTTGGCGTGGGCGAGCAGGCCGCCCTCGGCCGGCACCTCGGCCACCCCCGCCGGCGTGATCTCCAGGCTGGCCAGGCCCCCGTCGGCGCTGGCCAGGGTGATGCAGGATGAGCCGGCCGCCGGGGCCATGTCGGCCATGGCCCGCGCCTCGGCGAAGCTGCGCGCCTGGAGCATCTTGCGCAGCAGCACGTGGACGGGCATGCCCACCTCGCGCCCGTCGGCCGCAGAGCGCAGCAGGTTTAGGCCGACCGCCACCCCGGCGCTGTTTAGGCCGATCTTCGCCACGATGCCCGCCTCGGTCATCGTCAGGATCTCGGGCTCGCCGGGCGCCCGCACGCGCAGCAGGATACAGGCCGCGCGCTGGTCGCCCGACCAGTCCCAGGTCTGGGCCAGCACTGTCCCGCCGGCGGCGGTGGCCGCGGGCTGGGCGGCGGCGGTGGTACACTCGCCATCATCGACGGGCGTGGCGGTCGACGCAGCGGCCCCGCTGTCCGGGTGCGCGTGTACCCCGGCGGCGCGGTTGCGCTCGCGGGCCGCCGGCCAGCCGGGGTGGAGCACGCCGCCGCCGACGCCGGCCATCAGCTCGGTGCGCACGTTCAGGGCCAGGATCTCGCCGAGCTGCCGGCCGGCGCCGTCGGCGATGCCGCGCATCTCCTCGAGCAGGTCGGGGGCGACCTCGCGCAGCACGGGCAGGTAGGCCATGGCCGCCTCCTGGCTGGCGGCCCAGTCCAGGCCGCGCCGGTAGGCGAAGAGCCGCGCGTAGCTGGCGATGCTGTGGTCGATCAGGTGAGGCACGGCGGCCCCGTACTGCCGGCCACGCTCGTACGGCGCGCCGACGATGGTCAGCTCAAGGAACATGCTGGCTCCTTAGGGTAGCGGCTGCGCCGCAGGTGGGTATTTCACTATTGTACACGAGACAGGGGAGCGGAGCCGAAGGCTCCGCTCCCCTGTCAGGGCATGTGCAACGTCGGTGGCCGTGGCGGTGCGGGTGGCCGTGGGCGGGGGCGGGGCGTCCGTCGGCGAGGGCGGTATGTCCGTCGGCGAGGGGCTGGGCGTCGGCGAGGGCGAGACGATGGCCACCGCGACAGGCCCGTCGCTGGGGGCGGGGATGACCACCAGGGGGGCGCTCTCCTCGGGCAGGGGCGTCTCATCGGCGGCGGGCGTCGTCTGCTCCTGGGGGGCGGCCTGGACGGCATCGGCGTTGAGCGCCGGGGGGATGGGGATATCGGCCCAGTAGCCATAGTCAGCCCGGCCGTTGGCGGCCAGGTCGCCGGTATAGAGGCTATCGCGGGGCGCGACGATATAGAGCGCAAGCTGCGCGACGCAGCTGATCAGCAGGAGCGCGATCAGCAGGACAAGGGCAACCAGCAACGTCATCGGGCGCGCGACGCTCCGTCGGCGCTCAGGCAGCTGCGGCCAGGGGGGCCTTAGATTTTTCAGGGCTCGGTGTAGCATGTGCGTAACGCAGTGTGAAATAGAACGTGCTGCCCTGTCCTGGCGTGCTGGTCATCCAGATCGCGCCGCCCTGGCGCTCGACGAGCTGCTTACAGATCGCCAGGCCGAGGCCGATGCCGCGCTCGGATGAGTTGATCCCCTCGCTGACCCCATCGCCGCGGATGAAGCGCTGGAAGACCTGCTCCTGCATATCGGGCGAGATCCCGCGGCCGGTATCCTGGACCTCAACTTGAACGAACTCGGGGAGCGCATTCGCGCGGACGACGATGCCGCCCTGGCTCGTGTAGCGGCGGGCGTTATCGAGCAGCTGGTGCATAATCATGCGCAGCTGGTCGAAGTCGGCAAGCACCTCTGGCAGGTCCTCGGGGAGTTCGATCTTCAGGCTGAGGCCCTTGGCCTTGATCATGCTCTGGAGCGGCCAGGCGGCCTCCTCGACGGGCCGGGTCAGGGCGAGCGGCTCCAGGTCGGTCGAGAGCGAGCCGGAGTCGAGGCCGGCGATCACGATCACATTGCTGATCAGGCTGGTCATGTTGCCGGCGTGCTGGCGGATCGACTCGATGAAGACCTTCTGCTCATCATCGAGCGGGCCGGCCAGGCCGCGCATCAGCAGGTCGGAGTTGCCACGGATCACAGTGAGCGGGGTGCGCAGCTCGTGCGAGATCGTGCCGATAAAGTTCGTCTTCGCCCGGTCCACCGCCACCTCGGCGGTCATATCCTGGAGCACGCAGACCGAGCCCATGATCTCGCCGACGCTGGAGACCACGCGGTTGGCGGAGACGCGGACGATCCGCTGGTCGAGGGTGAAGAGATCCTGAGCGCGCTGGGAGCCAAACCCCAGCGCGCCATCGGTCAGTTCTTGGAGCGGGATATCGCTAAACCATGTCGGCGGCGGTTCATCATCGCGGAGGCCGAGGAACTGGCGGGTGGCCTGGTTGATCAGCGTGATCCGGCCGTCGGTGTCGCAGACCACGATCCCATCGGCGATGCTCTCGACGATCGCGGCGCGCTGGCTCGACTCGCTGCTCACCTGGCCGTAGAGGTTCGTCAGGAAGCCGGTCATCGTATTGAAGCTATGGGCCAGGGTGCCGATCTCATTCTGCGACTGGATGTGGGCGCGGCGGTGCAGCTCGCCGGCCGTGATCGCCTCGGCGGTGCGGGCCAGCTCGCCGAGGGGCGCGGTGATGCGGTTGGCGATAAGCACGCCGACGCCGACCAGGAGGACGACCAGCATGAACACCACGATGATCAGCGGCAGCAGCGTATCGCTGCCCGTCTGGATGACCACATCGCGCGCGAGGGCCGGGGCGAGGATGCCCACAGAGACGCCGCGGATCACCAGCGGGGTGTAGGCGAACTGGTACTCGCGGCCGCTGACCTTCTGGGTGCTGAAGAGGGACTGGCTGAGGTCGTTGGTGCGCGTGTCGAAGCTCCGCAGCAGCTCCAGGTCCATCGCGGCGACGCCGCCCTCGGCGGTACTGAAGGTTGAGGCGAGCACCGTGCCCGAGGGGTTGTAGAGCGTGATGCCGGCGGCGACCGAGCGGGCGTTGAGGAGGGCGAGCAGGTTGTCGACGCGCATGGCGGCGATCAGGCCGCCGACAACCTGTTCGCCGCTGCGCACCGGGGCGATCGAGGCGAAGTAGAGCGTGTCGCCGAACTGGATGAGGCCGGCGTACTTATCGCCGCGGCCGTCGGACAGGCCGCTGAGCGCCTTCTTGGTGAACCACGCCTCGGAGATATCGAGCGGCGCGTGGACGATATAGTCATTGCTGGCGCTGTTGTCCGGCGCGAGCTCGAAGTCGCTCACCGTCTGGCCGCGCCCATCGAAGGCGATCAGGCGGTCGAAGCCCTCGCCGTCGTTGCGGTCGCGGGCGCGGGCGCGGAAGTAGGGGTCGATCGCCTTCTGTAGCCCGGCGACATCGTTGTCGGCGAGGGCCTCGGCCACGCCGGGGGCGCCGGTCGATGGGTTGGGCTGGGCGAGGGCCACCTCGCGCAGGACCTGCAGGTTGGCCGCCTCCTGGCGCAGCAGGGTGTCGTTGGCGGTGCGCGTCACCGAGGCGAGCTGGCTATTGAATCGCTCCTGGAGGGAGCCGGCGACCTGATAGAACACAGCAAGCGCCCCTGCCACCGCGACGATCACGGTGAGGATCAGAAACGGGCCGATAATCTGATAGCGGAGCTGCGAGCGCAGCTCACGGATGACCCCTTGCATCGACGAGTACCTCTCGGCGTACGGCGCTGGCTTGCCGAGCCAGGGAGTTGACGAGCATGAGAGAGCGGTGGATGGTACACCTACCTTCACATCATGAATATAAAGTATAGAAGAGTGCAGAGGCAGGATCAAGGGGGTTCAGATTATAACTCTCTAACAGTTTGTTTATCTGTGGCACGGCGTGATGTATGACACGGTGTAATAGGGGGACTACGAGGGATGTGCGAGCAATAACAGTGTTGTTATTTCATCACGATAGACCGGCCGTGCTATACTACCAGCAGCGTTTCCATCCGCATTTCTATGGCAGGCCATGCAGCTACGCTTTCTCGGCACCGGCACCTCGATGGGCGTCCCCGTGATCGGCTGTGACTGCCCGATCTGCACATCCGATGACCCGCGCAACCGCAGGATGCGGACCTCGGCCCTGCTCCGTGAGGCGGGGCAGACGATCCTGATCGACGCCGGCCCCGACTTTCGGGCCCAGGCGCTGTCCGCCGGGCTGCGCCACATCGATGCGGTGATCCTGACGCACTCGCACTTCGACCACGTCGCCGGGATCGATGATCTGCGGCCGATCTGCGGCGACGGCGGCTGCGTGCCGATCTTCGGCAGCCCGCGCACCCTCGCCGATGTGCGCGAGCGGTTCGCCTACGCCTTCACCGAGAGCTCCGCCGGCTCGACCCGGCCCAGCATCGAGCTGCGGGCGGTCGAGGGGCCGTTCATGATCGGCCCGACGCAGATCGCGCCGCTGGACATTCTGCACGGCACCTGGCCGATCACCGGCTACCGGATCGGCGGGCTGGGCTACGTCACCGACGCCAGCGCCATCTCCGCCGAGTCCCGGGGGCAGCTGCGCGGCCTGGATGTGCTGGTGCTGAACGCGCTGCGCTACGAGCCGCACCCGACGCACCTCTCGCTGTCCGAGGCCCTCGCGGTGATCGCCGACCTGCGCCCGCGGCGGGCCTTCCTCGTCCACATGACCCACGCCTTCGACCACGCCAGCGCCGGCGCAGCGCTCCCGCCTGGCGTTGCGTTTGCCTACGACGGGCTTGAGATTAATGTTGAATGCTGAATGTTGAATGTTGAATGCCGCTCATTCAACATTCAACATTCAGCATTCAACATTCAACATTACCTATGCGAATCGGCATCGACGCGCGGCTGAACGCCTACCGCCCGGGCGGGATCGCCCAGTACACCCGGCAGCTGCTCGCGGCGATGGCCCCGCTGGCCGGCGACGATGCGCTGCTCGCCCTCCAGCACCGCCGCCAGCCCGAGCCGATCGTGGCGGACAGAAGGGTCGCGCGGGCGCTGCTCTTCACGCCGCCGCACAACCGCTTCGAGCCGCTGGCCCTGCCCGCCGAGCTGCTGCCCCGCCGGCTCGACCTGCTGCACTGCCCCGACTTCGTGGCCCCGCGCCTGCGGCCCTGCCCGGCGGTGGTGACGATCCACGACCTGGCCTTCCTGCGCTTCCCCGAGATCCTCGACGCCGACGCGCGGCGCTACTACGGCCAGGTGCGCGCCTCGGCCCACGCCGCCCAGGCGGTGATCGCCGTCTCTGAGTCCACCCGCGCCGATATCGTCGAGCTGCTCGGCCTGCCGCCCGGGCGGGTCGATGTGGTCCACGAGGCGGCGGCGGCCCACTTCCGCCCGGCGCAGGTGGCCCCCGGCGAGGGGCGCACGGTCAACGGGCGCGACCTGCGCGCCGGGGGGTTCGCCCTCTTCGTGAGCACGATCGAGCCGCGCAAGAACCTGGAGACGCTGCTGCGCGCCCTGCGGGCCTGCATCGACCGGCGCCCGCAGGCGGGCTACCGCCTGGCGATCGCCGGCGTGCGCGGCTGGCTCGACGGCCCGGTCTTCGACCTGATCCGCGATCTGCGCCTGGCCGACACGATCGACTTCCTGGGCTGGCCCGCGCCCGACGACCTGGTCTGGCTCTACAGCGCCTGCCGGCTCTACCTCAACCCCTCGCTCTACGAGGGCTTCGGGCTGCCGGTGCTTGAGGCGCTGGCCTGCGGCGCGGCGGCGGCGGTGGCCGACACCAGCAGCCTGCCCGAGGTGGCCGGCGACGCGGCGCTGCTGGTGCCGCCGCGCGATGTGGCGGCCTGGGCGGCGGCGATCGAGTCGCTCTGGGCCGATGACGCCGCCCGCGCGGCCCTGGCCCGGCGCGGCCCGGCCCAGGCGGCGCGCTTCTCGTGGGAGCGCGCCGCCCGCGAGACCCTGGCGATCTACCGGCGGTTCGGCTAGCGTAAGAGTAAGGGCGCAGCAGCGCGGCGCTGCTGCACCCTTACGGATCGGCCCGAGCGCGTAGACATCTGATAGCGAAACGAGAGGTATAGCCCTATGAGCGACCTGCTCCCGCACGGCAACTGCTACCGCGTCTCGCCCCAGCTCATCGCCGGCGAGTACCCCGGCGGCCCCGACCTCGAGTCGGCCCAGGCTAAGCTCGGCCGCCACCTCGACGTGGGGGTGACCTACTTCCTCGACCTGACGGAGACGGGCGAGCTGCGCGACTACACCGACGCCCTGGCCACCGCCGCGACGATGCGCGGGGTCACCGCCTTCCACCGGCGCATGCCCATCCGCGACGCGAGCATCCCGACCACCCCGGCGGCGATGGCCGCCATCCTCGACGCGCTCGACGGGGCGATCGCCGGCGGGCACACGGTCTACGTCCACTGCTGGGGCGGGATCGGGCGCACGGGCACGGTGGTGGGCTGCTGGCTGGTGCGCCACGGCATGACGGGCGATGAGGCGCTGGCCACGATCGCCCGCCACTGGCAGGGGGTCGAGAAGCGCTGGCGTCAGCCGCGCAGCCCCGAGACCGACGAGCAGCACGCGTATGTGCGGGCGTTCGCCGGCTAGGGCGAGGTCGCGGCGGCCCGCTCCAGCGCCTGGTCGAGCGTGAGCGCGCGCTCGGCCCTCGGCGGCGGCCAGCCCGGCGTAGTCCTCGATGCGGCAGCCCTAACGTTGATGCGCATGGGGCGAAGCCCCAGGATCAGGCGGGCTCCACCACCGGCCCGGCGGGCGTGTCCTTCACCTGCCAGCCGGCGGCGGCGATCGCGTCGCGCAGCCGGTCGGCGCCGGCCCAGTCCCGGCGGGCGCGGGCGCCCTGGCGCTCCTCGACCAGGGCGAGAACCTCGTCGGGCGCGGCCGGCTGCTCCGGCGCCGCGCGCGGCCGGCTCGCCGTCTCCGCCCAGACCTCGGGCGGCAGCCCCTCGCGCGGGTCGATCAGCTTGAACGGCCCCAGCTCGCCCAGGGCGAAGCGCTCCTTGCGCGGGTAGTATCGGCTGGCCCCGTCGCGCGCCACCGTCACCCCGCCCTTGCCCATCACCTCGGCCCGCCCGCCCGCCAGGTCCAGCACCAGCCCGGTGTGCTCATCCACGCCGACCACCGTCTGCCCGGCGGGGAGCATCCCCAGCAGCCGCTCGTAGCGGGCCTGGCCCATGTAGCAGCGGCTGGTGTCGAGCTCGGCCCCGCCCTCGGCGTTGTTCCAGTGCGGCACAAACACGATCGACAGCCCGTAGGGGGCCAGCAGGTCGAGCCCGGGCTGCCAGTGCAGCTCCGCGCCCACCTTGTAGATCTCGTAGACCGGCAGGGCCAGCGCGCCCACGGCGATCGTGGCCGCGCTGGCCGTCACCACGGCGGCCCCGCGGCGGTGGCGGGCCTGGAGCCGGTGCCAGGCCAGCGTGCCCGCCAGCTGGCGCGCGGCGTAGGTCGGGCTGCCCGGCCCGAGGAAGATCAGGTCGGACTGGAGCATGGCCTCGCTGGCGGCCGGGTCGTCGGGGCTGTGGTCCGTATCGCGGGCGCGGGCCGGCAGCAGGGCGATCTCGGGCCGCAGGTTCTGCAGCCGCACGCCCAGGAACTCGGCCACCTTGGCGGCCACCCGCTCCGAGTTCGGCTGGAAGCCGGCCGGCGTCTCAAGGATCGACACCTGGAGCGGCGCCTCGGCCCGCGCGGTGAGCCGGTCGTACACGACGCCGCTGCTCGGGGCGGTCTCGCCCGATCCCAGCAGCGCGATCATCCCCGGCCCTTCCGTCATCGTCATGGAGTTCTCCTCAGGGTTGCTGAACCATGTGCAGCGCACCTTTTTATGATACAACAGGTATGGTGAGGGAACAGGGGAGTGCGGACAGGGGACAGGGGAAACACCATGACACAGGCAGCGCATACGCACGAGCACACGCGCCGGGCGGCCCCGTGAGCGCCGGCGCGATCATCTTGGCCGGCGGGGCCGAGTTCGGCGGCGGCATGGATCAGGCCGACCGGCGCGCGATCCAGCTCGCTGGCGGCCCCGCCGCCCCCGTGCGGATCATCCCCGCCGCCGCCGCCCCCGACCACAACGACAAGCGGGCCGGCGCCAGCGGCGTGCGCTGGTTCCAGCGCCTCGGCTGCGCCGACGTGGTCGCCGCGCCGCTGACCGACGCCCGCAGCGCCGCCGACCCGGCCGTCGTCGCCGAGCTACGCGCGGCCCGCCTGATCTACCTGCTGGGCGGATTCCCGCGCCACCTCGGCGACTCCCTGGCCGGCAGCCCGGCGTGGGCGGCGATCCGTGAGGCCCTGGCCGACGGTGCCGTCGTCGGCGGCAGCAGCGCCGGGGCCATGGTGCTCTGCGGGCGCTACTTCGACCCCGGCCGGGGCGAGCTGCTCGACGGCCTCGGCCTCGTGCCCGGCGTCTGCGTCCTGCCCCACCACAACACCTTCGGCGCCCGCTGGGCCCCGCGCCTGCTCGCCGAGGCCCCCGCGCTCACCCTGCTCGGCATCGACGAGTATACCGCTGTGGTCGCCGAGCAGTCCGTAGCCCGGAATACCTGGCGGGTCTACGGGCCTGGCGCGGCGACCGTGTATCGCGGCGGGGCCGCCATAACCTACCAGGACGGCGGCACATTTCACCTGTAGGGGCGCAGCAGCGGGATAGCCGCGCGCGGCTATCCCGCTGCTGCGCCCTTACGTTCCATATCCAGCAGCGCCTGCTTGCGCCCCAGGCCCCAGCGGAAGCCGTGCAGCTTGCCGTCGCTGCCCACCGCCCGGTGGCAGGGCACCACCAGCGATACCGGGTTCGTCGCGCAGGCCCGGCCCACCGCCCGCACCGCCTTCGGGTTGCCCAGCCCCTCGGCGAGCTGCATGTAGGTGCGCGTCTCGCCGTAGGGGATGGCCTGCAGCGCCTGCCAGACCTGGCGCTGGAAGGCTGTGGCCTGCACGTCAAGCGGCAGCTCCATGCTGGGCCGCCGGCCATCAAGGTATGCCTGGATCACGCCCACCGCCGCGCCGATCTCGTCGTCGCGCACGATCTCGGCCATCCGGTACTCGGCCCGCAGCTCATACTCCAGGTGCTCGTCGTCGTCGCCCAGGCTCACCGCGCAGAGCCCGCGGCCCGTGGCGGCCACCAGCAGCCGCCCGAGCGCGCTGTCCACAATCGTAAAGCCGATCTGCATCCCCTTGCCTCCTCCCCGGTAGACCGCCGGGGGCATGCCGAGCTGGGCGTCGGCCCGCTCGTAGACCCTGCTGGGCGAGCCGTAGCCCGCCGCGTCGATCGCCTCGCTCACCCGCTCGCCGGCCCGCAGCCTGCCCTTGAGCGCATCCAGCCGCAGGGCGTCGGCGTACGCGCGCGGGCTGACCCCCACCAGCCGCTTAAATGTTCGCTGCAGGTGGTGCGGGCTCATGCCCACCGCCGCCCCCAGATCATCCAGGCTCGGCGGCTGCTCCAGGCGCGCGGCGATCACCGCGCAGGCCGCCGCGACCACGCCCGCCGCCGGGTCGGCCGGGCAGGCCTCGCGCGGCGCGCAGCGCTTGCAGGCGCGGAACCCCGCCAGCTCGGCGGCGTCCGGCAGGGCGAAGAAGGCCACCTGCTCGCGGCGCGGCCGGCGCGAGGGGCAGGATGGCCGGCAGTAGATCCCCGTCGAGCGCACCGCGTACACAAACGCCCCGTCGCTCCCGCCGTCCCGCGCCGCCACCGCCTCCCAGCAGCGCTCCGCGTCCAGGGCGATATCCGCTATCTCTGTCATCGCGTTCCTCCTGGACACAGCATACCGCCAGATGGGCGCGCACGCCATCCGCCGCTTGCGCTAGATGTACGGGCGTAGCAGCGCCGCGCCGCTACGCCCCATGCTGCGCCGCCATCCGCCGCTTGCGCTAGATGTACGGGCGTAGCAGCGCCAACAGAGTGCAAAAGCAGACGCGGCGTTAGATGAAGGGGGTACAGCGATGAAGGCGAGGGCTCCGGCCTGTCCCCTGTCCGCTGTACCCTGTACCCTAAGGAGAAGGGTGTGGCGAAGACGGTGATTCTGCATCTGAGCGGCGAGGACCCGGTGCTGGCCGATATCGACCAGGACCCGCAGCCGAGCGATCAGTACATCAAAGTGACGAACATGCGTAAGCGCGACGGCAAGCCGGTGAGCTACCTGGCCGCCGGGGTGCAGTCGGTGATCTACCCCTGGCACCGTGTCACCTTCATTGAGATGATGCCGAGCGAGGAGGAGCGCAGCCAGGTGGTTGACTTCTTCCGCAGCTAGGGTGATGGGCAACGACGGGGTGCGAGGGTGGCGTCGCCACCCTCGCATTGTTATGTGGCCTTTCGTCGGGCGCAGCCCGCACAGCACAGAGGCCGAGCGATTCATGGGACAGGGGTGCGCGATGAAGATAGTGATCCGCCCGGTGGCCGGATACGCCGAGCATATGGCCTGCGAGGAGATTCAGCATGTGGTTTGGGGGGAGCACGGGGCGGTGCCGCTGCACATGCTGCTCACCGCCCACACCAACGGCGGGGTGCTGCTGGGCGCCTTCGACGCCGATGCGCCCGGCGCGCCGATGGTCGGCTTCGCCTTCGGCTTCCTCGGCCGCGCCGCCGACGGCCGGCTCAAGCACTGCTCGCACATGGCCGCTGTGCTGCCCGGCTACCGCGACGCCCGCATCGGCGAGCGGCTCAAGCTGGCCCAGCGCGAGGCCGTGCTCGCCCAGGGCATCGACCTGATGACCTGGACCTACGACCCGCTGATCAGCCGCAACGCCCGCCTGAACATCCGCAAGCTCGGGGCGATCTGCCGCACCTACAAGCCGAATATCTATGGCCCCGAGCCGGTACCCGCTGGCGACCTGCCCAGCGACCGCTTTCAGGTCGAGTGGTGGCTCGGCTCCGCGCGGGTGGCCGCGCGCCTGGCCGGGTCTGACTCCCCGCCTGATGTCGCCGCGATCCTGGCCGGCGCGACTCTGCTCAACCCCGACCCGGAGGGGCCGGCGGCGCCGATCGCGGGCGGGCGGCTGGCCCTGCGCATCCCCGCCGACATCGACGGCCTGCGCGGCGCGAACTTCCGGCGGGCATGGGCCTGGCGCCACCAGGTGCGCGACCTGGCCACCGCCGCCTTCGCCGCCGGCTACCACGTGGCCGAGTACGCCCGCGAGGGCGAGGATGGCTACTACCTGCTAGATCACTGAGGCACTGAGGCACTGAGGCACTGAGCAGCTTCAGCTCAGCGCCTCAGTGCCTCAGTGCCTCAGTGATACCTACGGCAGCAGCACCAGCGACTCACCCTCCAGCACAAGCTCGCCATCCTGGTTCGTGATCGTCGTGCGCAGGGTGGCGATCGGCTTGTCCTGGCGGATCTCCTTCACCTCCACGGTCGTCGTCACCGTATCGTTGATAAAGATCGGCTTGCGGAAGTTCAAGGTCTGCTTGATATAGATCGTGCCGGGGCCGGGCATCTGCATGCCCAGCACGGCCGAGATCAGGCCGGCCCCGAGCATGCCGTGGGCGATGCGCTTGCCGAAGCGCGAGTCGCGGGCGGCGAGGTCATCGGTGTGTAGTGGGTTCATGTCGCCGGTCACGCATCCGAAGAGCACCACGTCGGCCTCGGTGATCGTCTTGCGGATGCTGGCTCTCTGGCCGACTCGTACTGGCTCTCTCATCTCACGCCTCCACTGTTGCGCTGAGCGACGTTTCGCTCGTGCTCATGGTAGCGCGCGCCTGTTACCCACGGCTGAGGCCGGCGGCCCAGCTGATGATCGTCTCGGCCACGGCGGCGGGCCGCTCCAGGGGCACCATATGGCCGCCGTCAAGCTCGACGAGGCGAGCGGCGGGCAGGCGCCGCTGGAGCTGCCGCCACGAGCGGTCGGTCAGCAGGTCGGAGCGGGTGCCGCGGATGATCAGGAGCGGGATGCGCAGGCGTGCCAGAGCGTCCCAGGTGTCGATCGGCACCAGGCTGAAGATGCGCGCCTCCCACTCCCTGGGCCAGGCCAGGGTGACGCCATCGCCGTCGGAGCGCAGGCCGCCGTCCAGGTAGCCATCGAGGGCGGCGGCGTCAAGGTCGGCGAAGGCACCGCGGCCGGTGTAGCGGGCGCGGGCCTCATTGGCGCTGGCGAAGCGGTGGCGGCGGCGGGCGGCTCCCTGGGCGATCGGCGAGCGGTGGTGCTGGCCGATCTGGCGCATGGCCCAGAGGACGGGCAGCATATGCCGGGGCATCACCACCGGGTCGATCAGGGCCAGGCCGCGGAACAGGTCGGGGCGGCGCAGTGCGGCGTAGAGGGTCATGATCCCGCCGAGGGAGTGGCCGGCGCCGATAAAGGGGCCATCGCCGCGCCGGCCCATATCGGACAGCATATCGTCTGTCAGGTCGCGCCAGGAGCTGATGGATGCCGGGTCGCTGCCGGGCCAGAGCGGGCGCGGGCGGTAGCCGAGGGTGCGGATCTGGGGGGCGAGGGCGGCGGCGAGGGGCCGGTAGGCCTCGGGGGGGAAGCCGTTGGCCGGCGCGAGGTGCAGGGGCAGCCCGCCGTCGCCGAATTCCAAATAATGATTGATCATGGCATTATATACCGTAGGGGCGCAGCAGCA
>NZ_JAIEWN010000007.1:144720-151253 GCF_019599295.1 Oscillochloris sp. ZM17-4 | reverse complement strand
CCTCGGCCGACTCGCCGGAGAGGATGGCGCGGCGGCTGAGGCTGATCTTGCCGCTCACGCGGTCGACATCGATCACCATGACGTTGATCTCGTCGCCGAGCTGGAGCACGTCCTCGACACTCTCCACCCGCGTCTCGGCGAGCTCGGAGATGTGGACCATGCCGTCCTTGCCGGGGAGGATGTTGACGAAGGCGCCGAAGGGCTTGATGCTGACCACCTTGCCCAGGAAGACATCGCCGATCTTGGCCTCGCGGGTGAGTCCCTCGACCATTGCGACGGCCTTCTTGGCGGCCTCGCCGTCGGCGGTGGCGATGAAGACGCGGCCGTCGTCCTCGACATCGATCTGGGCGCCGGTGGCCTCGATGATGCTGCGGATCATCTTGCCGCCGGGGCCGATCAGGGCGCCGATCTTCTCGACCGGGATCTGCACCGTGATGATGCGCGGGGCGAAGGGCGAGAGCTCCTCGCGGGGGGCGCTGATCACGGCGTTCATCTTGCCGAGGATGAACAGGCGGGCCTCGCGGGCCTGGGCGAAGGCCTCGCGCATGATCTCGAAGGTGATCCCGGTGGTCTTGATGTCCATCTGGAGGCCGGTGATGCCCTCAGACGAGCCGGCGACCTTAAAGTCCATATCGCCGAGGTTATCCTCAAGGCCCTGGATGTCGGTGAGCACCTTCCAGCGGCCGTCGGGGTCGGTGATCAGACCCATGGCCACGCCGGCCACCGGGCGCTTGATCGGCACGCCGGCGTCCATCAGGCTGAGCGAGGAGCCGCAGACCGAGGCCATCGACGAGGAGCCGTTGGAGGAGAGCACCTCGGAGACGAGGCGCATCGTGTAGGGGAACTCGTCCATGCTGGGCAGGACGGCGATCAGCGAGCGCTCGGCCAGGGCGCCGTGGCCGATGTCGCGGCGGCGGGGCGATCCGATGCGCTTGGCCTCGCCGGTGCTGAAGGGCGGGAAGTTGTAGTGGTGGATGTAGCGCTTGCTCGTCTCGATGCCCAGGTCGTCGAGGCGCTGCTCCTCGCCGGGCGAGCCGAGGGTGGTGACGGTGAGCACCTGGGTTTGGCCGCGGTGGAACATGCCGGTGCCGTGGGTGCGCGGGATGACCCCGACCTCGACGTTGATCGGGCGGATCTCGGTGGTGGCGCGGCCATCGACGCGGATGCCCTCATCGAGGATGGCGTTGCGCACCTCGCCCTTGAGCAGCTTCTCGAAGGACTTGCCGACCTCCTTGATGCGGGCGGGCAGCTCCTCCTCGGGCTCATCGGCGCTGAAGTAGGCGACGACCTCGGCCTTGAGGGCGGAGGTGCGCTCCTCGCGCTCCTGCTTGCTGCTGCTGCGCACGGCCTCGCGCAGGCGCTTGCCCATCCAGGCGCTGATCGTCTCCTCCAGGGAGGTGTCGACCAGCGGGGGGGTGAACTCGCGCTTGGCCCGGCCGCAGAGCGCCACCAGCTCCTCCTGCATGGCGCAGAGCTGCTGGCAGACGGCGTGGCCCTGCTTCACGGCATCCAGCATCTCGTCTTCAGTCAGCTCGAAGGCGCCGGCCTCAACCATCAGCACGGCGTCCTTGGTGCCGGCGATGATCAGGTCGAGCCGGCTCTTCTCCATCTCGTCCATGGGCGGGTTGGCCACCAGCTTGCCGTCGATGTGGGCCATCTGCACGGCGCCGACCGGCCCCTTGAAGGGCAGGTCGCTGATCGCCAGGGCGGCCGAGGCGCCGATGATCGCCATCGGGCCGGGGTCGTTCACCATATCCATCGAGAAGGTGGTGATGATGACCTGGACCTCGTTCTGGTAGCCCTTGGGGAAGAGCGGGCGCAGCGGGCGGTCGGTCAGGCGGGAGGTGAGGATGGCGGTGGTGGTGGGGCGGCCCTCGCGCTTGAAGAAGTTGCCGGGGATCTTGCCGGCCGAGTACATCCGCTCCTCGTAGTCGACGGTGAGCGGGAAGAAGTCGATGCCCTCGCGGGGCTCCTTCGCGCCCACCACGGTGGCGAGCAGCACCGTGTCGCCATAGCGCACCGTGACCGCGCCGTCGGCCTGCTCGGCGTACCGGCCGGCCTCAAGGGTCAATGTGCGGCCAGCGATCTCGGCGCTGACGGTGTAAACGTGACGTTCGGTCATCTGAATCTATTCCTCCGGGTACCATAGGGTTCGGCCAGTATGGCCGGGCCGCCGGCGCGCGCCGGCCGGCCGCTGCCGGAGGAGGGTTCGGTACTGGAGCCTACAAACAGCCACGTGGCCCTTTGCACGCTCCAATCCCGAACGGCCATCCTCCGGCCTCTCGCAAACGACATGTTCTTTAGGTTTTTGTTTGGTGTGGGTGGCGAAGCCACCCACACCCAACAAAAAGCCGGTCTGGGTCGCAGCCCCAGAAGGCGCTGGTGCGGCCCTGTCAAAAAGCCGGTCTGGGTCGCGGCCCCAGAACGCGTGTTGATGCGGCCCTTGCCCCGCCACCGCCGCGCCATGACGCACAAGAGCACCGGCGAGCGCGCTCGCCAGTGCTCTCGTATGCTACGCGGTAGCTGGGCATGGGCTCCAATGTTAGCGGCGCAGCCCAAGGCGCTCGATCACACTGCGGTAGCGATCCTTGTCGCGGCTCGCCAGGTAGTTCAGCAGGCGGCGGCGGCGCCCGACAAGCTTCAGCAGGCCGCGCCGCGAGTGATGATCGTGGATGTGCGTGCGCAGGTGATCGATCAGCTGGTTGATACGCTCGGTGAGCAGCGCGACCTGGACCTCTGGGGATCCGGTGTCGTTGCTATGCACCTGGTAGCCGCCAATGATCGTACCCTTCTCGTCTTTCTCAAGCGCCACTGGAGTGCCTCCTCCGGTTAATCGCGCGCAGGCCGGCGCAGCCTGGCGTTCTGTCAGTAAAGCGGTGCAAGTATACCATATCTCTATCGAATAAGCGAATGACCATGTGCGGGTCTTAGGCGACCACAACCCGGCCCCGGCGCCTCACTCCTCGGCGGATAGGGTCGGGAGCAGCACATAGCCCATGCCGCGGCGGGTCTGGAGCAGGCCGGCCGCGCTGTCATCCGCGCGCCGCAGGGCGGAGCGCAGGCCGCTGACCGTCTTATCCAGGGACTCGGCGTCCATGCCGGGGTCGTAGTCGCGGCCCCAGACGGCCTCGGCGCACTCCTCGCGGGTGCAGAGGCTGCCCATGTGGCGGTAGAGGTGGCTGAGCAGGCGGAACTGGTTGGGCGGCAGGCTGAGCGGCAGGCTGCCGAGCAGGAAGGTCTGGGTGCGCTCGTCGATGCGCAGGCGGCTGGCCGTGACGACGGTGGGGTCGGGGTCGAGGAAGCGCAGCAGCTCGCCGGCGCCGCCGAGGCCGATGCCGTCGCGGTTGCTGAGCAGGTGCGGGGCGCCGAGCGGCAGGCCGTTGATGAAGGTGCCGTTGGCGCTGCCCGCGTCGTGGAGCAGGTAGCGCGGTCCCTCGCGGGTGACGCGGGCGTGGATCCGCGAGATGTTGTTGCGCGGGATGACGATGTCGCACAGGGGCGAGCGGCCCAGGCTGTGGTCGCGCCCGCTGAGCAGGAACTCGATCGGCGCGATGTCGTCGCTCAGGCTGATCAGCCGGGCAAACGGGATGTCGGCGTCTGACATAGTAGGGTACAGGGTACAGGGTACAGGGTATAGGGTACAGGGTACAGGGTACAGGGTATAGGGTACAGGGTACAGGGTACAGGGTATAGGGATAGGGATAGGGATAGGGATAGGGGTAGGTAGATCGTCTCTCTGCCTGCTTGTTCTTCAGTGTAACATAGGGTCGTACAGACTGAAGCCCTGCGTCACGCGCTATAATATGTATGATACATGTTTCGCGATAGCCCTGGCGTATGTCGCGCGCCGCCTGTGGAGCCGCCTCAATGCACACGTGGACCTTCCTGACCAACCACTCGCAGGTGCTGCTCTGCATCGCACGCAGCCAGCGCATGACCGCCAAGGAGATCGCGGAGGTGGTGGGGATCACTGAGCGGGCGGTGCAGCGGCTGATCCGCGACCTTGAGGAGAGCGGCTACATCATGCGGCTGCGGGTCGGCCGGCAGAACCGCTATGTGATCAACACCGAGCAGCCGATGCGCCACCCGGCCCAGGGCGGCCGCACGATCGGCGAGCTGCTGACCCTGCTCGCGCCGCTCGCGCCCGAGCAGGGCCAGGCGTGATCGCCGACGCGCATCAACGTAAGCCCTCGGCTCCTCGGAATGTCTTGGTGCTTTGGCCAAAGCACCATCGGCTTTTAGGGCGGCAGCCCTAACGTTGATGCGCATGGGGTAATCGCTACACCCAGCCCCCGCCGGGCAGGTAGCGCGCCGCGCCGCCGCCGGCCGGGTCGAGGGCGAAGAGCCGCAGCCAGCCGTTCTCGACGAGGGCGCGCACGGCGGGCTGCGCGGCCAGCACCGCCGCGATCCGCTCCTGTGGCGCCTCGACGACCACCTGGAGCCGCAGCGGCTCGTGGTAGCTGCCGCCGTCGGCCGCCCGCACCGACTGGAGCGCCAGTCCGGGGCGCAGGTCGCCGCCGTTGCCCAGCACCACGCCCAGCGCGCCCACTCGGTTGTGCAGAGCCTTAGTGCCACAGCCGAAGCGCTCGTTATCCACCGTCGAGGCGAAGTACTGCAGGTTGATCCACGAGGCCACGACCATCGGAGCGGTGAGGATCAGGGTCAGGATGGAGCTGTCGGGGTCGGTCGTCCAGTCGTACTCGTGCAGGAAGGCCCGGCCACCCAGGTCTACGCCGCGGGTGCGGCCCCGGCGGGCGGCGATGAAGGCCGCGTTGCGGGCCAGCGCCCACTCGGGCCGGGGCTCCGACCAGTCGCGGGCGCGCCGGCCGATCAGCCGGTCGATCAGACCCTGCGGCCCCGGCGCGATCCCCAGCCCGGCCGACCGCTCGGCGCGGGTGCGGGCGCCGGCCTCGGCCAGCCAGCCCTCCAGCCGCGCCATGTCGCCCCGGTGGCCGGCCGGGGCCAGATCCACATCCAGCAGGCGCACGTTGTCGGTGGTGGTGCTGTGCAGCGCCGGCAGGAAGTGGGTGTCGGTCGGCACGGGGAATCCGCGACCAGGCAGGGCCGCGCGCACCGCCGGGTCGTTCAGCAGGGCCGCCGCGACTCTGGCGTTGATCGCGCCGCCATGGCCGCCGCAGGCCCCGCAGTCGAGCCCGGACTGGTGCGGGTTGTTCTCGCTGTGGCCGGCGTGCCCGCAGAGCATGACCAGCCGGCCGTAGCGCTCGCGCAGGCCCATGTTCTTCAGGATGCCCGCCGCAAGGTCGATCCGCGCCTCGGGCGCGATCGCGCCCAGGTCGAGCGGCGCGCTGCCCTCGTCGGCCCGCCGCGCGGACAGGCGGCCGAGGGCGTCGCCGGCCAGGCCGAGGGCGTAGCCCAGGCCGAGCGTCTCCACATAGGTGAAGGCGGCGGCCGGCGCGGCGGATAGCTTCTTCAGGGCGGTGCCGAGCTGCCATGCTGGGGCGGCCTCCCGCGAGGCCACCCGCACGCCGGGCGCGAGCAGCGCCGGGCAGCGCGCGCTGCCCCGCCCGTCGGCCCGCCAGTCCAGGGCCACGCCGAAGAACCCGGCGAAGCCGAGCGTCTCGACGGCGGGCGACTGGGCCTCCAGGTGGCGGCGCAGCGGCTCCGAGCGCACGTCGATGCAGAAGACCGCCTGCACGTCCGGGCGGCCCTGCGGCGCGGCGGCGGGCGGCCGGATGTCGCCGAGCAGCCCGCGCACATAGCTGTCCTCCAGGGCCTCCTGGAAGATCAGCCGCAGATCCTCGTCCTCGATGCCGGGGGTTGGGAGTTGGGAGTTGGGGGTTGGGAGTTGGGGGTTGGGGGTTGGGATGCCAAGCCCTGTCCCCTGCGCTATCGCCGCATCGGTGCAGGCCCGGATGGCCAGCAGGTCGAGCAGCGGGCCGAGCTCATGGTCCCCGGCGGCCCAGGTGTCGCGGCGCAGGTAGGAGGCCCAGCCGAGCACGCCGCCGAGCAGGTGGTAGAGGTAGCTCGGGCGCTCGGCGGGGGCGACCTGGAGCGCATCGAGGGCCGTGGCGAGGGCCGCCGCCGGCTGCGCGGGCAGGCCGCGCGCCCAGGCCCGCCAGCCGCGCAGCCCGGCGATCTCCAGCGAGCGGTCGGCCCGCGCGGCGTCGCGCCAGGCGGCGTACAGGCCGGCGGGGGCCGACCCATCCGGCGGGACGAGGGCGGCGCACCAGAGGGCCACGTGGCGCACGGCCTGCTCCTCCCAGCGCGTGCCGTGGGCGTGGTCGTGGCGCTCGGCGAAGGTGAGGGCCGGCGCGCTGGGCCGCAGCGGGGTCGGCGCCGCGCCGCTGAGGATGGCCGCCAGCGCCGGCGGCTCCTGTCCGGCCCGGCGGGCCGCGTGGACCAGGTCGGCCATCACGAAGGCCCCGCCCCGCCAGCGCTCGCGGTAGAAGGCCATGTCGGGCAGCACCCGCGCCCCGATCCCGTCGCCGATGGCCCGCGCCGCCTCGGCCAGCGGCCAGTCGACGAAGCCCAGGAACGGGTTCACCGCGACGAAGCCATCCAGACCCCAGAGC
>NZ_JAIEWN010000007.1:120077-144620 GCF_019599295.1 Oscillochloris sp. ZM17-4 | reverse complement strand
GATGTGACAGCTACAGCTGATGCTGCACAGCCCAGAGGGCGGCCTGGGTGCGGTCGCGCACATCGAGCTTGCCGAGGATGCTGCTGATATGGTTCTTGACCGTGCCGACGCTGATCGCCAGGGCGTCGCTGATCTCCAGGTTGGTGTGGCCCTTGGCGAGCATCTGCAGGATGCTGCGCTCACGCTCGGTGAGCAGGTCGGCGCGCGCGGAGGTTGGCGGCGGCGGGGGGGCGGCGGGCGGCGGCGCCGGCGGGTCGGCGGCCATACGCCCGAGGTAGGGCAGCAGGCGGGCCGTGATCTCAGGGTTGAGCAGGGCGCCGCCGGCGGCCACCGTGCGGATCGCGTCGGCCAGGGCGCGGTGGTCCACATCCTTGAGCAGGTAGCCGCGGGCGCCGGCGGCGATCCCGCGGAGCACATACGCGTCGTCGCGGAAGGTGGTCAGGAAGATCACCGCCGCGCGCGCCGAGGATGCGGTGAGGCGGCGGGTCGCCTCGACACCATCCATCACGGGCATCATCACATCCATCAGCACCACATCCGGGTCGAGGGCGGCCACCTGCGCCAGGGCCTCGGCGCCATCGCCGGCCTGCCCGACCACCTCAATGTCGGCCTTACGGTTCAGGAGCGACTGGATGCCGGTGCGGATCAGGGCCTGGTCATCCACAATCAGGACGCGGATCTTCTCGTCCATCACGCCACCCCCTCGACGGGCAGGGCCATCATGAGGCGGAAGCCGCCCTCGGGCAGGGGCCCGGCCTCGATCCCGCCGCCGAGCGCATCAGCCCGCTCGCGCAGCCCCACCAGGCCGTAGCTGCCCTGGGGCGCCGCCCCGCCCGCCGGCGATCCGCCCGGCGAGTCGGCCGGTCGGTCATCGTTGACGACTGTCACCCGCACATGGCTGGTGTTCATGCTGAGCTGCACGCTGATCTGGCTGGGCAGGGCGTGCTTCCACGCGTTGGCGATGCCCTCCTGCACCACCCGGTAGATCGTGCAGGCCACGGCGGGGCTCAGCTCCTCAAGGCCATCGTCGGCGCGCAGGGAGATCGACACGCTGGCGCTGCGCCGGCACTGCGCGGCCAGGCTCTCCAGGGCAGCGGCGAGGGTGTCGCCGGACAGGGGCAGCTCGGCATCGGCCACGGCCAACACGCTGCGCCACGCCTCGCGCAGATGATCGCGGCTCACCTGGAGCTGGGCCAGCGCATCGGCGGAGCTCTCGGCCGCCAGCTCCTCGGCCAGCTGGAGCTGGAGGTTGATCAGCACCAGCCGCGAGCCGAGGTCATCGTGAAACTCGCGGGCCAGGCGCGAGCGCTCGGCGGCCACCGCCAGCGTGCGCACCTCATTCGTCTGCTGCTCGATCTCGCTCGACAGCAGCGATGCCCGCAGCTCGGCATGGCGACGCTGGTCGAGCTGCCGGCGGGCCAGCAGCAGCGGGCCGGCCATCGTCACCGCCGCCACGGCGCAGACCAGCAGGCTCTCGCGGTCCATCGCCTGGGGGCGCATGCGGGCGAGCAGCAGCCCGATCGCCGCCGGCGTGCCGGTCAGGAAGAGCGCGATCTGACCGAGCGGCAGGCGCAGCGCGATCTGCCAGAGCACCAGCAGCAGCCCCAGCAGGATGGGCAACGCCTGCGTGGTGATCGCCATCGCCACCACGGCCAGGGTCTGGCCGGCCAGGCCGATCTGGAGCAGCAGCGGGTTGCGCGCCCGCAGGGTGTAGATGTAGGCCAGCAGCAGCAGGGCGTAGAGGGTCAGCAGGGGCAGGATGACATCGAGGGTCGGCGGGTGCTGGGTGAGCGTCACCAGCAGCGAGAGCGAGATAAAGACGACGGGCAGCACCCAGCTCAGCACCCGGTAGGGCCGCGACGAGATGACCAGCTCGTCGCGCGGGCCGGGGATGGCGAGCGCAAACACCGGCTCGCGCGGCGGCGGGTCCGCCTCGCTGTGCCGGAGCGTGGTGATCGCGCCGCGCAGCCGCTCGACCGCCAAACCCGCCGAGTCGCGGGTCTGCGCGACGGTGATCTGGAGCCGCGAGAGGTTGCTCTGGGCCTGGCCGATGGCCGCCGCGATGCTCTGCTCGGTGCGCGCCAGGGCGGCCTGCACCTCGTCGGTGAGGGTCTGTGCCAGGCGGCGGCGCTCCTCAAGGGCCACCCGCTGCTGGATCTCGCGCAGGGCCGTCGAGAGGCTGTCGTAGCGCTGCTGCATCTGCTGGAGCATCTGCTGGGCCTGCTCGCTGCGCCGGTGCTGCCGCACATAGATGATCGCCGCGATGATCGCGCAGGTGGCCGGGAAGGCCAGGGCCAGGTTGCTCTGCAGCCAGGTCAGGGCGCTCGCGGTGGCCATAAACACGCCGCCGCTCCAGAGCGCCCACACGCCGACGGCGAAGGGGATCCAGAGCCAGGGCCGGAAGAGCATGAGCGACTGGAGCACAATGGCCAGGTACACATAGTCGAAGAGCGGCGTCGGGAACAGCGCCTGGGCCACCGCCGTGAGCGCGCACTGGATGATCAGGTAGAGGATCTGCGCCCACAGCGCGAGCCTCCGGGCCGGGACGAAGAGCGTGAGGATCAGGTGCAGGCCGACAATCGCCGTCATCGCCCAGTAGCGCTGCGGCGAGCCATCCACGCTGAGCGGCCCGCGCATGCCCAGCCCGCTGAGCGGCGTCATCAGCAGGGCCAGCGCCACCACGCCCTGGAGGGCGAAGGGGTAGGCCACGTGTCGCCCGATCAGGGCGCGAAGCTGTTGGAATGCGCGAATCATTCCTGCTAGTGTAGCATAGACCGGGCCAGGGGTGAGTGGTCTGCGCGGGACGGAAGTACTACGCCAAAAGGGCGTGCCGGCTGCGTTGGATCGTGTGTGGGCCATCGGTGGCCCGCCTGATCCCCGCCAGCGGCCGGGCGGCTTTGCTGTTGCCTATGGAACTAACATTTTTTTCATTTCTGGCGCGGCCCCTATACAAAACCCCTCCTAGCAATTATACTATCGGCTGTAGTTACCTACAGCCTGTAGTATTCATTAGGAAGGAGATCTCGCATGAGCCGCATCATGACCATCGCTGGCCGTATCGCTCTCGTCCTTGGTGCCTTCGCGACGCTCTCCCAGGGGGCGGCCACACTCTTCAACATCACCTGGGGCTAAAACCAGCGGCGAACGCCGCGGCAAGCACTCAATACAGCGCCGGGAGGTCATACGACCTCCCGGCGCTGTATTTGTATGACCGCCAGTAGTACGATTGATGTGAGGATGTATGCGCACCTTGCCGCCACTCGCTCGCCTCTACCTGATGATCATCTGCCTTAGCGCGATCGGCATTGCTCTTGCGCTGCTGCCGATCTCTGGCGTGCTACGCGAGCAGGCGCTCCTTTCTATCGCCTGCCTGGTGGCGATGATACTGGCGGAGTCTGCGCAGGTGAGCCTCCAGGTGCGCACAGATCAGCAGGTGAACCTGACGGTCGGCGAGGCCGTGGCGATCTTCTCGATCAGCGTCCTCGGCCCGCCTGGCGCGCTGATCATCCTGATCGCTGCGGCGTTCGACTCGCTGCGTCGCCGGCGCACCTGGGAGCGCATCATCTTCAACGCCGCCATGCTGACGGTTGTCTACACCGGTGCTGCGCTGGTCTACCGGGCGCTCCAGACGCCGGGCGCGACCCCTTACAGCGGGCCGCTGGGCCTGCTCACCTTCCTCTGCGTCGCCGGCACCTACCACGGCGCGAACAGCCTGCTGGTGAGCCTGATGGTCGCCCTGGCCAGCGGCCAGCCCGTGCTACGCATCTACCGCGAGAGCCTGCAGCAGACGAGCTGGCCGCACCTGCTCACCTTCGCCATCGGCGCGGCGATGGCGGCGCTCTACGCCACCGACCCCTGGCTGCTGCTCTACGGCCTGCTGATCCTGATCGTCTCCCGCTCGACCTTCGCCACCGTGGCCGCCCTCAACAGCGAGACCCGCAAGCGCCAGGAGCTCGCCGAGGAGCGGGTGCGGCTCTACGAGGAGCTCCAGCGCCAGCAGGAGGAGCTCACCCGCGCCTCCAAGCTCGCCGCCCTCGGCGCGCTCTCCGCCGGGATCGCCCACGAGTTCAACAATATGCTCACCGCTATCCTCGGCCACGCCCAGCTCGGCGAGATCTCTGACAGCGTGACGGAGAAGGACTACTCGCTCAGTGTGATCAGCCGGGTCTGCCAGCGCGCCACGAGCATCACATCCAGCCTGCTCACCTTCGCCCGCAAGCGTGAGCCCGACCTGAGCCCGAACCTGCTCCAGACGGCGATCAATGAGACGCTCGACCTGGTGCGGCCCGACCTTGAGCGCGATCAGATCCGCCTGGACCTCGCGATCAATGACCTGCCGGCGATCTTGTGCGACCTCGGGCAGATCAACCAGGTGCTGCTCAACCTGATCACCAACGCCCGCGACGCCCTGCGCGGCCGGGCCAACGCCGAGATCCGGCTGGCCCTCGGGGCGAGCGAGGGCCACGCGGTGCTGACGATTATGGATAACGGGCCGGGCATCCCGCCCGAGGTGCTCGACAAGATCTTCCAGCCCTTCATCACCACCAAGTCGAAGGGCAACGGGCTGGGCATGGCGATCTGCTACGGGATTATCGAGAGCCACAGGGGCCATATCCATATCGATAGCGACCCCGATCACGGCACCGCGATCACGATCACGCTGCCCCTCGACGCCGACGGCTACGCGCTGGAGGAGCCGCAGGCCATGGCCGGCGTCGTCTGAGGGGACATATCCCATGCGCGCCAACAAAGCCCTGGGTGAACCTGTGCGCGTAGGTGCCTCAGCTGGCGACTGGCGTCGCAGCGCTGGGCCTCTGGCCCACCGCCCGCCTCCGCAGGCGGCTCCGGCGTCGGCGGAGGCCGACGCCCAGCGCGCAGCGCCGCTCCGGCGCGACGTCAGTCGCCAGCCGGTGGGGCTTGACCCAGCGCGTATTCGCGCGGACACGCGTTTTTCACGAGGACATGGTTCGTAACAACGTTACAGTTTGCGGCGTTCGTAGTGGGCGCTTCAGCACCTGTGCGGCTGAAGCCGCCACTACAAGCTGTAAGCCTGAAAGCTGGAACCTGAAACCTTGTCTATGATGACTGAAAGCATTGATGGAGGCGCAGCCTCTCTTGCCCGCGCGGCCGCGTCGCCCTGCGCTGCGCACACCCCGCGCCCCCGGTTGTGGTATCCTTACAGCGAGTGATAGAACATTCCGCACCGGTGAGAGAGGACAGCGCCCCGAGCGCGATGCGAGCCATGCTAGACATTCACGTTGCAGTCGCGAAGGTGGCCCACCACGGCGGGGGCGAGAGCGGCGACACCCTTGAGACGATCGAGCGGCCCGGCGGGGGATTCTCGTTTGTGCTCGTGGACGGACAGGGCACCGGGCGCGGCGCGAAGACGCTGAGCAACCTGCTGGCCACGCGGGCGATCTCGCTGCTGAAGGACGGCGCCCGCGACGGCGCCGCCGCACGCGCCGTCCACGACTACCTGTACACCTACCGCATGGGGCAGGTGGCGGCCACCCTGAACATCCTCTCGGTAGACTTTCAGAGCGGCAAGATCCTGATCTCGCGCAACAACCCGGCGCCCTTCTTTGTGATCGACCCCGAGGGCGTCACCAGCCATAACGAGCCCTCCATGCCGATCGGCCTCCAGCCGATGATCAAGCCGATGATCACCGAGCTGCCGGTGAGGGCCTACACCTACGTAGTGATCTTCACCGACGGGCTGCTGCGGGCCGGCGAGCGCTACGGCGAGGACATCGAGCTGCTCAACTACCTCTCGGCCTGGCCGGTGATGGACGGGCGCAGCCCCACCGAGATGAGCGAGGAGATCCTGCGCCGGGCGATGGAGCTCGACCGGGGCGAGCCTGGCGATGATATGAGCATCGTCGTGCTGGCCGTGCTCCCCGGCGTCGAGACATCCAGCATCCGCCGGCTCTCGGTGCGCGCGCCCTTCGAGGACCCGACATGGCCCTCGCCGGAGTAGGGGTGCAGGAGGATGGGTGCCGCGCGCGGCACCCATCCTCCTGCGCCCCTACGGTTACGTTATGAATCATGCCCCCGGATCACCCAGCCCGCGCACCGCGCGCGAGCGGGTTGCCGCCCGACGCGCGGCGCGGCGCCGCGCCCCCGCGCCGCGCCAGGGCTGCGGCCCGCGCATCCTCGCCGCCGCCGCCGCCCTCAGCGCCCTGCTGATCCTGGCCCTGGCCCTGGCCCTCAGCTGGGCCAGGGGCACCCTCGGCGCGATCGAGCAGGCCGACCCGCGCCGGCCCAGCGCCGCCGCCGGCCAGGCCGCCCCCACGCCCCCGCCAGCCCTGCGCGACCCGCTCAACGTCCTGCTGGTCGGCGTCGACCGCCGGCCCGACATGCAGGAGGGCGTGCGCAGCGATACGCTCATCCTCGTCCATATCGACCCGGCCCAGGCCTGGGCCGGCATGCTCTCCATCCCCCGCGACTCGGTGGCCGCCATCCCCCACCTCGGCCAGCAGAAGATCAACGCCGCCTACGCCTACGGGTTCCATAACGCCGCCGAGCTCTACGGCGAGGGCACCGCCCCCGAGGCCGCCGGCGGCGCCCTCGCCGCCCAGACGGTCGAGGGCTTCCTGGGCGTGACGGTGGACTATGTCGCCCAGATCGACTTCCGCGGCTTCCAGCGCGTCGTCGACACCCTCGGCGGGATAACGGTGGACGTGCCGCGCCCGCTGCTCGACCCGGCCTACCCCACCGACGACTACGGCTACGAGCGGCTCTACATCCCCGCCGGGCTCCAGGTGCTCGACGGGGCCACCGCGCTGCGCTACGCCCGCTCGCGCCACAGCTCCAGCGACTTCGACCGCTCACGACGCCAGCAGCTGGTGCTGCGGGCCATCCTCGCCGAGGTGCGCGCCCGCGGCCTGCTCAGCCAGGCCGCCCTCTTGCCCGCCCTCGCCGGCGACCTGCAGCAGAGCGTCAGCACCACGCTGCCCCTGGGCGACCTGGACACCCTGCGCGGGCTGGCCGACCTGGCCCAGCGCCTTGAGCCCGACCGGATCGTCCAGCTGAGCATCAACCCGAACGATGTGGCGGTGAGCCAGGAGATCGGCTCGGATATCTACTGGGACAGGGGCGATGTGTCGGCCCTGGTGGCCCGCCTGCTTGCCGGCCCCGAGGCCAACGCCGAGGTGGCCCGCGTCCAGGTGCAGAACGGCGCCGAGGTGCAGGGGCTCGCCGGGCGGGTGACGGACGCCCTGCGCGCCGGCGGCTTCCTCACGGTCGATGCGGCCGACGCCCTCGCGCCCGCCGCGCACAGCCAGCTGATCGACTACGGCCAGCACCCGCAGACGCTCAAGCGCCTGGCCGACCTGCTCCAGATCGAGCCGCGCTATGTCTTCAGCGAGCCGCCCGCCGACGCCCCGCCGGCCCCGCTGCGCACCGACATCGTCCTCATCCTCGGCGCGGACTACCGCGAGGCGTGGGCGGGGCCGTAGGGCGGGTGAGGCCCTACGCACACAGAACGACCGGCGCGATGCGCCGGTCGTTCTGTGTGCGTGTAACCAATGGACGCTACGCGCCGGGCGACTCGCTCGCCTGCGCCGGGCGGCGCAGCACGCCGCCGATCTCGTGCAGGTACGAGAGGATCTCACGGTACGACTGGACCATCGACGTCTCGTAGTAGGCCACGTCGCGCTGCGCGCAGAACGCCTTCACCAGCACGCTCAGCTCGCGCAGCCGGTGCATCGGCACCGAGGGGAACAGGTGGTGCTCGATCTGGTAGTTCAGCCCGCCGTACCAGAAGTCGGTGAGCGCGTGCGCGCGCACGTTGCGCGCGGTGAGCACCTGCAGGCGCAGGAAGTCGATCGGCATGTCGTCCGTCACCACCAGCATGCCCTTGTGGTTCGGCGCGAACACCGAGCCCAGGTAGACCCCGAAGACGGCCTGGCTCAGCAGGGCGAAGCCCAGGCCGCCCCAGAGCCCGAGGGCCATGATCGGCAGCGCAAACGTCCAGGCGAGGTTGACCGCGAGCAGCAGCCCCTCCAGCCGGCCCTGGCGGGCCTTCCCGTCGAGGATGTAGCGCAGGCTCACGTCGCGCAGCGCGTAGCCCTGGAAGGTGAGCAGCGGGAAGAACGCCCATGCCTGCCACATCACCACCAGCCGCTCGACCCCGCGCCGCGAGAGGGCCTGCTCCACCGTGAAGGCCACCACCGGCACATCCAGGTCGGGGTCCATGCCGTCGTGGTTGGGGTGGGCGTGGTGGACGTTATGCTTATAGGTCCACCAGTCGCGGCTGATGCCGAGCAGCAGGTTGCCCAGCACGATCCCGACCAGATCGTTCTGCCAGCGCTGGTGGAAGCACTGCCGGTGGCAGGCCGCGTGTGAGGTGAAGCCCAGCTGCGCCAGCACAAAGCCCAGGAAGAGCGCGTTGGCCACCTGGGCCCAGAACGAGTCGACGGTGAAGAGCACGGCCATGCTCAGCGCAAACATGCCCAGCTTGAGCGCCACCACGCCCACGTAGAACCACGGCTGCTTCTCCAGCAGCCCATGCTGCTTGACAATCTGTTTGAGCGCGATAAAGTCGGCGTTGTTGACCATACTCCGCAGTAGTTCCTTTCTGTCGCTTTGTCCCTCGCGTATACCCTATAGTACCTGAGTTTTGTCACCCACGCGCGGGGGCTCCCCGCGATACAGGCCCCTTGGGGATGTGGCATAATAGCCGCCACCCTCATCGATGATTGCCCAAAGGAGCGCACCAATGGAGCTGAACCTCCTGGCCCACCCCTACGCCGCGCGGCGCTCGCCCCTGGTGGCCGCCAACGGCGTGGTCGCCACCAGCCACCCGCTGGCCTCGCAGGCCGGCCTGCGCGTGCTGCAGGATGGCGGCAACGCGATCGACGCGGCCCTGGCCGCCGCCGCCGCCCTGGCCGTGCTTGAGCCGCCCTCCAACGGCCTCGGCGGCGACGGCTTCGCCCTGATCTGGGAGGGCGGTCGCCTGCATGGGATCACCGGCTCGGGCCGCGCCCCGGCCGGCCTGAGCGTGGAGGCCCTGGAGCGCGCCGGCCACAGCGCCATGCCCACCCACGGCTGGCTGCCTGTCACCGTGCCCGGCGTGGTCCGGCTCTGGGACGACATGCACGCCCGCTTCGGCTCGCGGCCGCTTGCGCAGCTCTTCGCCCAGGCGATCGCCTACGCCGAGGATGGCGCCCCGGTGCCGCCCTCGGTGGCCGCGTCGTGGGCGCGTGGGGTGGCCTTCGCCCAGCAGCGCCTCGGCCCTGAGTTCTCCGGCTTCCTGGGCACCTACGCCCCCGGCGGGCGCGCGCCCCGCCCCGGCGAGCGCTTCCGCAGCCCCGGCCACGCCCGCACCCTGCGCGCGGTGGCCGCCCAGGGCGCCCGCGCCTTCTACGAGGGCGAGATCGCCCAGGCGATCGCCGCCTTCTCCCGCGAGACCGGCGGCCTGATCACCGCCGAGGACCTGGCCGCCCACACCAGCGAGTGGGTCGAGCCGATCAGCGTCGACTACCGGGGCTACACCGTCCACGAGATCCCGCCCAGCGGCCAGGGCATCGCCGCCCTGATGGCCCTCGGCGCCCTGGAGAACCTCGACCTGGCCCGCCACCCGCGCGACTCGGACGCCAGCTACCACCTGCAGGTCGAGGCGATCAAGCTGGCCTTCGCCGACGCCTTCGCCTATGTGGGCGACCCGGCCAAGGTCGATGTGCCGATCGCCGCCATGCTCGACCGCGCCCGCCTGGCCGACCGCGCCAGGCTGATCGGCGAGGCGGCCGGCGACTTCGGCCCGGGCGAGCTGCCGCGCGGCGGCACCGTCTACTTCTGCGCCGCCGACCGCGACGGGCGCATGGTCAGCATGATCCAGTCCACCTACATGGGCTTCGGCTCGGGCGTGGTCGTGCCGGGCTGGGGCATCTCGCTGCACAACCGGGGCAACGGCTTCGTGACGACGCCCGGCCACCCGAACTGCGTCGCCCCCGGCCGGCGGCCCTTCCACACGATCATCCCCGGCTTCCTCACCAGGGGCGGCCAGCCCGTCGGCCCCTTCGGCGTGATGGGCGGCCACATGCAGCCCCAGGGCCACGCCCAGGTGGTCGTCAACAGCCTGGACTACGGGATGCACCCGCAGGCCGCCCTCGACGCGCCGCGCTGGCGCTGGGAGAAGGACGACACCCTGCGCCTGGAGCTGGAGACGCCGCGGCATATCGTCGAGGGCCTGGCCGCCCGCGGCCATCAGGTGATCGTCGAGGCCGCCCCCGGCGACTTCGGCCGCGGCCAGATCATCTGGCGTCAGGACGATGGCTCCTACGTGGCCGGCACCGACATGCGCTGCGACGGGGTGGCTGTGGGTTGGTGAATTGTAGATTGTAGATTGCAGATTGTAGATTACCGCGTGCCCTGGAACCACTGTTGGTATACTGTCTGCAATCTGCAATCTGCAATCTGCAATCTGCAATCTGCAATCTGCAATCTTGGAGCGCACATACGACCCGAAGGAGCGTCTATGTCCCGCGAGCCCGTTATCTCCACGCTGCTCGACATGATCGGCGGCGGCGCGCCCGACCGCCCCGCGCTGGTGGCCCCCGGCCGCCCCGACCTGAGCTACGCCGCCCTGCGGGCCAACGTCGCCGAGCTGGCCGGCCAGCTCCAGGGCATCGGGGTCGGCCCGGGCGACCGGGTCGCCATCGCGATGGGCAACGGCCCCGAGATGGTGATCGCCTTCCTGGCCGCCGCCACCGCCGCCACCGCCGCGCCGCTCAACCCGAAGTACCGCGCCGATGAGTTCGCCTTTTACTACGAGGACACCCAGGCGAAGGCGCTGATCATGCTGCCCGGCAGCATCGAGGCCGCCCGCGCGGCCATGCTCCCCGACATGCAGCTGGTCGAGGCCACAAATAATGAGGATGGCACACTCTCGTTCGGCATTCAACATTCAGCATTCAACATTCAACATTCGGCAACGCCCGACGACGTGGCCATGATCCTGCACACCAGCGGCACCACCAGCCGGCCCAAGCGCGTGCCCATCCGCCACCGCAACCTGGCCACCTCGGCCGCCAACATCATCGAGACCTACCAGCTCGGCCCCGAGGACCGCGCCCTCTGCGTGATGCCGCTCTTCCACATCCACGGCATCGTCGCCTCGATGCTGAGCACCCTGGCCTCGGGCGGCACCCTGATCTGCCCGCCCGGATTCGACGCCATGCGCTTCTGGGGATGGGTCGAGCAGTACAAGCCCACCTGGTACTCGGCGGTGCCGACCATGCACCAGCTGCTGCTGGCCCGCGCCGAGCGCAACCTGGATGTCATCAAGGCCAACCCCTTCAGGTTCATCAGGTCGAGCAGCGCGCCGCTGCCGCCGGTGGTGATGGAGCGCCTGGAGGCCACCTTCGGCGCACCGGTGCTGGAGAGCTACGGCATGACCGAGGCCAGCCACCAGATGGCCTCCAACCCGCTGCCGCCCGCCCCGCGCAAGTCGGGCAGCGTGGGCGTGGGCGTGGGCGTGGACGTGGGGATCATGGACGACGCGGGCAGGCTGCTGCCCCGGGGCGCGCGGGGCGAGGTGGTGGTGCGCGGCGGCAACGTGGTGGACGGCTACGAGAACAACCCCCAGGCCAACGCGGCCGCCTTCACCGACGGCTGGTTCCGCACCGGCGACCAGGGCTACCTCGACGAGGACGGCTACCTGGCGCTGACCGGGCGGCTCAAGGAGCTGATCAACCGCGGCGGCGAGAAGATCTCGCCCCTGGAGATCGACGATGTGCTGCTGCGCCACCCCGCCGTCGCCGAGGCCCTCGCCTTCGCCGTGCCCCACAAGACCCTCGGCGAGGACGTACACGCGGCGGTGGTGCTCAAGGCCGAGGCCAGCGAGAAGGATCTGCGCGAGCACTGCGCGCGCTCCCTGGCCGACTTCAAGGTCCCGCGCCAGATCCACATCCTGGAGGCCCTGCCCCGCGGGGCCACCGGCAAGCTCCAGCGCATCACCATGGCCAAGACCCTCGGGATCGACGCGTAGGGGCGACCCAGCGTGGTCGCCCGAGGCCCGCCGCAGTCGCCCACACCCCAACGAGAACGCCCATGCAAACGCCCACCGACGAGCGTCGCCTTGCTCCCTATACCTGCTTCTCGCGCGCCGAGTGGGCCAGGCTGCGCAACGGGTCACGCATGCCGCTGAGCGAGGGCCAGCTCCAGACGATGGTCAGCCTCAACGACAGCGTCTCGCTGGAGGACGTGGCCGATATCTACCTGCCGCTGGTGCGGCTCATCCAGCTCTACTACGAGTCTGCCCAGCAGCTCTACCAGGCCACCAGCGCCTTCCTGGGCGGCACCGCCCAGAAGGTGCCCTACGTGATCGGCATCGCCGGCAGCGTGGCCGTGGGCAAGAGCAGCACGGCCCGCATCGTCCAGGCCCTCCTGGCCAGCCGCTCCGTCGCCCCCAGGGTGGACCTCGTCACCACCGACGGGTTCCTCCTCCCGAACCAGGTGCTCCAGGAGCGCGGGATCATGCACCGCAAGGGCTTCCCCGAGAGCTACGACCGACGCCGGCTGCTCCAGTTCATCGCCGACATCAAGTCGGGGCTGCCCCAGCTCGCCGCGCCGATCTACTCGCACCTGGTGTACGATATCGTGGACGACCAGGTGCAGATGGTCGATCAGCCGGACATCCTCGTCGTCGAGGGGCTGAACGTGCTCCAGCGCGGCGGCCAGCCCAGCCGGCGCCCGCAGCTCTTCGTGTCGGACTTCTTCGACTTCTCGATCTATGTGGACGCCGACGAGAGCCTGCTCCAGCAGTGGTACGTCGAGCGCTTCCTGAAGCTGCGCGAGACGGCGTTCCGCGACCCGAGCTCCTACTTCCGGCGCTACAGCGAGCTGAGCGCCGAGGAGTCGGTGACCGTCGCCCGGCGAATCTGGCGCGAGATCAATGGGGTCAACCTCAGGCAGAACATCGAGCCCACCCGCGAGCGGGCCGACCTGATCCTGGAGAAGGGGCCGCGCCACACGCTTGAGCGGGTGTACCTGCGAAAATTGTAGATTGCAGATTGCAGATTGCAGATTGGCGCGGCGGCGTCAGCTACGTTTTGTGCGTGCTCGCAATGTGCGAAGTGATGCAACCGTCATAGCGACGATCTCGCCAGCTTCTGCCGTAAGCTTGCCGAGCCGATCGGCCGAGACAAGCCCACTGCCCTGGATCATCTCCAGCCAAAAGATCGTCTCGTCGGCCTCCTCAAGGACGATGTCAAGCTTGGCGATCATCGCGGCCTCGGAGTGCCCCCGGCAGGCGGCGCGGTAGTTTGCGCCAACCGAGGTCGCGGAGCGCAGAACCTGTCGCCCGATAATGTCAGCCGTGCGAGATGGGGGAAGAGCATCAACCAGCTTGATCACACGTAGTCCGAGCTGCTTTGTCCGCTCCTTGAACTGATCTTCATCCATAAGTAAAGATCACCTCGTCTATAATGGCAGTTCGCAGAGCATATACCGTCTCACCCTAACCCTTTGTTCTGGGCACCGTCTGCAATCTGCAATCTGCAATCTGCAATGGAGAAGTATATGCGCATCGCAATCGTCGGCGCCGGGGCGATCGGCGGCTACCTCGGGGTGCGGCTGGCCCTGGCCGGCGCCGAGGTGACCCTGATCGCCCGCGGCGCCCACCTGGAGGCCATCCGGCGCGACGGGCTGGCGCTTGAGTACGCCGACGGCCGCCGCGAGGTGGCCCGCCCGGCCCTGGCCACCGCCGACATGGCCGCCGCCGGCCCCCAGGACGCGGTGGTCGTCGCCGTGAAGGCCCAGTCGCTGCCCGCCATCGTCACGCCCATGCGCGCGCTCTACGGCCCCGACACGTCGGTCATCTTCGCCCAGAACGGCATCCCCTGGTGGTACTTCATGCGCCACGGCGGCGCGTATGAGGGCCGGCGGATCGCGGCGGTGGACCCCGGCGGCCACATCGCCGAGGCGGTCGAGATCGCGCGCGTGATCGGCTGCGTGGTCTACCCGGCCGCCACCATCGAGCGCCCCGGCGTCATCCGCCACATCGAGGGTAACCGCTTCACCCTCGGTGAGCCCGACGGCAGCCGGAGCGAGCGTGCCCTGGCCCTCTCGGCGCTCTTCACCGCCGCCGGCCTGAAAGCCCCCGCCCGCCCCGACATCCGCAGCGAGATCTGGATCAAGCTCTGGGGCAACCTCTCGATCAACCCGATCAGCGCGCTCACCCGCGCCACCGTGGATGTGATCATCGCCGATGTGGGCGCGCGCGCCCTCGCCGCCGCCATGATGGCCGAGGCCCAGCAGGTGGCCGAGGCCCTGGGCATCCGCTTCCCGCTCAGCATCGAGCGCCGGCTGAAGATGGCCGAGGATATCGGCGCCCACCGCACCTCGATGCTCCAGGATGTCGAGGCCGGCAAGCCCACCGAGGTGGACGCCCTCGTCGGCGCCGTGGCCGAGCTCGGCCGCCTCGTCGGCGTCCCCACGCCCCACATCGACGCGGTGTACGCGGCGACCAAGCTGTTGGACCGGGTGACATCGGGGATGTAGGGGCGCAGCAGGGCGGGTGCCGCGCGCGACACCCGCCCTGCTGCGCCCCTACCCCATATCCATGGGCAACCTGTATGCGCAAGATTACCATCCTCGACCGGCTCCGCTACCGCTTCGACAACATCATGGCCCGCGGCACGATCGCCCTGATCGGCTGGCTGTTCATCGCCTCGATCCTGCTGATCGCCGTGGCCTCAGTGGCCCTGGTGCTGCTCGGCGAGCGCCCCGCCGGCCAGGTCGATCCGCCCACCTTCGCCGAGATCGCCTGGATGAGCCTGCTGCGCACCCTCGACCCCGGCACCATGGGCGGCGACCAGGGCAGCCCGCTCTTCCTCGGCGTGATGCTCGCCGTCACCTCGGGCGGGATCTTCCTGGTCAGCACGCTGATCGGCGTGATCAACACCGGCCTCGACCGCCGGCTCGACGAGCTGCGCAAGGGCCGGTCGTTTGTGGTCGAGAAGGGCCACATCGTCATCCTCGGCTGGTCCTCGCAGATCTTCACGGTCATCTCCGAGCTGGCCATGGCCAACGACCACGACAAGAACACCTGCGTGGTCATCCTCGCCGATGTGGACAAGGTCGAGATGGAGGACCAGATCCGCGCCCAGGTCGGCCGGCTCGCCCGCACCCGCATCGTCTGCCGCACCGGCAGCCCGATCAGCATGCAGGATCTGGAGATCGTCAACCTGCACGCCGCCCGCGTGATCATCATCCTGGCCCCCGAGGACGGCGACGCCGACTCGCAGGTGATCAAGACGATCCTGGCGATCACCAACAACAGCCAGCGCCACGCCGAGCCCTACCATATCGTGGCCGAGCTGCGCGACCCGAAGAACCTCCGGGTGGCCCAGATGGTCGGCCGCGGCGAGGCCCAGTTCGTCCAGATCACCGACCTGATCTCGCGGATCATCGTGCAGACCAGCCGCAGCACCGGGCTCTCGGTGGTCTACCTGGAGCTGCTCGACTACGCCGGCAGCGAGATCTACTTCTGGCCCGACGAGAGCCTGGCCGGGCGCAGCTTCGGCGACGCGCTGATGGCCTTCGAGGACAGCGTGCTGATCGGCGTCTTCAGCGCCGACGGCCAGGTGCTGCTGCGCCCGCCGATGGACCGGTTGATCGCGCCGGGCGACCAGCCGATCGTGATCGCCGAGGATGAGCGGGCGATCCGGCTCGCCGCCAGCCCGCCCCCCGCGATCCCCGACGCCTATCTGGTGAGCCCGCCGCCGCGCCAGCGCAGCCCCGAGCGCACGCTCATCCTCGGATGGAACGGCCACGGCCCCCTGGTCATCCACCGCCTGGAGGGCTACGTCGCCCCCGGCTCCCACGTCGATGTGGTCGCCAGCACGCCCGTCGCCGCCCAGGACATCGGCCGCTACTGCGCCGTGCTGAAGAACCAGACCGTCGCCGTGCAGGAGGACGACGCCACCGACCGCGATGTGCTCGACGCCCTCGACCTGCCGAGCTACCACCACGTCGTCGTGCTCAGCTACTCCGACACCCTCGACCCGCAGACGGCCGACGCGCGCACCCTGATCACCCTGCTGCACCTGCGCGACATCGCCGACCGGCTCGACCACCCCTTCTCGATCGTCAGCGAGATGCTCGACATCCGCAACCGCGACCTGGCCCGCGTCACGCGGGTGGACGACTTTATCGTGAGCGACCGGCTGATGAGCCTGATGCTGGCCCAGATCGCCCAGAACCGCCACATGACTGAGATCTTCGGCGAGCTGTTCGACCCGACCGGCTCCGAGATCCAGATGCGCCCGGCCCGCGACTATGTGCGCACCGATGTGCCGCTGACCTTCTACACGCTCACGGCGGCGGCCCGCCGGCGCGGCGAGGTGGCGATCGGCTACTGGGTGCGCGAGGACGCCCAGCGCGACGAGAGGAACCACGGGGTCTACCTCAACCCGCACAAGTCGCGCCCGATCGTGCTCACCGACGCCGACCAGATCATCGTGCTCACCAGCGACCAGTGGGTGGACCCGGGCGAGCCGGAGCCGGCATGATCGCCGCGCCCCTCGCCCTGAGGAGATAGCGCCACGTCATTAGCTCCCTCGCCCGGCCCGTGAACGGCCGGGACTGGGCAGGTTGGGCGATACCACAATGGCGTGGCCCTGCTCTACCGCGCGCGCCTTGACAGCCTCGCCCCCTGCCTCTACCATTGACAGAGCAGGCGGCACAGACGTTCGCCGGGATATCAGGGGAGACAACCATGGCCGACGAGCTCTTCAGCGGGCTGAACCCCGCCCAGCGCCGCGCCGTCGAGGCGGTGGACGGCCCGGTGCTGGTGCTGGCCGGGCCGGGCAGCGGGAAGACCCGCGTGCTCACCCACCGCATCGCCTACCTGATCCGCGAGGTCGGGGTTGACCCCTTCAGCATCCTGGCCGTCACCTTCACCAACAAGGCCGCCCGCGAGATGCGCGAGCGCCTCGATGTGCTGATCGGCTCCGACGCCCAGGCCCTCACCGCCGGCACCTTCCACAGCCTCTGCGCCCGCTTCCTCCGGCGCGATATCATCCACCTCGGGCGCGAGCGCGACTTCGCGATCTACGACAGCGACGACCAGGAGCGGCTCATGCGCCGCGTCCTCAAGGAGCTGAACCTCGACGAGAAGAAGAACCCGCCGCGCGCCATCCACGCCCGCATCTCCAGCGCCAAGAACGAGCTCGTCTCGCCCGCCGAGTACGCCCGGCTCAACCGCACCTACTTCGACGAGATCGTCGTCCGCTGCTACGAGCGCTACCAGCAGCTGCTGCGCGAGAGCAACGCCCTCGACTTCGACGACCTGCTCGTCGAGATGGTCCACGTCTTCCAGCAGCACCCCGAGGTGCTGGCCCGCTACCAGAACCGCTACGCCTACCTGCTGGTCGATGAGTATCAGGACACCAACCGCGTCCAGTACACGCTGATCAAGATGCTCGCGGGCGAGCGGCGCAACCTGTTCGCCGTCGGCGACGATGACCAGTCGGTCTACGGATGGCGCGGCGCAGACATCCGCAACATCCTGCAGTTCGAGCAGGACTACCCCGACTCCCAGGTGATCCTGCTGGAGCAGAACTACCGCAGCACCCAGGCCATCCTCGACACGGCCCAGGCCCTGATCGCCGGCGGCGGCAAGAAGAAGCACCTCAAGAAGCTCTGGACGGAGAACGGGGCCGGGACGCAGGTCAGCCTGCACGAGGGCTACGACCAGAGCGAGGAGGCCAGCTTTGTGGCCGACGAGATCTCTCGCCTGGTGGCCGGCGGCGACTACAGCTACGGCGACTTCGCGGTGATGTACCGGATCAACGCCCAGTCCCGCGCCTTAGAGGAGGCGCTGATCGGCCGCGGGGTGCGCTATGTGATCGTCGGCGGCACGCGCTTCTACGAGCGCAAGGAGATCAAGGACGTGCTGGCCTACGTCCGCCTGGCCTACAACCCCTACGACAGCGTCAGCCTGGGGCGGGTGCTGAACTGGCCCGGCCGCGGCATCGGCGACCGCAGCGAGGCCGAGCTGCTGCGCTGGGCCGCCGAGCTGGGCGTGCCGGTCTTCGAGGCCCTCAGGGAGTTGGAGGATCTGGATCGTAAGGGCGCAGCAGCCCCGGCAGATCAGGCTGGCCTCAAGGCGCCCTCCGCTGCTGCGCCCCTGCCCTTTACCCTGCGGGTGCGCAACTCCCTGCTGGGCTTCCTGGCGATCATCGACCAGTTCATCGCCGCGCGGGCCACCATGCCGCTGGTCGAGCTGATCGACCTGATCCTGGGCCGCCTAGATGTGCGGGAGACTCTGCTGAAGGAGCACGGCCCCGATGAGGCCGAGGATCGCTGGAGCAATGTGCAGGAGCTGCGCAACGTGGCCGCCGAGTACGTCAACATGCCGCTTGAGGCCCAGCTTCCCACCTACCTGGAGGAGATCGCCCTGGTGGCCGAGGTCGACAAGGTGGACGGCAAGGCCGACGCGGTGACGTGCATCACCCTGCACCAGGCCAAGGGGCTGGAGTACCCGGTCGTCTTCCTGGTCGGCCTGGAGGAGGGGCTGCTGCCCCACAGCCGCTCCAGCGACGACCGCGACAAGGTCGAGGAGGAGCGCCGCCTGCTCTACGTGGGCATGACCAGGGCCCGCCAGCGGCTCTACCTGTGCTACGCCTTCCGCCGGGTCAGCTACGGCCGGACGAGCATGAGCACGGTCACACGCTTCCTGTCCGACATCCCCAAGGAGCTGATCCGGCAGCCGAAGAAGCGCGGGGCGGCGAGCCCGCAGGCGAGCATGTTCACCGGGCGCGGCGGCTACGGCGGCTCGTCGCCGCGAGGGCCGTCGCCCTCGCCATCGGCGGGCACCCGCCCGCAGCGCGCCCCCGCGCCCACCGAGGTCAGCTTCTTCGCCGGCCAGCGCGTGCGCCACGCCACCTTCGGCGAGGGCGTGGTGATGAGCAGCCGGCTGGTGGAGGGCGACGAGGAGGTGACGGTGAGCTTCGCGGACAAGGAGCGGCGCCTGCTGGCCAGCTTCGCCCGCCTAGAGAAGGTCTAGCAGGCGCTGCGCCCCGCGCCCTTTTTGCGGGCGCTGCGCCCCGCACCCTTTTTGCGGGCGCTGCGCCCCGCGCCCCGTGTCTCCGGATGCGGGCGCTGCGCCCCGCGCCCCGTGTCTCCGGATGCGGATTCGGCCCTTCTGAAACCTTGTCTAACGACTTTTTTACCTAACCAAGGTTTTTGTGGGAGAGCTTCGCACTCCCACACCCTCACCGTGCAACGTACTGCGGGTATAATAGGGCTGCGCCCGCGCCTACTCAACGAGGAGAACCCTAATGCTGCTCGATGTCTCATTTGCCATCGACTCGAACCCGCTGCCGGTGGCCGCCGAGGTTGCCCGCGCCGCCGAGGAGATCGGCTTCGATGCCCTGTGGACGCCCGAGACCGGCCATAACGGGTTCATGCCCCTGGCCCTGGCCGCGGAGCACACCAGCCGGATCAGCATCGGCACGGCGGTGGCGATCGCCTTCCCGCGCAGCCCGATGGTCACCGCCCAGATCGCCTGGGACCTGGCCGCCTTCTCGGGGGGCCGCTTCATCCTCGGCCTGGGCACGCAGGTGAAGGCCCACATCGAGCGGCGCTTCAGCACGCCCTGGGACGCGCCGGTGGGCCGGCTCCACGACTATATCCTGGCCCTGCGGGCGATCTGGCAGAGCTGGCAGAGCGGCGAACGGCTGAACTATCGCGGCAAGTTTTACCAGCACACGCTGATGACGCCCTTCTTCAGCCCCGGCCCGATCGCCCACCCCGACATCCCGATCTATATCGCCGGGGTGAACAGCGGCCTGGCCCAGCTGGCCGGCGAGCTCTGCGATGGCTTCCACGCCCACCCGCTCAACAGCGCCAAGTACACGACCGAGGTGCTGCGCCCGCAGATCGCCGCCGGCGCGGCCAAGTCTGGCCGTGACCCTGCGGCATGCGCGGTCGCCGGCAGCGCCTTTGTGATCACCGGCCCGGACGCGGCGACCCGCGAGCACGTGCGCGGCTTTGTGCGCCAGCAGATCTCGTTCTACGGCTCCACGCCCTCGTACCGGCCGGTGCTCGATTGCCACGGCTGGGGCGAGGTGGGCGAGCAGCTCTCGCAGCTGGCCGCCCAGCAGCGCTGGGCCGAGATGCCGGCCCTGGTGACGCCCGAGATGGAGGACGCCTTCGCGATCGAGGCCGACCCCGCCGATGTCGGCCCGGCCCTCCTCGCCCGCTACGGCGGCCTGCTCGACCGGGTCGGCCTGTATATTCCCTTCGTGCCCGGCCAGATGGACGGCTTCTGGCGCAAGCTCGCCGCCGACCTGCGCGCGTAAGGGCGCAGCAGCGCCGCGATGCTGCGCCCCTACTCACACGTGGGGTCGATAATGTCGGTGCCGGGGCCGCCGATGCAGACGTCGTCCCCCTCGCCGCCGACCAGCGTGTCGTCGCCGCCGCCGCCGAGGATGCAGTCGTCGCCACCCAGCCCGTCGATCAGGTCGTCGCCGTCGCCGCCGAGGATCAGGTCGTCGCCGCTCGTGCCGGTGATCGTGCCGCTGCCGGTCACGAGATGGCTGGGGGTCAGCCCGCCGCACGCGGCCGGGGCGAGGTCGTAGACCCGCACCGTATGGCTCATGCTGCCGAGGTTGGTCGGCGCGATCGTGTTGGCGGCCGCCGAGGCGAAGACGATCTGGCCGACGGCCATGCAGATCAGGGCGATCAGGCCGAGCCTGAGGAGTGCGAAGGTGTTCATTATTGGGCCTGTCCTCTCAGTGTGTGTCGCTGCCAGGCCGTGAGCCGCGCGTCGTTCCACGCCTGGGCAAACTCGGTCGAGCGCTCGCGCTCGCGGTAGGCGGTGACCATATCGATCCCGACGCTGTGGCAGGCCTCGGCCGCCAGCCCGCTCTCGCGCAGGGCCTGGAGAAAGCGATCCTGCCAGGCCTGCTCGGCGGGGGACTGGCCCTCAGGCACGGCTGGATCTGGCTGCGCGGGCGGCGCGGCGGCCTCGGGCGCGACCTCCCCGTAGACGTAGGCGACGGCGCCGTCCTGGACGATGTAGCGCGCGGGCTGCGTCGATCGGTCGCGCAGGATGAGCGCCCCGTGGCGCTCGGCGAGCTTGGCCAGTCCCTCGATCGAGCCGATCTGCACCAGCCGCGCCGCCCGCATGTCGGGCGGGCCGGCCAGATCGACGATCTGAGCGCCGTAGCGCATCTGGATGCGGGCCTGCTCGCCCTGGCCGCCCGCACGCAGTAGCGGCAGGCCGACGATAGCCGCCAGCCCCAGGGAGATCGCGGCGGCGATCAGCCCGGCCTGGCGGGCCAGGCTCACATCGAGCGTCAGGCCGAGCGGGCTGATCGTGCTCGGCTCGCTTCTTGTTCGCTTCAGGGCCCCCTCCTGCGCCGGCTGGAGCAGATCCTTGCCTGCATCGCCGACGATCAGCTGGAGCTGAACCTCGTTCAGGCGAAACTCCATCTTCGGCGCGAAGCTGTCGTGCAGCGGCTCGCCGCCAAGGGCGCCCTCGATCGAGATACGTGGGGTGATGCTCAGGATGTACTGCTGGTGCTGGAGTCCGGTCTGCGCCTCGAACTGCGCGATCATGGCGCTGATCTGACTCAGCTCGATCATCCCGTAGGCCGAGAGCTTGCCGCCGCTGAAGGGCTGCGGCTCGGCCAGGGTGAGCGTGCGATTCCAGCCGCTCTGGGTGCTAACCGCCGCGACCATGTCGTATCTGCCGCGCAGGTCGGCCGGCAGATCGCTCGCGAGCTGGTAGTCGAAGGCGACGCTCATCTTCTGCGAGAGCTGGAGGAAGATCGGCTCGCCCGACTGCACGCTGTCCGTGTCATAGAGGCCAGCTGGCGCGTCGGCGGCGTAGTGGAAGCTGCCCTGCTGAGTGTACGCCAGGCTGTCGGTGATGTCCTGGCTGGTGGGCTTGGTGAAGGCGAAGGCCGCGAGGGCCAGGGAGACCATGGCCAGCACGCCGAGCAGCGAGAGCGCCCACTCGCGGGTGCCGCCGCCGCTGCCAGTCGGCTGGTCTGCCGGCGGCCCGCCCTTCCTGCGGCGGCCCTTGCCCTCTTTCGACTGTGGGCTGAGCATCATCATCATCACCCATCCTCCCAGCGCCAGCGCCAGTAGCAGCGGCGACTGGCGCACCCAGACGAGCAGCTTGCCGACGGACGGGACAAAGATCCACGAGCGGCCCATCAGCTCGGACGTGAGCGGGTGGTAGGGGTCGATAAAGTCGTTGTGGTCGCCCCGAAAGACCCAGCGCTCGCCGTCGCGCCCGATGATTCGGTGGATCACCGGCCCGATCTCCGGGTGCTGGTAGGTGACGATGTCGCCGACCCCGTAGCTCGGCTCGGCCCGGATGATCACCAGATCGCCCTTATGGTAGAGCGGCTCCATGCTATTGCCATTGACGATCACGAAGCCCGCCTGCCCGCCGAGCTGCATGGGCGCGAACAGCAGCCAGGCACCAAACAGCGCCCCAAGGAGCAGGGCGGTCATCAGCTGCGTGGGGATGGCGAGTCGTGTGCCCATAGCGGTGTTGGCCCGGATAAAGGCGGCGGGCGTAGCGGGGGTTTCCCCGCTACGCCCGCCCCGTCAGTGCTGGCGTAGCGCCTATAGCGCGTTAGTCACGGGCGACGATGCGCAGCGTGGTGACCGTCGAGACCGCCACGTCGAGCGCGGTGGGGTCGCCAATCGTCCAGACATCCCCGGTGCCACCGTTGCTGGCCGTATACCAGTCGCCGCCGCTGAGCAGCTGCACCTTGACCAGGGAGGGCGTAACACCGGCGTTGTCGGGCGTCAGGGTGAAGGTGACCGTGTCGAGCTTGTCCGGGTTGGTCGCGTTCAGCCCGTAGGCCACATCCGTGGCGAGGACGGTGTAGCCGCTGATGTCGCCGTCGCCGTCACCGGCGTTCGTGTCGCCGATGCTGTTGGATGCGGCGAAGCCATAGGCCACAGAGCTCATGATCAGGGCGAGGGCGACGGCGACGATGGTGCGGGGGCGGAGGATGGATGAGATGTTCACTGGGTTGCCTCCTTAGGGGCTGGGTCTGTATCGGGCCGCTCGTTGCGGCTGATGTCAACACTGTATACCTGTGGTGTTCTGTAGTACAAGTAGGTAAGAGTACCTATCGCTCTTTGTAGTTTTTCTCGCGGAAAGGTTAAAAGGGTAGTACCTGAGTACCAGTGATGCCAGTCGCGACCCCGCGATCTATTTGACTCGCCCCTTGCCGACCGGTACAATGACAAGCGATAGCGTGGTGTGCCACCCAGCGAAACGAGCGGATATATGTTTGAGAGTCTCTCAGACCGGCTCCAGACGGTCTTTCAAAAATTAGGCAGCAAGGGCCGGCTCGACGAGGACGATGTCCGCGAGGCGATGAAGCAGGTGCGCCTGGCCCTGCTTGAGGCCGACGTGAACTTCAAGGTGGTCAAGGAGTTCGTCGCCAAGGTGACGGAGCTCTCCATCGGCGAGGAGGTCACCAAGAGCCTGACGCCGCACCAGCAGGTGGTGAAGATCGTCCACCAGGAGCTGATCAACCTGCTGGGCACCGACAACGTGCCGCTCCAGGAGTCGCGCCCTGGCCCGACGGTGATCATGCTGGTGGGGCTCCAGGGCACCGGCAAGACGACGCTGGCGGCCAAGCTGGCGCTGAACCTGCGCAAGAAGGGCCGGCGGGTGCTGCTGGCCGCCTGCGACGTCTACCGGCCGGCCGCGATCACGCAGCTCCAGTCGCTCGGCAAGCAGCTTGGCATCACGGTCTACACCGACCCGGGCAGCACCAACCCGCCCGAGATCGCCGCCCAGGCCGTCGAGCTGGCCAAGAAGGAGCTCTACAACACGGTGATCGTCGACACCGCCGGCCGTCTCCAGATCGATGAGCCCCTGATGCAGGAGCTGACGCAGATCGACGAGCGGGTCCACCCGGTCGAGCGGCTGCTGGTGGTCGACGCGATGACCGGCCAGGAGGCGGTGCGCGTCGCCGAGAGCTTTAACCAGCGGGTGAGCGTGACTGGCCTGGTGATGACGAAGATGGACGGCGATGCCCGCGGCGGCGCGGCCCTCTCGGTGCGCTCGGTCACCGGGGTGCCGATCAAGTTCATCTCCAGCGGCGAGAAGATTGATGGCAATACGCTGGAGGCCTTCTACCCCGACCGGCTGGCCTCGCGCATCCTGGGGATGGGCGATGTGCTCTCGCTGATCGAGAAGGCTGAGGAGCTCTACGACGCTGAGGATGCCAAGCGCATGGAGAAGCGCCTGCGCAAGGGGCAGTTCGACTTCGAGGACTTCCTCAACGCCATGCAGCAGATGCGCAAGCTCGGGCCGCTCCAGCAGATCCTGGGCATGATCCCCGGCATGAGCCAGCTCGCCCGCAACGAGGAGCTGGTGAGCGAGGACCAGCTCAAGCAGGTCGAGGCGATCATCTTCTCGATGACCGTCAAGGAGCGCCGCAACCCCGAGCTGATCAAGGGCAGCCGCCGCGAGCGGATCGCCCGCGGCAGCGGCACCTCGGTCCAGGAGGTAAACCAGCTCACCAAGCAGTTCCAGCAGATGCAGCGCATGAT
>NZ_JAIEWN010000007.1:78848-119977 GCF_019599295.1 Oscillochloris sp. ZM17-4 | reverse complement strand
AAGGCGAAGGCCACCACCTCGGCCACGAAGCCGGGCGGGTTGATGCCGAAGTAGCCGGCCACGATCACCGCCAGGAAGATCACGCCGCGGCCGACCAGCAGCTGCTGGGACTCGCTGGCCTTGGGGTTGATCAGGCGGAAGTAGATGTCGTGGGCCACCGAGCTCGACACCACCAGCAGCAGGCCGGAGGCCGTCGAGAGCGCGGCAGCCAGGCCGCCGGCCGCCACCAGGCCGATGATGATCGGCGAGAGGCCGGCCACCTCGGGCGTCGCCAGCACAATGATGTCGTTGTTGATCGTGATCTCAGAGGTCTTGGTGTCCGGCGTCAGCTCAACCTTGCCGTCGCCGTTCTTGTCATCGAAGGCGAGCAGCTTGGTGGCCTCCCAGCTCTGCACCCAGCTCAGCTGCCGGATCTCGGTGAGCGGCTTGTTGTTCAGCTCGTTGATCAGGTTGTAGCGGGCGAAGATCGCCAGGGCCGGGGCGGTCAGATAGAGGAAGGAGATGAACAGCAGCGCGTAGCCGGCCGAGTAGCGGGCGGCGCGCACGTTCGGCACCGTGTAGAAGCGCACGATCACGTGGGGCAGGCCGGCGGTGCCGGCCATCAGCGAGAAGGTGATGCAGATCACGTCGAGCATCGAGCGCGTGCGGAAGGGCTCGGTGTACTCTTTGAAGCCCAGGTCGATCTGGATCGCGTTCAGCTTGGGCACGATGTCGCTGAAGATCAGGCCCAGCTGCGGGATGGGGTTGCCGGTGAGCTTCAGCGAGATCGCCACCGCCGGGATGATGAAGGCCAGGATCAGCACCGAGTACTGCGCCACCTGCGTCCAGGTGATGCCCTTCATACCGCCGAGCACGGCGAAGAAGGCCACGATGATCATACCGACGACCACGCCGAGGTTGATGTCGAGGCCGAGGAATCGGCTGAACACCACGCCCACGCCGCGCATCTGGCCGGCCACGTAGGTCATCGAGACGAAGACGGCGGCGATGGCGGCCACCACGCGGGCGGTGCTAGAGTAGTAGCGGTCGCCCACGAAGTCAGGCACCGTGTACTTGTTAAACTTGCGCAGGTAGGGCGCCAGCAGCAGCGCCAGCAGCACATAGCCGCCCGTCCAGCCCAGCAGGTAGACCGAGCCGTCGAAGCCCATGGTCGAGATCAGGCCGGCCATCGAGATGAACGACGCGGCGCTCATCCAGTCGGCGGCGGTGGCCGCGCCGTTAGCGATGGCGGGCACGCCCTGACCTGCTACGTAGAACCCCTTGGTGTCGCGCACGCGCGCGGCGAAGCCGATATAGATGTACAGGCCAAACGACAGAACGACGAACACGGTCGTCCACAGACCAACATCACTCATGGCAATGGCTCCTTCGCCTAGTCAGATCTACTCGTGAACGTCGAACTTCTTGTCGATCCCATCCATCATCACGGCGTACACGAAGATCTCAATGACGAAGACGATGATCGCGCCCTGCTGCACCATCCAGAAGGGGAAGGGCACATTGCCGATGTTCACACCGCCCAATGGCCCGGCGAGCAAATACCCGAGGCCGAACGAGACGAACGCCCAGATCGCCAGCAGAATCCCGATAAGCTGGATGTTCGCCTTCCAGTAGCCGATGGCCCGCTCCTCATCCGCCTTGGCAGATGAACCCTTCCGCGCTGAGCTTGATTGCATGCCGCTCCTCCTTTGAGCCATTACCTTGCAGACGCTCCAGATTGCGCCTGCCATCTGCCAATTGCCCCCATCCCAGATGCGCGACACCATGGTCGTGCATGTGTACGGCTGTGCCGCGTCGTGGCGGTCGCCGGCGGATATAAGACGCGGGGGCTATAGGTTAGATATCACGGTGATATCAGAGTACCAGGGGTTTTTGATCGCAGATTAAGTTTTCTGTAAAGTTTCGGTAAAACTAGAAACGCGCAGCGCCGGGGGACGATGTCCCCCGGCGCTGCGCGTGATGCCCACGAGCAGGCAGCACACTCAGGCTAGCGCTGCTTCTGGCCCTCGCGGTAGCGCTTCAGATGCACCACCGTACGGCTGAGCTGCCGCACCGCCTGGTGCATCTGCTCGAAGATCGCCTCATAATCATCCTCGGAGATCGGGTCATCGTCGTCGGTGAGCCGCTTGAGCTGGCTGCCCAGCAGGCTCACCGGGTTGTAGATCTCATAGATCAGGGTGTCGATAACCTGCTCAGGGAGCAGGTTATCCCACTGCTGCGGGTCCTGCCGGACAGACGGCTCGCTCATGGTGCGGTCTCCGTGCAGTAGCGGTTAAACCAGGCAAGCGTGCGCCGCATGTGGTCGGCGCGATGGTCGGGCTCGCCGGTGCGGGTCAGCTCGTGGCCCTCACGGGGGTAGCGCACCAGCTCGACGACCTTCTTCTGACGGCGCAGGATGGCGAAGAGCTGCTCGGCCTCGCTGATCGGCACGCGGTAGTCGCGCTCGCTATGGAGCAGCAGCAGCGGCGTGTTGATCTTGTGGGCGTGGGCCAGCGGCGAGTGATCCCACAGCTCCTCGTAGAGCTCCCAGGGGTAGCCGCTGAACTCGATCTCGATCAGCTCGTGGGCGTCGCTGGTGCTATGCTCGGTGAGCAGGTTGTAGACGCCGCGGGCGGCCACCGCGCAGCGGAAGCGGTCGCTGTGGCTGATCAGCCAGGTGGTCATATAGCCGCCGTAGGAGCCGCCGGTCACGGCGATGCGCTCGGTGTCGACGTGGCCGCGGGCGATCAGGAGGTCGATGCCGGCGAGGATATCGCCCTGGTCGGCCTCGCCCCAGCTACTGTGGATGGCGTCGCGCCACTGCTCGCCGTAGCCGTCGCTGCCGCGCGGGTTGCAGAAGAAGCAGATATAGCCGGCGGCGGCGGTGGCCTGCCACTCGTGCCACATGGAGCGCATGCTCGGCCCCCACATCACGTGCGGGCCGCCGTGGATATGCACGGCCAGCGGGTACTGCCGGCTCGGGTCGAAGCCGGGCGGGTAGAGCACCCAGCCCTGCACATCAGCCTCATCGGGGGCCTGGTAGCGGATCTCCTCGGTGGGCGCGACGATGCGCGCGTCGAGGAGCGCCCGGTTGATCTGGGTGATCTGGCGCTCGACGCCGTCGGGCGCGCGCACGAACAGGTCACAGGGGTTCTCGGGCGTCCCGGCGATAAAGGCGATCGTGCCATCGCCGGCGACGGAGAACTCATCGACGATGCGTGTGCCGCCGGCCAGGGTGACGCCATTGCGGAAGGTGGGCGTGCCGGGCAGGCCGATCGCGTAGATATGGGCGTCGCCCTGCCACCCGGCCACGAAGAGCACCCCCTGGCCGTCGGGCTGCCAGTGGAACTGATCGACATCAAGGTCGGTGTGCGATGTGAGGTCCTCAGGGTCGCCGCCATCGGCGGGGATGATCGCCACCTGGCTGCCCTCGGCGAGCAGACGGTCCTCGCGGAGGCGGCGGAAGGCGATCCGGGTGCCGTCGGGCGAGGGCTGCGGGTCGAAGTAGGAGTGCCCGGCGGCGGTGAGGGTCTGGGCCGGCCCGCCGTCGGCGGGGACGCGCAGGACATCGTAGTAGGCGAAGAGCGAGTCGGCCTCAGGGTCGCGGGTGGCGGTGGAGAGCAGGCTCGCGCCGTCAGGCATCCAGGCCGGCGGGGCGTGGTGCAGGTCGCCGTGGGTGATACGGCGGGCGGCGGCGGGCTGATCGATATCGCCCTCGGGCACATCCACCAGGTAGATATGGCGGCGGCGGTCGTCGAAGAAGCTGGTGCCGCTGCGGTAGGGCAGCCGCGTCACCACGCGCGGGTCGTGACGCCGCTCCTCGTCGCGGTCGCGCTGCGCCTTCGCCTGCGTGGCGGCCCACTCGTCGGCCGGCGGCGGCGGGGGCTCGCCGGCGTCCTCGCGGCGGCGCTCCTCCTCGTGTGCCTGCGAGAGGCAGGCGATCATCCGGCCGTCGGGGCTCCAGGCCGGGTCGCTCGCGCCGTTGGGCAGCGCGGTGAGCTGCTGGGCCTCGCCGCCATCCATGCGGATCACATAGATCTGGCCGGCCGTATCATCGCGGGAGGAGACGAAGGCGAGCCGGCCCCCGTCGGGGCTCCAGCGCGGCTGGCGATCCTGATGGAGTCCGGCGCTAAAGCGGCGGGCCGGCCCGCCGCCCGTGGGCGCCAGATAGACTGCGCGGCGGTAGCCGTTCGCTACACGGTTGACCGTCACCTGCACAAAGGCGACGTGGCGGCCATCTGGGCTGAGCCGCACATCCTCCAGCCAGGCCAGATCATAGAGGTCATCGACCGTAAATGGCGCTTGGTTGCTGGTCACAGGTTATCCCAAGTTCAGAGTCGCGGGTAATACACCGGGGCACGCGAGGGGCACACATCCTGATGACATTGTATCACACCGGCCCTCGGCTGCGCGGGCAAAATCTGCTCGCCGCACCCGCTCTTCGCACTGGTCTTTCGCTCAAAAACTGCCCCTATCAATCACACCATCTTCTAAAACAATATGAAACACAGTAAGATCTCACGAAATCTGCAAGATACGCGCAGGCATGCTTGACAATGCAGTTCAATAGATTTATACTTCGCAGCATTAGGGACGTATCAACATCTAAGACACTATGCCGACCTTGTATGTGACAGCATTGGCCGTCCGATCATCGTAGGGCGCGCCACTGATTCAGTGTTCTCTGTCACTCACCCCGTGTTAGACACAGCCTGAACCGCCCACATAGCCCAGCTAGCTCAGCGGCCCAGGTATTGACGCAGAATCCCATCGGTTTAGTTCACGCATGATGGATGATAGAGGAGCGACCGAAAATGTCCACTGGCGGATCCTACCCTGAGAAATTGCCACTTTCCGTACTGCTCTTCCACGCCGCGATGGGGCGCGACCAGTCGATCAGCGACTTCGCCGAGGCGCTAGGGGTCGGCCCGATCTCACTGCGCCAGTTCATCCTCGGCAAGACACAGCGCCCGCGCCAGAAGACGATCGACCTCATCGGCCAGACGCTGGGGATCTCGTCGGACGATGTGCGCCGGCGGATGGATCTGCTGCCTGAGGCGGCGCCAAAGTTCAACGAGTGGCTGGAGTCCCAGATCGAGGGCCGATTCTCACGGGCCAAGCTCACCCGCGAGACAAAGATCAGCGACGGCGCGCTGCGCAACTACCTGAGCGGCCAGACCCTGCCCGACGCAGATCAGGCCAATCGGCTCGTGATGGCGCTCCAGGTCGATAGCCTGCAGATCGCGAGCATGATCGTGGCGAACCAGGTGGCCGAGAGCGGCGGCAGCTTCGCCCAGCCCGAGGCGCCCGCCGAGTCCGAGGCGCCGCCCGCAGGCGCGATGGCCCTCGCCACTGACTCCGTGACGATGGCGCCCATCCCCGCCGACGCCCCCGCCGCGTCGGTCGCCACATCGCCCCACACCGCCGGCAACGATGAGGACCACCTGCTCTCGCTCTGGCGGCGTCTGCACCCCCAGGGCCGCCGGGCCACGGTCCAGTACATCGCCACGCTGCTCGCCGAAGGGTGACCACGAAGGACGCAAAATGAGGCGGAGGACGCGGAGGCGGCGGGCACAGGTGCGCCCGCCGCCTTCGCGTCCTCCGTAACACGCGCCCGGTGCGGCGTCGCCCGGCGGCTGAAGCCGCGGGCTATGGTCTGCGAAGGCTGCCTACGCGGCATGACTGAGGCCGCGTAGACGGCCTTCGGAAAAAGAGAGCCGAGGGCTTCAGCCCCACGGCGGCGGCGCTGGATGACAATGACGTAGCGCTACGTCGTGATCCAGTGGTTGCATTTGGCCAGTAGCCATGCTAGAATCAGTGCTATGGAACCGCACACGCCAGAGTCAGCGCCCCAGCAGAGTGTCGCCAAAGATCGCGCGTCGCACATCCCCGGCTTCGACGCCGAGGCGACGCCGCTGCTTGGCCTTGGCCTTGGGCTGACGGGCCTAGCGCTCGGGTTCCGCCCGCGCTTTGCCCCGCTCCCCCTCGCCCTCACCGCGCTCGCCGCCGCCCTCTACCGCGACCCTGAGCGCACGACGCCGACTGCCCCGGGCACCATCTTCGCCCCCGCCGACGGCAGCATCCTGCGGATCGATGAGATCTACGAGCACCGCTTCCTGCACACCGACTGTGTCCGGATCGCGGTGGACACCTCGCCCCTGGATGTGCCCGTCTGCCGCAGCCCCGCCGGCGGCGTGATCGGCTATGTCGCCCACGTGCCCGGCGAGTACCGCCCGGCGAGCGACCCGGAGGCCGCCGAGCGCAATGAGCGGGTCTATGTTGGCATCACCACCGCCTGGGGGCTGCTGATGGTGGTGCAGATCGCCGGGCCGCTCGGCCGGCGGATCAGCTCCAAGGTGCAGGTCGGCGACTCGGTCGAGCCCGGGGCGCGCCTCGGCACCGTGCGCTTCGGCTCCCGCACCGACCTCTACATCCAGCGCGATGTCGCGCGGCTCCTGATCGGCATCGGCCAGCACACCGCCGCTGGGCTGACCCGGATCGGCGAGCTCGCTTCGCTCTAGCCGATGTCCCCCCTCGGCCCCGGCTCCCCCTACACCCTGCTCTTCGACGATGGCCCCCGCGACGGGCCCGGCCTCCCCGCGCCGCTCCGCGCGATCTACGACGGCGACTGGCATCTGCCCGACCCGCCCGCCCAACGGCCATACGTCTTCACCAACTTTGTGGCCTCCCACGACGGGCGGATCTCCTTCGATGAGCCGGGGCGCTCCGGCGGCGGCGATGTCAGCCGCCACTCCCGCCACGACACCTGGCTCATGGCGCTGCTCCGCGCCCGCGCCGACGCGATCATCACCGGCTCCGGCACCCTGCGCGTGGCCCGCCGCCACCTCTGGACGCCCGGCCAGGTCTTCCCCGACGACGCCCGCACCTTCGCCGAGCTGCGCGCCGCCGAGGGCCGCGCCCCCGTGCCCCTGCTGGTCGTCGCCAGCGCCAGCGGCGACCTGCCGGCCGACGCCGACGCCCTGCGCGGCGACCCGCAGCCCGCCCTGCTGGCCACCACCGCCGCCGGCGCCGCGCGCGCCCGCGCCAGCCTCGGCGACCGCCCCGGCCTCAGCTACCACATCTCGCCCGGCGACTCGGTCGACCTCGCCGCGCTCATGGCCGAGCTGCGGACGCGCCACGGCGTGCGCCACCTGCTCAGCGAGGGCGGGGCCAGAATCTACGGCGCCCTGATCGCCGCCGGCATGATCGACGAGACCTTCCTCACCATCAGCCCGATCGTGATCGGCAGCCCGCCCGGCCGCCCGCCGCGCCCCAGCCTCGTCGAGGGGGTCGGCTTCAGCCCCGACGCCCCGCCGCGCCTGCGGCCGGTCAGCCTGCGCCGCGCCGGCGACTACCTCTTCCAGCGATCCACATTTGTCTGAGGAGCTACTGCAATGGAGCAGGACAAGGCCTACCTTGAGATTCGCCGCTCGACCGAGCCGTTGAAGGTCTGGCGCAGAGTGCTGCTTACCGACGGCGAGATCAGCATCGGTCGGCTGGAGGAGAGCGAGGCCGGGGTCAATCTCGACCTCCCACAGGTATCGCGCAAGCACGCCGCTGTCGTCGTGCCGAAGCCGGGCGAGGGGACGAGCTACACCCTGAAGAATGTGCGCGGGCGCACGGGCATTCGCCTCTATGAGAAGCTCCTGCTGCTCGGCGATCAGTGCGCCCTCCAGAGCGGCTATGGCTTCCAGATCCCCGGCGTGCTGACCGACCCAGCAGACCCCTACTTCTCGATCCTGTTCTATCTCGATAATGCCACGACCTGCCTGGAGATCGAGCGCTGCGCGCCGCCGCACTTCAGGATCTTTGGCCAGCTGGTGAGCTTTAGGCCGCAAGAGTATGCGCTGCTGGAATACCTCTACAGCAAAAAAAATCAGATCTGCCCCTATGCAGACATCCTGGCCACGATCTGGGCGCCAGATCCACGTACCCCTGAGCTGGTACAGGCATACCTTGCGAAGCTGCGCAGCGACCCCGATGAGTACTCGATCCGAAGAGAGTCCTTGAATTCGATCCTATCGCGTATCCGGAGGGAGATCAGCGAGGCGAGCGGGGGCCTGGCGCTGATCGAGACGATCCGCGGGGAGGGGCTCTGTCTGCGAACCTCGTGCATATCAGGTTTCTGCAAGGATTCGCCAAGCCAATGCCAACTACCATGTGACAACGCCACCGAGTAGAATGGGGGCAATGATCGACCGCAGCGCAGAGGGGGTGCGGGCATGGCGTTCCCAGATAGCTACTTGGCCCAATCCGGCAAATACACCCAGATCGCACTGATTGGCAAGGGGGCGTGCGGGATGGTCTACCGCGCCGTCGATAATATGGGGCGCGTGGTTGCGGTGAAAGAGGCGCGCTCATCACATCAGGAGTGCATCGATAGCTTTAAAAAAGAGGTGCGGCTTCACACGATCCTCAACCACCCCAACATTATCCGGGTCTACCATCTTGAGCCAGAAGACCCGCTGACCCACGAGCAGTACCTGATTATGGAGTATGCCAATGGCGGGTCGCTCGCCGACCACCTGCGCAGCTGTGGCCCGCTGCCGGAGCCACAGGCCATCCGCATCGCCCTTGATATCTGCGCCGCCCTGGGGGCGGTGTCCGCCAGCAGGTTCGCCCACCGCGATGTCAAGCCCTCGAACAGCTTGCTCTTTACGGATGAGCAGGGCCAGATCACAGCAGTGAAGCTTGGCGACTTCGGGATCGCCAAGGATCTGGATAAGCGGCGCGCCGGGCAGCCCACCACGCAGCTCGGCGGCCCCCACCCCGGCACATGGGACTATATGCCCCCCGAGCAGCGGGATATCAGGAATCCGGTGGATGTGCGGACAGATCTCTACGCGCTGGGCATCGGTATCTGGGAGATGCTGACGGATGAGGATTGTCCGCACCCGGCCCCGCCCGGCCCGCCATCGCTGCCCGCCGTGTCTGCGCAGGCCAGCCAGGGCATCGCCGAGGTGATCCAGCGCGCCACCCGCGCAGATCCTGACGACCGCTACCAGACCCCGCAGCAGATGGCGGCCGACCTGCGCGATGTGCTCAACGGCCAGCCGCTTGTCGCTACGCCGACAATCCATCTGCCGAGGACTTCGGCGCCCGCCGCGCCGGTGTTGCGGTCGCCCCCGCGCCGCGCCGGGGCGGTGCGCCTACCAGCTGTCGGCATACTGGTGGCGTGCGTGGGGCTGGCCCTGGGCGGGTACTGGCTCTGGCCGCGCGCGTCGACGCCCTGGGCCTACACGCGCGAGGGTGAGGCGGTGACTCAGAGCAGCGTAGGTGTGAACATCGCCCGATCACACGCGTCGGATGGGTATGTTTATGGGCAGTTTGGCGCAGCCAGCACGGCCCCATGGCCGGCGCAGCCTGGCTCCGTAAGCTACGGGGATATCACGCTGCCCGATGTCGATCACCTGTTGCTGCAGGTGCGCTACTCCAAAGACAGCCCGGCGACCGTCCCCATCCTGGTCTACCTTGACGATGAGCCGGCCCCAAGGGCGACCTTCAACCCGATCGACCAGAAAAGCTGGGATCAGTTCGTCACGACTGCGCCAATTGACCTCGGGAGGATTGCGGCAGGATCGCACACGATCAGGTTCCGCACCGACGGGCAGCGCTTTGGCGTCGCCGACCTGGATACGTTCACGCTTACCGCAGGGGCGTCGCCGGCCCCCTGATCGGCGAAGCGTGGCCTGGCTGGATGCAGCTCCAGCAACACAGTTTGTACCGCCCGGGCCTGCCCCCCAGGCCCCGCGTGCGGCTGCGCCAACATACGCCTGAGCGCAACACCGCAGAAGTCACGCTGTGCGGCGTCGCCCGGCGGGGGGCTGAAGCCCATGTGCGTTCGGTGAACCGAAACCGGATTGACCGCCCTCCGCCCGTCCGTCGCACCCGCCAGCGGGGCACCGCTAAAATAATCGGGTATACTGCCAGGTAGCGCCAATCTGCAATCTGCAATCTGCAATCTGCAATGCTTTTAGAGGGCACCCTCGAACGGATCACCTTCCAGAGCGACGACGACGGCTACCTGGTGGCCCGCCTGACCCCCAGCGGCAAGGCCTACCTGGTGACGATCGTCGGCAAGCTGATCGGCGTGCGCCCCGGCGAGACGCTCTCGCTTGAGGGCGAGTGGCAGGAGCACCGCGAGCACGGCCGCCAGTTCCTGGTGAGCGGCTACCACACGCTCATGCCGGCCACCATCGACGGCATGCGCCGCTACCTCGGCAGCGGCCTGATCAAGGGCGTCGGCCCCTCCACCGCCAAGAAGATCACCGAGACCTTCGGCAAGTACACGCTGGACGTGCTCGACCGCGAGCCCGACCGGCTGGTCGAGGTGCCCGGCCTGGGGCGGCGCAAGGTCGAGGTGATCAAGGCCGCCTGGCGCTCCCAGCAGCAGATCAAGGAGGTCATGCTCTTCCTCCAGGATCTTGGCCTGCCCACCGGCCTGGCCGTCCGCATCTACAAGCAGTACGGCGACGCCGCCATGGCCGTGGTGCGCGACACGCCCTACCGCCTGGCCGATGAGGTCTACGGCATCGGCTTCCTCACCGCCGACAAGATCGCCGCCGGCCTCGGCGTGGCCCCCGACGACCCCCAGCGCATCGGCGCCGGCCTGCGCCACACCCTCGGCCAGGCCACCGACGACGGCCACTGCTACCTGCCCGCCGGGGAGTTGACCCGCCGCGCTACGGATATCCTCGACATCACAGAGGATCTGGCCGCCGAGGGGCTTCAATTGCAGATTGCAGATTGCAGATTGCAGGTTGATGGAGAGCCGGGCTCGCAATCTACAATCTACAATCTGCAATCTGCAATTTACCTGCCCCCGCTCGCCATGGCCGAGACCGGCGTGGCCGCCGCGATCATTCGCCAGGCCCGCGCGCCCTCGGACATCGCCGGCTTCTACGCCCAGGCCCGCTGGGGCGACGTCTTCGCGCACCTCGCCGAGCGGCGCGAGATCCGCCTGAGCGAGCGTCAGCAGGACGCCGTGCGCATGGCCCTGACCTCCAAGGTGAGCGTGCTCACCGGCGGCCCCGGCACCGGCAAGACGATGACCCTGCGCGCGGTGACGGTGCTGCTGGCCGCCAGGGGCTACCGCTGCCTGCTGGCCTCGCCCACCGGGCGGGCCGCCAAGCGGCTCACCGAGGCCACCGGCGCGCCCGCGCGCACCATCCACCGCCTGCTGGAGTACGCCCCCGGCGCCAGCGGCCTGTTCCGCCGCAACGCCGACTGGCCCCTGGAGTGCGACCTGCTGGTGATCGATGAGGTCAGCATGCTCGATGTGCTCCTGGCCAACCATCTGCTCAAGGCCCTGCCGCCCCAGGCCCACCTGCTGCTGGTGGGCGACGCCGACCAGCTGCCGAGCGTCGGCCCCGGCCGGGTGCTGCGTGACCTGCTCGACAGCGGGGCGGTGCCCAGCGTCCACCTGCACGAGATCTTCCGCCAGGCCGCCGGCAGCGGGATCGCCGAGAGCGCCCGCCGGATCAACCTCGGCGAGCCGCCCGAGTTCTCGGGCCACAGCGACTTCTTCTTCTTCGCCGCCGCCGAGGCCGAGCGCTGCGCCCAGATGGTGGTGGAGCTGGTGGCCGAGCGCATCCCGCGCCGCTTCGGGCTCGACCCGCGCCGCGACATCCAGGTGCTCTCGCCCACCCACAAGGGGCCGGCCGGCGTGCTCCAGCTCAACAAGCTGCTCCAGGAGGCGCTCAACCCTGAGGCGCCCGGCAAGATCGAGAAGCGCTTCGGCATGAGCCTCTTCCGCACCGGCGACCGGGTCATCCAGCAGCGCAATAACTATGACCTGGACGTGTATAACGGTGACGTGGGCGTGGTGGCGGCGATCGATCACGGCGAGGAGCAGCTGCACGTGCAGTTCGAGGATGGACGCAGCGTGCCCTACGACTTCGCCATCCTCGACGAGCTGGCCCTGGCCTACGCCCTCAGCGTCCACAAGAGCCAAGGCGGCGAGTACCCCGCGATCGTGCTGCCCATGCTCATGCAGCACTACGCCATGCTCCAGCGCAACCTGCTCTACACGGCGGTGACGCGGGCGCGCCAGCTGGCCGTGATCGCCGGCGACCGGCGGGCCGTGGCCCGGGCCGTGGCCAACCACGAGGTGCAGGACCGCTACAGCGGCCTCGCCGGCCGCCTGCGCGGCGGGCGGTGAATCTCACACATCGATGCGGGATGGCTTTGCCATCCCGCATCGGTGTGGTTGTTACAAAGCTCTGGGGCTTCGCCCCAGACCCGGTTTTATAGTGGGTTTGGGCGGCGAAGCCGCCCCCGCGCCCCCACCGGGAGGTGGCAGTGCAACAGCCCTGCCCGCATCGGTGTGCGAGGCGCTGGCGTGACACGAATCGTGCTACACTGAATCGTAGCTCTGGAGATAGATGAGGATAACCAATGTCGAAGATCATGAAGTTTATTATCGGGGCCGTGGGCGGCCTCGCCGCGTTAGGCGCGCTAGGGACGGGGGCGCTGTTTGTGGCCGCGCGCGTGGTCGGCGCGCCCGACGGCCTCGGCGTGCGCGATGGCCGTCTGGCGCCCTGCCCCGCCAGCCCCAACTGTGTCTCCACCCAGGCCGACCCGGCCGACCGGGAGCACGCTATGCAGCCGATCACCTACGGCGGCCCGGCGGCCTCGGCCATCACGAGCATCGCCGAGCTGGTGGCCGCCGAGCCGCGCGCCGAGATCGTGACCTCCGAGGGGCCGTACCTGCACGCCGTCTTCCGCTCGCCCACCATGGGCTACCCCGACGATGTCGAGTTCTATGTGGACGAGGCCGCCGGCCTGATCCACTTCCGCTCGGCCGCGCGCCTGGGCGAGAGCGACCTGGGGGTGAACCGCCGGCGCATGCAGGGGCTGAGCGCCGCCCTGGAGGCGGTGCTGAGGTAGGGGGGAGACGCATGGAGCTGCTGCTGCTGCCCGAGGGCTACGCCGTCTGCCGGCTGCCCGCCGCCGCCGAGGCCCCCACCTGGGGCGCCGGCGCGGGGCTCTGGTCGCTCACCCGCAGCGCCGAGGAGCTGTCGCTGGTCTGCGCCGAGGATGGCCTGCCCGCCGACGTGGGCGCGGCCGTGCTGAGCCGGGGCTGGCGGGCCATGCGCGTGGCCGGCACCCTCGACTTCAGCCTGGTCGGGGTGCTGGCATCACTGGCCGCGCCCCTGGCCGAGGCCGGCGTCTCGATCTTCGCCGTGTCCACCTACGACACCGACTACCTGCTGGTGCGCGCCGACGACCTGGAGGCGGCCGTGTCCGCGCTCCAGGCCGCGGGGCATCAGCTATCGCCACTGTAAGGGCGACGCAGCGCCCTTAGGCAAGGTCAAACCAGCTTGATAGTTTGGTGGCACGTATCGCTTGTTGATGCACTCCACCTGTACCCTGTACCCTGTACCCTTGTCTTACGCGTCAATCGCCATCGCGCGCAGGAAGCCCTGGATCGTCTGGTCGGCCATCTCCCTGGGTGAGACGTCCTGGATCTCGGGCTGCTCGAAGATATAGTTGGTGAGGGCGTAGGCGAGGATCGGGCCGACCAGCATGCGCGCGGCGATCTGCGGGTTCATGCGGCGGATCTTCCCGGCGTCCATCTGGCGCTCCAGGTAGGTTGCCAGGATGCCCAGCCCGCGCCCGGGGCCGATCTCGCTGACCATGTGCGCCACCCGCTTGTTACGTATCGACTCGGCGAGCACGACGCGGGCGATCGCCAGCGTTGGCCATAGGGTGAGCGCTTCCAGCAGCTTGTCCGCCAGCTCGGGCAGCGCCTGCTCCGGTGGCTGATCCAGCATCGTCTCGGCCGAGTCCATGATCTTGATCAGCGCCATGCGCTGGAGCACCACCTGGTGCAGCAGATCGACCTTATCCTTGAAGTAGTGGTAGATCAGCCCCGGCGAGCCGATCTTGGCCGCCTCGGCAATATCTTTGTTCGAGGCTCCGTCGAAGCCTTTTGCGGCGAATGCCTCCAGGGCGCCATCGATGATCTGCTGGCGTCGTTCCTCGTAGTCTTGCTCATCGCGTGGCGGCATAGCGCGTCTCCGTACACTATTGATTGACCAGTCAATCAATAGTGTACCGCCACTATGACCTCACGTCAAGGATTCCGCATAAATTCTCTATACATAGACAAAAAGGCCAGCGAAGCTGGCCTTTTTGTCTATGTATAGAGAATTACTTAATGAACTCGTTGGTGAAGGCCGCGCTCACATCGACCGGCCCGGCCAGGATCTTGGCGTCGCGCATGAACTGCTCGGTCTTCGCCCAGAGGTCGGCGTCGGTGAAGCCGAGCCCCTCGCTGGCGGTCTTGGCGCTCGACCAGTAGGGCAGGCTCTCCTGGAGCACCTGGCGCTGGAGCGTGGGGTCGCCCAGCTGGGCCTCGGGGATGAAGGTGAGGCTGGTGGTGTAGGCCTCGTCAGGGTTGTCCAGGGTGTCCCTCAGGCCGCGCAGCGAGGCCATGATGAATCCGCGCACCAGCTGCGGGTCCTGCTGGATGAGCGCCTCGCTGGCGACGATCCCGTTGGCCGCCAGGTCGTAGATATCGGCGACGCGCAGCACGTCCACCTGCTCGCCCTGCTGGCGCAGGATGACTGGCTCATTCATAGCGTAGCCGATCGCCACCTGGACCTTATCCTCAAGCACGGTCTGGGCCTGGGTGAAGCCGATCTCCTGCACCGTCATGGCGCTCTCGTCGAGCTTGTTGGCGTAGAGCACGGCCATCAGGGCGTAGAGGCTCTCGCCGAAGCGCCCCGGGATGCCGACCGTCTTGCCCTTCAGGTCGTCCACGCTCTTCAGCCCGGTGGACGACTTGGCGAAGAAGACCACCGGGAACTGCTGGTAGAGCGTATCGACCGTCTTCACCGGCAGGCCCTGCTGGCGGGCGAGCAGCGTCGAGGTGCCGCTGGCCGTAGCGAACTCGACCTTGCTCTCGGGCCAGGAGGCGGCGCGCTGGACGACGTCGTTCTCGAAGTTGTAGTCGAAGACGACCTCGATCCCGGCATCTTTGTAGTAGCCCTTGGCGGCGGCCACATAGTAGGGCGCGAACTGGACGTTGGGGATATAGGACATGGCCAGGGTCACCTTGCGCAGCTCTGTGGCGGGGGCATTTGTCGCAGCAGGGGCATTTGTCGCAGCGGGCGCGGCGGGCGTAGCCCCGCAGGCCGCCAGAGTCAGGGCCAACGTCGCGATCAGCAGAAGACGGTTGAGCACAATGCACTCCTTTATTGGGAGAGGCGCGGAGAGGGCTTGTCCCTCTCCGCAAAAACCTCTTTCCATCCTTGATGTCGGAGTCTTGCGGAGAGGGCTTGTCCCTCTCCGCAAAACTCCTCACGCCTCCCATGTCACCAGCAGCCGCTCCAGCAGCGTGGCGATCAGGTAGAGGCCGAGGGTGATCGCGGCCAGGGTGATCAGGGCCACGAAGATCAGGGGCGTGTCGAAGAGCCCGCGGGCGATATTGATCAGCGCGCCGAGGCCATCGCGCCCGGCCACAAACTCGCCCACCACGGCCCCGGTGGTGGCCAGGGCCAGCCCGGTGCGCACCCCGCCGAAGATCACCGGCAGGGCCAGGTAGGCCTCGACATAGCGCAGCATCTGCCAGCGGCTGGCCCCGCTGATCAGGGCCATCTCGCGCAGCTCGCGCGGGATGCCGCGCAGGGCGATCACCGTGCTGAGCAGGATGGGCAGGAAGGTGATCAGGGCGGCGATCAGCAGCTTCGACTGGAGGCCCGGGCCGAACCAGAGGATGATCAGCGGGGCCACCGCCAGCACCGGCACCGACTGGCTGGCCGCCAGCACCGGGGACAGGGCGCGCTCCAGCCAGGGGATGTGGGCCAGCACGTAGCCCAGGCTCAGCCCGAGGGCGAGGGCGATCCCGAAGCCGCCCAGGGCCTCGACCAGGGTGGCCGAGCTGTGCTGCCAGAGGATGCCGCTCGTCGCCGCCGACGCCAGCCGCTCCAGGACCAGGCCCGGCGCGGGCAGGATGAAGGCGCGGTAGCCGCCGACGCTCACCGCGGCCTGCCAGATCGCCAGCAGGCCGATGATCGTCGCCGGCAGGCCGACCCACTGCGCGCTGAGCCGCCGCCGCTGCGGGGACTCAGGCTCTGTCGTCATACGCTGGATGGGTAAGGTCTGCTGCATAGCCGTCGCTCCGTGGCCTGGGGCAACAAAATGCCCCGAGGCCATTGGCTTCGGGGCGGACAGACAGGTACGTCAGCGCAGCGGCCGTGGCCGCCACACCGGGTAGCACGGTGCGCAGGAGCACACCCCAAAGGTGCGCGCAGTGCGCCCGTCGTCTGCACGATCTCCTTTACATCCGGACTGTAACCGTCGGCCCCGGAGTCTCACCGGATCATGCGTGCCTCGCAACACGCTCGTGGGCTGTACCACCGATCGGGAATTTCACCCTGCCCCGAAGATCGTCGATAAGTTTGAGGTTATGATAGCACTAGCTTGCGAAAGCTGCAAGCGCTATGCCGCCCGTAGGGCCACGCCATCGTCATCCATGGACACCGCCGCGGCCACCGAAAGATGCCGCTGGCAGGTGCCAGCGTCCCCTTCTGTCCGCCCCTAAACCGGTGGGGGGGTGGGGGCGGCTTCGCCGCCCCCTATACGCATCAAGCTAAGCCAGAATAGCCAAGGAAGCTCTTTTCCATGGGGGGGATCGCTGCCTCACGAGAGATCTTACCATACCTCACCGAAGATCGTACGCACGCTGCTTGTTGCGTATGGTGTGGCTGGCCTGCCAGATGCGCCAGATTCGGCACATCACTCCTCCCCATTCGGCACCACCGTGCGGGCCACGCCCAAGGGGCGCGGCACGTTCGCCGGTGACAGCACCTCGTCCTGGAGCCAGTGGTCATCAAACGTGGTGACCATCGTCGTGCGCCACGTGGCGATCCGCCGCTGGAGCGTGCGCAGCTGCATTGGCGCATACTGATCGGGATAGCGCTGTTGGAGCTCCGCGAAGAGCGATTTGGCGGTGCGCGTCGGCGCGGCTTCCAGCCACTGCTCAATCTCAGCCCAAACCGTCGCAAAGGGGTCGAGCCGTGTCCGCCACCAGCGCGGAAGCGCCGTCTCTGCACGATGGTAGGCGCGCTTCTGGTGGCGCAGCAGTGGTGCGGCGGCCTCCGTCTGCGGCAGTGTAGCGCCCACGCCATCTGCCTCGACCACAAACCGCACCGGTGGCAGCGGGCCGTGGTCGTTGGCGGCTCCATCCCGCACAAGAGCTTGTGACCACAGCGCCGCCTGTAGCTGGCCGATCTGCGCGAGCAGGCGCACCGGATCAAGCGCGTCAACGATCGTGTCCATCCGTGCGCGCACGTCGTCGCTCAGCACGGACGCGGCACACAGACGCGCAAAGGGCGTTTGGGCCGGCAGATAGATCCGCTGCACGGCCTTGCCCGTCTGCCGCTTCTCCTTCAGCTTCAGCGAGGGCTGAAAGAAGTTGTTAGCGCGAATAAGCGCTGGGTCAAGCCCCACCGGCTGGCGACAAACCATGTCTAACAAGAAATTCTGGGGGGGCCAGGGCTTACGTTGATGCGCATGGGGGCCAGCCCCAGGGCGTTGCAGCAGCCCTGCCAGCGTCCCCTCGGAAGTTGACAGCCGGATGTCTTTTTTCTACAATGAATGGCTGTGCTCTATAAGTATTATATGTGTGACTGATTTCACATAATCTACAGAGGCTTCATGACGCACCGTAATGAGAATAATCAGCCACATCATGACGCGCACAAGACGAGAGCGACGATATGGGAATGGCTGTTCGTGTCAGCCATCAGCGTGATAGCCACATGCTGGCTGTTCATCCGTGTTCTGGGCTCGATGAATAGCGTGGTTGCCGCAGATGGCTATATAGGTATCAATGACGGCTATCAAAATGTCTGGATGCTCTGGTGGACTGCAGAGGCGCTCCGGCGCGGCACAAACCCCTTCTTGACCGATAGCATCTTTTATCCGCTACAGATCAATCTATTTTGGCAGACCTTAAATATCACGAATGGGCTGCTCGCGCTGCCGGTCACCTATGGATTCGGGCCGGTGGCCGCCTACAATGCTGTGGCAATGGCCAGCTTTGTCTGTAGCGCGCTGGCGATGTATTGGCTGGCCCGTGTGCTGACTGGCTCCCCGGTGGGCGCAGGCTGCGCAGCGATGATCTACGCATTCTCGTCGTTTCATGTGGGCAAGCTCTTTGATGGCCAGCTTGAGATTATGAGCATCCAGTACTTTCCGCTCCTGACCCTCGGCTTATTCTATAGTAGCAGTAGGAAATCCTGGATTGCCGCGCTTATGAGCGGCCTGCTGATCGTGTGGATTCTCTTAACGAGCCTGTACTATGGTTTTTTTGCATTAGTATATATTGGCCTATTCAGCGCTGTGTTTGTGTTAGTGTATCGGCCACCGTATCGTGAGGTGTTGCGCCTGGCCGGGCGGCTGATCGTGATCGCGCTGCCACCTATAATCCTGTTGCTCTCGCAGATTCGGGAGATCCTGAATGATACTGGCCCTGAGAATGGAGGCGACATACGCCAGATCTTGCACTCCGCGACGCCGCTAGATTTTTTCCTGCCAAGCCCGCACCATCCGCTGTGGGGCGATGCGGTTGTGGCGATCCAGTCGTACCTGCATCCAGGGGCGGTCATGGTGAATATCTCGCTCGGCACCCTGATCTGGCCCCTCGCGATTATCGGGGCGGTCGCGCTGTTTCGCCAGCGGCAGGCGCGCCTGCATAGCGTGCTGGTTATCAGCAGCATGCTGCTTGCCCTGGGCCCCTGGCTTGTCTGGAACGATCATACTACCTCCATTCCGCTGCCATATGTACTGCTCAACCTTCTGCCAGGTGTCCGATCTGGGCAGCGGCCAAACCACTTTATTGTTATTGCTGCGGTTCATCTGTGTCTGCTCGCAGCCTTTGGTATACAGTGGCTGCTCGCCAGATCCCGGCCCAGCGGGAGGATCGTGCTGCTCGGCGCGCTCGTTGGTTTGCTGATAATTGATCTTCTCCCGGTTCCCGTTCCTGGGGTGACATATCATCTTCCGCCGGTCTACAGTGCGATCCCGCCCGGCTCCGGCGCTATCCTTGAGATGCCGTTTCAGATGGATCAATCCGGCCCGCTCTTTGCCCAGATCACCCACCGCCGGCCGCTGATCGGGAGCTATATGGCGCGCACGCCGGAATACCCTTTTAATCGGGTGGATGGTATCTCAATGGTTTGGTTTGGCAAATCAGAGCCGACTATCCTGAGCGATGACTGGCTGCAATCGTTGATCTCGGCGATGAGCGCACAAAATATCGACTATATCTTGGTTCACCGCGATCTGCTTAGCTCAAGGTATGAGCGAATCGCAGATCAGCTTGCTAAGCGCTTCGTGCTCGCCTACACCGATGATCAGACAACGCTCTATCAGCGGCCGACCCTGGCGCAGCCGCAGATAACGATCGCGCTCGACACGGGCTGGTATGAGTTAGAGCGCGTGGGTGCGGATCGCTGGCAGTGGACGAGCAAAAGGGCGACGATCTCTGTGTTTAACCCGTACCCATCTACCCGAACTACCCAGTTCGAGCTGCGCATGCGCTCGTATGATTCCTCCAAATCCGTCGCCGTATCGCTGCGGCAGGCCGCCGTAGCCCCCGTCGCTATCGGCACAATTCCCATCGCCCCCGCCTATCGCACCTATCGCCTTCTGGTGGCTGTGCCACCCGGCTACTCGCAGCTTCAGCTGGAGGTAGATCAGACCGAGCGCGCTCTGCCAGATACACGGCGGCTGGGGGCTCTTGTGCAATTGATGAGCCTAGTGGATCTCCCGAGCGGCATGGCCCCGTGATCAGGTGGTATGCGCGCCGCTGCGAGTGTGTGGAACTTCGGGCGAAGGCGGCGCGTACATAGAGCGTGCGTGAGCGCCCATGTGCTACTCGCTCGTTCGCTGGGGTGCTAAGATGGTGTTGCTGTCTGGGGCCCGACATTGGAGGGCGGGCCGCCCTGCAGTAGCAGATTTGGAGGAAGTATGCTCCGCTCGCTTCGTCGTATGGTCGCCCCGCTCTCGCTGGCCCTGCTCCTCTCGCTCGCCGCCTGCGGCGGAGGAGGCCAGGCCGCCGCGCCTACGTCGCCCCCCGCGCCGACGGAGGCCCCCGCGCCCACCCGCACGCCCCGGCCCACCCGTGAGCCGACCGCCGAGCCCGAGCCGACCGCCGAGCCCGAGCCGACCGCCGTCGTCCTCATCGACGACACGCCCACCAGCGCCCCCGCCGCCGGCGAGCTCCAGCCGGTTGACATCGGCCCCCTTGAGACCTACGCCCACGACTCCGGGGTCTTCCAGATTGACATCCCCAACAACTGGGCGATCCAGGACAGCAGCAAGCCCGACGAGCTCATCCTGGTCTGGACCGACCCGAGCCGCAACGGCGCGGTGATCGTCGATATCTACGAGGACTCCAGCACCTACACGGACGATGATCTGACCAGCACGCTCACAAAGTACCTGGAGAACAGCTTCGGCAGCCAGCCCGACTTCTTCACCGACGATCCGACGCCCCAAACTGATGGCAGCATCCTGATCGTCTGGGGCTACACCGCCACCGCCGACAACGGCGTCAATGCGGATCTGCTCGGCAACACCTTCATCGAGCAGCGCGGCAACAAGATCTCGCTGCTCAGCACGCTGGTACCCTCGGACCAGTTCGACAGCCTGGTCGATCAGACCAATGAGATCATCAACGCCTACAGCATCGACACCGAGGCGTCGATCCAGTAGCGCTGCGTCCCGCTGGCCTTCGATAGGGGTTTCGCCGCCCCCGCGACCGTGTCGCGGGGGCGGCGAAACCCCTTATGTTATAATCGCCGCCAATAGCACATACCCAGCGAGGAGCCACTCTCACGATGCCCAGGCGCACTGATCTCCATACGATCCTTATCCTTGGGTCTGGCCCGATCGTCATCGGCCAGGCCTGTGAGTTCGACTACTCTGGCGCACAGGCGTGCAAGGCCCTGCGCGAGGAGGGCTACCGCGTCGTCCTGGTCAACTCGAACCCGGCGACGATCATGACCGACCCCTCGCTCGCCGACGCCACCTATATTGAGCCGCTGACGGTGCCGAGCCTAGAGCGGATCATCGCCAAGGAGCGCCCCGATGCCATCCTGCCCACCGTCGGCGGGCAGACGGCGCTGAACCTGGCCGTCGACCTGCACGACGCCGGCGTCCTTGAGCGCTACGGCGTCGAGCTGATCGGGGCCTCGGTGGAGGCCGTGCGCGTGGCCGAGGACCGCCAGCTCTTCAAGGATAAGATGCTTGAGATCGGCCTGGAGGTCGCCCGCAGCGGCACCGCCCACACCCTTGACGAGGCCATGGCCGTGGTCGCCAGCACCGGCTTCCCGGCGATCATCCGGCCCTCCTTCACCCTCGGCGGGGCCGGCGGCGGCATCGCCTACAACATCGAGGAGTTTAAGGAGATCGTCGAGGGCGGCCTCGACGCCTCGCCCGTCACCCAGGTGCTGGTCGAGGAGAGCGTGCTCGGCTGGAAAGAGTTCGAGATGGAGGTGATGCGCGACCGCATGGACAACGGCGTGATCATCTGCTCGATCGAGAACATCGACCCGATGGGCGTCCACACCGGCGACTCGGTCACCGTCGCCCCGGCCATGACCCTGACCGACCGCGAGTACCAGCAGATGCGCGACCAGTCGCTGGCCGTGCTGCGCGCCGTCGGCGTGGAGACGGGCGGCTCGAACGTGCAGTTCTCGGTCAACCCGGCCGACGGCCGGATCTATGTGATCGAGATGAACCCGCGCGTCTCGCGCTCCTCGGCCCTGGCCTCCAAGGCCACCGGCTTCCCGATCGCCAAGATCGCCGCCAAGCTGGCCGTCGGCTACACCCTCGACGAGCTGCCCAACGATATCACCCGCGAGACGCCGGCCTCCTTCGAGCCGACCCTCGACTATGTCGTCGTGAAGATCCCGCGCTGGACGTTTGAGAAGTTCCCGCAGGCCGAGCAGACCCTGACCACCAGCATGAAGTCGGTCGGCGAGGTGATGGCGATCGGCCGCACCTTCGCCGAGGCCTTCCAGAAGGCCTGGCGCTCGCTGGAGCAGGGCCGCATGGGCTGGGGCGCCGACGGCAAGGAGAAGATCAACCCCGAGCGCCTGCGCGAGCGGCTGATCACGCCCCACCCCGACCGCTACTTCTACATCCGCTACGCCCTCCAGAGCGGCATGACGGTGGACCAGGTCGCCGCCCTGACCAAGATCGACCCCTGGTTCCTCGACCAGCTTGAGCAGATCCTCAACCTGGAGGGCCGCCTGCGCGCCTTCGACCTGGGGACGCTGCCGGGCGACCTGCTGCGCCAGGCCAAGCGCATGGGCTTCGCGGACGCCCAGCTGGCCCACCTGCTCAGGGTGCCGGTGCTCGGCCACTCCTGGGGCGCCGAGATCACCGTGCGCGCCCGCCGCAAGGAGCTGGGCATCCTGCCCACCTTCCACCGCGTCGACACCTGCGCCGCCGAGTTCCCGGCCTTCACGCCCTACCTCTACAGCTCCTACGAGAGCGAGAGCGAGGCCGACCCCACCGACCGCAAGAAGGTACTGATCCTCGGCAGCGGGCCGAACCGGATCGGCCAGGGCATCGAGTTCGACTACTGCTGCTGCCACGCCGTCTTCGGCCTGCGCGACATGGGCTTCGAGACGATCATGGTCAACTGCAACCCCGAGACGGTCTCGACCGACTATGACACGGCCGACCGGCTCTACTTCGAGCCGCTGACCCTGGAGGACGTGCTGAACGTGATCGACGTGGAGCGTCCCGACGGGGTGCTGGTGCAGTTCGGCGGGCAGACGCCGCTGAAGCTGGCCCGCGCCCTGGAGGCGGCCGGCGTGCCGATCTGGGGCACCTCGCCCGATGCGATCGACCTGGCCGAGGACCGCGACCGCTTCGGCGCCCTGCTCGACCGCATGGGCATCCCGGCGCCGGCCCACGGCAGCGCCAGCTCCTGGGAGGAGGCCCGCGCCGCCGCCGCGCAGATCGGCTACCCGGTGGTGGTGCGCCCCTCCTACGTGCTCGGCGGCCGGGCCATGGCGATCGTCTACGACGAGCAGAGCCTGGAGCGCTACATGCGCGAGGCGGTCGACGCCTCGCCCGAGCACCCCATCCTGATCGACCGCTTCCTGGAGGACGCCTTCGAGATGGATGTGGACGCCGTGAGCGACGGCGAGACGGTGATCGTGGCCGGGATCATGGAGCAGATCGAGCTGGCCGGCGTCCACAGCGGCGACAGCTCCTGCGTCATCCCGACCTACATGGTGGCCCCCGAGCACGTCGAGACCATGCGCCGCTACACCGAGCGGCTGGCCCGCGAGCTTGGCGTGGTCGGCCTGATGAACATCCAGTACGCCATGAAGGACGGCGTGGTCTACGTGCTTGAGGTGAACCCGCGGGCCTCGCGCACCATCCCCTTCGTGGCCAAGGCCACCGGCACGCCCTGGGCGCAGATCGCCGTCAAGGCCGTGGCCGGGGCGAAATTGCAGATTGCAGATTGCAGATTGCAGATCAGCATCGATGGCAATCTGCAATCTGCAATCTACAATCTGCAATTTGAGCTGATGGATGGCACCCCGCGCTACCACGTCAAAGAGGTCGTGCTGCCCTGGGCCCGCTTCCCCGGCGTGGACACCCTGCTCGGGCCGGAGATGAAGTCGACGGGCGAGGCCATGGGCAGCGGGGCCAGCTTCGGCGAGGCCTTCGCCAAGGCCCTGCTCGGCTGCGGCCAGCTCCTGCCGCTCCAGGGCAACGCCTTCCTCAGCGTGAACGACCGCGACAAGGAGAACCTCGTGCCGATCGCCCGCGACCTGGCCGGCCTGGGCTTCACCCTGCTGGCCACCGGCGGCACGGCGGCCGCCCTGCGCGCGGCCGGCCTGGAGGTCACGTCGATCTACAAGGTCAACGAGGGCCGGCCCAACGCGGTGGACTACATCAAGAACGGCCAGATCGCCATGATCGTCAACACGCCGCTCGGCAAGGCCAGCTTCTTCGACGAGGTCTCCATCCGCCGGGCGGCGATCACCTACGGCGTGCCCAGCCTGACCACCCTCTCGGGCGCGGCCGCCGCCGTGCAGGCCATCCGCGCCCTGCGCGATGATGTCTGGACGGTGGAGAGCCTCCAGGAGCGGGCCGGGCCGCGCGGGTGAGGTGAGCGCGTAGGGGTGGAGCAACGTGTCCGCCCACCATGCGGATTATTGCCGCATTGGCCCGGCGCCATGCGGGCGACCACGCGGGGTCGCCCCTACGGCCCCCGGGATCGATGGGTGCGACGGAAGTTTCTGCATGCGGGCGGGCGGCTGAAGCCGCGCCGGGGAGCCCTGCGGCCGCCCGCCTTCGCGGGCGGTTCCGGCGTCGGCGCAGGCCGACGCCCGGCGCGCAGCGCCCCGGCGACGCGGCTTCAGCCGCCCGCCCGAGGATACGCTGAAGACGTTACGCCCCCCGGGATCGATTTCCAATGATGTACCGTAACGTACACCGGCTATACTGCGCCACAGGATGAAAGAAACGCGCGAGAGGGTCTACCTGTGACGACGCCACTTTCAGACGAGATCACATTCTTCCAGCAGGATCTGGCCGGGCGGCGGGTGGAGCTCGTGTCGGTCATCGGCGCCGAGATCGCCCGCAGCACAACAAGCTTCGCCCAGCTCCCCGTCGAGCGGCGCGGGCGCATAGCTGGCGCCCTCGTCGATGCGCTGCTTGAGGCTCTCGCGACGTCGCGGCCCGCCGCGATGCGGACGCTGCTCGACTCCAACCTACTGCCCGCCGACCGCTCGTTCGCCGACACGCAGGAGATCTTCGGACTCACCAGGCGAGCGACGCTGAACCAGCTCCGCCCGCTGTTCGCGGAGTACCCCGAGGCCGGGGTGACGTTCGTGGATCGGCTGAGCGAGCTGCTCGGCGCCGCCCGCGAGGCCGAGGTGAACTGGCAGATTGAGAACGCCCAGCGCCGCGCTGACGCCCAGGCCGCCGAGCTGCGGGCCGCCCTGTACCGCATGGAGCAGAGCTTCGCGACCTCGCCCCTGGCAAACATTGAGGCCGACAACCATGGCATCATCACCCGCTGGAACCGCGCCGCCGAGCGAATCTTCGGCTGGGGCGCCGCCGAGGCGATCGGCCGCAACGCGATCGAGCTGCTGGTGCCTAACCTGGCCCGCGAGCAGGTCGAGCAGGTGGTCGGCGCCCTGCTGAGCGGCAACGCCAACAACAGCCGCAACGAGAACACGACCAAGAGCGGCCGGATGATCACCTGCCAGTGGTACAACGCCGTGCTCTACAACACCGACGGCAGCGTGGCCGGCTGGCTCTCGCAGACCGAGGACATCACCGAGCAGCTACAGGCCGAGCAGGAGCGCGTGGCCCTCCAGGAGCAGGTGATCGAGGCCCAGCAGGCGACCCTGCGCGAGCTGAGCACGCCGATCATCCCGATCGGCGACGGCGCCGTGGCCATGCCCCTGATCGGCAACATCGACAGCATGCGCGCCCAGCTGGTGATCGAGACGCTGCTGGAGGGCGTGGCCACCAGCCGCGCCAGGATCGCCATCCTCGATATCACCGGCGTGCAGGTGGTGGACACCCAGGTGGCCAACGCCCTGCTGCGCGCCGCCCAGGCCGTCAAGCTGCTCGGAGCCCAGGTGATCATCACCGGCATCCGCCCCGAGGTCGCCCAGACCCTGGTGGGCCTCGGGCTCGATCTCAGCAGCATCCGCACCCTCTCCACCCTCCAGTCCGGCATCGCCTACGCCCTCGCCGCCGGGCGGCGGTAGGGTAAGGGCGCAGCAGCGCGGCGCTGCTGCGCCCTTACGGCGCTGGCCAGATCTCGCAGGCGCTAGACTACAGTATTGCGCAGCACCCCGATCCCATCCACCTCGGCCTCCATCACATCGCCCGACTTCAGCCAGAGCTGCGGCGTCATGCCCATGCCGACGCCCGAGGGCGTGCCGGTGGCGATGATATCGCCGGGCGCCAGGGTCATGCCCTTACTCAGCGTGGCGATGATCGTCGGAATGTCGAAGATCATATCGCCCGTGCTCGACTCCTGCATCGTCTGGCCGTTCAGGCGCAGCCGCAGCCCCAGGGCGTGCGGGTCGGGGATCTCGTCGGCGGTGACGATCCACGGCCCCATGGGTGCGCTGCCCTCCAGGCTCTTGCTGAAGAAGAACTGCTGGTGCTTGTTCTGCAGGTCGCGCGCGGACACATCGTTGAGGATGGTGTAGCCGAAGATCGCGCCGAGGGCGTCTGCGGGGGCCACGTTGTGCGCCGCGCCGCCGATGATGAAGGCCAGCTCGACCTCCCAGTCGCGCTTCGAGGAGATCTCGGGCAGCAGGGGGATGCTGGCGCCGGGGTGGTTGATCGCCGAGGGCGACTTGGTGAAGAAGACGGGGTACTCGGGCAGCACCTCGGGCAGCCCCTTGGCCCGCATCGACTCGATGGCGTGGGCGGCGTAGTTCATACCCAGGCAGATGATGTTCTGGCGCGGACGCGGGATGGGCGCCAGCAGGGTGACGCTGTCCAGGGGCGTGCCGCCATCGGCTGCGGCGACGCGGGCGCGGGCCGCCTCCAGGGCCTGCGGGCCGGCCGCGATCAGGGCGAGCATATCCGGGGCGATGTCGCTCAGGTCGATCACCAGGTGGTTGTGGACCGCGCCGACCCGCTCGACCGCGCCGTCGAGGTACGTTACCAGCCGCATAGGGGTTCCTTTCTTCGCTGAATAGTTGTGTGCCCGCTATTCTATCAGAATTGCAGATTGTAGATTGCAGATTGCAGATTTGGCCGGCCAATCTGCAATCTGCAATCTACAATCTGCAATTCGGATCAGGGCGCGCCGATCGTGATCGGCACCGGGGTGAAGACCAGGACGAAGACGATCAGGCCGGCGATGGCGAGCAGCCGCCAGCGCCCATCAAGCGGCGTGACCTCATTGCGCAGGGGCGCGCGGGCCCGGCCGAGCAGGGCCACCAGCACCGCCCAGAGGAACCAGCCGCTCCAGATAAAGCCCATGGCCAGCAGCAGCACGGCGATGATCATGCTGGCGATCTGGGCCGCCCGCGGCCCGAACAGCGAGAAGAAGATGTGCCCGCCGTCGAGCTGCCCGGCCGGGATGAGGTTCAGGCCGGTGACGAGCAGCCCCGCCCAGCCGGCCATGGCCACCGGGTGCAGGAAGACATCCTCGCCGCCGCCGGGCAGCACCCGCCCGAAGACGAGCAGCTTGGCGGCGGCGTAGATCAGCGAGTTGCCCTCGGTGAAGTAGACCTGGCCGGGCATGGCCTGGCGCATCTCGGCCAGGCTGTGGACCTCCGAGAGGCTGAGGCCGATCAGCAGCACCGGGATGGTGACGGCCAGGCCGGCCAGGGGGCCGGCGATGGCGATGGCCAGCAGCGTGCGCCGGTTGGGCACCGGCTCCTTGATCGAGATGAAGGCGCCCATCGTGCCGAGGATGCCGACCGGCGGAGGCAGCGGGATGAAGAACGGGTAGCTCACCGCCACGCCGGCCCGCCTGGCCACGATGTAGTGGCCGAGCTCGTGGGCCAGCAGGATGCCGAGCAGGGCCGCGCTGTACGAGAGCCCGTAGCCCCAGTTGAAGACCGCCTGGCCGTCCACCAGGTCCTGGCCGCCGACGGCGATGGTGGAGACGATGGTCAGGGCGAAGAGCAGCAGGGCCACCCAGAGCCGCGAGGGGGCGGGGCTGAACACGCCCGGCAGCGCCTCCAGGGCCACGCCCCGGCGATCCTCCTGGAGCAGCGCGGTGAAGCCCAGGTTCCGAAAGTGTGGCGCCACCACATCGTGGGCGGCCTGGGCCTCCATGCGCAGCCGCCCGATGAAGCGCGGCGCCGCCCGCTTGCCGCGCTGGTCGATCTGCACATCGTCGATATCCATCACCAGAGCCGCCAAGAAACTCCCGCATCCACCCCTTGAAGCGCTCGTAGACATTCCCCCAGCCCTGCCGCTCATCCGAGCGGTGGCTTGTCCCAAGCATCGAGAGCCCGTGGCGAGCCCCCCAGCGCAGCAGCCCCACGCCGGTCGCGTAGGACGGGCTATCCAGCGAGTCGGCCAGCCCGGTCAGGTTGCCCGGGACGCCGATCCGCACCGGCATGCCCAGCATCTCGCGCACCAGGTCGTCGAAGCCGCTCAGCTGAGCCGCCCCGCCCGTCAGCACGATCCCGGCGGGCAGCATACCCTCGTAGCCGCTGCGCTTGATCTCGTTATAGATAAGCTCGACCACCTGCTCGGCGCGGGCCTGGATGATCTCGTTGAGCAGGTGGCGGCTGATTTGTTGCTTCTCGCCCACGGTCAGGCTCTCGGCGTCGATCAGGTCCGACGCGTCATCGTCGGCGGGCGGGTCGCCGGCGATCGCCGATCCGTACTTCAGCTTGAGGTACTCTGCGGTGTTGTGGGGCGTGTGCAGGACGTACACGATGTCGTTGGTGAAATGGGTGCCGCCCACCGGCAGCACGCTCGTGTGCCAGACGCCGCCCTGCACAAAGATCGCCATGTCGGTGGTGCCGCCGCCCATGTCCACCAGCATCACCCCGCGGTCCTTATCCTCGGCCGTCAGCACCGCCTCGCCCGAGGCCAGCGGCTGGAGCACCAGGTCATCGATCTCGACGCCGGCCTTCTGCACGCTCTTGATCAGGTTCTGGATGGCCATCACCTCGCCGGTGACAATGTGGGTCTCCACCTCCAGGCGGAAGCCGCTCATGCCGATCGGATCGCGGATGCCCTCGTGGCCGTCCACCACATAAGCCCGCGGGATGACGTGGATGATCTCGCGCTGGGTCGGGATGGCCACCGCCTGGGCCGACTCGACCGCCCGGGCCACGTCATTACGGGTGATCTCGTGATCGGGGCGCTGCACCGCCACCACGCCCCGGCTGTTGAGCGAGGAGATGTGCCGGCCCGCGACCCCCACGAAGGCCGTGCCGATGCGGTAGCCGCTCAGCCGCTCGGCCTTCTCGACGCTGGTGGCGATCGCATTCACGGCGTCATCGATGTTGACCACCACGCCCTTATCAAGCCCCTTGCTCGGCGTAAGGCCGACCCCGAGGATATTCATGCTGCCCGAGTCCGAGACCTGGGCGACAATCGTGCAGACCTTCGTGGTCCCGACATCAATTCCGACGATGGTACGCTGCATTGGCTTCTCTTCCGATTGCAGATTGCAGATTGCAGATTGCAGATCGGTCTCAAAATAATCTGCAATCTACAATCTACAATCTGCAATTTTTAGGGCTGGCTCGCCGCCTGCGGCTGATTCTGATAAAACGGGTTCGATGAGCGGAGGTCGAGGTAGGTGAACTGAGTCTGGTCCCGCAGGAGCGCGCGAAAGATCGCGAGCTTCTGATCAAGCTGCTTGCTCTGGCCGAAGACGATCGTCTGGCCGGCCTGTGAGCGCACATAGACGCCGATGCCAAAGTCCCAGCCGATCTGGGCCGGCGCGAACGAGAGCTCGGCCGGCAGGCGCAGGGCCAGGGCGCGGGTGAGGCCCAGGGCGTCGGGGTCGATCTGATCGCCCGGCTTCAGCTCGGCGTTCGACTTGTCGATAACGACAAGAACGTCGGCAGAGGCCGGCTCTTGCGCAGCGGCGAGCACCTGGCCCCGCCCATCGACGAGATACTGCACGCCGCCAGCCTGCCAGCGCACCTCGGGCCGCCGTTCGACCACCGTGATGGTGGCCTGGTCGGGAAGAGCAAAGCGCACCTGGGCCGACTCGACATAGGGGTTCGTCCGCAGCCGCGCCTCGGCCGCCGCCGCGCCGACGAACCAGATCGGCCGGCCGAGGATGCCCGCCTCGGCGATCACCTGATCGGCCTTGAGCGCGCTGGCCCCCGCCACCGTCACCCGCTGGATGCTGTAGCGCCCGCTGGTGAGCAGGTAGCCCAGCGCCCCCACGCTGGCCAGGAAGATCAGCAGGCTCAGCAGCCTGCCGCTCGCCATCCAGGCAAGAGTCGTTCGCCGCGAGTCGGGTCGCACCTGCGACCCGCCGGCGGCCGGGCGGCCCTGGCGCGCTGCGCCCTTACATTCCGCATCATGAGGTTTTCCGCTCCAGCGCCAGGTCGATCAGGCGGTCGAGCAGGTCGGGGTAGGCCAGCCCGCTGGCGGCCCACATCTTGGCGTACATGCTGATCGGCGTGAAGCCGGGCATGGTGTTGACCTCATTGATCCAGAGCTCGCCGGTCTCTTTGTCGAGCAGGAAGTCGACGCGGGCCAGGCCGGCGCCGTCGATGGACTGGAAGGCGCGGGCGGCCAGCTCGCCCACCCGCCCGGCCAGGTCGGCGTCGATCGGGGCGGGGATGTGGATGGCAGACTGGCCGTCGATATACTTGGCGTTATAGTCGTACCACTCGCCCGAGGGCACCACCTCGCCGGGGACACTGGACTCGGGCGTCTCGTTGCCCAGCACGCTGATCTCGATCTCACGGGCCGGGACGCCCTGCTCGACCACGATCCGCCGGTCGTAGCGGGCGGCCTCGGCGATCGCCAGCTCCAGGCCGGCGCGGTCCTTGGCCTTGCCCACGCCCACACTGCTGCCCATGTTGGCCGGCTTGACAAAGACCGGGTAGCGCAGCGCGCCCTCGACGGCGGCGTAGGCGGCCTGCGGGTCGCGCTGCCAGTCGGCGCGGCGCAGCAGCAGCCAGGGCAGCAGGGGCAGGCCGGCGGCGGCGAAGGCCGCCTTCATCAGCGCCTTGTCCATGCCCACGGCGCTGGCGGCCACCCCGCAGCCCACGTAGGGCGCGCCGGCAAGCTCCAGGAGCCCCTGCACGGTGCCGTCCTCGCCCATGGGGCCGTGGAGCACCGGGAAGACCACATCGACGCCTGGGGGCAGCAGGCGGGCCACGCTGGGCACGCCGGGGAGGCTGTGCTGGGACAGCCGGGTCACCTCGTCCTCGGCCTCGTCCAGGTGCTCCTCGGGGTAGTGCGGCCCCGCCCCCGCGCCCGCCGGCAGGCGGGCCTGGTCGGCGGCGGCCAGCAGGGCCGACATGGCCCCCGGCCCGACCAGCCAGCGCCCATCCTTGGCGATGCCAACCGGGAGGACGGTGTACTTCTCCGGGCTCAGGGCGGCGATCACCGCCTGGGCCGAGGCCAGCGAGACCTCGTGCTCGCCGCTCTGGCCGCCAAAGAGAACTGCGACTGTCTTTTTCATATCACCCTCACCTCAAGCTCCAGGTCAACGCCAAACTGGCTACGCACCGCCTCGTGGGCTGTGGCGATCAGGCCAAGGATGTCCTCGCCCGATGCGCCGCCGAGGTTGACAATGTAGTTCGCGTGGCGCTGGCTGATCTCCGCGCCGCCGATGCGCCGGCCCTTCAGCCCGGCCCGCTCGATCAGCTGGCCGGCGCTCTGGCCGGGCGGGTTCTGAAACACGCTGCCGCAGGAACTGCCGACCGGCGTCTTCCCCTTGCGCTGGGCCGCGATGCCGGCCATGGCGGCCGCCAGCTCGGCCGGGTCGCCCCGCCGGAGCCGCAGGCTGGCCGCCAGGATGAGCGGCGGCGCGCCGGATGCGGGCGCGGCGGCCCCCTTCAGGGCGCTGCTCCGGTAGCCGTAGGCCATCCGCTCGGCGGGCCACTCCTCCACCACATCGCCGACCAGCATCTCGACCCGCTCCAGCAGGCCGGCGATATCGCCGCCATAGCAACCGGCGTTCCCGAAGACCGCGCCGCCGACCGTGCCGGGCACGCCCTCGGCCCACTCCAGCCCGGCCCAGCCCATCGCTCCCATACGGCGGGCGGTTCCGGCCATCGGCGCGCCGGCCTCGGCCCGCAGGGTGGCCATCTCTCCCTGCTCCGCGATCTGCCAGGCCTGGGCGCGGTAGCGGGCCACCAGCCCGGGGAATCCGGCGTCGCGCACCAGCAGGTTCGTGCCGCCGCCCACCCAGATCAGCTCCAGGCCGGCAGCGCCAGCCCATGCCGCCAGCGCGCGGGCCTCGTCGGCGCTCTGCACCTCGGCGTAGTAGCGCGCCGGCCCGCCGGCACGCCACGAGGTGTGGCGGGCCATCGGCTCGTGCTCGGCTAGGGGTATCGGTGGTGCGGGATATGTTGTGATCATAGTCATATATCGTGCGCCCCGTAGGGCCGAAGCATCTGGCCCTGATTCAATTGCTTAAAGCTTGTGGTATGAGGGCCAGATGCTTCGGCCCTACATATGGCCCACATCCCCCAAATGCCTCAACAGCTCCGTCCCCACCGCATCCCCATCGCCCGCGCCGAAGGTGATCACCACGTCGCCGGGCCGGGCCAGGCCGATCAGGGCGGCGGCGCTGGCCGCCACATCCCCGCTGTGGCGGGCGTCCGCCCCGCCGACGGCGATCCGCCCGGCCAGGGTTTGCGCCAGGGCCGCCGGGTCGCCCTGCTCGCGGGCGGCGTAGATGTCCCCCACCAGCAAGATATCGGCCCCGGCGCAAGCGTCGGGCCACTGGTCGAGCAGGGCCTCGGTGCGGCTGAAGGTGTGCGGCTGTAGGTAGGCGACGATCCGCCGGCCGGGGTAGCGCATGCGCGCCGCCGCCAGGGTGGCCCGCACCTCGGTGGGGTGGTGGCCGTAGTCGTCGATCACCGTCACCCCGCCGGCATCGCCCTTCAGCTCGAAGCGCCGCGCGGTGCCCTGGAATGTCGCCAGGGCGGCCGCCGCGCCGGCCATGTCAGCCCTGAGCAATGCGACCACGGCCAGGGTGGCCAGCGCGTTGCGCACATTGTGCGCGCCCGGCAGGGCCAGCTCCAGGACGCCGACCCGGCGCTGGCCCATGCGCCGCCGATCGAACTGCCAGAGGTCGAAGCTCACCCCGCCAGCCGGCGTGCCCGCCACCCCGCTGGCCGTCCAGTCGAGCGGGGCCAGCCTGCAGGAGATCGGGTCGGTCGCCAGGCGCTCCTCGATGCCGTAGAAGACCGCGCCGGGGGCAGATAGCCGGCCCACACCCTCGTCATCGCCGCAGAGCACCAGCTGGCCGGGGGCCGACACGAGCGCGGCGAACTCGGCGAAGGCCGCGTCATACGCCTCCGCGCTCGGGTAGATATCCGGGTGGTCCCACTCGATATTCGTGATCACCGCCAGGGCCGGGCTCAGGCTGAGGAAGGCCCGGTCATACTCATCGGCCTCGATCACCAGCGGCGCGTCAGGGTCGCCCCAGGCCGCGTTGCCGCCCAAGTCGTGTACCTCGGAGCCGATCAAGAAGCCGGGGTTCATCCCGGCTCCGCGCAGCGCCACCGCGATCATCGCGCTTGTCGTCGTCTTGCCGTGCGTGCCGGCCACAGCCACCACCCGCCGTTGCCGCGACCAGTCGCGCCAGAGGTCGCCGCGCTTAAGGATGGGGATGCCCAGCTCGCGCGCCGCCGCCAGCTCGGGGTGGTCGGGCCGCACGGCCGCCGTGGCCACCAGGGCGTCGGCCCCGTCCACGTGCGCGGGGCTATGGCCAACGTGCAGCGTCGCCCCGCGCGCGGCCAGGGCCGCCGTGAGCCGGTTATGTGCCAGGTCCGACCCGCTCACGCGGTGGCCCTGGTCGAGCAGTAGATTGGCGATGGCGCTCATACCGGCGCCAGCGATGCCGACAATGTGGTAGTGCATAAGCTAGGGTACAGGGTACAGGGTACAGGGTACAGGGTGGAGGAGACCGGGTGGAGGAGACCGGGTGGAAGACGAGCGATGCCCGGCCTGTCCCCTGTCACCTGTCCCCTGTCCCCTCTCAGGGCTTCCAGACCCTCGGGAAGTAGAAGACCACCAGGATGATCAAGATCAAGAAGAAGACCGCGATCAGCGACGGGAGCAGCAGGCTCACGTCGGGGAGTGTGTTCAGGATGGTGGCGACCGGCCCGCCGAAGGTGCCCCCATTTGACTGGAAGTCGCTCCAGAAGACCACTGACGCATTCGTCCAGATCAGCGCGATCAGGCCGCCGACAAAGAGGCCGAGGGGCTTGGCCAGCGGCTCCTTCGGCGGGCCCTTCCAGGCCGCCTTGCGGTTGAAGAAGAAGCCGAACAGCACCAGGGCGATGAACGACACGACGCGGAAGAACAGCGGCACCTGGAAACCCGGCTCGATCAGCGGGTCGAGGCGCAGGGCGGCGTCCGGGTTATTGCCGATGGCGAAGGCAACCAGCCGCGGCCCGTTCTGCCAGAAGCGATTGATCAGATCAACCAGGAAGTTGCCGCCCTGCACACAGGTGATGTAGGCGATAATCGACCAGATCGCGATCGTCAGGATGTTGCGAATCCCCGCCTGGTAGCCGCCATAGGCACCGATCGCCATCAGAATCACTAGCAGCGCGAAGCCGCTCAGGCTTAGGGTGATCGCTGCCTGGGCCAGAGGCATCAACGTGAGCCACTCGTAGTTCATCTGCCAGCACTCCTTGTCGCCAGACGGCTGATCGCCTCCGCCAGATGCCGGGCCGCATCTGGCCGGGCCAGCGCCCGACTCTGCTTAGCCATGCGTTGTCGCTCGTGTTCGTTCTCTAAGAGTCGGATCACCTCGCGGGCCAGCGGCCCGTCCTGCGGCCTCCCGTCGCCGAGCATCGCGGAGTCGCCCACTTTCACCGCAGCGCCCCGGCGAACCAGGTAGTCGGCGTTCTCATCCTGATGGACGTAGGGGTAGGGCACCAGCACCGCCGGCAGACCGGCCGCCGGCAGCTCGGCCAGCGTCGAGGCACCGCTCCGACAGACCGCCAGGTCGGCCGCGCCGAATGCCTGGGTCATTGTTGGGGGTTGGGGGTTGGGGGCTGGGGGTTGGGACGCCTTACCCCCCACCCCCCAGCTCCCAACTCCAGACTCTAAGTACGGATACAGCACATACCGCGCCCTCAGCTCCGTCCCCAGCCGCCCCGCCGCCTCGCGCAGCCAGGCATCGTCGCCCTCGCGCCCGCAGACGTGGATGATCTGACAGCGCTCCAGCAGGTCGGGCAGCAGCGCCGCGACCGCCCGGTTGAGGCTGCGCGCCCCCCGACTTCCCCCGTACACCAGGGCCACCGGCAGCCCGTCGCCCAGGCCGAATGCCCGCCGACACGCCGCCCGATCCTGGCCGAACAGCTCGGCCCTCACCGGGTAGCCCGCCACGACGAACGACGAGCGATGAGCGACCGCCGTAGTGCGCAAGGGTTGGTCGTTCGTCATTGGTCGTTCGTTGGCCCGAAAGCCTAAATACGGCAACGCATCCTCCACATTCACCGCCGTCAGCGTGGCGATCCGGCTCAGGAGCTTCACGGCCAGCCCAGGGACCACATCGGGCAGGTAGATCATCGTCGGCACACCCATCAGCCTCGCGGCCAGGAACAGCGGGACACAGACATAGCCTCCGGTGCCAAGGATCGCCGCCGGGCGCAGCTCGCGGATGAGCCGCCGCGCGGCCAGGGTGCCCGCCGCCATCGTGGCGGCCCCGCGGGCCATCTGGGCTGGCCCCCGCCCGCGCAGCGCCGCCGCCGGCAGCGCCCGGAAGGGCAGGTCGCTCTCGCGGGCCACGATCGCCTCCTCCATGCCGCCAACGCTGCCGACATAGACCAGGCGGCGGCCCTCACCACCGGCGGCGAGCGCGGCGGCCACCGACAGGGCTGGGTAGACGTGTCCGCCCGTTCCCCCGCCAGACAGGAAGATTGTCGAGGATGCGGCGGGCGGGCCGCCGGCGGACAGTCGGGCCATCGCTAGTCTCCTGGGCCTGGTGCGGCGCCGTGTAGCGCGAGATATTCAGCAGGATGCCGACGCCCACCATACAGGCCATCAGCGAGCTGCTGCCGTAGGAGAGGAAGGGCAGCGTCAGCCCGGTGAACGGGATGAGCGAGGTTGTCACCGCGATATTGATCAGGGCCTGGAAGCAGACCCAGGTGGTGATGCCGACGGCGACCAGGGCGGCGAAGGGGCTCGGCGCACGCCCGGCGATCTTGTAGCCCCGGTAGGCGATCAGGGTGAAGGCCGCCACAACCGCCAGCGTGCCGATCAGGCCGAGCTCCTCGCCCACGATGGCGAAGATCGTGTCGGTGTGAGCCTGCGGCAGCCACTGAAACTTCTGCCGGCCCTGGCCGAGCCCGGCCCCGAAGATGCCGCCGCTGCCCAGAGCGTAGAGCGCGTGGATGGGCTGGAAGCCAGCCCCGTCGTAGTAGGCCCAGGGATCGAGGAAGGCCTTGATCCGCATGTTGTTGCCAAAGCCGACCACATTGATCATCAGCCAGAAGGCCACCCCGCCCAGGCCGGCCGCCCCCAGCACGTGCCAGACATTCGCCCCGGCCGCGAAGTAGACCACCCCGGCGATCACGACCAGCACCACCGTCGTGCCCAGGTCCGGCTCCAGCATCACCAGGCCGCAGACGAGGCCGAGCATCACGGCGAAGGGGATGAGCCCGTAGCTCACATTCCCCAGCTTCTCGCTGCGCCGCGAGAGCCAGTCGGCGAAGTAGATGATGATCGCCAGCTTGGTGAACTCCGTCGGCTGGATGCTGATCAGGCCGAAGACCCCGCCCTCGCCGAAGCGCAGCCAGGAGCGCGAGCCGTTGACCTGGGTCATCGAGGACGGCAGGATGAGCACCAGGAAGAGCAGGACGAGGGCCAGCGCCATCAGCTGCACCGAGTAGGTGCGCCAGAAGCTGTAGTGGATCCGCTGGGCCACCAGCAGGCCCGCTGTGCCGACGAAGGCCCCCACGATCTGCCTGAGCAGATAGTAGTACTGGTTCTCGTAGAGGGCGAAGGCCTCCACGAAGCTGGCGCTGTAGACCATCACCAGGCCGATACAGACCAGGATGCCCACCGTGGCCAGCAGCACATAGTCAGGCTTGTTTGCTCGTTCGGTCATCCGTGATACCTTCCGCGTGCAGAGTCAAACATTGAAGGCGCTGCGCCCAATCTGCAATCTGCAATCTGCAATCAGCAATCATGAGGCTGGCGGGAGCAGCAGCGCCATCGCGGCTATCGCCAGAAGCAGCGCCGCCGGATGCCCATCGGGTGCGGGATGCCCATCGGGTGCGGGATGCCCATCGGGTTGGACGGCATCATCGGATGGGATGGCGTCATCCGCCGCAAGACCATACACGATCCGGCGAAACTCCTCGCCGCGGTGGAACTCGTTGCGGAACATCCCGAAGCTCGCGCACCCCGGCGAGAGCAGCACCGTGTCCCCGGACTCGGCCATCCCCCGCGCCGACAGGATGGCCTGCTCGAAGTCGCCATATGGCCCATCGACCATCTGCAGCCTACAATCTGCAATCTGCAATCTGCAATCTGCAATTGCCTGTGTGAGCCGCGCCGTCGCGCTGCCTTTCAGCAGCACCAGCGCCTTCACCCGCCGGGCGATCGCCCTGCCTAGATCCTCGAACATCAGCTCCTTGTCGGCCCCGCCGGCGATCAGCACGATCGGCGTCTCGGTCGACTCCAGCGCGGCCAGGGCGGCGGCCGGGTTCGTCGCCGTCGTGTCGTTCACGTAGCGCACGCCATCGATCTCGGCCACCAGCTCCAGCCGGTGCTCGACCCCGGCGAAGCCGCGCAGGGCGGCGGCGATCTGCGCGGGCGCAACCCCGAAGCTGCGGGCCAGGGCGGCGGCGGCTAGTGCGTTGGCCCGGCTGTGCGCCCCCGGCAGCCGGATGTCGCCCGCCTGCGCCAGCGCCTCATCGCCCAGCAGCAAGTTGCCATCAGACGATATCCGCGCCTCGGCCTCAGCCCCCGGCACCGCGTCGTACAAGATCACCCGGCCTGAGGCTCCCTGCCGCCTGCCGACGGCCTCCTGCCGCCTCAGCACCACCACCCCATCCGCGCCCTGGTGGGCGAAGATCTGCGCCTTGGCCCTGGCGTAGGCCTCCATCGAGCCGTGCCAGTTGATATGGTCGGCCGAGAGGTTCGTGATCAGGCTGTAGCGCGGGCTCAGCCCGGCCTCGCCCAGCCGCTCAAGCTGGAAGCTGCTCAGCTCCAGCACCACCGGCGTCTGCGCGGTGATCGTCTCCAGCGCCTCCAGTGCCGAGACGCGCAGGTTCCCGGCGGCCACCGTGTCGGGGAAGGCCTCGCGGAGCATGGCGGCCAGCATCAGCGCGGTGGTGGTCTTGCCCTTGGTGCCGGTGACGCCGAGGATGGGGCCGGGGCAGGCCCGGAAGAAGAGGGTCATCTCCGTCTCGATCGGCACGCCGGCCTGGCGGCAGAGCGCCAGCCAGGGCGAGTCCGGGCGGACGGCGGGGTTGACCACGACGAGATCGCTGGAGGTAAAGTCCTCGGCGCGGTGCTCGCCGAGGGTGTAGCCGACGCTGACGCCGAGCGCGGCGGCGGCGGAGTCGAGCTGGGCGAGCGGCGCGGCCAGGGCCTCGGGCGAGGCCATATCGGTGACAGTGACGCGGGCGCCCTGGCCGAGCAGCCACCGGGCCGACCCCAGCCCGCCGCCGTGAACCCCCAGCCCCATCACCAGAATGCGCTTCCCGCGTAGATCCATATCTGGGGTGTCTGGGGTGTGAGGAAGGCTGAGCTCCCCCACACGGTAACTGTAAGGGCGCCCCTTGTGGGCGCCCACAAGGGGTGCCCTTACTGCCCTGGTTTCTCCACAATGACGATCGGCTCAGAGTCAGCCCGCTGGGTGTCCGGGCTCGGGCGGGCGAAGGTGATCGCCAGCGAGATCGCGACCATCGCGGCCACCGTGCCGATCAGCACAAAGCGCTGGGTCACCTGCACCTGGCTCCAGCCGAGCAGCTCGAAGTGGTGGTGCAGCGGCGCCATCTTGAAGATCCGCCGGCCCTCGCCGTAGCGGCGCTTCGTCCACTTGAAGTAGCCGGTCTGCAGCATGCTGGAGAGCGCCTCGACGATAAAGATCACCCCCACCACCGGCAGCAGCAGCCACTGCTGCGACTGGAGGGCCACGATCGCCAGCACCGCGCCCAGGGCCAGCGAGCCGAGGTCGCCCATAAAGACCTGGGCCGGGTGGGCGTTGTACCAGAGGAAGGCCGCGCACGCCCCCACCAGCGTGAAGCTGAAGGCCATCAGGTTCGTCAGCCGCGGCTCGGCCAGGAAGGTCATCACCCCGTAGGCCGCAAAGGCCATCGTCAGGTTCCATCCGGCCAGGCTGTCCAGCCCATCGGTGATATTTACCGCGTTGGAGATGAAGACGATGATCAGCGTGGCGATCGGGATGAACCAGACCCCGATGTTCCGCTCGCCCAGGAAGGGGATCTGCACCAGCCCGTCGTGCTCCAGGCCGAAGGGCTTGGGCAGGTAGAGCGCCAGGCTGGCGATGAAGGCCACCGCCAGCATCAGCAGAAACTTGTAGCGCACCGTGAAGCCGTAGGTCTTCGAGTTCGACTTCGTGAGCGTCATCCAGTCGTCGATGCCGCCCAGGACGGCGAAGCTGACCAGCACCGCCAGGGGCAGCAGCATCGACCAGCGGTCGACCAGGTTAAACAGCACCGTCAGCAGCACCACCGTGCTGACGATCATGACGCCGCCCATCGTCGGCGTGCCCATCTTCGTCATATGGCTCTGCGGGCCATCGATGCGGATCTGCTTGCCGAGCTTATGGCGGCGGGCGAACTTCACCCACCACCCGCCGACAAAGAGAGTCAGCACAAAGGCTGCGGCGGCCAGCAGCAGGGCGCGGGCCATATCCTGCACCAGCACCGCTCGTAGAACGTCCAATTAGTCCTCCTCCTCGGGCCGGCGCTGGAGCGCCGCGACAGCGCGCTCAAGCTCCATACCGCGCGACGCCTTGACCAGCACATAGTCGCCGGCCTGAAGCTGCGGGAGGATCGCAGCGACCCCATCCTCGCTCGTGTCGAAGGCCATGATCTGGCTCGCGGGCATCCCCGCCTCCTCGGCGGCCGCCGCGACCCACCTCGCCCGCCGGCCGACCGTGACCAGCAGCTGGGCGACCTCGGCGGCCCGCCGCCCGACCTGGCGGTGGGACTCCTCCTCGGCGGCCCCCAGCTCAAGCATATCGCCCAGGATGGCCACCCGCCGCCCATCAGTGTCGGCGAGCAGGTCCAGCGCCGCCAAGGTCGAGATCGGCGCCGCGTTGTAGGTGTCGTCGATCAGGGTCGATCCGCCGACGCCGGGCAGCACCCGCAGCCGGGGCTGGGCCTCAGGGTCGCTTAGGCCGGCGAGGATATCGTCCCAGGCCATCCCCATAATCAGGCCCACGCTGATCGCCGCCAGGGCCAGATAGACGCTGTGACGCCCGATCAGGGGCAGCCGCACCGTCACGCTCCCGCCGCCATAGTGGGCGCGCATGCTGATCCCGCCCAGGCCGTGGCCCTCCACCGCGTCGGCCCACAGGGTCGCCGTCGGCGTGAGGCCGTAGGAGAAGACCCTGGCCTTCGTATGGGCAGCCATCGCCATCACCAGCGGGTCGTCTGCGTTCAGCACCGCCCAGCCGTCCTCGGGCAGCGACTCGGGCAGCTCGCTCTTGGCGAGCTGGATGGCCTCGATGCTCTTCAGCCGCTCCAGGTGCGTGGGGCCGACATTCGTCACCAGGCCGATCTGTGGCCGGGCGAGACTCGCCAGAAAGCGGATCTCGCCCGGCGCCCACATCCCCATCTCCAGCACCGCCACCTCGTGGTCCGGCGTCAGGCGAAGCAGAGATGTGGGCAGCGTGGCCTCGCTATTAAAGCTGCGTTTACTTTTTAAGGTGCGGAACCGGCGGCTCAGGACAGCCGCCACGACCTCTTTTGTCGAGGTCTTGCCCACGCTACCGGTGATACCAACAACGGTCGGCGTGAGCTGTCGGCGATGGTAGGCGGCCAGCCGCTGCACAGACATCAGCGGGTCGTCTACTGCGATGAGAAGGCACGTTCCGGGTGCCGCATCAGCCAGGCCCTCGCCCGTCGCCGGGTCGATCAGCGCCCAGGGGCGCTCAGTCTGGGCCAGAGCCGCGCTGCGGGCCAGCACCTCGGCGCGGGAGACCAGCGCCCCCTGCGCGCCCCGTGCGATCACATCGGGGAGAAAGCGATGTCCGTCGGTGCGCTCGCCGGCCAGGGCGATGAAGAGCGTCCCCGGCTCCACCTCGCGCGAGTCGGTCACCGCCTCGCTGAAGGTCACATCCGCCCACGCGGGGGGGATATGCGGCATCTCGCGGGACCACTGTGGCTGCACACCATACAGAACATGAACCAGTCGTAACACATCGCCCTCCTGACATCCCTTCGCTGGGATGGCTGCATCTTCAGGACACAGCCGGAGGCAATTATAGCATCATCCTTTCCCGCCACCGGCGGGGGTATGGGGGA
>NZ_JAIEWN010000007.1:55291-78748 GCF_019599295.1 Oscillochloris sp. ZM17-4 | reverse complement strand
GCGTCAGCCCAGGGATCGTCTGCCCTGGGTTGACCAAAGCCGGGTCGGGCGGGAGCTTCTCGTAGCGAAGCAGCTGATCTACCACATTGTAGTAGACCGGGATGGCCGTGGTGACGCCCCAGATATCGTCCTTGGGGCGGTCGATCTTCACCAGCACCACATAGCGGGCGTCCTCGGCGGGGGCGAAGCCCAGCACCGAGCCGATCGTATAGCTTGGGTCATAGCCGCCGCCATCGAGCGGGATAGACGACGTCCCCGTCTTCGCCCCCACCTGATAGCCCGGCACAAGCCACTGATCGTCGTAGTTATTGCTCTGCGGCCCCCAGACCACCGGGGCGTAGTGGTTGGCCGAGTTCACCAGCATGCGCCGGAGCGTCCATGCCACGCCCTTATCGATCGGCTGCCCGACCTGCGTGGGCTTCGTATCATCGCAGCGCTCGGCCTGACAGCGCCGCTCCACAATGTAGGGCCGCATCATCACGCCATCGTTGGCGATCGCGGCGGCGGCCTGCACCATCTGCAGGGGCGTCACCGAGATACCCTGGCCGTAGGCGTTGGTCAGGAAGGTCAGGTCGTTATAGGCGTCGGTGCCCCAGCTATTGACGATGCCCGCCTCCTCGCCGCCCATATCGACGCCGGTGGGCCGGCCGAAGCCGAACTGGCTCACGATGCTGTAGAACTTCTCCGGCCCGGTGATCTCGTTCAGCTGGAGCGCGCCCACATTGCTGGAGAAGTAGATCACGTGGGCCGGGTCGATCATCCCATTGCCGCCCCCGTTCCAGTTGCTCAGCGACTGGCCGAAGCGGTAGACCGTGCCGGTGTCATTCACCTGCGTGTCGGCGGTGAAGCTGTGGCTCTGTAGGCCAGCGGATACCGTGATCATCTTGAAGGTGCTGCCCGGCTCATACAGGCTGCTGATCGCCGGGTTGCGCCCATAGACATCCGCAGGGTAGTCGCCATAGCGGTTCGGGTCGAAGTATGGCCAGCTGGCCATCCCGCGGATCGCGCCGGTCTTCGGGTCGAGCACGATGATGCTGCCGCCATCGGCGTCGTGCTTTTCGATCGCCTGCTGGAGCTCGCGCTCGATCACGTACTGCACCAGCGGGTCGATCGTCAGGGTCAGGTCGGTGCCATTCCGCGGCGGGATCGTGCGCGACGGGGCGATCGCGATCGGATTCTTTTGCGGGTCGAACTCCGCCTCCATGCGCCCATTGACCCCCTGGAGCTGATCGTTATAGAATCCCTCGACGCCGCTGATCCCGTCGCCGTTATAGTTCGCGGCGCCGATCACCTGCGAGGCGAAGGAGCCTTGGGGGTACACGCGGCGCGGCTCGTACTGCCAGTGCAGCCCCGGCTCGCCGAGCGCGTCCACCTGCGCGGCCACCGCCGGGTCAAGCCAGCGCGCCACCGGGAGCCAGTAGTGGTCGGTGTCGGTGAGCGCCTTGAGGATCTCCGCCGAGTCCTGATTCAGCAGGGCCGAGAGGGTGAGGGCCAGGCGGCCGGCCTTCGTCTGATCGATCTGCGCCGGCACCACCCACAGGCTCTCGCGATCCACATCCATAGCCAGCACATTGCCGAGCCGGTCAGTGATCAGGCCGCGCTGCGCCTGGATCGGCACCTGCTGATCGATCTCGGCGCGGGCCTGGGCCAAGAGCGTTTCGTGCTGGACCACCTGCAGGTCGCCGAGGCGCACCACCACGCGGGCGATCAGCAGCAGGCAGATCAGCAGCACCGCATTGATCCGCCAGCGCTCAAGCCGCACACGCGCGGGGGGCGTGGCGGCTGCGGGCTGCGATCGCGGCGGGTTGTTCGTGCGTGTGGCCATATATTTAGGGTACAGGGTTTAGGGTACAGGGTACAGTGGCGGCACTGCAAATTAAGGAGTGATACTGGCGGATCCTATCCCCTGTCCGCTATCCCCTGTTCCCTCACTTGGAACATCCAGGTAGCGCACCTGGTCGGGCGAGATCGGGCGCAGGCCGATCTGCTCGGCGCGCCGCCGGATCAGCTCAAGCGACTGGGCGTGCGCCTCGCGCACCTGAAGCTGCCCGCGCTCACGCATCAGGCTCGTCTTCTCGACCTCGAGCCGCGAGATGGCGTAGCCCCGCGTGGCCACGGCGCCGGTCTGGACGAGCACGATCAGGCTCATGATCGCCAGAATGAACACCAGCCCCAGCAGATAGCGGCTGCCGTCGAGCCGCATGTACTGGGGCAGCGTGATCCGCCGCTTGCGGGCCTCGCTAATGGTAGAGATACGCTGCGTGTTGACGGCCATCACGTGCTCCAATCAGTGTCTCACGATCCCAGTGCCTCAGTGATCTTCTCGGCCACCCGCAGCTTCGCGCTGCGCGACCTCGGGTTTGCGGCCAGCTCATCCTCGCCGGCCTCGATCGGCTTCTTCGTCACGATCCGCAGGCGCGGCGTCCGCTCGTTGGCGCTGCCGCCGTAGCCCGACTCGGACCGAAAGAACAGCTTGACGATCCGATCCTCCAGCGAGTGGAAGCTGATCACCGCCAGCCGCCCGCCGCCCCTGAGCAGATCAACCGCCTGCGGCAGGGCCGCCTCCAGCTGCTCCAGCTCCCCGTTGACCGCGATGCGCAGCGCCTGGAAGGTGCGCGTCGCCGGGTGGATCCGGTCGCGCCCGCCCCGGCCGATCGCCCGGGCCACCAGCGCCGCCAGCTCGGCCGTGCGGGTGAGCGGCGACTGCTTCCGCCGCTCGACGATCAGGCGGGCGATCCGCCGCGAGCCGCGCTCCTCGCCGTAGCGAAAGATGATATCTGCCAGGGCCACCTCATCCAGGCTATTCACCAGGTCGGCCGCCGTCGGGCCGCGGGTCGGGTCAAGCCGCATATCCAGCGGCCCATCGTTGCTGAAGGCGAACCCTCGCTCCGCCGTGTCGATCTGGTGTGACGAGACCCCCAGGTCGAGCAGGATGCCATCCACATGATCGACGCCAGCGCCGTGGGCGATCGCGGCCATCTCCGCGAAGCGCCCGTGGCGCAGCGTGTAGCTCGTCTCTGGGAGCTGCGCCGCCGCGAGCCGCTCCCCGGCCGCCGCCAGCGCCGCCGGGTCGGCGTCGATGCCGATCAGCCTGCCCCCCGGCTGCGCCGCCCGCAGCAGCGCGAGGGCGTGCCCCCCGCCGCCAACGGTCCCGTCAAGGTAGACCCCGCCGGGCCGCGGCTGTATGGACTCCTGCACTTCGTGCGGCAGGACAGAGACGTGGTGGAATTGCAGATTTTCGATTGCAGATTGCAGATTGTGCTCTTCCACGGATGTGCTCCCAATCTGCAATCTGCAATCTGCAATCTCAAATACCGAGGGCCGCCAGCTGCTCGGCGATCCCGGCGCCGCTGGTGTCGAGCTGATCCATCACCGCGCGCCAGCGCTCGGCCGACCACAGCTCAAAGTAGGTGTCCATGCCGGTGATCACCACCTGCTCGGCGAGCCCGGCGTACTCGCGCAGGTTCTGCGGGACGAGGATGCGCCCCTGGCGGTCAACCTCGACCTCAGCGGCGTTGGAGAAGAGCATGCGGCGCAGGCTACGGGCCTCGGGGCTGCCCAGCGAGAGGCTGCTCACCTTCTGGGACAGCTGCTGCCAGACCTGGCGGGGGAAGGCCTGGAGGCACAGATCAAAGCCGCGCGTCAGCACCATCCCCTCGCCCAGCTCCTCGCGGAAGCGGGCGGGGACGGCCACGCGGCCCTTCTCGTCAATGCTGTGCTCGAATTCGCCCAGAAACACGGTGCGCCCTCAGTGTTAAACTGTCTCAGCAAGAAAATCTGTTCGATTTCCCCACTTTCCCCCACTTTCCCCCACCATTTGAGCCATTATATACCACCCTGTAGGCAATTTCAAGCATTTTGGGCCTCGCCTAAGCTTTCTGTGATGTTTGGCGTCTGTAGTACTCTTTACACCTGAGGCGCTTTCCCCACCGCGCCTACGCGCAGCGCATGAGCGCGATGGGGCATCGTGTTATAATGCGAAGCCTGTCGGGCGCCCGCACCCTGTGCCCTGTACCCTCGCCTTGGAGCCGTATGGACATCCCCGCCGCCTTCCGGCACCAGATGATCGCGACCTTTGCGGAAGACGGCACCGCCTGGCTCTCCCGGCTCCCCGCGCTGATCGACGCGTACGCCCGGCGCTGGGCGCTCTCCGTCGGCCCCGCCTTCGCCAACCTCTCCTACAACTATGTCGCCCCCGCCAGCCGCGCCGACGGCAGCCCCGCCGTGCTCAAGCTCGGCGTCCCGCGCGACGAGCTACGCACCGAGATCGACGCCCTGCGCCACTTCGGCGACGGGAGCTGCGTGCGCCTGCTTGAGGCCGACGTCGAGGGCGGCGCGCTGCTGATCGAGCGGGCCGAGCCAGGCCATCAGCTCGCCAACCTGGTGGCCGAGGACGATGGCCGGGCCACCGCCATCGCCGCCGACACCATGCGCCGGCTCTGGAAGGCCCCGCCCGCCGATCACCGCTTCCCCCGCGTGGCCGACTGGTTCGCCGGCCTGGCCAAGCTGCGGGCGCGCTTCGCCGGCGGCACCGGGCCCTTCCCGAGCAGCCTCGTCGAGCGGGCAGAGCGGCTCTGCGCCGACCTGCTGACCTCATCCGGCGAGCCGATGCTGCTCCACGGCGACCTGCACCACTTCAACATCCTCAGCGCGGGGCGGGAGCCCTGGCTGATAATCGACCCCAAGGGGATCATCGGCGACCCGGCCTTCGAGCCGGCCGCCCTGATGCTCAACCCCTGGCCCAGCCTGCTCACGCTGCCCCAGCCGGGGCGCGTCATGCGCCGCCGGCTCGACATCCTCACCGCCGAGCTTGGGCTCGACCGCGAGCGCATCCGCGCCTGGGCCAGCGCCTTCGCCATCCTCTCGGCCTGGTGGTCCTTTGACGACAACAGCGGCGGCTGGGGGCACAGCCTGGCCTGCGCCGACCTCCTTGCCCAACCCTAAAGAAGCGCTATGACTCAGCCGAACCTGACCACCATCACCATCGAGCGTCGCGACTACGGCAGGCGCTACAGCGAGCTCCCGGTCGACAAGATCGACCGCGACGGCTTCGAGATCGACTGCGCCGGGGCCTACGCCCGGCCCGCCAACTACGACCTGCGCGCCGGCGATATCGTGCGCTGGCGCGAGGGCGAGCGCGCCATCGAGGCCACCATCAGCGCCGTCGAGCGCGGCGACGACGATGTCCGCGTCACCCTCACCGGCGCCCACCCCCTGCCGCCCGAGTTCTTCTATTACTAGATCACTGAGGCGCTGAGGCACTGAGGCACTGAGCCATTCCGCATACCTGTCATTCCGAGCGCAGCGAGGAATCTTGACGGAGATGCCCAAAAAGACCCTTCGACTGCGCCTGCGGCTCCGCTCAGGGTGACAGGAATGCAGAATAGCTCAGGAGAATTGGTATGAGGCACTGATGTGGCTCGCCGCCTCAATATCTCAACGCCTCAGTGCCTCAGTGATCCCCCTCGCGCACAAACCGCAGGCACACCAGGGCGCCGACCAGCGCCGCCGCGCCCGCCAGCAGCCCGTTGCCCGCGAAGCCCACCGCCGCAAACACCTGCGGCCCGAGCAGCGACCCCACCACCCGCCCCAGGCCAGACATCGCCACCACCAGCGCCAGCACCGTCCCCCGGCCATCCTCGGTCAGCCCGCTCACCAGCGGGAAGGCCGAGACGATCGAGAACTCGAAGCACAGGTCGAACAGCAGAAAGAGCACCAGGAACAGCGCCCAGCTGCCGCCGCTCAGCGGCAGCAGCGCCTGGAGCACGGCCACGGCCAGGAATCCCAGCACCACCGCGCGCCGCTTGCCGATCCGGTCGGTGAACAGCGTCGCGCCAATCGAGCCGGCCAGCTCCACAAAGCCCAGCAGCCCGAAGATCAGCCCCAGCTGATCGGTGCTCGCCCCAAAGTCGCCCTGGAGCCAGCTCGCGTAGACCACAAAGATCAGCTCGGCGGCCAGCATCTGGCAGAAGATCAGCCCGAGCGCCGCCAGGATGCCGGGGCGGCGCCAGACGCCCCGGGGCGCCGGGGCGCCCTCGGCGCGCTGTCGCCGCGCGCCGCCGGCGTCCGGCAGAGTCAGGGTCAGGGCCAGCATCAGCAGACCCAGGGCCAGCAGCGCCCAGAAGGCCGGCGCCCAGCTGCCGCGCAGCGCGATCAGCTGGGTCAGCCCGGCCACCCCCACCAGCGCCGCCAGCGCCCAGCTCAGCTCCAGGGTGCCCAGCACCCGCCCGCGCTGGCCGTAGTCGCTGCGGGCGCTCGCGTAGGCCTGTACCGCCGGCATATAGAGCGCCGTGCCCACGCCGATCAGGACGTAGCCGACGAGGAAGAGCGGGAAGCTCACCGTCAGGGCGCAGACCAGGGCGCCCGCGCAGAACCCGACAAGCCCCACCGTCATCGTCAGACGCTCGCCCCGCGCGTCCGAGAGCGCCCCGCCCAGCGGGCTGAGCATCGTCGCCGCCACCTGCACCGTCACTAGCAGGCTCGCCACGCCCAGGCTTACCCCAAGTCCGGCGGCCAGCACCGGCAGCAGCGGGTAGATGATCCGAAAGCCGGTGTTGAAGGCCAGTCGCCCGAAGAGCAGGATCAGTAGCTGCGGGACGGTCATATCGGCGGGGCGATCAAGAGCCTGGGAGGTCATGGGTTCCCCTAAGAATGGCGCGGTTGACAGCAGAAATCAGGCCCGCTATCATACAGCCCATCCAGACGCCTGTAAACCCAATCTGCTGCCCCCTGTTCCCCGTCCCCTTGTCGAAGGAGTCCTATGCACCGCGCCTATCACCGCTGGGACAGCCCGGCCCTCGGCCGCCCCATGGAGCTGCTGATCTTCGGCCACGCCGGCGCCCCATGCCTGGTCTTCCCCACCTCGCACGGCCGCTTCCACGAGTTCGAGGACCGCGGCATGGTCGGGGCGCTGGCCCACCGGATCGAGCAGGGCTGGCTCCAGCTGATCTGCGTCGACAGCGTCTTCGGCGAGAGCTGGTACAACGAGGGCGGCCCATCCGACGCCCGTATCTTCCGCGAGGAGCAGTACGAGCACTACCTGATCACCGAGGTGCTGCCGCTCATCCGCGCGATCAACCCGAACCCATTCCTCATGGCCACCGGATGCTCCTTCGGCGCCACCGAGGCCGTCATCCTCGCCCTGCGCCACCCCGGCCTCATCCGCCGCGTGATCGCCCTCAGCGGACTCTATGACATCCGCCGCTTCTTTAGCCACTACACCCAGGGCGTCTACTTCCACAACCCCGTCGATTTCGTGCCGAATATGGGCGACCAGTGGACGCTCGACCGGCTCAACGAGACCGACCTGATCCTCGTCACCGGCCGCGACGACCCGGCCGCATGGTCGAACGAGCTGCTCTCGCGCCAGCTCTGGGCGCAGGGCGTCGGCAACGCCCTGCGCCTCTGGGACGGCTGGTGCCACGACTGGCCCTACTGGCAGCAGATGATCAACGCCTACATCGAGGGCCATGATTAAAAAATTGCAGATTGCAGATTGTAGATTGGTCACACAATCTACAATCTACAATCTACAATCTGCAATCGCTACAGGCTGTCGAGCTCCCGCAGCAGCAGCTCCGGCGCCGGCGGCGTGAAGACCGGCGAGAACGGCGCGGCCCAGCTGTAGCGGATCACCCCGGCCGCATCGATCACAAAGCAGCCTGGCAGCGGCACGCCAAACCCCGAGCCCATCCCGTAGCGATAGAAGACCTCCCAGCCGGGATCGCTGAGGATGGGGTAGGGCGCGTGCAGCACCTCCGCCACATAGCTCGTCATCTCCAGGTCCGTGCTGCTCACCACAATCACGTGGGCGCCACGCTTCTCGAACTCGCCGTATGCTTCCCGCAAACCATCCAGGTGCGGCGCGCAGTTCGGTCAGAAGAAGCGGTCGCTCACGATCCGGGTCAGATCCAGCACCACCGGCCGCCCGCGCAGATCGCTCAGGCGCATGGTGCGCCCGTACTCCACCTTCTCCTCGCCCGCCTCATCATAGAAGAAGCGCGCGTAGGGCAGCGTGAAGTCCGGGGCCTCCTCGCCGGGCTGCGGCACATCCGCCGGCCCGCGCGGGCGGACAAACTCATTCCGCCACTTGCTCGTCATCGGAAGAAAAGGTCGTGCCATAGCTTACTCCTCACATACCTGCTTCAGCCGCCCCATCTGCACATCGGCGTCCCAGCCCATCAGCGGGCCGATCGTCGCCGGCCAGATCAGCGAGAGGCCGGGCACCTTCAGGCGGTACTCGATCCGGTTCTGGATCAGCGTCTCGCCGGAGCCGCCGTGGGGCCGCCAGTGCCAGGCGTCAAACCCCTCCCAGAAGCCGTCAAAGGCCCACAGGATCAGCCCCTCGCGCCGCTCGAACACAATATAGTCTGCCTCCAGGAGGCTGCCGAGGCCGGGTAAGCTGAGCCTCCAGCGCGCGCCCCGGTCGAAGCGCCAGCCATCGAGCGGCGCGAAGCGCACCGCCGGCGACGTCCACCGCTCCATGTGCGACTGGTCGGTCATCACATGGCCGACCCGCGCCATATCCGCCTGGACAACAACAAAATCCTCTTGCATGTGTGGGAATACGCTCATAGTGTTCAGTATAGACCCCTTCATATTTTTTGTCCACACTTTGCACAGAATCGGGTGTAGGCCGACGCCTGGCGCGCAGCGCCTCGGCGACGCGGCTTCAGCCGCCCGCCATGGCCACCTTTGCACGAAGATTCGTGACACCCCACAGAATCTGTGCCCATCAGGCACATGCTGCACTGATGGTGCTGCGGCGCGGCTACGCCGCGCCGCAGCACCATCAGTTTTTGTGTGGGAGAGATTCGCTCTCCCACACCCTCACCGTGCGCAGTGTTGTTGCCGGCAACAAAATTGTCACCTATCTGTCATCTTTCCGGCGACTCGGTACCTTTAGCCTATTGTTTCTGCGCGTCCTAAAAGCCTATAATCAGCGTACAGCAATTATCCCCGGAGGAACGGCATGAGGCGTCGAACAGGCGGACAATCAATCGTCGAGATGGCATTTGTGCTCCCCGTGCTTCTGATCCTGCTGTTCGGGATCATGGAGTTCGGCTACCTCATCTTCGCCTACACGACAGTCTCGCAGGCGGCCCGCAACGCCGCCGAGGCGGGCGCGCAGCTCCCCCCGTACCAGTCGTGGCTGGCCTATGAGGGGCAGACGATCCCGGACGGACTCGCTTTCGAGTCCGACTCCTGCGTCCACGGGATCTACGAGGCCGCCAGGACAGACCAGACCCTGTTCACCAATATTGCAAACTTCCTCACCATCACCTACCCGGAAGATAGCCTTCCCACGCGAGACACGCGTAACCTTGATGACCGCGGGCCGATCCAGGTGACGATCGAGTACCCGGTCACCGGGATCACGCCGCTCTTCAGCCTGCTAGGCTTCAACGACGGCACGTTCACGCTTCGGGTGACGCAGCGCCGATCCCTTGAGAACCTCGGGGTAGACCCAAGCAAGCCCGGCGGCGTGGCCTGCGCCAAAGATGTCGCCGACTGGCATAAGCTGAACCCGAACCCGTAGGCCACCCGGTAACGCACTGTCTTGAGCGGCACGAGCAGGCACAGCTATAGAGGAAAGCATTATGTTCCGTCGCAGCAGCGCAAAACGCACCGTAGGCCAGGCGCTTGTCGAGTTCGCCCTGGCGGCAACCCTGATCTTCATGCTGCTCTCGGCGGCGGTCGATCTCGGACTGATCTTCTTCACGCTCCAGGGGCTGCGCACCGCCGCCCAGGAGGGGGCCACCTTCGGCAGCCACCCTGTGCTCGTGATGAACGGCAGCTCAGTCCAGGCGGTCGATCTGGACTATAACGAGATCGTGAATCGGGTGCGCTTCTCTGGCGGCGATAACCCTACCGGCTTCGCCAACCTGCTCGACCTGAATAACGATGGGGTCGATGACGGCGGGCAGACGGTGATCAACTACTGGAATCCAAACGCCAACATCTACATCCAGCTGCTCAAGTACAGCGGCGACAACATTCTGGGCACGCCGACCACGTGCCGCACAACCACGGCTGGCGTAGATATGCGCAATACAGGCAAGTACTGCTATGTGCGGGTGACGGTCAAATACACCTATAAGTTCATCTTCCCGCTCGCGCCCGCATTCGCTGACTCCATTGAGCTGCGCACATCGTATATGATGCGCATCCGCAGCTCGTTCAGGGGGTGATCAGGCCCGGCTCAGGTCTACATTATCAACGCTTCACAACAACGACACAACCCCACGCACAACGGAGGAGAGTTATGAGTACCACCCGACGCCCAAGCCTGAGCCGGATCGTCAGGCAACGTAAGCGGGGACAGAGCATCCCGATCATCGCCCTGATGATCATCATTCTGGTCGCGATGGTCGGCCTATCCGTCGATGTTGGCAACACCTTCTCGCAAGAGCGACAGGCGGTCTCGGCTAGCAACGCCGCCTCGATCGCCGGCATGACCGCGTATATCCAGCGCAACGCCAACACAACCCCAGGGGACATCTTCACGGCGATCACCAACTCCCTCCAGTCGAATGGGATCAACGCCGCCGCCGGCACCGAGAACGCGTCGGAGGTGGCGGCCTATTACCTCGACTCGCAGGGCGAGGTGATCTCCCGGCTCGACCCGAGCAACTCAACCTTCCCCGACAATATCGCCTATATTCAGGTGACTGTTGATCGTAAGGTCGACACCTCGTTCGCCCGCGTGGTTGGCCGAAACGATCTGCCGATCAACGCGTCCGCGCACGCGGGACTCTGCCCGGTCAACTCGGGCGTCTACCCTCTGGCGGTCGATACGGCCACGATCACCGGCGATACCTTCAATGATGATGGCATCGACCCAAGCGACCCCGACGCGTATAAGGTGCTCGACAATGGCTCGATCCAGCGCCGCATCTATGTGAGGGATGGCTCGAGCGCCGGCAGCTTCAGCTGGCTGCGCTGGATGCGGGATCAGGGCGCCAATGGGTTACAGGCAACCAGCCTCAGTGAGCTGGCCGCCAGCATGACCGGCGAGGGCAACATCGCAGCCGGCTTTGAAGAGGCACCCTGGCCCGCAGGGCAGACGCCCCCGGAGGGCTACCCAGAAGAGCCGGGCACGATCAACGCCGGCGATTGGATCTGGGGAAGCCCGGGCTGGAAAGAGAATAATGCGGCGAAGCAGGCATCGCTCAGCGCCGCCATCGACAACCACATCTTCAACAGCACCTTCCTCATCCTGCCGATCTACAGTCAGATGGACGGCACTGGTGCGGATGTGCAGGTGCGGGTGTCGCGCCTCGGCGCCTTCGTAATCACCGGCCAGGGCAATGATTCGAGCAAAGGCCCCTACTTCGATATGATCTTCGTCGGCGAGCCGGTGCGCCAGTACACCGCCTGTCTCGTCACGCCGCCCCCGCCCGGCGGCACCCTGGAGCTGTTCGGCAACGTCTCCTTCTACCCGGAGTACCAGATCATCCCGACCGAGCAGAAGCCCATCCAGTATGTGGTGGTGCTCGACTCCTCCGGCTCGATGAGCGCCAACTTCAACGGCCAGTGCAATGAGACGAACGTCATCAAGCAGTGCGCCAACGGCCCGCCCGGCTACCCGGCCGTGCAGCAGACGGGCACTGGTACGGACCACTGGTGGAAGACGGAGAGCGAGCGCCGCATCTACGTCGCGAAGAAAGCTCTTGAGCGCCTGGTGAAGCTCGCGAACATGCCCGGCAACCCCGGCTACGATAACACCCGGCCCGACGACAAGATGGCGGTGGTCTGGTTCAATTCCATGGTGCCGAGCGGCAACACCAAGAACTTCTCGAGCAACCCGACCAGCCTCATCGACTTCATCACGACGCTCAACAACGGCTACGGCAACTACCGCAGCCAGGGCGGCACGAATGGCGCCGGCGGCCTGTACCGGGCCAGCCTCATGTACGATGCCGCGCCCAAGACCGTCGCCTTCGGCGGGAAGAACGTCGAGTACAAGCGGGTGGTGCTCTTCATCACCGACGGTGTGTCCAACCAGTTCCTGAAGACGAACGACAGCAACCTGCTCGGCGGGCAGAGCAGCTATACGACCTACCCGACGAATGGCACCTGCTATAACCTGGGAAGCAACGTCATCGAGAACGCAGCGTGCCAGCTCACCGACCCAGTCAAGAGCCCTAAGGTGAACGGCATGGATCGGCCGATCACGCAGATGATCACCACGAGCCAAGATAAGCTGCGCAACGACACCGTGCAGGCCGAGGTCTTCGTCATCGCCCTCTCAAGCATCCCGAGCACCGGCCTACGCGATGGCGTGCCCTCCTCAACCAACTACTACTTCGCGGCCGAGGGCCTGGAGACCTACGCCGACGGCACGACCAATGTCGACACGATCATCGACACAATCAACGAGCGGGTTGAGCTGGGCGACTGTATCGCCGGCCCCAGCGGCACCAGCACCGGCACCATCCCCAGCAATGAGTTTGTCAACGGGACAAACGGCCTGTCCTACCCGACCGTCGGCGAGGTGACGATCTCTGACAGCGTGAACACCTTTACTGCGCCGATCACGGCCGGGACCGACGGTCTGCTGACCTACGAGTTTAAGGGAGTGCCCCAGGGCACCTATCGGATGGAGGCGTACCTCTTCTACCATCACCCGCTCGACCCGCCGAACGTGATGCGAATGTACAGCCGGATCTGGTCCGCCGGCCAGGCGGTGAGCGACTTCACCGTCGATGTGAGCCCCTCAACGCAGGGCACGAGCTTTGTCCAGCGGATCGAGCAGCCGCTCACCCTGAAGCTCAGCGGCGATGTCTGCCCTACGCTCTAGGACACCTACCGTCAGGGGCGACCTGACAGCTGCAAGCAATCAGGTCGAGGGTCGCACCTGACACAACCCCAGATATCGATGGAACGGCGGGATGTGGGCCGGGTTGTCGGGGGCACACCCCGACAACCTGGCCTATACTATGCTTATGGGCCACGACACGGCGACGGGCAGCGCCCCGCAGATCATGTGGTGGACCATACTTCATCTCAGCCCAGAGTATCGTATACGCCCTGCGCTTCAAGGAGGTGCCCAATGGTGCCAGTTTCACGTACTCGGCGTCCTCTTCAGGGATATGCCCTATTGCTGCTCTGCGTGAGCATGATCGCGCTGATCCCTGGACAGCCCGCCGCAGCCCAAAGCTCTGTGCCGCAGCCGATCGATAACGCGCAGGGCGATTTCGCCGATGGTGTGTTTCAGCGTGTCTCGATCGGCCCCGATAATCGCAGCACCCTCACGCCAGCCGACGGCGAGGTCGCCGATCAGGCTGGCGTCGTGAAGCTCTCCCCCGCCGGCGTACTCAATCCCTGGGACAGCATCCCTGGGGATCTCCCAGCAGATGCCGCCGTCTCGAGCCCTGGCGTGACCGCCCTGGGCAACCGAATCTATGTGATTGGAGGGAAGCCGCTCGCGGGGAACGCGACCGACGCCACATGGTGGGCGACCGTAGCGCCCCAGGAGGGCAATCTGATTGAGACCGGCGGTAATACCTGGCTCAATAAGCCGATGACTGCCACAAAGGCGATCTTCGACAGCAGCACGGAGCTGTACTATCCCGAGTGTAAGGCCGTCACCGGAAAGCGCGCCCGTGTGGGCGTGGCGAGCCTAGACAAGGGCAATAACAGCGGCTTCATCTATGTCATCGGCGGCGTGGCCGACATCCCCGGCTGCACGTACAACTTCTCGACCCCGATCGTGCAGCGCGCCACAGTCGCCACCAACGGCACGATCACCTGGAGTACGCTGACCTCCGCCCTGCTGCCCAGCCCGAAGGTGCCCACCGACAACGGCACCGACTCCGCGCGCACCCTCGGGATCGACGGCACCTCAACGGCCATCGTCCGCGCGCGAGATAGCAATGGCACCGACCACTACTACCTGTATGTGATCGGCGGCAAGAGCCTCTACGTGAATGGTCCGGGCAGCTTATCCCCGGACGAGCTGACGAGCCGCGTGCTGAAGGCGGTCTACTACACGGAGATCGACTATACCACCGGCGATCTGAAGCACCCGCTCACCGGCAGCCCAACCGGGGTCTGGAAGCGCACCGCAGACTTCCCATCGGCTGCCGACAAGGGGATCTGGGACGCCACCGCGACCGCCGTCAATGTTGTCGTCGGCGACCAGCTCAAGTCAGCGATCTTTGTCGCTGGCGGATCCCTCACCCTGGGCGGGAACAGCGACCCGGTCGTCCTCAACCCCTACATCTACCGGGCCGACATCGGCGACAAGGGCGCGCTGACCTGGAAAACCACGCCGGGCAACGGCGGCATCGAGCAGGTCTCGCTCTCCCCGCCGCGCCGCGGGCTGACTAGCATCACGTACAACAACAAGCTCTATATGATCGGCGGCACGACCACGAACGATAATTCAGGCGCTCTGAATGCGGTGCCCACGGCCTTCTACGATGACGACCTGAACATGATCAAGATCGACACGGACTTTGTCATCGGCCCCGGCCCCGCCGATGCCGATAAAGTGCTCAATACGAACAATGATGACCAAGGCCGCTACAACCTCGGGGCGGCCCTGGTGCGGGCCGAGACGCCGACGGGCGCGATCCCCGACACGCTCAACTCGGCATGGGTCTTCGCGATCGGCGGGAGCAACAGCAGCGGGCAGCCAAGCAACAAGGTCTACCGAGGGAAGATCGGCGGCGATGAGACGGCCGATGACGTCAAGCGCGCCCCAGAAGGCTGGTACTACTCGGGGGCAATCAAATCCTCGTTCGAGTTCGGCTCCGAAAATAAGCTGGCCCGCGTGCTCGCGATCCACTGGGCGACCGACATCGACCGCACAACGGGCAGCCCGAATGCCGATATCGAGATCCAGTTCCGCAAGAAGATCACCGGCTCGGGCGAATGCACCGGCGATGACGGCTTCAAAGACACCGACCCGTGGAGCAGTTCCGCCGATGGCTTCGCCAGCAGCCCCCTCTACTCAAAGTCGGCCATCAGCGGCGCCATGTATAACACGGTGGATATGACGACGCTCTTCGGCAGCGACACCACCGCCAGCTGCCTCCAATACCGCGCCCACCTGATGCAAGACGCCACCGGCAGCGGCATCAAAAACCCCAAGAGCACGCCGATGCTGCTCAGCGTGTATATCGAGAAGGTGATCGCCGGCAACGCCGAGCTCAACATCCCGACCGGCGGGTTCTCGGTGACGACCACCAATAATCGGCTCAGCTCCGTTACTATGAATATGCGGAATCTCAACCTGACGGATCAGGCCGCGACGCTGAGCGCGGATCGGGCGCGCTACCCCGCCGCAGAGACGAGCGTCTATGTCAACCTATGTATGACCTACTCGCCGCTGACCGAATCAACAGCGCCAAGCCTGACCCTCCCCGACCCGAACGCATTCCAGGAGAGCGACAAGACGCTCTGCCGCTACTACGCCGAGATCTTCACCTACGAGATCCAATCGGGCACGGTGATCGACCTGCTCAAGCCCGATGCGGTAGGGAACTCGCGCTGGCACGACAACGCCAATAACTACCAGACGGTCAGCGACATCCGCAGCGCATTCAGCACGACTGGCAACTACCGGATCGGCATGATCCTCGACACAGGGAACAATGTGCCCGAGGGCACGACCGGCGAGACAAACAACCGTAGCGAGACGATCACATTCAGGATCGAGGGGTCGCCGATCAATGTCGTCATGCTGCCGTTAGTCGCCCGCTAGTAGGGGCGGCGCACCGTGAGGGGGTGGGGGAGCCTCGCTCTCCCACAAAACACTGATTGTGCTGCATGTGCCTAATGGGCACACATGTCACCAAAATAACGCAGGTTTGTAGGGCGGCAGCCCCCAGCCCCCACAATACAGTACCGTTAGGACTGCCGAAAGTGTAAAGCCTTCTTAGCCCTTTACACGCAGTAAAACCGCTTCACAACTTGCCAGCCTATGCTATACTGTGCTGACATGGCACCTTGTCACCCTCGCTCTGCCTGATAAGGAAGGAAGCCCCCGTATGAGGCGTGGTGGTGTACTCATTCTCCTGATCGGCCTGATTTTCATTGTTGGCGCTGGCCTGGTGTTCTTCTTCCTCCAGGGGCCAACCTCGATCGGTGGCACCCCCGTAGAAGCCACCGAGCTGCCTACCGAGGTGCCCCTCGTCGAAGTTGTCCGCGCCCGCATCGATATCCAGGCGAACACGCTGATCTCTGACACCTCGCAGATCGAGATCGTGAAGATCTCGCAAGATCAGTTCAATGCAGACAAAGACTTCTCCAGCCTCACCGACGTCTTGGGGAAGCTGGCGATCCGCCAGATTCTCGCCGAGCAGCCGATCGAGAAGGCGGATCTGACCGACCCGGGCCTATCGCAGCAGATCCCGACGGCCGAGGCGGATCGCGCGCGCGACAAGGCCTACCCGTTTATTGTAAACAATCTCTCGGGCGTCGCGGATCAGATCAAGCCCGGCGACTTCGTCGACGTGGTGGCCACCTTCAACCTGCTCCGCCGCTACTCGTACCCGACGGGCCAGACGGTCGAGGAGATAGCTGGGCAGCAGGTGCCGGTGCTCCAGCGCGAGCTCAGCGACCCGAACTTCAACGCGACGAAGACGATCGTCCAACGGGCCCAAGTGATCAAGATCATCCGCCCGCAGGTGGCCGCCCCCGACTCCACACCTGAGCCAAACGCGGACACCCCACCACAGTCGAGCAGCTTGCCCCAGGTCGATGCATCGGGACAGCCGATCAACCCAGCCTTGGGGGGTGGCGATACGACCGGCTCGATCACCCAGGGCGCATGGACGCTCATCCTTGCGGTGGACAACCAGGAGATCGAGCTGATGGAGTTTGCCCTCGCGACGAACTCACGCATGATCCTTGTCCTACGCGGTGCCGGAGATAGCACCTACGAGCCGACGATCGGCGCAACCTTCGATCTGCTGGTGTCGGAGTTTGGTGTGCCGCTACCGCAGAACCTACCGCCGAATGTCATCAGCCCCGACCAGGCGTTTACGCCTGAGCCGACCCGCACCCCGGCGCCGACACGGGTGCCGTAGATCGAACATGTGAGGCGTGAGGCGTGAGACGTGAGGCGTGAGGCAGATGTTACGCCTCGCGCCTCACGTCTCACGCCTGAACAAAAGTAGCCGGACGAGCCAAAAAAGTGGTACGATATGCATACACAGAGCTGCTTACTTCGCTGAGCCGGAACACCGCCAGCCGATCGCATTGAGGAGCCAGTCCATGAGTGAGGGCGACAAAATTCGCGTGATGATCGTCGACGATATCATCGATACGCGCGATCAGCTGGAGAAGCTGCTCTTTTTTGAGAAAGATATCGAGGTGATTGCAAAGGCGGGCAATGGCCGCGAGGCCGTTGCGATGGCAAAGCAGTATCGACCTGATGTCGTCCTCATGGACATTAATATGCCCGACATGGACGGCATCGCCGCCACTGAGGCGATTCTGACCCAGGATCCGACGATCCAGGTCATTATTATGAGCGTCCAGGGCGAGACGGACTACCTGCGCCGAGCGATGCTCGCCGGCGCGCGCGAGTTCCTCACCAAGCCGATCAGCGCCGACGATCTCTACAAATCGATCCGCCACGTCCACCGCCTCGCAGCAACCCGATCCCGGCCCGCAGTAGCCACGAGCAGCTCGGACGGCGGCGGCGGTGCGGGCGGCAGCACCAGCGAAGGCCAGATCATCGCAGTCTTTAGCCCAAAGGGCGGCGTCGGCACATCATCGATCGCCGCCAATCTCGCCGTCGCCCTACGCCAGCTGACGAATAAGAAGGTCGCCCTGCTCGACGCCAATGTGATCTTTGGCGACCTCAGCGTGATCCTGAACCTGCGCTCCGACAAGACGATCATCGATATCGCGACTCGTATCGACGAGATGGATCGCGAGCTGCTTAACGATGTGATGGCCACCCACACCTCGCAGATCAAAGTGCTGCTTGCCCCGCCCGACCCACAGCGAGGCGAGCTGGTGACGTCCGATCACATCCGCACGATCCTCGACCTGATGCGCCGTGAGTTCGACTATGTGGTCGTCGATACGCCGGCAACATTCCAGGATCGCTCTCTGGCAGTGCTCGACATGGCGAACCGGATCGTCACGCTGATGACCCTTGAGATGCACTGCATCCGCAACATTAAGCTCTTTCTTGAGGTGGCCGACCTGCTGGAGTACCCCCACGAGAAGGTAATGCTCGTGCTGAATAAGGCGTCGAACCGCACCGGCATCCGCGCCGAGGATGTGGAGAAGAACATCCAGCGCAAGGTGTCGCTCCAGATTGGCGACGCCGGCCAAGATATGACCTTCTCGATCAACCAGGGCGTGCCCCTGGTGATCGGAAAGCCGAGCCATCAGATTGTGCGCGATGTCGTCGCCCTGGCGAAAGAGCTGGCGGCGGCGGCGAAGGCCGCTGAGACACCAGGGCAGCAGACGCCCCCCGATCAGAAGAGTGGCAGCTTCTTCTCACGCATGATACCGAAGCGGTAAGTGCTCCTGGTGCTGGGGAGGGCCGACGGTGCGCCGTAAACGTTCGCCCCCAGCGTCTCCCACCGGAGGAATGATCTATGTCTCTGCTCAAACGAATCGGCGGGACGACACCCGGTGAGACTCAGCCGGCAAGCCCGCGCCCATCGGGGAACAGCAACACCCAACGGCTTGAGGCACCGGTACGCTCGGCCAGCAGCATCCGTGAGGACGACACATTTAATGAGATTAAGTCCCGCGTCCAGAACCGCCTGATCAACGAGCTCGACCCGAAGCTCGACCTCGCCAATAAGGCGAAGGTGCGCAAGCAGGTCGAAGAGACGTTCAATTCTATCCTCGATGGCGAGAGCATTGTGATGACGCGCGCCGAGCGAGCAAGGCTCTTCGATAGTATCGAGGCTGATATCATCGGCCTCGGCCCGCTTGAGCAACTCCTCTCCGATGATGATATCAGCGAGATCATGGTGAATGGCCCCAAGCGAATCTACATCGAGAAGAAGGGCAAGCTGATCCGCACCGACATCACCTTCGCTAACGATGATCATGTGCTGCGAATTATCGACCGGATCGTGGCCCCGCTCGGCCGGCGTGTCGATGAGTCGTCGCCGATGGTGGACGCCCGCCTTCAAGATGGCTCACGTGTCAATGCGATCATCAGGCCGCTCGCGCTCAATGGGCCGACGCTCACCATCCGTAAGTTTCGCAAGAACCCCCTGACCATCCAAGATCTCATCCGCTTCGGCGCGATGAGCAATGAGATGGCCGACTTCCTTGAGGCATGTGTGAAGGCCCGGCTGAACATTGTGGTCGCCGGCGGCACCGGCTCCGGCAAGACCACCCTGCTCAATGTGCTCTCCTCGTTTATCCCCGAGGATGAGCGGATCATCACCGTGGAGAACGCCGCCGAGCTCCAGCTCGCCCAGGATCACGTCGTCACCCTTGAGTCGCGCCCGCCAAACGTCGAGGGCCGCGGCGAGGTGACGATCCGCGACCTAGTGATCAACTGCCTGCGTATGCGACCAGAGCGGATCGTGGTGGGCGAGTGCCGCGGCGGCGAGACGCTCGACATGCTCCAGGCGATGAACACCGGCCACGATGGCTCGATGACGACGATCCACGCAAACTCGCCCCGCGATGGAATTGGTCGGATCGAGACGATGTGCCTCATGGCCGGCATGGATCTGCCCGCCCGCGCCATCCGCGAGCAGGTCGTCTCCGCCGTACATGTCTTTGTGCAGCAGTCGCGCCTTCAGGATGGCTCTCGCCGGGTGACGCAGATCACTGAAGTGAGCGGCATGGAGGGCGATGTGGTGGTGCTCCAAGATATCTTCGTCTTCGAGCAGACGGGCCTCGATGAGCGGGGCAAGATCGTCGGCCAGCTGCGCCCGACCGGGGTACGGCCTAAGTTTATTGAGAAGTTCGAGTCGATGAATATCTTCCTGCCCTCCCACACCTTCGGGGTCGGCGGAGATCGGTTTGGGCTCTAACAAGCAGTAACAACCGGTGACGTCAGCGCGTCGTCGACGCGCTGACGTCACCTACGGAGCATTATGGACAGGCTGCTCTCACCCGACATGATGCCGATCACCCTGGTGGGCCTGGGGCTGCTATCAGCGCTGATCTTGGCTGTGGTTGTCTTGGTCATGCGGGGATCACGTACGCCCGATGTCTCACAGCGCCTCTCGGAGTTCGCCGGCCGCACTGACACGAAGCAGAGCGAGCCCGCAGCCAAGCAGGCGCTCGAACGTATCGACAGCGTCGTCTCGAAGAGCAAGCAGGGCGGCAACATTGCGCGCGATCTCGCCCGGGCTGACCTGAAGCTGACGGTGGCTGAGTTCATCGGGGTGAAGCTGATCAGCGCCCTTATCGGGGCAGGGATCGGCATATATCTCGGCCGGGCCAACCAGGCAGCGATGTTTGCCGCTGCGCTGCTCGGGGCAGTGATCTTCTCGTTCGCCCCGAATTTCTACATGGGGATGCGGGCAGGCCAGCGGATCAAGTCGTTCAATAACCAGCTCGGCGATACGATCACGATGATGGCCAACGCGCTGCGTGGGGGGTTCAGCTTCCTGCAGACGCTCGATATGGTGGCGAAGGACGCCCCCATGCCGATGTCGGCGGAGTTCCGGCGGGTGGTCCAAGAGGTCGGGCTTGGGCGCAGCACTGAGGAGGCGCTCGAGAGCCTGCTGCGGCGCATGCCCTCTGAGGATCTTGATCTGCTCATTACGGCGGTGAATATCCAGATGGAAGTGGGCGGCAATCTCGCCCAGATCCTCGACACCATCGGCCACACCATCCGTGAGCGGGTGCGGATTAAAGGCGAGATCCAGACTCTCACGGCCCAGGGGCGAATCTCTGCCTGGGTGATCACCGGGCTGCCCGTCGGCCTGGCAATCTTCATCACCATGGTGAACCCATCGTATATGGCACCGATCTTCACGATCGGCCTGCCGCCTGAGAACTGGTGCTGCTTGCCCGTTGTGTCATTAGCAATGATTGTCATGGGCTTCTTTATCATTATGAAAATTATGGATATCGAGGTCTAAGCAGTCGATCTCGACATGCTCACGTCGGGCTATACGTCGCTACCAGCCAGATCACTTCGTTGGCGTTTCACGTAGCATGGGGTGGCACGGGGTAGACCCCGGATGACAGAACAACCGATGAGGTGCTTCAATGACTCCGATCATGGTACTTGTGCTCATGGTAGTTGCCGGGATCGGGCTGATGATCTTCGGCCTCAGCCGCACTCGTCAGCCTGACGCGATCGGCGAGCGACTAAACCAGTTCACCGAGCGACAGATGACGCTCGAAGAGCTGGAGTTACAGCAGCCACTGATGCAGCGGGTGTTTGTACCCGCCGCGCGCTCGGTGCTGATGCTACTCGGCAAGTATGGCGCCAAGCAGAGCGCGGAGCGCCTGCGCACAAATCTTCAGCAGGCCGGCAACCCTGGAGGCATCACCCCGACGATGTTCGTGGGCCTGCGCATGGTGCTAGCTCTTGTGCTTGGCCTGGCGATGACGGTGGTGACACTCCAGTCGATGCCGCTCTCTCAGGGCCTGCTGTATAGCTCAGTCGGCTTTGTGCTGGGCTATATGCTGCCCGTTATGTGGCTGGGCCGGCAGATATCCGGCCGCAAAAAGTCGATCACGAAGTCGCTCCCCGATGCGCTCGACCTGCTCTGTATCAGCGTGGAAGCGGGCCTAGCCTTTGACTTGGCCCTCCAGCGGGTGACCCAGAAGTGGGACGATGAGCTGTCCCGCGAGTTTAAAAAGGTGCTCTCGGACATCCGCCTCGGCCGCACGCGTCGCGAGGCGCTGAAGGATCTGGCTGTCCGCTCCGGTGTCGAGGATGTGCAGACGTTCACCGCCGCAGTGATCCAGGCTGACCAGCTGGGTGTTTCAATGTCGAAGATCCTGCGCCTCCAGTCGGATCAGATGCGCGTCCGCCGTAGGCAGCGGGCAGAGGAGGCAGCCCAAAAGGCACCGATCAAGATGCTCTTCCCTATGGTCTTCCTGATCTTCCCGGCGCTGTTCGTGGTCATCCTTGGGCCGGCTATCCCGCGCATTATGTCGAGCTTTGGCGGCCTCTAGCCCAGTGCTCACTATGGGAGCCCCCGCCCCTTCACTGGGCGGGGGCGTTGTGTGATGAACCTACGTGTCACGAATACCACCCGCGGCACCATCATTGCGGAGCAGTGCGAGCAGGCCCGTAGCTTCATCGCCCGCGGACGCGGGCTCATGGGCCGCCCAGATCTCGCCCAGGACACCGGCCTGCTGATCGCCCCCTGCTCAAGCATCCACACCTTCTTCATGAACTTCCCTATCGATGTCGTCTTCATCAACCGCGCCGGGAGGGTTGTTGGGCTGTACCCCGCGATGCCGCCTGGGAGGCCCTACGCAGGAGCCTGGGGTGCCCGCACGGTGATCGAGCTGCCGGCAGGCGTGATCGCCGCCACCAGCACGCAGATGGGCGACCTGATTGAGATGAGCGACGCGTGACCTTCGAAGGTAACAGGCAACAGGTAACAGGCAAAAGACGAGCTGCGATAGCCGGTTACCTGTTACCTGTTACCTGTTACCTTGGGCTCTACCTGATCACGCTCACCCAGGTCCACACCTTCGACGCGCTCTCCTATATCCTCGATGTTGACCGCAAACCTTGGCCCGAGCTGTTCCACCCACATCACCTGGCCTATGGCCCGCTTGGCGCATGTATCCGCAGCCTCGCCCTGAGCTTCGGCTGGCGGGGCAGCGCAGCGCTGCTCATCCAGGCCACCAACGCACTGGCCGGCGCCGTCGGCGTGGCGATCTTCTTCGCCATAGCGCGGCGCGCCGCCGGCCGGGCCGACCTCGCCGCCGCCGGGGCGCTGCTGCTCGGGTCAAGCTACGCCTTCTGGTACTATGCGGTCGAGGTTGAGGTCTATACGATCGCGTCGCTCTTCCTGATCGTCGCCCTCGCGCTCATGATCGCCCTGATACGCCGACCATCTCCAGACATCGCCGCCGCCCTCGGCTGCGCGCAGGGCCTCGCCGTGCTCTTCCACCAGACGAATGTGCTGCTGTGTGTGCCGGTGGGGGTGGCGCTGCTGCTAGGGATCAGAGATCAGGGGACGGGGGACAGGCCGCGCGCCGCGACACGCTACCTGCTGCCTATCGCCTACCTGCTCCCCCTCGGCCTGATTGTCGCCGGGGCCTACCTCTGGGTGGGCCTGGGGGTGAGCGGGTTTCGCAGCTGGGGCGAGCTCTCGGCCTGGATGGAGGGCTACGCGCGGACGGGCTGGTGGGGGGGGGGCGTCGATGCGGCGAAGCTGGCGGGCCTCGGCGTGGGGCTGAGCCGGACGGTGGCGCCGTCCGGCTGGGAGATTCTGCCGATCGGGCTGCTGGTCGTCATGCTGGCGAGCCTGCGCGGGCTGCGGCGCACGCCGCAGGGTCTGCTATGGGTGCTGCTAGCGTGGCTGCTCACCT
>NZ_JAIEWN010000007.1:47133-55191 GCF_019599295.1 Oscillochloris sp. ZM17-4 | reverse complement strand
GGGGGTTGGGGGACGGTGGGTGGGAGTTAGGGAGCGGTGGCCAGTGGCCGCGCTGTTCCTGATCGGCCTGACGATGCTTGCCGTGAACCTGGGGGCGATCCGGCAGCGTGGCGATGCGTCGACCGACCTGCAGCGGGCGATCACGATGGCTGTGGTCAGAAACAGCGGGGCGGGAGACCTGCTGGTGGTGCCCGACGGTCTGATCGAGCTGTACCTGCCCTACTACGTCAGCCGCAATACTGTCACCTCGCTGAACCAGGCGATGACGGCCAGCGGCGGCGACTGGCCGGCGGCATGCATACTCCTGCGCGACCGGGTTGAGCAGGCGCTGTCCAGCGGCTACGGGGCGCTGATCGCCGCCGAGGCCATGCGGCCATCCCCGGCGCCGCCCGGCGAGCCGCCGAGCATGATGGAGCGATTCGGGCTGACGTCCGACCAGGTGGCGGCATGCTACGCGCCGCTGATGCCGCTGATGACACCCGTCGATCTTGGCGCCGGGCTCCCTAGCTATAGCCGCATCCCCGCCGCCCAGAAGCTGGCCGACGGCCCCGGCTGGGATTTTACACGCGGGACGTGGGGGTGGTGGGCGACGAACTTCGGCCAGAACGCCATCACGGGCCAGGGCTGGGCGCTGACACCCAGCGTGGACCCGTCGATGAGCAGCCCGCCTATGCGGATCATCGCCGCGCACTACAGCCAGATCGAGGTGCGTGTCGCGGCGGGGACGACGGCCCGCGACGCCCAGCTCTTCTTCCTCGACGCGGCCGGGCAGGCCAGCGAGGAGCGATCGCTGCGCTGGCAGCTCGCGCCCGGGCCTGAGATGCACACCTACCGCCTGGATCTGCGCACGGCCCCGGGCTGGAGCGGGGTGATCAGCAGGCTGCGGCTCGACCCGGTGAGCGCCGGTGACGGCGGGATGGTCACGATAGAAGCTATTCGGCTTCTACCGTGACTTTCTGAAGAGAGGGGTTCTTTCGGAGGGGCTAGGCCCCTCCAAACCTCCCGCCAGCAGGTAGGTGGCGAGGGCCAGGCCGGAGCCGAGGGCGACGAGCAGCTTGACGGCGAGCGGCAGGGGCGAGGGCGAGATGAAGGCCTCGATCAGGCCGGCGATCACCAGCAGGGGCACGCAGCCGAGCAGCAGCAGCACGGCGCGGCGGGAGGCGAGCACCAGGGCGGCCCGGCGCGTGAGCAGGCCGGGGTGAAGCAGCGCCCAGCCGAGCTGGAGCCCGGCGCCGCCGGCGATGAAGATCACGCTCAGCTCGATCACGCCGTGGGCCGCCACGAAGCCCCAGAGGTTCGTCGCGAAGCTGAAGCGCTGGGCCGCGCCGGCGACCACGCCGAGCATCATCCCGTTCGTGGCCAGCACGATCAGCGTGTAGACGCCGAAGGTGACGCCGCCTGCGAAGGCGCGGAAGGCCACCCCAATATTGTTGGTCATGATCTCGGCCGAGCTGAGGCTGCGCCCATCCTCGTTGATCCGCTGCCACCACTCGTTGCCGGCCTGCACATCGCCGATCACCTGCTCGGCGCCGGGCATGAGGGCGCTGCCCAGGGTCGGGTCGCGGTAGGTGATGACGAAGGCGGCGATGGCGGGCAGCAGAAACATCAGGAATGCCGCCAGGGTGAATCCCCAGGTGGCGCGGAAGGTGCGTGGGAAGGTGGTGAGGAAGAAGGCGCCGATCCTGCCAGAGCGCCCGCCATCGCCCCGGTAGATCGCGCCGTGGCCGCGGGCGACTAGACCGTTCAGATAGGCGCTCACCTGGTGGCGCGGGAAGTCGCGCCGGGCGACGGCGAGGTCGGAGCTGGCCTGGCGGTAGAGCCGGCCGAGCTCCTGGATCTCATCGGCCGAGAGCGCGGCGAGGCTGGCCCCGGCCCGGTCGAGCAGGGTGCCCAGGCGCTCCCAGGAGGCGCGCTTGCGCTGGATGAAGTCCTCGGCGTGCATTCCCCACCCTCAAAACAAGTCTCTAATGGGCTGAGATTGCCAGCTTCGCTGGCAATCTCAGCCCATTGTAGACTTGCTCATGGATCTACGCGCTAGCTGGCGCGGATGATCGTCCCGAAGTCGATCTGCCCATCACCGAGGGCGGCGGCCAGCAGGCCGGGGGCGGGGCCGACCAGGCGCACCTCCAGGCCGGGGACGGATTGGACGAGCCGCCACATCAGGTCGAGCTTACTGCGCATCCCGCCGGTCACATCGACGGCGTGGGAGCCGACGGCGCCGTGGAGCACCGCGTCGATGTTATCCGCCGTGATCAGCGGGATGCGCTCGGCGTTCATGTCGATCCGCGGGTCCGCAGTGTAGACGGCGTCCTCGCCGACCAGGACGACCCGCGCGGGGCGCAGGTCGGTGGCGAGGGCCAGGTGGGCCAGGAGCTGCTCGGTGGAGATGATCGCGCTGCCCTGCTGGCTGTCGAAGGCCACGTCGCCGTGGATCACGGGGATCAGGCTGTGGGAGAGCGCGACGCCGACCGGGGCCGTGTCCCAGGCGATGACCTGGCCAGCGGCGCTGCGCAGGGCGGCCGAGGGCTGGATCTCGACGGCGGGGAGGTTGGCGGCGAGCAGGGCGTCGACCACGATCCGGTTCAGGCGCAGGGCGGCCCCGGCGGTGAGGGCGAAGCCCATCCAGTCGGCGTCGGCGGCGAGGCCGCGGTGGACTCCGTACTGGGCGGCGTAGTGGTGGCCGAAGGACCCGCTGCCGTGGCTGATGATCAGGCGGAGGTCAGGGCTATCGGCGCGGGCCCGGGCGATCTCGCCGGCGAGGCGCGTGATCACGGGCAGGTCGGCGACCTCGCGCCCGGCCTTATGGGTGATGACGGATCCGCCGAGCTTGATGAAGGTGTACATAGGGTACAGGGTACAGGGTACAGGGTACAGGGTGCAGGATGGTACAGGGTACAGGGTACAGGGTACAGGGTACAGGGTATGGAATGTGCCGCCTGTCCCCTGTCCCCTCTCCCCCGTACCCTAGTTCGGGAAGAGCAGGAGCACAGCGAGCACCGAGATCCCCCAGAGCACAACGCTGCCGGCGAGGGGCAGATCCTTAAACAGCAGCTCGTCAGGTGCGCCGCCCTCGCCACGGATATAGATCAGGTAGAGGTAGCGGAAGATCGCATAGATCACAAAGGGGATGGTGGCCATCAGCATCGGGTAGGGATCCTGAGGGGCGACGGGCGCCAGGAACGCGGTGACGCTGTAGGCCATAATGATGCTCGCCGTAACGATCGACATCATCTGGTCGAGCATGGGCAGCGAGTACTCCTGAAGGATGCGGCGGTGCTCGCCTGCGCCGCCCTCAAGCAGCACCAGCTCGTGGCGGCGCTTGCCGATGCCCAGGAAGAGGGCGAGGAGCAGCATGCAGAGCAGCAGCCAGGGCGTGATCAGCACGCCGAGCACGACGGCCCCGCCGATCGCCCGCAGCACAAAGCCCGCCGCGAGGACCAGGATGTCGAGCAGGACGACATTTTTCAGCCAGTAGCTATAGAGGAAGCCCTGGATGAAGATGTAGGTGACAATGACGGCCAGGTAGCCGAAGCTCGGGTCGAGCAGGATCGCCGAGGGGATCGCGATAGCGATCAGGATGATCGAGGCGACGACCCCGACAATCAGGCTCAGCCGGCCCGACGCGAAGGGCCGGTTGCGCTTCTTGGGGTGCGCCCGGTCCTTCTCAATATCCACCAGGTCGTTCACCAGGTAGATGCCGCTAGCGGCCATGCAGAAGATGGCGAAGGCGCCGATCACCTTCAGGAGCGGCCAGGGGCCGACATTAGGATTCCAGAACTGCCAGAGCCGCTGCTCGGAGAAGGCAAGGGCGGCGAAGACGAAGACATTCTTCACCCACTGGCGCGGGCGCATGGCCCGCAGGAGCTCAACTATCATATTGGGGCGCGCGGCGGAGGCGGCCGCGCCGATGGGGCGATCCGTCGAGAGGTTACTCATGATCTCCTGCCGGATGAGCGGCGTAAAGCTGTCTGATTGTACCCGAGGCACCCAGGGGCGTCAATGCACCGCTGGCCGTAGCATAATCTGCCCCTTGACAGGGCGGCGCTTGGGCCGTACATTCTAGCACTATGCATGAGCTTCTGATCGCCACCCACAACCCCGGCAAGCTGCGCGAGTTTGCCGCGATCTTCGCCGGCCTCGGACTGACCCTGCGCACCCTCGACGACCTCGGGATCACCGAGGATGTGGAAGAGACCGGGGCGACCTTCGAGGAGAACGCCCGCCTGAAGGCCGAGGGCTATGCGGCCCTCTCCGGCCTGCCCACCCTGGCCGACGACAGCGGCCTGGAGGTCGCCGCGCTCGGCGGCGCCCCCGGCGTCTACTCGGCGCGCTACGGCGGGGTGAAGGGCGCGGCCCAGCTCCAGTACCTGCTCGACCAGATGCAGGATGTGCCCTGGCACCAGCGCGTGGCCCGCTTCGTCTGCGTGATCGCCCTGGCCCGCCCCGGCCACCCCACCCAGTTCGCCCAGGGCACGCTCTCTGGGGTGATCGAGCTCGCCCCGCGCGGCGAGGGCGGATTCGGCTACGACCCGCTCTTCTACCTGCTGGACGAGGACAAGACGCTGGCCGAGGTGCCGGCCGCGCACAAGAACCAGATCAGCCACCGCGCCGAGGCGGCCCGCGCGGCGCGGGCCATCCTGGAGCAGTGGTAGATGGCCTTCACGGTGACATCGCTGGCCTCGGGCAGCAGCGGCAACGCGCTGGTGATCCAGCGCGATGACGCGGCCATCCTGATCGACTGCGGGATCGCCCTGCGCACCATGGAGCGGCTCCTGCGCTACCGCGGCATCGCCCCCGAGTCGATCCGGGCACTGCTGCTCACCCACGAGCACGGCGACCACGCCCTGAGCGCGGCGGCCCTGGCCCGCCGCTACGGGGCGCCGGTGATCTGCAACGCGGCCACCCGCGCGGCCCTGGGCGCCGAGCTCGACGGGGTCGCCGTCGAGCTGCTGCCGGTGGGCGAGCGGGCCTGCGTCGGCCCCTTCGATGTGTCGAGCTTCCGCCTGCGCCACGACGCCGCCGACCCGGTCGGCTACCGGGTGGCCGCCGACGGGGCCGCAATGGCCCTGGCGGTGGACCTGGGCAGCTGGGACGATGAGACGGCCGCCGCGCTCAGCGGGGCCGACCTGCTGGTGGTGGAGGCCAACCACGACCGTGAGCTGCTCAGGGCCTCGGCCTACCCCTGGGCCACCCGCCAGCGCATCTTCGGCCCGCTCGGCCACCTCGACAACATGCAGTGCGGCGAGCTGCTGGCCCGCGCCGGCGTCCGGGCGGGCCACGAGGTCTGGCTGGCCCACCTCTCGGAGCAGACCAACTCGCCGCGCATGGCCACCGCCGGGGTGGGCCGGGTGCTAGAGCTGGCCAACCGTCGCGGGGTGAGCCTGCGCGCCCTGCCGCGCCGCTCGGTGAACGGCCCCGGCGGCGCGCCCGCATGGCACAGCGATACGCGGCTGCTCCAGCAGACAATGTTTTAATTGTGAATGTTGAATGTTGAATGTTGAATGCAGGCCATTCAACATTCAACATTCAACATTCGGAGGAGATCGATGCCGATCACGAAGATGGACTATATCTGGTTTAATGGCGAGCTCGTCGAGTGGGACAAGGCCACGCTCCATGTGCTGTCGCACGTCGTACACTACGGGACAAGCTTCTTCGAGGGCATCCGCTGCTACGAGACGCCGATGGGCACGGCGATCTTCCGGCTGACCCCGCACATGCGCCGGCTGGTCGACTCGGCGCGGATCTACCGCACCGAGATCCCCTACTCGCTTGCGCAGCTGGTGGCGGCGGTGAAGGAGACGGTGCGGGCCAACAGGCTGCGCGCCGGCTACATTCGCCCGGTGGTCTACCGGGGCTACGGCGAGATCGGGGTCAACCCGCTGGGCAACCCGGTCGAGGTGGCGATCGCCACGATCGAGTGGGGCAAGTACCTGGGCGCCGAGGCCATGGAGCAGGGCGTCGATGTCTGCGTCTCGTCGTGGAGCCGCTTCGCCCCCAACACCCTGCCGGCCATGGCGAAGGCCGGCGCCAACTACATGAACTCGCAGCTGATCAAGATGGAGGCCCTGGCCAACGGCTACAGCGAGGGGATCGCCCTCGACCATAACGGCCAGGTCAGCGAGGGCAGCGGCGAGAACCTGTTCCTGGTGCGCGACGGCGTAGTCTACACGCCGCCGGCCGGCTCGTCCATCCTCAGCGGGATCACCCGCGACACGGTGATCAGTCTGCTCGGCGACATGGGCGTGGAGGTGCGCCAGCAGGTCATCCCGCGCGAGATGCTCTATGTGGCCGACGAGCTGTTCTTTACGGGCACCGCCGCCGAGGTCTCGCCCATCCGCTCGGTGGATCGCATGACGGTCGGCGCGGGGCGGCGCGGCCCGATCACCGGCGAGGTGCAGGCGGCCTTCTTCGCGGTCGTCGAGGGCAAGCGCGAGGACACGCACGGCTGGCTTGAGTATGCGGGCGAGTAGGCAGGCGGCAGGCGGTAGGCGGCAGGGACCTGCCGCCTGCCGCCTGCCATCTATTGCGCGGGGGGATTCCTTGGGCTATAATGCGGCCCCGTGGGTGCAGGATGCCGCGCCCGACACAAACGAAGAGGCCAGCGCCCCTTCGACGGGACACTGGCCTCTTGTGATGTGGTCGCAGCAGGACCTAGCGAACCTTGACCATCGTGCGCATGCACTGGGTGCATACGCGGATCTGCTCGGGCTTGCCCTCGCTATTCATCACGGTCGTCTTCTGCAGGTTTGGCCGCCACATACGGTTGGTGCGCCGCTTCGAGAAGCTAACGTTATGACCGAATGAGGGGATCTTGCCACACATTTTGCACTTCGCCATTTCCGTAGTACTCCAGATGGTGCCGTAATTAGCCCTTATTTTTTCGCGTATCTGCGAGAATATACCATACCGCTACCTCTTTGGCAAACGTTTGACGCAGAGGGCGAGCCTCTCCGGCCAGCCCGTATTAGAGATAAGATAGGTGTCGCGCACATGGCGAAGATCAAAATTGTCACCGATGGCTCAGCCGATATCCCTGCCGAGTTGGCTCGCGACCTTGGGATCGAGATTGTGCCGCTGCTGATACACGCCGATGATAAGGTCTACCGGACCGGCGTCGATATCACCGACGAGCATCTCTACGAGATGCTGATGTCCGGCCACCAGCGATTTACGGTCTCCTCGCCCTCGCCGGCGGTCTTCGAGCAGCTCTATCGGCGCATGGTTGGCGACGCCGATTATGTCTACTCAATCCACCTCAGCAACCACCTGAGCAACACCTACGCCAACACGGTGCTGGCCCGCAGCAAGGTGCCGGCCTCAACCACCCGGATCGAGCTGGTGGATAGCAAGTCGGCATCGGCCGGGCTCGGCTCGATCGTGCTGGCGGCCGCCCGCGCCGCACGCGAGGGCGCCACGCCCGACGAGGTCAGCCTGCTGATCAACGCGATGGTGCGGCACACCCACGTCTGCTTCTTCGTCGATACGATGGAGCACCTGGAGGCCGCCGGCCGGCTGACGATCACCGGCTCGGTGCTGGGCTCGATGCAGCGGATCAAGCCGCTGATGATCCTCGACGAGGGCGAGATCGTGCCCTACGAGCGCACCCGCACCCGCGCCAAGGCGATCGAGGGGCTCTTCACATTTATCGAGGACTTCCCGCGAGTCCAGGAGGTGATCGCGCTCTTCGCCACCACCCCCGAGGATGTCGAGAAGCTGCTGGAGAAGGTCGAGCCGATCTTCCCGCGCGAGAAGGTGCAGATCGCCCGATTCGGCCCCAGCATCGCCGCCCACCTCGGATCCGGCGCCATGGGCGTCATGGTCTTCGAGGGGTTTGAGGAGTAGGGGCGCAGCAGTCGGTGCGCAGCGCGCCGACTGCTGCGCCCCTACTTGCGATTTGAATGATGCAGAACCCCGAGCATATCATCCATCTGGGCAAGGTGCTGGCCGCCGAGCAGCGCCGCGGCTGCGATGACGGCGCCACCGCCGACGGCCTCGACCGCTTCCTCGACCACTGGCAGGCCCAGGCCGATGGCGACCTCGCCCTCGACGCGGTGC
>NZ_JAIEWN010000007.1:38223-47033 GCF_019599295.1 Oscillochloris sp. ZM17-4 | reverse complement strand
CCCCCAACCCCCAGCCCCCAGCCCCTAACCCCAGCCGACCCGCTCGACCTCGTGCCCGGCATCGGCAGGAAGGACGTACACGCCTTCAGGCGCATGGGGCTGCGCACGGTTGAGGATCTGCTCTACCACTTCCCGCACCGCTACGACGACTACAGCTCGCAGAAGCAGATCGCCGATCTGGTCGTCGGCTCGGTGGAGACGATCGTTGGCGAGGTGAGCGAGACGCGCCTGGCCGGCGGGCCGCGCCCGCGGGTCGAGGTCTCGATCTCCGATGAGAGCGGCACGATCAAGGCGGTCTTCTTTGGGCAGCCCTGGCTCACCAAGCAGCTGCCGGTGGGCAAGATGATCGTGCTCAGCGGGAAGGTCGGGGCCTACGGCGGGCTGCGCCAGATGGCCAGCCCGACCTGGGAGCCCTACGTGCCCGACAGCGACGCGCTGATCCACACCGGGCGGCTGGTGCCGGTCCACCCGCTCACCAAGGGCCTGCTCGACCGCAACGCCCGCAAGGTGATCAAGCAGCTGGTGGACGCGGTGGCCCCGCACATGCCCGAGTACCTGCCCGAGGCGACGCGGGCGCAGGCCGGGCTGGTCGGCCTGGGCCATGCGATCAGCCAGATCCACTTCCCCGACAGCGCCGAGACGCTCACGCGCGCCCGCGAGCGGCTGGGCTTCGACGAGTTCCTCTTCATCCAGATCGGCGTGGTGCAGCGCAAACTGCTCTGGCAGGGCGAGCTCGGCTACCAGCTGCGGCTCCACGAGGATGTCCACGCCGACCTCCAGGCCCAGCTGCCCTTCGCGCTCACCGGGGCGCAGCAGCGCGCCCTCGCGGAGCTCTTCAGCGATATGGCCCGCCCGGTGCCCATGGCCCGCCTGCTCCAGGGCGATGTCGGCTCGGGCAAAACGGTGGTGGCCGCCGCGAGCCTGCTCCAGGCGATCGCCAACGGCTTCCAGGGCGCCCTGATGGCGCCGACCGAGATCCTGGCCGAGCAGCACTACAAGGGCCTGAAGAAGCTGCTCGGCCGGGTGCGCGTGCCCCGCCAGGCCCAGCAGGAGGCCGAGGGCGAGACGTGGCGCGACCGCATGAGCCCCGAGGAGGCCGCCCAGCTCGCCGAGATCAAGGCCCTGCTCGGCATGACCGCCGAGGACGACATGGACGGCGAGGGCGTGCGGGTGGCCCTGCTCACCGGCAGCCTCGGGGCCAAGGAGCGCCGCCGGGTGCTGGAGGGCATCGCCAAGGGCGAGGTGGACCTGGTGGTGGGCACCCACGCCCTGATCACCGAGAGCGTGCGCTACCACAGCCTCGGCCTGGTCGTGGTGGACGAGCAGCATCGCTTCGGCGTCGAGCAGCGCCAGCGCCTGCGCGACAAGGGCTTCAACCCGCACCTGCTGGTGATGACGGCCACGCCCATCCCGCGTACCCTGACCATGACGATCTATGGCGACCTGGACACCTCGGTGCTGGATGAGCTGCCGCCCGGCCGCCAGGTCATCCGCACCCGCTGGGTCCCCCGGAGCGACCACGCCAAGGTCTACCGCCACATGCGTAAGGAGATCGAGAAGGGCCGCCAGGCCTTCGTGATCTGCCCGCTGGTCGAGGAGAGCGAGAAGATCGACCTGCCCTCGGCCGAGGAGATGTACGAGAAGCTGCAGAGCGAGGTCTTCCCCGACCTGCGGGTGGCCCTGCTGCACGGCAAGATGCTGCCCCGCGAGAAGGACCAGATCATGGTGGCCTTCCGCGACCACGCCTACGACATCCTGGTGGCCACAGCGGTGATCGAGGTGGGCATCGACATCCCCAACGCCTCGACCATCCTGATCGAGGGCGCCGAGCGCTTCGGGCTCTCGCAGCTGCACCAGTTCCGCGGCCGGGTGGGCCGGGGCCAGCACCAGAGCTACTGCGTCCTCATCCCGCACAAGGCGAACGACTCGAGCGCGGAGCGGCTTGAGGCGCTAGCCCAGACCAGCGACGGCTTCAAGCTGGCCGAGATCGACCTGCAGCTGCGCGGCCCCGGCGAGTTCTTCGGCACCCGCCAGAGCGGCACGCCCGACCTGAAGGTGGCCCAGCTAGCCGACACGCGCCTGCTCGTCGCCGCGCGCGCGGCCGCCGAGGCGATCCTCGGCGACGACCCGCAGCTGGCCAAGCCCGAGCACGCCCTGCTTAAGCAGAAGGTCGATGCCTTCTGGGTCGAGGCGAGGAAGGCGGGGTGACGAATGTTGAATGTTGAATGCTGAATGTTGAATGCCAGGCATTCAGCATTCAACATTACTCATTACTATAGAGGGAGCGATGATGCTCGACATCACACTGCCGGCCATCCCGGGGGGCGCGGCCCAGGTGCTGCGCTGGCTGGCCGATCCTGGGGCGGCGCTGGGCGCGGGGGCGCCGCTGCTGATCGTGCGCAGCGAGGTGGCCGAGGTGGCCCTGCCCGCGCCGGAGGCCGGCGGGCTCGCGGAGATCCTGGCCCCGGTGGGCGCGACGGTGGAGGAGGGGCGGCCCCTGGCCCGCCTGCGCCCCGCGGGCCGCCAGGATCGCCCCGCCCCGGCCCGAATCACGCCCCTGGCACATCGGATCGCCCAGGCCCACGGCATCGACCCGGCCGCCCTCGCCGGCAGCGGGGCCGACGGGCGCGTGGTGGCGGCAGATGTGCGACACAGTGTAGGGCCGAAGCATGCGCCCAATGCGATCGCAGCAAGCGCTGAACTCTCGGCTGCGCATGCTTCACCCCTGCCCGTCGCAACGGCGATGGTGGAGTTCGACGCCGGCCCAGCCCTAGCGCGCTGCGCGGCGCAGGGGGCTGAGTTTGGGCGGCTGGGCCTGCGCGCGAACCTCACCGCCTGCGTGGCCGCCGCCACCGCCGGCCTGCTGCCGAGACACCGCAGCCTGAACGCTAGGTGGACGGAGGGCGGGACGCTGCTGCGCCGCCGGGTGCATCTGGCGGTCGCCGCGCGCGACGGCGAGCGCCTGACATGGGCGCTGGTGCGCGACGCAGGCGACCTGACGATGCGCGGGGTGGCCAGGGCGCTGCGGGCAGTATCAGACCCAGCGCTCGGCGAGGCCACCTTTGGCCTGGTGATCCTGGCCGACGGCGACCTCTGGCAGAGCGCCCCGCCGCCCCTTGCCGGCACCGTGGCCGCCCTCGGGCTGGGCGCCCCGCGCCGCCGGGCCGTCGCCTGCGGCGACGCCGTCGCCGTGCGCCCGATCGCCACGCTCAGCCTCAGCTACGACGCCCGCGCCCTCGACCACGCCCATGCGGCCGCGTTCCTGCGCGACCTGCGCGAGGACCTGGAGCGGATGTAGGGTTGGGGGTTGGGGGTTGGGAGTTGGGGGTTGGGACTAATCCCCAACCCCCAACTCCCAACCCCCATACATCGGGTGGTATAATTGCGGACGGAGAGAAGAGGCACAGCGACAGTAGATCCTGATTGCGGGGGAGGTCCTCGCTTCGCTGAGGAGATCGCGCATGACGACAGGGAAACGAAAGCGGATCGGCGTCCTGACAAGCGGCGGCGACGCGCCTGGGCTAAACGCCGTGATCCGCGCGGTGGTGAAGGCGGCATCGGGGCGCGGCTTCGAGGTGCTCGGCATCGAGTATGGGTTCGAGGGTCTTCTCGGCGAGCGGACATACCGGATGCTCACCAACGCCGATGTGCAGGGCCTGCTGCCCCGCGGCGGCACCATGCTGCGCACCACTAACAAGGGGCACTTCGGGCCACGCAACGCGGCCCTCTCAAGCGAAGAGGATCCCTATCAGCTTGCGGTCAAATCGATCCACGAGCTTGATCTGAGCGGCCTGATCACGATCGGCGGCGAGGGGACACAGCGCATCGCGCTTGAGCTCTACAAGCTTGGCGCGCCCGTCGTCGGCGTGCCGAAGACGATCGACAACGATCTGGCGGGGACGGATCGCACCTTCGGGTTCGACACGGCGCTCCAGGTGGCGACCGACGCGATCGACCGCCTGCACACCACGGCGGCAAGCCACAACCGCGTGATGGTGCTCGAGGTGATGGGCCGTCACACCGGATGGATCGCGCTCCACTCCGGGCTGGCCGGCGGCACCGACGCCATCCTCATCCCCGAGATCCCCTTCAATATCGAGTATGTGGCCAACAGGATCCGCGAGCGCGAGCAGCGCGGCAGCACCTTCAGCATTATCGTCGTCGCCGAGGGGGCGCGGCCCATGGGCGGCACCGAGATGTATATCGCCGACGGGCGGCTCGGCGGCATCGGCCACTGGATCGGCGACCAGATGCAGAAGCTGACGGAGAAGGATACGCGGGTGGTCGTGCTCGGGCACCTCCAGCGCGGCGGCTCGCCCTCCCCCTACGACCGGCTCCTCTCGACGCGCTACGGCGCCGCCGCCGTAAATGCGGTCGCCCACGGGGTCTTCGGCGAGATGGTGGCGCTGCGGGCCGAGGAGATCGTCACGGTCCCCCTCGCCGAGGCCTGCGGCCACCTGAAGACGGTTCGGCCTCACAGCGACCTGGTGCTTTGCGCCCGTGCCCTAGGGGTCACCTTCGGCGATGAGCCGTAGCGGAGAAGGCAAAAGGGAGAAGGTAAAAGGCAAAAGCCAAAAACCGAGCCAAAGCTTCGTGGTTTTACCTTTTGCCTTTTGCCTTTTACCTTGAAGATGGACACACTCTGGCTTGGCTACGATGGCCTTGAGCTACCCTTCCGCGAGATTGCGGCGGTGCTCCTCTACCAGCCGATCCTCGACGCACGGATCGCCCTGACCTTCGGCAGCGTTCCGCGCGGGGTCCAGGCCGTGGTGGTGACAGCGGAGGGGGCGTTCTTACCCGCCCGCTGGCGCGCCGACCAGCTGAGGCGGCGGTGGGCGCGCTGGCGAACTGGGCAAAGGTCGCTGTAGCCCCCGCAGCACGCCGACGGACGACCAAGGACGAACGACCAACCGTGCCGATGCCTTCGTCATTGGTCGTTCGTCGTTGGTCAGCACCCCCAACCAGCTTCTGAAGCCTTAGGGAAGTGGAAATTTTCACATATCCCACCTTCGAGCGAGCGGGAAGACCCTTCGCTTCGCTCAGGGTGACATGGGAGCGTGATGGGACAATGAAAAAGATCGTTAGCGCGAATACGCCTTGGGGTAACCTATGAGCGTAGGAGCCTCAGCTGGCGACTGACGTCGCAGCGCGGGGGCCTCCGGACACCCGCCCGCCTCCACGGGCGGTTCCGGCGTCGGCGCAGGCCGACGCCCGGCGCGCAGCGCCGCTCCGGCGCGACGTCAGTCGCCAGCCGGTGTGGCTTGACCCAGCGCGTATTCGCGCGAACAAAAGATCTGCTTCCCTTACCTTGTACTAGACATATCATGAGATAATGACAAGCTATGAGATTAGCGCCAGCACCACGACGACAATGCCGCCAGAGCGGATCTTTGCTGTGCTCGATGACTTTGGCGGCTGGCCAAGGTGGATGCCCGCCCTCGATCGGATCAAGGTCGAGCTGCCCGCCGGCCAGCGGCCGAGTCCGGGATACCGCTTTCGGCTGCGCGGCAGCGTGGTGTTCGCCGACCTAGAGGTGATCGACTACACCGCGCTCAGCCGGGCCACAAGCTTCCGCATCAGCTTCCCGCCGCTCACCGGTGTGAACCGCTGCGAGCTACGCCAGATCGATGGCGACCGCTACCACATCAAGCGGGTCGACTCGCTGAATCTCCCGGAGATTGTGGCGGGACTGATCGACTCAACCCAGCGCGCCCGCTTCGCCCGCCTGGCCAAGGAGTTTCTTGAGGCGCTGCTGCGCGCTGCCGAGGCGGAGGGCTAGTTGGACGATCGCCACGATGGATTGCAGAAGCTGGCCGAACATATTGACCGCGCCGGGCTGCGCGCCCCGGCAGCGATCTTGCTTGATCTGCTCTGCCCGCTGGATGTGATCAGCAGCCAGATCGCCCAGTTCGCACGCCCGCTTGTGCGTGGCACGGGCCTTGACCCCTACGCCGGGCTACTGGCTGAGGCCGCAAGCTGGCAAGAGTTACGCCGGCTCCTTTCCCGTCAATAGTGTTGACAAAGCCCATCCTTTGCGTTACACTCGAAAGAGTAAAATCAGAAACGTTGTAAAGAGTTGTCATCGTCACCCTCTGGGAGCACTTTGATGATTGTCGCCCCCCAGGTTATGCTCCTGATGCTTGTCATCCTGGTGGTCGTCGCCATGACGTGGCTTCACCACGCGCGCGTGATCGCGGGGTGGCTGCCGGAGCGCCGCCCGCTACCGGCGCTCGACGCGCTTCGCGGCGCCCTCGGGCGCGGCGCGGAGACGGGCCGATCACTGCATATCTCGCCGGGGAGCGGCCAGATCGGAGCGGGTAACGGGACGCGCGGATCCACGGCCGAGACGATCGCCGGGCTCATGGTCGCCGGCCGGGTCGCGGAGGAGGCCGCACTCAATGGTGCGCCTATCCTGATCAGCTCAGGCGATGCCATCTCGCACCTTGCGCTGCGCGGCGCGGTGCGACAGGCCTATCAGATGGCCGGCCAGACTCAGGACTATGACTCGGGGCGGGTGCAGCTCCTGGCCCACCAGGACGCCCTCGCGTACGCCGCAGGTGTGACGACGCTCTACGGCCGCGACCAGATCGAGGCGAGCATGCTCATCGGCAGCTTCGGGCAAGAGTTCCTGCTGATCGGGGAGGACGGCGCGCAGCGCAACCTGCCGCAGGTGGCAGGGTCGTCGAGCAGCACGGCACTCCCGCTGATGATGCTCAGCACGCCGTCGGCGCTGATCGGCGAGGAGATCTACGCCGCCGAATCATATCTCTCCAGCGACCCCGCTGCCCAGTCGCGGCTGATGACCCAGGATGGGCTGCGCACGGTGGTGATCATCTTGCTTATTGGCGGCTTCATCTACGGCCTGATCCAGCCATCGCTGGGCCTCCCGCCTCTGGCTGGTCTCTAATAGCGAGCCATACCGCGATCCTGTGATTGCATCGATGACAGATACACCACCGCTGACGGCACGCACCGCGGCTCATGGTGAATGAGGGGCCTGGATGTCCTTCCTGCGCGATCTAAAACGTCTGGTCGCCGTTCTGATCGCTGGGGCCTCCGGCCTGATCGTGCTGCTCGATTTTGCCGGCAGCGGCCCAATCGTCGCCATGATCGCTCGCGCGCTGGTGGGCTGGGCGGCGCTGATCACCGCCATCGCTCTCCTGATCGGGATCCTGAGCGTCTCCTGGTCGCACGTACAGCGTATGCGGCGGCGCAGCGCCGATTGGGGCTACAGTATCGTGCTGCTCGCCGGCATGCTGCTGGTGATCGTCATCGGGGTCTTCTTCCCGCTGCCGGGCACATCGGGGGTCGTGCTGCCACGAAGCCTTGCGGAGCAGCCGATCCGCCAGCTCTTCAGCACCGTCTACGAGCCCATTGCCAGCAGCCTGCTGGCGCTCCTGGCGTTCTTCAGCCTGAGCGCCGCCCTCCGCGCGCTCGGGCGCCGGAGCGCCGATGCTGTCGTGATCGTCGTCGTCGCAGCCGTCGTGCTTGTCGCGCAGCTGCCTCTCGTCTATACCTTGCCGGGGGTCGCCGTCACTGTCCAGTGGGTCAATGACTATGTTGCGCTCGCTGGGGCACGCGGGCTGCTGATCGGTGCCGCGATCGGTGCGATCGTCGCGAGCGTGCGCGTGCTTCTTGGCTTCGATCTTCCGTATCTCGACCGCTGATGCCTGGCCACTAGCAGCCTGGATCTGCCGCCACACCATGGAACACCTTCCGCCCTGGCTCCGCAATGTACCGCTGCCCCCCCGCCCAGCAACGGGCGGCCACGCCGACGACGATACGCCGGACTGGCTGCGTACGGCTGCGGACTCGGCTCCGTCTGCGCCCAGCGCCCCAGCAGCGCCGCAGGCCGCCCCTCATACAGATGATGATGACACGCCAGACTGGCTCCGCGATCTTCAGAGCGAGATCGGGGCGACGTCGACCGGCGATACGAACCTTCCAGACGCCCCCGCTCGCACGGGCGCGGATGATTCGCCCGACTGGCTCCGCGATAGTGAGCCGAGCGCGCCGAGCGACTCCCGTCGCCCCGCGCCGCAAACGTTCGGCGCCACCGGCTGGCTGAACAGCCTCTCTGCTGAGGGCCGTGCGGACGATGAGCCCGAGCCTGAGCCTGAGCCGCCGCCAACGAGCACCACCTCGCGGATCAAAATGCCGGTCGGGGCCACCGACTGGCTGCGTAGCATCGGCCAGGAGCCGGACCCCGACGCCCCAAGGGAGCCGCAGCCTCCGCTGTCAGAGCCGCTCGACGATAAGAGCGGTGTCCCCGACTGGCTGCGTGATGTGACCCCCTCTGAGATTATTGAGACGATGGCGGAGGATCAGCCGAGCAGCCCCGAACCGCCGCCACAGGCGGCGTTTGACCCCCTTGCCTCGAACTGGCTTACTGAAGAACCTGGCATCACCGATGATGATGACAGGACGGTTGCAGCCGATTGGGCCGTGGGCACTGACGCGCAGGCGGAGACGATAGCAGCAGATAACATTCCCGAATGGCTGCGTGATGTCGCCCCCGAGTCGTTCGACTCTCCAGATGGCGAATCATCACCTCGTGATGCGGGCGGGCTGCCTAGCTGGCTGGATGCGCCTGAAGATGATAATCTGCCCTCCTCCTTCGACAATAGCGATGTCCCCGACTGGCTCCGCGATGTCTCCGGTGAGGAGGCTGAAGGCACTACAGAGGATCAGCTAGGCGCACCCCAGAGCACTGGGGAGATGTCAGATCCTGATGTCCCCGCCTGGCTCCGCGACGCCGAGCCGTCTCCCGCCACACCGCCACCCGCCGGCGACGATGTCCCCGCCTGGCT
>NZ_JAIEWN010000007.1:20729-38123 GCF_019599295.1 Oscillochloris sp. ZM17-4 | reverse complement strand
TGATGTCCCCGCATGGCTCCGCGACGAAGCAACTTCAGCGGAGCAGCAACCGGAAGCAGCAGCACCATCTCGATCTAGGAGCGAAAGCGCCCCTGAGGATCTGCCAGAGTGGCTCTCAAGCACGTCATCAGAACCAGCAGCATCGTCTGGCACGCCAGGCACCGGCGATATGAGCCTGCCGTCGTGGCTGCGTGGCGTCGCAGATGAGCCGCCCCCAGCCCGAACATCTGCCCGCACGCCCAAGACCGATGAGATGGCGTCTCAGCCCCGGCGGCGCGTATCGACAAGCGAGGACGCCGAAGGCGACGACTTCTTCAAAGGTGCGGATCTCCCGGGCTGGCTGCGGCCTGCGGAGCCAGATCTGCCCTCGGGCAGCGTTGAGGGGCAGGCGCTCGACTGGCTCACCCGCCTTGGCATAGCTGAGGATGGCGGCGAGAGCGAATCCGCAGCAAGCAGCGATCAGGCAGCCGTGCCGCTCGTAGCGCCTACGCGCAAGACGTACGAGCTCAGCCCCGAGCAGATCAAGGCCGTGGAGCTATTGGGACAGCTGGTGCGCTCACCCTACCCGGCCCCCATCGCCCAGCCCGCGCCCGCGCCGCTGTCACGGTGGCAGAAGATCGGCCTGGACAGAGTGCTCTATGCGCTGCTGGCCATCATACTCCTGGTCGGTCTGATCGTGCCCCAGATCACCACGCCATTTCAGACGACCACGCTGACAGCGCCGGGGGCCATAGCGCTAGAGCAGAAGCTCGCCAGCCTCGGCCCAGATGATGTCGTTCTGATCGCCTACGAGTGGAACGCCCAGCGATCGGCTGAGCTGCGCCCCCTGGAGCAGGCGGTCACCTCCCAGCTGATCAAAAAGAAGACCAAGCTGATTCTCCTCAGCACCGATCTCCAGGGTACGCTCCTTCTCTTCGACCTGCGCGGGCCGCTGCGGGCCGCCGGCTATAACATCGACCCTGACGGCAAAGCCTTCGGCGGGCGCGACTACGTCCTGCTCGGCTACCGGCCAGGCGGTGAGCTGGCGCTGCGTCGCCTCGCACAGGACCTGCGCGCCGAGCTCAGGTCGGACTTTGAGGGCCAGGACACAACTGAGACGCTCCTGGCGATGAACTTCGACGGGACGCCCCGCGTGAGCACGATCAGCGATCTCTCGATGATCATCGTGATGGGCGACCAGCCACAGGACGTGCAGGTCTGGATGGAGCAGGTGCATACAGCGGCGCCCAAGGTGCCGATCACCTTCCTCATGCCTCAGGAGGCAGAGCCCATGGCGCAGCCCTATCTGCGCATGGACAATGTCTACCACCTCGCAGGCCTCCAGGGCGCGCTCGCGATGAACGCCATCGCGTCAGATGCCGACAGCGCCGCCACCGCCCGCACAACCGGGCAGCAGTCGCTGGCCGTGCTAACCTTTGTGATTCTGCTGATGGGCGGCGGTCTCGGCATAGCCCTAGATCGCGCCCGTAGATCGCGACGAGGTGCCGAGTGAGCGGCGATATCGCGAGCCTGACCACTGGCCTCGTGGGCGTCGTGCTGACCCTTATGGTCTTCAGCCGCCTGCTGGGGGATAACCCCGTCTTCCGCGTTGTGCAGTACCTCTTCGTCGGCGTCTCGCTTGGCTACGCCTTCGTAGTGATCTACCACCAGGTGCTGCGGCCAAACGCAGTGGCGGCGATCGCGGCGCTGAATGACCCAGTTGCGCTGGGGGCAATCCTGATGCCCTACCTGCTCAGCATCTTACTGCTCGCACGGATCTCCAGCCGGCAGCAGATCTCCTGGGTGGCGAACATTCCGCTTGCGCTCATCTTTGGGGTTGGGGCGGCGCTCGCGCTCGGCGGCGCGCTCGTGGGCACGCTCGTCCCACAGCTACAGGACTCGGCGCGGCCCATCGGCAGCGATCCGATCCAGGCTGTCGGCGTCGTCCTGCTGGTGCTCGGCGTGGTGCTCACCCTGTGCTACTTTTACTTCACCGTCCCCCGTAAGACACCTGCAGGCCGGGTAGTGTCCATCGGCGCACAGATCGGCCGCTGGCTGCTGATGATCGCCTTCGGGTTCTTCCTCGCCGGCGGACTGCTGACCTACCTGACTGCGCTGAATGAGCGGCTGGGGTTTATCGTCGGCTGGGTGCGCAGCCTCTTTGGCTAAGACAAGGTTTCAGGCGGCAGGCGACAGGTGGCAGGGATTGCGCATTGGGACGCCCTACGCTACACCAAGCTGTAAAGCGCTCTGAAGCCTTGTCTAATCGACAATAGCCGATAGCCGATGACCGATAGCCATAAGGATGCATACGCACTGTGGCACAGTGCCCTATCGGCTATCGGCTATTGGCTATCGGCTATCAGAGGATCTATGACTGACACATTAGGATCGGTGCTCGTCGCTGAGATAGGCAGCCTGATCACCAGAGTGACGCTGGTCGATCAGGTGGACGGCGAGAGCCGTATGATAAGCCACGCCGAGACAAGCAGCAGTGTCGAGCCGCCCTATCAGAACGCGCTCTATGCGGTGCTGGCGGCCACGGCGCAGATATCGGAGCTTACCGGGAGGCTGCTGCTGCGCGAGGGCCAGCTGATCATGCCCCAGGGCAGCGACAACGACGGGATCAATCAGCTGGTGGTGGTGACGAGCGCCGCTGGCCCGATGACCCTGGTGATCACCGCGATCGCCGCCGATGTGTCGGCCCGCAGCGCCATCCACGCGAGCCACGCCACCTACACCGCGCTGCTCCAGGCAGTCACCCTCGATGACGCCGCGGGCCAGCAGATGGTGAACGCCAGCGACCTCTCGTGGATCGAGCGCCAGGTGCAGTCGCTGCTGAGCCTACGGCCGGACGCGGTGCTGATCGCCGGCGGCCTTGAGCACGGCGCGGTGGACGCAGTGAACCGGCTGGCCCATATCGTCGGCCTGACGGCGGTAAGCACGACGGTCGACAGCAGCGGGCAGCAGCGCCAAGACATCACCGCCCGGCCAGTGATCTACGCCGGCAATAGCGACGCCCGCGAGCGCGTGGTCGAGGCGCTCTCGGACCGGGCCGAGATCTTTGTGGTCGACAACCTGCGCCCCTCCCTCGACAAGGAGTACCTGGAGCCGGCGCGGCAGGAGCTGAGCCGGCTGTACGAGAAGCAGATCCTGCCGCGGCTCCCCGGCATCGCCGGGCTGCGCCGGATGAGCCGCGCGCCGATCCGGACGGTCTGCGATGTCTCGGGCCTCGTGACACGCTTTGTCGCCGAGCACGCAGAGCGCCATGTGCTGATGATCGACAGCGGCGCGAGCAGCAGCTCGGCATTCTACGCCGCGCCCGGCCGCTTCCACCCGGCGGTGCTCGGCACCTGCGGCGTGGCCTATGGGCTGTCGAATATCCTGGCGGAGCGCGGCGTGGCCGCGATCGCACGCTGGCTGCCCTTCCCTATCAGCGACGCAGACCTCATCCACCGCCTGCTGAACAAGCAGCTTCGCCCGCACCTGCTCCCGGCGAGCCCGGAGGATCTCGCGATCGACCTGGCCCTCGCACGCGAGGCGATCAGCATGGCGATTGCGGCCCTGCGCGATGAGATCGCCCCTGATGACTACGACTGGCTGATCGCCTGTGGCGGCCCGCTCGCCCATGCGCCACACCCCGGGATGGCGCTGCTGGCCATCCTCGACGCCACGCAGCCCGGGGCCAACCAGGGGCAGCCCATCCTCGATATTCACCTGGACAGCCTCGGCCTCGTCCCGGCCATGGGCGCGCTCGCGGCCCTCGACCCGGTGACGGCCGTCACGATCTTTGACCGCGACCTACGCAGCAACACGCCGCTGGCCACCTGTGTGACGCCGATCGGCGACGGGAGGCCCGGCGAGGCGGCCCTTGAGCTGGAGCTGAGCGTGGTTGGAGGAAAGACCACGCGGCACACGGTGCGACACGGCGAGCTGCTCCGCCTGCCGCTGAGCCCGGGGCGCTACGCGCAGCTGACCCTGCGCCCGGCACCAGATGTGCGGATTGGGCGCGCGGCCCCCGGCGAGGTGGTGACATCCGACCCGGCGGGGATCGCCGGGAGCGCGCTGGGGGTCGTCATCGATGCGCGCGGACGTCCGATACAGCTCCCAGCAGATAGCCGCGAGCGCTGCCTGAAGATCTGGGAGTGGCTGGTGGCTCTCGGCGCAGAGCACGGGGCGAGCCCCTATGTCGAGCATCGCCCGGCGGTGAGCATGCCCTCCGCCGCGCCGCCTGAGGTCGCCATGCCCCGGCCGACCACACCGCCCTCGGAGCCGAGGGAGCCTGCGGTGGTCGCGGCAGATGCCCCTCAGGCCCCCCCAGGCAAACGCATCTCGCTGAGCGAGCTGGCCGCCCAGGAGAAGCTGAAGCTCCCCGAGGAGCCGCCGCCAGCAGGCCTGGACTTGGACCTCGACTCGCTGCGCAAAACGGTGGAGCCTCCGAAGCGGCGAGGCCTGTTCGGCCGGAAGAAGTAAACGAATAGCCACGAATGAGCGAATGGCACCATTCGCTCATTCGTGGCTATTCGTGGTTATTGCTCGCTGATCGTGATGCCGAGGATCGTCTCGCCGGGCTTCGCCGTGTCCGCAGGGTTCTGCGGGTCGCGCAGTGGGATGCCATCGACGATATTCTGGCCCTGGATGACCCGGCCGAAGATCGTATACTGGCTATTCAGGAAGGTGGCCGGGGCGGTGGTGATGAAGAACTGCGATCCGGCGCTATCCGGGTCGTTGGATCGGGCCATGGCCACCATCCCGGGCTGGTCGTAGAGGATCTTGTCGGTGAACTCGGCGGGGATGGAGTAGCCCGGCCCGCCGGTGCCGTCGCCCTGCGGGTCGCCGCCCTGTGCCATGAAGCCCTGGAGCACGCGGTGCCAGGTCAGGCCGTTGTAGAAGTTATTGCGCGACAGGAAGACGAAGTTGTTCACCGTCTGCGGGGCGATGTCGGGCAGCAGCTCGATCACAATATTGCCGCGGGGCGTCTCGATGGTGGCGGTATACTTCTTCGCCGGGTCGATCGTCATCGCCAGGCCGTTATCGACCCGGCCGACCGGCTGGGCGGCTGTCGATCCAGCGCGGCTAACGAGCAGGCCAGCGACGATCCCGAGGACGAGGAGCACCACAGCAGCCGAGACAATGCCGGGCATCGAGCTCGCCGGCGCGGCCGGCGGCTGCTGCTTCTGACGGGGTGGGCGTGACTGACTCACAGACAGCTCCTTCATGCGATTGCAGATTGTAGATTGCAAATTTTTGATTGTGATTGGGCACAGCGTCTGCGGGTGCGCCCAATCGGCAGCATTATAGCATGACCCATAACGACATAGCGCATCAGAGAGGGCTAAGCCCAATCTGCAATCTGCAATCTGCAATCTGCAATCACCTACCCGAGGGCCAGCGCAAGGCCAGGGGCGCGGCGAGCGATCTCGGCGCGCAGCCGCAGCAGGGCCAGGTCGCCCGCCTTCGCCTCCAGCATAAGGTCGAAGGCCGGCAGCCCGCGCGCGGCGGCCAGCAGCCGCTGGAGCGCCCCGGCGTCGATAAAGTCGGCGTGCTGGCCGGGGCGCGGCGGCAAGACGGCGGCGGGGCGGCCGGCGCGGGCCGGCAGCAGGTGGGCCTCGCTGCGCGGGCTGCTCAGGTGAACCTCAGGGCGCGCGCCGGCAGGCCAGGTGGCCAGGGCCAGGCCCAGGGCCAGGCCGAGCGGGATGGCCTCGGGGTTCCAGATCTCCCAGTGCAGAGCGTCGAAGACGACCGGCGCGCCGCAGCGCCGGTGCAGGGCGAGCAGCTGGCCCAGGCTGTGGCCGGCGCTGTCGTGCTCAACCGCCAGGCGCGCCCGCGCCCGCACCGAGAGCGCCCGGTGGCGCGCGGCGAAGCGATCCAGGGTTGACGGGTCGTCGGCCGGGCCGCCCACATGCACCACCAGAGTGCCCTCCACGGCCCCGCCGGGGCGGCGAGCGTCGAGCCGCTCCAGGAGAGCTGCCGCCGCCTCCACATCGGACAGGCCCGCCGCCGCCCGCAGGTCGTCGGCGCAGCCGAGGGCGACCCCATGGTCGAGGTGGGCGGTCAGCCGGGTGCCCGAGGTGGCCAGGCGCAGCGCCATGGCGTCGAGCTGCGCGGCGCACTCGTCGAGCTGGCCGATCGCGCCGGGGGCGAGCGTGCCCGCCGCGATGCGGTAGAAGCGCACGCCAATATGATCGAGGTAGCCGAGCACATCCCCCAGCCGGGCGAGGCCGACGCTCAAGTGCGCCGGGCGCCCGCCGCCGAGGCCGGGCCGGCCGACCACCCGCACTGCGAAGCCGAGTCGGATCATAGGGGTTGGGAGTTAGGGGTTGCGCAGGGCGCTATGCACTGCCGAAATCGTGTATTATACTAACACGATTTCGGGTATCACGCAACCCCCAACCCCAACCCCCAACCCCCTACTGCGGCTTAACGTTGACCTTGCGGTGGCTGCGGGTGTAGTAGCGGATCTGGCGCGGGAGGTTCGGATCGATCGGCGTCTCGCTGACAGCCCGAGCGATCTGCTGGGCGGCCACAGAGACACATGCGTCGATGCGCTCTGTGGGGGCGCCGTCGGCGCGCAGACGGCGCAGCCCGGGCTCCCAGGGCACACTGCACGTCCCGTGGGCCGTGATACCGATCAGGTCAGGCAGCACCTTGTTATGGCGCAGCCAGTTCAGCGCGAGGCAGAAGGTCGTAACCGAGCAGGGGAGGCGCTCCACCGTGAGCAGCAGCAGCTCGGCCTCACGCGCCACCGCGATCAGCAGGATCGCGCGATCATCAGGCCCCAGCTGATCGACGCTGCGCTGCGGGAGCGCCAGCAGCGACTCAAGGGCGTCAGCCAACGGCCGCGTAAGCGTATCGGCGCAGACAATAGCGGTGAAGCTCCACTGTGTGCTCTTGATCAGGGCGATCAGGCGCTGGAGCGTCGTGCCAATATCGGGGTAGGTGAAGTGGAAGTTCTGAACCTCGCGCACCTCCAGGCCATCATCCTGGGCCGACCCGAGGTAGACCACGCCATCCTGCGCGTAGAGCTGGTCTTTCACGGTGGAGAGGTTGCGGAACTCGCGGTAGCGCTCGACAGTGTTGATGTTATCCAGCAGCTCAACCTGGGCCTGCGGGCCGTTCGCCAGCAGCAGCGAGCGGCCAAACGCGCTCATCGCCTCGTCGTAGCGGCGCAGCCCCAGGTGGCACTTGCCAACCAGGTTATAGATCTCCCAGTCGTCGGGGTAGCTGCGCAGCGGCTGCTGGAGGTGGGTGAGGGCCGCATCATAGCTGCCGCGCGCATAGTGGATCAGCGCCATCTCGAAGTGTGTCGCGGAGTCCTGAGAGTCGAAGCTGAGGCAGTGCCCAAAGGCGTCCAGGGCATCATCGTAGTGCTCAAGCTCCACGAGGATATAGCCGAGGTTGAAGTAGGACAGGAAATCGTTCGCGAGGTTGGCGACGGTGCGGAACTCATCGGCGGCCTTGGCGAGCAGCCCGCTGCGCTGGTAGTAGAAGCCGAGGGCGTTGTGGGCCTCGGACAGGTAGGGGTAGCTCTCGATCGAGCGCCGGTAGGCATCAACTGCCTCGGAGATGCGGTTTGAGCGCTCGAGGGCCTGGCCGCGCTGAAGGTGGCGCAGACCAGCCTCACGGTTGTGTTCTTCCTGCATCCCTGGCCTCCTCGTGGATCTGGGGCGCTTCCTCGCCCATCACCGCTGACGAAGGGGTCATTCGCACACCCGCAGTGCCGACTCCATGCCGAGACGATCCGCCATCAGGGCGCGGCGTCAAGCGCCGCCCGCTGGGCCGCGATCAGCTGGCGGACCCCCCGCCCAGCCAGATCGAGCAGCGCGTCCAGCTGAGCCCGCTCCACCGGGGCGCCCTCGGCCGTCCCCTGAACCTCGACAAAGGCGCCGCTATCGGTCTGCACCACGTTACAGTCCATCTCGGCGCAGCTATCCTCGCTATAGTCGAGGTCGAGCAGCAGCTCGCCGCCGACCACGCCGACGCTGACGGCGGCCACCGCGCGCGCCAGCGGGTCGCCGGGCAGCCGGCCCTCGGCCTGGAGCTTGCGCAGGGCCAGGGCCAGGGCCACATAGCCGCCGGTGATCGCCGCCGTGCGGGTGCCGCCATCGGCCTGGAGGACGTCGCAGTCGATGGTGATCAGGCGCTCGCCGAGCGCCTCCAGGCTCACGGCGGCGCGCAGGGCGCGGCCGATCAGGCGCTGGATCTCCTGGGTGCGCCCGCCGGCGCCGGTGCGCTCGCGCCGGGTGCGGGTGTGGGTCGAGCGCGGCAGCAGCGCGTACTCGCCGCTCACCCAGCCGCGCCCCTGGCCGCGCAGCCAGCCCGGCACATGATCCTCCAGGCTGGCCGCGCAGAGCACCCGCGTGTTGCCGAAGGCGATCAGGGCCGAGCCCTCGGCGTACGGCGCGTAGCCCGGGATGATCTCGATCGTGCGCAGCTCGTCGGGCATGCGCCCATCATGTCGTGCCATGAGCCCTCCATCAGGCCGGGGAGAATGTACATATCATAGCATAAACCATATTTTTATAACATCCGCCTGCCGCGCCAGAGGTACCAGCTGGCCACGCTGCGGTACGGGCGCCACAGCTCGCCGATCCGGCGCACCTCAGCGGGCGGCGGCGGGGCCGGCAGATCGTAGAACTGCTGCACCGCGTAGCGCAGGCCAAGGTCGTCGGCGGGGAGCACGTCGGGCCGGCCGAGGGCGAACATCAGGTAGATCTCGGCGGTCCAGCGGCCGATGCCCTTCACCGCCGTGAGCTGGGCGACCACCGCGTCGTCATCAAGATCGGGCAGGGCGGCCAGGTCGAGGGAGCCTACGGCCGCCCGCTCGGCCAGGTCACACAGGTAGCGCACCTTCTGGCCCGACAGCCCGACCGCCCGCAGCGCATCGGGATCAACGGCCAGGATGCGCGCGGGCACCACCTCACCGAGCAGCGCCTCCAGCCGAGACATGATCGCCGCCGCCGCCTTGACCGAGATCTGCTGCGAGACGATCGCGTCGACCAGCGTATGGAAGCCGTGGGTGCCTGGCGTGAGCTCGTACGGCCCCACCGCGTCGATCACGGCGGAGAGCACCGGGTCGGCGGCGCGCAGATGGGCGAGAGCTTCTTGCATAATGCTGAATGTTGGATGTTGAATGTTGAATGCAGAACGTAGCAATGATACCATGTGGTCGTAGGGTTTGCTGTCGCAAACCATTCAACACTCAACATTCAACATTCAACATTAATTATGTATGTCATCGGAACCGCCGGCCACGTCGATCACGGCAAGTCCACCCTGGTGAAGGCGCTGACCGGGATCGACCCGGACCGCCTGGCCGAGGAGCAGCGCCGCGAGATGACGATCGACCTCGGCTTCGCCTGGATGGCCCTGCCGAGCGGGCGCAGCGTCAGCCTGGTGGATGTGCCCGGCCACGAGCGCTTCATCAAAAATATGCTCGCCGGCGTCGGCGGGCTCGACGCCGCGCTGCTGGTGGTCGCCGCCGACGAGGCGATCATGCCGCAGACCGAGGAGCACCTGGCGATCCTCGACCTGCTCGGCGTCACACACGGCGTGGTCGCCCTCACCAAGGCCGACCTGGTGGACGCCGAGTGCCTCGACGAGCGCAAGGTCACCCGCCGCCAGGGCGAGGGGCGCGTGCTCGCATAGCTCCATCAAGACAAGGTTTCAGGATGCCGCCGTAGACGCTCCACGCTGGAACCGCAGGGGGGTTGCATTGCCCCTCGCCCCATGATACACTCGTTCGTGTAAAGACACTCCGACATACAAGCCATCGAGGTGCATGCATGATTACCCACAGACTTCAGATTGCCCTGATCATCGCCCTGGCCGCCGCGCTCACCGCCTGTGGCAGTAAGCCCGCCGCGCCCGCAGGTGATGCGCCCACAGCTCAGGCAAGCGCCGCCGCCCCCGAGCCGACCGCCGCCCCCGAGCCGACCGCCGCCCCCGAGCCGACCGCCGCCCCCGAGCCGACCGCCGCGCAGGCGGAGGAGCAGAGCCTGAGCGATCTGGCCCAGGGTCTAGATCAGCTCAAGAGCTACAGCCTCGTCTTCACGATCTCATTCGAGGGCAGCGAGAACGGTGAGACCAAGCAGGGCGCGCTCGAGTACACGCAGGATTACCTCGCCGAGAGCGGCGACCTGCGCTTCCGCGTGGCCCCCCAGGGCAACTGGATGCAGAGCGGATCAGCCGAGGCGGGAGGATTCGAGATGCTCCGCATCGACGGCACATCCTACATGTACACACCCGACACAAGCAACGACCAGCAGTGCATCGCCTTCAGTTCAGCCGAGCAGGACCCGGGGCCGATGCTAGACGCCTTCAAGCCGGAGGCGATCATCGGCGGCATCGAGAAGGCGAGGCTGGTCAACCGCGGTGAGCAGGTCAACGGTGTCACGGCCGACCACTACACGATCGCCGACGGCGGGATCGGGCTCACCGGCAGCAGCGACGTGAAGGGCGACGCCTGGATCGCCAGCGACGGCGGCTACCTAGTGAAGTACCAGGGCACGGCAAATGGCAAGGGGATGTTTCTCGGCCCGGACGCCGAGGGTACATTCACCTGGGAATACAACCTCACCCAGATTAACCAGCTGTCTGAGATCGCGCTGCCGCAGGCGTGCGCGGATCAGCAGGCCGCCACGGACATCCCCATCCCCGCCGACGCGACCGAGCAGATGACCTTCGGCAAGATGCAGACATTCAAGACGTCCGATGCGCCCAGCGCGGTGGCAAGCTTCTACACCAAGGAGCTGGAGGCGCAGGGATGGACGGCCGGCGATGGAACCAGCATAGAGGGCATGGCGATGCTGGAGTTCACTAGGGATGGGCGCAAGCTGTCAATCACTATCACCCAGGACGGCAGCGGCTCGACGGTGATGATCAATGATGAGGGCGGCAGCTAGGCCCTGTGAAACCCTCCCCTTGTGTGGACAAGGCCCGCCGCAGCGTGATACACTTTCTTTACGGTTGTTTTACCGCAGAGAAAGGATACGCCAGTGGCGAAGCCAGAGAACGATATGCGCCGGCTCGGCACGGTCCTGCTGCTCGGGGTCGCTGCCGGGGCCGCGGCGCGTTACTATATTGAGGCCCGCGCCCGCAGCGAGGTGAGCGCGCCCACCCGGATGATCGACTGGGAGCAGGCCCGCAGCGTGGCCCTGCGCGTCTCACAGTGGGAGCAGGCCCCGATCGCCGACCGGGCCTTCCGCCGCGATCAGTACGCCCGCCTGGTGAAGCAGAGCGAGCCGCTGATCGCCGAGTACCTGGGCGTGCAGCTGCCCGCGCCGATCAACCAGGTGTATGTGTTCGACCGCCGCGAGTGGCTGGAGGCGAACTTCATCTCCTTCGAGCAGCTGTTCCGACCGATCGAGGAGATCTACGAGCGCAACGGCGGGGCCAGCGGCGCCCTCGCGATGCTGCTGGGCGGACTGAACAGCAAGGTGCTCGGCACCCAGATCGGCGTGCTGCTAGGCTTTCTGGCCCGCCGCGTGCTCGGCCAGTATGACCTGAGCCTGCTCTCGCCCGACCCGAACACCCGCGGCGCGCTCTACTATGTCGAGGCCAACATCAGCCGGGTGCAGGCCGGCCTCGGCCTGAACGACGAGGACTACCGGCTCTGGATCGCCCTCCACGAGACGACCCACGTCTTCGAGTTCGAGGCCTACCCCTGGGTGCGCGCCCACTTCAACGACCTGCTCCAGCAGTACTTCGACCAGCTCAGCACCCAGCTTGAGAGCCTGGGCAGCGGCCTTGTCCAGCTGGCCGGGCGGATAGCCCAGAGCGTCGGCACCGGCACCCACTGGATCGAGGTCGTGCAGACGCCGCAGCAGCGGGTGATCTTCAACCAGCTCCAGGCGCTTATGTCGCTGATCGAGGGCTACGGCAACCATGTGATGAACGCCGTCGGCCGCCAGCTGCTGCCCAGCTTCGACGACATCGAGCACCGCATCGCCCAGCGCCAGCAGACGCGCACGCTGGTCGATCAGCTCTTCAACCGGCTCACCGGCATGGACCTGAAGCTGGCCCAGTACCAGCAGGGCGAGGCCTTCGTCAACGCGGTGGTCGAGGCCCGCGGGATCGCCTTCGCCGCCCGGGTCTGGGAGCGCGTCGAGTACCTGCCGACGATGGAGGAGGTCCGCAGCCCGCAGCAGTGGGTCGCCCGCATGGAGGCGATGTGAAATATCGGAGAGGGGTCTGTGCCAGCTTCGCTGGCACAGACCCCTCTCCGATGCGCGATCAGCGCAGCCTAACGACCTCCAGGTTATCGTAGCGCACGCTCACCACCCCGGCGCCGCTCTCGCCGAAGAGGCCGACCCGCCCCGGCCCCAGGCCGCCGCCCGCTGCCCGCCCGATCTCCTGTCCATCGAGCGACACCACGAGCTGGCCGACCTCCTGGCGCACGCTCAGCCTGCGGGCCACCCCGATCACGAAGGGCGTCGCCTCGGCTGGGCGGCTGATTTCCAGGGAGCCGAGCGCGCCGCCCGCCCGGCGCTCGATCCGGTCGAGCCGGCCATCGCTGCCCACCACCACCCGGTAGTAGCTGGCCGAGTCAGGGGCCGCCGCCTCGCCGCTGTAGGCCAGAAATATCCCCAGCTTGCCCGCGCCGTCCAGCAGCGTCACATCCACGCTGTAGGTCGCATCGCCGTAGGCCGCCGGGCGCGCGTCGACGTCCCACATCATCCAGTCGGGCGTGCGGGCCACGCTGAAGCGGTAGCCGCCCGAGTCATAGCCGTTGCTGCCGTTCTCGCTGCTGTAGGCCGGGTCCCAGCCGCCCGACGGGCTATCGAAGCTGTCGCGCAGGAGCAGGGGCGAGGCGGGCGGCTGGGCGGCGACGGGTGCCGCCGCGACTGGCTGGGCGACGATGCTGCCCGGCGTCGGGCTGGGCGCCTCGGTTGGCGCAGGCGGATCCTTGGGCGCGGCTGGCTCCTGCGCTGGCACCGCAGTGGGCGCGACGGCGCTGGACACCTCGGTGGGCGCCTCGGTGGGCGCCTCGGTAGATGCCAGAGCCTGCGTGGGCGCGACGCTGGTGTCGGCAAGCGCCGCAGGCCGCGCCGGCCGCAGCAGCCAGACGCCCACCGCCAGCACCAGCAGCGCAGCGAGGACGCCCAGAGTCGCCCAGAGCCAGATCGGCGCGCCGGCCCGGTCGGGCGGAGGCGCGCCGGTCGGGTGGATGGTCGCGCCCGTCACTGCCGGGGCGGCCGGCGCGGCCATCAGCGCGGCGCGCATCGCTGCGGCGCTGGGCGGGCGCTGGGCGATCGCCATCGCGAGGCCGGCGCTGATCGCCGCGCTCAGGTGGGGGGGGAGCAGCGGGTTCAGCTCGGCGACGGGGCGCAGCGGGTCGGGGCGGCCGGCGACGATCGCCGCCGCCCGGTCGAGGGCGCTGGGCGGCACGGCCCCGGTGAGCAGATGGTGCAGGGTGGCCGCCAGGGCGTAGAGGTCGCTGCGGGCCTCGGCGGCCCCGCCCTGGATCTGCTCCATGGGCGCGTAGGCCGGCGTATAGGCCAGCAGGCTCCCCCCGCTGGTGATGCGGGTCTGCATCACCGCCGCGCCGCGAGCCAGGCCGAAGTCGATCAGGAAGACCTCGCCGCGCGGGGTGAGCTTCATATTCTGCGGCTTGATGTCGCGGTGGATGACCGGCGGGCTCTGGCCGTGCAGGTACTCCAGGGCATCCAGCAGCGCCCCGGCCCAGGTGAGCACCTGGTCGACGGGCAGCGGCCCGCCGCGCCGGGCGAGCAGGGCCGCCATATCGTCGCCGGGGATGTGCTGCATCACCAGGAACTGCCCGCCCGCGTCAGCGAAGTAGTCGCTCACCACGGGCAGGGCCGGGTGGCGCAGGTTGGCCAGCAGCTTGGCCTCGCGCTCGAAGGCCCTATCGAGCTGGGCGCCGCCGACGAGGAGCTGCTTGAGCGCGACCTGGCTGCTCAGCCGGATGTCCTCGGCCAGATACACCGCGCCCATACCGCCGCGCCCGATCGGCGCGAGGATGCGGTAGCGCTCGTGGACGATGTCGCCCACCTGAAGGATGTTGAGCTCGCTCACGTAACAGCCTTTGTGATAGGAGACGTCGATCAGGCCTACAGATCGAGGCCAAGTTGGCCCCCGCCCTCCTGCTCCTCACCACCTGCATCCGGATCCCCAACCCCCAGCCCCCAACCCTCAGCTCCCGCCGCCCCCACCAGCCCCAGCAGCCCGGCCTCATCGAGCACCTGCACGCCGAGCTGCGTGGCCTTGGCCAGCTTGCTGCCGGCGCTGGCCCCCGCCACCACATAGCTCGTCTTCTTGCTGACGCTCTCGCTGACCTTGCCGCCGTGGGCGACGATCAGCTCGGCGGCCTGCTCGCGGGTCAGCGTCGGCAGCGTCCCGGTGAGCACAAAGGTCTTGCCGGCGAGGCCATCGCCCCTTCGCTCGCGGGGCGCGCCGCCCGTGAGTGTCAGCCCGGCGGCGCGCAGCTTCTCGACCAGCGCCCGGTTCTCGGGGTGCTGGAAGAAGTCCACCACGCTGGCCGCGACCACCGGGCCGACCCCGTCGATCGTCTCCAGGTCGGCCTGGCCGGCGGCGATGATCGCGTCGAGGCCGCCGAAGTGGCGGGCCAGATCCTGGGCGGCCACGCTGCCGACGAAGCGGATGCCCAGCCCGACCAGCAGCCGGTCGAGCGGGCGGGCCTTCGACTCCTCGATGGCCGCGAGCAGGTTGGCGATCTTCTTCGGGCCGAAGCCCTCCATGCCGGCGAACTGCTCGGCCCGCAGGGCGTAGAGGTCGGCCACATCGGCGATCAGGCCGGCGCCGACGAAGAGCTCGGCCTGCTTCTCGCCGATCCCGACGATGTCGAGGGCGCCCCGGCTGACGAAGTGCTCGACCCGGCGCACCAGCTGGGCCGGGCAGATGCCGAAGTTCGGGCAGCGCCAGGCCGCCTCGCCCTCGACCCGCTCCAGGGGCGTGTCGCAGGCCGGGCAGCGCTCGGGGAAGCTCCAGGGCTGCTCGCTGCCGTCGCGCCGGCTGAGGATCGGGCCGATCACATAGGGGATCACATCGCCGGCCCGCTTGACCATCACATAGTCGCCGACGCGGATGTCGCGCTCGGCGATATAGTCGGCGTTGTGCAGGCTGGCGTTACGCACCGTGACCCCGCCGATCAGCACGGGCTCCAGCTCGGCGCCGGGGGTGACGACGCCGGTGCGCCCGACGTTGACCGAGATGTTGAGCAGGCGGGTGGTGGCCTCGCGGGCGGGGAACTTGTAGGCGATCGCCCAGCGCGGGTCGCGGCCGACCACGCCGAGCTCGCGCTGCTGGGCGAAGTCGTCGATCTTGACCACGATCCCGTCGGCCTCATACTCTAGGCTGTCGCGGCGGGCCATCCACTCGCGGCAGTAGGCCAGCACCGCCTCAAAATCCGTGAAGCGGCGGGCGTCGCGGTTCACCGGGAAGCCGATCGCGCGCAGGTACTGGAGCGTCTGCCACTGGCCGGTCAGCTCGACGCCCTCGACCGGGCCGACCTGGTAGGCGAAGAAGCGCAGCGGGCGGGCGGCGGTGAGGGCCGGGTCCTTCTGGCGCAGGCTGCCGGCGGCCGAGTTGCGCGCGTTGGCGAAGACCTTCTCGCCGGCGGCGGCCAGGCCGTCGTTGAGCGCCTCGAAGTCGGCGATGCGGATGTAGACCTCGCCGCGGACCTCGATGAGGCCAGGTAAGGATGAAGGTAGAAGGATGAAGGATGAAGCTTCTTCATCCTTCATCCTTCTACCTTCATCCCTCTGCTGCGGCTCGCGCAGCATCATCGGCAGGCCGCCGACGGTGCGCAGGTTGGCGGTCACATCCTCGCCGACCTCGCCGTCGCCGCGGGTGGCCCCGATGGCGAGGCGGCCGTCGCGGTAGGTGAGGGCGATGGCGAGGCCGTCGATCTTCGGCTCGACCACAAAGGCCAGCTGGGCGTCCTCGCCGAGCAGCTTGAGCACGCGCTCGCGCCAGGCCCGCAGGTCTCCCTCGTCGAAGGCGTTGCCGAGCGAGAGCATGGGCTGGGGGTGGCGCACCTTGGCAAACTGGCTGCTCAGCGGCGCGCCGACGCGCTGGGTGGGCGAGTCGGGGCTGAGCAGGTCGGGGGTTGCCACCTCCAGGGCGCGCAGGTCGCGCATCAGCGCATCGTACTCGGCGTCGCTGACGCTCGGCTCGTCAAGCACGTAGTAGCGGTAGTTATGCTCGCGGATCGTCGCCCGCAGCTCCTCGATGCGGCGCGCCACGTCGATCTCAGTCATACACAGATCTCCTGAGGCTAAGATAGGACCGCCCCTGGATGATAGTACCAAAAAAACACCTCAAAGAATAGGACTGTTGGTGCGTTGCGGGGGTATGACAAAAAGATTATACTCGACACATCTCCCAAATCCCCCCCCTTCACACAAGGGCCTCTGGCGAAAGCCAGGGGCCTTTGTGTGAGGCTTTTCTCCCCCGCCGCCGGGCGCCGCGCCCAAGCCGCAACCCGCGCCCGCGCTACGGCAGGGCCGCCAGCCGCGCCAGCAGATCCGGCAGCGGGAGCGCGTCCAGGCCGGGCAGCACCAGATCGGCGTGGCTGAGGTCCGTCAGCCGCGTCACCGGGTTGGGCACGGCGACCCCGCGCATCCCCGCGGCCTGGGCGGCGCGCACCCCGTTGGGCGAGTCCTCGAGCGCGACCGCACGAGCCGGCGCGACGCCGAGCCGGGCCAGGGCGGCCAGGTACAGGTCGGGCTCGGGCTTCGTGCGGGCCACATCGTCGGCGGTGCAGATCGCCGCGAACTGGCCGAGCAGCCCCAGCTGCCCCAAGAAGCCCGTCACCCAGGCCCGTGACGAGCTGGAGGCCAGGCCGACCTGGAGCCCCAGATCCGCAGCCGCGCTGAGGTAGGCGCGCACCCCCGGCAGCGGCGCGGGCGTGCCGAGCAGCTCGCGGAAGCGCGCCCGCACGTCGCGCCGGACGGCGTCCCGGTCGAGCGGGCGCCCGATCAGCGCCTCCAGGTGGTCGTAGGGGTTGAAGAGATGGCCCGAGCCCACATTCAGCGCCCACACATCCATAGAGAGCACCACCCCGTGCGCGGCATAGGCCTCCTGCCAAGATCGGTAGTCGGGCGTCTCCGTGTCGACGATCAGGCCGTCGAAGTCGAAGATCAGGGCGGTGATCATGGATAGCTTACCTGTAGTCGCGGCAATCGGCGGGCTCACAACAGCTCGCCTTGCGGAGCGGGCTGCGCGCGTCCTACGTGGTGGGCGCTGGTGGACTCGAAGCACCGACCTCACCCGTGTGAAGGATACGCTCTAACCAACTGTGCTAATCGCCCGCCCTCTCACCCTGCGCGCCAGCCTGCGCTACCGTGTGGCGTGATGATACGCGGCGGGGGCGGGGGTGTCAAGCAGCCGCGCATGGGCGTGCTAGAATACAGCCAGATAGTCCTTGGCTGA
>NZ_JAIEWN010000007.1:0-20629 GCF_019599295.1 Oscillochloris sp. ZM17-4 | reverse complement strand
GGATATGCGGCAAGACAATACCCCACCCCAGCCGAGCGGCTGAGCCAGCATTGGTGCGCCTGAGATCCTGTTTTGCGCTCTGCGCTCTGCGCTCAGCTATAGCGGTGCCCCTCAGGCGCCAGCTCGCCGGCGGGGATGGCCACAGCGAGGACGTTCTGCGGCGGCGGCAGCGGGCAGGTGGCGAAGTCGGTGAAGGCGCAGGGCGGGTTGAAGGCCCGGTTGAAGTCGAGCGTCACCACACCGCCCTGGGGCGCCGGGGCGGTCAGGAATCGCCCGGGCGGGTAGCTGCCCCTGCCGCTGGTCGCGTCCTTGAAGTTGAAGAACAGCCCGCCGCCGCCGGTCGAGGTGGCGTCGAGCCGACACTCCTGCCCGTCGATCTGGAAGACCACCGCGCCGGGGCTGAGCCGCTCCTCGATCTCGCCGATGATCGTGTTGATCCGCAGCACCTTCGGCTCGGGGTGGGGCACGAAGACGGCGGCGACGCGCAGGTCGGGCCGGATGGGGTGCCAGCGTCGCCCGGGGAAGGCCGCCCGCGCCGGGTGGTCGCGGTCGCGCAGGCGCAGGCCGATCCGCGCGCCCCGCCGGATCACCAGCATCGAGAGCCGGCCCAGGGCCAGCACATCGGGCGCGGGCGCATCATCGCTCTGCAGCGGGCGGCCGGCGGGCGGCCCGCCGCTCAGGGTCAGCTCGGGGTGGGCCGCGCCGAGCGAGACGACGCCCTCGCGCAGCCAGACCTCGCACATCAGCGGCGGGGCCAGCTCCTCGGGCAGGGCCACCTCGCCCGACGGGTCGCTGCCCACCCGGTTTCGCCCATCGGCCAGCCAGAAGAGCCCGGCCAGGGCCAGCCAGCCGTCCTCGGCCCGCAGCGCCGCCTCGGCCTGCGCGCGCCAGGCGGCCAGCGACTCGGCGTATGATTCCGTCTCAGCGGTCATCGACATCAGCTCCTCTTCTTTTGTTGCCAGCAACAACACGGTGTACAGTGAGGGTATGGGAGAGCTTCGCTCTCCCATAAAAAACTGATTGTGCTGCGGCGCGGCTACGCCGCGCCGCAGCACAATCAGTGCAGCATGTGCCTGATGGGCACAAAGCAGCACCCTTTTTTAGGGCGACAGCTCCGCCGGGGCGTAGCCGAGCATGTGCAGGGCGAAGCTGCCGAGCCAGTGGTCGCCCATATAGTCGCCGCTGCCGACGCCGGCCATCCCCGCCGCCGCGTGGCGGGCGGCCGCCGCCATCAGGATGGGCCGCCGCGGGTCATCTGACGGTATGGCCCCGGCCACGCCCCACATGCACCAGGCCCGGCTCAGGTTGAGCCCGTCCAGGTGGACGATCTGGCCGTCGCTGCGGTCGCTCACCAGGGCGGGCGTGAGCAGCTGCGGCGGGCCGCCGGCCGCCAGGTCGGGCAGAAACGCCTCAAGCCAGCCGGGGAAGGCCGGCGCGGGCAGCACGCGCCGCATCAGGTCGGCCTCGGCCAGGCAGGGCGAGAGGAAGTCCCCGCCGCCGGGCTCCCAGGCGGCCGGCGCGCCCCGGTCGGCGCCGTAGTAGTCCATGCTGCGCTGGCGGATCAGCGCGCGCAGCGGCGCGTGGCCGGCGGCCTCGGCGTAGTCGAGGGCGAAGGTGAGGCCGAAGGCGGTGCTGCTGTGGACGCCGCTGCGGATGGGGTAGCTCAGGCGCGGCAGGAACTCCAGGTAGCGCTCGGCGATCAGATCGGCGAGCGGCTGGATCGCCGCCGCCCACCGCCTGGCGTCGGGGTCGCCCCACGCCCGCAGCTCCTCGGCGAGCCTGAGCAGCCAGGCCCAGCCATAGGGCCGCTCGAAGCTGCGGCGGCCCGGCTCGGCGAAGTAGGCCGCCTCGGCCCGCAGGCTCGCCTCGCTCAGGTGGTCGTCGAGGGCGCGGCGGATGGCGGCGGCGTCGGGCAGCGCGGGGCGCAGCCGCAGCAGGCGCACGAGCTGCCAGTGGCTATGCACCGCCGAGTGCCAGTCGAAGCAGCCGTAGAATGCGGGGTGCAGCTCGCGCGGCCCCCGGGCGTCGTCGGCGTCCATCAGCACGTGGGCCGGGCTGGATGGGTATGCCTTCAGGATGCCATCGAGGGCGATCTGGGCGAGCTGTGCGGCGAGCGGTGCGGTGAGGGCCGGCGGTGGAGTATGCATAGGAACCTGAGATATGCTCTGTGCGGGGGAGTGGCCTATTCTAACACGCCCGCGCCACGCGCTGAATAGTGGCTACATGACCAGCCCAGGTTGACAGTCTATCACTCTCGCCGTCGCTCTGGCATTGTACATTACCTCACATCGAACCCCCTGGCCTTCCACATCGATGGGCGCAGCGCGGCGCCCGAAGCCCGCCAGCCCCTCGCGAGCAATGCCGCTCGACACGGCGATCACACCCCGCCCCGGCGGCGCTGTGTGCGATACGGCAGCCCAGGCGAGAGCAGCCTTTGCGTCACGTAAGCGGCGCGCGATCCAGAGAGGTGGCAGCACATGGGAGACGTTGAGGGATTCCTGAAGTACGAGCGCGCAAACCCGCACGGCAGGCCGGTCGCCGAGCGGCTCGCCGACTACCACGATGTCTACGAGCCGCTCGATGACCTGACCGTGATGCATCAGGGCGACCGCTGTATGGACTGTGGCATCCCCTACTGCCACGTCGCCTGCCCGCTGGGCAACTACATCCCCGGCTGGAACGAGCTGGTCTCCGACGGCGACTGGGAGCGCGCGCTCGTCGATCTTCACCGCGACAACAACTTCCCCGAGTTCACCGGGCACCTCTGCCCGGCCCTCTGCGAGGGCGCCTGCTCCCTCGGATTGAACTTCGAGCCCGTGGCGATCAAGATGATCGAGCTCCAGATCATCGAGCGTGGCTTCGCCGAGGGCTGGGTGCGGCCGGAGCCGCCGCGCCGCCTCACCGGCAAGCGCGTGGCCGTCGTCGGCTCCGGCCCCGCCGGCCTCGCCGCCGCCCAGCAGCTGCGCCGCCAGGGCCACGAGGTCTCGGTCTTCGAGCGCGCCGACCGGGCCGGCGGGCTGCTGCGCTACGGCATCCCCGAGTTCAAGCTGGAGAAGCATATCCTCGACCGACGCCTGGCCCAGCTGGAGGCCGAGGGCGTCGCCTTCCACACCGGCGTCGATGTCGGCGGGGGGCTTCCCGCCGATGAGCTCGCCCGCGGCTTCGACGCCGTGCTGCTCGCCGGCGGCGCCCGCAAGCCGCGCGACCTGAGCGTCGAGGGGCGTCAGCTCGATGGGGTCTATTTTGCTATGGAGTTCCTCACCCAGCAGAACCAGCGCTGCGCCGGCGATGTCGTCCCGTCCGACGATGCGATCTCCGCCGCCGGCAAGCGGGTCATCGTGATCGGCGGCGGCGACACCGGTGCCGACTGCGTAGGCACCTCGCTGCGCCAGGGCGCCCTCAGCGTCACCTCCTTCGAGCTGCTGCCCCAGCCGCCGCTCCAGCGGGCGAAGGACAACCCCTGGCCCGAGTGGCCGCGCATCTTCCGCACCGCATCCTCGCACGAGGAGGGCGGCGAGCGCATCTACGCGGTCCAGACGAAGCGCCTGATCGGCGACGAGCGCGGCCGCGTGACGGCGATCGAGGCCTCCCACGTGATCTGGCAGCGCGACGCCCAGGGCCGCATGCAGATGCAGGAGGTGCCCGACAGCACCTTCACCCTGCCCTGCGACCTGGTGCTCCTGGCGATGGGCTTCACCGGGGCCGAGCCCGGCGGCCTGCTCGACCAGCTCGGGGTCGAGCTGAGCCCGCGCGGCGTGGTGTCCACCGATGCGAACAAGATGACCTCGCGGCCGGGGGTGTTCGCCGCCGGCGATATGAGCCGCGGCCAGTCGCTGATCGTCTGGGCGATCGCCGAGGGGCGCGCCGCCGCCACCAGCATCGGGCGCTTCCTGAGCCAGGGGTAGACTCGCAAGCGTGAGGTCAGGGAAGGCGTAGGGGCGCAGCGTGCTGCGCCCCTTACGGCTTCCCTGGCCCTGCCCCCTTCTCCGCCGCCGGGATCTCGACAATAAAACAGCTGCCGGCGTCGGGCGCGCTCTCGACCCGCAGGGCGCCGCCGTAGCCCTCGATGATCCGCCTGCAGATCGCCAGCCCCAGGCCGGTGCCGTCGGGGTTCGTGGTGAAGAAGGGCTCGAAGATCTGCTGGTGCAGCTCGGGGGCGATGCCGAGGCCATTGTCGCGCACGCGGATGACGAGCATGGCCTGGCTGTCTGGGCCGATCGCCCGGCCGCTCTCCAGGCGGATCCTGCCGCCCCGGGGCATGGCATGCATCGCGTTAAAGACCAGGTTGATCAGCACCTGGGTAATCTCATCGGCGCGCCCGACCACCAGCGGCAGATCGGGCGAGAGATCGCGCTCGATCTGAATAGATCGGCGCGCGAGGCTGTTCCCGGTGAGGATCAGCACGCGCTCGATCAGGCCGTTGATATCAAGGTGCGTGGGCGCCGCGCTTGGCCGGTAGAGATCGAGCAGCTGGCGCAGGGTGTAGCCCACGCGCTTGATCTCCTCGCGGGCCAGGCGCAGGTAGCGCGCCCGCTCAGCCTCATCATCGACGCGGCCGGCCAGGTGCAGGCAGCTCTCGATCGCCTGGAGCGGCGTGTTCACCTCGTGGGCCACCGTCGCCGCGAGCCGGCCCGTCGCCGCGAATCGCTCGCGCTCCACCATCTGAGCGTCAATCTGTACCCGCTCGGTCGCGAGCAGCGACAGGCTCGTTGTCCCATCGGGCCGCCGCATCGGCGTGACCCGCACCTCCATGTGGTGCGTGGCGCCCGTGTCAAGCACGAGCGGGCCGACCTGCGCCTCCCCGCTCGCCAGCGCCCGCCGGGCCATATCCATCAGCGGTGCGCCCTGCGGCCCATAGATCTCATCATGTGTGCGGCCAACAACTTCGCGCCCGCCGAGCAGCACGCCAGGGCTATAGACTGCCGCGTAGCGTAGGGAGGCGTCGATCTCTGCCACCGTCACTGCTGATCCAGCAAGCGCGGCGATCATGGTTCTCGCTGCGGGGTCAGGGCTATCGAGCACGTCACACATCGTGCATCTCCGAACATTGGTCTTGATAAAGAGTTGCTGGTCGAGCACGGTGGCGATCGCACATCGTCCGGGCCAGGGTCTAATATGGTAACACATCCAGAGCACCGGGCGGGCATCTATAATTGCTGATGGATGGATCTATCTACGCAGGTGTGGAAGGAGGAGTCTCATGCGCTACGACGTTGTCGGCCTGGGGACGGCCGCGCACGACCTGATCGGGGTGGCGGGCGATGAGCCGCAGCTCGGGCGGAAGCAGCCGCTCGCCCGATGGGTCGAGTCCGGGGGCGGGCCGGTGCCGACCGCGCTCGTGGCCGTGGCCCGCCTCGGCGGGCGCGCCTGCATGGTCGGCGCCGTGGGCGACGACCGCTACGGCGCACGGATCATCGCCGACCTGGCGGCCGAGGGTGTCGACACGGCGGGCATGCAGGTGTGCCCCGGCGACTCACACATCGCCTTCGCCCTGGCCGAGCCGGGGAGCGACCGGCGCTCGATCTGGTTCCGCACCGACCCGGCGGTGCTTGCGGCGGTGCGGGTCGAGCGCGGCATGATCACTGCGGGGCGCGCGCTGCACCTCGACACCTACACCGGCGATGCCGGGCTCCAGGCGGCGCGCTGGGCGCGCGAGGCCGACATCCCGGTGATGATCGACGCCGAGCGGGTGCGCGAGTGTACCATCGAGCTGCTGCCCCTCTGCACCTGGCTGGTGGTCTCGGCCAACTTCGGCCGGGCCGTCACCGGCGAGGGCGACCCGGCGGCGGCGGCCAGCGCCCTCCGGTCGCGCTACGACGCGCTGGTCGTCGTCACCGCCGGCGAGCGCGGCAGCTGGTGCGCCGTGGGCGACGAGCGATTCCACACCCCGGCCTTCCCGGTGACGCCGCTGGACACCACCGGCTGCGGGGATGTCTTCCACGGCGGGCTGCTCTTCGCCCTGCTGCGGGGCGACCCTCCGCGCCAGGCGCTGCGCTTTGCCAGCGCCGTGGCCGCCCTCAAGACGCGGGCCTACGGCGGGCGCGCCGGCATCCCCACTCTGGCGGAGGTGGAGGCGTGGATGCGCGCGTAGGGCCGAAGCAACTGCCTCCTGCGCAAAGCGCAGGAGGCAGTTGCTTCGGCCCTCAGAACGCCAGCCGCTTCCGGCGCAGGGCGACGCTCTGGAGCAGGCCCACCCCAGCGAGGATCGTGATCATGAAGCTGCCGCCGGCAGAGATAAACGGCAGGGGCAGGCCCGTCACCGGCAGGACGCTCAGGTTCATGCCGATATTGATCAGCACATGGGTGAAGATGATCGCGAAGACGCCGAGGGCCAGCAGCCGGCCGAAGAGATCGCGCGAGCGGCCGGCCACCGTGAGCGACTGCCAGAGCAGCAGCCCCTCGAAGGTGATCAGCACCAGCGCGCCCAGGAAGCCGAGCTCCTCGCCGACCACGGCGAAGATGAAGTCGGTGTGCTGGACGGGCACATAGTTGCCCTGGCTGAACAGGCCGTGGGTGAGGCCGGCGCCGACCCAGCCCCCGGCGCTGATCGCGCTCAGGGCCTGGATGACATTGTATCCGGCGTTAAAGTCCACCTTGCTCGGGTCGACGAGCAGATAGTAGAAGGTGAGCAGGCGCACCCGCTGGTAGTCGTCCAGCACGAGCTCCCAGGCAACGTAGCCCGCCGGCAGCGCCAGGACCGCCAGGAGCAGCAGCTGCTGCCAGCGGACCCCGGCGCCCCAGGCCATCACCAGCCAGATCATGCCGTAGACGATCGCCGAGCCGAGGTCGGGCTGGAGGAGCACGAGCAGCATCGGGGCGCTGGCGATCAGCAGGCCGCCGAGCTGCACGGGCCAGCTGTCGCGGCGATCCTCATAGCGCCCCCAGTAGGCGGCCAGCGCCACCACCAGCACCAGCTTGCCGGCCTCTGAGGGCTGGAAGGTGCGCTCGCCGAAAGCGATCCAGCTTTGCGCGCCCTCGCTCACCTGCCCGATCACCAGCACTGCCGCCAGCAGCCCGATCATGCCGATATAGATCGGCCGGGCCAGGCTGGAGAGCAGCCGGTAGTCGAAGATCGTCATCAGCAGCATCACCCCCAGGCCGATGATAATGTAGACGATCTGGCGCGGGAAGATCGTGCGCAGGGGTGCGCCGTTTACCGCCACAGCCGTGAGCGTGGCGCTGTATAGCGCCAGCACCCCGATGATCAGCAGCACGGCGACGCAGAGCAGGAGCGGCCAGTTGTAGTCACGCCAGCGTCGTGTTTCCATAGTGTTGAATGTTGAATGTTGAATGTCGCGGCATTCAACATTCAACATTCAGCATTTAATATTACTCGTAGATCCAGGCGTCGGTGGCGCGGCCCCAGTCGACGATCAGCTCGGCGGCGCCGAAGAAGATCGCCGCCTCGCGCTCGCCGCTCTCAGGCGAGTCCGAGGCGTGGATCAGATTGCGGCCGATCTCCACGCCGAAGTCGCCGCGGATGGTGCCGGGGGCGGCCTTGGCCGGGTTGGTGGCGCCGACCATCGCCCGGATCATCTCGACCGTGCCGGCCTTGCCGGCGATCACCGCCACCACCACCGGGGCCGAGGTGATGTAGCTGACCAGACCGTTGAAGAAGGGCTTGCCCTCGTGCTCGCCGTAGTGCTTGCGGGCCAGCGGCTCATCGACCTGCATGAGCTTGAGCCCCTGCAGCTTCAGACCGCGCTGCTCGATCCGGCTGAGGATCGGGCCGACCAGGCCGCGCTGGACGGCGTCGGGCTTGAGGATGATCAGTGCGCGCTCCATATAGCTCCCCTTCGAATTGCAGATTGCAGATTGCAGATTGCAGATTGCATACACCAGGGCGCAGTATACCACAAGCGATCGGGCACCCCCGAAGATCGGGTGTCACGAATCTTCTTGCAACGGTGGCCATGGCGGGCGGTTCCGGCGTCGGCGCAGGCCGACGCCCGGCGCGCAGCGCCCCGGCGACGCGGCTTCAGCCGCCCGCCCGCCTTCGCGGGCGGTTCCGGCGTCGGCGCAGGCCGACGCCCGGCGCGCAGCGCCCCGGCGACGCGGCTTCAGCCGCCCGCCCGCATGCAAGACGCTCCGTCACACCCCCGAAGATCAGATTGGCGCTGGCACGCCCCGCGCGCCAGCGCCAATCTACACTCTACACTCTACACTCTGCAATCTAGATCGGTACTGCCTCGCTGATCCGCTTGGCGGCGCGGCGCATCTCCATCTTCACCAGCCCAAAGTTTACGATGCGCTGGGTAATCACGACCAGGATCAGCTCTTTGGCCTCAAGCAGCAGGATCGACCCGTCCTTCGCGTCGATGATCGAGTCCACCAGCGTCCCAACGCCGATGCGCTTGGTCGCCTTATCGATCTCGCCGAAGACCGCCGCCGACATCGCCCCGAGAATCTCGGCGTCTTCCTCATCGAGCAGGGTGCTCGCGACCACGAGACCGTCTTTGCCGACCAGCAGGCTCCCGATCACCCCATCGACCCGGATCAGGTCTTCAACGATTCGGCGCATGAGCTGACCTTTCGTTATCTCCACAGGCGCATTCATGATAGCTACTCCACGTTGTTCACCGAGCGGATGTGCCGGCTCAATTCTAGCCAACAAAGGTATGGTTGTATGCGGCAATCGCATCTCGCAGGCGGCCCTGCTTCGAGAAGGCGTCGCCGAGCACACGGTAGAGCTGATTCTCGGTTGCCTCGTCGCCCACTGTACCGATCAGCTCCTGCACCTCCTCCGCGATCTCGTCGAGCGCATACGCGTTTCGGATGAGATACTTGTAGCTATAGGCCATCAGGTCTACCCTGCCCGTCTGCGCGCAGAGCCGGGCGAGCGACATCGCCATGCCGTAGGTGTCCGGCTCGACTTCAAGCTGCATCAGGTACTCGTCGAGGCTGTCATCGCCTGTGGGCACGAAGGACCCGAAGCTCTGGCGTGACATGGGGCGCGGTGCCGGGGCTGATCGGCCATAGTCGCGGCGGCTTGGGCGCTCGCCGCTGACGCGAGATGCCGCCTCGCGGCGCGCGTAGAGATCCTCGCGCGTGCCGCTCGTTCGCTCCCGGTGGGAGGCGCCGGTGCTCTCTCTCGGTCGCTCGGGGGGTACTTCCCGGCGGGCGCTGCGGTCAGCATCGCGATCGCGCGGTCGGGCGGCCGGCGCATCCCGGCGGGCGCTCTGCCTCGCCTGATCGCGATCTCCCAATGGTGGGAGCACGGCGCGAGCTGGCGTGCTCTTCTCGCTCGTGGCCTGGGGGGCGGGCGATGCCACAGGTACGGGGATGTCCCAGATAGTATCCAGGCTCTCCAGCGGCTCTGGCGTGAAGGCCGTGTCTTCCACGGGCGGCGGCGGCGGCGGCTCCTCAACACGAGGTGCCGTACGTGTCGCCTTCTCAACGGGTCGCTCCTCCACCACATCGAAGCTGAAGAAGTCATCGGTGGTGCCAGCGGATGGCTCTGGCGCGATCTCGGCCACGCTCAGCGCCGCGATCTCCTCGGGCGATAGCCCCAGATCCTCCAGCGAGAACGGCGTCAGCTCTGGCTCCGGCTCTGGCTCCGGCTCTGGCTCCGGCGTGGCTACAACGTTAGGCTCCTCCACCGCGCCGAGGGCCGCGATCTCCTCGGGCGATAGCCCCAGGTCCTCCAGTGAGAACGGCGTCAGCTCCGGCTCCGGCTCCGGCTCCGGCGCTGCCGGTGGCGGTGCCGCATCGCCGCCGTTGAGCAGCGCGATCTCTTCAGGTGTCAGGCCCAGCTCCTCCAGCGAGAACGGCATCAGCTCCGGCTCCGCCTCTGGTGCGGGTGTCGGCGGTGTCGGCGCCGGGGCTGGTGATTCGGCCGGTGGCGCATCCTCGGAGAGACCGAGGGCTGCGATCTCCTCAGGCGACAACCCCAGCTCCTCCAGCGAGAACGGCGTCAGCTCCGGCTCGGTATCAGAGCTAGAGGCCGTGAATGCGGGCTCGGCCTCAGCAGCGGGGGACTCGAACTCTGGCCGAGGTCGGCGAGGGAGAAGGGCGTCAGCTCGGGCTCGGCGGCCTCGGGCTCGGCGGCCTCGGGCTCTGTCGTCACCTGAGCCGCACCCTCCTTCGGGAGGCGGAAACCGCCGGCGAACCGATCTGCGGAGCCTGTGGCGGCGTCGTGCAGGGGGACATCGTCATTATCATTTGAGAAGTACGCAGCGGACTCATCATCTTCATCAAGTGAGACCGGCGGCAGAGGCAGCAGTTCCTCTTTCGGAAGCTCGCTTGCGCGCTGCCTTAGCTTTGAGAAGATCGAGCCTTCAGCCGGCTCAGCTGGAGCCTCGCCGCGCAAGAAGTCGGTGCGAGGCTTTGATGACGGCTGCTGCCAGCTATAGCCACCTGTCTCCGAGCTATCATCAGCTTCGAGGGAAGGCATAGGGAGATCGCGTGAGACAGGAGAGGTCGGCGCATCATCGATCGAAAATGGCTGGAGCGACGGCGGTAGCGAGCCACCACCTGAGCCATAATCGTCTACGGAGGTTAAATCGAGATCATCAAGCGAGAATGGCTGGAGGTCGTCCATATCGCTATCGAACCCGCTGTCATCGGCGATCTCAGCGTCATCTCCAGACGACCAGTCGAACGGCGCGAGGCCAGCCGTATCTCCAGATGGCCCACCGACAGCGGGCGAATCTGTATGAGGGGCATCGCCCACGCCTACATCATCAAACGAGAACGGCTCAGTCTGCTGCGCCTGCTGTCCCGTCTCAGCGGCGGCATTGAGCTGGGCGACCTCATCGAGCGACAGCCCTAGATCCTCCAGGGAAAAGGGCAGCATCTCGGGCTCGGCGGGCTCGGGCTCGGCGGCACTGAGCTGGGCGACCTCATCCTCGGAGAGGCCGAGGTCGGCGAGGGAGAAGGGTTCCATCTCGGGCTCGGCGGCACTGAGCTGGGCGACCTCATCCTCGGAGAGGCCGAGGTCGGCGAGGGAGAAGGGCTCCATCTCGGGCTCGGCGGGCTCGGGCTCGGCGGCACTGAGCTGGGCGACCTCATCCTCGGAGAGGCCGAGGTCGGCGAGGGAGAAGGGCTCCATCTCGGGCTCGGCAGCCTGGGGCTCGGCGTCCACCTCAACCTTCTGCTCGCTGCCGGACATATCATCGAAGCTAAACGGCGTGATACCACTCGATGAGTCAATATCGACGCCGCCCCCATCGCCGATCGGCGTGGAGAGGGCGAGCAGATTGGCGAGAAAGTCATCGTCGTCATCGACGGACGCGTGCGATGAGGAAGCCCGAGATGGCGCGGCATCCTCAACCGCATCACCCCAACCGCTGAAGAAGTCCGGCTCCTCCACAAGGGCGGGCGTGCTCGCGGCGATGGGCGCAGCCATCTTCTCGCGCTCCGCCTCCTCGCGGTCGCGCCGCTCCTGCCAGGACTGCTCATCCCATGAAGCGATCTCCAGGTTGGGGGACGGGAGATCAGGCATCACCTCAAAGAGTGCGTGGGCGACCTGCTGGTACGGCTCAAGCTGCTGGGCGAAGCGCCAGTACCGTTCCCCGTCGGCATCGCCGGCGGCCTGGCGGATATAGCCAAGGATCAGGTTCGCCTTCAGCACATCGGGGCGCTCGGCGAGCATATCCTCACAGACCTCGGCGGCGACATCGGTCTGTCCATCGCGCCACAGCGACTCTGCGAGGCCGACCCGCGCATCGAAGCGGTCGGGGTACTCGTCAATGACGCTGCGGAACTCCTGGATCGCCTGGGGCAGCATATGGCCCTTGGCATACAGGCGGGCGAGGCCGGGCCGGCTCAGGCGGAGCGTGGCGCCCTCGGCCCCCCACACGTCAGTGTAGAGGCGCAGGAGCTGCGAGCGCAGCTCGGGCATATCGGGCCGCACCTCAAGGGCCTGCTCAAACTCGTTCACGGCGAGGTCGAGCCTACTCTGCCGCTCGTAGGTGATACCGAGGCCAACGTGGGCGGGGATATTCTCTGGGTCGGAGTGCAGCACACGGCTGAACGCCTCCTCCGCCTGGTCAAACTGGCGGCCTGCCAGATATGCCTCGCCAAGAATGCGGTGGGCCTCGAGGTTCTCAGGGAAATATTCAAGGATGTGCTGCACCACACTGATCGCCTGCTCAACCTTGTTTACCTCAAGGAAGCTGCGGGCCTGATCATATGCGGCTTGCAGGCTCATTGTAGCCATCCTGGCTCCTCCTGCTGTAGCGTACAGAGCGGCGTGGGCGGAAAAGGGTTACGGTGGTGAGGGCCGTGCGAAATGCACGCAGATCTGCCCTACATAATGTGTAAAGTATAAGTCTATTATAGTGTTGGTGTCAAGAGGTTCGGCGGCATTTTCTGGCTTAGAATACGCCCGCGTCATAGAAAATGATTTACGAGCGGTGCGCTCATCGCGCAATGTTCAGTGGATTCGGTAGATACATGATGCTGACGACGGGGGGGGGCGGAAGGATAATCACTTACACGTTGCCCTATTGCCCGAGAACTTAGAGTGGCCCTGTAGAATATGATAGTGTGGCGGATGAATCTATGCAGAACAGATGTTTTTGCAGACATACGTGTCTGAAACACCATGCCGAGCATTGTAGCAGCCAGCCATTGCAGCAGAGTAACGGAGTAGAGGATCGGGCGGGGACATGCAACAAGCCGGCGGAATACCGCCGGCTTGCGTGCTCTGGTCGGGGCGACTGGATTTGAACCAGCGACCTCCTGAACCCCATTCAGGTGCGCTACCGGTCTGCGCTACGCCCCGAGCAACAGGTGAGATTATAGCGCGTTGCGGCCGATCAGTCAAACACCGGGGTCGCGCCAGATCATCGAGGCGTACATCCCGAGGATCGCGCCGAAGAAGAGGCCACCGAGCCCCCACAGCAGCACGATGCTGGCCCCCATCCGGAGCCAGCCCTGGGCGTCTGTCGGCAGGGCCTGCTCAAGGATGGCGACCATGATCGTGAAGAGCGCGCCGAAGGCGATCGCCACGGCGGCGAGGATCAGCGCACCTCGGAAGGCCCAGCGCTTGAGGCGCTGCGCGGATGGGTTCATGGGATGGGCTCCTCTGCTCGCCCAAGGGGCAGCTCGATCACAATGCGCGCCCCTGGGCGATGATCGGCGTCGAGGTAGGCCTCGCCGCCGTGTGCGATGACGATCTCGCGCACGATGGCGAGCCCGAGGCCGGAGCTGCCGGGGCTGTCGCCGCGTACCCCGCGCTCCCAGATCTGCGCGCGTAGCGCGGCGGGGATCCCCGGCCCGCTGTCGGCGACGCTGATCTGCGCCTGGCCATCTGCCCTGGCGACGGTGAGCGCCACCGAGCCGCCGGGCGGGGTGGCCCGCAGCGCGTTATCGAGCAGGTTGAGCAGGGCCTGCTTGAGCCGGTCGCGGTCGCCGGACACGCTGAGCGCGTCATCGGCCAGGCAGCGCAGGGCGACCCCGGCCCGATGGGCGCGGCCGGCGAGCAGGGCGCAGATCTCGTCGGCGAGCGGGGCGAGGTGTACCTGGGCGCGCCGCGACAAGAGCATCCGGCCATCATCGGGCGGGCGCAGCAGATCATCGACCAGCCGCGCGAGTCGCCGGGCCTCGGCGTCGAGGGTTGCCAGCGCCGGCTGCTGCTCCGCCGGGGCGCTATCGATCAGGTTCTCCAGAGTCCCGCTGATCGCCGTGAGCGGCGTGCGCAGATCGTGGGAGACACTGCGGTAGAAGCGCGTGCGGGACTGCTCCAGCTCGCCGATGCGGGCGGTGTAAGCCCGCAGCCCGCTCTCAAGGGCGTCGAGGCTCGCCGCAAGCCGTCCGATCTCATCGCGCTGCGGCGGGCCGCTCTGGCGCGGCCCGGTGTCAAACTCGTGGGACAGGCGCTCGGCGCGGCGGCTCTGGCGCAGGATGGGGCTGGCGATCGAGCGGGCGACCAGCAGGCTGGCCAGGGCCATCACCGCCCCGGCGGCGAGGGCGGCCTGGATGGTCAGGGCGCGCAGGCTGCTCAGCAGGCGCTGGTCCTCGGCGCTGCTCCGCGAGAGCTCGACGACGCCGATCGTCTGCCCGCCGGAGGTGACCGCCCGCGCCGTGTAGCTGCGGTCGGCGGCCTGCGAGGCGGGCAGGGGCAGGGCCGGCCGCACCAGGGCCAGGGCCGGGCGGCTCGGGAAGGGCCCGAGGGCCGGTTCTCCCGAGAGCAGCGCGCCCCCGGTCGAGAAGAGCCGGGCGGCGGTGCCGGCGGGGAGCAGCTCGCGGCCGACGCCGCCCGCCGCGAGGCCCTGGAGCGCCTGCGGCGAGTCGGCCAGCTCGCCGATCAGGGCCGCGTAGATCTCAGCCTGGGCGTCGAGGGACTGGGCGCGCTGGCCGGACAGGTAGCCGCCGGCCAGGGTGACGAACCCGGCGCCGAGGAGCAGCAGCCCGACGAGCGTCAGCAGCAGGTAGGTCAGGCTGAGGCGGAGGGTGAGGGGCATTGTGAATGTTGAATGTTGAATGTTGAATGTTGAATGTTGAATAGAGTCTTTCGCATTCAACATTCAACATTCAGTACTCTGCTAGGCCCGCTCGGCCAGGGGCGTGTAGGGCACGCCGAGCGGCCCGGTGTACTCCGCCTCAGGGCGGATGAGGCGGTTATTGCTGTACTGCTCGTAGACGTGGGCCGTCCAGCCGGCGATGCGGCTCATCGCGAAGATCGGCGTGAACAGGTCGATCGGGATGCCCAGCGTGTAGTAGACCGAGGCCGAGTAGAAGTCCACATTCACCGGCAGCGACCGCTCCGACTGCACGATCTTGCGGATGCGCTCGCTCATCTCGTACCAGCGCATGTTGCCGGTGGACTCAGCCAGATCCTTGGCCAGGCGCTGGAGCCACGGAGCCCGCGGGTCATCGGCCTTGTAGATGCGGTGGCCAAAGCCCATAATCTTGCGCTTGGTCGCAAAGGCAGCCTGCAGATACTCATCGACCCGGTCGAGCTCACTGATCTCCTCCAGCATACGCATCACCAGCTCGTTGGCCCCGCCGTGGAGCGACCCCTTGAGCGTGCCGATCGCCGAGACGATCGCGCTGTGCATGTCGGAGAGGGTCGACGCGGTGACGCGTGCGGCGAAGGTGCTCGCGTTCAGGCCGTGGTCGGCGTGGAGGATGAGGGCGATGTCGAGGACGCGCGCGGCGGTCGTCGATGGCTCTTTGCCGGTGAGCATGTACAGGAAGTTCGCGGCGTGGCCCAGGTCGGCGCTGGGCGCGATCGGCCAGAGCCCATTACGAATACGCTCCCAGGCGGCGGTGATCGTCGGCAGCGCGGCGGTCAGGCGCACCGCCTTGTTGAGGTTGGCGTCCAGCGAGTTATCCAGCACCTGCGGGTCGTAGGACGCGAGAACCGAGACACATGTGCGCAGCACGTCCATCACTTTGGTGTGCTTGGGCAGCGCCATCATCACCGAGATCACCTCATTGGGGATCTGCCGGTTCAGCGCAAACTTGCGCTGAATGCTCGCGAGCTGTGCGGCGCTCGGCAGCTTGCCGTACCAGAGCAGCGCCGTCGTCTCCTCGAAGGTAGACTGCTCCGCCAGATCGTTGACATCGATGCCGCGGTAGAACAGGTGGCCATTGAGCCCATCGATCAGGCTGATCGCCGTCTGCGCGGCGATGATTCCCTCAAGACCTTTGGCTGGCGTGGACATGAGCCTTCATCCTTTCCTTACAGCGGGGCCGCCATGGCCAACAGCACGCTGCGGCGCGCTCATCGCACCACATTGTGCTCAACCGTAAGGGGGGACCAGGGGACAGCGGACAGCGGACAGGGAACAGGGGACAGGCATGTACATTCACCGTATTCGTAATCACTCAGGGAAGCGAGTTCAGAATCGTCCCCTGTACCCTGTCCCCTGTCCCCTCGTTCTAGCCGATCACCATACAGGTGACCGTGCGCTTGATCCCCTCGACGCTATGGATCTCGTTCATCACGAGACGGCCAATGTTGCGAGGGTCAGGGGTCTGGACGGTGGCGATGATATCGTAGGGGCCCGTCACCGCATCGACTGCGGTCATCCCAGCGAGGGCGCGCAGCGCGGCGAGGACATCCGCGATCCGACCCGACTCGGCCTCGATCAGCACATACGCCTTCGCTTCCATGTGTCCCTCCACAATGAGATTCCACAGGGTGCCGGGCGGGCGTCGCTGCGCCCGCGCCGCTCAGCATAGTCGCTATCGTCACACGCCGCCCGACGGCGCGGCCGCGCCGCCGAGCAGATCGGCCACAAAATCCACCGCGCCGCTCACCAGGTCGGCGGCGGGCAGCCCCTCCAGGCGGGCGATCAGGGCGCTGCCGACGATCGCGCCGTCGGCGAAGCGGGCGACATCGGCCACGTGGGCGGCGCTGCTGATGCCGAACCCGACCACCAGGGGCAGGTCGCTGACTCGGCGCACCCGGTCGAGGATGCCGCTCAGGTCCGCCGACATGCTGGCCCGCGCGCCGGTGACGCCGGTGAGCGAGACGATATAGATGAAGCCGCTGGCCTGGGCGGCGATCGCGGCGATCCGCTCGTCGGGCGTGGTAGGCGCGACGAACATGATCAGGTCGAGCCCGTGGGCGGCGGATGCGGCGTGGAGCTCGGCCGACTCCTCGGGGGGCATGTCGGGGATGATCCAGCCGTCGCCACCGGCGGCGGCCAGGTCGGCGCAGGCGCGCTCGACGCCGTAGCGGATCAGGGGGTTGTAGTAGCCCATGAGCAGCATGGGCGCGGCCACGCCGCGGGCGCGCAGGGCGGCCACCGTCTCGATGCAGCTAGCCAGGTTGACCCCGTTCTCCAGGGCGCGCTGGGTGGCCCGCTGGATGGTCGCCCCATCGGCGAGCGGGTCGGAGAAGGGCATGCCCAGCTCGAAGAGGCTGGCCCCGGCGGCCTCCAGGGCCGGCACCAGATCCAGGGTGCTCTCGCGCTCGGGGAAGCCGACCGTCAGGTAGGGCATGAGGGCGACGCGGCCCTCGCCGCGCAGGCGGGCGAATGTCTCGGCGATACGGCTCATAGGGTGCTCCGGAGGTGTGGACGATGGGCGGCATGATACCACAAGGTAAGGATGAAGGATGAAGGATGAAGGCGCAACGCTTCATCCTTCATCCTTCAATCCTTCATCCTTCATCCTTGCAATTGCTTCTCATGTCAAAATACGCCTGGCCACATGCTATAATGTGCCCACAGCGAAACCCCTTAAGGAGCATAATGATGGCAGCAGGCAAGATACTGGCCGGGCAGATGCAGGTCGTCCGCTCGTGGATCGACCGCCACCCGACCCTCTGGCGCTGGCTGAAGGTGCTGCGACTGGGGTTGTTCCAGTTCGGCATGGGCCTCTCGCTGGCCCCGATCACCGGCACGCTGAACCGGGTGCTGATCGACGAGCTGCGCATCCCGGCGGTGGCGGTGGGCTTCCTGCTCGCCATCCACTACTTCGTCTCGCCGGCGCGCGCCCTGATCGGATTCCAGTCCGACGTGGACCGGGCGGCGGGCCGCTGGCGCACGCCCTACCTCGTGTTCGGCGCGATGCTGACCTACGGCGGGCTGGCCACGGCGCCATTCACGCTGATCCTGCTCAGCGGCCAGGGGACGATCGGCTTCTGGCCGGCGATGCTCTTCTGCGGCCTGATCTTCCTGGCCTACGGCATCGGGGTGAATATCGTCGAGACGATCTACCTGGCGATGGTCAGCGACTACACGCCCGCCAAGGACCGCGGCCAGGTGCTCGGGGTGCTCTGGGTGATGCTGGTGATGGGCACGATCGTCAGCTCGGTGGTGATCGGCCAGCTGCTGATGAACTACAGCGCCTACCGGCTCATCCAGGTGATGCAGGGCTCGGCGGTGATCTTCATCGCGCTGACCTTCGTGGCCCTGTACGGGCAGGAGCGCCTGAAGCCGAACGGCGAGCTGGTGGATGTGGCCGAGCCGGCGCGCGTGCGCGAGAGCCTGGGCCAGTCGCTGCGCATGCTGGCGGCGCAGGTGCCGCTGCGCAACCTGTTCATCGTGCTCTTTGTGGCCACCCTGGGCTTCGCCACCCACGATGTGCTGCTGGAGCCCTACGGCGGCCAGGTGCTCAACATGAGCGTCACGGAGACCTCGCAGCTCACGGCGCTGTGGGGCGTGGGCATGCTGATCTCGATCGCCCTGGCCGGATTGGCGCTCTGGAAGGGCCGCTCGTCGGTGCTGCTGATCACCATGGGCTGCCTGGTGGGCGCGGCCGGCTTCCTGACCGTGTCGCTGGCCAGCGGCGAGTCGCTGGTGAACCTGTTCCGCGTCGGCGTGGTGCTGATCGGCATGGGCCGCGGGATGTTCATCGTCGGCGCCCTGGCCCTGGTGATGTCGCTGGTGGACAAGAACCACGCCGGGCTCTTCATCGGGCTGTGGGGCATCACCCAGGCCCTGGCCCAGGGCTTCGGCACGATCGGCGGCGGCCTGGCCCGCGACATCACCCAGAATCTCACCGGCCAGGTGGCCCTCGGCTACACCCTGGTCTACACCTCCTCGCTCGGGCTCCTCGTCCTGGCATCCCTGCTCCTGCTCGTGCTGCGCATCGGCCGCCAGATCCGCAGCGGCGCCGTCCGCTCGCAAAAAAACGCCCCCCCGCCACGTTCAAAAGTGTATGCTACATCCCGGCGAGCTGGTGCCCGCCGCGCCCGTCCTGTCAGCAGAGGAGTGACACACGCATGGAGATCAAAGACAGGACCGATCACGATCCGGCGACCGAGATCATGCTGGTGGACGCCTACATGCGCTGGGCGCTCATGGCCGCCGAGGAGGTGGTCGGCAAGAACGGCCTCGCCGTGGTGCTGCGCCAGGCCGGCCTGGCGCAGTTCGTCGGCAACTACCCGCCCGAGCAGCTGAAGGTCACCACCGGGCTTACCCTGACCCACTACGCGGCGCTGAACGCCGGGCTGCTCAACTTTTTCGGCCGGGCCGCCCGCAGCATGTCCCTGCGCATCGGCCGCCAGTCGGCGCGCTACGCGATCGACCACCAGGGCGCGCTCTTTGGCACGGCGGCCCTGCTGGCCTCCAAGGTGCTGCCGGTCTCCACCCAGATCAAGATGGGCCTCTCGGCCATGCAGGCCGGCTTCCGCCGGCTCAGCCAGGCCGTCGGCCAGGACCGCCACCTGGAGCTTGAGGACCGCGGCGAGGCCTGGGCCTATATCGACTACGACGACCCGACCAGCGCCGGGAAGACCTCCGACGAGCCGATCGGCTGGATCCAGAACGGGGCCATCCAGGAGGCCCTGCGCTGGCAGATCGGCAAGGACGTTGAGGTCGAGCAGGTGGCCTGTCGCTCGATGGGCGCCCCCGCCTCGATCTGGCTGGTGAGTAAGACGCCGAAGGTGCCCACCGCGTGAGGGGACAGGGGATAGGGGACAGGGGACAGGCCAACCAGGCGAGCCTTCTCTGCCCTGTGCCCTGTACGCTGTCCCCTGAGAGGGAACAGGGTACAGGACACAGGGGACAAGGTAGCACAAGGCCGCACTCCTCTGCCCTGTCCCCTGTACGCTGTCCCCTGAGAGGGAACAGGGTACAGGACACAGGGGACAGGTAGCACAAGGCCGCACTCCTCTGCCCTGTCCCCTGTACGCTGTCCCCTGTACGCTGTCCCCTGTACGCTGTCCCCTGTACGCTGTCCCCTGTACCCTGAAGGAGAGTGTCATGGCCGACCTGACCCCCGACCAGATCTTCGATCTGCTGAACCGACCCGGCCCGCTCTGGCTGGTGGGCGCGAACCTGAGCGGCGCGAACCTGAGCGGTGCGAACCTGAGCGGCGCGAACCTGAGCGAGGCCAACCTTGTCGGCGCGCGCCTGAGCGACGCGAACCTCTACCGCGCCGACCTGAGCGTGGCCGAGCTGGGCGGCGCGACCCTGAGCTGGGCCAACCTGCGTGAGGCCCGCCTGGGCTGGGCGCAGATGGTGCGGGCCGACCTCAGCGACGCCGACCTGCGCAAGAGCGACCTGGCCTGGGCCAACCTGGAGTTCGCCAACCTAACCGGGGCGAACCTGCGCGGGGCGAACCTGGGCGCGGCCGACTTTAGCGGGGCCAACCTCTACGGGGCCAACCTGAGCCTCTGCAACCTGAGCGGCGTGGACCTGCGCGACACGATCATGATCGGGACGAACCTGAGCGAGGCCCAGCTCCGCGAGGCCCAGCTGGTGAACCTGGGCGGCGCGAATCTGTCGGGTGCGAACCTGAACAAGGTGAGCCTGGCGGGGGCGAGCATGGCCGGGGTGAACCTGAGCGGGGCCAGCCTGCTCAGCGCCACCCTGCGCGAGGCGACCCTGAGCGACGCCAACTTTATCGGGGCGAACCTCTACGAGGCGAACTTGAGCGAGGCGACCCTGCGCGGGGCCGACCTGAGCGAGACCAACCTGAGCGGGGCATACCTGAGCGGGGCCAACCTTGAGGGCGCGATCATGACCAGGGCCAACCTGAGCCGGGCCAACCTGAGCGGCTGCAACCTGCGCGGCGCGCAGCTCGCCGGCTGCGTCCTGCGCGAGGGCAGCCTCGCCGACGCCGACCTGACCGGCGCGGACCTCTCCGGCGCGGACCTGAGCGAGTGCGACATGACCGGCGCGGTCGGGTACGTGGCATGATCCCGTAAGGGCGCAGCAGCAGAAACGCCTCTGTCGCTAAGACATGGTTCGTAGGAGATTTACAGTTTGGGGTCATGCCGCCA
>NZ_JAIEWN010000069.1 GCF_019599295.1 Oscillochloris sp. ZM17-4 | reverse complement strand
GGGCTGCTCAAACCAGGCCATCGCCGAGCGCCTGGTGATCACCGTCGGCACCGCCAAGTGGCACGCGCACAATATCTACGCCAAGCTCGGCGTCAGCCGGCGCACCCAGGCCGTGGCCCGCGCCCGGGCGCTGGGGCTGATCACGTAAGTTGCTTGCGGTGAGCGCACAAAAACGTCGGGGGGGCACCGCATACCTTCGCGCGCATGTCTGCGCCCGTCCATACCCTCCCCACCCGACGGTTTCGTGCGCTCCCGGTCGCCCCTATCCGCGCCTCCACCCACCCCCTACCCCCCAACCTACCTTTCGATAGGCCACATCCGCGCGCTGCGGGTGTACAACTATGTCTGAAAGGGAGGTCCACATGGAGCGCTACACGATCATCGTCAGGGGCCAGCTCGATCAGCGCTGGGCGCAGCGCCTCCAGGGACTCACGATCACCTCGCTGCCAGATGGCACCACCCGGCTGCGCGGCACCCTGTCCGACCAGGCCGCCCTGCACGGCGTCCTGGCAAGCATCCGCGACCTGGGCCTGCCGCTGCTGCTGGTGCAGCGCCACGCGCCCGCTGATGTCGCCGATACAGATGAGGTGGCCCCATGAGTGTCATCATCAGACGACTGGCAATCGCCGCCATGCTCCTGGCCCTGCTGGCCGCCGCCGCGCCCGCCCCGCTTCAATAACAAGGTCGGCTGGGCGCGCACCCACCTGGGTAAGGCCAAGCTGGCGGAGAGCCTGCGCCGAGGCTGGTTCCGCATCACCGGCATAGAGAGCCTGATCTGGGCTCAGGGAAAAACATCATGCACCCGTCTGTGACGCTCAAAGATAAAGCCCGAGGCGTCCTCCAGGTCTTCCGGCCTGAGCTTCCTGCTGCGGCGGGCGTGTGTGTCCTGCTCGGGGAGGTGCTGGCCTTGGGCACCGCCCCTCCGCGTTCGGCGATGGGGCTTGGCTTCGTGTGCGGCTTCTTGCTGTCCGGCTCGGCGCTGATCACCAACGATTACTTTGACCTTGAGGTTGACCGCGTGAACGCGCCGCAGCGCCCCTTGCCCGCCGGTATCCTCACCCCACACGAGGTGATGGCGTTGGGGATCGGCACAGCGATCCTCGGGCTCGCGGCGGCTGCGGCATTCGGCCCGCTCGCCCTCGGGCTGAGTCTGGTGATCTGGCTGATGGGCTTCGCCTACAACTGGAAGCTGAAGGCGGCGGGGCTGTGGGGCAACCTCGTGGTCGCCGTCTCGGTGGGGATCACCTTTATCCTCGGCAGCATCGCCGTGGGGCAGCCGTGGAGCCCGACCGTCTGGACGTTCGCGCTGATCGCCCTGGTGTTTGACCTCGCCGAGGAGATCGCCGGGGATGCCATGGACGCCGAGGGCGACCAGCAACGCGGCTCGCGCTCCATTGCGCTTATGCGCGGGAGAGCGGCGGCGCTGCGTATCTCGGGCGCGCTCTTTGGCCTCGTCGTGCTGCTGACCCTGCTGCCCGTCGGGCGGGGCACGTTCGGGCTGGCGTACCTCATGCCAATCGGGCTGATGGATCTGCTGATCATCTTCTTCGTGACCAGGCTCCTTGGCAGCCACACCCCCGCCGAAGGCCGCAAGGCCATGCGCGGGCTCTACCTGAGCGGCTCCTTGGGCCTGCTGGCGTCTCTCATCGGCTCATTGGTTGCGCGCTGACGAGGGCAGGCATGGCATACCTTGTCATTCTTGTCGATGAGCCGAGTTTTCTCCTGCCCCGCACGTAGCTCAGGGCGTGCCTCGCGGGCGGAGCCACGTGCGCCAGAGGGCAAAGCCCAACGCCGCGCCGGCGACCAGCACCCAGGCCAGCGCCCAGAACACGGGCGGCAGGAAGGTGATGCGGGCCATCGCGTGCGCGTCGCTCAGCTCGCCGAGCCCGCTCACCGTCGTCACCGTGAAGAGCGTGCCGAGGTCGCCCAGGGCGCTCAGCCCGACCCAGAAGGCCACAAGGTTGAGCAGGAAGAGCGACCAGCGTGCGCCCACCCGCCAGGCGGCGACGAGCAGCAGCGCGCCGAGCCCGACGCCGGTGCCGACCGTCAGCAGGCCGCTGAGGAATTGGGCGCTGAGCACGGTGGGCAAGCCGTAGCGCAGCGTGAGCAGGGCGAGGGCGGCACCGAGCACGCCCAAGGCGACCCGACTGCGCTGCTGGCTGCGGCCCAGCGTGATCAGCGCCGCGCCGAAGAGGGCCGCGCCGACATAGCCCGCCGGGATGATCAGCCAGCGGATGCCCCCGGCGGTGTAGGCCAGGCCCGCGCCGTCAGGGAAGACCACGAAGCGCAGAAAGGCCCCGCCGGTCAGCAGGGTGACCAGCCCGTGGCTCAACTCGTGGACGATGGTGGTGAGCAGGCGGAAGGGGTAGGCGAGCGGGCCGAGCCAGCCAAGCACGATGGCAGATAGGGCGGCGATGATCGTCGTGATGCCAGGAGTGAGCGCCGCTGGCGGCGTGGTGCTGCTGGATGATGGAGGGTACATCGAACCTCCCAAGTCAGTGCGATGGGTCTGTAAGACTGACGCCACAGTCGGCCTCCATGTTGCAGAGGTAGCGCGCTGGGAGGCACTTGGTGCGACACCGCCTACCACAGGCCCCACCACGGGCGTGTCGGCTTCGCGAGACTCGTGCCGAGCGCGGCATCAAGCGCTTTGGCGCATTCGAGGTAAGGGCTTGCCTGTTCAAGGGAGAGCCCTCAAACGTCGGGGGAGGATATGGACGGGCGCAGACATAATCGCGATACGCGATAGTAGGTATGCCCCCGACTTAGTGCGCTCCTATTACTCGCGAGAAGGGGAGTTCTCAGCGTCTCATCTCCACACCCCGCAGCCCGCGCAGGCGCAGCGCGCCGTCTGGGCTCACCGAGAACATCCCGCCCCGCCCGACGTAGCTCTCGCCGAAGACCTGGCCCGCCTGCGCCAGCAGCGACACCGTGCGGCCCTGCTCGTCGAAGAAGCCCCCGTTGATCGCCGCCAGCGCCCCGCGATCCCGCGCCCAGCGCCCGATCACGCGCGGGCTGTCGGGCGCGTAGCCCACCTCGAAGCGCAGCAGCGCCGGGTCGAGCCGCACCACCCGCAGCTGGGCCTGGATGCCCTCGCCCAGGGCGACCCGCAGGCGGCGCAGCTCGGCCCCCGGCGCCGCGTCGATCCAGCCGCTGTCGGCGGGGGGCTGCGCGGGCGCGGCCGTCGCCTCGGCCGGCGGCGCGCCGGTGGGCGTGGGCATCAGCGTGGCCACCGGCAGGGCTGGCCCCGGCTGGCTCTCTATGAGGCGGCCGCAGGCGGCGAGTAAAGCACTAGCGATCAAGAGCGCCAGCAATGTTGAATGCTGAATGTGGAATGTGGAATGGCGCACTACGACTCTGTTCCCTCTAGAACCTTTAGCATTCAGCATTCAGCATTCAGCATTCAACATTACAGAAATAGCCCGTAAAGCCCAGCAGCTTTAGCGCTGGGATATAAGGGCTTCACCCGCGGCTCGACTGAGCTCGCCGAAGTCTTTAGCGGCTTTAGCCATCCGATACGGCTTCCTAATGCACTAAAGCACTTGTAGTAGAACAAATAATCTGGTATAATAGAGCTATGACACGAACGATCCAGACGACCTACCGCTATCGCCTCAACCCCACCGTTGCGCAAGAAATCTTGCTCAACCAGTTTGCTGGGGCAAGGCGGTTCGTGTGGAATTGGGCCTTGGATCGCAAGAAGACTCACTACCAGCAGACGGGCGGGACGTTGGGGTTTGCGGCGCTCTCTGCGGAGCTGACGGCGCTGAAACAGCAGCCGGGAACAGCGTGGCTGCGCGAGATGGATTCGCAATCGTTGCAGCAGGCGTTGCGGGATCTCGATAGCGCGTACCAGCACTTCTTTCGCCGCATCAAGCGGGGCGAGAAGCGCAAAGGATTTCCCCGGTTCAAGTCGCGCAAGACCGACACGCCGCGCTTTCGCATCCCGCAGCGAGTCGAACTGCACGCCGAGTCCGTATCGGTGCCGAAGATCGGCATGATCCGTGCGGTCGTGCATCGCCCGCTGGAGGGTGTCACGAAGGGTGCGACGTTCAAGCGGGAGCCGAGCGGGCATTGGTTCGTCAGCCTCGTCACCGAACAGCAGGCCGCACCACGCACGGAGCGTCCGGTACAGACCCACGTTGGCATAGACGTGGGCTTGAAGTCGCTGGCGGTGTATTCGACCGGCGAGACGATTGCGAACCCGCGCTGGTATCGCACGCAGCGCCGTAAGCTGCGCCGCGCACAGCAGGCACTCAGCCGCAAGGTGCGTGGTAGCCACAACCGGGACAAGGCGCGAGTCGTGGTGGCCCGCCTGCACCAGAAGATCCGGAACCAGCGCAACGACTTTCTGCACAAGCTGAGTACGGATCTGGTTCGTCACTACGACCTCGTTTCGATAGAGGATCTGAGCATTCGCGGCCTTGCGAAAACCAAGCTGGCTACGAGTGTTCTGGATGCGGGATGGGGCATGTTCCGGTCGATGCTGGAGTACAAGGCCGACCGGAACGACACCCATGTGGTTGCGATAGGGCGTTTCTTCGCCTCCTCGAAAATGTGTGGCACGTGCGGCTGGATACACGAGCTGACCCTGGCCGTGCGCGAGTGGGATTGCCTCAATCCTGCGTGCGGCGTGCATCACGACCGGGATGTGAACGCCGCACGAAACATTGACCGTGAAGGCAAGCGCCTGTTTGATTTGAGGGTCGCGGCGGGACACGCCGAGACATAAAACGCCTGTCGAGACCCGGTAAGCCCAATCGTCATGGTTGGCACGAGTCGATGAAGCAGGAAGCCCAAGAGCTTTAGCCTTGGGTATTTCACTTGTTCCGCCTGTCGGCGATCGACTGGTGGATCTCCGCGCCCACCGCCTGCTCGGCGCGGGCATCCTCGTCGGGCAGCAGCAGCTCGGGCACCGCGTGCGGCCGCCCGCCGTCCCGCGAGATCGCCACCATGCTGAAGTAGCCCGTCGTGCAGACCCGCCGGTCCCCGCGCAGGGGGTGCTCGGCGAAGACGCGCACCCGCACCACCATCGAGGTGCGGCCCACGTAGATCACCTTCGCCGAGGCCTCGACGATCTCGCCCTGGCTGATCGGCGTGCGGAAGTCGAGCCGCTCGGTCGACGCCGTCACCACCGGCTGGCGGCAGAAGCGCAGCGCCGCGATCGCCGCCGCCTTATCCATCAGGGCCATCAGGTCGCCGCCGAACATCGTGCCGAAGCCGTTTGTCTGGTGCGGCAGGATGATGTCGGCCACACGCTCCTCGTCGGCCGCCCGCCTGGGCCGCTCGCCCGCTCTGTCGCTCATCGCTCGTGCTCCTGTCCTACTGCCTTGGGCCATTATAGGTGATCCCCGCCTGTCAGGGATCTCCCCTACACGGACGGGGGGATCCGCCTGGGTCTGCCGGGTATCTGCTGCTTGACACCGGAAACGTTTCCATCTATACTCGTCACATCCAGTCCGGAAACGTTTCCATCACGATCACGGAGCCACCGATGGCCAAGCCAACCATCGTCGATATCGCCAAACGCGCCGGCGTCGGCGTCGGCACCGCCTCGCGCGCCCTCAACAACGCCCCCGATGTCAGCCAGGCCACCCGCGAGCGCGTCCTCGCCGCCGCCGCCGAGCTCAACTACCACCCCAGCGCCGTCGCCCGCCGCCTCCAGGGCCAGCGCAGCGATGTGGTCGCCTACCTCCCCGAGATCGGCGACCAGCCCGCCGGCGATATGCAGTTCAAGGACTTTATCGCCGTCCTCGCCCGCAGCTGCGCCCGCCACGGCCTCGACCTCCTCTTCCACCCGCTGCGCGACGATGCGGACTACCGCGCCGACTTCGCCCGCCTCCTGCGCGGCGGCCGCGCCGATGGCCTCATCCTGGCCGATATCCGCGAGCACGATCAGCGCGTCGCGTACATGGCCGCCGAGGGCCTGCCCTTCGTGGCCTTCGGCCGCACCGCCCTCGACCTCGACTACGCCTATGTCGATCTCGACAGCCAGGCCGGCACCTTCGCCAGCGCCAGCCACCTGATCGGCCTCGGCCACCGCCGGATCGCCTTCCTCGGCCTCTCGCGCGCCTACACCTACATCCAGCACCGCTTCGACGGCTACTGCCAGGCCCTCGCCGCCGCCGGCCTGCCCCTCGATGTCGACCTGGCCGTCAACGACCTCGCCACCGAGACCGAGACCCGCGCCGCCACCCGCGCCCTCCTGGCCGCGCCGAGCCCGCCCACCGCGATCGTGGCCGCCTCCGACCTGCTGGCGATCTACGCGATGCGCGCCATCGAGGACGCCCGTTTGGTAAAATGGTGGATGTCAGCCACCAATAGAGCGAGGAAGAAAAGCACATGAGCATACCTCCGACTGATTCGCATACCCCGCTGCGCCCGACCGAGCAGCTGCCCATTGCCCTCTTCGGCGGGGCAGTTCTCTCGGTGCGCGGGCCGGACGGCAGCATCTACCTCAGCATCCATGATCTCTGCGATGTGCTTGGGATCACCTTCCCTGCTCAGCGGCGGCGCATCCTGAGCGACGAGCAGCTGAGCCCTGGCATGCGACAGTTTCGCGTTCGTACCTCCAGAGGGCCGAGCGACCAGGACTTCCTAGAGCTAGAGCGTATCCCCCTGTGGATGCTGCGTATCCAGAGCCGTCGTGTCGATGCTGCGGTACAAGATCGCGTGCGCTATGTGCAGGAATATCTCCGTATCTCGGTCTATGCTGCCTTTGCCCAGCTCATCGGGCTTACAGAGCAGTCGAGTCGTCAGATCGAGGATCTTGCCCAGCTCGATGCCATTGACCCCTCGCTCCAGGCGTTGGCCGAGCGGCAGGCCGCGCTGGAGACGAGCCAGGAGCGCGCCCGCACCGTATGGCAGACGTTGCGCGGTGATATGGACGCGCTCCGCACACGGGTTCGTGAGCTTGAGCAGGCGCTTGCCAACAAGCTAACTCCCGCCCAGCGCCGTGTGATCTACGATATGGTTCACGTCTGGGGCCACGCTCGTGCAGCCCGCGATGCGCGCCTCACGCCCGGAACGGCGATCCATGCCTGCTGGGCGTTGGTGACCATGCGATTCCGTGTCACTTCATACACCGACATTCCTGCTGGCGCGTATGAGGAGTGCCTCGCCTTTATCCAGGACTCCTACCATGCCCTCACCGGCGAGCGATTGGCAAGCTCCGAGCAGAAAAGCCTAGAGTTATGAGGAGCAGCCTGTCCTCCGATGAGCGCACCGCAGCGGTGCAGGTGGGACGGCGGCTACGTGAGGCGCGGGAGCTGGCGGGACTCTCGCTTCGTGAGGTCGCGCAGCGCGTGGGGCTGCGCGATCACACGGTCATTATGAAGTATGAGCGTGGGGACACCCCGCCGAGCAGTGCGCGACTGCGTAGCCTGGCTTTGGCCGTTGGCTGTTCGGCCGCCGCGCTGCTTGCTGAGCGTGACGATGCGGTTGCGCTTATCGGTGTGCTGGATCGAGCCGATACTGCGCGCCTCGCCCAGCTTCAGTTTGTCCTTGAGTCTCTGGATGCCCCGCCCCCGGCACTGCCGGAGCCATGAGTGGCAGGTAGGGCATAGGTGCATAGAGGCCAAAGAATCATTGTGGTGGCTTCAGGGCAGTTGGGATGTCTCGAACGGGTGTGTGTGCAACCTATGGCCATAGATGTTCCACATAACGGGAAGCTCGACATAACGGTTACGGTGATGCTGTGGTGCGACTTCTCATCGAGATTGTCATAAATAACAGCCCATGTGAGCTATTTCGCTAAGGAATGCCTTTCACGCGGGTGACATTATCGATGATGCCATGTGGTCTCATTTACAACGGTAGTGTCGCTGGCTGCGGCCAGGCGAGCCGCGAGTCGAGCCAGCCGCACAGCCCAACCAGCAGAAGCATGATCGCCACCGCCGCTCAAAGCAGTGATCTGCGTGTGGCTCATTGGCCCCAGATCTGCATCAGGATACGATTGGCCAGGATGGCGACGGCAAGAATACAGGCCAGGGTTCCGCGCCCGCTCGCATACAGCGCGGCGGCGGCCCCCCAGAGGATTGCGAACTCCATGGCCAGGTAGAGCGCCCCCGATGCGCGCATCGCGGCACCCGGGGCCACAAACGTGCCCCACACCAGCGCGGCCAGCAGCGGGGCGCCTATCGCCAATCCGACCTTGGTGATCGGGCTTTCGCCAACGCTGTAGCCCCAATACCCCAGCGCGGCGAGGGCGCACAGCTCCAGGGTGAAGCGCAGCGCCAGGTTCGCAGCTTTGATCAGACTCATGAGTGAACATCTTTCTGGAGGCGGGGAGATACCTCGCAAGCCAGCGCCTGGAGCGCCGTCGGCGCGTGCTTCACGGCGAGCGAGAGGTGCCCCTCGCCCGCGAAGATGCGCAGCTGGGCGCCGGGGATAGCTCCTGCCAAAAAGCGGGCCATCTCCGGCGTCACGTCCGTGTCGACATCGCCCTGCCAGAAGAAGGTGGGTGCCGCTACCTCGGCAAGCACAAAGCCCCATGGCGAGACCATCAGCGCCACATCCTGCTGGAGCCCGGATGGCCCCTGCTGGAGCGCCCCGCGCAGCATGGCCGAGAAGGCGCGCGCGTAGACAGACTGTCGCAACAGCGCCTGGTCGGGCGCAGTGGCTCGGCCAGCGCCCCGGCCTGGCGAAAGTCGATCGTGCCCCAGATGCCGAAGGCCACCGTTGGCGCGCCGATCGCCCAGAGCAGCCTGCCGCCCGCTGTCTGGCCGATCTGGTAGCCCCAGTAGCCGAAGGCGACGATGATCCCGGCCTCCATCAGGCCGCGCAGGCCGACCTTCACCCAGGTGAGCGTTGATCGCATCGCGCGATTCCTCCTTTCATTATGGCTGAACCAACTGCCCCAGCCGGCGGTACATCTTAGCTCCCCCGCACGGCCACCTGGCGCGCGTAGGTCGCCGCGCTGCCGCGCCAGAGGTCGAGCGCGACCCAGAGGCAGCCGACGGCCACCAGCAGGCCGTGGGCCACCCGCAGCGGCTGCGTGCCGAAGAACTGCGGGATGTAGAGCGCCAGCCCGAGCGCCAGGGGCACGCCGCTCCAGATGGGGTAGCGGCCCGAGCGCCAGATCGCGATCGCGGCGAGGATGGCGCTCCCCCCGAGCAGCAGCAGCCCGCTGAGGAATAGCAGCAGCCCGGGGCCGGCCCGCACCGCCGCCGCGATGCTGAGCAGGCTCGCGTCCTGACGTGCCAGGGCCTCCTGGCCGATCGCGTGCAGCCCATAGGCCTCGCCGCCATAGAACGGCAGGGTGAAGCCGACGCCGACCTGCCCGATCACCAGCGCCCATGCGCTCATGCACCGGGCGGGGCTATCCTCAAGCAGGCGGTAGAGCCCGAAGAGGCCCACCGGCAGCAGGGTGAAGGCCACCATCGCCAGCATATGCGCCACCAGCCAGGCGTCGGCGCCGAAGGCGGCCGCCCCGGCGAGCGTGACCTCATCGGAGAAGGGCCGCAGCGCCGGGTAGATCGCAAAGAAGACGCCGGAGATGGCGAGCGCGGCCGCGCTGAGGCGGGCGTGATCGGAGCGTTGAGTCATACAGGTACCTTCCTTCGTGATCTTGTAGATGCTCATCGCGCTACCTCCGCGACTAGGTCTGTGTATGGGGCCAGTCTAGCAGCCGGCTGAGCGCTCTGCCTCTATCTGTCGATAGAGCTGGAGGTAGGGCATAGGCGGCCGCAGGTCAGCAGGCCGAATCTACCCTGCGGTAGAGGCGTAGGGCGGACGGGCGGGCTATGCTTGGGCCAGCGACGAGGTGGAGCGACGCGCTGGCGGGCCCCATCCGCAGCTGCACGCGTAGGAAGGTCATCAGCGCGCATGCCTGCGAGGGGAACAGGGCCGCGGGTGGCGGCGTAGAGCGCTGGGTCCAGCGCGTGGCGGCGGCCAGATCATCCTGTGCCAGGGCTACGCGTGCGGCAACCGCTCCCGACCACTCGATGACCAGTGGCAGATGCAGCTCCTGCGCGGCAAAGCGGGTCATCGTCTCGCTCGTCGCCCGCGCCGCATCTCCCTGCCCCTGGGCCAGGCGCAGCAAGGTGAGCGCCGCGTAGCCGAAGGGCAGGGCATCACGCAGCGCGCCCTGCTCGGCCAGGCTCACCCTCTCAACCAGCTGCTGCTCGGCCAGGTCGAGATTATCGCGGGCGTAGGCCATGTCGCCCAGGCCGATCAGCGCCCAGCCCGCTGTCGGCAGGCAGGTCGGCACGCCATGGACGATCTGATCCGCCTGGGCACGCACCTGCGCATACGCCCGCGTCGCCGCATCCCAGTCGCCCAGGCTCTGGTGCAGTGTGCCAAGCAGGCAGCGGGTTAGAGTCGCCGTGTAGCGATCCTCGGCGGCGAGGGCCACGAGCGACTCCTCGTAGGGTGCGACAGCCGCGCGGAGCTGCCCGCTCATGCAGGGCCAGCGCCATGCTGACCATGATGAATCCGCGTAGCACAGGCTCGTCGGTGGGCGCGAGCGCCAGGGCCGCGTGGGCGCAGGTGATCGCCGCGTCGTAGCTGCCGCGCACCCGGAGGAGCTGGCTCTCCAGAGTGGCCAGCCAGGCATGCAGGCGTGCCTGCTCGGTTGCAGTGGTTGGCTCCGCCGCCAGCCGTGCTCGGCAGCAGCTTTTCTGTTACGCAACGGTCGTTCTCGGGGCTGTGCCCGGCTGCGGCGTTTCCGGTCCCGGCACCAGCCTTTTTCGGGGCTGTGCCCGGCTGCGGCGTTTCCGGTCCCGGCACCAGCCTTTTCGTGGCTCTGCCCAGCTGCGCGGCTGTCCGGCGGTCCGGCTGCGCGGAGCCGCGTTCGTTCCGTGGTAGCTGACAGTGCGGCGGCCCAACGCGCAATGAACTTCTGGAGCGCTGTGCTAGCGCGGCGTGCGGGTGCGTGATGGGGTTCTGTCCGCCCTGCCGCGCAGCAGCCAATGGGGCAGCGCAATCCTGGGCGATACGACCAGAACCAGTGCGATCAGGATCCAGGAGTAGCGGGCCAGGTTGCTGCTGAGGAAGGCGAGCGGGATCGAGATCAGGAAGATGGCGGGCGTCGTCAGGCTGCGCAGCAGCGCGAGCCGCCGCTCCCTGGGCGCAAGCGGCGCGCCCAGCAGCCGCCCGCCCGCGCTCGCGTACCACAAGCGGGCTCGTTCCGCCGCCTCTATCGCGCGGTAGAGCTCACGATAGAGCCTGGCAGGAGCAACACAGCGGAGCAACCCGCCTACGATCTCTATCGCCCGGTAGAGGCACCACGCGTCCGGTCGCCCTATCCTGGTGGTATCGACACGACGGACTGACGCAGAAGGGAAACAGCGATGCAGGCGAACACGCATGAGACCAGGCGGATCGACGCGGGAGAGGAGCGGCGTAGGCGGCGGTGGCAGATGATCCGCCGTCTGCTTCAGGCCTTTGGCTGGGGCGTCATGCTTCTGCTGGCCGTGGTCGTGGTCGCGTACGCCGGGTTCGTGCTGGTGACGGGCGCATTTCCCGCCCCGCTGCGCCCCTCGCTCGCGGTTCACCGCGTCGCCATCAGCGCACACATCGTGGGCGGGATCGTGGCCCTGGCCATCGCACCGCTCCAGCTTGTGCCGCAGCTGCGTCGCCGTGGCGCGGCAGCCCATCGCTGGCTCGGCCGGGCCGCAATGCTCGGCATGCTCGTGGGCGGCCTCGGGGGCCTGGCGATGGCGGCAGTCGCCTATGGAAACCTCGCAAGCAGGCTCGGCTTCGGCACCATGGCGCTTGGCTGGCTTACCACGGCGTGGCTCGGCTACTGGGCGATCCGGGCGAAGCAGGTGGCGGCCCACCGACGGTGGATGCTGCGCAACATCGCGCTGACGCTTGCGGCCGTCACCCTACGGCTCTGGCTCCCGCTGTTGCTGAAGGTTGGTCATCTGCCGTTCGACACGGCCTACCCGCTCGTGGCCTGGCTCTGCTGGGTCCCCAACCTGCTCATCGCCGAGGCGATCATCCAGAGATGGCCACGTCCGTCGGGGGTGCGGCTTGCCCATTCAGGCCCGGCGACCATGTAGTGCGCGCCGTTAGCGAGCGGTCAGCCGTACACAATGTAATACCATTACAGATTTCAGATTACCGCGCATGGCGTTCCAACGCGCTCTGGCGGCGGTGTGTATGCGGCTTGCTCAATTCTAGTTGGTATAACTACAGGAGGAGGGAACATCACATGGGTGCCGAGAACGTCACAATTGTCCAGCGCCTCTATGCCGCCTTCGGCAACCGGGATATTCCGGCAATGCTTGACATGCTGGCCCCTGATATTGAGTGGGGCGAGCCCGCGAACCCATACAACCCTGCGGGGGGCACGTGGCGGGGACACGCGGGCTTCCTTTCGTGGGTCGACATCGGACGGGAGGCTGAGGACATCCTGGCTCTGGAACCGTGCAAGATGCTGGTGGATGCAGACTCGGTCGCCGTCGTTGGCCATATGACGTGTCGCGCGATTGCGACGAGGAAGGTGTATGAGTCTGACTTCGTCCACCTGGTGACCTTGCGCGACGGCAAGGTGGCACGATTCCAGGAGTTCTTCGATACATACGCTGCCGGTGAGGCATTCCGCTAGGTCGCTGCCCAACGGCGCAGCGAGCAGACGCCCATCACGGGAGCGTAGACTGAGCGTTGGAAGGATACTGTAGGCAAACTTGGCCCGGTTACGCGATACTATGGAGTAAGGAGATCGCTCGGTGAAACTCATTCCGCTGATGACATTGCACGCAGAGGTGAAGCCGCCCGTTGAGGTAGGGAAGGGGCCGCAGGGCCAGCGACTTATCGGGGACTGCACAGGCGGTAGCTTTGAGGGGCCGCGCCTGCGAGGGACGGTGCTGCCGAGCGGCGGTGACTGGCTGCTGATTGACCCGGCCGGTGTCGGCCATGTGGATGGCCGGCTGACGCTTCAGACGGCGGACGGTGCCCCTATCTATATGCAGTATTATGGCATCGCCCGCTCGAACGCGCAGGTGGGGGCGGCTCTCGCGCAAGGCCGCGCGGCCGAGTATGGCGATATGTACTACTTCATCCAGCCACGCTTTGAGACCGGCGATGCGCGCTATGCGTGGCTGAATGGTCTGGTGGCGGTCGCCGAGGGCCGGCTGATGCCAGGTGGCGCCGAGTACACGCTGTTTAATCTGGCAAGCTGAGCGGCCTGCGCTCGCCTCGATGCATTGGGCGCTCCACGCTCCATTGATGCGGCGCCTGCTCTATAATGGCGCTATGCCGGGCTCTTGCGCGCTTTTGGTGATCCCGAACTCCCTTTGGCTCTTGCGCACTTTTGGTGATCCCGGTGCCAGGCGCGATCAGGCCATGAGCCGGAGCTTCAACAGATCGAGTTTCGCACGACCATACATCTGCCGCTTCACCTGCTTTAGCCGATTAACGTGGTCCTCGGTCGGGCCATTGCTCCATTTCAAGGTCAGCCTGGCTTTCACTGCCGCATAATCTTTTCGGATGCCGTTGGCAAAGCTGACTAAGGGTGCCAAGCCACTCTGTTCCGTGCGGGCGAGCCAGGCATCAAGCGGTTCCGGCTGACGCTCACGCACCATGGTCACAAACTCCTGCACCAATGTGATGCCGAGCGTCACATCGGGATGGCTGGTTGCCAGCCGATCAAGCTGAGTCTGTTCCTCTGCGTCACGCTGCTCGGGGCGCCGAAGCACCAACCAGATCAGATCTCGTGAGCTTGGAACGCGCTGGGTAGGATCGGTTATGGCTCCCGCCGTGATCCCCACCCGCCGCTTGGGCGGGATGCCCGCCGCTTTGCGCAGCTGGGTGATATAGTCCAATACCGTCGTGGAACTGCCCCGATAGCCCCGCGCCTTCAGCTCGCGGGCGACCACCGTTCCGGTATGACAACCCGCATTCCATCGTTCGAGGATGTAGGGCTTGAAGGGGTCGAGGATGCTGGGTTGGATTGAGCGCGGCGCGCGTTCCGGGAAGCTCGGTGCCTGAAGGTAGGTGCGCACCGTGTCGCGATGGAGCCCGACATGATCGGCAATCGCGCTGCGGCTCCAGCCTTGAGCATGCAGGGCACACACGTCATCATAACGCACACGCCGCCGGTCAGCCGGGCGGCTCTCCAGGGCATCTGTACGCGGCGAAGCGACCGTCGGCACCGTGACCGCGTCCACCGCGGGGGCCGGGGGAGTTGCGGTAGGTGGGCGAAGCGTCGCCTCAATCGCGGCCCGCTGCTGGTCGAAGAGCTTCACCAGCGCATCCCCCAGATTCTTCAGCACATGCCAGCGATCCGCGACCTGCACCGCATCTGGGGAACCCGTGCGGGCTCCATCCGCATAGGCACCACCGCGATCACGACTGATGACTTCGACCCCGGGATGATCCATGCGCCACTGGGCCAAGGTATCCGCTGAGCGGTCGGGGAGCAGGTCAATAATGGTTCCGCGCTCGATATCGATCAGGATGGTGCCATAGGTATGGCCTTTGCGCCGCGCCCAGTCATCGACGCCCAGAATGCGTGGGGTCGGCGGATCGGGCATCGCCGTGCAGCGTACCAGCCGGAGCAGCGTATCGCGGCTCGCCGCGTGATCCAGCTCTTCGGCCAAGCGCTGGCCAGCGGCCCCGCCCAAGGCGACCCCAATGCGCTGCTGCTGCGCCGCCAAACGTTCGGTACGCCGTGCCCACGGGCGAGCAACTTGCGGCAGGCGTTCACAGAAGATCTGGCGTGAACAGGTGGATGTGGCGCACTTGCACTTCCGCACGTGGATCTGCACGCGAACGCCCACATCGGCCCACGGCAGATCGGCGAGGGTTCGTGTGTAGGTGCTATGCACACGCGTGGCCGCAGCCGCACAGCGGGGACAGGTCGGTGCTCAGCCACAGGAACTGTCGCGGGCCGCCGCCGCTCGATGAGGCGCAGCTCTTGCAGCCGCGCGAGGTATGCTGGCAGATGCGTCTTGCTCACGAAACTCGCCGCGCTGATCTCGCCCAGCGTATGCGCGCCGGCCCCGATCACCTGGATGATCGTCCGGTGAACGCGCGGGTCGCGGATCTTATCGGAGAGGATCATGGTCGGCTCGCCGAGAAAGAGACTGCCGGGGGAGAGGATCACCTCGCGCAGGTTGCCGACCAACCGGCAGGAAGGCGGGCAGGGTGCCGAAGGAGAGCGGGCGAAGAATGCTCGGACACGTGCGGCCCGGGCTGCCTGCTGCGAAATGCAGTGCCGTTGATCAGCTCCGAGGTGACGGGAGGATCGTGCATCGATATCCGACGTGTGGGCGCTGCTAAACCCCGCTACGCGCCGGAGAGCATTGGTTACAGGATCGCCACGAAGCATGTATTGACGGATGAATACATAGCGTAGTAGAGTACGTCTGTTTTAACTTTTCTTATAGTACCGGTATCCATCACTCGATTGATGAGTGCCTCGTATACCTCACTGAGAAAGGTCGCTCACCACAGATCATTCTTGCCATCTGGAAGCTCTGCGCATCTTAGTGATGTCGCTCGCTCCTCTATACCCTCCCGATGTAGCGTCAGGTCTGCTTAGATCATACCTCACAATATGCGGTTGCCCACAACTCCAGTTTCTAAGCACAGGAGGCAGCATGTCATCCACTAACGGTCTTACCTATCGGCTGTCGCGGTTAATCATCCTGTTCACGCTTATCATCGGGCAAAGTGGCTGGGCATCCATCGCACATGCCGCAAGCAACCCCGCCGATTCCCTCCCGGTCTCCGCTCCTCCTGCCTCCCCCACCCTTCAATCAGCTTGCACCACCGATCAACTTAGTGGCGTCCCAAACCGCATTGATTTTGGCGGCAAGACAAGGTTTCAGAAGGGCCGAATCAGCTTGACAGTC
>NZ_JAIEWN010000068.1:3272-17868 GCF_019599295.1 Oscillochloris sp. ZM17-4 | reverse complement strand
GCAGACCGCCGCCATGCTCACCACCTTCAACGAGGTGGACATGGGCGCGGTGATGGACCTGCGCAAGCGGCGCAAGGACGCCTTCAAGGAGCGCAACGGCGTCAACCTGGGCTTCATGTCCTTCTTCACCCGCGCCGCCGTCGGCGCGCTGAGAGCCTACCCCATGGTCAACGCCGAGATCCAGGGCGACGAGGTGGTGCTCAAGGGCTACTACGACATCGGCATCGCCGTGGGCGTCGAGGAGGGCCTGGTGGTGCCGGTGGTGCGCGACGCCGACCGCAAGGGCTTCGCGGCCCTGGAGCGCGAGATCGGCGAGCTGGCCACGAAGGCCCGCGAGGGCACCCTCGGCCTGGCCGAGCTGCAGGGCGGCACCTTCACCATCACCAACGGCGGCGTCTACGGGTCGCTTATGTCAACGCCCATCCTCAACACACCCCAGGTCGGCATCCTCGGCATGCACAAGATCGAGGATCGCGCCGTGGTCGTCGGCGGCCAGATCGTCATCCGCCCGATGATGTACCTGGCCCTCTCCTACGACCACCGCCTGATCGATGGCGGCACCGCCGTGCGCTTCCTGGTGCGGATCAAGGAGCTGATCGAGGACCCCGAGGCCCTGCTGCTCGAGGGGTGATTCGTCGTTGGGGCGCAGCAGCACGATGCCCCGTTGTCGCAAGGCGACAACGGGGCATCGTGCTGCTGCGCCCCTGCATGAACGTGGGGCCGTCAATCCGCCGCCGCCGGCTTGCCCTCGCCGTGCTGCCGGCGCAGGCCCGCCCGCCCGGCCCACTTCGCCGGCCAGCCCGGCAGGAAGAGCGCGATGAACAGGGCCAGCATGGCCGCGTAGAAGGTCAGCAGGTAGGTCTGCTCGAAGCCGACCAGATTCTCGCTACAGGCCTGCTGCACCCCGGCCAGGATCTGCTGCTTGGCGGCCGCCTGCTGGGCCTGGGGCAGGCCGCTGATCTGGGCCGCCGCCGCTGGCGGGATGTTGTCGGCCGGGGTCACCCCCGGCGTCTCGCAGACCCCGAAGCGCGTGGCGACGCCCGCGCTGGCCGCGCTCTCCTGGGCCTGGGCCGACTGGGCGCGCACCGCGGGCGAGAGGGCGCTGGTGAGCACCGTGGCCAGCACCGCCACGCCGATCGACTGGACCACGAAGCGCGTGCCGTTGATCAGCGAGGATCCGCGGGGCAGCAGGCGCGGCGGCACGCTGGAGAGCGCCGTGGCGAAGGTGGTCTGCACCGTCATGCCCAGGGCCAGGCCGCGCAGGGCCAGCAGGAAGATGATGAAGCCGATCGAGGTGTCGCCCTTGATCTGCGAGAGCTGCCATGTGTTCACCAGCAGCAGCGAGAAGCCGCCCACCACGAGCGGGCGCGGGCCGATCTTGTCGTAGAGCTGGCCGGCGATCGGCGCAGCGATGCCCGAGGTGAGCGCCAGGGCCAGCAGCATGGTGCCGGTCTCTAGGGCCGTGCGCCCGCGCAGCGCCTGGAGGTAGACCGGCATCAGGAACTCGGCGCCGAACAGGGCCAGCACCGACACGTAGCCGATCAGGCTGGCCGTCAGGAAGGCCGGCGTCTTGAACAGACGCAGGTCGAGCAGCGGCTCCTTGACCACGAACAGCTCAATGATGGCGAAGGCGATCAGGGCGACGATGCCGACGCCGAAGGAGAGCAGCACCGTCGTCGAGGTCCAGCCCAGGTCGGCGGCGTTGGTCGCCCCGTAGAGCAGGGAGCCAAAGCCAACCGTGGCGGTGATGATGCCCAGCGGGTCGAGGGTGGGCTTGCGGGTCGTCTCCTCCTTGCGCAGGAAGCGGCTGGCCAGGGAGACGCCCAGGACACCGATCGGCACATTGATGAAGAAGATCCAGCGCCACAGCTCGGCGTCCACCAGCCAGCCGCCGAGGAGCGGGCCGAGGGCCGGGGCCAGCACCAGGGCGATGCCGAAGAAGCCGAGCGCCTTGCCCTGCTCGTTGGCGGGGAAGGTGCGGTAGAGCAGGGCCGGGCCGAGCGGCTGGGCCATGCCGCCGCCGACGCCCTGGAGCGCCCGGAAGACGATCAGCATCTCGAGGTTCGGCGAGAGCCCGCAGAGCAGTGAGCTGGTGACGAACAGCACCAGCCCGCCGATATAGACATTCTTCAGGCCGAAGCGGTCGGCCAGGAAGCCCGAGAGCGGTGTGGTGATGCCCAGCGCCAGCACGTAGATGCTGATAATCCACTGGGTCTGGTTCAGCGGGGCGTCGAACTCGCGGCGCAGCGTCTGTAGGGCCACGTTTACGACGGTGCTGTCCAGAATGATCATGAAGATGCCGAAGACGACCGAGATCAGCACCTTCCACTTGTACTCAAGGCCGCGCCGTGGCGCGAGGTTCTGTGCGGTCATAGGGGAGTCCTTCCCTCAGCGTGGGCCCCGCGCGCGGAGCCCGTCGAACACCAGTCGCACAAGCGTCTCTGCCACCCGGCGCCGGGCGTCCTCATCGCCGCCGGCCAGGTCGGAGTAGTCGGTCTGGAACAGCTGCGCGAGCGTCCGCGCCACCACCGGCGTGGCGAGGCCGGGGTCGATGTCGCCCTCGGCCTTGGCGGCGTCAATCAGATCGCTGACGTGGCCGAGCATGCGGGCGCGCTGGGCCGCGTGGGCCGGGTGGTCGCGCAGGCTCAGCGGCAGCATGCCCGACTCGGTGCCCCACAGGCCGGCCCGCCGGGTCAGCCCGCCGCGCATCATCTCCTCAAGCCGCTGGATCGCCGGCAGTGTCGCCGAGACAGCCTGCATGCGCTGCTCGCCCCGCTGCATCAGGCGCACCACGACGCTGATCGCCAGGTCTTCCTTCGAGGCGAAGTGCTGGTAGATGGTCGCCTTAGAGATGCCCACGAGGCCCGCCACATCATCGATGCTCATGGCGGCGTAGCCCTTCTGGGCCATAAGCTCGTGGGCGGCATCGAGGATGGCGCTCTCGCGCAGCTGTCGCTGTCGCTCTTTTAACGACGGTCGGCTCATAGGTGATGGGAGGGTGTGGACGGATGTGTACTCACGAGTTCAGATTTTACACCCGCTATTTTTATTTGTCAATATTTTGCAAAAGGCATGCACAAACCACAAGCGGGCTGGCCGGCGCAAGAGCATGGCTCTCGCGCCGGCCAGCCCGCTTGTGTGCGGGAGTCCCTACGGCGTCGCTACTCTACAGGCGTGCGGTGGCGGGCCTTCTCAAACTTCTCGCGGGCGCGGCGGGCCAGCGCAAGCGCGCGGCGCTCGCCGTGCTTGGCGATCGAGTAAGAGGTGCGCCGAATGCGGTTGCCATCGCGCCAGGTGGCCTCATAGACCTCGCGTCCGTCCTTGACGGTGCGCCGCACGCCCACGATCCCGGTGCTGGTGCGCGAGACGCCGATCACCTGGCGCTCGGTGCGCGGCTTGCCCAGCTCGCGCTCGGCCTGGTTGCGCCACTCCAGGGCCGCGCCGAGGGCGGCCAGCCGGTCGCCGTGAACCGAGTCCGAGAAGAACTTGCTGCGCCGCTCCTTATTCCAGGTGACGCGCACAAAGTAGCCGAAGGTGCGCTTGGCCGGGTGGTCGATGCGCGTGATCCCCTTGTGCTTAGTGGTCTTCGGGCGCAGGCGAACCGGCAGGGTCTTGGGGTCGGGCAAGGCGGTGGCGCGCAGGGCGGCCAGGGTCTCGTCACGGCTGCCGGTGCTACGCTCGGCGCGCAGGCTGGCCAGCGCGCCCTCGGCGATCACCGGGGGCGCCTCGTAGCGCAGCGACGCCATGTGATCATCGGTCGCCATGTGCGTGCCGGCGTGTGGCGGCTGGGGCTCACTATCGCGTATCGGGAGAGGCAGCGGGTACGGCTCATGCATCGTCGCATTACTCCTGTGGTGTAATAGTTTCGGGCGATGATCTTTCTCCCTACAGCATACCATGGCTCCTCCCTTTGCACAATGTTTGCAAAGCACATGTTCATTAATTGTTCATGAGAACACTGGGTCACTGAGCCACTGAGGTGCTGAGCCACTGACTTCTCGCCGCATCAGAATGCCAACCCATGCCAGCCTGAGCAAAGCCGTCATATCAATGGTTCTTGGTATAATAGACCCATGCCAAACCGCACCGCCAGGCCAAGCCCCTCGCTCCTCAGACAGGCGCTCTTGCTCGCAGGGCAGCTGCTGCTGAGCCTGGTAGCGCTTGCGGCGCTGACGGCACTGCTCAGCACGATCTTCCCTACACTGCTGAGCACCGCCTCACTGCTCTATGTGCTGCTGGTGCTGGCGATCGCCGCCACCCTGGGCCTTTGGCCGGCCATCCTGATCTCGATCCTGGCGGCGTTCTTCTTCAACTACTACTTTATCGTCCCCCAGCAGCCCCTCAGGGTCTCCACCCTCGAGGACAGCGTCCGCCTGATCACCTTCATCACAGTGGCGCTGCTGACCAGCAGCATCGCCGGGCGCGCCCGCAGCCAGGCGCTCGTCAGCAGCAGCCGCGCGGCCGAGCTCGACGCGCTCTACCAGCTCAGCCAGACGATCAGCGCCGAGCTCTCCCTCGACCGGATCGCCCCGGCCGTCGCCCAAGCCACAACGGATCTGCTCAGGCTGGCATCCTGCCGCATCCTGGTGGCCGACAGCAGCGGCACCCTGATCGAGCAGGCGCTCGCCGGCGAGCCGCGCCAGCAGATCGACGAGGTCGTCCTGCGGCTCAGCGGGCGGCCCGATGTGGTGCTCCAGGTCACCCGCCGCCGCGCGGCCCCGCCGCTGAGCGTGGCCGACCGCTCGCTCCTGGCGACGATCAGCGCCCAGCTCATGGGCGCGGTCGAGCGCAGCCGGCTCGCCGAGGCCGCCGCCCAGATGCGCGCCCTCGACGAGTCGGACCGGCTCAAGTCAACCCTGCTCTCATCGGTCTCTCACGATCTGCGCACGCCCCTGGCCGTGATCAAGGGCGCGGCGACGAACCTGCTCGATGAGGCGGTCACATGGGACGCGGGCACCCAGCGCGAGCTGCTGCTCGGCATCAACCAGGAGGCGGACCGGCTCAGCCGCCTGGTGAGCCACCTGCTCGAGATGTCGCGCATCGAGGCCGGCGCGCTCCAGCAGAGCCGGCGCTGGGAGGACCTGAGCGAGCTGATCCACGCCGTCGCCCGCAGTATGGGGCAGCGCGTCGCCCCCTGCACAATCGCCCTGGATATACCGGATGACCTACCGTCGATCCGGATGAGCTATGTGCAGATCGAGCAGGTGATGACGAATCTGGTGGATAATGCGGGGCACCACGCCCCGCCGGGCACGCAGATCGCGATCATCGTCCGCCATATAGCCGGATCGCCCGCGCAGATCATGGTCGAGGTGCTCGATCGCGGGCCGGGCATCTCGCCCGCAATCCGCGACCATATCTTCGAGAAGTTCGTGCGCGCCGAGGCCCCCGAGCGGCGCGCCCACGGGAGCGGCCTGGGACTGGCGATCTGCAAGGGGCTCATCGAGGCCCACGGCGGGCAGATCTGGGCCGAGGATCGGGCGGGCGGCGGCGCACGGTTCGTATTCACCCTGCCGGTCGAGGAGTTACACCCCTCCAGCGGCGTCAGCGTCGAAGGCGTCAGCACGAGCGGCATGGCCGCATAAGGACAGCGGTATGGGCGAGCGCATTCTGGTGGTGGATGATGAGCCGCAGATGGGCCGGCTGCTGAAGACCGGGCTGAGCGCCCGCGGCTATGAGGTGGCGGTCGCCGTCGATGGCGAGGAGGCGCTCGACCAGGCGGTGCGCTGGAAGCCCGATGTGATCGTGCTCGACCTGGGGCTGCCCCTGATCGACGGCCTGGAGGTCTGCCGCCGCATACGCGGCTGGTCGCAGGTGCCGATCATCGTCCTGAGCGCCCGCGACGGCGAGCAGGATAAGGTCGAGGCCCTCGACCTGGGCGCCGACGACTATCTGATCAAGCCCTTCGGCATGGACGAGCTGCTGGCCCGCATCCGGGTGGCCCTGCGCCACAGCACGCGGGCCAGCGTCACCGAGGAGCCGGTGCTCACCTTCGGCGAGCTACGGATCGACCGGCCGCGCCGCATTGTCACGCTCAAGGGGCAGGACATCCACCTGACGCCCACCGAGTACGAGCTGCTGCGCCTGCTCAGCAGCCACGCCGGCAAAGTGCTCACTCACCGCACCATCCTGCGGGCGATCTGGGGCACGAGCTACGAGCAAGATCTGCCCACCCTGCGAGTCTTCATCACCCAGCTGCGGCGCAAGATCGAGCCCGACCCCGCCCAGCCAACCTTCATCCTCACTGAGCCGGGGATCGGCTACCGCTTTCAGATGTAGGCGGGGAGTCGGGGGGCGAGAGTCGAGAGTCAGGGGTCGGGTGGAGCGCACCCGGAAGCCTTCTTAACCGTCTCGTAACATGTACGTAGCATCGTAGGTCTATACTCTAGCTCCACAGAACCATGTCCGTTCTGGGGGGGCGACGAGGGTCAATGGCGACCGGCGTCAGGCCCGTTCCAAGCACCAGACCAACCTGGAAGAGCAGGATCACCACGCCGAGCTCGGCCAGAAACTGGATGATCCCGTTCTCTCTGATCGGCTCAAAGATATGTATCCCGAGCAAGTGCATGTTGCCCAGCACCACCCCCGCCAGCAGCTCGCCGAGCACCGGCGGCTGGCCGTAGCGCTCGATGAAGGTCGAGAGCTTCGCGACGATCAGCACGACCGAGATCGAGAGCAGGGTGACACCAACGCTTACCTCATGCATGTGGCCTCTCTTCCATTGCTAATCGGTGACGGAGAACGGGCTGTATTAGGAGGAATGCCAGATCAGCGTATCCCTGCTGGGTGTGCGACAACGCACAGATCGCCCGACTCTAGGCGTCTGCTGACACATATTAAGATGGTCTCTGGAGCTTAGCTCTCATAGTAGCATAAAATACGGCGGCGGGCGCAGCTGGGGGTGCGGCGTATTGTTGCGGGCCGGCAAACCTGTGGTACAGTACCAGCCAGCAACCCGCGGCTATATGTGCAGCAGGCGCAGAGAGGGAAGGCTATGGCGGAGATTGGAGGCGTGATCAGCGCGATGCTGACGCCGTTCACCAGCGATGTTGGGCCGGTAGACTATGAGTGGATCCCCGGCTACATGCGCTTCATGGAGCAGGGCGGGCTCCACGGCGTGCTCTGCCTGGGCACCACCGGCGAGGGGCCGTCGATGAGCACCGCCGAGCGTGAGCGCGTGCTCGACGTGGTGCTGGCCAATAAGGGCGGCATGTTTGTCATGGCCGGCACCGGCTGCGCCGCCCTCACCGAGACGATCGCCCTCAGCCGCTACGCCGTCGACCGCGGCGCCGACGCGGTGCTGGTGATGCCGCCCTTCTACATCAAGCAGCCCAGCGAGCTCGGCGTGCTCAACTACTACCGCGCCCTCGCCGACTCCCTGCCCGCCGAGTCGCGGCTCATGCTCTACCACATCCCGCAGGTCACCGGCGTGCCGATCACCCCGCCGATCATCGACGGCCTGCTGGAGAGCCACCCCGGCCTCTTCTTCGGCATGAAGGACAGCAGCGGGGACTGGGCCAACAGCGCGATGCTGATCGCGCGCTACCCCCAGCTGAAGATCTTCACCGGCAGCGACCGGCTCGTCTCCAGCGCCCTGGCCGGCGGCGCGGCGGGCGCGATCACCGCCCTCGCCAGCGCCTTCCCGCACATGGTGCGCGCCGTCTACGACGCTCACCACGCCGGCGGCGATGTGGCCGGCGCCCAGGACCGCCTCACCCGCCTGCGCGGCAAGGTCGACCCGGCCAACACGCCGGCGGCACTCAAGGCGGCCCTCGCCTGGACGAGCAGCCTCCCCGAGACGAGCGTGCGCCTGCCCCTGGTGGCCCTGGCCGACGACGCGGCCGCCGCCCTGCACGCCGCGTACCAGGAGATCGTCGGCGGGTGATACGGGCGGGCCGCCCTCCCGCTGTACGGGCGCAGCAGGCGCAGGCGGCGCGCGATCTCGGCCTCGCTCGGCGGATCGACAAACCCGACGGGGGTCGTCAGCCGCCGCCGGTCGCGCTTGCGCTCCCCAGTCGGCGGCTGCCCCGCGATCACCAGGGTGTACTCGCCGCGCGGCGGCTGGGCGATGAAGTGGGCCAGCGCCTCGCTCACCGTCGAGCGGCGCAGCGACTCGAAGCGCTTCGTCAGATCCTTCGCCACCGCGATCTGCCGGTTGCCCAGGGCCTCCAGGATGTCGCCCAGCGAGTCCACCAGGCGGTGCGGGGCCTCGAAGCAGACCAGCGAGAGCGTCAGGCCGGCCAGATCCTCCAGCACCGCCAGCCGCTCGGCGCTGCGCCGGGGCAGAAAGCCCACGAACACGAAGCGGTCGCTCGGCAGGCCCGAGGCCGTCAGCGCGGCCACCGGGGCGCTCGGGCCGGGCACCGGCGCCACCGTGAAGCCGGCCGCGATACATGCGACCACCAGCTCGTAGCCGGGGTCGGAGACCCCCGGCGTGCCCGCGTCAGACACCAGGGCCACGTCGCCCTCGGCCAGCGCCGCCAGGATCGCGTCCAGGCGGGCCAGCTTGTTGTGCTCGTGGTACGAGATGCAGCGCGTCGTGATCTCGTAGTGGCCCAGCAGGCGCTGGGTGTGGCGGGTGTCCTCGGCCGCGATCAGGCTCACCTCGCGCAGCACCCGCAGCGCGCGCATGGTGATGTCCTCAAGGTTGCCGATCGGCGTGGCGACTAAAAATAGCGTGCCCATTGAAATAATGTTGAATGTTGAATAGTGAATGTTGAATGCGCCGGCCCCATTCAACATTCACTATTCAGCATTCAGCATTGATCCCTCCAGTACTCCAGCAGCTCGTCCACGATCTCCTCCATGCCGATCGTCGGCTCCCAGCCGGTGGCCTCGCGCAGCTTGCGGTTGTCGCCCTGGAGGATGGGCTCGTCGCTCGGCCGCAGCCGCGCCGGGTCCTGCCGCACCTCGACCGGCACCCGGCCGCGCTCCACCACCATCTGGACGATGTCGCCGATGCGGGTGGCCCGCCCCGAGCAGAGGTTGTAGACCTCGCCGGGCGCGCCGCGCTCGATCAGCAGCCAGAGGGCGCGGGCCACGTCGCGGGTGTGGGTGAAGTCGCGCCGGGGCTCCAGGTTGCCCACCAGCAGCGCCGGCGGCTGGAGCCCGGCCTCGATCTCGGCCATCTGGCGGCAGAAGGTCTGGATGGAGCAGCGGTCGCCCTGGCGCGGGCCGACGTGGTTGAAGGAGCGGGTGACCAGGATATGCATGCCGAAGTTATCGTGGTACTGTAGGCCGGTCAGCTCGGCGGCCACCTTGCTGACGCCGTAGGGGCTGCCGGGCCGCAGCGGGTGCCCCTCGCCAATCGGCACCTCATCGGGCCGCACGAAGCCGTACTCGGCGCTGGTGCCGGCGATGTGGGTGCGGGCGGCGGGCGCGTGGCGGCGCAGCGCCTCCAGCAGGTTCAGGGTGCCCTCGACATTGGCCCGCATGGTGAGCACCGGCGCCTGCCACGACGCGCTCGGGTAGCTCTGGGCGGCCAGGTGGAAGACACGCTCGGGGGCGGCGGCGCGCACGGCCGCGTCCACCGCGAAGGCGTCCTCAATGTCGCCCTCGTGGACCGTCACCCTGCCAAGCAGGTGCGCGATCGGCCGCGGGTCGCTGCGCCAGCGCTTGAACACATGGATATCGAGCCCGGGGATGGTCAGCAGGTGGTCGGCCAGGAAGCTGCCGACCGGCCCGGTGACGCCGGTGATAAAGACGCGCACGGGAGCCTCGCTCGTATGAGATCGGAATGCGACAATCATACCACGACGAGCGACGAGCGACCAACGGGCCGTTGCCGTTGGTCGCTCGTCGCTCGTCGCTCGTCGCCCGCGGCTACTGGGTGCAGCCGGCAGGGACGATATAGGCGTCCACCAGGTTGCCGGACGGGTCGCGCAGCTCGGCCCGGTCGCCGTCGTTCCAGAGCTGGTCAGTGCGATCCCAGTAGAACTCCGCGAAGTCCGGCAGGTTGTCACCGATCCCGCTGTACAGCGTGACGTAGAAGTCTGGGCCGGCCCCCATCGTATAGCGCGGGAAGGTGTAGCTCAGGTTGGAGCGCGTCTGGTTGATCACCTTCCAGCCCAGCATATCCACCGCCGTCGTGCCATCGTTGCGCAGCTCAATGTACTCGCTGTCGTCGGGGTAGGCCGGGTCGCGACAGAACAGATCGCTGATCTTGATCGTTGCGCTTGCGGCCTGGCTTGTGGTGGTGGCTACAGGTGTGGTGGAGGTGCTCGTGGCGGTTGCGGTGCCCGCGGGCGTCGTCCTCGTCAGGGTGGCCGTCGCCGTCGCGGAGATCGAGGTCCGCGACGGCGACACAACGGTGGCAGTCCTGGCGGGGGTGGCCGTCGCGCCGCCTGCGGTCGTCGCCGTCGCCGTCGGGGATGCGCCAGAGGAGCCGGACCCATCCTCAGGGGCAACCGGCGTCGGTGTCTCAAGCGGCACATCCACATAGCATGTGAATCTGCCGACAATGGTGCGCGAGCCGCGCACCTTCACCTCAACTGGGTACTGGTCCGGCCGCTCATTTACCAGCAGCGGGATCTGCCACGAGCCGTCGCTCCGCGAGCTGCCGCCGCCGACAGGGCGTGAGCTCAGGTAGGCGATCAGCGACTCGTTTGGCGGCGCGCCTGTGCCGGCAAGGATCGTCGTCTGTTTGTTAGGGCAGGAGATAGCGAGGGGCTCTGACGCGGCCTGAAGCGAGGTGCCCGCAAGTATACTTGCAAGAAGCATCAGTGCGACGGTGACAACTAGGGTGAGCAGAAAGCGTCGTGGCAAGAGGGTTACAGGCTGCCGGAGCGGAAGACCCCAACCGGCGTGGTACAATTGTGGTGGTGGGCGATACTGGATTCGAACCAGTGACCTCCACGATGTCAACGTGGCGCTCTAACCAACTGAGCTAATCGCCCCAAACGCGGTGTTATGGTACCATTGAACAGGGGTTCCGTCAAGCTCCCCCCCGCCCTCAGCAGGGCCACGTCATTGTCGCCCGGCCTCGGTGCCGTGGGACTGAAGTCCCCGGCTCGATCCTGGCGAAGGCCGCCTGCGCGGCCTCAGACAGGCCGCGCAGGCGGCCTTCGGCGGAGAATCAGCCCGCGACTTCAGTCGCCGGGCGGTCGGGCGAGAGAGCAATGATGTGGCACCCCGCCCTCAGCGCCGCTGGCGATCTCGATCAGCCGCCGGCTGCCGATGTACTTTGGCTCGATCACGGTGCCGTCGTCAAGCGCGCCGCCGAGGATGTAGGTGGCCACCGCCCAGGGCGAGAGCCGCCAGCCGGTCGGGCGCGGGCGGTCGTCCTGGCGGGCCAGGGCCTCAAGCTCCCCGGCGTACTGCTGCTCGGCGTGCTCGCGAAGTCGCTGGGACATAGGTGGAGATCTCCTTCAGTAAGGGCGCAGCAGCAGCGGATGCTCTACCTGCCCCTATGATATGCTTGCTGCTGCGCCCGTACACTCAGCTCTCGCGCAGCGCGCGCAGCATCGCATCGCGGAAGCGCATCAGCTCCTCAAACTGTGTGATCGCCCCGCCCCAGGGGGGCAACTCGTCGGAGATAATCGCCCCCACCTTAGCGGCGAGGTCGGCGGGCATACGGGTGGCGAACAGCTCCAGGGCGGAGTGAAGCCGCCAGTCCGTGCGTAAGGAGGACTTGTCGGAGGCCAGCAAGCGGCGGCGCAGGGCGGCCAGCACGGCGCGGGAGAGATCGTGGCCCCACGGCCCCGCCAGCGAGCGCAGGGCAGCGAGCGCCGGGTGGTCGCCTGCCAGCGGCTGATGAGCTTGCAGCAGCGCCAGCGCCAGCGCCTCGCGGCGGGCGGGCGGCAGAGCCGGCAGCAGCTCCGCCAGCTCCCCCGGCTTCTTGTCGGCCCGACGCAGGGCGATCAGCGCCTCCAGCCACTCCTGGTCGCCGTGGCGTCGGGCCGCCTCGCTCAAGCTCGACAGCAGCAGATCGCGCCACTCCTTGGGCAGCTTCGCCTTGAGGATCTCGTCGGGCGACGCGCCCCAGAGCTTACACCATGCGTCAGGCGGAATCTGCTCGATCATCTGGCTGAGCCACCAAGCCTTCTCGCCCATGCCAGATCTGGCCGGCTTGCGCACGATTCCGTCGCGCTGCATGGCCTTGTCGTACTCCTCGGGCAGCGCGACATCGATACTCGCGCGCTGGAGCAGGCGGCCCGGCTGCCAGCGCAGCAGCGGGGCGACCCTGGCGGCCATGCGCTGGGCCAGGGCCGACTCGGGCAGGGTCGCCAGCAGGTCGGCGGCAGCCTTGCGCACCCGCTCGGAGCGGTCGTTGAGCGCCTGCTCAAGAAATGGCTCGTCGGCCATACATAATCCCTGCGCGAGCGCGGCCAGAAAGCGCTCCCGGTCATCAACCTTCTCGCTGGCCCAGCTGGCGGCGAGCAGATCGCGGGCGCGCTCCGGCTCGCGGGCGCGCAGCCCGGCCAGCAGCATCAGCCGCGCCGCAGGCGAGCCAGTCTCCCAGAGCGGCGTGGCATCCTCCTGAGCCGCCGCGCCCGCCCCGCTGGCATACTCCCAGTCGGGGTTGAGCCCGGCCAGCCAGCGCCCGCGCGCGCCGAGCGCGGCGACGATCACGGGGCGCAGATCCTCATGATTCCGCCCATGATCGAGCAGGGCCGGCAGGAGGGAAGCGGGCGCCGCGCGACCTGCGGAGGCCAGCGCCGCCAGCCACTCGGGCAGGGCGGCGGCGTAGGTGCCGGCGAGCATCTGCGCCAGGTGCGCGCCAGCGCGGGCCGAGCAGGGCGGCAGGTCGTCGGGCGGGGCGGGCGGAAACGGCTGCGCGGCGCTGGCCGGCGGCAGCCAGCCCGCGCGCCGGTAGAGGGCCACGGCGGCGGCGGCGCCCAGCAGCGCCCCGGCCGGGTCATCGCCCGGCGCGAGCCGGCCCAGCAGATCGCCCAGCGCCCCGCCGGCGACCGGCAGGGCGGGCGCGCGCCGCTCAGTGCCAAGCAAGGCCGTGGCCACCAGGTCGGCCCAGAGCGGCGCACAAGCAGGTGTGAGAGGGCCGTGGCGCATACTCTATCTTCCCATCTGCGTGAGGGCGCAGCAGCGCCGCAGCCCGATGCCTACAGAGTACTCAAGGACTCATGCGACGCTGCTGCGCCCCAACTACCCCCCTAGATCGACAAACCCATCGACCCACGCCGAGATCGGCGTCAGCCGGTCGCCGTCCCACTCGCCGCACAGGCTGAAGGGGTGCCCGCCGCTGCGGGCGAGCAGCTCCCAGGCGCGGCCAAACTGCGGCGCGAGCGGCAGCCCCCGCCCGGACTCATCGCAGACAAGCCAGCCGTCGCCGGCTTGCGCCAGCCTGATCGGGCCGAGGCAGAGCGGGTAGCGCTCCAGCCAGGGGCTGCGAGCCAGGGCGGCGGCGTAGCTGCCGAGGGCGGCGGCGATGTCGAGCGCCGGCAGCGCCGGCAGCGCCTCGATGCCGCCGTGCCGCCGCTGCACCAGGGCGCGCAGCGGCGCGGCGCCGGGGAAGAAGGCCAGGTCGGCGTCGAGGCTGCCGCCGGGGATCAGGCTGCGGTCGAGCGGCTGCCCGGCCGCGCTGAAGTCCAGCACGAGGGCCGGCGCGGCGCACGACTCGCCCCAGAGCCAGGTGCGCTGCACGCGCAGGCGATCCTCATCCTCAACCCGCCGGCCAAGGATCAGCCAGCGGTCGCGCAGCCCCGCGCCGCGCAGCAGCTCCTCCTGGCTCTGGGTGAAGCCGATGGCGCTGCGGATATCGGCCTGCTCCTCGGGTGTAAAGACATCGCCCTCAGCTGTCCCCTGTCCGCTGTCCGCTGTCCCCTTGAAGCGAGCGTAGCCCTCCACAAGCAGATGCATGCGGGCCAGCTGCTCTAGCAGCCGGCCCTGCCAGCCATCGCCCGAGGCCGGGGTGCCGCCCATCGCCCGCAGGAGCCGGGCCAGCCCCGGGGCCTGGGCATCGACCATGCGGGCGGCCATACGCTCGAAGGCAGCCGGGGCGCGGCCGGGCGCGGCGGCCAGCCCCTCGCGCAGCTGGTCGCGCAGCCAGATGCCCAGCTCCTGCGCCCCGGCGGCCACCTTCGCCTCGCGGGCGGCGGCAGCCTTCGCCTGGGACGCGGCGCGCCGCCCCTCGGCGGCGGCGGGGTCGTCCTCGGCGGCCTGCCGACGCTGCTCGCGGGCGGCGGCGCTCTTGGCGCGAGTCGCCAGCCACTCCTCAACCCAGCCCGGCGGCGCGGCCTCGGGCACGGCGGCGGGCTGGCCCGCCAGGAGCAGCATCAGGCCGATGCTATGCTTACAGGGGAACTTGCGGCTCGGGCAGGAGCAGCGGAAGGCGGGCTCGCTCAGATCGATCTGGGTGCGGTAGGGCTCGCGGCCGCTGCCCTGGCACTCGCCCCAGAGCGCCTGATCACGCTGGCCGAGCGAGAGCCATGATCGCGGGGAGGACAGGCTCTTGCCGGACTTCGCCGAGGCAGCGTCGGGGGCGAGCGACAGGACGTGATCGGTGGTGAGTGATGGTGGCATGGGGCGCTGTCGTCCTCAGTAGGGCGGGTGCGACAGGCTCATCGTAGCATAGGTCTGTGCCAGAAACGGTCACATATTGTTGCCAGCAGATACAGTATGCACGCCTTGTAATGGCTGC
>NZ_JAIEWN010000068.1:0-3172 GCF_019599295.1 Oscillochloris sp. ZM17-4 | reverse complement strand
GCCCCAACGCTCGCCGCGCTGCTACGCCCCAACGCTCGCCAGAAACACCCCCACGATCAGCCCGGCCACCCCGGCCCACTGCACGACGCGCAGCCGCTCGCGCAGGAAGACCCAGGCCATCAGCACCGTCACCGCGCTGAAGATCGAGGCCAGGGCGCTGACCACGCTCACATAGCCGCTGGAGATGCCGATGTTGTAGAAGATAAAGGCCGCCGTGTCGAGTAGCGAGGCGGCGATCAGCGTCGGCCAGAGCCCCGCCGGCACCGGCGCCGGCCGCCCCCCGCGCGCCAGCATGACCCCCAGGGCCGCCAGCAGCGCGATCGCCCGGCCGAGCAGCACCGGCCAGACCGTGCCCAGCAGCGGCGTGGCGAAGCCGACCGACCAGAAGTAGAGCCCGATGCAGCAGGCCGCCCCGATCGCCTCGGGCACCCCGCGCGGCGGGCCGCCCTCCCCGCCGTGCCCGCGCGAGACGACGACCACCCCGCCCACCACCAGCGCCGCGCCGGCCAGGGCCAGCGCCCCCGGCCGCTCGCCGCCCAGCAGGGCCAGCGGGATGGTGACCACGGCGAAGCTGGCCGCGATCGGCGAGACGATCGACAGGCTGCCGATCGAGAAGGCCCGGTAGAGCAGCATCGTCCCGCCCAGGTTGAACATGTTCGCCGCCACGCCCAGCCCCCAGGCCCGCAGTTCGGTGGGCGGCAGATCGCGGCGGGCCAGCAGCAGCGCGCCCAGCGCGGCGATCCCCACCAGCTGGATGTAGAGCATCGCCTGGATCGGGCCGATCGCCCGCGCCGCCCGGCTGATCAGGAAGTCGCCGCTGCCCCAGCCCAGGGCCGCCAGCAGGCCGAAGATCACCCCCATAGATCTCCTTCCCGGAGGAGGGCGGGGGAGGCGTAGCCTCCCCCGCGATATGTTTATACTGGTGGGCCGGTGCAGGTCGCGCGGGAAGAGCGTCGCCTCGCGGATGTTCGGCAGCTCGCAGATCCGCGCGATCAGCCGCTCCAGGCCGATCGCGAAGCCGCCGTGGGGAGGCATGCCGTGCCGGAATGCCTCCAGGTAGCCGACGAACGACTCGGCGCGCATCCCGCGCTGCCCCAGCACCGCCAGGTAGTCCTCGTAGCGGTGCATGCGCTGCCCGCCGCTCACCAGCTCCAGCCCGCGGAACAGCAGGTCGAAGCTGTTCGATACCCCCGGCCGCCCCGGTGCCGGCGCGGTGTAGAAGGCCCGCGTCGCGCTGGGGTAGCCCGTCACAAACAGGAAGTCCGAGCCGTGGCGCTCCCGCGCCCACTCGCCCAGCGCCCGCTCGTGGGCCGGGGCCAGGTCCGGCTCATCGCGCAGATCCTCGCCCAGCCGCGCCCCGGCCACCTCTAGGGCCTCGGCGAAGTCCAGCGCCGGGATCTGCGCCGGCGTCCTTGGTCGAGGCGTTCATGATGATGTTCCCGAGACGCTCCAGGTGCTCGGGTAAATTGTCCAGAGCGTACTGGGCCGAGCAGCTCCGTCGCCTTGATGCCCAGTTACGTGCCCCCACGGGGCACCCCGCGCCGGGCCTGGCCCCTTCTTCTAGCTTCCTGTTGGCCATATGGGTCAACCTCCTTTTGATTTGTATCCGGTGAGCCCAGGGTGCCGCACGGCTCACTGGGCGGGCCACTGGGGTACCTCTGGGGGCGGAGTAGTGATGGGATGTCTCTTACTTTGTGAAACAGCGCGCGGCTGAGGCTCCGCACGAGCACACCAAACAAGGGTACCCCGCGATGGGACGCCCCGAAGAGTGCATATTTTGCAGTCAGCTCCAAACCGCTTGGAGACCGCCGACGTTGATAGCATCAACGGCGACGAGTTCGGCGACCGGGCCACCCTGCCCGAACGGCCTTCACTGGCCGCCGCAGGGCCCGCGCCGCAGTAAGTGGACCCGTCCCAGCAGCCGTTACTGAGGCAGTCACCCCTGCGCGTGCCGCAGCAGGATACTGAATTGCTGTGTCTTTTGTAAATACTTTCTCAACCTTGACAGCTCGCACCCGCCCAGTATCATCTATCTCTACCGCACACCTGTACGGCACAAACACGAACGAGAGAGAGGGGAGGTGAGGAAACACTGAGGAAGCACCAAGGCCGAGGAAAGGACTAAGGCGCAGAGCTGTCGGAAGCAGCCCTACGCCCCAGTGATGTTCGATAGATTTCGTCGGACCGACTGTTAGCACAGTCGGGGTGAGCAACCGAACCGCCTACGCTAGTGGAGGACGATAGCTTTTGACGAAACCAACCCAAGTACATTTTATCGTACAACGATAATGTGTCAATAGGTTGTCGCCCAACCTACTGACGCCGTCCGAGCTATCGTCCTCCTTTCTGGAGGAGTACACCTATGCTGGAGTGTTTTTGTAGGAGCCAGTCGCCGGCCCGCGTCGAGCGGGCCATTGAAGACCGGGAGGCGCAGCTGGCGGAGATCGAGTGCCAGCTGACCATCTTGGCGCAGGACAATCTCATCTTCGCGCCCGAGATATACGTCCTGTGCGAGGACCGGGAGCGCATTGAGGGGGAGATCCGCTGGCTTTGGCTGCTGCGTGACTTCGCACTGTCGCCCCGCTGGCGGTGTGCGCTCTGCCCGCGACGGCTGAAGACCGGCTCGTAGTCGGCACGTAAGTGGGGGTGGTGTCTCAAGGGCGCCACCCCACTTTGGACGCGGGCACTGGCCAAGCTCGATGGAGCCCGTCGCGAGGACGGGCGTTGGGGGGACTACGGGGAGTTGAACCCCGCGTTGTGCGCCGTTGGGCGCGGCACCGGCTACCCCATTGCCTCGGGCCGCTGCACCTCTGTGGCCGCCCGAGGACTTATGTATCGCCCCAGAAAGGAGGCACCGAGAGGACTAACCACTTAGTCCCCTCATACCTCTGTCGTTTTGCGGACAGGCCCCACTGGCACATCGCGTTTGAGGCTTCCCAATGAGGAATGCTTGCATAAATATTACAAATGTACTACAATAGCAACGCCCCCGGTGCTTGGAACACCGAGGGCGCTGTGGCACCGCCGGGGACGCCAGCGGGGCCGAGACTATTCTACCATAGCCTCCGCCTACGGCCCCTTTGCGGCCCGCCACAGCGCGGGCTATTTGTGTTTAGACATGGTTTCAGAAGCACTTGACAGTTTGGCGTCACGCGGCGTGCGCTAACCGCAG
>NZ_JAIEWN010000067.1 GCF_019599295.1 Oscillochloris sp. ZM17-4 | reverse complement strand
ACCGGCACGCTCCAGGCGAGTGCGCCGCCCGCGCCGTTCGTGTCGGGGGCGCGGCACGCCATCCCGCAGCTCGGCGACCTGACCCTGACCGACGTGCAGGTCGTGACATCGGCGCAGAACCCGGCGATCGCCGCCGGCCGCGCCCAGGTGCAGATCCGCATGGCCGCGCCCGCCGGGGTGGACTGGCCGACATGGCTGCCGGTGCTGCGCTGCTTCGACGGCAGCGCGGCCCGCAGCGCCACGGTCGCCGAGGCGGATGGCACGACCACCCTGGCCTACGACGTGCCGATGTCTGTCCTTGGCCATGCTGAGGAATCGCTCTGGCAGATCACCGCGCCCAGCGACGATGGATTGGGCGCAGCCTATCGCTGGGCCTTCCCGCTGGCGCTGCCGTAGATCCACCCAGGAAAGGGGGTGATGCCGCCCGTCGCTCGTGACCCGTGCCGGCCCATATCTACCCGTCATCAACGCATCATTTCACATCGCACCCTGGAGGCACTGCAATGATTCCTTCCATGAACACGTCGCCCCTGATCGCCTCGGCCCTGCTGGCCACCGACAATCCGATCCTCACGATCATCACAAAGGTTACCGAGGCGTTCAAGGCCACCATCGTGCCGGCGGCTGGCCTCGCCTTTATGCTGTTCATCTTCTTCTCCATCATCGCGCCCTTCGTGGGCGATTGGGCGACGAACATGAAGGGGCACGGCATGCGGATCGCGCTCTACCTGATCCTCTACAGCATGAGCAGCGGGCTGATCGTTTGGCTTTCGACGATAGCCTCCTAGCGCGGCCGTAGCGCCAGCCCGCCGCACCGGGCGGCGGGCTGACACCCTCCCGAACACGCCGAGGTATGCATCATGCCCTACACCCCAATCACCAACCTTTCGCGCCGCGGGGAGAAGGTCGCCCCCTTCCTCAGCATCCAGAACATCTTCGGGATCGCCCTATGCGGCGCGCCGACGTTTCTGATTGCGCGCTCACTGCCCGATCTCATGCGGTTCGTGCTGGTCGCGCTGGCGGCCATTGGTGGCTACCTGGTCACGCTGGACATGGCCGAGATGTCGCTCGCGGAGCGCCTGATCTGGCGGGCGCGCGGGCAGATCCGCATGATGCGGAGCCCGGTGATCAACCCCGACGACCTCCCCGGCGTGGTGCTCGCGCGCCCGTCGATCCCATCGGCCCCGCAGGACAGCCCCTTCCAGATGCTGTCGTCCTCGCCGCTGCCCGCGCCGCGCGCCCGCGCCGCGCTCGACGCCCGGGCCAGCAGCGCGATCCAGCAGGTGCAGCTGCGCCTCGCGACGACCGCGCCCGCGCCCGACCACGACGGTGCCGAGCTTGAGGCGGCTGCGGACGCCGAGCCGATCGCGGCATAGGAGATCACCATGCAGATCCTCGAGATGGAGAGCTTCCCGATCGAGCAGGTGCGCGACCTCCAGCGTTTGGAGCTTGACCTGGCGCAGTTTGTCAGCACCCACCAGATGCCGATGCGCTTTCTGTTCAGCGCGCACGGCTTTGCTATGGACATCCCGATCGCCCAGATCGACGCCCGCCTGCGCGATCTCGCGCCCATCGGCGCGCTCGCCGACGCCCTGCTGCCCTCGCTCCAGGCGCTGACCGTCGGCGACGCCTCGCAGCCCCACCCGGCCGATGTGGTGGCTGGCCTGTCGGACGAGCTCGACGCGGTGCTCGCCGACATCTGCGCAACGGCCCTGCCGGTCATCCTCGACGACCCGGAGGCGGCCAGCGCCGCCCACTGGCTGGCCCTCGGCGAGGTGCTGGAGTCATTGATCTGGACGCGCCCGGAGCTGTACGACCTCCGCCACTTCTACACCAAGCTCGCTGAGCGGCGGCTGCGGGCGGCCACCTTTATCCTCATCATCTGGGAGCCGCCAACGGCCAATGTCGAGGAGATCATCAACAGCCTCTCCTACACGACCGGCCGCCGGGTGTGCCGCCGCGACCAGCTGCGCCCCATCCTGCCTGGCCCGGTCACCGTGGACGAGCAGCGGGCGCGCCTGATCCCCATAGACGCCGCGCACCCGCACCTGGCGGTGCTGCGCTCCTACGACATGCCGATCGAGATCGACGCGCGCGTGCTCCACCCGCTGCTCAACGGCGAGCGCGATGTGATGATCGCCGTGGACATCCTGCCGATCCCACATGGCCGGGCGCTGTACCTCGCCGAGATGCAGCATCGCGCCGCGTCGGTGGCGCTGCGCAGCAACAGCGGCACCATCGACCCGCAGACCGCCCAGCGCGCCGCCTCCGCCGAGCGCACGATGTACGAGCTGCGCACCTCATCGCTCCACCAGGTGCAGGTCGCCGTGCTCGTGCAGGGCACGGACGCCGAGGATCTGACCCTCCAGGTCGCCGCCGCCCGCGACCGGCTGGGGCTGGGCGTGCGGGTCGAGGCGGTCGCCGGCAGCCAGGCCGAGCTCCTGAAGCTGTTCTCCACCATCCCGGCGGCGAAGATCGATGCCGCCTGGACGCGCAGCGACGCGCTCGCCCACGGCGTCGGCTGCCTGATGGGCGCGGTCGGCTTTCATCGCTCGCCGCTCACCGAGGGCTGGCTGTTCGGCATCGACAGCTTCCGCCAGTCGGCGGTGTTCTTTGACCCGTTCAGCGGCAATCGGGCCGGGCACATGGTCTACATCGGCGTCACCGGCTACGGCAAGACCTTCGGCATGAACCTGCTGACCCTGCGGGCTGCCGTGCAGGCGGGCTACCGGGTGATCTGGGTGGACGCCGATGAGAACAGCGGTCGGCTGGAGCGGGCGATCGGCGCCGGGGCCACCCGCCACATCCTCGGCGCCGGCCGCACGGTCAACCCGCTCGACCTGGCGTTTGACCCCGAGGAGGAGCCGGCCTGGATGTCGCTCCAGGCGGGCCATGTGATCGCCCAGCTCGCCATGATGATGGGCCAGCTGGGGAGTGACGCGCAGGGAAGGAGCGTGCTCATCCCGCGGGCGTTCACCAAGGAGGAGGAGGGCTACCTCCAGCGGGCGATCGCCATGCTCTATGTCGATCTGCCGCCCCGCGCCCCGCTGACCGCGATGCCGATCCTCGCCGACGTGATCACGGCGCTGGAGCTGATTGACGCCGAGGAGCAGGGCGACGACGCGGACGCGCTGGCCGAGGACGAGGACGCGCTGGATGACGACGACGACCCGCGCGAGGCCCGCGCCCTGGCGCGCACGCTGCGCAAGATGATCTACGGCTCAAAGCGGCGCACGACAACCCGCACCGCCTTTGGGCACAACTTCAACGGCATCACCACGGTGGACTGGTCGTTTGAGAACGATGTAACCTGCATCGATCTGACCGGGCCACGCGGGGCCGGGGATCTGAACCTCGACCTCTACTACTCGCAGGCGATCAGCACGATCTACCGCTACATGCGCCACCCGCGCCGCGACCGCACGCGCAAGACGCTGCTGATCCTCGACGAGATGGGGCTGGCCTCACGGATCTCCTCGGTCGCGCAGATGGGCGTGACTATCTCCAAGGTCGCACGCAAGTACGGCATGGCCCTGGTGACGGCCGACCAGCTGCCGAACTTCTACCTGGACACACCCGAGGGCCAGCAGATATTTGGTAACTCGCGGGTGCGGGTGATCTACCACCTCAAAGACCCCGAGGCCCGCCGGCTGGCCGAGGCCATCCCCGAGCTGACCGAGGCCCATATCCAGCACATCACCCGTGGGGATGTTGGGCGCTGTGTGGTCGTCTACGACAATATCGTCGTGCCAGTGGATGTGGAACCCGCCCCCCGCGAGCTTCAGCTGCTCCAGGGCTCATGACGAACGAAAGACATCTTACCTATGCATCGACGACCCTCAATCGCGCCCAGCATCCTCGCCGCCCTCCTGCTCGCCCTGCTACTGGCGGCCTGCGGCAGCGCATCCTCGCCCCAGGAGACCGGCCTTGACCGCAGCGACCCGGCGGCGGTCAATGCGGCCTGGGTGACTGCGGTGCAGCAGAACGACCGGGCGGCGGCCCTGGCCCTGCTCGACGCCGGCAGCGAGCAGGCGAGCGCTTTCAACGTCGACCAGTACCTCGGCGCGGTGGCCCGCCACATCAGCCCGACCGACGGCAAGCCGGACTCCGCCGGCGCGTTCCTGCGCGCCGAGCCGCTCGACGTGCGCGAGGTCGGCGCGGGCCGCCGCGCCTACAGCCGCTGGGTCTTCGAGAAGAAGACGCGCTGCTACTACGCCGAGCTGGCCGAGATCGGCGGGCAGTGGACGGTGACCAGCTGGTACGGCACCGATACTGGATGCGTGTGAAAGGGGCGGAGATCGATGGCACCGACGATACACACATGGCGAATCAGTGACCCGGCGGCGCTGTCCGCCGGCGACCAGACAACCCTGGCCACCGGCCTGCGCTACCACCTGGCCGTCGCCAGCCTGCACAGCGCGCTCGTGCAGGTCGGGGGACGCCAGCAGGCGTACCTGAGCCTGGCCGGCTGCCCCGGCTGCGCAACGGACCGCTGCGACATGGGCTGCCGCACCGATCTGCTGCGCCGCGTTCTGCGGGCGGCGGGCGGGCAGGCGGGCCATCTGGAGCGCGTCGCCGAGGGGCTCACCACGCAGGGCTACCGCGCCTTCCTCTGGGCCTGGCCCGCGCAGCCGGAGGCCGATCCCATAGATGGGAGTCTGTTAGCCGGCTGGCCGCGCGCCCGCCTGGTGGCGCAGTGGCGAAAGATGGGGCGGCAGCGCCTCCAGGTGAGCGCCCTGATCGCCCTAGGTGGCGACGCCGATGGGCCGCCGCTTGCGCCCCGGCTGGCCGCACAGGGCTGGGGCGCGCAGCCCGTCCCTGCGCTGCTCCGCTCAGGGGCCGCCGACCCGCGCTGGCCTCTGGCCCATCTGCGCGGCGGCGTCTGGAATCAGGCACCATGGATCGCCCTGCCGGCCGCCCGCACGGCGGAGGTGCCCGCATGAGCCTCTTCACCCCCACCCGCCCATCGGGCGGTAGCTCCCAGCCGCCACTGCCGCCCCACCCCGAGCAGTCGCTCTGGCTGCTGCGCATCGCGCTGCTGGCCGTGTCGCTCGTGTGGCTGAGCGCCCAGCTGATGCGCGATGACCTTCTGCCCTGGGCGGTGGAGGCTGCCCAGGCCACAACCGCCGCCGGCGCCCCGGATACCGCCCAGCGTGTCGGCGCGGCCCTCACCATCCTGCTGGCCCAGCCCGATAGCCCGCTTCTGTGGGCGCCAGTCGCGGGTGTTCTGCTGCTGCTGCTGGAGGCGCAGCGCGGGCTGCTGGCCGCCGCCGCGCTGCGCAAGGTCACGCTGGAAGGGACGCGCACCTTCTACCGGGTTCGCACGCTGCACCCACTGAATCGTGCGTCCACCCCCGATCCGCTCCCGGCCAGCATGTGGGCGGCCCTGCTCGCCAGCATGAAGGGCCAGGGAGGCGACCGGGTGGCGCTCAGTCTGAGCCGCACCGCCAACCTGCCGGCTGAGCTCGGCGTGCAGATCCGCGGGTTGAAGTCGGCCCCCGCTGACACCCGAGTTGCCGCCGATCGCTACGGACCGGCCGCGCCGCTCCTGCTCCTCGCCCGCCGGGTGGGCCGTGGGCCGGTGCTGCGCCCGGCGCTGCCCGACGCCGGGCGCACCGAGGCTGAGGATACAGTGGCAGCCCGGCGCATCGTCGAGGGCGTGCTGCGCGGCCAGGATGTGACGGTCCAGATGGAGCCGTGGGCCGACCCCCTGGGCGTGGTGGAACCAGGAATGGTCATCTTCAGCCAGGAGCTGACCTTGGCCCGCTCGCCCCACTGGCCGCTCACCGTCGCGGAGGATCAGGTCGGCGGGCTGCTGCGGTCGATGGCCCGCGCCCTGGCCGTGCCCGAGGGCGTGCGCGTGCAGGAGTATCAGATCCTCGCCGCACCCACCCGCGATCGGGGCACCCGCCGCTGGGTCGGGGCGTCGCGTCACTGGCTGGCGCGTCTGCGCCGCAGCGGCAGCGCCAACCTGACCGGCGATGTGGGGGTCGCCAGCGAGGTGGCCAAAAAGCTCGGCGACGCCCACGCGGTCGTCACCATCCGCATGGTGGTCGTCGCGCAGTCAGACACGCCCGCCCACCACACGGCGGCCCTGACCTCGCTGGAGGTGATGCGCGCGGCCCTGGCCGAGCTGAACCGTGACCATACCCTGCCGCATGGGCAGGTATTCCAGGAGCTGGTACCGGCCAGCACACCGTCGGAGGCGGCGATCCGCCGGCCCGGCCCGGCCCGGCCGCCGCTCCTGCGCCGGGCGCACCTGGCAGTGGCGATCCTGATGGCGCTGAGCGCGATCGGGCTGCTGGCGATGCTCGGGGCCTACGCCGCTCGACCCTGGGGGGATACCTTGCCCGGCGTGCCACAGCTCGCCTGGCTGGCCCACATCTGGCTCTGGTGGGTGATACGGGTCGTCTGGGGCGTGACCCTGGTGGTGGCGGCGGTGATCGCGTTCTGGGAGCAGGTGCTCGTCGATCCCTGGGTGGCGCTGCGTCGGGTGGCCCGCCGCCGCGACTCGAGCGACCCGCTGCTGTTGCCGCGCCCGCTCTGGCGCCAGCCGGCCATCCTGAGCAGCGCGGAGCTGAGCCGGCTCTGGCACCTGCCCGACGCGACGGCCGGCACCGAGATGGCCTGGACGCCGAACCGGATCATCCCCGCCCCGGCCAGCGCCTTCGTGCCGGCCGACACCACCACGCTCACCACGGCGGGAAAGCTCCCCGACCAGTGGCTCACCCTGGGCCACGCCTTCGACAGCGGCGGCCAGCTGCGCCCGGTCGGCGTACCGCTCAAAGCGCTCCATCAGATGATGCACATCACCGCCGGCATGGGGGCGGGCAAGAGCCAGGCGGCGGCTGCGATGTGCGCCCAGCTCATCCCGCACGGATTCATCATCCTCGACGGTAAGGGCGACGATGAGAGCGGGTCGCTGGCTAACGTCGTGCGCAAGCTGCTCCCGGTCGGCGAGGAGCACCGGCTGTCGTACCTCAACGTGTTGGAGACAGCCTACCCGATCGGGCTCAACCCGATCTATCACCTGATGGTCGCAATGGAGCAGGCCACCAGCAAGGCCGAGCGCGACCTGTATTTCAACGCGGCCCTGGGCCTCATCCTGGGCCTGTTCGAGCGGCTCGACCCCGCGCGCTGGCAGGAGTCGCCGGGAATGCAGCAGTACGCCCTCATGGGCTCACATCTGGTGCTGCGCACCGGCTCGTCGCGCACCGGCGAGATCCCGACGATGGCCAAGGTGGCAAGGGCGCTGGAGGACGAGGCCTTCCGGGCCACCCTGATCGCACGCTACCCCTTCAAGAACGACCTGATCTTCCGCTTCTGGACGCAGCGCGAGGAGCAGCTGAGTGAGGCCCAGAAGTCGAGCCTGAGCGCCCTGCTACGCCGCCTGGACCTGTTCATGGCCAACCCAATCACCCGCCCGATGCTCACCGTCGAGCGGCCGAGCGTGGATCTGCGGCAGGCGATGGACGACGGGCAGATCATCATCATCCCCATGCCGCATCGCTCGCTGGGCGGCCTGGCCCCACTCGTCGGTATGCTGGTGCTCCAGTCGATCGTGGCAGCGGCCTACGCCCGTAAGGGCGACGCCCAGAGCCGCATCACCGCGCCGGTGCTTGTCGACGAGGTGCAGGTCTTCATCGTGAACGACCAGAGCCCGGACTTAGAGCAGGCATTCACCCAGCTGCGCGGCTTCGCGGTGCCGATGATTGTGCTGCACCAGACGCTCAAGCAGATCGGCGCGCTCAAGGACACCTTCACCATCAACGCCTCCAATCGACTCATCCTGCGCACCGGCGAGCCCGACGCCTCCGAGTACGCCAAGATGTACTCGCAGGCCGGGCTCAAGCCGGAGGATATCAAGGGCATGGAGGCGCTGCACCATCAGTATGCCGTCACGCTCGGGCCGAACCGTGAGCAGCTGGTCTTTAGCCTGCGCCCGAACGTCTGGCCCACCCCGCCGGACGAGCGCCTCCCACCGCTACCCGAGGGCGTGGCGGTCGGTAGCTGGAAGGAGTTGGTTCCGTCACCCGACCCGCGATGGTCAGAGCGCGAGCGCGAGAACTTCTTTAAGGCAGATCAGGTTATTGCGGAGGTCATCTATCGCGATCAGACGATGCGTGAGTTCTCCGAGATCGCCGGCCAGATGGCGCAACTCCCATCCCGCATTTGGGAGGCGCTGATCGCCCAGTGGGAGCGCATTCGCGCCCACCACTACCAGGAGCTCCTCAACTACCCGGCTCAGGAGCCGGATCAGGTCGTGCGGCAAACCTGGTTGACCAACCTGCGGGCCAGCCGCGGGGCGCTGATCGAGGAGGCGATCACCCTGCGGCAAGATATGGGGATGGTTGAGGCCACACAGGCGCAGGCGAGCCATCAGGCGCAGCTGCACCGGCAGCTGCGCCTGCCGCCGCACGACGTGTCGCCTGTCGATGTGGAGGTGCTGCCGAATCCCCCGATGCTGGCGGCATCCGACCCCTCCCACGAGGATATGGTGCGTATGCGTCGGGCGCGACCGAACGATATGCCAGGCATCGCCAACTACGAGGCGGAGCCGGAAGCGACACCCGAGGCGGAGCCGGAAGCAACACCCGAGGCGGACTCACCGAAAGAATATTTCTCATGACCACGTACGACAACACTACAGCCGTCGCCAGAATCATGGCCGAGATAACGAACTCGACACACGACGACCCTTTTGCGCTTGAACGCATCGCCAACCAGCTCGCGCGCTTCCCGATCAATATGTGGTGCGTGAGCTGCTCCCGCCGGGCGAGGAGCACCGGCTATCCTTCCTGAACGAGCGGGAGCCGAACTACCCGGTCGGGCTTGCCTCGCTAGATGCGAGCGCAGGCGCGTCGGCCTCTGACAGCAGCGAGGATGACCAGCATGTCTAACAGCGACAAGAAGAAGGCCGACAAGAAGAAGGCCGACAAGAAGAAGGCACCCAAGCGACGCCCAGGGCGAAAGCTGGATGTCAACGCGGTAAACGCCTGGGTCAGCCGTATTTCCCGGATGCACCCCGATGTGGCGGCGGTGGTCGCGAAGCTGCCGCCGCGCATCTATGAGTGCGAGCGCAGCCAGAACCCCGGCTACGACGGGCTAGGGTTTCCGATCCCCAATGCGAACCCGGTTACCGACGAGCGCATGGTCGAGTTGCTGCGCGTGCTGGGCCGGCTCTATGTGGCCGATGTCGGGACACTCCATCGCATGCTCTACTACCGGAGGTTTGGTGTCAGAACTACATATAACGACCTTCAACACCTCGCCGCGCAGGGCTTTGTCTGGAAAGTCCCGGCCTTCCTAGGCGGCGCCAAGCAACTGCTCCGCAATCGCCCGGTCAAGCCGATCCACGTCTACGGGCTGAGCCGGGCGGGCCACCAGCTGCTCGCCGACATGGGTGTAGAGACGGATGACCGCCAGCTGGAGCTGCTGGTCAAGCGCGACGTGACCGGCGTCGCGGCCAAGCCGAGCAGCCTGGCCCACGACCTCCAGATCTCCTGGTGGTGCGCCTCGATGATCGAGGGTCTGCGGCTCATCCCCTGGTGCTCGGGCGTCTGGTGCCAGGTTGAGTACAACACCATCACCGGCCAGCGCGCCGATGCGATCCTCATCGCCCGCTTCGACTTCCGCCACCCACGCGCCGAGCAGAATCAGATCCCCTGGTTCTCTGGGACGCCGCTGCGTGAGGGGGAGGTCGAGCTGCGCTGGGCGCTGGAGCTCGACAACTCAACGGAGTCCGTCGACATCCTGGTAAAAAAGTTCATTACCTACCGCGACCTACACCGCAACGGCATCTACCGGAACGTGCTCGGCGGGGATGTCATGCTGGTGCTGGTCGTGCAGAACCAGAACCGCGCCGCCTACCTCGCCGCAGAGTTTCAGCGCGCCTGGCCGGACGGGTGGGGCGTCGTCTCCACCCCCGAACTGGCGAACACCACCCCGTTCGGCGCGGTGTGGGGCACCTACCTCAGCATGATCTCCGAGCAGCCGGTGCCCCTGCTCTCACGCATTACGCAGACCCTGCGGCCCGGGGAAAACATGATCGATACCGGCTTCGTGACGGAGCTGAACTACCTGCAGTGGCGAACCTACACCAGACTCCTGCTGGAGGAACGACCGCCGCAGTCGCGCGGCGCATTGCAGCGGATCATGGCCGAGCTGAAGCAGAAAAAGGTGTAAGGATGAAGGACCATCCTCACAGCGACGACAACGACGATGCAGGCACAGGCGATGCTCAGGCACCGTACCACAGCGGCGGGGGGCGCGCACGCTCTCGGGCTACCGACCAGGCAGCGCCGCCGCCCACGCCGCAGCGTGCGGCAGCACCCGGTGGCGATGGGGTGGAACGGCTCTCCGATCAATCCGCATTGAGCGATGACGAATGGGATTTCTTTCTGGACTTTCTGGAGGCGATTCGCAGAGGAGAGGAGCCCCTCGGCCCGCTCCAGCTGTTTTCTCCCGTTGAGGCACCGATCACGCCGTCCAACAAGGGCAAGGGGAAGAAGGGCGCGGCGGCGAGTGCCCCGCCCGCCCTGGACGCCCCGCCTTTTGACCAGGCGACGGGCGGCCAGGCATGGCCGAGTGGCCCGCTCGTTGGCACCGATCTCTTCACGTCTGATGAGGTGCGTCAACTTGTCGAGGGCATCCTGACCGACGAGGAGATCATGAACCACACGAGCATGCCCGGCCTGACCCGCGCGCGGCTACGCGAGGTCGCCAAGCGGCTTACGTTTGATGCGAACCGATTCGGGCGCTTCTCGGCAGCGCTGATCATCTGGTTCGCCAACGCGGGGGTGACGGTGCTGGCCGATGATACGTCCCGAACGGAGTGGTCACGCCCGCGCCCGCTGATCGGGAACAACCGGGTGGAGATACGGCGTCGGCTCTGGGCGACAAACCCGCCCGACGGGAAGACCGCCGGCAGCATTGCCCGGTCGGCTGGTTTCGACAGCAGTTCGCTTTAACAGGTGGGAAGATCAATGACACACCTATCAGACAACGTCACAGACCCAGAGGTTATTGAGCAACTTGTCTTCTACATGACTGAGATCGCGGCGGGCGGCACACCGTTCGGCCCACTGCCGGATCACATCCTGCGCCGCGCCGTCGATGCGAGCGATGCGGATGCCAGCGCGCCGCCGCCCGTCGCGAAGGCCGGGTCGGCCTGGCCTGACCTGCCGCTGGCGGCCAAGCGGCAACTGCCAGGCTCCCAGGTTGGGAAGGTACTGCTGCTGGCGCTCTGTGACGAGGAGATCGCCGGTGATGCGCGCACGGCAGGGGTGACCCCCGCCCGGCTGCGCGGCATGTTCGTCGCCGCTGGCATCGACCCATCAGACACAGGCCGGGCGCTGCCCGCCCTCGCCCTCTGGCTGGCCGACGCCGGCGTGCTGACCGACGCCGGCGAGACAACCACGCCCTGGGCGAACCCGCGCCCGCTGACCACGAACGATGCCAATGAGGTGGCGCAGCGCCTGCGCGCCACGCCGCCGCCTGCACCGGAGGCCGTGAAGGCTGCGCGCGAGCAAGGGCTGAAGTAGAACAAAACGCACGAATTGGTGTCTCGCCCACAGAAAGGGGGTGGTCGATCCCGATCCCGTTCCCGCATACTCCACATCCACATCCTCGCCATTATTGGTTCGCCACTATTCATCATCACATACAAGGAACCAGTCATCATGACCACGCAGCAGCCCTTCCCGAAGAACAAGGTCATCCTGTACGGCAAGATCGACCAGCAGCGCCAGAGCATGAGCGAGCGCAAGAAGAACGCCACCCCCCTGCCCGCCGTCCGCAGCTTCCGCAACGCGAACAAGGGCACCGACTACACCGTTGATGTCCAGGTGGCCGCGCCCTACGGCGGCAGCTACCAGATCGACATCGACGTGGGCATGGTCGAGGGGGCCGATATCCTAGCCGGCGCGCAGGCCGGGCAGATGATCGTGCTGGAGGGCCACCTGACCCGCACCCGCGAGGTGGACCGGCGCTTCCGCGACTACGACGCCGAGATGATCGAGGGCATCATCTACCAGGACGTGGTGATCCAGGTGGAGCGCGTGCGCCCGCGCCAGGAGTCCGACCCGGCGACCACCGGCTCGAACATCTGGGTCGAGGGCGTCGTGGTCGAGCCGCCGGTGTTCTTCCGCCACCCCGACTTCCCCGAGATCGAGCTGGCCCGCGTCGGCGTCAAGGCCCGCACCACGCCCGCGCTGAGCGACGACGGGGTCGTGCGGCCGGGCCGCCCCTGCGAGGTGACGGTGATCGTGCCCACCGACGACGAGGGCGCGGAGCTGCTCTATCGGCGCGGCAACCAGGTGCGGGTGCGCGGCGTGCTGGAGCGGGTGGCCATGCGCCAGAACCGCGATCTAGTGCGCGAGCGAGTCACCGAGCTGCAGGATGCGTGGAATCAGCGGCGCGCGGAGATCAAGGCTCAGGCGGAGGGGGCTGAGCGCGCCCTGCTCACCGAGGGCGACCGCTACCTGCGCGAGAAGGAGCGCACCGAGCGCTCGGCGCGCACGATGGTGCTGGCCGTCGCGGTGACGCCGCTGGACGGGGCGACCCCGATCTCCCGCGCGGAGGCGATTGATGACCGCGACGCCTACACGCGGGAGTGGCGGGCCGCCCGCGAGCAGCGCCGCCGGGAGCAGCGCGAGCGTCGGCGGGGCAACCTGGCCCACGAGGCGGCGGCCCGCGCGGCCGACGGCGAGCAGCCCGGCGACCCGCCTGCACGCGTGGTGTCGCGGCGCCCACGCCGGAGCCTCGTCGAGACGGAGGCGGTTATCCCAGTCGTCGATGTCGTGGCGGAGGCGCTACCCGAGGCCGAGGTTCCGGCCCCTCGCACCGCAGAGGATGTGCCGGTGCTCGCTGAGGTATGACAGGTGCCCTCCTCACCGTACGCGAATCACCAGCTCAGCACCGCATGGCTTGATGCCGGGCTGGTGATTCGCGCACGTCGGGTACTGGCCGAGCCACGCGCCAGGCCAGGGTGGAGCCTACCCTGCGCGACCGGTGGCGATCCAGGCCGCCCGGTCGGGGCGGCCGTTGCGTCGGGCCTCGTCAGCAGCGACATCCCAATCGTAGGGCACGGCGACGAGCTTGACCGACCAGCCGCCGCCCGCCTCGCGCAGGATGGCGTAGCGCGCGTGCGGGCTGCCGGCCTCCATCGCGTGTGGGTGCGGCTGGTCGTCGGTGTAGGCTGGAACGCCGACGCTGCCGGGGTTCACCACCAGCCGCCCATCGGCCAGGGCGACCACACGGGGCTGGTGGCTGTGCCCGCAGGCGATCACCGGCTGCGTGACGCCAGCGAGCAATGCTGCCAGATCGGCGTCGCCACGTAGCCGCACGCTCTGGGGCGTCACATCCTCCAGCAGGCAGGTCGTATCTAAGGCGGGCGTGCCGTGACAGCAGAACAGGTCGCCGACGACCAGCGTCTGCGGCAGGTCGCGCAGCCAGGCGACCTGGTCCGGGCCGAGGCGCGCAGTGATGAAGTCCTGGTCAGCGCTGCCCACCACCGCTGGCGGTGGCGCGTGGACAATCCGGTCCTGGTTGCCGCTGACCGTCGGGATGGCCCGGTCCATCAGGCGCTCCAGCGTCCCGGCCGGGTCAAGCGAGCCATAGGCGCAGTCGCCCAGGTTGATGATCTGGCGGACGCCGCGCCGGTCGATATCGGCCAGCACGGCGTCAAGCGCCCATGCGTTGCCGTGGATGTCGGCGATCAGGGCCAGGCTGGTCTCGGTCATGCAGACGACCCTTTCGTATCGTCCGTCGCGAAGGCAGTATCCAGCACGCGCCGAAAGGCCTGACGCGAGCCGCCCTCGGAGACGGCGGGGGCCACCTCGGCCGGCGCGAAGTGGCTATGCGCTCTCCCCGCGCTGATACAGCGCCGTTCCATAGAATTCGTACGACGCAGCCCGGTCGGGGAAGTCGACGACGTGGACGGTGAAGCGCGCCGGCAGGCCGTTCTCCGGGCAGTGCTCTTTGAAGAAGCCCCCGTAGGCCTGGGCGTAGGCACCGCGTAAGCGCTCAAGTTCGCGCGCATACCCCTCCGGGTCGGCGATCGGGTTTGGCGACTTCGGCTGCGCGCGGAAGGCGTGGATCTCGATGAAATCCACCTCGGCGAGCGACTGGCAGATCCCCGCCTCCTGGAGCCACTGCTCCCAGCACTGAAAGACCAGCGGGATCTCGCGCTCCGGGTCCATGCGGATGACCTCGTCGCGGCCGAGGATGGTAGCCGCCGAATGTCCCCCGGTGAGCCCCGAGAAATAGAGTTTCAGATCGCCGTCGGGCTGCTGCTCGACCACCAGGTTCGACAGCACCGGCGCCTCGCCCTCGTAGTAGTAGGTCAGCTTACCGCGCCGCTTGACCGTGAATGGCATACGATACGTCCCTTTCGTCAAGGCAAGCCCGGTGCGCGGCGCATCGCTGCCAGCACACGCGCATTCTCGCGGGCTCGCTCGTCACAGGAGCAGGCCTAATCATACACGAGGAACACGCTGAACACGCCCATGCTTTCTTCACCGGGGCCAGCAATCCTGCCACGCAGGAGCTACTCAGTAACGCCGCCGCCTGCCTGGCCCGGCGCCTCCGGTGCGAGCTGCCAGAGCCGCCCCGCGACGACCAGGAACCAGCCCAGCGTCAGGGCCAGAAAGCCGTAGAAGGCCGTCCCCTTGAGGGCGAAGGCTGGCGCGGCCAGAGTGACGACGAGGATGGTCGGGAAGGTGAGCGCTCGCCAGGCTGGGCGGTGGCGCAGCTCGCCCGCGAGCAGCAGCATGCCGGGGAGCAGGCTCAGGCCCAGGCAGACATAGGCCCCGTCGTGGATGCTGCCCGCGAGCGTGCGCGGCGTCGGTAGGTAGGTCGGGTCGGTCTTGAAGGCGAGCAGGGCGAGGGCCAGGCCAGCGACCCCCAGCAGGCGCGAACCCCAGAGCGGCGGCCCGCTGCGCGCCAGGTGGTGATCCAGCCCGGCCGCGAAGACCGCCAGCAGCCCGCCCGAGAGCAGAAAGGCGGCGATCATCCAGCCTCCGTCGGGGCTGAGGGCCAGGCCGCTCGGCCAGTCTAGCGTGGGCGCGCGCAGCGGGTCCCAGCCCAGGGTGCGCAGGAACGCGCCCTGGCGCAGGGTGAGGGTGAGGATCGTTCCGCCAAGGTACAGCGGCCCGATCAGCCCGGCCGCCGCCGCGAGGCGCGGGCCGGGCCAGGGTGCGCGACCACCGCCCCTGCGGGGGCTCACGCCGCGCCCGCAGCCGGCAGCCCGCCGTCGCGCCGAGCCAGCACCAGCTGGCGGGTGAGCTGCAGGTGGCCGAGGTGCATCGCGCTGTGCTCAATGGCGTGGAGGATGCAGGCCCGTCCGGTCAGCAGCTCGCCGTTGCGCACCGGGGTGAAGCCGTACTCGGCTGGCGGTGACGGGGTCAGGCCGAGGGCGGCCTCGGGCAGATCGGGCAGCAGCGCGTCGAGGGCGGCCCGCCAGGCCTGCAGGCGGGCGATCAGCTCCGGGCCGCTGGCCACCGCCCGAAACTCGGCCGGGCGGTCGCGCGGGATGCGCTGGCCACCGACCAGCACCAGCGTCCAGAACGCGCCGGCGCCGATCGTATGGGTCGCCAGCGCGGCCATCGTGTTCGCCTCGTCCAGATCAATCGGGGCATTCAGCGCCGCATCGTCCAGCCCAGTCAGTGTCGCGATCAGGTCGTCGATGATCTGGCCGAAGGTGCGGGCGTAGGCAATCGTCTCATCGCTCATCGCGTGCCTCCAAGGGTGTGAGCAGAGGATGGCGGGTATGGTAGCATACACAGCGCTGAACCGCACCGCTTTGACACGAGAGGCAGGGATATCGATGGCAACGATTCCGGCTCGCTTCACCCTCGGTAACGCGACGGTCTCGATCCTGCGGCTGGGGGCGCTCCAGGCCCGCCTAGCCGACTGGCTGCGCCTGGATCCGGCCGCCTGGCCGGAGGCGTACCGTGACGCCTTCGCCGCGCCGATCAGCGTCCCGATCCAGTGCGTGCATCTCGCGCTGTCCGGCCGCTCGCTGCTGATCGACGCCTGCCACCCGCAGCTGCTGGCCCACGTCGGCACGCCAGACCCAGACGCCGCAGCCTCGCCCGGATTGCGCGACCAGCTCGCCGCCGTCGGTGTCGACCCGGCCGACATTGATACGGTGGCGATCACCCACCCGCACTTCGACCACTATTGCGGCCTGATCGATGTGGGCGCCGCCCCGGCTGGCGACCGGCTGCTCTTCCCCAACGCGCGCCACCTGCTCGGGCGCGCCGACGGCGAGCAGCTCCAGGCCGACCTCGCCAACCCGGCGACGCCGGTCGGTCGGGCGCTCGGACTGGTCGATCGCGCCGGCCGGCTCGATCTGATCGATGGCGCGCGCGATCTCGGCGACGGCATCCGGATCCTGCCCACGCCGGGCGAGACGCCGGGCCACCAGGCCGTGCGGGTCGAGTCCGGCGGCGCCGTGCTCTACATCCTGGACGACCTCTACCACCACCCGGTCGAGGTCGCCCACCCCGACCTGGGCGTTCACTGGGCCGACCCTGTGGCCACCGCGGCAAGCCGGGCCCAGCTTGTCGCGGCGGCCCTGGCCGAGCGCGCCCTGCTGATCGCCGCACATATTCCCGGCGTCGGCCGGCTAACCGGAACAGCCGACCACGCCCGCTGGGAGCCGCGTGCGCCCGCAGAGCTGGTGCCGGCCGGCTGAGGCCGCTCAGCTCTCTCGTATGGGAGTAGCGCCCGGGCTCGTTCGGTAGGTCTACCCGCGCGTCAGCCCGATGACCCGCAGAACATCGTCGGCCACCTGCTGTGGCGAGCGATCCTCAGTCTGCACGTGCTGGGCGAAGCGCGGCTCGGCGAGGCGCGGCAGGTAGGTGATCGTGCGCTGCCAGCCCCAGGAGCCACCGTCGTCGCCGCGCTGGCGCAGCCGGGCCTGGATGGTGTCCAGCGGCGCCAGCAAGCAGACGTGAGCGAAGTGGTCGGTGAGCGCCCGCAGGCCGCTGGTGATCGTGGCGAAGTAGCCCGGGTGGGCGATCGTCATCGGCACAATCAGGTGCCGGCGATACTGGCGCATCAGCTGCTCGGCGATCTGTACGGTGAGCGTCGGCCAGAGCGCGATGTCCTGAAAATCATCGGTCTGCTCCTCGGGCGGCAGGATGCCGGCGGTGAAGGAGCGCAGCGCCGTGCCGACGATCTCGGGGTCGTAGAGCATTGCGTCGGGAATGGCCGCGCAGAGCGCCTGCGCGGCCGTGGTCTTGCCGACGCCAAACGGCCCGTTGAGCATAATGATCACGGCTATCTCCCTTTCTGTGAGCTCGCGGCGGTAGCTCAACGATACGGGAAAACAGGGTCTGGGGAGATGACGCCCGGCTGAGCGCGCGGTGATGAGACTATCGCGGTGCGCCATCGCGCCCGGCGAGCTGCGGGCGATCGCGCATCAGGAGCCTTTCGCTGCGCGACTATGTCGCACGATCCTCCGCCGGATCGCCGCGCCGAGCCAGCACCAGCTGGCGGGTGAGCTGCAGATGACCGAGGTGCATCGCGCTGTGCTCAATCGCGTGGAGGATGCAGACCCGTCCGGTCAGCAGCGCGCCGTTGCGCATCGGGGTGAAGCCGTACTCCTCCGGCGGCGGCGGGGTCGGGCCGAGGGCGGCCTCGGGCAGATCGGGCAGCAGCGCGTCGAGGGCGGCCCGCCAGGCGTGGAGGCGGGCGATCAGCTCCGGGCCGCTGGCCACGGCCCGAAACTCGGCCGGGCGGTCGCGCGGGATGCGCTGCCCACCGACCAGCACCAGCGTCCAGAACTCGCCGGCGGCGACCGTGTGCGTGGCCAGGGCGGCTATTGTATTCGCCTCTTCCAGGTCGATCAGGGCGTTCAGTGCCGCGTCGTCCAGCCCGGTCAGCGTCGCGACCA
>NZ_JAIEWN010000066.1:7857-18376 GCF_019599295.1 Oscillochloris sp. ZM17-4 | reverse complement strand
GGGACTTGGGCTAGATGTGGCTGTTGGTGGCGGCGGCGGGTTCTGCTCGCCCTGCGACCACAGATCGGTCACCTCCCAGATCCCCGATTCCTGGAGCGCATACACGTGTGTCGCGTCCAGCGCGGGGTAGCTGATCGAATCGCTCATCGGCGATTCCGCGCCGTCATGCACCACGATCGTTGCGCCATCATTGGGCAGAAAGCCCTTTGCAAAGCTAACAACAACAAATTCGCCGGGGCCAATCACCGTGGCCGAGATAGATCGTGATGTGCCCGAGCTCTCTGATACGCGCACGACGCGCCAGCCGTCCAGAGAGACCGCGCGATCACCGCTGTTATAGATCTCAATCCACTCGGGGTCAGTGCCGGCCGCGATCTCATTGATTCTGATGCTGCCGAAGCTGGGGGGAGCCGTCGGGGTCGCGGTGTGCGTGGTAGTGTTGGTCGGCGTCGCCGTCGGCGTACTTGTCCTCGTCGGCGATGTGGCGGGGGTGCCCTCGGCGGTGGGGGTGCCCACATCAGCGCTGCCAGTCGCCGTCTCCGTCGGCGCCTCGTCGCTGGCGCTGATCGTCGCTGTCGGCGCGGGGCTATTCGCCCCGCCCATCGTTGGCTCGCCCCAGAGCCAATCGACCCCGCCGTCGGGGATGCGGGCCAGAGACAGATCGCTCTGGGCCTCGCCATACGTGTGGCTGTCGATGGCATCGCCCGCCGGGCCTAGCAGCTGGATGGTGTCGCCCGCCTTATTCAGGATATTGGCGGCCCACGCGAACGTCATATGCGCGCCGGGGGCGATGGTCGTGCCCTGGGCGATGACGACCCCTGGCTTGCCGATGCTCTCGTCGTCGATCTGCCAGCCGCCGATATCGACGGGGCTACTGCCGTTGTTGTAGAGCTCGGCCCACTCCTCGCCTGCGGATGGGTCGGGCATAAACTCATTGATCTGGACGGTGCGCTCGCCGGCGCGGGCGGTGGTGTGGGTGGCGGCGGCAAGTCCCAGCAGGGCGATGATGATGCCAAATGTGGCGAGTCGTCGCACGGGTGCCTCCTTATGGCGGCAGGCTGATAGCGGAGCCCTCTATGGGCGACACTATGCTATATACCGTGCGGTCGGGGCGAAGGTTCTGCTACGACAGGGCTGTCGCCCCAACTAGGGGCCGACGTTGGTGGCGGGTGCGGCCGCGCCCTCGATCGGCCAGCCGGACGTGCCGCCGTCGCGGACCGTGAGCACCATGCCGGTGGCGTCGTCGGGGACATCAAAGAGGATAGGCACGCTGCGCATGCCGCTGCGGGGGGTGATCGCATCTTCGAGGGCGAGGTCGCCGTGCTGGCCGCGCCCATAGAGCGAGAGGTAGGCGCTTGAGGCGTTGGGTGCCGGGCTATAGCGCCGGCCCCGGCTATCGACGAGGGTGAGCAGATCGGCGGGGATCCGCCGCAGGTCGGCGCTGTTATTGCTGATCGCCATCAGCGCGAGGACGAAGCGCCCGCTCGGCTTTAGGTCGCCGATGGCGCCATCGAGGATGAGGGCGTAGTCGGGGCGCAGCAGCGTCGCGCTCCAGCCATCGACATCGACAATGGTGCCGAGCGGCAGGCTCGCCGGCGCGGGCAGCCCAGCGGCGGGCGTCGTCGCTGCGGCTGTCGTGACCTGCGCAGCCGTCGCCATCCCCGGCTGATCTGCTGCCGAGGGCGAGGGCTCAGGCGAGGGCTGCTGTGTGATGCTGGCGTGTGAGTCGGTGGTCGGCGGGGGCTGAGTCGCTGGCATGAGCACGGAGGAGGGGATGATCCCTGCCTCGGCGGAGCGCTGCTCCGGCCTGGCGACCAGGCCGCTCGCAAGGACAAGGAGCGCGATGATCAGGAGCCCCATGATCGCCAGCGCGATCATGTTCATGAGCGGGAATCGCGGCTGAGCCTGTGCTGGCTCATCATCAGAAGATGGTGGCAGTGGCGGCTGATCCAGCGGCTCTGCGGGCGCAGCAGGTGGCGGCACCGGCGACTCCGCCAGCGCCGAGGGGGAGGGCGCTCGCTGAACAGGCGCGGGCGGCCCGAGACTCGCCAGAGCCTGTTGGGCCTGCGGGTGGCCCGGGGATAGCGCGACAACATGCTCCAGCGCATCGCGCTGCTCCTGGGCGCTGGCTGCAACTCCCGCGAGGCCAAGCCATGGTCGCACGTCATCGGGGCATTCGTGGGTGAGGGCGAGGAAGAGCGCGCGGGCGGTGCTCCGATTGCCGGATCTCGCCGCAGAGACTCCCATCCGGAGCAGCTGGTCGATGTTGAGCTTTGCAGGTGTGGGGTCGGTCACGTTGAGGGGGGGATATGTGGGGAGAGACGGAGCCCCCCCCACATTTGAGCATCGCTACACATTTGGCAGCACGAGCCAGCCCTGGGTCGGGTTGCTGCGCGCGAAGAAGACCAGGTTCGTCGCATCGGGCGCGACATCGAAGATCAGGGCGACGCTTCGTGTCAGCCCGTCGGGCGGGAGCTGCTGGGTCTGGCTGAGGTCGGCGTTGACGCCGGGGATGACGTAGGCGTCGGACACCTCGGGCCGTGTGCTCCAGACGCGGCCCTGCGCGTCCTTGAGCACAAAGAAGTCGGGCGGGATAGTCTGGCTCGTGCCGGTACTATTTACGGCGAAGACGAGCACGACCACAAAGCGGCCGTTCGCGGGCTGGTACTGGCCGAGCGGGCCGATGATCGGCGCGGCGTAGGTGGGCTGGTTGAAGTCATAGATCCAGCCCTCGCTCTGCAGCGGCGTGCTGGCCGAGACGATGACGGGGTTCGCCTGGGAGACATCGGCCGGCGCAGGCGCGGTGGGCTCGACGGTGGCCTCGGCGGTCGGCTCCTCAAGCGTTGTGGTCGATGTGATCGCCTCGGTAGGGCCAGCGCCCTGGTCGGCTCCTTCGCCGAGGATCGCGGTCGGCTCCTCTGCGGCGGCGGCGGCGGCAGTCTGCTGGGCGGCCTGATCGGCGGCGGCGGTCTGCTGGGCGGCCTGATCGGCGACGCTCTGTCCGCTGCTATTGAAGAAGAAGAAGACGAACAGCAGGCCGATCAGGAGCAGGGCGACAAGGCCGAGGAGGATGCTGAGCAGGGGGCTCATCCCGCGGCGGGCGGGCACGGTATCTTCCTCTTCGTCGTAGATGCTGCGGCGGCTGCTGGTGGAGCCGCTGCTTGGGCGGCTCGTGGAGCCGCTGCTCGGCCGGCTGGCGGAGCCGCTGCTCGGTCGGCTGGCGGAGCTGTCGCTACTGCTGCCAACGCCTATCGCCGCGAGTTCATCTGTCTCATCGGTAGGCGGTGGGTCAGCGCGGCGAATGGGCTTTTCCGCATCGGCCATGATATCGGAGAGGTCGTTCAGCGATGCGAAGGGGTCGTCATCATCGTCGCCGAAGGGGTCGTCGTTGACGCTTAGTGGCGGCGAGGTCGCTGGTACGATATCGGGGGATGGGCTTTCGGCACGCGCACCAAGAGCCTGGAGGCCCTTGATCGCCATCTCGTTCTTGGGGTCGAGCTCAACGACGCGCTCGAGCGCTGCCTGCCGCTCCTCGCGAGTTTCTGCTACGCCGGCAAGCCAGAGCCACGCCTGGCCATTTGCGGGGTCTTGGAGCGTGAGCAGACGGAAGAGGTTTCGGGCCTCTTCTTTATTTCCATCGCGGGCGGCCTCAATCCCGAGCTGCATAAGGCTATCCGGCTCCGCCATGCGCAGTCCTTCCTCCTACGCCCGTTCAGGGCAGAGACGACAGGGGTCTTGAGTGTCCGGGCTATTTTATCACACCCATACTCAATGGTCAACACCTGCTTTTATTCATAGCGCACTATTAAGAGGCGAATGAGAGCCAGGTGGGGTGAAAGTGCAAAGAGTTTTTGGGAGGCATCGAGGGGGGCGTGGCTCCGATTACGCGTGGCCCGCGAGCGCAGTGCGGAACCTTGCTGCGCGATGTCGAGTCCGCAGCCGTGGGCTTGTGATCCGGCGATCGCTGCGTCCGCTAGCGTCGGCGCAGCGCGTAGGCGATCCCGCCCATCAGGTCGGCCCGCGTCACCACGCCCTCCAGATCGATCCCCAGCGCCACCATCGTCTGCGCGACATCGGGGCGGATCCCGGTGAGCACCGTGGATGCGCCGAGCAGCTTAACCGCGCGGGCGCACTGGAGCAGCACATTGGCGATCTGCGTGTCGACCACCGGCACCCCGGTGATATCCAGGATGGCGACCTCGACCCGCATGGACTCCACCGCGTGCAGCAGCGACTCCACCACCATCTCGGCCCGCGCGCTGTCGATCGATCCGATCAGCGGCAGCACCACCACGCGATCGCTGATCCGCAGCAGCGGGGTCGAGAGCTCGGCCAGCAGCGAGGCCTGGATGCGGATCAGCTCGGCCTGCTGCTCGCTCTGCCAGCGCAGCGCCTCGGCGCGCTTCATCGCGCTGATGTCGGTGCGAATACAGACCGTGCCGCCATCGCTGGTGCGCTGATCGACTGACCGGATCCAGACCCCGCCGGCGAGCTCTATCTCCACCGTCTCACAATCGCGGTGCTGCCGGATGCGCTCGGCGATCCACGCCTCTTCGCGCCCGACCGCCTCGGGGTATTGCCCGCGCTGTGCGGATACCCGCACCATCTCTGAGAAGGTCTTCCCCGACACAAGCAGCGTGCTGATCTCGCTAAACAGCTCCCGATAGCTTCGGTTGCAGAACACCATGCGATCATCGGCGTCGTACAGGGCGAACCCGTCTGCGCTACTCTCCAGCGCGTCGCGGATCTGGTGCCAGACCCGGGCCGTCTCCTCCTCGGCGATGCGCCACTCGCTTACGTCGTGGGTCTGCCAGAGCAGCCCGCCGGCCAGGGACTCGTGGGCCACGACAGTGTTCGAGAACCAGCGCTCCGGTGGCTCCGACAGCACTTCCTCGAAGCGGCACATCGGCGTGGTGCCACTGATCATATCGCGCAGATCCTGCTGCACCTGGCCCCAGTCTGCGTGCTTCCAGTAAAACATCCGTGCGCAGACCGCAATCACATTCTCGCCGAGGCCGGTGTTAAAGAAGGCATCTTGCCAGGCCGGGTTCACCGCGCGGATCGTGCCGTCTGGGGTGATTAATGCGCAGGGGGTGGGGAAGATCGTGATGAGCGAGTCGAGCGATGGAGAGGTGCTTCGGGGTTCGGTGGCTGCGTCATCTGTTGTCATGTCCGGCCTCTTGGCATCATCGGCGAACGCAATGCGGCTTATTGTACCACGTCGCATTTTCGCGAGGGGTATGGCTGCCTCAAGCTGTAGGGCTTCTGCAAAGCCCCTGCCCCCCCGGCTGGCGACGTTGCACATGCCCTGCCTCAAGCTGCAGGGCTTCTGCAAAGCCCTGGGGCGAAGCCTCCCCCGCACCCCCACCAGGAGGTGACTTTGCAGAGGCTCTGCCTCAAGCTGTTTCGGCGGGCCGATGGCCCAAAACTCGTCGTAAAATCCTCAGACATGACCCTTGACAAAAACTGTGCAAAAGGTGAAAATATACACATCCAAAATCTTTGAGACTCCGTATATCTCGGTAGAGAAATAACCGGCCAGCGCGGATCGCCGCCGCAGACCGGCACCGCCCGATCCGCCACCGGCGCCGCCAAGGCCACCGCCACGAGGGATAGAGGAGAACTGCCGTGTACGCCTTCCGTAACGCGAGCAAGAGTGATCAGGTGCTGGAGCAGGACGAGCAGGCCGAGGTCATCTCAAATGACGATGATGACTCATGGGTGGCCGAAGCCGAGATCGAGGAGCCTGAGGATCGTGACAACGAGCCCGTCGAGGACTCGGTGCAGCTCTACCTCCACGAGATCGGTCAGGTGGCGCTGCTGAAGGCTGATGAGGAGCGCGACCTGGCGATGCAGATCGTCGAGGGCAAGGCGGCACGTCGGCAGCTTGATGACGAGGACTACGCTGATGGGCGCGAGCGGGCGATACTTGAGCTGAAGGTGGCCCGCGGCCTTGACTCGCGCCGCAAGCTCATCCAGGCCAACCTGCGCCTGGTGGTGAGCGTCGCGAAGAAGTATATCGGCAGCCCGATGGCCTTTATGGACCTTGTCCAGGAGGGCAACATCGGCCTGATGCGCGCCGTCGAGAAGTTCGACTATACGCGGGGCAACCGCTTCAGCACCTACGCGACCTGGTGGATCCGCCAGGCGGTCACCCGCTCGATCGCTGAGCAGAGCCGTCTGATCCGCCTGCCCGTTCACCTGAGCGAGTCGCTCGTCCACCTACGCCGGGCGATCTATAAGCTGGAGCAGGAGCTTGAGCGCGAGCCGACCCCCCAGGAGATCGCCCACACGATGGGCCTGAGCCTGCGCAAGGTGAAGCGTCTGCTCCAGGCCTCCACGCAGCCGGTCTCGCTGGAGCAGCCGCTCAACAACGAGAGCGAGGGCCGGGTGGGCGAGGTGCTCGCCGACGAGAGCCTGGAGACGCCGATGGAGATCGCGGCGCAGAACATGCTGCACCAGGAGCTGAGCGCAGCCCTGAACGATCTGCCCGAGCGCGAGCGTAAGATCCTCCAACTGCGCTACGGCCTGATCGATGGCCAGCGCCGCACGCTGGAGGAGGTCGGCGTGGCCTTCGGGATCACCCGCGAGCGCACTCGCCAGATCGAGGCCGAGGCCATGCGCCGCCTACGTCACCCCAGCGTCGGCCAGCGGCTCCACGGGTATTTGGATTAGCGTGGTGCCCGTGCAGGGGCGCAGCAGCGACCGCAGGGGCGCGCCGCGAGCGGCGCGCCCCTGCGGTCGCTGCTGCGCCCTTACGGCCATGATCGGCGCACGATCACCGGCAGGTAGGCCCGCCACTCGGGCGGCGCTGCCTCCTGCGCCGGCGTGACGTTGCCGCTCACATCGCGCAGGCGGATGTAGAGCCTGCGGGGCAGGGTCGGGTCCCAGGCCCAGTAGAAGCGTCCCTGGAGCGGCTGCCAGTCCGCGCCGGCGAAGCTGGGCTGTTGGCTGACCTGCATCATGATCGGGCCACCATCGCTGGCCGAGATCAGGGCCGTCACTCCAAGTGGGCCAGTTGGCTCCAGGGCCAGATCCATGCGCGGTGCCAGGTCGAGCAGGACGGTGCGGGTCAGCGTCGTCGTGTTCCCGGCCCGATCCTCGTAGCGCGCCGCCAGGATGTGCGGCCCCTCCACCGGCGGCAGCAGCCAGCGGTAGGCGTCGTAGTAGGGCTGCGGGTCGGCGAACTCGCCGTCCACGCCGAGTTGCACGGCGACGATCCCGCCCTCGCGGTCGATCGCGTTGGTGTCCAGGCGCACCCGCCGGCTGCGCACGATCACCGGGGCATCCACATCCGGGCGGGCCGCCGCCAGATCCGCCACCTCACCCGCGCCCAGGGCGCGCCCGTAGATCGCCAGGTCGTCGAGGATCACCCCGGCCGGGGCGCCGCCGTAGGTGAAGCGGCCGATCTGGATCGTCGGCCCGACCTCGTCCGGCAGCGCCGCCTCGCCCCCCCGCGCCGCCTCGGCCCCATCGATATACAGCGCCTTCTCGCCTGTGGCCGCATCCCAGCTGATCGCGAAGTGGTGCCAGCCCGGCGCGAGCGTGTCGGGCACCGTCAGCTCGTCGGCGCTGGCCGCATCTGCGCCGACGGTCCAGAACGTCCAGCGCGGGCTCTCACCGGGGCCGAGCAGGTCGCGGCGCAGGGCCAGGGTGCCGCTGTAGACGGGCGCGCCATCCGGGCTGGCGCTGGCGGCGATAAGGTAGTGGCGACCCAGGCCGTTGGCCGGGTAGCGCTCGGGCAGCTCGGCCCACAGGCTGATCGTGCCGGCCTCGGGGCGCAGGTTGTCGGCGCTGGGGTAGGCCAGGCCGGCGCCGGAGGTGGCGAGAGCCTGGCCGTCGCGCCCATCGACATAGCGCAGCTCCCCGGAGATCTCGGGGAATCCGGCGCCCACCGTCTGCACCGGGTGGCCGTCGAGCCCGGCCTGGAAGAGCAGGTCGGCCGGCGGGTTCACGGCCAGCGTGCCGACCGGCGGGGTGTCGTCGGCGGGCGCGGGCACGATCCCGCCCGCCGAAGTGCCGGGCGGCGTGAAGTCGTAGGTTCCGAGCAGCGCGCTGCTCCAGAGCCAGGTGCTGGCCAGACAGCCGGCGTAGGCCGCGCAGGGGTCGGGGCCGGGGCCGTACCAGCCGTAGGGGTCCACCTGCTTGCCGTAGCGGCGCACCTCGAAGTGCAGGTGCGGCGTGCCGCGCACAAAGCCGCTCGATCCGCTGTAGCCGATCAGGTCGCCGGCGCGCACCGGCACGCCGGCGCTGCCATCGATCTTGCCCGTGAAGTAGGGGGCGAAGGCGCTCAGGTGCCAGTAGACCGTCTCATAGCCGCCGGGGTGCTCGATCACCACGCCGTTGCCGCGGTGGGTGCGCGGGTAGGCCACGCCATCGGCGGCGGCCAGGATGGGCGTGCCGACCGGCTGGTCGGGGAAGTAGTAGTCGTGGCCGTCATGGCCGTTGTACTGGACGTTGCCCTGGTTCAGGTAGGTGACGACGAAGGTGTTCCCGTCGTCGCCGGTGTCCACCGTGGGGTAGACGTGGTCGAAGTAGGCCAGGTGGACGACCCGGTCGCCGGCGGGCCAGGGCAGGCCGAGGAATCCCGCGCCGGCATCGGGGGGCGACGCGCTCGCCGGCGACCCGCCGCCGATGCCGATCTGCACCAGCTCGTTATTAAAGTAGCGCGCGAAGGCCCTGCTGAAGGCGTCGACGGCCGCGCGCCACTCGCCCGAGCTGCGGCCCTGGGCCAGGAATCGTTGGACGGACACGCCCTCGGGGGCCTGGGCCAGGGTCAGGGTGAAGGTGACGCCGTCGGTGAATCGCACGGTGGGCGGGCGGCTGTAGGGGCCGAGGCCGGCGCGCAGCTCACGGCTGGCCCACTCGACCTGGGCGGCGAAGCCGTCGGGGCCAGCGGCGCCGAAGGGTTGGCGCAGGGCCGCGTCGGGCGGCGCGGGGTCGCTGATCAGGCCGGCGGTGGCCTCCAGCAGGGCCAGGTGCAGGCGCGGGCTGAGCCCGTAGTAGAGGCTGTTGCTCTCGATGATCGCGGCGGCGCTGCGCCCGCCCTCGCGGTAGCTCTTGAGCGGGCCGGGCTGCTGGGAGAGGAACTCCTGCACGCCGAGCGACCCGCCCTCGGCGCGGGCGGGGGCGACGGGCAGCATGGCGGCCAGCAGGGCCAGCAGGAGGAGCAGGCGCTTCAAGGGGTGAGGCTCCGGGGTTGCGTGATCGTGAGGGGATCGTAGCACGTGGGGATTTCCCCGTCAACGAGGGAAAAATGACAATCGGCTCACCTGCGGCCCGCTATGGAGGTGGGCGAAGCCGGCAGCTTCGCCCACCTCCATAGTCAATCCCGCTCCTCGACGCTCCAGGACTGCACGCCGTGGGTGACGAAGGAGAAGGGCCGCACGATCACGCCGGCCTCGGTCAGGGCGCGCTCCAGATCCAGGCGGCGGTCGAAGGGGCATGCGAAGACCATAAAGCCGCCGCCGCCCGCGCCGGTGATCTTGCCGCCCCAGGCCCCGTGCCGGCGGGCCAGGTCGTAGACATGATCGACGATCGGCGGGGCGATGTGCGGCGAGAAGGCCTTCTTCACCTCCCATGCCTCGTGGAGCAGGCGGCCGAAGTCGGAGATGCGCAGCTCGCGCAGCAGGCGGGTGGCCTCGTCGACAAATGCCTTCGTCTCATCGTGGAGCCGCAGCGTGTCGCCCTTCACCAGGCGCTGCACCTGGTCGCTCATCAGGTGGCGGGTGAGCAGCTGGCGGTCGCCGATATAGCCGATGATCAGGCAGCTCTCCAGCTCCATCAGGGCGGCCGGGTCGGTGATCACCGGCTCGACGATCACCCGGCCCTGGCCGAAGTGGTAGAGGCACATGCCGCCAAACACGGCGGCGTACTGGTCCTGTCGCCCGCCGGGGATGTTCAGATCGACCCGCTCGATGCGGTAGGCCAGCTCGGCCAGCTGGTGCGGGTCGTAGGTCTGGCCGGCGATCGCGTAGAGCAGCTTGAGCATGCTCACCACGAGGGCCGAGGAGGACCCCAGCCCGCTGCCGGGGGGCGCGTCGCTGAACATAGTCAGCTTAAAGCCGGGGTTCTCGGCGGAGCGCACCGACTGGAGCAGGGGCATAGCGTCGAGGACGGCCTGGGGCAGGCTGAGCTGGCCGTCCCACTCGCGGCCGCTCACCAGCTTGCTCACCTCCTGGAGGTCGAGCGAGCGGATGGTGATGCCGGGGGCGCTGCTGGGGGTGATCATGCAGCGCACAAAGAGGTTGATCGTGCAGTTGAGCACCTTGCCGCCGTGCTCCTCGGCGTAGGGGCTCACGTCCGTGCCGCCGCCGAAGAAGCCGATCCGCATCGGCGCGCGGGCCTTGTATATCTTCATCGAGCCGCCTCGCTTCGCGCTATTCCCTGCCGAGAGCGGGGCTAGTATAGCACAGAGGAAACTGGCCCCTCGGCGCGCGCCTCATCCTCATGGGGTGCGACGTAACGTCTTGCAGTATATCCCGGGCGGGCGGCTGAAGCCGCGCCGTAGAGGCGCTGC
>NZ_JAIEWN010000066.1:0-7757 GCF_019599295.1 Oscillochloris sp. ZM17-4 | reverse complement strand
CCGGAACCGCCCGCGACGGCGGGCGGGTGGCCGCAGGCCCTCCCCGGCGCAGCTTCAGCCGCCCGCCCGCATGCAGAAATGTCCGTCACACCCCCGCGCCGATGATATGAATGTCACCCCATTCATTGTATGGAGTGGTACAATATCGCCGTCGCGCCAATGGTGTCGCGATGTGTCTAACGACGACCGACTCAGTGCCGAGGAGGCCCGTTCACTATGCTTGCCGAGACGCTTAACCCCCTTGCCATTGCCCAGGAGCAGTTCGACATCGCCGCCGAGATGCTGCACCTCCCCCAGCAGCTTCGTGGCCACCTGCGCGTCCCGCAGCGCGAGCTGTGCGTACACTTCCCGGTGAAGATGGATGATGGCAGCACCCGCGTCTACACGGGCTTCCGTGTCCAGCACAACCTCTCGCGCGGGCCGACGAAGGGCGGTATTCGCTACCACCCCGACCTATCCATCGATGATATCCGCGCCCTGGCAATGCTGATGACCTGGAAGTGTGCGGTGAGCGGCCTGCCCTACGGCGGGGCGAAGGGCGGGGTTGTGGTGGACCCGAAGACCCTCTCGGAGAGCGAGGTCGAGCGGCTCACCCGCCGCTACGCCAGCGAGATGAGCCTGGTGATCGGCCCCGAGAAGGACATCCCCGCGCCGGATGTGAACACGAACCCGCAGATCATGGCCTGGATCATGGATACGGTGTCGATGCATAAGGGCTACACGGTGCCGGCGGTGGTGACGGGCAAGCCGCTGAATATCGGCGGCTCGGAGGGCAGGAGCGACGCCACCGCGCGCGGCGCGGTGTATGTGCTCTCGGAGGCGGCTCGCCACCTGAGCATGGACTTGAGCCGGGCCAGGGTGTCCGTCCAAGGCTTCGGCAATGCCGGCGCCAACACGGCGCAGATGCTCGCCGACTTTGGGGCGACGGTGGTGGCGGTGAGCGACAGCCGGGGCGGCGTCTATAACCCCGGCGGGCTAGATATTGGCGCACTGCAGAACCACAAGCGGCGCACCGGTGCCGTCGCGGGCTTCATGGAGGCCGACCACATCAGCAACGCCGAGCTCCTGGAGATCGACTGTGACATCCTCGTGCCGGCAGCCCTCGGCTACCAGATCACCGAAGGGAATGCCCCCCGCGTGCGGGCGCGCCTGATCGCCGAGGCCGCCAACGCCCCGATCACCCCCGCCGCCGACCGCATCCTCTACGACCAGGGCTGCTTCGTGCTGCCCGATGTGCTCGCCGGCGCCGGCGGGATCACGGTCAGCTACTTCGAGTGGGTTCAGGGCCTCCAGGAGTTCTTCTGGACGGAGCGCGAGGTACACGCGCAGCTAGAGCGAGTGATGGTGATCGCCTTCCAGAACGTGCTCCGCATGGCCCAGAAGCATCGCGTCCATATGCGTACCGCCGCCTACATGATCGGTGTCCAGCAGGTGGCTGATGCGGTGACGACCCGCGGGATCTACCCGTAGCCGGGAAGTGACAGAGCTGTTGCAATGGTCTGGGGCTTCGCCCCAGACCCTGCTTGTGCTGGGGTGTTGGCGGCTTCGCCGCCAACACCCCAGCACAAAATCGCAATAGAGCATACGTAACGCTGTCACCCTGAGCGAAGCGAAGGGTTCCGGCCGGGATTCTTCGCTTCGCTCAGCATGACAGGACACCGCACAGCGTTACGTATGCGGTATGACAAGGTTGTGGAGAAGCCCCATGACAAGTCGCCCAAATCGTGGTATGATATGGATCGGCGTGCACAGGTTGCACGCCAATGCTTTAATCTAAATCCTTAGCACTCTCATACCAGGAGTGCTAAAGAGCCCAGTGAACGCAGCGGTTTGAACTGGGAACGCGGTTCTGACACCCCGGCATGCGCTAGGGACAACAGAGCGGCGGGCCACCCGTCGCAGAGCGTATCAGGAAGTGCTGCTATGGCGGCGACCCTCACTGAGCGGCGACTGTTCATCCTCAAACTTGTGGTTCAGGAGTTCATCGAGACGGCCACGCCGATCGCCTCGGATACCCTGGTGCGCAAATTTGGCCTCGGCTTCTCGTCGGCCACCGTGCGCAACGATATGGCCGCCCTTGAGGAGATCGGCTACCTGACCCACCTGCACACCTCGGCCGGGCGCGTCCCGACCGACGCCGGCTACCGCTTCTTTGTCGAGAACCTGATGGATCGGACATCGCTCTCGATGGCCGAGCAGCGCATGATCCGCCACCAGTTCTACCAGGTGCGCGGCGAGCTCGACCAGTGGATCCAGCTGGCCGGCGCCGTCCTCGCCCGCACCGCGCAGAACGCGTCGCTGGTGACGCCGCCGCGGGCCGAGCAGCTGCGCTTTAAGAACCTGGAGCTGATCAGCATCCACGACACGATGGTGCTGGCGGTGCTGGTCTTCCACGGCGGCATCGTCAAGCAGCAGACCTTCTCGGTCGACACGGCCCGCGCCGCCGAGGAGCTGCGGCGCAGCGCCGGCCGCATCAGCGATCAGCTGCTCGACCTGACCATGAGCCAGGTCGAGCAGCTGATCGCCCAGGACGCGCAGCGCCCGACGCCAACCTTCGGCGAGTTTGATCGTGGCGTGATCGACCTGGTGATCCACGCTATGCAGACCTTCGAGGAGCAGGCCCGCGAGCAGATCCACTCCGACGGCCTGCTGGAGATGCTCAGCCAACCTGAGTTCATCCCCTCGCTCGCCCGCGACGACGCCGAGCGCGCTGTCGAGCGCCTGCGCCGCGTCCTAGAGATCCTCAAGAGCGGGCGCGGACTCGGCCAGCTCATCCCACAGGCCCTGGCCAGCAACGGCGTCCAGGTGATCATCGGCGGCGAGCACGGCGAGGACGAGATGCGTGAGTACAGCGTGGTGCTCGCCCGCTACGGGGTCGGCGGCACCGTCACCGGCGTGCTCGGGGTGATCGGCCCAACCCGCATGTCCTACCCGCGCTCGATCTCGACGGTGCGCTATATCTCGTCGCTGATGAGCAACCTGCTCGGCAATCTCTACGCCGGAGACACCCGACCGCCCTTCGAGGGAGAATGATCGCCCCGCCCCGCCGGCGTGTGACTCAGACCGCGCCGGCGATCCGTACATAAGCGCATGTCGCCGAAGACAGAATGGAGCGGCTCCGCCGCTCCATCGGTATGTGTATTACGAGGAGAACCATGAGCCAGGAAGATACGAACACCCAGCCCGAGCGCAATAGCCAGCCCGCCGCCGAGGTCGTGGACGCCGCGCCTGAGGCGACGACTGACCCGAACGTCGCCGAGCTCGCGGCCCGCCTGTCCCAGGCCGAGGCCCAGGCCGCCGAGTATAAGGACCAGTGGCTGCGCGCCACCGCCGACTATAAGAACTTTAAGCGCCGCGCCGACGCCGAGCGCGCCGGCCTGTCCTTCGAGGAGGCGATCTTCGGCTGCGAGAAGGAGATCGAGTTCCGCCGCCTGGAGGGCTGCCCGAGCTGCAAGGGCAGCGGCGCCGAGCCCGGCACCGACCCGGTGCGCTGCCCCAAGTGCGGCGGCAGCGGCGAGATGCGCCAGCGCGCGCCCCTCTTCAATATGGTCACCGTCACCACATGCGACTCCTGCGCGGGCAGCGGCTATGTCATCCCCATCCCCTGCCGCGAGTGCCGCGGCGAGGGCCGGGTGCGCCAGAGCCGCCACATCACCGTGAAGGTGCCCGCCGGCGTGGACAGCAACCAGCAGATCCGCATCAGCGGCGAGGGCGAGGCCGGCCCCAGGGGCGGCCCCTTCGGCAACCTCTACGTCGCCCTCGATGTGCAGCCCCACGAGCTCTTCCTGCGCGATGGCAACGATGTCATCCTGGAGCTTAAGCTGAATGTGGCCCAGGCCGCCCTCGGCGAGGAGGTCGAGGTGCCCACCATCGACGGCAGCGAGCGGCTGCGCATCCCCGCTGGCACGCAGACCGGGCAGACCTTCCGGCTGCGCAATAAGGGCGTGCCCTTCCTGCGCCAGAGCGGCCGCGGCGACCAGATCGTCGTCAGCCGGGTGGTGGTGCCCAGCAAGCTCAACGATCAGCAGCGCAAGCTCTTCCAGGAGCTCGCCCACACCTTCGACCCGGAGGATCAGAGCAACCGGGACGAGGGGTTTATCGGAAGAATCAAAGATGCGCTTGGGCTGTGACAAGCCCTCAGAGACGAGTCGTAGGGACGCAGCGCGCTGCGTCCTTACACGTTTTCTCTGGTTTTGTGTAAGGATATACGGATGACCGAACTTCTCTACGGCCGCAACGCAGTGCGCGAGGCCCTGCGGGCGCGCCGGCGCACCATGCGGCGCCTCGTCATCTCCACCGGCGTCCAGGAGACGGGCGTGATCGCCGAGATCATCAAGCTCGCCGAGCAGGCCGGCGTGCCCGCCCAGCGCGTCGAGCGCCAGCTGCTCGATAAGCAGCTGCGCGACGCTAACCACCAGGGGGTGATGCTGGAGTCCGACGGCTACCCGTACGTCGAGCTCGACGACTGCATGGCCCTGGCCGCCGAGCGCGGCGAGTCGCCGCTGCTGCTGCTGCTCGACCACCTGCAGGACCCGCAGAACATCGGCACGCTGCTGCGCACCGCCGAGGTGGTGGGCATCCACGGCGTGGCCATGCCCGGCCGCCGGGCCGCCGAGATCACCCCGGCGGTGGTGAACGCGTCGAGCGGGGCCACCGAGCACCTGAAGATCGTGCTGGTGGGCAACCTGGCCCAGACGATCGCCACGCTCCAGAAGCAGGGCGTGTGGGTCGTCGGGCTGGAGGACGATGAGCAGGCCCAGGATCTCGACTCGGCCGACCTGAACATGCCGCTGGCCCTGGTGGTGGGCGCCGAGGGCGCGGGCCTGGCCCGGCTGATCCGCGAGCGCTGCGACTTCCTGGTGCGCCTGCCCATGGCCGGCCAGATCGCCTCGCTCAACGCCTCGGTGGCCGGCAGCATCGCCCTCTATAACGCATGGCGTCAGCGGAAGGCGGCCCAGTAGGACAAGGTTTCAGGCGGCAGGCGGCAGGCGGCAGGGGCAGGGTTGCACATTGCGATGCCCTGCGCTACGCCAAACGGTAAATCGCGCTGACGCCTTGTCTAAGGGCGAAGCAGCGCCCACTACTTGAAGGTTCCGCCTCACTGCGCTAGAATGGTCTGCGAGATGACTCGCATGGCCATGAGGAGAGAATGGTATGAAGCTGAACATGCTGCTGCTGGCCGTGCTGGCTGGCGCCGCCGTGTATATGATCACCCTGCGCCGGCAGCTCCAGGCCGAGCAGATGCGCGGCAATATGTACCGCGATATCTCGGCCCGCCTCGACCGCCGCGTCGCCGAGCTGACCGCGAAGTAGGGGCGGAATGGTGAGGGCAGGCGCCCTCACCATTCCGCTCTGAGCGTTTCTCATGACCACACACGCGCTCCAGAGCCCCCACAGCCTGGTGGCATCGTCTGCGCCGGCCGGCCCCGCCATCGCGGCGGTGATCCGCCCGGCGCGCCTCGATGATATCGCCGCCATTGTCGATCTGCACAGCAGCGCCTTCGCCGACACCTTCGGCGGCGCCTTCGGGCACGGCCACATCGACCAGGGCGCCAGGGCGCTCGCGGCGGCATGGCGACGCCAGGGCGCGGCGTCGATGCGCGGCATGCTCGTGGCCGAGCACGAGGGCCACCTGATCGGAACCACGACTCTGCGCACCTGGGAGATGGGGGGCTATGACACGAGCGCCGCCGAGCTGGCCTTCCAGGAGGTGCTCGGGGTCTGGGGTGCCACCCGCTCGCTCTTCGCGCTCTCGCTCCTCGACCATCGGATCGGCCACCACGAGGGCTTCCTCGCCGACGTCGCCGTCCTTGAGACCTACCGGCGCAGCGGCGTGGCCCGCAGCCTGCTCGCCCGCGCCGAGGAGGATGCCCGCGCCCGCCACAAGCGATTCCTCGGCCTCTATGTCAGCGCCAGCAACGGCGGCGCTCGCACCCTCTACCACAGCCTCGGCTTTGTCGACGCGCACACCAGGCGCTCGCCCTTCGCCTGGCTCCTGTTCGGCCAGGGCACCTGGCACTATATGCGCAAGAGCCTGCTGTAGAGGCGCCCCTTGTGGGCGCCCACAAGGGGCGCCCACAAGGGGTGCCCACAAGGGGCGCCCCTACGCCCCAACAAAGGAAAAGACAATGACGTCTGACCGCAACAACCCCTTCCGCATCGCGCAGCAGCAGTTCGACATGGCCGCCGACATCCTCGACCTGCCCGAGAGCATCCGCGCCGTCCTGCGCGTGCCGCAGCGCGAGCTGACGGTCAACTTCCCAGTGAAGCTCGACGACGGCAACACCCGCATGTTCACCGGCTACCGGGTGCAGCACAACCTCGGCCGCGGCCCGGTGAAGGGCGGCATCCGCTACCACCCCGATGTCGATATCGATGAGGTGCGCGCCCTGGCGATGTGGATGACCTGGAAGTGCGCCCTGGTGAATATCCCCTATGGCGGGGCCAAGGGCGGCGTGATCGTCGATCCCAAGCAGCTCTCGCTCAGCGAGCTTGAGCGGCTCACCCGGCGCTTCGCCACCGAGATCTCCATCCTGCTCGGCCCCGAGAAGGACATCCCCGCGCCCGATATGGGCACGAACGCCCAGATGATGGCCTGGATCATGGACACGATCTCGATGCACCGCGGCTACACGGTGCCCGCCGTGATCACCGGCAAGCCGATCAATATCGGCGGCTCGCTCGGCCGCGTGGAGGCCACCGGGCGCGGCGTGATGCTGATGGTGCGCGATATCGCCCGCCGCCTCGGGCGTGGCCACGACGGACTGCGCGTGGTCGTCCAGGGCTTCGGCAATGTGGGCAGCACGGCGGCATATCTGCTTGAGGAGATCGGCTGCAAGGTGATCGGCATCTCTGACGCCACCGGCGGCTACTATCGCCCGTCCGGCCTCGATATCACCGCCATGCGTACCTTCACCGACCGCCACTCCTTCCGCCTGCTTGAGGGCTACAGCGACCCCGGCGTCGAGCGGATCAGCGGCGAGGAGCTGCTTGAGCTCGACTGCGATGTGCTCATCCCGGCCGCGGTCGAGAACCAGATCACCGAGCTCAACGCCGACCGCATCAAGGCCAGCATCATCGTCGAGGGGGCCAACGGCCCGACCACCCCCGACGCCGACCAGATCCTCACCGAGCGCGGCGTGACGATCGTGCCCGACATCCTGGCCAACGCCGGCGGCGTGATCGTCAGCTACTTCGAGTGGGTCCAGGGCCTCCAGGAGTTCTTCTGGGACGAGAGCGATGTCAACGGGAAGCTGGAGCGGATCATCATCGGCGCGCTCGATGATGTCTGGAAGATGTCTAGATCGCGCGGGCTTCCCCTGCGCACCGCCGCCTACCTGCTGGCCGTCCAGCGCGTCGCCGACGCCAACCAGACCCGCGGGGTCTATCCTTAGAATGTTGAATGTTGAATGTTGAATTGGGACATTCAACATTCAACATTCAACATTATTCCGGAGGTGCTATGCGCCGTCTCCTCGCCCTCGCCGCCCTGCTCCTGGTATTCGCCCTCGCCCCCGCCGCCCCGGCCCGCGCCGAGGGCGCCGCGCTGGAGGTCAGCCCCGCGTCCGCCCCGCAGGGCGCACCCGTCACGGTCAGCCTGTCCGGCTTCGCCCCCAGAGAGGTCGTCAGCCTGTGGCTCACGCTGCCGGACTATCGCGTGGAGGCGATCGGCGATCTGGCCGCAGACGTCGGCGGCGCGGCGTCCTACGATCTGGCGATCTCGGTCGGGATGCCGGTGGGCGCCTACGGCGTGAGCG
>NZ_JAIEWN010000065.1:5227-18411 GCF_019599295.1 Oscillochloris sp. ZM17-4 | reverse complement strand
ATGCGAGCGCCACCCCAGCGCCCCCCACCGCCACGCCCGAGCCGCGCGACCCGCTCTTCGACCCGCGCCGGATCAGCTACGCGCACCAGTTCACCGGCCCCGAGATCCAGGCCCTGCTTGAGGCCCGCGGCAGCGCCCTGGCCTCGGCGCACTTCCAGGTCGGCGACCGCTCACAGAGCTTCACCGACGTGCTGGTGGGCCTCTCCAGCCTCTACAGCATCAGCCCCGAGCTGCTGCTGGCCCTGATGGAGCTCCACTCCGGCGCGATCAGCTCCGGCGGCTCGGCCAACCTGGCCTGGGCCATGGGCTACCAGGGCGATAACGGCGGCCGGCGCGGGCTCTACAGCCAGCTGCGCTGGGGCGCCCGCGAGCTGCGCTACGCCGTGCGCGACTACACCCTGCGCGACCCGGCCGACCCGCCGCCGCCCCTGGTCTTCGCCGACGGCAGCCGCCAGCAGGTCAGCGCCGATATGCCCTTCAGCCGCTACGTGCTCGCCCGCGCCCTCGCGCCCACCACCGGCCCCGGCGGCCTCGGCTGGTACATGGACAGCCTCGTCAGCACCTACGCGCGCCTCTTCGGCGACCCGCGCGACCCGCCGACCGACTGGCCCGCGCCGGCGCAGCCCTTCCTCACCCGCCCCATGGCCGCGCTCGCGCCGATCACCTCGTTCTTCGACCACGACGCGCCATTCCTGCGCCAGAACGGCTCGCTGGAGACCTACTGGGGCCGCCAGGAGACCGACGCTTCCTTCGCGTACGACGGCCACACCGGCTGGGACTACGCCATGGGCCCGCCCGACAAGGTCTTCGCCGCCGCCGCCGGCAGCGTGATCTTCGCCGGAAACTCTGACGACGGCTGCGCCACCCCGGCCCGCGCGGTGATCGTCGACCACGGCAACGGCTACCGCACCCTCTACTGGCACCTCTACCGGGTGACGGTGGAGGCCGGCCAGCAGGTGGCCGCCGGCGAGCAGGTCGGCGTCGCCGGCGAGAGCGGCTGCGCCAACGGAGCCCACCTGCACTTCCAGGTCCAGTACCTCGGCCGCGATGTGGACCCCTACGGCTGGTGCGGCGTCGCCCCCGACCCGTGGGCGCAGAGCCCGGCCGGCCAGACGAGCGTCTGGCTCTGGGCCGACATGCCCTCGCCCTGCGGCCCGCCCGCCCCCGGCGTGATCGTGGTCGATGACGGCGGCCCCGGCTTCAGCAGCAGCGGCGACTGGCAGCTCAGCGATGTGGGCTACGGCGGGGGCTCGCGCTACGCGGCCAGCAGCTTCCCCGGCAGCGTGGCCCAGCCCTGGCGGGCCGCCGCCCTGGCCCCGCCACTGCTGGCCCTCTGGCGCCCCCAGCTGCCCGCCGCCGGGCGCTACCGCGTGATCGCCTACATCCCCTACGCCCTCAACGGCCTCGATGAGTCGCGCGAGCTGCGCTACGTCGTCCGCCACAGCGGCGGCGAGAGCAGCGTCGCCGTCAACTCCGAGGACGCCCGCAACTGGTGGGCCGACCTGGGCACCTACGACTTCACCCCCGACGACGCCCTCGTCCTCGGCGGATCCCTCGCCGGCGACCTGCGCCGCGGCGTGTGGGTCGACGCCGTCGCGTTTGTGCCGGTGAAGTAGGGAACAGGGAACAGGGAACAGGGAACAGGGCCGGAGTCCTGTTCCCTGTTCCCTGTTCCCTGTTCCCTATCACTGGCTGAAGATCAGATCCCGCCGCGAGAAGGAGTAGATCGCCAGGCCGAGCAGCGAGATCAGCAGCGAGGCCTGGGCGAACAGATTCGCCACGGCGGTGCCAGTCGAATAGTCGCGGGTCACAGCCAGCTGGAAGCCATAGAAGGCCGGCACCAGCGGCCCGCCGAGGATGGCCTGGACCGCCCGCAGCAGCGTCCGCACCACCTCGGGCAGCGACTCCAGCACCGTCCCGCCGATAAAGTTGCTGGAGAAGGCCAGGGCGATCAGGCCCAGCACAAACAGCCGCCAGCCGGTGGCGAAGACCAGCGGCGAGAGCATGATCATCAGGGCGGACAGCAGGCCGACATTGAGCAGCAGCGGCAGCGTGCCCAGCAGCCACCCGGCCAGATCCAGGTCCGGCGGGCGGTTAAACAGGGCCGCCATGATCGAGAGCAGCCCGTAGGAGCCAGCCACGATCACCAGGGAGCTCAAGAAGATCCCCAGCAGGTAGCTGGCCCGGCTCAGTCCGCGCGAGAGCAGCACATAGCCCTGGGGCCGGTCGCCGATCCCGATGAAGGCCGCCGTGCTGTAGAGCGTGAGCGCCGGCGTGTAGACGCCAGTGACGCTGAAGAAGTACTCGGCGTTCATACCCAGGCCGACCCGGCGCAGAAACACAAAGTAGACCACCAGCGTGGCGACGATCTCAAGTGCGACCCGGCCAGAGCGAAGGTACTCTAGCAGGGTAAAGCCGGTAAACCGTAGGATACGCATACGCCCTCGCTCCTAAGCTGTTCCCTGTTCCCTGTCCCCGGCCGCCGGCTCAGCGTTCGTCGCCCCTGGCGCTGAGTCCTGGCTTCCGCCCCGGCGAAGCAGCTCGTTGAGCAGCGTATCGCCCTCGGCGGGGCGGCGCGAGGGCGCGGCTTCGGGCGCCGGCGCGGCGGGAGGGCCGGCGGGTGAATCGAAGGCCAGGCCGCGCACCGCCCGCACGTAGAGCTGCTCAAGCGGGCTCTCCAGCGGCTCAAGGGCGATGATCGCCGCCCCGGCGTCGAGCAGCCGTCGCAGCACCATCGCCTGGGTCTGCGGCGTGTTCTGCACGATGCGCACGGTGCGCGTGCCGCAGCTCACCCCCCGGCTGATCGCCTCCAGGCTCCCCCGAAGCTCCGTGCTGATGGAGTCAACCTCGATCAGCACGCTGCCCCCCGGGGCGCGCAGGTCGCTCACCCGCGCCTCGACCGCAATCTGGCCCCCGGTCAGCACGCCCACCCGGTCGCACAGCTGCTCGATCTCGTGCAGGTAGTGGGTGCAGAGAAACACCGTGTGGCCGCGGTCGCGCAGGGAGGCCAGCAGATCGATCACCTCGCGCTGCCCGCCCGGGTCGAGCCCGCTGGTCGGCTCATCGATCAGGAGCAGGGCCGGGTCGCAGAGCAGGGCCTGGGCCACGCCCACCCGCTGGAGCATGCCCTTCGAGAAGGTGCCCATCATGCGGTCGGCGTCCGCGTCCAGGCCGACGGCATCAAGCTCCTGCTCGACGCGGCTGATCAGGTCGGCCCCGCGCATGCCGCTAAACTCGCCGATGAAGCGCAGGTACTCGCGGGGGGTGTAGCGGGTGTGGTAGCGCTGGCGCTCGGGGATATAGCCGATCTGCGCGCGCACCGTGTCGGGGCGGCTGCTCCCCAGGACGCGCAGGCTGCCCGACGTGGGCTTGAGAAAGCCGATCATCAGGTGCAGCAAGGTCGACTTACCGACGCCGTTCGGCCCGAGCAGCCCGTAGACCTCGCCGGCGGCCACGCGCAGGCTGAGCCCGCGCAGCACCTGGATGTTGCCGTACGACTTGGACAGATCCACGATCTCGATGCTATCGATGACATCCGTGCTCACACCACGCTCCGTCTGCAATCTGCAATCTGCAATCTGCAATCTGCAATCTGCGATGACCCTACGTGAGTCGCCCGGCGATGATCAGGGCGACCCCGGCAGCCGCCGCGAGCGGTGCCACATAGGCCCAGCCGAGCCGCAGGATGGCCGGCAGCGCCAGCCGCGGCAGGCGGCCGCCCAGGCGACGCAGCGCTGAGGCCAGCACCACAAATCCGGCGGCGATCTGGATCGGCGCGATCCAGGCCGGCCCGATGCCTGTGGGCAGGGCAGCCAGCAGCGCGGCGGCCAGCAGCGAGCCGGCGGCCACATCGTGCGCCAGGTCGGTGATCGCGCGCAGATCCGGCGGCAGGCCGGCGTGGACGCCCGCCCCCGTGAGGCTCGTCTCATCATCGAACGGCCCCCAGCCGACGGCGATCGGGAAGGCACCCAGCGCGGCGGCGAGGGCCAGCAGGTGCGCCGGCAGGGAAGCCATGCCCCAGCTGGCGTGGATGGCCAGCGCGGTAGAGATCGCCAGCCAGAGCAGCGCCCGGCCAAAGGTGCCGATCTGCGCGCGCCGGATGGCGGCCCGCACGACCTTCGGCGCGCCCGAGGCGAGCGCCGGAGCCAGCGGCAGCAGGAAGGCCAGCTCTAGGCCCGCCCATGCCCACAGCCAGGCGTGCGGCGCGCCTGCGGGGTGGAAGGGCCAGGGCATGGCGGCGAGGCCGAGCCCCGCCGCCAGCATGCCCGCCAGCGCGGCCAGGCCCTCGCGTGAGCCCAGGGCCGCGCCGAGGCGCACCCGTGGGGCCGCGCCCGTCAGCAGCAGCCGGTAGAGCAGCCCCATGGCCAGCGCCGTTATCAGGCCGGGGTACACGAGCCCCGCAGCGATCATACGAAGGATATCCATGGATGCGATGTGTAAGGGCGCAGCAGCGCGCCAGAATAGGGCTTCTTATACAAGGAGGGCGTACGAGGCGCGCTGCTGCACCCCAACGATGCCCTCCGCCCGTGCGTTAGGATAACAGCCTCATTGGGCGTACGAGGCGCGCTGCTGCGCCCTCGTCTCATCACAACGCCCGGATAAACGCCAGCTCGCGGATCGCCCCATCGATCGTCGCCAGAAGCGGCCCGGGGTAGAGGCCGATCGACAGGCAGATCAGCAGAAGGATGAGCGTCAGGGCGGCCGCGCTCCGCGGCTCCGGGGCCAGCCGGCGCGGCGCCGGCCGGTCAAGCTCCGTCTCGCCCAGCATCAGCGGCTCGGGCGCGGCCTCATCCTCGCTCGGGCCAAGCAGCCGCTCGTGGGCGGCGCGGGCCAGGCCCAGCCCGGCCAGCAGAGTCGCCGCCAGCAGCGCCAGCAGCTCGATCCAGCCCTTCTCCGCCGCCGCCTGGTAGATCAGCAGCCGGCTCATCGCGCCGCCCAGGGGCGGGATTCCGATCAGCGCCAGCCCGCCGGCCAGCAGGCCCGCGCCCGCCACCGGCCAGCGCCGCAGCAGATCCCGCCGCAGCACCCCCGGCGGGCGCCCGTCGGGCCGCTCGAGCAGCGACAGGCTCACCAGCAGCAGCAGCACCGCCAGAGTCTGGTTCAGCGCGCCGAAGACCGCCCCGGCCAGGCCGAGGCTCGACACCGAGGCCAGACCATAGAATACCATACCACAATCGTAGAGGATCAGATAGCCCAGCGCGCGCCGCAGCGAGCCGGCGCCCAGGGACAGCCCCGCGCCGAGCACGGCGCTCAGCAGCGAGCCGATCCGCATCACCGCCAGCGGCCCCTCGTTATCTATCAGCAGCGTCGGGAAGCTCTGGAACGCCAGCAGCAGCACCAGCAGGCTGCTCGTGTTCAGCAGCGTGATCACCAGCGCCACCACCAGCGGCTCGGCGTGCTCCATCAGGTCGATCAGCCACGCGTGGAAGGGGATGAGCGCCAGCCGCAGCGCGAAGCTCACCGCCAGCAGGGCCAGGATGAAGTGGGACAGCGACAGCCGCCCGGGCAGCTCGCCGGGGCGGAAGATGTCGGTGAGCACAAAGGCGATGTACATCAGCGTCGCCGACAGCACCATCAGCACCATGTACTTGAGCGCCGCCGCGATCGCCCGCGTCCCCACCAGGCTGCTCGTGCCCGCCGGCAGATCCACGATCGCCAGCACCGCGCTCAGGCCCGTCACCGCCAGCAGCAGCGTGGTGATGAACGGGTTCTGGAGCAGCAGCACCGCGCAGACCTCGCTGAGCATAAGCAGCGCCGTCGGCACAAAGTTCTCGCCGTGGGGCAGGTGCCACGCCCCCACGATGGCAAACCCGGCGAGCGCCAGGAACAGCAGCATAAACATGCGGTTCAGCGCGTTCAAGGTCAGCGTGACGCCCAGGAAGCGCGTCGGGTCATCGAGCGGGATCTGCGCGGCGATCAGCATCATGGTGATCACCGCGCCCAGTGCCACGGAGATCGCCATGCCGCTGTTCTTCCGCAGCACGAAGGCGCTCGCCGCCATGGCGATCGGGAAGAAGATGAGGAGAAGGTAGAGCATATGAATGTTGAATGTTGAATGCTGAATGTTGAATGCTCTGAGCATTCAACATTCAGCATTCAACATTCATAATTACCGTTTGTAGAGCTCATTCAGCTCAAGCGTCTTCAGGCGGCCGTAGAGCAGCCCGCTCAGGTAGGCGATGGCCAGGGCGAGCAGGATGTGGACGTGGCTGAGCAGGGCCAGCGGGATCACGTTCAGGCCGCTGGCGTTCGGCGTGCTCACCACCGCCGTGTAGAGCGTATCGACGCCGCTGGCGCAGAGCAGCAGGCCCAGCCCGATCTTCAGCATGTCGCTGGCGGTGGCGATCGTCAGGACGCCGGTGAGCAGCAGCCAGTACCAGGCGAAGTCGGCGGCCGGGGTCGGCGCGATCGCGTAGATCCAGGGCAGCGCAGTGCTGGCGAAGAGGGCCAGCACGCCCGCCCAGAAGGGCACGACATAGTCGCCCAGCTGGAAGGGCTGGCTGGCCCGCTGGCGCTGGGCGGTGCGGGCGGCCCGGCGCAGCTCGGACAGGCCGAACTCGTCTAGGTTCTCCAGCCCGTACTCCCGCGAGAAGGTCAGCGCCGTGAGCGTCAGGATCAGCGTCACCGCCACGCCCGTGATCAGCTTCACCAGCACCAGCGTGCTCATCTGCCCGAGCAGGATCAGGTCGGGCGCGACAAACTGCTGCTCAGCCAGGAAGAACGCCAGCGAGATATAGTTCAGCAGCAGGGCCGGGAAGGTCAGCCGCCAGTCGCGAAACAGCAGCACGACCGTCGCCGTCACCCCTATCCCTATCAGAAACCAGTTTATCTGCATCGGTGCTCACCTACCCCTGTCCCCGCTACTGTGCCATCAGAAGCATCACCACCAGGAGTGCCACCAGGACGCCCAGCAGGTAGTAGCGCTGCTCAAAGACCGACATGATGATCTGGAGCCAGCGGCTGACCCAGAGCATCCCGGCCCAGATCGCCGCGAGGAGCGAGTCGGCGCGGCCGATCCAGGCCAGGGGCCGCAGGCTCTGGCCGAGCGCGTCGCCCGCCAGCTGCACCAGCTCCTCCTCGGGGCTGCGGGCGCCCTGCCGGGCAACGGGCGCGCGGGCGACCAGCAGCGCCACAGACACGATCAGCAGGCCGATGGCGAGGGCCGCAGCCTGAGCGCCGAGGGCGACGGGCAGCGCGGGCGGGGCGAAGGGCAGGTCGCGCATCCAGAGCGACCACGCGATCTGCGGCGCGACGCCCAGCAGCAGTAGCGGGGCCAGGCTCAGCGCCCCGGCGATCGGGTCGAGCCTGCCGGGGGCGACGGGGGGGCGGCGCGGGTCGGGCGCGGGCCAGAAGCGGGCCAGGGGCATGATCACCGCCAGGACGAGCAGCGCCGCGCCGGCCACTATGGGCGGCAGGGCCCAGGGCATCTGCTCAAGGGCCGCCTCGAAGAGCCAGCGCCGCCCCCAGAATCCCCAGAGCGGCGGGACGCCAAGGGCCGCCGCGCCAGCCGCCGCCCACAGCGCCCCGGCCAGGGCCAGGCGCGGGCCGGGCTCCGCCTCGGCGAAGGAGTCGCCGCCCGTGTTTCGCTCCAGGTCGACCGCCGCCGCCGCGCCGGCGACCGTGGAGAGCATCAGGTTGATCAGCAGGGCCGGGCCGGCGAGGGCGGCCAGCGGGCCGGCCAGCCCGGCGGCGACAAGCACCAGGCTGAGCTGCGCGCCGGCGACCCAGCCGAGCAGCGGGCGCAGCCGGCCCTCGCCGTATGCCCCGGCGGCGCTCGCCAGCGCGCCCGCAGCGCCGACGGCCACCAGGGTTGCCGCCCAGGGGGCCGGCATGATCGGCAGGGCGCCGGCCAGGCGGAGCAGGTATCCCGCGCCGAGAGACGGCATAACAATCCCGTAGATCAGCGCGCCGAGCGGGGCCGGCGCGGACACCGCCTCGTCGCGGGCCATGCCGAGCGGCGCCGCGCCGGCCATCGCCAGCACAGCCAGGAGCAGGGCCGCCGCCACGCCGGGCGCGGGGAGGTCGCCCTCGGCGAGGGCCGGGCGCGCGCCGAGCAGCCCGCCGAGCAGCAGGCCGCTGGCCAGCAGCCCGAGGACCAGGCCGCGCGGCATCGCCGCGCTCTGGCCGAGGGCGCCGCTGGCCCGCAGCGCGGCGTAGCTCGCCAGGGCGCCGATCGCCCACGCCAGGGGCGTGACCATCGAGAGCGGCGGCGCGGCCTGCCCCAGCAGCGCGGCGACGATCGCCAGGCAGGCCCAGCCAAAGATCGCGCCGAAGCCGCGCACCGCCGGGGCGATGGCCGCCGCAAGGGCCGCCAGGGCCATCGCCCCGCCCCACAGCAGCGCCGCCGCAAGGGCCAGGTCGCCAGTCGCCAGCCGCCCCGCCACATCGAACGAGGCCGCGCCGACGCTCAATGTCGGGAAGGCCAGATCCGGCACGGTCGCCGGAGCGAAGATCAGGAGCAAGCCGCCTAGCACGCAGGCGGCGGCGGCAGCCAGGCCGAGCCGCCGGGTCTCGACGACCTGGCTCAGCCCGAAGCAGGCGGCGGAGGCGATGAGGAGCAGGCTGACGACGATGACTAGCATATATGATACATGTGCAGATTCGGCATGCTTATTGGGAGTGCGCCGTAGTGCGGATTACGCGAGGATGCGAGGGTGCCCATCTGCAATCTGCAATCTGCAATCTGCAATCTGCAATCACTCGCCGCTCGCCCCCTGACAGGCGCTACACGGGTCGGTCGAGAGCGCGATCAGCACCGCGTCATCGGGCAGAGCCTGGCTGAGGATCGTCCGGGCCAGCAGGCGGTCGAGCTGCGGCGCCGGCGCGGCCTGGTAGCCGCTGATCCGCCGGCCATCGCTCTCGACGCGGTAGCGCAGCGCGCCCCTGGGCGCCTCGACCACGGCCGCGCCCTCGCCCGCCGGCAGGCTGGACGGCATCTGGGCGCTCAGCGGCCCGTCGGGCAGATTATCCAGCGCCCGGTCGCTCAGCTTCAGGCTCTCCAGCGACTCCAGCAGCAGCAGCACCATCCGGGCGTAGACATCGCCGCTCTCCTGGGTGATCAGCTGGGGCGACAGCGCGTTGTAGGCACCATAGGGCGCATCCAGGCGGACATCGTCTGCGATCCCCGAGGCCCGAGCAAGCGGGCCGCGCAGGCCAAACTGCCCCGCCGCCGGCCCGCTCAGGGCGCCGACATCCACCGTGCGGGCCAGGATGAGCCGCTGGTCGATCACCGAGTCAACGATCTGGTAGAGCCGTCGGCTCGCGACGGCGATCTGCTGGCGCAGCTCGGCCTGCTGCTCATCGGAGAGATCGCGGCGCAGGCCGCCCGGCAGGATGAGCGCGCCGCCCTCGGGGCCGCCGTCCAGCAGGGCCAGCCCCTGGGCGGCCGTGTCGCGCAGCCCGGCCAGGGATGCCGCGAGATGCGACAGGCCCATCGTCGCAAAGATCGCCTCCAGGGTGCCCATGTGCGAGGCGGCCCGCTCAAGCTCGGCGGCCACCAGGCGCAGGCGCGACGCGCGCAAGGGCACCTCACAGCTCAGCAGCGCCTCGACGGCAAGCGAGAAGGCCAGACAGTGGGCGTGGGCGCAGGTGGGGCAGATACGAGCGACCTCTTGGAGCAGGGCAGACTTGCCGGCGGCGCGCGGCCGCGCGGCCAGATCCAGGCGGTACTCCACATCAGCAATACGCTCGGCGTCCACCTTCAGCACGAGACGCTGAGGGCCAAGCCACGCAGCCGCAGCCGGCTCAAGCGTCAGGGTGTAACTCACGCAGATCTCCCGCAGTAGGGTGGCATTGAGGGCGCATTATACCACACTGCCTCTGCGAGAACCTGTGGTACCATGCGGCGCTGACGCGCCATTGCAGATTGCAGATTGCAGATTGCAGATTGACACCATCACTGCAATCTGCAATCTGCAATCTGCAATCTACAATCGAAAGGGAGTCTCATGTCCGCCGGAGTATCCTATACCCTCACCCTGCGCTGCGAGATCGACAACCGGCCGGGCATGCTCGGCCGCATCACCACCGTGATCGGCGATCAGGGCGGCGACATCGGCGCGATCGACATCGTCCGCGCCGAGCGCAACCTCCTGGTGCGCGACATCACCGTCCGCGTCCAGGACGAGGAGCGCGGCGACCTGCTCTCCGAGGCGATCAACGCGGTGCCCGGCGCCCGCGTCATCCGGGTGAGCGACCGCGTCCTGCTCGCCCACATCGGCGGCAAGCTCGCCGTGCAGAGCCGCGTGCCGCTCAAGACCCGCGACGACCTCTCGATCGCCTACACCCCCGGCGTCGCCCGCGTCTGCACGGCCATCGCCAACGATCTCTCCAAGGCCTTCACCTACACCTGGAAGCGCAACAGCATAGCGGTGGTGAGCGACGGCAGCGCCATCCTTGGCCTCGGCAACCTCGGCCCCGAGGCGGCCATGCCGGTGATGGAGGGCAAGGCCATCCTCTTCAAGGAGCTCGCCGACATCGACGCCGTCCCGATCTGCCTGCGCTCGCAGGACCCCGACATCATCGTGCAGACGGTCGAGCAGATCGCGCCCAGCTTCGGCGGGATCAACCTGGAGGATATCGCCTCGCCCAACTGCTTCCTGGTCGAGGGCCGGCTCCACGAGAGCCTGGACATCCCCGTCATGCACGACGACCAGCACGGCACGGCGGTGGTGGTGCTGGCCGCCCTGCGCAACGCCCTGCTCCTCGCCGGCAAGCAGATCAAAGATGTGCGCGCCGTGGTCAACGGCGTGGGCGCAGCCGGCACGGCGATCATCCGCGCCCTGCTGGAGGCCGGCATCGGCGAGGTGACCGCCGTCGACCGCCACGGGATCATCCGCAGCGGCGACGACGCGCTTCAGACACCGATGCAGCGCATCATCGCCTCGCAGACCAACCGCGACCACCGCCGGGGCGACCTGGCCGACGCCATGGCCGGCGCCGACGTGTTCATCGGCGTCTCACGCGGAAACATTCTCAGCCCAGAGATGGTGCAGAGCATGGCCATCGACCCGGTCGTCTTCGCCCTGGCCAACCCGGTGCCCGAAGGCGACCCGGACATGCTGCGGCGGTACGCCCGCGTGGTGGCCACCGGACGCTCGGACCAGCCCAACCAGATCAACAACGTCCTGAGCTTCCCGGGGATCTTCCGCGGCGCGCTGGATGTCCACACCCAGAAGATGACCTCGGGCATGCGCCTTGCGGCGGCTGAGGCGCTGGCCGGGGTCATCCCGCCCGAGGAGGTAAGCGAGGAGTATATCATCCCGAGCGTCTTCAACCGCCATGTCGTCCCGGCGATCGCCGTGGCAGTGGCCCAGGCGGCGATCGACGAGGGGGTCGCCCGGCGCACTCACATCCCGACCAATGCGTAATGCGTCCGCGTAGGGGCGCAGCAGCAGAGGCGCGCTGTAGCGCGCCTCTGCTGCTGCGCCCCTACGCGGCGTCAATCCGCCGCACGACCGCGCTTGATGCCGGCGCCTGCGGGCCGCGATCGTGCTGCGCCCCCGGCGGTGTGACCGGCACGAGCTTGATGATCGGCCCCTGCTGGCGATACGTTCGCGCGGCATACGTGAGCTGAATGAGCGAGATAGAAGGCACCACTGCGCGCGGTCTAGGAATGGGGTTAACCTCAGGACTACTGTACCAGCGGCGTGGTTTCATAGGGGGGAGCTCCACGGCACGGCGGTTGTCACGACGGGCGCAAATCTCTTACAGTTAGAACGCGAGATATTACGCAGTACCGTCGTATTCTCCCGTCAGGGCGACAATAGGCAGGGGGAGAACCCCCTGCCTATTGTAAAAGGAACGCCATTATATACGCAGCTTCGCCGACTGTCAACCGGGATTCCTGGGCTACGCCCCAGGTGCCATCATAGATAGCGCAGACGAGGGCCAGTGGATCTGGCCCTCGTCTGCGCTATCTATGTCGTTACTTACCCCGGTTGCGGTTGCGCAGGAAGGGCGGGATGTCCAGGTCGTCGCTGCTGCTGAAGCTCGGCGCCACGCGCGGCTGCTGCGCGGGCGGCTGCGGGGCCTGGCGCGGGGCCGGCTGCTGCTGAGAGACATTGCCGGTGGCGTGGCCCGCGCTGGTGGCCGCCGTCGGGTAGGAGCGCGAGCGCGCCACGTTGGCGTTCGGCCGACTGATGTCGAAGCCGGTGGCGATCAGCGTCACCTTGACCTCGCCGGGGGGGAAGTTCGGGTCGATCACCGCGCCGACGATGATGTTGGCGTCCGGGTCCACCTGCTTGGCCACGATATCGGCCGCCTCGTAGACCTCCAGGATGCCCAGGTCCTCGCCGCCGGTGACGTTGAAGAGCACGCCGCGCGCGCCATCGATGCTCACCTCCAGCAGCGGGCTGGCGATCGCCTGGTTCACCGCGTCGACCATGCGGCTGTCGCCCGTGCCAAGGCCGATCGCCATCAGGGCCGAGCCCTGCTGGGCCATGATCGTCTTCACATCGGCGAAGTCGACGTTGATCAGGCCGCGCTGCGTGATCAGGTCGGAGATGCCCTGGATGCCCTGGCGCAGCACGTTGTCGGCCATCTGGAAGGCCTGGGTGAAGGTCGTGTTCTTGCTGGCCGTCTGGAGCAGACGGTCGTTGGGGATCACAATCAGCGTATCAACCACCGGGCGCAGCTGCTCGATGCCCTGCTCGGCCATCTTGCGGCGGTGGTTACCCTCGAAGGTGAAGGGCCGCGTCACCACGCCCACCGTCAGGGCGCCCAGGTCGTGGGCCACCCCAGCGATGATCGGCGAGGCGCCGGTGCCGGTGCCGCCGCCCATGCCGGCCGCCACGAAGACCATATCGGCGCCCTTGAGCTGCTCGTAGACGTCCTCCTGGTTCTCCTCGGCCGCCTTCTGGCCGATCACCGGGTTGCCGCCGCTGCCCAGCCCGCGGGTCAGCTTGTCGCCGATGCGGATGCGCACCGGGGCCAGCGAGTGCATCAGGGCCTGCACGTCCGTGTTCACCGTCATGAACTCCACGCCCTGCACCCCGTCGGCGATCATGCGATCCACCGCGTTGCTGCCGCCGCCGCCCACGCCCACGACCTTGATCTGGGCGAAGTCCTCGTAGCTGAAGCCGTTATTGCGATCCACCATCTGCATCTCCTTCATCGTCGGGTTGCGTAGGGCCGAAGTATTCGCGCTGCGGCTGTAAGACTAAGCCTGTCCCCTGTCCCCTGTC
>NZ_JAIEWN010000065.1:0-5127 GCF_019599295.1 Oscillochloris sp. ZM17-4 | reverse complement strand
ATCGCCGCCAAACCCTACAAAGCATCGGGTCAGAGTCGAAGCCCTACCTGGTCATCATGGGTGCGGCGTATAGTCTTGCAGCGGTGCTCTGGCGTACGGCTGAAACCGCGTCGCCGGGGCGCTGCGCGCCGAGCGTCGGCCCCCCCCGGCGCGGCTTCACCCGCACGCCCGCATGCAAGAGTTTACGTCACACCTGGTCATCATACCACTTGTGCGCCGCCCGCCGCCCGTGTGCTATACTGATCGCCACGCCCGCCGCCGGCGCGGCGTCGCTTTGCGCTATGGCCCGCGCCACTAGGGCAACCCTCCATGATAGAGCCTGCCCACATCCTGATCGTCGAGGACGACGCGCTCATCCGCCGGGTCTACCGCGATGTGCTGGCCAGCAGCGGCTACCGGGTCTCGCTCTCGGCCAGCGGAGAGGAGGCCCTGGCCTACCTCCAGCTGATCACGCCCGACATTATCTTGCTCGACCTCGGCCTGCCCGGCATCGACGGCAACGAAGTGACCCGCCGGATCAAGGCCGACCGCAGCAAGCCCTTCACCCCGGTCATGGTGCTCTCCGCCCAGGCCGACCTCTCCACCAGCGTGGCCAGCCTCGACGCTGGCGCCGACGACTTCCTGGTCAAGCCGGTCGAGATCGATGAGCTCCTGGCCCGCGTGCGGGCCATGCTGCGCCTCCAGCGCGCCCAGCGCAGCCTGAGCAACGAGCAGCGCAAGACGGAGCTGCTCCTGCACCTCACCCGCGACCTGGGGGCGAGCATCGACCTCGACGTGCTGCTGACCCGCTTCCTCGACCACCTGGCCGACGCCGTGGGCGCCATCCGGGCCAGCATCATCCTGACCGACTTCGAGGACGACCGCACCCTCTGCTACTCCAGCAGCCGCAACCCGGCATCCCCGGCGCTCACCGATATTATGCGCCACGGCGTGGCCGGCTGGGTGCTGCGCGAGCAGTCCCCCGCCGTGATCCAGGACACCCGCCTGGACTCGCGCTGGTTCTCGGCGATCGACGTCCACTCGAATGTGCGCTCGGTGGCCGCCATGCCGGTGCTGCGCGAGCACAATATGCTCGGCGTGATCACCCTCGTCCACCACACCCCCGGCTTCTTCAGCGTCGAGCATGTGGATCTGCTCAGCTCGGTGGCCGCCCAGAGCGCCGTGGCGCTGGAGAGCGCCCAGCTCTTCCGCGTGGCCCAGCGCCAGCGCGCGCTGCTCGCCCAGCGCGCCGAGGAGCTGCGCAAGATCAACGAGATCAACGCCTTCCTCTCTGAGCTGATGCAGCCCGACCAGGCGATGCGGCTGCTGGTCTATATGATCCAGCAGCAGTTCGGCTACCCCCTGGTGAGCCTGCTGATGCGCGACGGCGCCGACCTCGTGCTCCAGGCATCGGCCGGCGCGCTCAGGGGCGAGGTGCCCCAGAGCCTGCGCGTCCATATCGACCGGGGGCTGAATGGCTGGTCGCTCCAGCACCGCCTGGCGGTGCGCGTCGATGATGTGGCGCATGACTCACGCTTCGAGGCGGTCTTTGATGATGACGCCCTGGTGCGCTCCGAGCTGGTGGTCCCGATCATCCTGCGCCGCGAGGCCCTCGGCACCCTCGATGTGCGCAGCCCCGTGCCCGGCGCCTTCGGCCCCAACGACGAGGCCGTGCTCGGCGCGATCATGGGCCAGTTCAGCATCGCCCTGGGCAACGCGCGCCTGCTGGAGAACGAGCAGCAGCGCATCCAGCAGCTCAACCAGGTGAACCGGCTCTCGGTGGCGATCACCGCCCAGCTCGACGCGCCGCAGAACCTGCAGCTGGCCGCCGAGGCTGTGGCCAAGATCTTCGATGCGCCCCAGGCCGGACTGCTGCTCTTCGGCGACATCGACCAGCACAACAACGCCCTGGTGGCCCTCTATGGCCCGGCCAGCCCCTACGACGACGACCTGACCCGGCTGATCTTCGCCTTCCCCGAGGCCCACAAGATGGTGGCCCGCCTGCGCGCGCCGATCCTGCTGCGCGGCCTGCCCGCCCGCGCCGACCTCGCGATCGCCAGGCGCTTCCTGGAGGCCCGCCGGATCGATGATGTCCTCGCCGTGCCGCTCATGGCCGGCCAGCACACCCCCGGCGTGCTCTTCGTCGATGCCACCGGCCGCGAGGGCGGCTTCGACCGGGCCGACCTGGAGCTGGCCACCACCGTCGCCAGCCTGATCGTCCAGGTGATCGAGAACGCCCGTCTCTACCGCGTGGTGGCCGATGAGCGCTCCACCCTCAACGCAGTGCTGCGCGGCGCCGCCGACCCGATCCTGCTGATCGGCCCCGAGCGCGAGCTGCTGCTCGCCAACCGCGCCGCCGAGGATCGGTTGCACCTTCACATCGGCGCTGACCGGGGCAAGACCCTCGACGCCCTAGCCAGGGCGGGGCACAATGCGCCCCTGGCCCGGCTGCTGCCCCTGCTCAGCGACAGCCAGACGAATGGCGAGGCCACCGAGATCAGCATGCCCGAGGATATGGCTTACAGCGTGAGCATGTCGCCCGTGCAGAGCGCCGACGGCCAGCCCCTCGGCCAGGTCGCCGTGCTGCGCGATATCAGCGCGATCCGGCGCCTGGAGCGCCAGGAGCGCGAGCGGGTGCGCAGCGTCTTCCGCCGCTATGTCTCGCCCCAGGTGGCCGAGCAGCTGCTCAGCACCGGCGGCGAGTTTGGCGACCCGACCGAGCGCGAGGTGGTGGTGCTCTTCGCCGACCTGCGCGGATTCACCGCTCTGACTGAGCGCATGGACCCGCATGTGTTGATCACGCAGATCCTCAACCGCTACTTCACGGCGATGACTGAGGTGCTCTACGCCCACGATGGCACGATCGATAAGTTCCTCGGCGACGGGGTGATCGGCGTCTTCGGCTCGCCGATCTCTCACCCCGACGACCCGCGCCGCGCCCTGGCTGCCGCCGTCGATATGCAGCGCGCCTTTGGCGATCTGGCCACCATCTGGCGCGAGGATCTGGGCATGGAGATCGGCATGGGCGTGGGGGTTAGCTATGGCCGGGCGGTGGTGGGCAACATCGGCTCGACCCAGCGCCAGGACTACACGCTGATCGGCGATGTGGTGAACACGGCCAGCCGGCTCTCGGGGCTGGCCCGCGCCGGCCAGGTGATCATCTCATACCACCTCCACGATGCGCTGCCCGCCGCCGCCCCCTGGCCCCTGCGCTCCCTCGGCGCGGTTGAGCTCAAGGGGAAGCAGGAGCCGCATCGGATCTATGAGGTCGGGTATTAGTGGGGGTTGGTCGAGGGCCGCGCGCCAGGCCGCGCCCAGGGCGGCGTAGGCGCGGGCCAGGGCCTCGGGCGCGCGCGGGGCGCGGGCGGCGGCGTAGCCCGCCACCAGCGCCGCGACATCCTGCTCGGGCGACCAGGCCAGCCGGGCGAAGAGGTGCGCGTTCAGCGGCGCGGACACCCAGGGCCGGTCGCCGGTCATCAGGGCGTGGACGCTGCCCACCCCGGCGTCGCGGTAGTGGGCCAGGTCGGCGGCGATCAGCTCGGGCAGCGGCGGCAGCGAGGACTTGAACAGGATGCCATCCAGGTAGTACTCGAAGACAGAGCTTCGCGGGAGATTCTCAAGAGAGGGTTCCCCTCTCTTGAACGCTCCCCCTTGCCCGAACAGGGCGATATTCTCGGCGAGGCGGGCGGCGTAAGGCGCGTTGATCGGGCTGGCCGGGTCGCCGATGCTCTGGCCATAGGAGCGCGGGCGCGGGGCGAAGATCAGCTCGACCTGCGGGTGGGGCCGCATGGCGCGCGGGGCGTCCTCGGTATCGTGGTAGGCCAGGTAGCTCACGCGGGCGTCGGGGCGCAGCGCGGCCAGGGCCTCGCCCAGCGTGTTCGCGGCGAGCAGGGCCTGGTCGGCCGGGGCGAGGCCGGCGCAGCGCGGGCAGTGGCACCAGCCGCCGCCCAGCACATCGTCGGGCCAGAGGTGATAGATCTGGGCCTCGGGGTAGGCCGCAAAGAAGGCCGCGCCGCGCTCGCGCAGCACAGCCTGCGTCTCGGGGTGGCTCGGGCAGAAGTTATAGTCGGGCGTGCGGCGGGCGCCGTCGTGGCGAAAGAGCTCGGGCCGCTCGCGAAAGAGCCGGCGCGGCACGAGGTCGCTCAGGTGGTGGCCGCCCAGCTCCAGATCCAGGCCGCGCGCGGCAATCAGGGGCAGGATCGCGCGGCGGCGGGCGCGCCAGCTCGCCAGGCGGCATGCGCCCATGGCCGGGCCGCGGCCGATCGTATGGATGAAGATCGCGCTCAGGCGGGCGCGGGCGGCCCACTCCACCCAGGGCTTGGCCTCGGACAGAAAGTGGTCGTGGCCGATGATCAGGCCGCGCCCGGCGAGGGCGGGCCGGTCGGCCAGGCCGGCGGCGGGGAGCGTCACCCGCTCGTGGCGGGGCAGGCGCTCGCCGTCGGGGCCGGGGGCCACCCAGCGGCAGCCCAGCGCCTCAAGCAGATCGTAGGTGGCGTAGAGCAGGCCGCGCGGGCCGTCGCCGCGCAGCACGAGGCCGCCGGCATCGGGCGCGCGCAGAAAGCCATCGCCGCCGGGGCCGTGGCGCATCAGGATGCGCGGGCCGTCGGCGCGGGCCAGCACGGGAAGATCTGGTGCGCCGATGCGGCGCAGGGTGCGGCGCAGCTCCTCGGCGGCGAAGCGGGCCACGGGGCTATCGCTCTCCAGCTCGATCGACCACGTCGGGGTGAGGGTGAGATCCAATGCGTATCATCTCCAGGTAGGCGCGGGCCTGAAGATTATACGCCGGATTGAGCGATTGGGCGCAGCAGCGCGGCGCCGCTGCGCCCCGCCTAACGCGCCCCGGCGAGCCGCCGCAGCCAGTCCATCGGGCCGATATGGGGCTCCTTGTCCTGCTCATGGTCGGCCTGCCGCTTGCCGGCCGCCTGGCGGGCCATGCGCTCCTGATCGGCCCACTGGTGCCGCCGGCGGATCTCCTCGTGGGCGTCGCGCAGGGCGCGCTCGGTGTCAAGGTTCATTGCGTTACCTCTCCTCATCGGTGTGCCTCGCTTTGCCGTCAGGTCGCTCGCCACTGAGACAATGGTAGCGGCTGCGGGGCGCGGGCGCATCACCGGGGCTAGGTATTCTCTGGCGCGGCGTGGCGGCGGGGGT
>NZ_JAIEWN010000064.1 GCF_019599295.1 Oscillochloris sp. ZM17-4 | reverse complement strand
GCGGCGACCTGGCCTTCACCGCGCTGGTCGTCGTCATCATCGGCTCGCTGATGGTGGACACCCCGCTCAGCCCGCTGTTCTGGCTGCGCATCCCCGGCTCGGGGCTCGACTCCTCGGCCTACGGGGTGATCGGCCGCGACGCGGTGAAGGACCGCTTCCTGGCCGAGCAGGTGCCGCCGGGCGTCCCGATCGCCGCATCGATGTTCCTCGGCGCGCACCTGGCCGACCGCCAGACCCTCTATGCGCTCCGCTATAACGACGACCCGGGCGGCGAGCGGCTGCCCGCCATCCTGCCGCAGGTGGACGCGGCGGTTGCCGACGCGCTGTTCGACTGGCGCAACCTGGATGGCGAGACGCTGCTGGGCGGGGCAGACTATGAGGCGCAGGAGATCGCCATCCTGCTGCGCGACCCGGCCTTCGCCCTGCGGGCCAGCCGCGATGGGCTGCTCTTCTTTGATCGCGGCGGGCCAGGGCTCGCCCAGGAGATCGCTGTCGCCGACCGGGCGGATCTGCCGCCGACGCCGGCGAGCTTCGGCCCGGTGCAGCTGCTCGGCGCGCGGGTGACGGGCATGGGCGGGCGGCGCTACCTGGCCGAGTTCGCGTGGCGGCTGAGCGGGGATGCGCCGGACACGAGGCTGCTGGCGGTCAGCCGGCTCGATGGCCTCCCCGACGCGCGGATTGTCCACCTGCCGAGCTATGTGCTGCTGCCGACGGACGAGTGGCGGCCGGGGCAGGTGATCCGCGAGCGGTTCGAGGTCGAGCTGCCGGCCGATGTCGCGCCGGGGAGCTACACCTGGCGGACAGGATGGTACGACCCGGCGCGCAGCGAGGCATACGCCACCGACGCGCGCAGCCGGCTGCCCGGCAGCGAAGATGTTGCGATCACCAGCATCGAGGTGCGCCCATGAAAAAGATGCTCATCACCGGCCTGCGCCTGACCCTGACGGCGGCCATGCTGGCCTGGATCATCAGCGAGGTCGATCTCCAGAGCGTCGGCGCGGTGCTCGCACAGGCGAGCCCGGCCTGGCTCGCCCTCGGCGCGGCGGTGAACATGATCAGTGTGGTGATGGCCGCCTGGCGCTGGCAGCGCATCCTGGCCGGCCTCGGCGTGGCCAAGCGCCTGATCCAGGTGCTGCGGCTCGTGCTGGTGGGCGCCTTCTTCAACATGTTCCTGCCCTCGTCGGTGGGCGGCGACGTGATGAAGATGGTGCTGATCGCGCCCGATGTCTCACACCGCGAGGTGGCGGTCTCCTCGGTGCTGATGGACCGGGTGATCGGGCTGGCGGTGACGATCGGGGTGGGGCTGGTGGCCGTGCTGCTGCTGCCGAGCGTCTGGGGCGAGCCGGCGGTGATCGCCACCCTGGCGATGGCGGTGGTGGTCTTCTGCGCGGGCATGGTGACGATCTTCAACCGCGGGCTGATCGACGTGGCGGGGCGGGTCGCGCCACGCTTCATCTGGGGCCGGGTCGGCCCCATGATCCTGCGGGTCCACGAGTCGCTGATGGTGATCGGCAGGAGCCCGCGCGTCCTGCTGGAGACTGCGGGGATCTCGGTGCTGCGCCAGATCGCGATCTGCCTGTCGGTCTACTGCGCGGGGCTGGCCTTCGGGCTGGGGCTGCCGCCGCTAGCCTACTTCGCGACGGTGCCGATCGCGGTGGCGATCACGGCGCTGCCGGTGGCGATCAACGGGCTGGGGCTCCAGGATAACGCGCTGATCTTCCTGCTGGCCACGGTGGGCCTCGGCGCGGCCGAGGCGCTGAGCCTGTCGATCTTCCTGCACGTGCTGCGCAACGGGCTCGGCCTGCTGGGCGGGCTGGTCTTCGCGCTCACGCGGGGGCGGGCGGCCCGCGCGCCCGACAATGCCGCCGAGCCGATGACGCCGGACAGGCCATAGATCGCTGGCCGGATCGCGGGCTGCGCTACGGCGCGCGCCGCCCCCAGCCGCGGATCTGCGCGCGGCGCTCCCAGAGGACGCAGCCGAGTGCGGGCAGGTAGGTACACACAAGGGCCGCCTCGCCCCAGCCCAGAGCCAGCCCGAGGATCACCCCGGCCCAGGCGGCGAGGGTCAGCAGCAGCGACTGGCGCGGAGTCTGCGGGATCAGCCAGAGCGCGAGCTGGTCGTAGAGCAGGCGCTGCGGCATGATCGCCATAGCCAGCAGCAGCCGCGCCGGCGCCGCGCGCCAGAAGGGCAGCGCCAGCAGCACGAGCGGCCCATACCAGCTGATCAGCGGCACATAGTTGAGGTGCGAGGAGATCTGCCCGGCCAGATCCATCGGCCAGCTGGGCAGCACGATCAGGCTGGCGGCCACCGTCGCGCCGAACAGCAGGAGCCGCCGCCGCGTCGGGTAGGCCACGAGCACCGGCAGGCCCAGGTTCGGCTTGGCCGCGAGCGCGAAGGCGAGGCCCGGCAGCAGGGCGGCCGCCGTGATCAGCGGCGCCCACTGGGCGCTGATCAGCGCGTAGAGGTACGGCGGGCTGGCGAAGAGGATCAGGCGGTGGCTGCCATCGCGCAGCAGCCCCCAGCAGAGCAGGCCCGACGAGAGGCCGATGAAGATCGCCCCGGCGAGCGGGCCGGACAGCCAGGCCAGCGGCGCGGCGATCAGCAGGGCGGGCAGCGGGTAGTAGAGGAAGTCGTTGAAGGGGTAGGCGCCCTCGGGCCGGATCAGCGCGTAGGGGTTCTGCCCGGCGAGCAGGATCTGCGCGCCGCGCCAGGCCCAGGTGAAGTCTGCCGCCAGGACGCCCGCGCCCGTGAGCCGCAGGTAGGCGAGCGCCGCGCTGGCCAGCGCCACGGCCAGCGCGCCCGCGAGGCGGGCGCGCCCGCGGCCGTCGCCCGCAGGCAGCGGATCGCCGCTCATGGCCGCACCCGCTCATAGATCGTGTAGACCCCATACCTCTGCACCTGGCGGAAATTGTCCGCCGCGAGCGTGGGCTCATAGATGCGCCACAGATCGCCCATCCGCCCGACCACCAGGTAGTCCGGGTCTGCGCCCAGTGGGTTATAGTCAAAGGGCACCGCCTCGCGCAGAAACATCTGCTGGTTCGCCACCACATGCAGCTGGTCGGGCGGGGAGTGATAGGGCCGATCAAGGTAGACGAAGAGCTCGCTCTCGTTCGTCTCGATCACCGCGCCGGGCGACGTGCGGCCATTCAGCCACGCGGCCGTGTCAAGCAGGGGCTGGTCGCTGGTGAGCGGGTAGGTGTATGCCAGGTGGAACAGGGATGCGGGCACGCTCACGACGAGCAGCGCCGTCGCCACGAGGGCGGCGCGGCCCGGCGCGCCCCCGGCGCGCAGCCGCGCCAGGACGCCGCGCGGCCGAAAGCCCCCCGTCCACTCGGCGAGCATCGCCGTGGCGAAGATCGCCCCCAGGAAGACCACCGGGTAGAGGTAGCGCGCCCATCCCACCGCGAGCAGCAGGAACCAGCCGTACCAGCTGCCGGCGAAGGCCAGGACGACGAGCCGAGTCACCTGATTCGGATCCTCCCAGCCCTCGCGCGAGAGTCCGCGCACCACCTGCCAGCCGGCCCAGGCCATGCCGAGCAGGGCGGGCACGCCGATCAGGACGCTGAACTCGATGGCGAGCTGCCGGCTGCTGGGCGCCGTCACCAGGGCCACGGTGCGGGTCAGGCCCACCATCGACTCGCCGGGCAGGGTGCGCCCCGCCATCGCCACGCCCCAGCCATAGCCGATCAGCCTGGCGGCGACAAACGAGCCGGCGAGGACGGCGGCCAGGGTGGCGAGCATCCGCCAGCGGCGGCGCCAGAGCAGCAGCGGCATGGGCGCGAGCAGCGAGACGATCAAGAAGGGCATGGTCTGCGCCTTAGCCATCAGCGCAAGCCCGCCCATCAGCATCGCCGCAAGCGCCCAGGGCCACGAGCCGGCCAGGGCCGGGGCCAGGGAAAGATAGGCCAGGCAGAGGGCCAGCATCAGCACCGGCTCGCCCATGGCCTGGCGGCCCACATAGAGCGGGTTGCCCGTGGCGTGGATGGTGGTCAGCAGCAGCACCGGCACCACTGCGGCGCCGACGACCTGCCCGTAGAGGCGGCGGGCGAGGGCGGCCAGGGCGCCGAGGGAGGCCAGGCAGATGAGGGCAATGGCGGTGCGCCCCTGCCAGAAGCCCACCCCGAGCAGCTTGAAGGCCAGCGCCACCGGCGCCACCGTGGGGAATGAGGCCGCCAGCCCCGGGTCGCGGGGCTGGCCGAGGCTCAGCTGGCCATAGACGCCGCGCTCAACCCAGGTGCGGGCCAGCGTGAGCGTCCAGCCCTCGTCCCAGTTCGGCTCGGGCGAGTGCAGCATGCCCAGCCACAGCGCGGCCAGCAGGGCGGTCGCGAGGGAGATGAGCGCCCGGCGGGCAAGCCGCGCGCGTGGCGCGGCCACGTGACCCTGATCAGAGAGCCATTTCATCAATGCTCGCTTTCCTACGTAGAGCCTGCTCGCCAGACATGTCTTCTGGGCCAAGCAGCTGCGGCCAGCAGCAGACACACCAGCACAGGAAGAGCGTGGCCGGCCTCCAGGGCCCGTCTACCGGCGATAGGAGCTGACATCGCCGCCCAGCGGCAGCACGTTGGCGGCGGCGATGGCCAGCGTGATCCGCAGCCCGCAGAGGATCCGCGGCCCGACGATGGCAGCGGCGTACAGACGAGCGCGACGTTGGCACATGCTGGCCTACCCCCGCTTGCGGGCGATGATCACCAGCGTTGCACAGGTGAGCTCATCGCGGGTGTAGTCGCTCAGCTCCGCCTCCAGGGCCGGTGTCAGCCACTGCTCACCCTCGCGCAGGGCGCAGTAGTGCGACAGCACCTCGAATTGTTCGGCGAAGGCGGCGAGGAACTGATCCTTTCGCCACTTGTTCAGCGGGACGCTGAACGGCCGCCGCCGCCTGCGCAGGTGATCCCAGGGCTCGGCCCCGGCGGGCAGGCTGCGCAGCGGATACTGGGTGAAGCTCACGTTATGCCCGCCCGAGGGGCTCGTGAAGAGATGCACCCCGGCCCAGATCATGCCGCCCGGCCGCAGCACCCGCTGCAGGTCGGCCAGCACCGCCGGCACGTCGAGGAAGTGCTCGAAGGCCGCGTTAGAGATCGCCAGGTCGAAGCGCCCGGCGGCGAAGGGCATGACGCCGACGTTGCCGCCGATTAGACCCTGCGGATCCATAGCCGCAGACGGAAGCCCCAGCTGGAGAGCGTAGAGTCGACGCATCGCCCCGTAGGCGCTGCGCTTCCAGCCCGTGCCCGGTCGGTTAACGAAGTCGATCCCGGTGACGCGGTGGCCGCCATTCCTGAGCAGCGCGTACTGCGGGCGCAGGCTGCCGTTCCCGATATCGAGGATGTCGCGGGGCTGAGACAGATCGAGCCAGGGGGCGAGGTCGCGCACCCGGCACTCGACCTGCTCGGCCTCCATGGCGGCACGCGTGCCCATAAGCAGGTGCCATGCGTAGCGCGGGTAGTCGCTGAGGAGCGGGCTCACATATCACCTCTTCTGCTCAATTTAGAGAGACGGCCACCTCGTTGAAAGGCAAAAGCCTCAACCACGATCCAACCCAGAGTGACCAGAAGTGCAACCAGGATGAAGGTGATCAGAGAGAACGCCAGCGCATGTGAGGCGCTCACCCCATAGAATGACAGGAGGAACACAAAGGTGCCCTCGCGAACCCCTAATCCCCCAATTGAGATCGGCAGAATCTGTATGATGGCGACCACTGCATTCACAGCCATCCAATCCAGCGGGGCCACCATGACATTCATCGACCGCGCGAGTACATAGCTGCCAACAGTATTCACAACTTGAAGGCCCAGGGCGCACAGCACCATCCACGTGATGGCTGAAATGCTGAGCCTAGGGACGGCGACCAGGCCCACGATCTGCTTAAGGCCCCGCGCTAGGATGCCGTGCGTCTTAGGCCAGAGCCCCATGAGCCAGGTGGGCAGGCGTCTGTCGCGGTACATCGCACAAAGGATGACGCCGGCCAGCGAGAGAGCGGCTATTGCGGCAGATGCGATCCGCAGGCCGGGGAAATGAGCCAGCACCGGCGAGGACTGCGCGCCAATGAAGGCAAAGAGGCTGATCGCAAAGAGAAAGGTGAGCTTGTCGAGCAGTAGGGAAAGGAAGCTCTGGGCGTACTGCTGGTCTTTCTGCGCAATAGCTGTCGCCCTGACGATATCGCCGCTGATCTGGCCGGGGAGAAAAAGCGCCGAGAACTGGCCGAGGAATGTGTAGCGAACAACGGTGCCGTAGCTCAGACGCGCGCCCAGTATGCGCAGCAGGTAGTACCAGCGGTACGCGCTGAGCAGCTGTGTTGGAAAAAACATACCCACAGCCAGCAGCAGCAGCCCAACGCGTATGTTTTTTGCCGCCAGCCACAGCTCTGCGAAGTCAACCGTGTAGAGCAGCGCGGCAAGCAGCGCCAGCGAGAACAAGACCTTCGCGGAAAAGAGCAGGGCGGGACGGCGGCGCATACTATTTCATTCCAACGATAATGAAGCGCCGCAGGAATGTCAGCTTGAGCTTGTAGAGCTTCTGCTCATTATCGGCGCTTCGCACAAAGAACAGGCCCATGCGCACGAGATAGCTCAAGAGAGTCGCCAACCATCCCTTGGCAAATCCGCTCAGATAGGCAAACTCTAGCGTGCGCATGCCAAAGTTCATGAACAGCTGCCGCGTGCGCCGAACCGTCGTGATATTAGAATGTGAGTAGTCGCAGTTGAAGAAATCGACGCCCCAATGGTTATAATCTGGGCAGCCTATACATAGCAAACCGCCTGGGCGTAGCACGCGATAGGCTTCGCTAACGAAGAGCTTCGCCTCGGCCGTGTCATTGAGGTGTTCGAAGACATCGAACAGGAAGATGACATCGTATGAATCATCATCCTCTTGGAGTTTGGGGATGAGATAATTTTTTACTTTGACCCCTTTATGGGCTAGTGATTCGCGCATCAGATGATTTGGTTCAACGCCTGTGTAGTTTGTAAAGCCACCTTTACGCAGCAGATCGGCGAACTCCCCATGACCTGGGCCGATCTCCAAGATTACGGCCTGCTTATTGTGCAAGTGTGTGCGTAAGAAGCGATATTCCTGACGGACAGCCGTAAGGGTGAACCAGCGTCCTACCCAGGTTGATGGCGACGTGGCGAAGTGATCAAAGTACGACAAGACCCACCTCCTCTGACGAGTTCAATTATTAGTGGAACGCGAATGATATGTTATCCCAATGTGATAAAAAAATAAGGCATTGCTCACTATCCAGGCATGCGTTCTGTGGCGTCAACAGTATTGGCATAGATACAAGCCACTCTATCCAGCATAGCATGTGAGTTATAGTTACGTCTAACTGTCTCACGCCCACTCAGAGCAAGTGACGCACGCTTCTCCGGCGTGGTTAGTAATATAATAATATGATTCGTCGCGGATTGCACATCACCTATATCTATCAATAGGCCGTCAACGTCGTGGGTGATGATTGTCTCAGGCCCGCCGCTACGTGTTGCGATGACGGGGCAACCAGCCGCCATCGCCTCGATCAGCACGATACCAAACGGCTCTAGCATCGATGTTAGCAAAAAGACATCTGCTGCTGCGAGCAGAGCCGGAATGTCATCGCGATAGCCAAGCAAATGCACATTTGTTAGGCGATGAGCCTGAATATACTGGCGTAGTGCTTGCTCTTCAGCACCTTCGCCAACGACAAGAAATGCACAAGGGCTAACATTTGTGTGATTCACTTTTTCTGCCACTTGCAGGAACATCCACCAATTCTTTTCGGGATCGAGTCGTCCAATCATCAGGATAATGCGGGTGTCTGCCGTCAACCCAAGCTCGGAACGTATTGCCTGCCGTTGTTCGGGTGCTGGGTCTTCGAATCGTGCGATATTGACTGCATTCGGTATAACGTAAATCTTGTGTATCTCTGATGGATAGTATCGCTGATAGGCATCGCGCATTGTTGAGTTCAATACGATAACAGCATCGCTCCAATGTAGTGCTACCCGATAAAGACTCAGAGCGAGCACTCGTAGTAGCCAAAATTTCATTAGGCGACGCATTGAAGAGGGGTAGATGCCAGTATGGTCATGCAGGATAATCCTGACGCCTAAAGCCCGTGCGGCAACCGCGCTAAAGACGTGGGATTTTAGTAGATGCGCATGGACAACATCAAAATGCCCCGATTTGATCACACTGATGAGCGCGGGGAGGGAACGAATATTCCACCGGCCACCGTCTTGGGAAAGCTGAATAACAGATAGCCCCAGGGCTCGATACTGTTCCGAAAAAGAACCTTCGATTCCAAGGGCTGCAATCGCGCTTGGGTAGTTCTCATATAGCCCATGTGCTATTTGCCCTACAACAACCTGGGCACCCCCGCTAGCCGTATGATCTATGATGTGAAGAATGCGATGAGGCGCTAATGGTATAGACATTGAAGCTGCCTTCTAGCTTATCAGTCCCCTCTAAACGAGAAATGGCATATGCTACACATTACACGGGGGTGCGCTCAAACACCAGCTCGTTGCATCCGGTGGGCACCTGGGCCGGCGCCAGGCTGCGCAGGGTGAGGCCGAGGCCCTGGACAAACGTCTCAACCTCGGCGGGCGAGGCGTACTCGTAGGGGTAGCCGCCCACCCAGTCGATCACATCGTACCAGAAGTCCATACCACGCTCCTTCTCCAGCGGGTTCCGCCGCGTGACGGCCAGCTTCGCCAGGTAGATGACGCCAGCGAAGACGATGGCCATCAGGCGCTGCACAAACCCCGGCACGCGGTTGTAGAGCCACTTGATACCGCGCCAGATCGGCGAGGTGATGTGCCGGTTGTAGATGGCGAGGACGAGGGTGCCGCCCGGTGCCACCAGCCGGGCCGTGTTGGTGATCGCGTCATGCATCGCGCCGGTGTGGTGCAGCGAACCCCAGGCGTACACGAGGTCGAACTGCCCCAGGCCGTCCATGGCGGCACGGTCGAGGGCCGAGCCCAGGCGGAACGTCACCGGCGCACCGGGGGCCAGGCGGGCCAGGTTCCGCTCGGAGGCGTCGATCGAGCGCGGGTTAATGTCCACGCCCAGCACGCGCCCGGCGCCAAGCCGATGGGCGGCGATGGCGAAGATCCCGCTGCCGCAGCCGACATCGAGCACGCTCGCGCCGCCCAACTCCTCGCGCCCGAGCAGCGCCTGGAGCGAGCGCGCGGCCACCGCGATCCGCCCCTCGTCCACGTGCTCGGACGAGAACGCCTGCCAGTTCTTTCCAAAGTCGAAGCCGCGCATGGAAAGCCTTTTCCTCTAGACAAGTGTCCCCATCTTCTGCTCCATCCACAGCTCCAGCATCAGCAGCGCCCAGAGCTTCTTGCCGTGGTTGACCTTGCCAGACATATGCTCACCGACCAGGGCGGCCACGGCGGCCGGGCGCAGCCACTCGCCCAGGGCCGGGCTATCCAGCAGGCGCTCCTCGGCCCAGGGCCGCAGCTCGTTGCGCAGCCATGTGCCCACCGGGATGCTGAAGCCCTGCTTGCCGCGCGCGGCCACCTCGGGCGGCAGCATCTCGCCGAAGGCCGCCGCGAGCAGCCACTTGGTGCGCCGACCGCGCACCTTGAGGCGCGCCGGCAGCCGGGCCGTCCACTCCACCCAGGCCGCGTCCAGGAAGGGCGCGCGGGCCTCCAGCGAGTGGGCCATGCTCATGCGGTCCGTCTTGGGCAGCAGGTCGCCGGCCAGGTAGGTGGCGTGGTCGGCGGACAGGGTGCGGTCGAGCAGGCTGCTGGCCCGCGCGCCGTCGTAGGCGGCGGCCAGCCAGTCGGCGCTATCGACGCGGGCCAGCTCGTCGCGCCAGCGGTCGGTGTAGAGGGCCAGCTTCTCGGCCTGGCTGAAGTAGGAGCCCCAGCGCACCAGCGAGGCCTTGTGCGTAACCGCCGAGAACTGGCCGAGCCGCTTGAATCCGGTGATCGGGTTGCGGTCCTCGGGGATCCAAGTCGGCTCGGGGATGCGCGCGGCGGCGGCGGGCACCGCGCCCTGGGTGATCCAGCCGGGCAGGGCGGCGTAGGGACGCAGCCAGCCGTCGAGCATATAGCGCCGGTAGCCGGCCAGGGTCTCGTCGCCGCCGTCGCCGCTGAGCGCCACCGTGACGTGGCGGCGGGTCTGGCGGGCCAGCTCGTAGAGCGGCAGGGCGGCAGGGTCGGCGAAGGGCTCGTCCACGGCGGCGGCCACGCCCTCGATCACGCGCACAAGGTCGGCGGGGCGAAAGATGAACTCGTGGTGCTCGGTGCCGTAGCGCTCGGCCACCTGGCGGGCGTAGTGGGTCTCGGAGAAGTGGCGCTCGTCGAAGCCGATCGAGAAGGTGCGCACCCGCTCGCTGGCCCGCTCGGCCATCAGGGCCACGATGATCGACGAGTCGATGCCGCCGCTGAGGAAGGCGCCCAGCGGCACCTCGCTGACCAGCTGGCGCTCGACGGCGGCCCCGAGCAGCGCGCGGGCCTGCGCGATCGCCTCGCCGTCGCTGATCTTCAGCTTCGGCTCGAAGGGCAGCTGCCACCAGCGCTCGACCCTCGGCGGCGCGCCGCCCTCAAGCACCAGCTTGTGGGCCGCCGGCAGCTGGCTGACGCCCGCGTAGATCGTCAGCGGGTCGGGCGTGTACTGGAGGGTCAGGTAGTGGTGCAGGGCCAGCGGGTTGACCCGCCGCTCGACCCAGGGCGCGGCGAGGACGGCCTTGGCCTCGGAGCCCCAGACCAGGCCGTGCGTGGGGCTATGCTGCCAGTAGAGCGGCTTCTCGCCCATGCGGTCGCGGGCGATCAGCAGCCGGCGGCGCGGCGCGTCCCAGATGGCGAAGGCGAACATGCCGTTGAGCCGGGGCAGCATCGCGTCGCCCCACTGCTCGTAGGCGTGGACGATCACCTCGGTGTCGCCATCGGTGGCGAAGCGGTGGCCGTGGCGCAGCAGCTCGGCGCGCAGCTCGCGGTAGTTATAGATCTCGCCGTTGAATGTGATCGCCACGCTGCCGTCCTCGTTGAAGATCGGCTGGTCGCCGCCGCTCAGGTCGATGATCGCCAGGCGGCGCATGGCCATGCCCACGTGGCCCGCCAGGAAGAACCCGTCGCTGTCGGGGCCGCGGTGGGTGATGCTGTCGTTCATGCGCCGCAGCAGGTCGGCGTCGACCGGGCGACCATCAGAGTGGAGGATGCCGCAGATTCCGCACATAGGCAGTTCCCCATCGTCAGCGTAGGGGCACAGGAGGGGCGCAGCGCCCCTCCTGCGCCCCTACGAGGTCATCAAACATTTCCAGATACCGCCCGGCCGCCGCGTCCCAGGTGAAGCCCTGGGCGCGGGCGCGGGCCGCCGCGCCCATCTGGCGGGCGAGGTCGCGGCGCTGGGCCAGGGGGCGCAGCCGCTCGGCCAGGGCGGCCACGTCGGCCCAGGGCACAATGTTGCCGCTCACCCCTTCTTCGACCAGATCCTCGGCGCCGCCGGTGCGGGTGACGACGGTGGGCAGCCCGGCGGCCATCGCCTCCAGGGTGGCCACGCTCATGCCCTCATTGTACGAGGGCAGCACAAAGACGTGGGCGGCGGCGTAGCGCGCGGCGATCTGCTCGCGCGGCACGTAGCCGGCGAAGGTGACGCGCTCAGCCAGGCCGAGCCGGCGGGCCAGCGCCTCATTCTCGGCGCGGGCGTCGCCCTCGCCCACCAGCTCAAGCCTTATGTCAAACCCCTCATCAACCAGCCGGCGCAGGGCGGCGATCAGGTGGTGCTGGCCCTTGCGCTCGATCAGGCGGGCCACGCAGATCAGGCGCAGCGGGCCGCCGCCGGCGATCGGCGCGGGCGCGAAGGCATCGAGGTCAACCCCGTTGGGCACCAGGTCGATGGAGAGTCCCGGCTGCACGGCCAGCATCATATCGGCCTCGGCCTGGCACTTGGCCACCAGGCGGCCCGCGCCGCGCCAGATCGCCGTGATCGTCGGCGTGAGCAGGGGGTAGAGCGGGCCGTAGCGCCGCTCGAAGCCGGGGATGTCGGGGCCGCAGACGCGCAGGATGTAGGGCAGCCCGGCGATGCGGCGCAGGGCCAGGGCCACCCCGCCGGCCGGCACGGCGCTCCAGGCGAAGGCCAGGTCGTAGCGGCGCTCGCGGTGCAGGCGCAGGGCCGTGGGCAGCGCCAGGGCGGCGTAGGTCAGCAGCTCGCGTCCGCTGGAGTGGTGGATGTTGCGGTTGGCCACCGGCACCTTGATCATGCGCACCCGCTCGGCCAGGCGCTCGCGCTCGGCCCGGTAGCCCAGCGCCGAGGTGACGAGGTCAACCTCTAGGCCGGGCACCTCGGCGAGGCGTGCCAGGATGGCGCGGTTCACCGTGCCGGTGCCGCCGCCCAGGGGCGGAAACTCGTTGTTCAGCATGAGGATGCGCATGGCTTTGCTCACATCTTAGGCAGGGCGGGGTCAAACCAACGCCTGCTTGGTGATTGTCTTGGGCACGTGCCAGCCCTGTGCCAGTAACAATAGACCACTGGGCACAAAGATCGACAGCACTGTCCCCCAGTAGATCGTCATGCCCAGGTTAGACAGCATTTCAGTGGCAGGGATGCTCGCCCAGGAAATGATTGTCAGCAAGAGCGCTGATCGTGGGCGATCTGGGATCGCCCAGAGCAATAGCTGATCGTGCCACAGGCGTTGGGGCGTGCAGCAGAAGAGCAGGAAAAACAGAACCTCTCGCGAGGTCACGCCCAGCTTTCGAATAATGATAATCGCCAGGATCGGGATCGGCAGATAGAGTATTGGGATGAAACCGTCATAGCCGCCCACTTGGGCCAGCCAGAGCATAGGCCATCCCGGATAGATTAGCCACGAGAGAGCCAGAAATGCGGCGGCGTAGAGCGCCTGTCGCCACCGGAAGCGGCTCAAAAAGACGCTCAGGCCGAGCTGTGGCTTCACTGGCGACAACCAGATTAGCTCTGGCAAGAGCAGCATTGCCAGAAACAGGATGCCCCACTGAGCAAAGATCAGGTTGTACCAGAACGGCAAACTGAGTAGCGTGTATAGCCGCCAGGGCTCATTGGCGCGGAGTATGCCAAAAATGAGCAGTGTCGTGCTGACAGTGATCATCCCTACGCCGACCCACTCCAGAGAGAGTGAGCTGAACGGCGCGAGCACAAGCACGGTTGGCAGCGGATTTGAGGGCCAGCCGTTGGTTGGGTAGTCGTAGGGGTTCGCACCCTGGAGAAGGAGCTGCGCCGAACCATAGGCAAGCCAGAGGTCGTTGGTGTTGAGATGAAGCAGCAGGCGGATCATGCCAAAGATCGATCCTATCACGACAGCGATGAGCCCCATCCGTAGCTGTGCTCTGAACGATGGCATGGACCTCGCTTCGCCTGGTGAGGGTTGCATATGCCTGGCAAGAGACCATCTGCGCATGACCTATTTCCTCCCTCACGCCTTCCGCACCACATACAGCGGACTGCCCTTGACGTCCTCGAAGATCCGACCGACGTACTCGCCATCAGGTCGCGCCGCCGGTCTCGGCGACAGCATCGTGGGCGCGACGCGCCAGCGCTACGAGCGCAGAAACGCTGCCAGATCCATGCGCGGGTAGATCTCGAGCCTGCCCCCGACAGTACAGTTAACGATCCGACCTCCAGATTCAGCGAAGGCCTCGCGGGCCATCGCGTAGCTGAACTCGCTGCGGGCCATGTCGGGAAGCTGCCACCTGACCCCGCCGGCAAAGTAGTTGGGGTCGAAGTGGTCGCTATCGCGCTCGCCGGAGACAACCGTCATATTGGCGGGCCCCTTCGCGCTAAAGCTATGGTCGCACCCGACCAGCGCCACCTGGCGGAAGCCCATGTGGAAGGCCAGCTGCATGGCCACAAACGTCACCGTCGCGCCCTGGAAGATGCTGATCGCGCAGTCGCGGGCGAACTTGTGCTGGCTCGACGAGTGCAGGTAGGTGATGTTTGGCCGCGGGCGCACGTGGCGCAGGGCGCACGAGTCGAGGAAGAGCGGGATTGAGGTCTGCCGATAGAACGCGGCGTTCTGCTCGATGACCAGCGGGTTGACCGCCACAATGCAGCTCGGCCGCATGGGCGAGGTGGGGAAGAGCAGGTTGATCTTGTTCAGGCCGAAGGTGAAGACCCCATCGAGCAGGGCGAGGTCGGCCTTCAGCAGGCTCGGCCCATTGCAGAGGATCACCGCCTTCTGGCCGGGGTGGCGGTCGCGCCAGGCGCGCAGGGCGCGCCGGGAGCGCCAGGACTCCGGCCGCACATCCCATCTGAGGCGGCTCCACAGCTCATAGGCCGCGCTACGGTAGGGGTTGATCGTCGCGTGGCCGGCCGGCGGCGGGGGCTCGCCCTGGGGCATACGGTTGCGGGGGGTCATTCGGTGCTCAGCCTTGCGGTGGCGCCGCCGTCGACCACGAGCGACTGGCCGGTGACAAAGGACGAGAGGCGCTCATCGGCGAGGAACAGGATGGCCTTGCCGATCTCGTCGGGCTGGCCGATCCGGCCCATCACGGTGCGCGCGGCCAGCCCCTGCATCAGCTCCTCCAGCGACGTGCCCTCCAGGTGGCCGCGGCTCAGGCCGGCGTGGAGCATGGGCGTGTCGACCGCGCCGGGCAGCACGGCGTTGACCCGGATCTTCTCGCGGGCCAGCTCGATCGCCAGGGCGCGGGTGAGCGCCATCAGCGCGCCCTTGCTCGCCGCGTAGGCGGCGATGTTGGCCGAGGTGGCGATCGCATGCACCGAGCTGACGTTGACGATCGCGCCGCCCTGGGCGCGCAGCAGCGGGTAGGCGTGGCGGACCCCCAGGTAGACCGAGCGCAGGTTCGAGGCCATCACCAGATCCCACTCCTCGGGCGTGGTCTCCACCAGCGGCTTGGCCACCTGGATGGCCGCGTTGTTCACCAGGGCGTCGAGGCGGCCCTCCTGCGCGGCGACCTCGGCGAAGATCTGCTGCGACTCGGCGACGTCGGAGATATCGGCGTGGATATAGCGGTGGACGCCGGCGGGGGCCTCGATCGTGCCGCGGTCAACGCCGACGACGTGCCAGCCGGCCTCGCGAAAGACCTGCGCGGTGGCCCGGCCGATCCCGCCAGCGACCCCGGTGATCAGGACGACTCGGCTCATAGCTCGCTCCGATCGGGGGTGAGCACATTCAGCAGGTTACGGATAGTGTTCATGTGAACCCGCTCCCAGGCGAGCGGGCTGCTGTTCGAGTTATGCGGCGCGAGCAGCACATTGTCCATCCCGCGCAGCGGGCTATCGGCCGGCAGCGGCTCGTCCTCAAAGACGTCGAGGGCCGCGCCGCCGATCTGCCCGGCCTGGAGCGCGGCCACCAGCGCCGGCTCATCGACGATCGGCCCGCGCGCGGTGTTGATCAGCACGGCCCCCGGCCTCATCTGGGCGAAGGCGGCGGCGCTCATCAGGTGGCGGCTGCTCGGGTTCAGGTCGCAGTTGATGCTGACGAAGTCGGCCTCGCGCAGGAGCGTGGGCAGGTCGGCCATCGTCATCCCGACCGAGTCGCGGAGCTCGGCAGGCGGCGGCACCGGGTCGCAGCCGACGATGCGCATGCCGAAGCCGGCGGCGCGGCGCGCGACCGCCCCGCCGACATTGCCCACCCCGACAATGCCGAGGGTACACTCGCGCAGCGAGACGCTGGGGATCTTGCCCCAGCTCCCGTCGCGCATCAGCCGATCCATCCAGGGCAGCTTGCGGGCGAAGCAGAGCATATAGCCGAGCACCGTGTCGGCCACCGGCTCGCTGAAGGCATTGGGCGTGTTGCAGAGGGCGATGCCCAGGCGCGCGCAGGCGTCGCGGTCGATCGAGTCGATGCCCGTGCCCCACTTCGCGATCACCCTCAGGCGCGGCGCGGCGCGCAGCACCCGCTCGGTGAAGCGGTCGTCCCCGCAGATCGCCCCGTCGATGTCGCCGACCCACCGGAGCAGATCCTGCTCCTCGAGCCGCTCGCTGACCGGGGGGACCAGCAGCTCGATGCCGCGTTCTGCAAAGATCGGCCGGAAGCGATCAATGGCTGGCTGCATATATGGCGCGGAAATAAGAACCTTCATAGTGACCCTCATCATACCGCAAGCTGTATACCGCAGGCTGCGGGAACCATCGTCACGCCGCGCCATCAGCCCAGGGGCATGTGCAAAGCCCTGAGCGCCCCCCGGCTGGCGACTGAAGTCGCGCCGGAGCGGCGCTGTGCGCCGGGCGTCGGCCTGCGCCGACGCCGGAACCGCCCGCGTCGGCGGGCGGTCGGCCGCAGGCCCCCGTGACGCGGCTTCAGCCGCTAGCAACATTGCTCATGCCCGCGCCATCAGCCCCGAACTGCTGGGCGAAGATCAGCTCGGCGATGCGGAAGTCAGCCTCATCGTCGATATCCCACGCCTCAAGGCGATCGATCTCGAAGAGCAGCGGGCGCTCGCCGATGCGGTTATGGCGCTGCTCAAGCGTGGCCCGGGTGAAGATATAGAGGTTCGAGTTCTCCTCGTAGACCGGCGGCAGATCCTGGGTGCGCAGCAGGATCGCCGCGTTGTGGTTGATCGGGCGGGCGAGCGCGTCCCAGAGCCGGGTCTGGAGGCGCGTGACCCCAAAGAGCGAGTCGTACATCGGGTAGGCGGCCAGGAGCTGCCCAATGGCGCGGCTGATCGTCGCCGTGCGCAGCAGCGGGTTGGTGCTGTGGGTCTGGAGGTAGAAGTCGGCGGGCGAGCGGGTGACGGCGTTGAGCAGGACATCGTTCATCGGCGTCTCGCCAGCGCGCAGGTGGGGCGGGCGCTCGACCAGGCCGACCTGCGGAAAGTGGCGGGCCGCATCTTCCATCACCGTGGGGCTATCGGTGTCGATCAGCACCTCGGCGATCAGCGGGCAGGCGAGCAGCTGGCCGACGACGTGGTGGTAGAGCGGGCGGCCGGCGAACGGGCGGTAGTTCTTACCGGGGACGCGCTCGCTCACGTGGCGCATCGGCACAATGGCGACAAGGCGCGGTGTTGTGTTCATGGCATATACTCGTAGCAGCAGAGTATCTGCTGGTCGCGCTCCTGCTGCCACTGCACATGATAGCCGGCGCGCGCGATCTGATCGCGCACCTCGGCCACCGTCGCGCCGAAGCCTGGCAGGAACAGCGGGTGTAGCTCCACAAAGATCAGCCGGGGCGGCCCGCCGAACGCGCCGGCCAGCAGGCGCGCGCAGCCGCGCAGGCAGGCCGCCTCGGCGCCCTCAATATCGATCTTGAGCACGCTGGGCAGCGGCAGCTCCCCGGCCGCGAGCGCGTCATCGACCGGGCGGGTGCGCACGAGCGCCTGGCCTTTTGGGCCGCCCGGCCGATCCTGCGGCGCGAGCGAGGGCGCAAAGCCCGACGCGCCATCGGTGTAGAGTGTACCATGGCCGTCCTGGTCGCTGGCCGCCCAGTCGATGATCGTGAGGTTGTGCGTCATGCTCAGCTCGGCATTCCGGATCAGCCGCGTGCGCGTCTCCGGGTCAGGCTCAAAGGCATAGACCGCGCCCCGCGTCGCGACAGCCGCCGCGGCGATCGCATAGAGCCCGACGCTTGCGCCCACATCGAAGATAACATCCGTCGGCCGTAGGATCGTGAGAAAGTAGGCCCACGCCTCGCGCTCGCCGCCGTAGCCCGTCACCCGAATATCCTCGACCGGGCTATGGATCTCAAATGTGAGCGGGGGCAGGTTCGCATGGCGGAGCGTCTCAGCTCGCGGGTAGCGCCTGCCCGCGACCCGACGCTTGATCGCTCGTAATAGTCGATGGATCATGCGAGCACCCTATACAAACGTATCTTCATGCCGGCCCTATGATCGGCGCGCCCCAGGCCAGCGCGCCGCCAGCGTATGCCGGAGCGACCCCAGATACCGCAGCTCCTGCGCGGTCCAGAAGCCGAGCGCCCAGAGAGCGAGCGGGAGCAGCAGCAGCACGCCGGGGACAAAGACAAGGTTGAGGATTGGGCTCCAGCGCAGCACCATGCTGGCGATTGCCAGGCTCGCCCCCAGCGCCAGGAGCACTTTGCCGATCCGCCCATACTCATAGCCGATCGGACATCGGCGCTGGGCGGCCAGGAAGATCAGCAGCAGCAGCACCAGAAATCCGATCAGGGTGTCGACCACTGCGGCCATAATCCCCCAGCGCGGCACAAAGATCAGATTCAGGATAATGTTACACGCCGCGGCGGTGAGCGTGAGCAGCGGGATAAACAGCGTCCGCCCGGCGGTCTGGGCCAGGACGTTCATCGGCATATAGTAGAGGCCGACAACCATATAGCTCACGACGATCCAGATAGCGATCATGCCCGCATCATGATACACCGGCGGCATAAGGAGGCGCACCATGCTATCGGCGCTCGCCGAGACCCCGAGCACAACCAGGGCGATCGCCAACACATAGTAGGTGATAACGCGCGGCAGGTTCGCCATGTCCGCCGCATCCTTCGCGGCGCGGTTGAACATCGGCATCAGCGCATTGTTGCCAGCGCCAACCATAAGCTGCATCACGAAGCCGAACTGGTAGGCGAGCGTGTAGATCCCGAGCTGGTCGAGGCTCACGTACCGCTCAAGGATGGCCCGGTCCGAGAAGTTCAGCGCCCAGTGGGCGACGAAGTGCGGCACCAGCGGGAGGCTGTAGATCAGCAGCGGACGGAGGTAGGTGAGCCGAAGGTTCGGGCTGGTGGAGCGCAGCAGCCACAGCGTGGAGAGGGCGGCCATCACCGCCGAGGCGAGCAGCTGCGCCCGCATATAGCCCTCAGCGCCCTGCTGCCGCCAGATCACCAACCCGATAATACAGCATGTCGTCAGGCTAAAGGCGAGCACGTTAAAGCCGACATAGGAGATCGCCTGCTCGCGGGCGCGAAACAGGTTCGGCGGGATGGTGACGAAGGCCGCCTGAAAGAACGCGGTCCAGATCGTCATCCGGATATATGGGTCGAAGGGAATCTGGCGCAGGAGCGCGCCGAAGATCGCTGCGCCAAACTGGTCGAGCAGAAGGGTGATGCCGCCGCTGACGACGACGATGAAGAGCCAGAGCGAGCCGAAGGAGCGGCGGCGCTCCTCGTCGCTCGCGGCCTGGTAGTAGAAGCGGGCGATCGCGCCCATGAGCCCAAAGGACAGCAGGACGATAAGTATCTGCTTGATCATCTCGGCGACGCCGATGATCCCATAGTCCGCCGGGCGCAGATAGCGCATATAGACCGGCAGCAGCAGGATTGCCGCAGCTTTGGTGATGATGTCGCCAAAGGCATAGACCGCCGATAGCTTCGCGAGCTTGCCGAGCGTTGTCCCCATATCTGGCGTTATCGCATCTCCCCCCGCCCCCACACCTTGCGCACCACATAGAGCGGGCGGCCCTTGACCTCCTCGAAGATCCGGCCGACGTACTCGCCGATCACGCCGATAGTGATCAGCTGGATGCCGGAGAGGAAGAAGATCGCCACGACGAGGGTGGCGAATCCGGGCGGCGAGAGGCCGACGGTGAGCTTCTGGACGGTGTAGAAGATCGCGATCAGGATGGACATGAATGAGACGCCCAGCCCGGCCAGCGAGATCAGGCGCAGGGGCAGGTAGCTGAAAGAGATCAGCCCATCGAGGGCCAGGTAGATCAGCCGGGTGAGGGTGTACTTGGGCTTGCCGGCGTGGCGGGCGTGGCGGGCGTAGGCCAGTCCGGTCT
>NZ_JAIEWN010000063.1:18432-20957 GCF_019599295.1 Oscillochloris sp. ZM17-4 | reverse complement strand
TTCGATGCGCCGACGACCCGATTCCGTAATGCGACTACTCGTGATCGATAGGAGGCGCTATGGCACGTACATCCCGCGCCCGAGCAGATCAGTCCGAAGAGGCTCAGTTGCCCTGCCGCATTGAGCTCCGCGAGCCGGTGGCACCCGGCGGCATGGCCGAGCTCTGCACCGCCCTGGCCCGCGTAGTCGCTCGCGCCTGCGTCGAAAGTGCCCCTCAGCGGCCTGAACGGAAATCAACATCTTAGGAGAGGGAGGCAAGGTATCTTAGGAGAGGGAGGCAAGATGTCGCTGAATCCAGTGCTAAGTTTCGGGCGTAAGGAGCTCCAGCTAAATGAAGATCCTGAATCCCAGGAATTCCGCGCCATACTATCAAAGGTATTCAGATCTTATTTCAGATCTCGCATCAGCGAAGCGGTGCGCAAATCGCTGCATGAGAAGGCTCGATCTGGGCGTTGGGTTGGGCGCGTACCGTTCGGCTACCTCAAGGATGCTCAAGGAAAACTTATTCCTTCTGATCAAGTATCGGTCGTGCGGGAAGCATTCACCCTCTATCGGGGAGGACAGTCCCTGGCCCAGATTGCTGAGCAGCTGAACAAGGGTGGATTGCGCACGCAGAACGGCATGGCTTTCAGTTATAGGGCCGTGTATCGGATGCTGCGTAATCCCGTCTATCGCGGCTCCGTCTCTATTAGGGGGACAGAGTATCCTGATAGTCATACGCCTATCGTGAGCAAGAGACTCTGGAACGCGGTCGTGGCAATCCACCGGAGCCGTGCATCTAGGTGACGGCTCCCGCGCCTGTGTCGAGCAGGATGCGCTACAATCCACACGTACCCGACGCTCGTGATCGACTGAAGGGATTGCCTGATGCCGCAGCCTACCAACGCGCAAATTATCACCCTGCTTGATGGCTTACAGAAGGGTGATCACCTGGCCCTCTTTTGGGGCGCACCGGGTGTGCCCATCGATCGCTGCTGCGTGATCTATCTGCGGGTCAGCAGCAAGCGTCAGCTCAACGGCGAGGGGTTGCAGGACCAGTGGGCGAGCAGTGTGATGCACGCCGAGCGCCAGGGCTGGACGGTGGTCGGCCTCTATGTGGATCCGGCGATCAGCGGGCGCAAGGAGTCACGTCCGGCGATCGACCAGCTCAAGCGTGACGCCCAGCGCCGGCGCTTTCGTTACGCGCTCTGCTACAAGGTTAACCGGATCGGGCGCAATGCGAAGGCGAGCTATGCCACTGCTGATGAGATCGAGCAGCACGGGGTCGTGGTCGTCAGCGCCACTGAGAACTTTAATCGCCAGACCGCGTCGGGCAATCTGACCTTTGGGATGCTGGTAATCGTCGCACAGTTCGGGTCCGACCAGCTGAAAGAGGTGATGAGCACTCGGATGCAGAATAAGGCGAAGGCCGGCGGCTGGGTTGGGCCGGTGCCCTTCGGCTACACCAAGGACGCGCAGGGGCGACTGGTGCCATCGACGCAGGCTCCTGAGGTACCGGCGATGTTCGCCCGCTATCAGGCAGGCCAGTCGTATATGCAAGTGGCCGACTGGCTCAACGAGCGCGGGCTGCGCACCCAGAGTGGCGCCTTCTTTAGCCGTGAGAGCGTGCGTACCATCCTGCGCAATCGGGCCTACCTGGGCTTCGTCTCCAGTGGGAAGGTCGAGTACCCGGGCACCCACGAGCCGCTGGTGAGCCAGGAGCTATGGGACGCGGCGGCGGGAATCCGTCAGGGTCGGACGACGCGCCCGACGACGCGCCACCCGGATCACGAGGCCAGCGACGCCTGGCTCAGCGGGCTCGTGATGTGCAGCGCATGTGGCGCGAAGCTCTGGCACCGGACCGGCAAGCGGGGCAACCGCGGGCGCTACTACCGCTGCGCGGGCTACGACCGGCGCACCTGCGATGTGCGCGACATGGTGTCGTCGGCGAGCCTGGAGGAGCAGCTCCACACGGCCCTGTCACAGCTCGTGCTGCCCGAGGAGCTGCTGCCGCGCATTATCAGCGAGGCCCGCGCCCTGGTCGCCCAGGGCCAGGAGGCCGCAGAAAAGCCCATCGATCCACCGACGATCCAGGCGAAGCTCCGGCGGCTCGGCCTGGTCTACGCCGACGGCGTGATCGACGATGAGACCTATCGAAAGGAGCGCACGCGATTACAGACACTGCTCACCGAGGCCACAAGCGCACTCCCCCGCCTCGTGTTCCGTGAGGCGCAGGCGCTTACGCTCTTGCAGAGTATGGTAGAGTTGGTGAAGGCGGCGACGCCAGAGGAGCTGAGAGGGATTGTGCGTGCGCTGTTCACGCACATCTGGGTGGAGGACCGGGTGATTCACGCAGTCACGCCGCGAGCAGAGGTGTATCCAGTGCTCGCGGTGCGATCTGGGGTTGTATGGCGGGTGCCTGATGGGTCTCGAACCCACAGCCTCCTGAGTCACAGTCAGGCGCTCTAACCATTGAGCTACAGGCACCACAGACGCCCAGGAGTATAGCACGGGCAAGAGCTTGGTGTCAAATGAGGAAGGAGACC
>NZ_JAIEWN010000063.1:16652-18332 GCF_019599295.1 Oscillochloris sp. ZM17-4 | reverse complement strand
TGGCCGCGGCAGAGCTGCGCCATGGGCAGGCTGGCCACGTCGTAGCCGGCCAGTTCCAGCGGACACTTCCCGCGCACGCGTTTTTGGGCATCCGGAGTGAACGGCGTGAAGCGGTAGCACCACTCGAACACCGCCAGGTAGGTCTGCGCCGTGGTGATCGTGTCGAAACCGCAAAACGTCTGGTAGTGCTGGTCAAAGCGCCGGTTCACCAGCTCGGCCGTGTTGTTGGTCTTGGGAATGCGGTCGCTCTCGATGGCGTTGACCAGCTTCGGCCAGTGGCGCTCCAGGCTGGCGAAGACGGCTTCTACCTCCGGCGTTGCGGCCACGTAGGCATCCCGTAACGCCAAGATCTTGTCATAGCGCCGCTGGGCCGTCCGCTTGGTCTTGGCCTGGAAGATGCCGTCGAGCTGCTTCTGGAGCTTCACCGCCTCGGGGCGCTGCGTGCGGTAGTGCTTCCCGTAGGCGTCGCGCAGCTGCCTGTGCCAGGCTTGCAGGGCGTGGAAGATGCACTGGTGGTGAACCGCGCGCGGGAACACCGCCGGGATGGCCCGGTCATAATCCGTGCAGAGGTCGGTCACGAGCACCTGCGGCACGTAGCCCTTCGCCCGCAGGGCCAGCAGGAAGGCTCGCGCCGAGTCCGTGCCGCGCACCGGGTAGATCGCCACGTGGAGCAGGTCGTAGGTATACACGTCCACCGCCACGTAGACGTACATCCAGTGGCGCTGCTTGCCCGCCGGCTTGTCGTTGGTCGGCACCTTGACCCACTTCTCATCCACGCCCACCACCCCGCTGCTGCGCACCACCCCGAACAGCGCGGCCACCGGCAGCAGCTGACCGCCGAACTGGCTGACCCAGCGGTAGGCCGTCGCCGTTGACACGCCTAGCCCGGCGGCGACCCGGCGGTAGCTGCTGTGTCCGAGCTCGTAGGCCTGCAACGCCTGGAGGTGCACCTCCGTGCGCCAGGGCGAATAGGGCAACAAGTCGGGTGGCAGATTGGTGAAGCTGCCGTGCGCGCAGGCCGTATTTTGGCAGTAGTAGCGGAAGACATCGACCGTCTGCGGCTGGCCCGCAGCATCGAGGTAGCGCTTGGCGCGCGGGGTGCGGCTCTTGCGGCGCACCTGGCTGCTGCCGCAGTGCGGGCAGCGGATCGTCCCGTCATCGACGGCCTGCCAGTCACCGCAAAGGATGTGCTGGAGGTGATAGCCCCAGGGCAGCGGGGTTTCCAGCGCCTGGCCGCTGCCCAACCCCAACTCCGTGCGCAGGGCCAGTAGGTCGGCCAGACGGCTGCGCTCCTCGGGGGCGGGCTGCTCGCCACGGGCCAGGCGGGCCTGGAGCTGGTCGAGCAGGGCAAACAGCTGCGGCACCAGCCAGTCGTCCTTGGGGCGCAGCGTCTCGGCGCTGAGCTGGAAGCGCTCGCGCAGCACGCGGCGGGCGACCAGCAGCCCGCTGTCCTGGCCAATCTCGGTGATGGCGTGCGCGCTCAGCGTCAGCCCCTCGGCCTCGGCGGCAGCCTGCACCTCGGCCACCGACCACCAGAGGTGGCGCGCCCAGAGCTGGATGAGCTGTTGCCGCTGCGCGTAGGGCAGCAGCGGGCCATCGTGGCGGCTCATCAGGCGCTGCCAGTCGCCAGCCTCGCGGTAATCCTCCCAGCGACTGAGCAGTTCTTGAAGCGTGCCAAAC
>NZ_JAIEWN010000063.1:14730-16552 GCF_019599295.1 Oscillochloris sp. ZM17-4 | reverse complement strand
CTTACCGTTCGCTTAAATCTGGACAGGGTTCGCAGAATCGGGTAGGCTCGTCGCATGAACGAGCAACCCACGATATACACGGAACGGGTGGATGACGTGCCGCTGCTGCTGGCCCATATGCAACGCCTGGGGCTGCCCACCATTCTGGACGCCCACTTCCCGACGCACGGCGGTCACCAGGGGCTGAGCCTGGGCTGGCTCGTGACCGTCTGGCTGGGCCACGTCCTGTCGCGGGCCGACCATCGGCTCAATCGCGTGCGCCCCTGGGCCGACCAGATCACCACGACCCTCAATGCCGTGCTGCCGCAGCCGCTGCGGCCCACCGACCTGACCGACGACCGCCTGGCGGATGTCCTCTTCGCCCTCAGTGATACGCCCCGCTGGGCTGCCTGCGAGGGTGCGCTTAACCAGCACATCCTGCGCGTCTACGACCTGACGCCGACCACCGTGCGGGTGGATGGCACCACCGCCAGCGGCTACTGGGAGGTCACCGAGGATGGCCTGTTCCAGTTTGGCCACAGTAAAGACCATCGCCCCGACCTGCCCCAGGTCAAGGTGATGCTGGCCACCCTCGACCCGCTGGGCATGCCCGTGGCCGTGGATGTCCTCTCCGGTCAGCGCACGGATGACCGGCTGTACCTGCCGATCATCGAGCGGGTGCGGGCCAGTCTGGGCCGCACGGGCTTGCTCTACGTCGGCGACAGCAAGCTGGGCGCGCTGGCGATCCGTGTGCAGCTCCAGCACGCCGGTGACCACTATCTGTGCCCGTTGGGCCGGGTGCAATTGCCGGTTGCCGCCCTCGACGCGCTGATCGCCCAGGCGTTGGCGAGCGCGTCCCTGACGACGATCAGCCGACCGGATGCCGATGGGCAGCCCATCCTCGACGCGGCGGGGCAACCGGTCGTCAGTGCCGAGGCGTGGGAAACCAGCGCCGACCTGACCAGCGAGATAGACGGTCAGCCGGTCACCTGGACCGAGCGCCGCATCGTGGTGCGCTCGCCGGCCTGGCAGGCCGCCCAGCGCCACGCGCTCGAACGGCGGCTGACCGAGGCCGAGGCCGAGGTGGCCGACCTGCTGGTCTCCCGACGAGGCAAGGTGCGCCCAACGACGCCAGATGAGGCGGCAGCAGCCGTGGCCCGCATCCTGGATCGCCATGACGTGGCGGGGTTGCTGGATGTGACCGTGCAGGCCGAGGCACAGACCCGCCGCGTTCGGGCCTATCGCGGGCAGCCGGCGCGCGACGAGACGACCTACACGCTGAGTCTGACCACGGCCCGGGTGGAGGCCGCCATCACCGCGGCGGAGGCCCGGCTGGGCTGGCGGGTCTACGTCACGAACCAGCCCGCCGAGGCGTGCAGCCTGACCCAGGTGGTGCTGGCCTACCGCGACCAGTACCTGGTCGAGCACCCGATCGGGCGACTGAAAGGCGCACCCTTGTCGCTGAGCCCGGTCTACCTGAGCCGCGACGAGCACGTGACCGGGCTGGTACGCCTGCTGACCATCGCGGTGCGCGTGCTGAGCCTGCTGGAGTACGGCATCCGCCAGAGTCTGGCCCAGGAGCCGCAGGCCGAACCGCTCAAGGGGCTGTATGCCGGCCAACCGAGCCGGGGCACCCGCCGCCCCACCGCCGAGCGCGTGCTGGAGGCATTCGACAACCTGACGCTGACCGTGGTCACATTGCCCACCCAGGTCATCCGCCATCTGACCCCGCTGTCGAGCCTCCAGCAGCGGCTGCTGGCACTGGCTGGACTGGAGGTTTCCTGCTATACGCGTCTGGTTGAGCATTTGTCCGAACCGCCGAGAGAAATAAGCGAACGGTAAG
>NZ_JAIEWN010000063.1:0-14630 GCF_019599295.1 Oscillochloris sp. ZM17-4 | reverse complement strand
CTTGACCCAGGACTTATTCGCGCTAACAAGGTTTTTTAGGGCAGTAGCCCTACTTTATGCGGGCGGGGCGCAGCCCCGCTACTCATACGACAGGCTCTCCTGCACGCTGGCGCGGATGGCGCCCTGGGCCGGGGCCAGGCTGGCGACGACGCCGATCAGGCTGGCCAGGGCGAGCCAGAGGGCCACGCCGGCCCACGAGTACTGGAAGACGATGCTGATGCCGACCGTCGCGGCGAGCGGCTTGGACAGGGCCAGGCCGGCGGGGTAGCTGAGGGCGAGGGCGATCAGCCAGCTGATCCAGCCGAGCACCAGGCCCTCGGTGACGAACAGGGTCCTGATCGTGCCCGGCGTGGCCCCGATCGCGCGCAGCACGCCGATCTCGCGGCGGCGCTCCAGCACGCTGATCTGGAGCACGCCGCTCAGCGCGATCCCACCCACCAGGGCCACGATCACCGCCATGACCATCAGCAGCGATGAGAGCACGGCCAGGCTATCGGCCTGGATGCTGCTGCGCTGGTAGACCGTGTCGTTGCGGGTGATCTGCACATCCAGGCCGCGCCCGTCGTAGAACTCGCGCAGCGTGTCGGCGATGGACAGCGCGCTCGCGCCGGTGGCCGCCGGTATGTCGATCTGGGCGCGGGTGCCGACCAGGCCGCCGCCGGCCTCTGCGCCCAGGGTGTCGCGCGGAGCCATGCCGGTCCGGCTGATGTTGCGGATGTTTGGGTCGATCAGAATGCCGACCACCTGCCACTGGCGCTGGCTGGCCCAGATATCGGGGCTGGCCGCGTCGGGGATGCGCAGCGTCAGCGCGTCGCCCACGCCCACGCCCAGCTCATCGGCCACGCTCTCGGCCAGAGTCAGGGCGTAGGTGTCGCCGGGCCGCAGCCAGCGCCCGGCGCGCAGCTGGGGCCGGTAGCTAGCCGAGGGCAGCGGCAGGCCGTTGATCTGCAGGCTGCGCGGCTGGCCGCGCCCGGGGCCGGGGTCGGCCAGCGCCGAGACGGTGCGCCAGACCTCGACGCCCGCCACGCCGGGCATCCCCCGGACCTGCTCGATCTGCGAAAAGCTCGCCGGGCGGCCGAAGTCGAGCTGGAGCCCGTAGGCGTAGATATCGGGGAAGAGCGTCCACGAGGTGTAGCCGAGCGTGGCCTGGGTGCTCAGCACCGCCACCAGGGTGACGCCGGCCCCGCCGAGGGCCAGCTGGGTGAGCAGCATGCGCCGCCAGTTGCGGAAGACATTGCTGAGCGCCAGCGAGAGCACCCGCGAGAGCCCGGTGATCCGCCCGAGCAGCGCGTCGAGGGCGCTGCCGGTGCTGCTCAGGCCGTAGGAGCTGATCGCCTCGCGCACGGTGATCCGGGCGCCGCGCATGATCGGGAAGATCGCGGTGATCAGCGGGGCCAGCACGCAGAGCGCCAGCTGGAGCAGCAGCGTGCCCGCGTCAGCGAAGAACGGCCCCGGGCTCATGCCGAACTGGGCCACCAGCACGTGGCGCATCCCGTTGGAGGCCAGCACCGCCGCCGGCAGCGAGATCACCGCCGCCGCGATACCATAGGCGAGGACCAGCACCATGTAGACCGCCATGATCTGGCCGCCGCTGGCCCCGATCGCCTTCAGCTCACCGATCTGGGAGGTCTGCTGGGTGATGATCGTCGTCACGGTGGTGTAGATCAGCAGCAGGCTGAGGGCCATCGTCACCACGGCCACCACCTGCATCACCAGGCCCGCCCCGCCGATCAGCTCCTCGAACCATGCCTTGTCCGGGTCGGTGGTCATGGTGCGGCTGATCGAGGCCGGCGTCGCCGTAAACCCCCGCTCGGCCAGGTCGGCCTGGAGCCGGGCGGCGGCGGCCTCGGCCCGCTCGGGCGTGTAGCTCGGCAGCGTGGCCCGGATGATCGTGTAGCGGCGCTGCCCGGTCAGCGCGCTGAATCGCTCGCGGGTGGTGTAGAAGACCGGGTCGCCGCCCAGGCTGGAGGCCGGGATGGCCCGGTTGTAGACCAGCCCGCCGACCGGCGCGCTGGTCTCGTAGCCGTCCACCCGCAGCTCGACGCTGTCGCCGATGCGGATCGGGAAGCGCCGCTCGACCGCCAGCGTGTGGCCGGAGGGCCACGCGCCAGCGTCGAGCTGTAGCACCGAGACCCCCTGGCGCTGATAGTCCTGGCGGGCGACCAGGCTGGCCGCGCGCCAGGGCGACTCGCGGCTGGGCCGCCACTTGATGCTCGTCTCCAGGTGGCCCTCGACCGTCGCGAGGTCGGGCCGGTCGCGCAGCGCGTCGATCAGGGCGTCATCGGCGGGCGGCGAGATCCGTATCGCGATCGCCGGGGCCGCCGCCGTGGCCCAGGTGGCGCGGGTGTCGGCCTCCAGCCCGCGCAGCGAGCTGAGCACCATGCCCACGGCGAAGGCGCCGATAGCGATCGTCAGCACCGCCTGGAGCGTGCGCTGGCGCGCGCTCCACAGGTCGAACCAGATCTTGTGGCGCAGAGAGGTGGTGAAGATCTCACGCATCGTCGGCCTCCGCGCTATCCCGGCGCACCAGCCCCTCGCCCAGCTCGATCCGGCGCGGCATGCGCGCGGCCAGGGCCTCGTCCTGCGTGACCATCAGCACCGTCTTGCCAGCGGCGACAAGCTCGGCGAAGAGGGTGAAGACCACCTCGGCCGAGCCACTGTCGAGGTTGCCGGTGGGCTCGTCGCCCAGGATGAGCGGCGGGTCGTTGGCCAGGGCGCGGGCGACGGCGGCGCGCTGCTGCTGGCCGCCGCTGACCCGGCTGGGCAGCTTGTGGATGTGCTCGGCCAGGCCGACGCGGCCCAGCAGCTCCTCGGCGCGGGCGCGGCGGGCGGCGGGCGTGTACGTGCCGGACAGCTCCATCGGCAGCATGACGTTGGCCAGCAGGGTCATGGTCGGCAGCATCTGGAAGAACTGGAAGACGATGCCGAGGGAAGCGCCACGCCAGCGGGCGCGCTCGGCCTCGCGCAGGCGGTGGATGGGCCGCCCGCCGACGAGCACCTCGCCGGCGCTGAGCTTGTCCACCCCGGCGATCATGTTGAGCAGGGTGGACTTGCCGCTGCCCGAGGGGCCGACCACGGCGACAAACTCGCCGGGCCGCACGCGGAAGGAGACGCCGCGCAGGGCCGGGATGCTAGTCGGCCCGAGCTGGTAGCTCTTGTGTACGCCCTGGACATCGATCAGGGGCTGCGGGTGGTGTGGCGTTGTCATAGCGTCCCAAGGGTACAGGGTGCAGGGTACAGGGTACAGGGTATAGAGTAGCAGGCCATAGCGGGCGGGACAACCCTCGTTTGGGGGGCGGGGGTGTCACTCATCTGGGCGGGGGAGCGATCTCAGTATGCCTCAGCGCCGCAGCGCCGCAGTGTTGCGCCATCCCCCACGCTCGCATACAATCCGGGTACAGGAGGCGCGCGGCGCCGCGCGCCGGATAGCAGCGGGAGCAGCACATGGGAGAGCGGATCGGCTTTATCGGCCTGGGGATCATGGGCCGTGGGATGGTGGGCAACCTGCTGCGGGCCGGCTTCGAGCTGACGGTCTGGAACCGCACGGCGGGCCGCGCGGACGAGTTTGTGGCGGCCGGGGCGGCGGCGGCGGCCAGCCCCGCCGAGGTCGCGGCGAGCTCCGATATCATCATCACATGCGTGAGCGACACGCCCGACGTGCTCGCGGTGACGCTGGGCGCGGGCGGGCTGATCCACGGGGCGCGCGCGGGCTCCCTCGTGATCGACATGAGCACGATCAGCCCGCAGGCCGCCCGCGAGATGGCCGAGGCCCTGGCCGCGCGGGGCGTGGCCAGCCTGGACGCGCCGATTAGCGGGGGCAGCGAGGGCGCGGCCAAGGGCACGCTCTCGATCATGGTCGGCGGCGAGGCCGCCGATGTCGCGCGGGCCATGCCGGCCTTCCAGGCCATGGGCAAGGCGATCACCCACGTCGGCGGCCACGGCGCCGGCCAGACGGTCAAGCTGGTTAACCAGATCCTGGTGGTCGGCAACATGCTGGCGGTGGCCGAGGCGTTGGTCTTCGCACAGGCCAGCGGCGCGGACCTGGAGAAGACATTGGCCGCCGTCACCCCCGGCGCGGCCGGCAGCTGGATGCTGACCAACCGCGGCCCGCAGGTGATTACGCGCGACTGGCGGCCCGGCTTCACGATCGACCTGCAGCAGAAAGACCTGCGGCTGGTGCTGGAGGCGGCCGACCAGGTCGGCGCGCCGGTGCAGGCCACGGCGACGATCTTCCAGATGTACCGCACGCTCCAGGCCGCCGGCCTCGGCGCCGAAGGCAACCACGCCCTGGTGAAGGCGATCGAGCGGCTGAGCGGCATCGAGGTGGGCGGGGCGTAGGAGCGCAGCAGGCGGCCGCACGCGGCCGCCTGCTGCGCCCCTACTTGGGTTCTGGGGCCATGGCGATCAGCATAGTCAGCCGGCCGGCCCCCACGTTGACAACGCCGTGGGGGCTGTCGGCGGGCGCCCAGGCCAGCCCGCCCGGCCCCAGCCGGCGCGTCTCCGCGCCGACCGTGAACGCGCCCTCGCCCTCGACCACGAAGTACATCTTGTCGCGCCCGGCGTGCTGATGGGTCGGCTGGGCCTGCCCCGGCTCCAGGCAGTCCATGCCGACGAGCATGTTCGGGCTGAGAAAGATCGTGCTCTTGAACCAGCGCTCGGCGCTCGCGCCGACGTGGTCGCGGTAGTCGCTAAATGTGCTCACCCGTATGCCTCCTGACCCGGCGCGCCGGGCGCACCCAGACTATGCGTGCGGGGAACAATACCACACTCCGCCGCGGGCGGCGCGAGCGGCGCAGGGTGCGGCGTACCCTTGATACCGCTGGCGAATTGTCGCAGTTGCCCGCCAACGCTGCCTGATACAGAATATGGCTGTATCAGGCAGCGTTGGAAATCGTAGGTCAGAAGGGCGTTTTGGAATTCGCCAGCGGTATCGTTGCACGTGCCCTGCGAGAGCGGCTCCATCGGGCCGGTGTGGCTCCCAGATCACCGTTGTTTCCGTGTCGCACCTAAGCTTCTCGTGAGAGTTTGCTCTTGGGGCTTCTGTATGGCCTCATAATACGCTATCCTTACGCTACGACAAGCGCCGGCCAGCGCCGCAGCGGCGCGGCGACACACATTATGGCCAGCGGCACCTTTGTAGTGGAGGGACCTACCGATGCTCCTGAAATATTTCTATGACGAAACACTGGCTCAGGCTTCCTACCTGATCGGCTGCGCCAAGACTGGCGAGGCGCTGGTGATCGACCCGATGCGTGATGTGGTGCCCTACGTCCAGGCCGCGGCAAAGGAGGGCCTGCGGATCACCCACGTCACTGAGACCCACATCCACGCCGACTTCGTCAGCGGCCTGCGCGAGCTGGCCGCGCGCACGGGCGCCCAGATGTACCTCAGCGATATGGGCGATGAGTCGTGGAAGTATGCCTACCCTGAGGTCACGCGGGCCACCCTGGTGCGCGACGGCGACAGCTGGATGGTCGGCAACATCAAGATCGAGGTGGTGGCCACCCCCGGCCACACCCTGGAGCATATCGCCTTTATGATCACCGACACCGCCGGTGCCGACGCGCCCATGGGCGTGTGTACGGGCGACTTCCTCTTCGTCGGCGATGTCGGCCGGCCCGACCTGCTGGAGGAGGCGGCGGGCTTTGTGGGCACTAAGGAGCCCGGCGCACGCACCCAGTTCCAGTCAGTCGAGCGATTCAAGGCGCTGCCCGACTACCTCCAGGTCTGGCCAGCCCACGGCGCGGGCAGCGCCTGCGGCAAGGCGCTCGGCGCCATCCCCTCCAGCACCCTCGGCTACGAGAAGCGCTTCAACCCGGCCTTCCAGTTCAGCAGCGAGGATCGCTTTGTCCACTGGCTGCTGGACGGCCAGCCCGAGCCGCCGCGCTACTTCGCCCGCATGAAGCACGTGAACAAGGTTGGCCCGGCCCTGCTCGCGGAGCTCACCGTGCCCAGCATGATCGACCGCGCCGCGCTTGATCGGGCGATCGCGGCGGGCGATCTGGTGGTCGACCTGCGCGAGCAGGAGGCCTTTGTCGCCGGCCACATCCCCGGCAGCCTGAGCGTCCCCGCCAGCTCGACGATGTTCAGCACTTATGTGGGCTGGTTTGTAGACTACGCCCGGCCGACGTATGTGATCTTGCCGGATGACGCCAGTTGGGCGAAGATCCTGGTCGCCCTGCGCGCCATCGGCGTCGATGACATCCCCGGCTACCTGCCCGCATCGGCCATAGGCGATGGCCTGGCCCAGCTGCCGACGGCCGGCCAGGACGACCTGAGGGAGGCCCTGGCGGGCGGCGACGCGCAAATCCTCGATGTGCGCGGCCAGACCGAGTACGATGAAGTCCACCTGCCCGGCGCGCTGCACATCGCCCTCGGGTTCCTGCCGAGGCACCTGGACCGCATCCCGCATGACCGGCCGGTGATCGTTCACTGCGCGTCGGGCTACCGCTCGCAGATCGCCACCAGCCTGCTGCGCCGCCTGGGCCTCACCAACGTCGCCACGCTGGTCGACCCGGACGGACGCTGGCAGGACCTGGCCGCCGCAGATGGCCCCACGCCTTTGATGAGTCTTGCCAGCCAGCCTGCTTGATCGCTTCCCAAAGTGGGAGGCGTCGCGACACCTCTCCTTTGCAGAGGGGCGATGATGTCCCGATGGCCGCGTGAACGCTTAGCGCTCGTGTCGCCATCGGGACATCACCGCCCCCTTGCGCCTAGCCCGCGAGCCGGCCCTTGAGCCTGGCGGCCAGCTCGACAAAGAAGGGCAGCAGCTCGGGGTTCTTCAGCGAGTCGGGGTTGGCGGCCCGCTCCACCGGCACGCCGGCGAGGATCTTCTTCACCGGCACCTCAAGCTTCTTGCCGCTGAGCGTGCGCGGGATGTCGGGGATGGCGAAGATCTCGTCGGGGACGTGGCGCGGCGAGAGGGCGCTGCGGATGGCGCCCTTGATCTTCTTGGTCAGGGCCTCGTCGAGCGCCAGCCCCTCGCGCAGCATCACAAAGAGCGGCATGTACGAGGCGCCGCCCAGCCCCTCCAGGTCGATCACCAGGCTGTCGAGCACCTCGGGCACCGACTCGACGGCGCGGTAGATCTCGCTGGTGCCCATGCGGATGCCCTGGCGGTTGATCGTGCTGTCGGATCGCCCGTAGATCACCACGCCGCCGCGCTCATTCACCACGATCCAGTCGCCGTGCCGCCACTTGCCGGGGTAGAGCTCGAAGTAGCTCTCGCGATAGCGCGCGTCGCCGGGGTCGTTCCAGAAGTAGATCGGCATCGAGGGCATCGGTGCCTCGATCACCAGCTCGCCCATCACGCCCAGCACCGGGCTGCCGTCGGTGTCGTAGGCCGCCGCCCGCACGCCCAGGCCGCGGCACTGGATCTCGCCGCTGTAGACCGGCAGCAGCGGCGAGCCGCTCACGAAGCAGCCGCACACATCGGTGCCGCCGCTCACCGAGGCCAGCCAGATGTCGGGCTTCACATGGTCATAGACCCAGTCGAAGCCCTCGGGCGGCAGCGGCGATCCGGTCGAGCCCACGCCCACCAGCTTGCTCAGGTCGTGGTCGCGCCCCGGCTCGACCTCGGTCTTCATCAGGGCGGTGATGTAGCCGGCGCTGGTGCCGAAGAAGGTCATGCCGCTCTGCTCGGCCAGCCGCCAGAGCACGCCCATGTCGGGGTAGGCCGGGCTGCCGTCGTAGCTGACCACGGTGGCCCCCACGAGCAGCGCGCCCACCAGCAGGTTCCACATCATCCAGCCGGTGGTCGAGAACCAGAAGAAGCGGTCGCCCGGCTTGAGGTCGAGGTGCAGGTGCAGCTCCTTGAGGTGCTGGAGCAGGATTCCGCCCTGGCTGTGGACGATCGGCTTGGGCATGCCGGTGGTGCCCGAGGAGTAGAGCACCCAGAGCGGGTGGTCGAAGGGCACCGGCGTACACTGGAGCGCGCCGGGGGTGGCCAGCGCATCGGCCCACATCGTCACGCGCTGGAGCCCATCCGGCGCGGCGGCCGGGTCCAGGTAGGGGATGAAGATCGTGTGCTCCAGGCTGGGCAGGGCGGCCTGGAGCTCGGCCACGGCGGGGCGGCGGTCGAAGGGCTTGCCGCCGTACTGGTAGCCGTCGATCGCGAAGAGCACCTTCGGCCCGATCTGGGTGAAGCGGTCGATCACGCTGGGGCTGCCGAAGTCCGGCGAGCAGCTCGACCAGACCGCGCCGATGCTGGCGGCGGCCAGGAAGGCCACCAGGGCCTGCGGGGTGTTGCCCACATAGGCGACGACCCGGTCGCCCGCCGTCACGCCCATGCCGCGCAGGCAGGCGGCGACGGCGGCCACCTGGCGCTCCAGCTCGCCCCAGCTGATCGCGGTGAGCGGCTGGGTCTCCGACTGGAAGAGCATGGCCGGGTGGTCGGGGCTGGCGCTGCGGAAGGCGTGCTCGGCGTAGTTGATCCGGGCGCCCTCGAACCAGCGCGCGCCGGGCATGGTGTGGCCCGAGAGCACCGCCGCGTAGGGCGCGGGCGACTGGACGCGGAAGTAGTCCCAGAGCGCGGCCCAGAAGCCCTCGATGTCATCGACCGACCACTGCCAGAGCGCGGCGTAGCTGTCGAGGCGCAGCCCGCGGCTGTCGGCGAGCCAGGCCATGAAGGCGCGCATGTTGCTCGCCTCCTGAAACGACTCCGGCGGCGTCCAGAGCAGCCGCGGGTGGGATGTGCTCGTCATCGAAGCCCCCTTGAGTAATGTTGAATGCTGAATGGTGAATGGTGAATGCTGGGTTACGGCGATTGTACTATATCTCCGCCGCTAGAACGCAATCGGGCTACAGAGCGATGCACAGGTGGCAGAATTACGATACACACTACTGGACATTCAACATTCAGCATTCAACATTCAGCATTGATGAGAGGAGGCCTTGCCATGAAGTACGGCTTCGTGATGCCCTTCGGCGACGCGCGCGCGGTGGCGGAGGCGGCGCGGGCAGCCGAGGCGGCCGGATGGGACGGGATCTTCATCTGGGAGCCGGTCTGGGGGGTGGACGCCTGGGTCTGCCTGACGGCGGCGGCGATGGTGACGGAGCGCATCCGCCTGGGCACCATGCTCACGCCGATCGCGCGCATGCGGCCCTGGAAGCTGGCCAGCGAGACGGCCGCGCTAGACAACCTCTCGGGCGGGCGGGTTATCCTGGCGGTGGGGCTGGGCGCGCCCGACACGGGCTACGCCGCCTTCGGCGAGGTGACGGACCGCAGGGAGCGGGCCGAGCTGACCGACGAGGGGCTGGCGGTGCTGACCGGGCTGTGGGCCGGGCAGCCCTTCAGCTACAGCGGCAAGCACTACACGATCACGCCGACGGACTTCGCGCCGCCGCCGCCGCCGGTCCAGACGCCGCGCATCCCGATCTGGGTGGTGGGGGCCTGGCCGCGCGAGCGGTCGATGGGCCGCGCGCTCCTGTACGACGGCCTGCTGCCCTCGGCCTTCGGCGCGGACGGCAAGGCACGCCAGGCCACCCCAGATGAGCTGCGCGAGATGGCGGCCTACGTGGCCGAGCGCCGCGCCCCTAAGACGCCCTTCGACATTGTGGTCGAGGGCGAGACCCCCGGCGACGACCGGGCGGCCGGCGCGGCGCAGGTGGCGCCCTGGGCGGCGGCCGGGGCCACCTGGTGGACCGAGACGCTGTGGGGCGCACCGCGCGACGGGGATGGGATGGCCGCCGTGCGCCGGCGGATCGCGCAGGGCCCGCCAGCCATGTAGGGGCGCAGCGCGCTGCGCCCACACATACCAAAAGGAGATCTCAGCTCATGGCAACTGTCTACGACTCAATCAGCGACGACCAGCGGGCGTTTATCGTGGCCCAGCAGATGTTCTTCGTCGCCAGCGCGCCGCTCAGCCCCGACGGGCACGTGAACCTGTCGCCCAAGGGGCTTGACTGCCTGCGGGTGCTGGATCCCAACAGGGTGGCCTACCTCGACCTGACCGGCAGCGGCAACGAGACCTCGGCCCACCTGCGCGAGAACGGGCGGATCACGCTCATGTTCTGCGCCACGCCCTGATCTACCCGCCCGACTCCTTCGTGGAGACCGACGAGCTGGTGGAGGTCTGTCAGGTGGTGGCCGCGTATCATGGAGTTTACATAACCCATATCCGCTCCGAGGCCGACCAGCTGGTCGAGGCGATCGGCGAGGCGGTGGAGATCGGCCGGCGGGCGCGGCTGCCGGTGGAGATCTACCACCTGAAGGCGGCCGGGCGGCCCTTCTGGGGGCTGATGCCCGCCGCCATCGAGGCGATCGCGGCGGCCCGGGCCGCCGGCGTGGACGTGACCGCCGACATGTACCCCTACGCGGCCTCGGGCACCGGGCTGACCTCGATCCTGCCGCCCTGGGCCGACGCCGATGGCATGCTGTACCAGAACCTGGCCGACCCGGAGATGCGGGCCAGGATCCGCGCCGAGGTGCTGGAGCCCTCGGGCGACTGGGAGGCCATGGGCCACAACACGACGCCGGCCGGGGTCATGCCGATCGGCTTCCAGCTCCCAGAGCACCAGATCTACGTCGGCAGGCGCCTGAGCGAGATCGCCGAGCTGCGCGGCCAGCACTGGGTGGACGCGGTCATGGATCTGCTGGTGGCCGAGGGCCAGCGCATCAGCACGATCTACTTCTCGATGGACGAGCAGAACGTGCGCATGCAGCTCGGCCTGCCCTGGATCAAGGTCTCGACCGACGCCGGCGGCTACGACCCGGCCTGGGCCGCCGCCCACGGCCCGGTCCACCCGCGCGCCTACGGCACCTACCCGCGCGTGCTGGGCACATATGTGCGCGAGGAGCGCGCCCTCAGCCTGGAGGACGCCGTGCGCAAGATGTCGTGGGCGGTGGCGAGCCGGCTGGGGCTACGCGACCGCGGGCTGCTCCATGCGGGCATGCTGGCCGACGTGGTGATCTTTGACCCGGAGATGATCGCCGACCGGGCGACCTTCGCGCAGCCGCACCAGCTCTCGGTCGGCGTGCGCGACGTGTGGGTGAACGGGGCGCGGGTGCTGGATGGCGGCGCGCACACCGGCGCCCTCCCCGGCCGAGTTGTGCGCGGGCCAGGCGCGCGGCCGTAGGCGCTGGCACTCGCGCGAAATGAGTGCTAAAATAGATCTTGACAAAAGCAGATGCCTTGGGTACTATAGTGAGCGGTTAGCACTCATCTGTCGAGAGTGCTAACCGCTCATCATGTTAGTAAGCATGCTTTGTATGGAGGGATAGCAGCTATGGCGGATTTCCGCATTCGGCCACTCGGCGACCGTGTCGTGCTCAAGCCAGCTGACCGCGAAGAGAAGACGAAGACCGGCATCTTCCTGCCCGACACCGCGAGCAAGGAGCGCCCCATGGAGGGCACCATCCTCGCCGTCGGCGAGGGCCGCCGCGACGACAGCGGCAAGCTCGTCCCGATGAGCGTCACGACCGGCGACAAGGTGCTCTTCGCCAAGTACAGCGGCACCGAGTTCAAGGTCGACGAGGTCGAGTACCTCATCCTGGCCGAGAAGGATATCCTGGGCATCATTCAGGAGTAATGTTTAATGCTGAATGTTGAATGCTGAATGCTGCGTACGCGCGCTCAATTCAACATTCAACGTTAAACATTCAACATTATCTTGTAACTTACTGAGAGGAATACAGACCCTTATGGCTAAGCAGCTCCACTTCAACGAGGAGGCCCGCCGCTCGCTCAAGCGCGGCGTCGACATGGTCGCCGACGCGGTCAAGACCACCCTTGGCCCGCGCGGCCGCAACGTCGCCATCGACAAGAAGTTCGGATCCCCCACGGTCACCCACGACGGCGTCACCGTCGCCAAGGAGATCGAGCTCCAAGACCCCTTCGAGAACATGGGCGCCCAGCTCCTCAAGGAGGCGGCCACCAAGACCAACGATGTCGCCGGTGACGGCACCACCACAGCCACCGTGCTGGCCCAGGCCATCGTCACCGAGGGCCTGAAGGTCGTCGCCGCTGGGGCCAACGCGATGCTGCTCAAGCGCGGCCTCGACAAGGGCGCCGAGGCGCTCGTGGCCGCGATCAAGGCCAGCGCCACCCCCGTGCGCGACCGTGCCGACATCGCCCACGTGGCCACCAACTCGGCCGCCGACAGCGAGATCGGCGAGCTGATCGCCGAGGTGATGGAGAAGGTCGGCAAGGACGGCGTGATCACGGTCGAGGAGTCCCGCGGCGTGGCCTTCGAGAAGGAGTACACCGAGGGCATGCAGATCGACCGCGGCTACATCTCCGGCTACATGGTCACCAATGTGGACCGCCAGGAGGCCGAGCTCGAGGATCCCTACATCCTGATCACCGACAAGAAGATCAGCAGCATCCAGGAAGTCCTGCCGGTGCTGGAGAAGGTGCTCCAGGTCACGAAGAACTTCGTGATCGTGGCCGAGGACGTGGACGGCGAGGCCCTGGCGACTCTGGTCGTCAACAAGCTGCGCGGCACGATCAACGTGCTGGCCGTCAAGGCCCCCGGCTTCGGCGACCGCCGCAAGGCCATGCTGCAGGACATCGCCATCCTCACCGGCGGCACGGTGATCTCCGAGGAGATCGGCCGCAAGCTCGACAGCGCCACCATCGAGGACCTGGGCCGCGCCCGCAAGGTCGTGTCGAGCAAGGACGACACCACCTTCGTCGAGGGCAAGGGCGATGAGGGCGCCATCCGCGCCCGGATCGACCAGATCCGCGCCCAGATCGAGACGACCACCAGCGACTTCGACCGCGAGAAGCTGCAGGAGCGCCTGGCCAAGCTGGCCGGCGGCGTGGCGGTGATCAAGGTCGGCGCGGCCACCGAGCCGGAGCTGAAGGAGAAGAAGCACCGCGTCGAGGACGCCCTGAGCGCCACCCGCGCGGCGGTTGAGGAGGGCATCGTCCCCGGCGGCGGCGTCAGCCTGATCAACGCGATCAGCGCCCTGGACAACGTCAAGGTCGCCCACGAGGATGAGCGGGTCGGCCTGACCATCCTGCGCCGCGCCCTTGAGGAGCCCCTGCGCATCCTGGCCCGCAACGCCGGCGAGGAGGGCTCGGTGATCATCGCCAACGTCCGCCGCCAGCAGGCCGACACGGGCGACAACACCTTCGGCTATAACGTGCTGACCGGCGAGTACGGCAGCATGATCGAGCAGGGCATCATCGACCCGGTCAAGGTGACGCGCAGCGCCGTGCAGAACGCGGTCTCCATCGCGGGCATGATCCTGACCACCGAGGCTCTGATCACCGACCTGCCCGAGGAGAAGGGCGGCGGCATGCCCGGCGGCGGCATGCCCGGCGGCGGCATGGGCGGCATGGACTTCTAGATCACTGAGACACTGAGTCACTGAGACACTGAGAGGGTGTACATCGCGTCTTTGACGCGATGTACACCCTCTCAGTGCGTTTTCAGCGCCTCAGTGACTCAGTGACTCAGTGATTTATGGCCGCCAGCGGTACTCCATCTGGGGCGCGGGCGGGCTGGTGACCGCCCGCAGGCCGAGCGGGTCGGCCTGGGCCTGCGGTGCGGCAAGCCGGCTCAGCAGCAGCGCGCGCAGCGAGCTGGAGCGGGCGTAGCGCACCACCAGCGTGTCGCCCATGCCGGCCAGGCCCTGCGCCCCGGCGATGGCCTCATCCAGATTGCCCAGCTCGTCCACCAGGCCCAGCTCCTTGGCCTGCGCCCCGGTGTAGATCCGCCCGTCGGCGATCTCCAGCACCCGCTCGCGCGGCAGCCCCCGCCCATCCACGATCACATCCACGAAGCCCTGGTAGGCCTCGTCCACCACCCGCTGGAGCACCGCATCCTCCTCGGCCGTCGGCTCGCGCGTCGCCGAGCCGATGTCCTTCAGCGCGCCGCTCTTGTAGACGTAGCTCTTCAGCCCGAGCGTCGTGAAGGCCTCGCCGTAGTTGGTCAGCTCCAGGATCACGCCCAGGCTGCCGGTGAAGGTGTCCTTGTTGGCGTAGATCTTCTCGGCCGCCGTGCTGATGTAGTAGCCGCCGCTGGCCGCCGTCGCGCCCATGCTGACCACCAGGGTCTTGCCGGCGTCGCGCAGCTTCACCAGCTCGGCGTGGATCTCGCTGCTGGCCACCACCCCGCCGCCGGGGCTGTCCACCCGCAGCACCACCGCCTTGACCAGCGGGTCGCCGGCGGCCTGCTTGATCTGGCTGAGCAGATCATCCTGGGTGCCCCCGGCGCCGAAGATATCGCCCCCGGCGCCGATCACGCCGCTGACGTCGATGATCACCACCCGGTTCAGCCCGCTGCCCGAGACGATCTGCTCGTCCCAGCGGCTCGGCCCCAGCGGCCCGCCGCCGCTGTCGCTGCCGCCCGCCGCCGCCAGCAGCAGGGCCATCCCGCCGAGGGGCAGGATCGCACACGAGATCACCAGCCCCGCGATGATCGACAGGGCGATCAGCCAGCCCCGCCCGCCACGCTGCTTCTCCATAGGAATCTCCTTCGCTTAATCCCCCGGCTCGCCAGAATTTCTGGTTGTCTGTGCCCAGCAGGCACATGCCGCCGCCTCCGTCCTGATACGATCCTACCACACCGCTCAGAACTTGACCCAGGATGTAGTCGCGCTAACGAATATTTCGTTAGCGCGACTACGCCTTGGGGTAACCTATGAGCGTAGGAGCCTCAGCTGGCGACTGACGTCGTAGCGC
>NZ_JAIEWN010000062.1 GCF_019599295.1 Oscillochloris sp. ZM17-4 | reverse complement strand
GCTCGCGCGGTGTTTTCATATTGGGTCTGGAGCCAAGCCGTCGCTGTCGCCGCGCTTTACGCGACATCCGTCCACACGGTGATCCGCTCGACCTGGCCGTCGCGGGCGAAGAGCCCCCGGCTAACCTCGACGCCCAGGCTGTCGCCGGGCAGCTCGCGGGTGTCGCCGCCGGCCAGGGTCAGTACGATCCGGCGCTGGCTGGAGCGGCGGTAGACGACGGGCACCTGGCAGTAGGTGAAGGCCAGGCTGCCCGCCGGCAGCTCGATCTCGCGCCAGCGACCGCCCAGGTCGAGGTGGCGAAATACGCCCGGCGCGGCCAGCCACTCGATATCGGCCAGTAGGCGCGGGCGGAAGCTGATGTCTCCGTCGCGCACCCCCAGGCCGAGCTCGCCCATGCGGGTCAGGATCTCCTCCTTGACCTGGCCGGTCATGCCGGGCTGCTGGGCGCCGCGGCCGAGCGGCGTGTGCGAGTAGGGGTCGCTGGGGAAGGCCCCGTACTCGGCGGGCGACTTGTGGGCGCTCAGGCCGGCGCGGATATCCTGGTAGGCCGCCGCCAGCCCGGCCAGGTCAGCGTCGGCGGCGCCGGACTCGGCGGCGCGCAGGAAGACCTCCTGGACGGCGAGCAGCAGCTTGGCGACCATGTGCCAGTAGATGCTGCCGAGGCCCTCGTAGGCGAAGAAGCTGCCCGAGCGGCCGGTGAACTGGGCGTGGTGGAAGGTCTGCTCGAACAGGTCGAGGATCGCCTCGCCCTCTTCCTCGGCCAGGGCCGAGAAGGCCGGCTCGCGGCCCAGCTCCTCCAGGGCGGCGCGGGCGCCCTGGGCGTTGCGGAAGTCGCCGCTGAAGTGGTAGAAGCCCTCGACGTCGCGCGTGATCAGACGCCGGTCGCCCGCGCGCTCCAGGGCCGCGACCAGGGCCAGGCCTCCCACCTGCTCGGGGGCGATCCGGTTCTTCTGGCGGAAGCCGGGCAGGTCGCGGTTGGGGTAGAGCATGTAGCTGTGCTGGTCGGCGCGGTAGAGCGGGCCGGCGCGCAGGCCGCGCAGCAGGGCCAGGGCCTCCTGGGGGCCGACCATGCCGGATGAGAGGATGGCCACCTGGCCCTCCAGCATCTCGGCGAGCCGACCGATGACGGCGCGGCCGTCGGCCAGGCGCAGGGTGTTGTAGCTGTGGTAGAGCCCGTCGGCGCGGCGGTTGGCCCGCAGCCCCTGCTCGACATAGGCCAGGGCCAGGTCGAGCGCGGCCACCACCCGATCCCGCCCGAGGCTGCGCAGCTCGCCGGAGAGGCCGTGCCGGTAGACGCCCCAGCGGTAGGCGCTGCCCGCCGCGCCGAGGGCGTCGAGCACGCCCCGGCGCTCCTCGTCGCTGAAGCCGCCGACCAGGCTGCTGCGGTGCGCCTCCAGCACGCCGGCCACGCCGTCGAAGAGCGCGCGCAGCTCGCGGGCCACCTCAAGGTCCGGCGGGCCGGCGGCGAACAGCTCGCGGCAGAAGACGATGTAGCGCCGCAGGTAGGCCAGCGTCACCACCGAGAGCCCCTTGCCGACCAGGGCGTTGTTGGCGTCGTTCCACTCGGGGCGCTGGGTGTTCATCCAGATGCCGCCCTCGGGCACGAAGTTGGCCAGCTTGGCCAGCAGCAGCAGCAGCAGCTTCTCGGCCATGCTGGCGTGGACCACCTGGCCCTCGGCGTCCCAGAGCAGCTTGCCGTCCGTCCCGCGCTCGGCGACGCGGGCGGCGACCAGCTCCTCGGCCTCCCAGTCGAAGTCGATCGTGTGCTGCGGGTCGGCGACCAGGGCCGGGTAGGGCTTGATCCGGTAGGGCACATTGGCGTAGGCGAAGGCGCGCCGGCCGAGCTGGGCGGGCAGGCCGCCGGGCTCAAAGCGCTCGGCGGCCTCCAGCAGCTTGAGCAGGTAGATGATCTGGTGGTCGCTCCAGTAGCCGATGTTGGCCCAGGGGTTCTCGGGCTCGGGCACCTCCCACTCGATGCCGGCGCGGGTGACCCGGTAGGGGTTGTAGCCGTCGGCGCTGGTGGCGCTGAGGAAGGTGGCGATCATGCCGCCGAGGTAGTGCGGGTAGCTGAAGGCCAGCGGCTCCCAGTTCTGGAAGATGTCGCGCCAGTTGCCCTGGTGGTCGAGCCGGCGCGAGCCGTCGGGGCGGCGCACGTTGATCGCGAAGCGGTTCCAGGGCCGGCTGGGGTCGCCGTGGCGGCGGCTGAAGGTGAGCGGCAGATACTCGGTGCAGAGCCGCTCTAGGTCGGGCGACCCGGTCGCGGCGGCCCGCTCGCCCAGGGCGTCGGCGGCGATCTGCGGCGGCAGGTCGGCGAAGAAGGCGGCGTGCTGCGCGATCACCGCCCGGCTGCGGGCGGCCACAAAGGCGCGCAGGTCGGCCGTGTCGATGGCGTAGCCCTCGGCGAAGATGCCGCCGCGCATCATGTTGAAGAGCGTGTTGGCCAGGTGGTGGCTCGCCATCAGCGGGTCGCCGCCGGCCTGCATGCCGTCGGCGCTCGCCACCAGCCCCTCTAGCTCGGCGTGCCCGGCGGCGATGTCGGCCTCCAGGGCGACGGCCAGCCCGGCGCGGTCCTGGGATAGGGCCAGCGCCAGCTCGGCGATGTCGGCCGCGTCGCGGGCCACGTCGGCGACGATCCGCCAGGAGCGGGCCTCGCCGGGGGCCAGGTCAAGATCGGCCTGGAGCAGATAGGCCCCGCGCGCGCCGCGCACATCGCGCTCGGCCTCAACCGCCGCGCCGCGGCGGAAGGCATCCACCTGCGCCGAGGAGAGCAGCGTGCGCGCGCCCTCCAGGCCAAGCTGCCAGACCGCCGTGGCCCGCAGCGACTCGCTCGCCTCAGCCAGGTCGGTCAGGGTCGAGCTGAGCGCGAAGATCGCCAGGCCGCTCGGGTCGAGCTCGGCGCGCTTGTAGGCGTCGAGCAGGTTGCTGTAGCCGCTCTGGAGGGCCGTGGTCGCCCCGTGGGGCAGGATATTCTGCATGCCGTCGAGCACGCGCACGGCGCAGGCCGCGCCCGACAGCTCCTCCAGGCGACAGCTGCGCACAAAGCCGAAGCGCGGGCTGCTCTGCCAGGTCGCGCGGAAGGCCAGGCCCAGGTCGCGGTTGATCTCCTCGAAGACCAGCGTGCTGTCCAGGGCGTCCTTGTACAGATTGCGCTCGACCCGATAGCGCTCGCCGGGCCGCTCGCCGAAGGGCTCCCAGCGCTGGGCCAGGCCGGCCCGCGTCACCTGGAGCACTGTCAGCGGGCCGGTGTACGGGCTGTTGTCGTAGAGTCGGTCGACCGTCTCATAGGGAAAGAGCGCCGTCTCCGGGCTGACCCGGCCGGCGGTCAGGCCGCCGCTGCTGGTGACGAACATCCAGAGGTCGGCCGCGCTGACCAGCGAGATCAGGAAGGGGGCCATCGTATCCACGCCGGCGATGCGGTAGAGGCTCACGCCGTCAAGCTCAACGAAACCGCCGCTGACGCTTGGCGCGTCGGTTGTGATTGTCATCTTTCACCCTGCTCGGCTGGGAGAGGCGCGGAGAGGGCAAGCCCTCTCCGCAAAGACCACTGTTCGTGCGAATAAGCGCTGGATTAACCTGTGAGTGTAGGAGCCTCAGCTGGCGACTGACGTCGCAGCGCGGGAGCCTCCGGCCAACCGCCCGCCTCCGCGGGCGGTTCCGGCGTCGGCGTAGGCCGACGCCCGGCGCTGCGCGCCGCTCCGGCGCGACTTCAGTCGCCAGCCGGTGGGGCTTGACCCAAGGCGTATTCGCGCGAACAAACCACTTACCCCTTGACGGCGCCCGCCGTCAGGCCCGAGACGATGTAGCGCTGGAGCACCAGGAAGATCACCAGCATCGGCAGGGTCATGATCAGCACGGCGGCGGCCAGGGTCGGCCAGTTGCTGCCGTAGACGCCCTGGAAGACGATCATGCCGCGGGTGATCGGGTAGTAGTCCTTGTTGGTGAGGTAGATCGTCGGCAGGATCAGCTCGTTCCAGATGCCGATCGCGTGCAGCACGGCCACGGTGGCCAGGGCCGGCTGGATCAGCGGGAAGACGATCGAGGTCACGAAGCGGAAGTAGCCGCAGCCGTCCATCGCCGCCGCCTCATCGAGGTCCATCGGCAGGGTCTTGATATAGTTCACCAGAATGACGATCCCGATCGGGTTGACCAGGAAGAGCATGATGTAGCCGACCGGGTTGTTGTAGAGGCCCAGGCTCAGCATCAGCTGGAACTGCGGGATGAGGGCCACCGGCAGGAACAGGGCGATCACATAGAGCGTGAGCAGCAGGCCGGAGCCCTTCACGTAGCCGCGCGAGATCGGGAAGGCCACGAACACCGCCGTGATCAGGTAGATCACCGTCGCCGACACGGTGTAGATCAGCGTGTTGGTCATGTAGAGCGGGAAGTTAGCCTTCGACCATGCGTCGGCGAAGTTCTGGAAGTTCAGACTCGTCGGCAGCGAGGTCGCGCTCTTCATGAAGTCGGGCAGGGTCTTCAGCGAGGTGTTGACCAACATCAGCAGCGGGCCGACATAGACGATCGCGAACAGCACGAGCAGGATGTAGGCGCCGATCCTGCCCCACTTGATCCGCCCCGGCCGGGCCAGATTCTGCGTGCGCTGGCCGGCAGACTCCGTCGTCGATAGTGTGCTCATCCGAGAACCCTCTTCTCTCTCCGCTGCAGGAAGTACTGCACGGGTAGGCCGATGCCGAGGACTAGGCAGAAGAGGACGATCGATGCGGCGGCGGCGTAGCCCTGCCTGAAGGCGCTGGTGACGCTGCCCGACGCCTGGCCGAAGCCCTGGGCGAAGATCAGGTAGCCGAGCACCTGGGTGCCGTTGCGGTAGCCGATCAGCACGAGGAAGAGCTGCCAGGCCTGGAGCGAGCCGATGATGTTCAGCAGCAGGTTGGTGTTAACGCTCGGCGTCAGCATCGGCCAGGTGATATTGCGAAAGACCTGCCAGCGGCTCGCGCCGTCGATCTGCGCCCCCTCGTAGAGGTCCTCCGGGATGGTCTGCAGGCCGGCGATGAAGATCATCATCGTGACGCCCAGGTTGGCCCAGATCTGCACAAAGATCACCCAGGCTATCGCCTCGTTCGGCTGGCCGCCCAGGAACTCGGAGCGCATGCCGAACATTCCCAGGATGCTGGCGAGCGGGCCGCCCAGCGGGTAGAGGAACAGCGACCAGATCAGGCCCTGGATGACCGCGCCCAGGATGACCGGCATGAAGAAGATCGTGCGGAAGACGTTGATGCCCTTCAGGCGCTGGTTCACCAGCAGGGCCAGGCCCAGGCCCAGCGAGAACTGGATGGTCGTCACGAAGAAGGAGAAGACCAGCGTGCGGAAGAGCGCCCCGTAGTTGTCGATCGAGGCCTGGCCGAGAAACAGGAACTCGCGGTAGTTCTCCAGCCCGATCCAGTGCAGGGTCGTGCCCTGGATGCCGCTCGCGTCGGTGAAGGAGTACACGCCGGTCGCGATCGACGGCCCCAGCATGATCACGAGGTAGAAGAAGAACCCGGGCAGCAGCAGCAGGTAGGGCGCAAGCCTCGCCCTGCCGCGGCCAAAGTGATAGTTGTTCATGCCCATACCCTCCAGTGGGTGCGGCGGCTTCGCCGCCCGCAGTATTTTTTATTGAGTGGTGGCGGCTTCGCCGCCACCACTCAATAAAAGCTGGGCCTGGGGGCGCGGCCCCAGGCGCAGACAGCTACCTACTTGTTCGCATCGAGCCCGGACTGGAGGTCGGCCTGGACCTTATCGGCGACCGCCTGCGGCTCGTCGAAGGTGCCGAAGGGCTTGTAGTAGGAGGCGAAGGGGTTGGCGAACTCGCCGGCGCCCTTGGGGGCGACCCAGTACTGCTCGTAGCCCACGCGGAAGTTGGCCAGGTAGGGCGCGACCTCAGTGCCGATCGGGCTGCTCAGCGTGGCGCCGGGCTGGGTCGGGATGAAGCCCACCGCGTTGGCGAAGGCCTGGTAGTTGGCCGGGTCCGAGAAGTCGGACAGGTACTGCATGGCCGCGTCCTTGTTGGCGGTCTTGGCCGCCACGGCCCAGCCCTGGTCGTACTTGCCGAACAGGTACTTGTTGTCGTCGGCGTTATCGCTGCCGGGGAAGGGGATGTAGCCCCACTTGAAGCTGGGCTGGGCCGCGTCGATGGCCGAGGCGTACCAGGTGCCGCCGGGGAACATGGCGACCGCGCCGGAGGCGAAGCGACCGGGGGCGGCGTCGCCGGCGATGCCGCTGGCGCCCTGCTCCATCATGTCCTGGGCGTAGGTCTTCATCTTCGCCCACATATCCAGCGACTTGGCGTCGTTCCAGGTGATGCTGCCGGTCCACAGACCCTCGACAAGCTTGGACTGGTCGGGGTACTCGGCGCCGATCAGGCCGTAGGCGCCCACGAAGATCGGCCAGCCATCCTTGCCGCCGGCGGTCATGCAGGGAATGTTCGCCGCCTTGAAGGTCGCGCAGGCCGCGACCAGCTCGCTCCAGGTGGTGGGGACGGCCACGTTATTGGCGGCGAAGAGGTCCTTGTTGTAGTAGATGCCGCTGTAGGAGACGCGGCCGAGGTTGATCTGGTAGACCTTGCCGTTGTAGCTGCCGGCGTCCTTGATCGCCGCCTCATCGTAGTTCTTGATGAAGGGCTGGTCGCTGATGTCCATGAGCAGGCCGGCGTCGATCAGCGTCTGCCAGTTCGGCGGGGTGACATTCTTCATGTAGGGCTGGGCCGCGTTGGAGAAGCCGAACATATCGACGACGTCGACATCGTTGGCGGTCAGGCGAGTCTGGGTCACCGTGCTCAGGTCGCTGGCGTTGACCACGGCCATGTCGACGGTGATGTTGGGGTGCTTGGCCTGGAACTGCTCGTTGAAGGTGTTCATGAACTCGACCATCGGGGGGTTCTGATGGACGAGGACCTTGAGCGTAACCTTCTCGGCGGCGGGGGCGGCGGCGGGGGCCGCTGTGGCGTCGGCGGCGGGGGCGGCGGGCGTGGAGGTGGAGCTGCCGCACGCCGCGAGGAGTGTGGCGAGGGCTAGGACGAGGCCGAGGAAGACGGAGCTTCGCTTAAACATGGGACTCCTCCAGAGGTTTCTTACCGTAGAAAGGGTTCCGACAGTGGATCGTGTTCGGGCCAGGGCCGTTTGGGTTTTGAGCGATAGGTCCCTCCTTACGCGGGGGCTGCGGCGTCGGCGGGTGCCGCGCTTGAAATCGCTTTCAGATAATCAGATCGCTGACGATCCGCTCGGCCTTCTGGCGAAGGTGCGTTTTTTCTGGCTTACCAGAAGCAGAGAGTGCGGTCTGGCTGGAACAGAAAAGTTATGAAAGCGATTTCAGGTGTGCTAGGAGTATACAACGGGCGCGGGGTGCTGTCAAGGGGCGTTATGAAATCGATGTCATGCCATGAAAATCCGCCCAGCGCCCGTCGTTTTGCCCCAGGCCCGTTTCTTGGTGAGCGGCGACGTCGCAGATATACTTCCACCGGTTAGTGACGTTGCAATTGCCGTGCCCAGCGCCAGGCGCTAGAAATGATGCGCCGCCTGTGCTACAATACGCCCGCGAGGCAGGAAATCGATTTCGGGGACACCATGGCAGACATGCACAAACCGCCGACCGTCAGCGACATCGCCGAGGCCGCCAGCGTCTCGCCGAGCACGGTGTCGCGGGTGCTCACCGGAAACAGCCCGGTCCACCCCGAGAAGCGCGCCGCCGTGCTGGCCGCGATCAAGCAGCTCAACTTCCGGCCGAACCTGAACGCGCGGGCGCTCGTGCGCGGCAAGTCGATGGCGATCGGCATCCTGACCCAGAGCATGGCCAGCCAGTTCTACGGCGAGCTGGCCCAGGGCATCGAGGAGGGGCTGGCGGGCAGCGGCTACCACCCGATCTTCGCCAGCGGCCAGTGGCGTCGCGACGAGGAGCTGGCCGCCCTGACCATGCTGGTCGACCGCCAGGTCGACGCGCTGATCGTGCTCGGCGGCAGCCAGAGCAACGTCGACCTGAGCGCGATCAGCGCCCAGATCCCGGTGATCACGGTCGGGCGCACCATGCCCGGGGACGAGCGGCAGTGCCTGCGCGTGCAGAACTACGAGGGCGCGCGCAGCGCCACCCGCCACCTGATCGACCTCGGCCACCGCCGGATCGCCCACATCACCGGCATCCCCGCCCACAACGACGCCCGCGAGCGCCGGCGCGGCTACGAGGACGCCCTGGCCGAGGCCCGGCTGCCCGTCGACGAGCGCCTGATCGCCGAGGGCGACTTCACCGAGCAGAGCGGCCTGCTGGCCCTGGAGTCGCTGGTGGCGCGGGGGGCATCCTTCAGCGCGATCTTCGCCGCCAACGACCAGATCGCCTACGGGGCGCGGCTCGGCCTCTCCCGGCGCGGCCTGCGCGTGCCCGAGGATGTCTCGCTGGTCGGCTTCGACGACCTGCTGACCTCGGCCTACATGACGCCGCCGCTGACCACGGTGCGCCAGAATATGCTTGAGCAGGGCCGCAGCGCCGCGCGGGCCACCCTGCGCCTGCTGGCCGGCGAGGAGCCCGACCTGGCACCGGCGGCCACCGAGCTTGTCGTGCGCGAGAGCACCGCGCGGCTGCGGGGGTAGGTTGGGCTGCGCGCCTCTCGGCTAAGGTATCCCCGCTGGGGGCGACGCGCCCATGTGCGTTAGGGTAACGGTTTGTTAGACTTATTCGCACTAAGAACGGTTTTCGTGTGGAGCACAACAGGTGCCTGATGCATTGGCGTAGGGCCGAAGCATGCGCACCGGATGAATCTGCGGGTCGCCCATGCATGGGGTGCGCGTGCGTCGGCCCTACCATGCCCCCGGCGGGGATGGGCCGCCCCGGCGGGCCGACACGGGCGGAGGACGCTCAATCCGGTTTCAGTTACCCTAACGCACATGGGCGACGCGCCCCCGGCGGGGGTCCCGGGGGCTGGCCCCCGGGGCGGGGCGCGGGGCGCAGCGCCCGCATCCGGGGAGCCGCGCCCCGCAAATCCCTACGCGGCGCGCGGACGCGCGCTGTACCGGCGCCAGCCCTCGGCCAGCGCCACCGCGATCAGCCCGCCCAGCCAGACCAGCCCGGCGTCCACGCTCAGGAAGCCCGCCGAGACCTCCAGCTCGCCGGTGAGGAAGCTCATGGCGAAGCCGACCAGCAGACACATGGCCACGAAGACGACGACCTTGACCCAGGTGGTGCGCAGCTGGCTCACCAGCGCGCCCACGATCGCGCCGGCGGCCACGGGGATAAGCTCGTGCATGGGTGTGTTCTCCTTGGGGGCGGGCACGCTGGCCCGCCCCTACATTACGGCCGCGCGATCAGCGCGCCCAGCTTGGCCTCGGCGATCTTGGCGTTCAGCGGCGCGAGCCCGCTGTCGATCAGGGCGTTGAAGGCGCCGATCTGGGCGTCGATGCGGCCCGCGAAGTCGGCGAAGGCGGCCTCGGCGGCGGCGGTGGGCTTGTAGTCGCCCAGCTCCACCGCGGCGGGCAGGGTGGTGATCTTCGCCAGCAGGCGCACCCCGTGGTTGAGGTTGTCGGCCCAGCCCGGGCGCAGGTCGGGCACGAGGATGGTCTTCTCGACCTCCAGCACCTGCTCGCGCAGGGCCTTCGCCGCCTCGGCCGTGGCCGCCCCGCCCGGCAGGTCGGCCGCCCGCTTCGCCCAGCCGTCCAGCTGCGCGCGCAGGTCGCGCATGCGGTTCACCGCCTTGGTCAGCTCGTCGGTCTTCTTGTGGATGCGCTGGAGCAGGTCGAACTGGGCCTGCAGGTCCTCGTCGCTGGTGGCGATCGCCGGGTCCTTCACCACCGCGAAGCACTGCGTCTGGCTCTCGCCGCCCACGGTCAGGGTGACGCTGTAGGCTCCTGGGGCCACCCGCGGCCCGGCGATCTCCATCTGGGAGGGCGGGTCGCTGCCCTCGATCTTGGTCGCCGGCGCCCAGCGCAGGTCCCAGACAAAGCGGTTCCAGCCGGCCTTGGCCGGGGCCTTCAGGCCCTTGGGCTGCTCGGCGGGCGTGCCGTCGGCGTTGGGGGCCTTCGGGCTGACGAAGCTGCGCACCTCGACGCCCGCGCCGTCGCGGATCGTCAGCGTGAGCGGCTCGGCCGGGGCCTCGGCCAGGCGGTAGGTGATCACCGCGCCGCCGGGCGGGTTCGTGCCGGCGTCGAGGAATGTGCGCTGCGTGGCGCCCTCCGGCGTCTTGCGCACCACCACGTTGCCGCCGACGGCGTTGAGGTACTGCTTGCCCGGATCGTCGCCGCTCCAGTCCACCCCGGTGATCGGGCGCAGCGTCGTGCGCGGGGCCAGCAGGCGCGCGGCCCCGCCGTCGGCCGCCGCCGCCTGGCGCAGCGCGCTCAGGTCGTCCAGCACCCAGATCGAGCGGCCGTGGGTGCCCGCGATCAGGTCGCCATCCTTCACCAGCAGGTCGTGGATGGGCGAGACCGGCAGGTTCAGCTGGAAGCGCGCCCAGCTCGCGCCGTCGTCCAGCGAGAGGTAGACCCCCGTCTCGGTGCCGGCGTAGAGCATCCCCGCCTGCTCCAGGTCGCAGCGGATAACGCGGGTGAAGTCGTCGTCGGGGATGCCGGCGTTGATCCGCGCCCAGCTCGCCCCGTAGTCGGTCGTCTTGTAGAGGTAGGGCTGGTAGTCGTCGAGCTTGTAGCGGGTGGCCGCCACGTAGGCCGTGGCCTTGTCGAAGGGCGAGAGCTCGATGCAGCTGATCATCGTGAAGTCGGGCAGGTCGGGCGGGGTGATCGCCTGCCAGGAGGCCCCGCCGTCCTTGGTGATATGCATCACGCCATCGTCGGAGCCAGCCCAGATCACGCCCCGCTCGTGGGCCGACTCGGCCAGGGCGAAGACGGTCGCGTAGGTCTCGGCGCCGATCGCATCGAGGTTGACCGGCCCGCCGGTCGGCTTGAGCGTCTCCGGGTCGGCGCGGGTCAGGTCGGGGCTGACGGGCTCCCAGGTCTGGCCCTCGTCCTCGCTCTTGAACACCAGGTTGCCGCCGATGTAGAGCGTGTTGCCGTCGTGGGGCGAGAGGATGATCGGGTAGGTCCAGTTGAAGCGGTACTTCCACTCGCCGGCGCCGATGCCGCCGTTGGCCTCGGGCCAGGTGGTGATCAGGCGCAGCTGGCCGGTGCTGTGGTCGTAGCGCTGGAGGCAGTTGCCGCCGCCCGGCGAGGAGCCGATCGCGCCCACGTAGACGATGTTCGGGTTGTCGGGCCGCGAGACGATGTAGCCGCTCTCGCCGGTGCCGGCGATGTAGCAGTCGCCCCAGGTGATCGCCATGCGGTAGGTGCGCGAGGGCACCGCGATGCTGGTGTTGTCCTGCTGGGTGCCGTAGACGTGGTAGGGCTTGCGCACATCGGCGGCGATGTGGTAGAGCTGCGCCGTCGGCTGGTTGTAGATGCTGCTCCAGGTGTAGCCGCCGTTGAGCGAGACGCAGGCCCCGCCGTCGTTGCCCTGCACCATGCGCTGGTTGTTGGCCGGGTCGATCCACAGGTCGTGGTTGTCGCCGTGGGGCGTGGCGATCTCGGCGAAGGTCCGGCCGCCGTCGGTCGACTTGTAGAAGCTCAGGTTGTTCACATAGACCGTGTCCGGGTCGGTGGTGTCGGCGGTCAGGTGGACGTAGTACCAGGCCCGCGAGACCAGGTTCTGGTTGTCGCTGACCCGCTCCCAGGTCGCCCCGGCGTCGTCGGAGCGGTAGAGCCCGCCCTGGGTGCGGTGCTCGATCAGCGCCCAGACCCGGCCGGCCTGGGCGGGCGAGGCGACGACGGCGATCTTGCCCTTCAGGCCCTTCGGCAGGCCCGGCCGGTCGCTCAGGTCCGCCCATGTCTCGCCGCCATCCACGCTCTGCCAGAGGCCGCTCTCGGGGCCGCCGCTGGAGATCTGCCAGAAGCTGCGGTGGGCCTCCCAGATCGACGCGTAGATGATCCGCGGGTTGGTCAGGTCGATGCTCAGATCCACCGCGCCGGCCGTGTTGCTCTTGAAGAGCACCTTGCGCCATGTCTCGCCGCCGTCGGTCGACTTGAAGACGCCGCGGTCCGGGTTGGGGCCGAAGGCGTGGCCGAGGGCGGCCACATAGACGATGTCGGGGTTGTCGGGGTGGGTGCGCACCTTGCCGATGTGGCGGGTGTCGGCCAGGCCCATGTGCCGCCAGGTGCGCCCGGCGTCGGTGGACTTGTAGACCCCGTCGCCGTGGGAGACATCGATGCGGATGGTCGTCTCGCCCATGCCGGCGTAGATCACATTCGGGTCGGCGGGGGCCACCTCCAGCGCGCCGACCGACGAGGTCTTCAGGAAGCCGTCGGAGACGCACTCCCAGGTCACGCCGGCATCGCTGGTCTTCCAGACCCCGCCGGCCACCGCGCCGAAGTAGAAGACATTGCTGGCGCGCGGGTCGCCGGCCACGGCCACAACGCGCCCGCCACGGAACGGGCCAATACAACGCCACTCCAGCAGCCCGTGCAGATCATGCGAATCAGCCATTGGTCGCTCCACGATCTAAAGGCGAGGCTGCGGGGGCCAGATGCCACGGCCCGGCGCTGTTGGTACAGCGGGAGACCTGAGATCTGACGGGCAGCGTTGCCTTTAGAGACAGAAAGAAGGTAGGGTCAGGCTATTATCCTCGCCTGGGGCGCAGTTGTCAATTCCTGGTTAAGTCAATAGTGGTGATGACCAACGAACAGTACGAACGATCAGCGGCAGCATTCGCGCATTCGATTCTATTCGCTGACATCCTTGACATACGGTAACAAATCGCGGCTACAATGCAGTACTGCAAGCAGTGTCCCCCCAGTGGAGATGGCCGCTATGGAGCCAGGGCATATTCTGGTTATCGATGACCAGGAGCTCATCCGCAACCTGATCATCCGCCAGCTGACCCGCCAGTCGCACGAGGTGATCGGCGTCGGCAGCGGTGCCGAGGGGCTGGCCCTGCTCCGCGCGCAGCCCTTCGACCTGCTGCTGCTCGATATGATCATGCCGGATATGGATGGCCGCGCCGTCCTGACGGAGATCAAGGCTGACCCGCAGCTCCCCGACCTGCCGGTGGTGGTGCTCTCCGGCGACACCGATATCGAGATCGTGGTCGCGTGCATCACCCTCGGCGCCGAGGACTACCTCTTCAAGCCGTTCAACCCGCTCCTGCTCAAGGCCCGCGTCAGCGTCAGCCTCGCGAAGAAGCACCTGCGCGACCAGGAGCGCCGCCAGCGCGCCGACCTGGAGCGGCAGGTGGCCGAGCGCGCCGCCGCGCTTGAGCGATCCGAGGAGCGCTACGCCCTGGCCGCGCGCGGCGCCAACGATGGCCTGTGGGACTGGGACCTGCTGAGCGACCGGGTCTTCCTCTCATCGCGCTGGAAGAACATGCTCGGCTACAACGACGCCGAGATCGGCGACGCGCCCGCCGAGTGGCTCGACCGCATCCACCCCGATGACCAGGAGCTCTTTACGGTGCGCCTGACCGCCCACTTCCGCCAGCTGCTCAGCTACTTCGAGCACGAGTACCGCATCCGTCACCGTAGCGGCGCCTACCGCTGGGTGCTCTGCCGCGGTATGGCGGTCTGGGACGCCTCGGGCCGCGCCACGCGCATCGCCGGCTCGCAGACCGACATCACCGAGCGCCGCGCCGCCGAGGAGCAGATGCAGTACGACGCACTGCACGATCTGCTCACCGGCCTGCCGAACCGCGCCCTCTTCCTCGACCGGCTCGACCGGGCGATCGCCATCGCCCGCCGCCAGCCCGAGCGCCGCTTCGCCGTGCTCTTCCTCGACCTCGACCGCTTCAAGACGATCAACGACAGCCTCGGCCACGCCGCCGGGGACTACTTGCTCACCACCATCGCCCAGCGCATCCAGGCATGCCTGCGCCCCAACGATACGGTGGCCCGCCTCGGCGGCGACGAGTTCACCATCCTGATCGAGGATGTCGTCGATGACCAGACCGTCGAGCTGATCACACAGCGGCTCCAGGCCGCCATCGCCGAGCCGATCATGCTGGGCGACCACCAGTCGATCACCACGGCGAGCATCGGCATCACCGGCAGCTCCCTGGAGTACAGCAGCTCGGCCGAGATGATCCGCGACGCCGACACGGCCATGTACCAGGCGAAGATGGGCGGCCGGGCCCGCCACAGCATCTTCACGCCCCTGATGCACGTCGACGCGATGGCGAAGCTTCAGCTGGAGGGCGACCTGCGCATGGCGATGGCGCGCGGGGAGCTGCTCCTCCACTACCAGCCGATCATCTCGCTGGTGAGCGGCAGGGTCAGCGGCTTCGAGTCGCTCATCCGCTGGCAGCACCCGCAGCGCGGCCTGCTCTACCCCGGCACCTTCCTCGATATCGCCGAGGAGACCAGCCTGATCATCCCGATCACCTGGTGGGTGCTGCGCGAGGCCTGCCGCCAGGCCTACATCTGGCAGCGCGAGTTCCCCACGGAGCCGCCGCTCTCGGTGAACGTGAACCTCTCGGCCCGTATCTTCACCGAGCCCGATGTCGTGGCCCAGATCGCTGACGCCCTGGTGGAGAGCGGCCTGCCCCCCACCAGCCTGAAGCTGGAGCTCACCGAGCACAGCCTGATCGCCCTCAGCGGCGATCTGAGCGATACCCTCCAGCGTATCCGCGACCTCGGCGTGCAGCTCTGCATCGACGACTTTGGCACCGGCTACTCGTCGCTCAGCTACCTCTACAACTTCCCGGTGAACGTCCTCAAGATCGACCGCTCGTTCATCAGCCGGCTCAGCCCGCCCAGCGGCCAGAGCGAGATCGTCCAGGCGATCATCGCCCTGGCCCGCACCCTCAACCTCGATGTGGTGGCCGAGGGCATCGAGACGGAGGAGCAGTACCAGCAGCTGCGCAACCTGCAGTGCGGCCTCGGCCAGGGCTGGCTCTTCGCCCCCGGCCTCGATGACGTCGGTGTGCGCGCCCTGCTCGCCGGCGCGTAGGGGCGCGACGTATGGCGGGCGATCACGCTGGGGGGGCCCTACGGCATGGTGGGCGACCACGCTGGGGGGCGGCGTAACGTCGTGCAGCCTATCTCGGAGCGGGCGGCTGAAGCCGCGCCGACGGGCGCTGCGCGCCGGGCGTCGGCGCAGGCCGACGCCGGAACCGCCCGCGCAGACGGGCGGCTGGCCGCAGGCCCTTCCCGGCGCGGCTTCAGCCGCCAGCGACGTTGCAACAGCCTTGCCTACCACGCTGGGTCGCCCCTACGGCATGCGGGCGGGTGCGATGTTACCCGGCGCTGGGGGATTCTCGGCTATACTGGGGGTTGGGGGTTGGGGGTTGGGCCTGTTATCCACAATTACCCACACACAATCCACAATCTGCAATCTGCAATCTGCAATCTGCAATCACCATAGGGACACTATGCCCAGCGATATGCGCAGAGTCGCCAACGTCCACATCCGCGAGCTCACGCCCTTCAGCCCGCCGCGCGCGCTGAAGGAGGCGCTGCCCCTGAGCGAGCCGGTGGCCCGCACGGTGGCCGAGGCGCGGGCGACCATCCGGCGCATCCTGCGCCGCGAGGACCCGCGCCTGATGGTGGTGATCGGCCCCTGCTCGATCCACGACCCCGAGGCCGCCCTCGACTACGCCCGCCGCCTGGCCGGCCTCCAGCAACAGCTGGGCGACCGGCTCTTCCTGATCATGCGCGCCTACCTGGAGAAGCCGCGCACCACCGTGGGCTGGCGCGGCCTGATCAACGACCCCAACCTGGACGGCAGCTTCGACATGGGCGCCGGCCTGACGACCGCCCGCAGGCTGCTGCTAGAGATCAACGCCATGGGCCTGCCGGTGGCCACCGAGATGCTCGACCCGATCAGCCCGCAGTATATCGACGACCAGATCAGCCTCGGCACGATCGGCGCGCGCACCACCGAGGCCCAGACCCATCGCGCCCTGGCCAGCGGCGTCTCGATGCCGGTGGGCTTTAAGAACGGCACCGACGGCGGCATCCAGGTCGCCGTGAACGCCTGCGTGTCGGCCGCCGGCCAGCACAGCTTCCTCGGCATCGACGAGGACGGCCGCGGCTCGGTGGTGAAGACCACCGGCAACCCCGACAGCTTCGTCATCCTGCGCGGCGGGCGGGCCGAGCCGAACTACTACGAGGAGCACGTGGTGCAGGCGACCCGCCTGATGCGCGAGGCCCACCTCAGCCCCGCCGTGATGGTCGACTGTAGCCACGCCAACGCCGGCGGCGACTACCGGCGCCAGGAGGCGGTGCTGCATATCGTGGTCGACCAGGTGGTGCGCCGGGTCGGCCCGATCGTCGGCGTGATGGTCGAGAGCAACATCGTCGAGGGCAAGCAGACCCTCACCGCCGACCGGTCCGCCCTCAGGTACGGCGTCTCGCTCACCGACGGCTGCATCGGCTGGGAGACCACCGAGCGCCTGCTGCACGAGGCGCACCTGGCGCTGCGCGGGGTGTGATCCGGTTTTGTATTGGGGCTGGGCGGATTCGCCGCCCAGCCCCAATACGTAGTAGAGCAGAAGTAACGCGGTGCGGCGTCGCCCGGCGGTTGGGAGAGGGAACAATGACGTGGCCCTACCGTCACACCCCGAGCGCACAAGAGCAGCGCATTGTATAGTATACTGTCCAATGGATTAAGAATCCGGATTGCCCAGATATCGCTGGCCAGTGCAGAGTCAGGCGCTCGCTAGCGCGTCCGCCAGATGGCGGACGCAGTGCGCATCGCCCGATCTGTGACGCCGGCCCGCGATCTGCAATGACACGAGGGGCCGAGCAGCCGAGTCACGATCTGACCTCGCCCCTCCCCCCCCCGCGCGCGGGGGGCGGGATTATGAAGAAGATGTGATGCGGTGCCTCGCGAGCGGACCGCGCTTGCGCTGAGGTGCGTTGTTCCCACGACAGGGGTGGGCGGCGCGCCCACGCGCGCCGCCCAGCTCCGGTGTGGCGCGCATCGCCCGCTCGCCGCGGCGCCGGCGGGCGCACACACGACCTGTCGCAACGGCACAGCCTGCCGGCACGCGGCGCCCCCTGGCGCTCCTGAGCTGTCGCACGGCCATGTGCCCACACCCTGTACCCGTAGCCTAGCGAGAGTACCTACGTCCATGTCCATCGCAGCCCACGCCGCCGTCCTGCACGGCACCTGGCTGGCCGCCGAGGGGCGGCTCTTCCTCTGGGGCGAGATGGCCGAGCGCGCGGCGCGGCGCGGGCGTCACCGGCGTCGGCCGGGCCACCCGTCGCACCCGGCCCAGGCCCACACCGACGCGATCCACGAGCGGATGGCCAATCTGCCCTCCAGCTCGCGCGTGCCCGCCAGCTCCGAGCGCACCATCTGGCTGCCCTCGGTGATGGGCGCGCCCCTGCCGCTCCGCGAGCTGCGCCAGGCCGGCGCCGAGATCCCCGCCGGCGATGTGGCCCTGTCCGGCTGGCGCGTGCGCGGCCTCCTGCTCACCCCCGCCCAGGCCCTCGACCTGCTGCTGCCCCCCGCGAGCGACCACGGCCTCGGCGCCGACCTGCGGGCCTGGCGCACCGCCGCCCTCCTGGCGATCGAGCTGGTCGCCGGCCAGCAGATCCTGCCCGCCCTCGTGCGCGACGGCGGCGGCCTGCGCGCGTGCTGGGAGCCGCGCCCCGTCCCCGACCTCGCCCGCAAGATCGCCGCCCTGCGCAGCGGCATGCCCGCCCTCTGCCGCGCCGTCGCCGACACCCCCGAGGCCGCCCCCGCGCCGCGCGCCCTGGTCGACAGCTTCCTCGCCGCCGCCGCCGACGCCCTGGTGCGCCAGATCGCCGCCGGCGACTCGGCCGCCGCCACCCAGCTCGCCGTCTGGCGCAGCCTGCCGCCCTCCCCCGGCGCCGCATGGATGGTCGCCCTGCTCGACCGCGACCCCGCCCTGCACCTGCGCAGCCGCGAGGCCGATGAGCTGTTTAAGGCATGGCAGGCCTGGGCCGGCCAGGAGCACGTCGCCGGCGACGACAGCTTCCGCATCACCTTCCGCCTGGAGCCGCCCGCCGACCCGAGCCAGCCCTGGTCGCTCAACTATATGCTCCAGGCCATCGACGACCCCAGCCTGCTCGTGCCCGCCGCCCAGCTCTGGCGCGAGCGCGGCCAGCACTTCACCTACCTCGACCGGCGCTTCGCCCACCCCCAGGAGCGCCTGCTGCGCGGCCTCGGCTTCGCCGCCCGCCTCGCCCCCTCGATCGACCGCAGCCTGCGCGACAAGGCCCCCGACCACGCCAGCCTCAGCATCGAGGAGGCCTTCAGCTTCCTCAAGGAGGCCGCCCCCCTGCTTGAGCAGAGCGGCTTCGGCGTGCTCGTCCCCTCCTGGTGGGGAGACTCCGGCCGCCTCAAGGCCCGCGCCAAGGCCGCCCCGCGCAAGATGAAGCGCAACGATGGCCCCGGCCGCCTCAGCTTCCAGAGCATGATCGACTTTCGCTGGGAGCTCAGCGTCGGCGACCAGCCAATCAACCGCGAGGAGTTCGAGCGCCTCGTCGCCCTCAAGCAGCCCCTCGTCCAGGTGCGCGGCGAGTGGGTCGTGCTCGACCCCGAGCAGGCCCGCAAGGCCATGGAGCTCTTCAGCAAGGGCGGCGAGCTGAGCATGGCCCAGCTGCTGCGCATGGGCCTCGGCGGCGTCGCCGACGACCTGCCCGCCGGCCTCTCCTTCGGCGGCGTGGACGCCGAGGGCGCCCTCGGCGACCTCCTCAAGTCCCTGGCCAACACCGAGGCCATGGAGCAACTGCCCCAGCCCGACGACTTCCGCGGCACCCTGCGCCCCTACCAGCTGCGCGGCCTGGCCTGGATGGCCTTCATGCGCCGCTTCGGCATGGGCGCATGCCTCGCGGACGACATGGGACTCGGCAAAACGGCGGAGGCGATCGCCCTGCTGCTCCACGACCGCCGGATCGCCCCGGACGCCGGGCCGACCCTGCTGGTCTGCCCGACCTCGGTGATGGGCAACTGGCAGCGCGAGCTGGCCCGCTTCGCGCCATCCCTGCGCGTCCACCTCCACCAGGGCGCCGAGCGCCTGCGCGGCGAGGAGCTGGAGCAGGTGGCGACCGCGCACGATGTGGTGATCACCAGCTACCCGCTGCTCGCCCGCGACCGCGACACCCTGACGGCCCTCGGCTGGCGCCTGGCCGTGCTCGACGAGGCCCAGAACATCAAGAACAGCGACACCCGCCAGGCCCAGGCGGCGCGGGCCATCCGCGCCGACGGCCGCCTGGCCCTCACCGGCACGCCCGTCGAGAACCGCCTCTCTGAGCTGTGGAGCATCATGGCCTTCCTCAACCCCGGCTACCTCGGCGGCGAGACCGAGTTCCGCCGCAGCTTCGCCCGCCCGATCGAGCGCGCCGGCGACGCCGAGGCCGCCGCCCAGCTGCGCAGCCTCACCGCGCCCTTCATCCTGCGCCGCCTGAAGACCGACCGCAGCATCATCGAGGACCTGCCCGACAAGCTGGAGATGAAGGTCTTTGTGCCGCTCACCCAGGAGCAGGCCACGCTCTACGAGGCCACCGTGCGCGACGCCCTGAGCGATATCGAGGGCGCCGACGACGAGGGCGCGAAGGCCCGCCGCCGCGGCCTGGTGCTGGCTATGCTCACCCGGCTCAAGCAGATCTGCAACCACCCGGCCCACTTCCTCAAGGACGGCTCGGCCCTCGGCGAGCGCTCGGGCAAGCTGGCCCGCCTCGACGAGATGCTCGAGGAGGTGCTCGCCGCCGACGACCGGGCGCTGATCTTCACCCAGTTCGCCGAGATGGGCGGGCTGCTCCAGGCCCACCTCAGCGAGCGGCTCGGCGCCGAGGCGATCTTCCTCCACGGCGGCACCCCCGCCAAGTCCCGCGACGGCCTGGTGCGGCGCTTCCAGGCCCCCGAGGGGCCGCCGATCTTCATCCTCTCGCTGAAGGCCGGCGGCGTCGGGCTCAACCTCACCCGCGCCAACCACGTCTTCCACTTCGACCGATGGTGGAACCCGGCGGTGGAGGACCAGGCCACCGACCGGGCCTTCCGCATCGGGCAGACCCGCAACGTGCAGGTGCATAAGTTCGTCTGCGGCGGCACCCTCGAGGAGAAGATCGACGAGATGATCGAGGGCAAGCGCGCCCTCGCCGCCCAGGTCCTCGGCGCCGGCGAGGCCTGGCTCACCGAGCTGAGCACAGACCAGCTCCGCGATCTGGTGGCCCTGCGCCGCGACGCCGAGTAGGGTCGCAGCAGCACGGCGCTGCTGCGACCCAACAGTTGGAGGTAATCCTATGCCCCGACCCCGCCGCAAAGGCAGCAGCAGCAGCAGACACACCGACAGCTGGCCGGAGCGCCGCCCGCGCATCCCGGCCAACGGGATCAAGGCGAAGAGCCAGCGCGGCGAGTTCGGCGAGACCTGGTGGGCCCGGCGCTGGATCGAGGTGCTGGAGGGCTTCGGCTTCGGCACCCGGCTCACCCGCGGCCGCAGCTACGCCCGCAACGGCTCCGTGCTGAACATCGACATCGCCCCCGGCCACGTCAGCGCGCGGGTGCAGGGCTCGCAGCGCGCGCCCTATAAGGTGACGATCGCCACCATCCCGCTCTCGAACGCCCAGTGGGCGAAGGTGATCGACGCCATGTCCGAGCAGGCGATCTTCTCCGCCAAGCTGCTCGCCGGCGAGATGCCCCGCGAGATCGAGGAGGCCTTCGCCGCCGCCCGCGTCTCGCTCTTCCCCACCCACGCGGGCGACCTGGAGACGAGCTGCTCCTGCCCAGACTTCGCCAACCCCTGCAAGCATATCGCCGCCGTCTACTTCCTGCTCGGCGAGCGATTTGACGAGGACCCCTTCCTGATCTTCGCGCTGCGCGGGCGCAGCAAGGATCAGATCATCGCCGCCCTGCGCGCCCGCCGGGCCGCGGCGGCCGAGCCGGTCAGCGCCCCGGTGAGCACGGTCGAGCCGGTGCCCGCCCTGGCCAGCCAGCTCGACTCCTTCGACGCCCTCGGCCCGGAGCTGGCCGCGCTGACGTCTCACATCGCCATCCCCGAGGTCGAGACGGCCCTGCTGCTGCGCTACGGCCCCCCGCCCGCCGACAGCGAGCTGGCCCTGCGCAATATCTACCGCGCCATCAGCCGCGCCGCCATCGAGCGCATCTTCCAAGAAGAAGACGAGGAGGCGTGAGGGTGTGAGAGAGCACAGCTCCCCCACACCCTCACCGTGCAGGATGTTGTCGCTGGCTGCACAATAGCGTTTTGTTAGCGCGAATACGCGCTGGGTCAAGCCCCACCGGCTGGCGACTGACG
>NZ_JAIEWN010000061.1 GCF_019599295.1 Oscillochloris sp. ZM17-4 | reverse complement strand
CGGCTCGACCCGCCAGGACCCTGACCCGCTGGGCCAGGCGCTGGCCTATGAGCTGCAGAACCCCTCCTGGCACATCCCGCGCGACCGTGTGGTCGAGGTGTACAGCGAGCTGCGCAGCGCGACGTTCGGCATCGAGGATCTGGTCGGCTCTCGCGTGTTCCTGCTCGCCCACCAGGCTGAGGTGATCGCCCGCGTGCTCAGCAGCCCCGAGTGCCGCTTTATGCTGGCCGATGAGGTGGGCCTCGGCAAGACGATCGAGGCCAGCGTCATCCTCAAGGCGCTGCGCCGCCGCGACCCAGCCATGGCCACGCTGATCGTCGCGCCCGCGTCGCTGACCCACCAGTGGCGCAATGAGCTGAGCAAGAAGTTCTGGCTTGATTTTCCAATTGTGCAACCTGGCTCTGGCCAGATCCGGATGGGCGATCACCCTGGGGTGATTATCAGCGCGGAGGATCTGGCAGAGTACACGGTCTACTGGGATGCGCTGAGCCAAAAGCGTTGGGGCCTGCTGATCATCGACGAGGCCCACCATCTCCGCAAGAGCCAGACCCTCTATGATCGCGTCTGCCAGCTCAGCGAGGCCACCCGGGGCGTGCTCATCCTGACTGCTACGCCCATCCAGCGCCGCGCCGAGGAGTACCTGGCGCTGCTCCGGCTGCTCGATCCGCGCCGCTACCGCTCCGAGAGTATGGAGTCCTTTCGGTGCGTACTGGAAGCCCAGCAGCCAATCCGTGCAGCGATCACGTTGGCGCAGCCGCTTCTTGATACTGCCGACGCCGATGGCGAGGAACTTCTGGAGGAATTGGAGCCGCTGGCCGATGTGTTAGGCGATGATGCGGTACTTGCTGAGATGCTTTCCGATCTCGCTGATATGGAGGACTCGCCTCAGGAGGCCCGCGAGGTAGCCCGGCAGATTGTCGCCTACGTGAGCGCGAACTACCGCATCGAGAGCCGCATGATCCGCAGCCGGCGGGCCAACCTCCAGATCTCACTCCCGCAGCGCACGCTCGACACGAGCTACGGCTACGCCCCGATCGGCGAGGAGGAGCAGGCGCTCGATGATCTCTACGACTACGCCCAGGGCTACCTGAGCGCCGTTGACTCCACGCCGATGGGGGTCGAGTATGTGCGCGCGCTGCTCCACGCCGCCGCCAGCAGCCCCCAGGCGCTCTGTGAGATGCTAAGCTGGCGTGCAGAGGCGCTACGGCAGGCTGATCGGCCTGCTGGCGACGAACGCTCGCTGCTCAGCCCGGTCGCCCCGCGCCATGAGGCTCAGCGCCTGCGGCGCCTGATCGCCGCGGCCCCCGCCCCGGATAACGACCGATCGGCTGTAGAGCAGCTTGCCCGCCAGGCCCAGCAGTGGCGGGTCAGCTCCGAGCAGCTGCTGTCCGAGCTGCGCCTATCGACGATCAGCCTCCCGGCGCATGATCGAGTCGCCCAGTGCCTGCGCGCCGCATACCTCGCGGTCGATGGCCGAAGGGACGCCAAGGTGCTCATCTTCGCCAGTTGGGCGCAGACGGCGGCGCTCCTGGTCGATAAGCTGCGCGCGCTGCTGGGCCGCGGTGCAGTCGAGCAGTTCGTCGCGGGGATGGCCGACTCCGAGCTACAGACTACCGCCGACCGCTTCCAGTCAGATGACGAGTGCTGCGTCTTGGTCTGTGATGAACTCGGCGGCGAGGGGCGCAACTTCCAGATCGCCGACTGCATCATCCACGCCGATATCCCCTGGACGCCCGCCCAGGTTGAGCAGCGCATCGGCCGTGTTGACCGGCTCGGCCGCACAGAGGATGTGCGCTCAGTTCCGATCTTCGCGCGCGGCACCGTCGAGCATGATCTGTTCCGGCTCTGGGATGCGGGACTCGGGCTCTTCACCCGCTCGATGAGCGGCATGGAGATCGCCCTGGAGTCGACCCAGGATCAGCTCGCTGAGGCGCTCGCGCGCAGCGTGCGCCAGGGGCTGGCCGACCTGCTCGACCCGGTGCGCAGACAGTCCGACGCGCTGCGCGAGGAGGTGGAGAAGGAGCGCCTCTACGAGAGGGAGTCCGATGACAAAGAGCTGCGCCGGCAGTTCGCGACGATCGGTGAGCGCTACCGCGACGGCTCGGTGATCCGCGACGCGGTGCACCAGTGGACGTCGATGGCCGGGCTATCGAACTTCCAGATGCGGGGCGACACGATGGCCTACGAGACCCGCAACTTCAAGCTCAACGCCATGCGCAAGGCGCGCTTCCTGCCGCCGAGCATGGCCGAGGCCGCCAGGCGCCTCGGCAACAGGCGCACGACCCAGATCATCGGCACCTTCAGCCGCGACATCGCGGTGCGGCGCGAGGATCTGGTCTTCTTCGCACCAGGCGATGACCCATGGACCGACGCGGTGATCACCAACGCCCTTGAGTGCGACCGCGGGCGCTGCTGCGCGGTCGGATTCCACCGCGAGCGCGCCGAGGGCGGGCCGTTCTTCGCGCTGCTCTACTCGTTCCAGATCAACCCGCAAGCGCTCTACGCGGCACGGCTCGACCCGATCTACCTGCTGCACGCCCAGAGCTACCTGCCCCGGCCATACCTGCGCCTGCTAATCGGGCTCGATGGCACACCTATCCGTCGCCCAGATCCTCGGGTCGATCTCATCGATCTCCCCTTCAAGGCCTCGCCGCTCACGCACCTCGGGGAGCGCAAGGTGAGCGGGAGGGATGGCACGTCGGCGCTCGCGCGCTTCCGCGAGCGCTACCCGGCGGATGTCTGGTCCGATATGCTGCGCTCGTGCGAGGCGTCCGCCACGCAGTTTATCCAGGACGACGTGATCGAGTATGCCGCCGAGCGCGCCGATGATGCCGCGCGCGAGTTCGCGCGGCGCGTCGCCGGCTGGGAGGCGGGGCTGCGCTGGCAGGCCCGCAGCGGCGGCGGCGCGGAGGTCGAGCGGCCGGCGCTTGAGGAGTATCGCCAGGCCACCGAGTCCCTGGTGATGGGAATCCGTCGCCCGATCATCCGGCTGGAGTCGATCTGCTTCTGGGATCCGATCGAGGAGGGGCGATGAGCATCGACGCTATCTTCACGAAGACCCGCCGGCTCCTGCTCGATGCCCAGTCCGACTATGCAACCTTCCTGCGCGAGGTTGAGACGCTGCGCGCGGGTCTGCGCCCTCTGGACCAGGCGCGCACCGCGCCGGCCCTGCGGCTGGCCCAGGCGCTCCAGGGACTTGGCGCCGGCCAGGCCGGCTACGCGGATGTGGCGGCCCTGCTGCGCCAGATCTGCCGGTCGAGCGGCGGCGGGCTGCGGGTCGCCGCACCGCTCTGGCGCGCGATCGAGCGCGCCTGCCCCGAGCCGGGCCTGATCGCTATCGGCGACGAGCGGGACGGCGCGATCGACATCGACGCCGCGACATGGTGCCCGGAATGGCTCGGCGACGTGAGCGCCATTGACCGGCTGGAGGTGCGCCGATCTGACAAGCCGACCCTCGGCGACGGCGCGCTCTACGCCATGAGCGCGGGCAGCTGGACAAGCTACCAGTCCGAGGCCCAGAAGGCGGCGGTGCAGCACTTCCTCTTCGCCGCCCCCGGCTCGACCACCACCGTCACGCTGCCCACCGGCGCAGGGAAGAGTCTCTGCGCGCTGCTGCCGGCCTGGTCTGAGTCGCGCGGCGGCAGCATCAAGGGCGGCTCAACCCTGGTGGTGGTGCCGACGGTGGCGCTGGCGCTCGACCACTACCGCCGCACGAAGGTGTTCTTCCCACAGCCGAAGAGCGATGAGTTTGCGCCGCAGTGCTGGACCGGGGCGACCGATGTGGGGACGCGCGAGGTGATCCGGCGCGGGCTACAGGCCGGCACCCTCCCGCTGCTCTTCCTCTCGCCCGAGGCCCTGATCAGCTCCGAGCTTCACGATATCTGTCTCGACTGCGCCGCCCGCGGCTCGATCCGACGGCTGGTGATCGACGAGGCCCACATCGTCGAGACCTGGGGCGCCGGGTTCCGCACCGACTTCCAGTTTCTCTCGGCCTACCGCCGCCAGCTTGTGGAGCGCTCGGGCGGACAGCTGCGCACGCTGCTGCTCTCGGCGACGCTCTCGGCCAGGGCCGAGGCGCTGCTGGAGCAGCTCTTTGTGGATGATCGGCGGCTCACCACCGTCCACTCCAGCCGCCTGCGGCCCGAGATCAGCTACTGGCTGAGCATGAGCCGCTCGTGGGGCGAGCGGCGGGCGCGGCTGCTGGAGGCCATGCGCTACCTGCCCCGCCCGCTGATCCTCTACGCGACCCGGCCCGAGGATGCGAACCGCTGGCTGGACGCGCTTCGGCGAGCCGGCTACCTGCGGGCGGAGGCCTTCACCGGCGAGACGAAGGCCGCTGATCGTGACCGCCTGATCGCCGGCTGGAGCGAGGGCACGATCGATGTGATGTGCGCCACCTCCGCGTTCGGCCTGGGGGTGGATAAGCGCGATGTGCGCGCCGTCATCCACGCCTGCATCCCCGAGAACATCGACCGCTTCTACCAGGAGGTCGGGCGCGCCGGCCGCGACGGCTGCGGCGCGATCAGCCTGGTCTGCGCGGAGCGGGGCGACCATGAGATCGCCGAGGGTATGGCCACAAAGGCGCGGATCACGCCCGAGCGCGCCCTGGCCCGCTGGCGGGGCATGCTCAGCTCGGGGCACATGCTCGACGGCCACGGCGACCGCATGGAGATCGATATGGACGCGGTGCCGCCCGAGGAGCCGGACATGCGCCGCAGCCAGAAGAACCGCGAGTGGAATGAGCACACGCTGCTGCTGGCCCAGCGCGCGGGGGTGGTGACGATCCTTGAGGCGCGGGCCGACGCTCGCCCCGATGCGCCGCGCCGCGCCGACGGCCAGCCATCGCTCTGGATGTGTGTGCGCTTCGACCAGCCAGATGCGGCCAGAGACCCCGAGCAGTTCCTTACCGTGGTTGGCGCCGCACGCGACCGTGAGCTCGGCGATCTGTTCGATGCGGCCAGGCAGATGCGCGAGCTTGTCGAGGGTGCGACCTCGGGCCAGGGCCGCTGCCTGGCGTTGACCTTAGCCAGGCTCTACCCTGAGACGGCCCTCGCCTGCGGGGGCTGCCCGGCCTGTCGGCGCGACGGCTCCCCGCCCTACGCCGAGCCCCTGCCGCTGCTGGTCGAGCGCTACCAGGGCCCGCCGAGCGCCGCGTACCTCAACGATGATCTGGCCGCCATCCTCGGGCGATCGCAGACGCTCAACTTGCTCTACGACCCGCCGATAGACCAGGGCGGTATGATCCGGCAGCTTGTGGCCCTGGTCGGCCTGGGCGCGCAGCAGATCGTCCTCCCGGATACTGTTCTGGGCGGCTCGTTTGCCGACGAGCTCGCCCGCGCCCTGGCGGATCACGCCCGCACCCCACACCATATCCTGACCCTCGCGGTCCTCACCGAGCTTGAGGGGCACGCCCTCGCGCCCGTGCCAACCGCCGCGCTCTACCCCAGCGACGAGCGCGAGGCCGACCGCCTCCACACGGCGCTGCGCCGCTCGCTGCCGGCGGGCGCGGCGCGGCTGAATATCGCACCGCGCTCGCTCCACCTCCCCAGCGAGCACGGCCGCCTGGTCGAGAAGGTCGAGGGCCTCTCCCGCGACCTGGGCGAGATCGCCGATGAGTCTGCGATCGATCTGTTCTGAGGAGATTCTATGGCCTTCGAGATCCTAAACAATAGCCTGGTCACGCCGCCGCGCCTGCACGCGATGGTGCGCCTGACCTCGCGACTCAAGGCGCCCGACCGCGAGAAGCTCTACGACCTGCTCCAGCCCAGCTTCGCCCTGCCGAAGCTTGAGAATCAGGAGGCGGCGAAGGGTGTCTTCACCGCAGCTCGCAGCTGCGGCCTGCTCGCCGAGGATGCGCAGAAGGTCGTAGCGCTCCAGGTCGAGCCGAAGAGCGTCGAACGCCTCGCTGACTTTCGGCAACACATGCAGGGGGTGCTCCTGGGCATCACCGACGACAGCGCCGACAACTACCTGCTCAACATCTACAGCGCCTGGTACGCCGTGCAGAACGACCGGGTCTTCCAGTTTGAGCGCAAGGACTTCGAGACGCGCTTCAACAGCGAGATCTTCCCCGACGCCGAGGGCCGCCAGTTCAACACCACCAAGCTGAACGGCTGGCGCGACTGGGCGGTCTTCCTCGGCCTGGGCTGGAACCTGCGTTTCGGCGGGCGCGATCTGGTCGTCCCTGACGCGCACGACCGGCTGGAGCCGCTGCTCGACCAGCTGCTCCCCGAGGGCGAGCGCCCCGCCCCCTTCGGCGCCTTTATGGATCTGCTCGCCGACCGATGCCCCGAGCTCGACGGCGGCGTCCTCTTCGACCGCTGCTGGCAGGCCAGCCGGGGCGCGGAGCCGCGCGGCGGCCAGCTGAGCCTGATGCTCTCCAGCAGCCTGCGCGTGCTGCACGAGGCCGGGGCGATCGAGCTCAGCCTCGTCGCCGACGCCGCCACAAAGTGGCAGCTCTACCCTGGTCAACCTTTTGTTCAGGTGTCGCATATCTGCCGCAGGAGGGCCGCATGACCGCATTTACGCGACACCAGTGCTGGCAGCACGAGCGCATCGGCGAGGTGATCAACAAAGAGGCGATCGCCGTCGATGTCGCCGACTTTATGGCCACCCACGCGCCGCTCGGCCAGATCCGCGACGTGCGCGCCGGCGGGGGGCGGGATCTGAGCGAGGCGGATCTGCTGGGCGAGCTGATGCGCGGCGCGCAGGGCGACCGGCACATCTTCGCGGTGATCCAGGGCATCCCCGGCACCGGCAAATCGCACCTGATCCGCTGGCTGCACCAGCGCTACGAGCGCGAGATGGGCGCTCAGGATGCGGTGCTGCTGATCGAGCGCGCCCAGAACAGCCTGCTGGGCACGCTGCGCCAGATCATCGCCAAGCTCGATATCGGCGGCGACGCCCTGCGCCAGCAGATCGCGAAGCTGCGCGGCGCGGCCGATAGCCTCTCGGCCCGCGCAATGAAAGACAGCCTGCTCGACAACCTGCGCGTCGCCACCTACGAGCGCGAGGAGTCAGTGAAGGGCAAGATTCGGCGGAATATCCAGAACTTCCTACTTGACCCAACGGTGCGCGTGTTTTTGCAGAGAGAGGGCGGGCCGATCGATCGAATCGCGGTCTTCCTCACCGCCGGGCGACAGGCCGAGGCGGCCGGCGACCGCCCCGAGTTTGTCGCCGATGATTTCCTGATCAGCGCCAAGCTGTTAGATGCGGTGATCCACCAGGGCTACCCGGAGGCCGGTGCCCTAGCCAGCGCCCTCGACCTCAAGCCGGACCTGCGCGAGGAGCTGGCCGGCTACCTGAACCGCCTGCTCGACTACGCGATCAGCCGCACGGTCGCCCTCTCGGCCGACGACCTGCGCCAGACATTCAACGACCTGCGGCGCGAGCTGTGCCGGCAGGGCAAGGGGCTGACCCTGCTGATCGAGGATATCACCGCCTTCACCGGGATCGACCAGGGTCTGATCGATGTGCTGGCGACCCAGCACACCGGCGAGGCCAACCGCGACTTCTGCCGGATGACCTCCGTCATCGGCATCACAGACGACTACTATAGCAGCCGCTTTCCAGACAATATGCGCGAGCGTATTACGCATCACCTCACCCTCGATAGTGGTGCGGGAGATCAGAAAGAGGCCGGGCTGCTCCAGAGCCAGGCCGCCGCCGCCGACCTGTCGGCGCGCTACCTGAACGCGATGCGCGCCGACCGGGCCGACATCACGGTCTGGTTTGAGGACGGCGCGCGGGCCGACTATCTGCCGAACCGCTGCAATGAGTGCCCGCACCGCGAGCCCTGCCACGCCGCCTTCGGCGCGGTGAATATCGGGCCGGGCGATGGCCCGCCGGTTGAGGTGGGCCTCTACCCCTTCAACGAGCGTGCGATCTGGAATGTCTACCGGCGTCTCGACAGCACGACCCTCGCCCGCACGCCGCGCTCGCTGCTCTACCACGTCATCCTCGACCTGCTCCAGACCCACGGGCCAAAGGTGATCGCGGGCAGCTTCCCGCCCCCGGCGAAGGAGCTCGCCGCCGGCATCCCCGACCGTAATCTGCCCGCCCTCGCCAAGCCCGTGCAGCAGCGCATGCTCTCCAGCCAGGGCGGCCCCGACGCGCAGCGCATCCAGTCGCTCATCCTCTTCTGGGGCGACGGCACGATCGATGCGCGGGGCGAGGGGGCGGCGCGGGCCGTCGGCACGCTCGCGCCCGATGTTTTTAGGGCGTTCGGTGTCAGGCAGATCGAGGGGACTGAAGGAGAGATCGTTCTGCCACAGCCGGACCCTGAGCCAGACATTGATCCTAAACCACAACCGGAGCCGCGCGCCGGCACCAAGTACGACGCCGATATCGAGCGCTGGCGAACTGGAGGTTTGCTTGAGCAATACGAGAACCTGCGTAAGTTCCTGGTCAGCTTCATCGAGAGCGCGATCGACTGGACGTTGCATGGCGTCGCGGCTGGCGTGGTGGACGAACGAATCAAGCCGGGACGCTTTGAGATCGAGGGGCAGTCGGGGCGGGCGGTGGGCGACAGGGTGACGCTACTGCGCAGCGATGATCTCGCCTACGTCCTCCAGGCCCTCGCCGACCTCAACACCTACGGCAGCCAGCTGCGACCGGAGGCGCTCGGCGCGCACATGGTCACGCTGGGCGCGTGGCTGCGGGCCAACGAGCAGCAGATCATCAGCTTTGTGCTCCAGCCGAGCCGCGAGCAGCCGAGCCCGATGAGCCTGGTGGAGATGCTGACCATCGACTGCCTCATGCTCGATGTGCTCAGCGACAACCTGCGCAACGACGCGACCACGTCGGCCGATCTGCTGCGCGCGATCGTCAAGTCCGCCGCCGTCGAGGTCTCCGACCGACCGTCGAGCGAGCAGGACTGGGCGAGTCTGGTGGATCGGGCCAGGGCCACTCACAGCCGCGCATGGGCCGACCTGCTGCGCAGCATCAAGGGGGCGCGCGCCCGCTCATGCCGCACGCAGCTGCTCAAGCAGCTGAACCAGCCCCAGGGCTCCAGCTCAGATATCCGCTTTCTCGACGCGGCGACGGCGCTGGATGTGATCGCCCGGCTGCGCGGGCGCGACTGGGCGCTGCGTGAGATCCCGGCGATCGCCGAGTGGACATCGCCAACCTGGAAGGATGCCGGCGGGGTTTATGCCCTGCTGGCCGCGCGCCTTGATGATCTGCTCGCCGACGAGGCGGCCTACCAGTCCGAGCTACTGGCGCGGCTCGGCGAGATCAGCGGCGAGGATGGCCCCGACGCGGTGATGAAGGCGGTCGACGCCTTCCTTGTGACGCTGAGCGACCACGGCATCCCCCACAACCTCGACGATCCGCCGGGCAAGGCCCAGATGCTGCGCACCCTGCTCCAGTACCTCGGCACCACCCGCGACGAGGCGGGCCGGGCCACCCGCGCGGTGCGCCTGTCGGCCGGCGGGCGCTACGTGCAGCAGGCCCACGACTTCATCGCATATCTGTCCAGGCTGATCGATCTGGCGAGCAAGGTCGGCGCGCAGCAGGATCGAACGATCGCCCAGCTCCAGGCCGAGAGCGACGCGCTGCGCCTGGAGGAGCGGACGCTGGCGCGCTACGACGAGATTCTCGATCTGCTCGGCGCGCCTCCCCAGGCCGCCCAGCCGCAGGAGGCGCAGCCATGATCACCGCCCTGCTCAGCGACACGCGCGCGAAGATTGTGCTGGCGAAGCGCCTGAAGGACGCCCAGAGCGAGGTGAAGGCGATCGAGGTCACCCTGACCGAGCTAGAGAAGCTCCTCGACGCAGCCCGCCAGCTCGCCGCGGCCGCAGAGGTGTGCCGAGACAGGCTTGGCGCGGAGATGATCGCCCCGGTGCTTGCCCAGACCGTCGCTGTGGCGCAAGAGGCGCAGGCGTCGCGAAAGCGATTTGCCGAGGGCACAAGCCGCCGTGAGAATCTTGCGCTCTCCAATACAGGCCGTAAAGCCCAGGCGGCGCTCAAAGACCTCGGCGAGCGCTGGCAGCTCTACGCCCAGGGCCAGCTGGCACCATACCTTGAGCTGCTGCGCCTGGTGACCTACCTGCCCGAGGTGGCCGCGAGCGAGCACGAGATCAAGCAGCTGGTCGCCCAGATCCGCGCCCAAGTTACCAAACCCCCGCAGAGCGCGGCGCAGCTCGCCCAGTTCGACGGGCGGCTCACTGAACTTGGTCGCCGTTTAGAGAGCGTGGCCCGCCTCCCCGACGAGGTTCGCTCTTTCCTGATGAACGTGGTCGAGGGCAGGGCAACGCTCGCCGATCTCACGCCGCCCGTCCGTAGCTGGGTTGAGGAAGGTAACAGGGCAACTGCTTTCTCGATAAAATTCGTCTGACGGCAAGGGTGTCCCTATGTCAATGCCCGCTCTAAACACTGACGATCTCGACAAGCTGGCCGGCGAGGCCCTGACCATGGTGGAGATGGAGGAGGCCCGGCTGCTCAGCTGGGGCTTTATGCGCGCCCAGAGCGACCTGGCGGCGGAGCTGCCCGCCCTGCTCGATCACCTGCCGCCGGTCGGCCGCGATCTCTGGGATCGGGCGCGGGCGAGCGGGGTCACGCCAGACCAGATCATCGCCAACCTGGTCGAGCGCCGGCTGGTGTTTGAGAACCCGGGCCGCCACCGCAGCCGCTTCGCCGAGGCGGTGCGCCTGCTCTTCCTGCTGCGCCAGATCATGCCCTGGACGAATTGGTATGATGCGCCCAGGCTGGTCAGCGACCTGCGCCTCCAGCTCCAGCGCCGGCGCTACCCGCGCCGGGATGTGCCAGCATCAGCGCTGCTGCAGGTGCTTGAGGATCGCGACGCCGATGAGGTCGCTCTGGCGGCAGCCGATGTGCTCCTACGCGACCGGGGCGGCGCGCCGCTGGCGCTGGCTCGTTTCCAGCTGGACGCGGCGGCGCGATTGACCGGAGCCCTGCGCGATCGCGGCGACAGCGGGCTGGTGATCGGCGCGGGCACCGGCGCGGGTAAGACCAAGGCATTCTATGTGCCGGCCCTGGCCCACATCGCCGCCGAGCCTGCCGACGCGACCACGCCGAAGGCTATGGCGATCTACCCGCGGATCGAGCTGTTGAAGGATCAGATCGCCGAGGCGTTTAGCGAGGCCCGCAAGCTCGATGGCCTGCTGGGCCGCCACGGCAGAGGGGCGATAATAGTCGGTGCCTACTACGGCGATACGCCCGTCTCGGCCGAGCGGCTGCTCAGCTCCGAGGCCCGGCATGGCCAGGGCTGGGATCTCACCAGGGCCAGGGACGGCTGGGTCTTCCCGATGATGCCCTGCCCATCCTGCGGCGGCGATCTGGTCTGGCGGCGCGCCGATGTGCAGGCAGAGGCTGAGGCGAATAGGAGGGGCGACTACGGCCAGTTCGCGCGTCTGGTCTGCGTAAGCTGCGGCACAGTGATCAGCGCCGAGCAGATCTCCCTGACCCGCGAGCAGATGCTGCGCCGCCCGCCGGACATCCTGTTCACCACCACCGAGATGCTGAACCGGCGGCTCAGCCGGACGCGCGAGCACGCGCTGTTCGGCGTGGGCGTGGCACGCCCGCCCCGGCTGCTGCTGCTCGATGAGATCCACACCTACGAGGGCATGGGCGGGGCCCAGGTCGCCCATCTGCTCCGGCGCTGGCGCCACGCGCGGGGCCGCCGGCCCGGCCATGGCCTGGTGGTGGTCGGGCTATCCGCCACGCTGACCCAGGCCGAGCCCTTCTTCGCCCGCCTCACCGGCCTGCCGATCGAGCGGGTTGGCTACATCACCCCGGCCGAGGCCGATATGGTCGAGCAGGGCGTCGAGTACAACCTGGTGCTCAAGGGCGACCCGGTGTCGGGCACGAGCCTGCTCTCCACATCGGTGCAGGCCGCCATGCTGCTCGGCCGTATCCTCGACCTGCCCCAGGAGCGGACGAGTGGCGCGGTGTCGCGGGGGGCCTACGGCCAGCGGATCTTCGCCTTCACCGATACGCTCGACGTGATCAACCGCTGGTTCCACATCGAGCAGGACGCCGAGTCCAACAAGGTGCTGAGCCAGTACCGAGCCAGGCCGCCGCGGGCGGGCGTCGATGAGACTCGCCGCCGCAGCGACGCCGGCCAGTGGTGGTGGGCCTGCGAGCGCATCGGCCACGACCTGGCGACGCCCCTGAGCCTCGACATCACCTCCTCGCAGTACCGCGGCGTCCGCGCCAGCGCGGATCTTGTGGTGGCCACCAGCTCGCTGGAGGTCGGCTTCAACGACCCGACCGTCGGGGCGGTGATCCAGCACAAGGCGCCGCGCAGCCTGGCCTCTTTCCTCCAGCGCAAGGGCCGCGCCGGCCGCACGCGCGCCATGCGCCCCTGGATGGTGCTCATCACCTCGGCCTACGGCCGCGACCGCTGGGCCTTCCAGCACGCCGAGCGGTTATTCAGCCCGAGCCTGCCCCCGCTCGAACTGCCCCTCGAAAACACGTATGTCCGCAAGATGCAGGCGGCCTACGCGCTGATGGACTGGCTGGCCGCCACGCTGGCCGCGCGCGGCGCGCGGACCGATGTCTGGGCTGCCCTGAGCAGCGACCCCGGGCGCCGGGGCGACTGGCTAAACGGCCAGCGCCGCGCGATGGCCCCCGTCCTCGCGGATGTCCTGGCCGGCGGCGAGCAGCTGGACAGCCTGCGGGCGCACCTGGACGCGGCCCTGGGCCTTGGCGGGGACGACCACGCCCTCGACAGCCTACTCTGGGCCGAGCCGCGCCCGCTGCTGCTTGAGGTCGTCCCGACCCTGCTGCGCCAGCTGGAGAGCGACTGGCAGCGCGTGGAGGGCGACATCGTCAGCGCCTGGTCAGATGCGATCTCCCGCGACCCGCTGCCGGATGTCGTCACGCCGAACCTCTTCTCGCTACTCAGCCTGCCCGAGCTGATGCTGCACATCCCCGATCGCCCCGTCGCTGGCTCAGCGATGCGTGACGATGAGCAGATGGGCCTTGAGCAGGGCATGGGCGAGTACGCGCCAGGACACGTCTCGAAGCGCTATGCGCGCAGCCACCTGCTGAAAGAGGCCCACTGGCTCGCCCTTCCCGACGCCGCCCGCATCGCCGAGGGCCGCGTCCAGCTGGCCGACCTCGCGGTCGAGCGCGACCCTGCGGCCCGGCGGGCTGAGATCGACGGGGCGGAGATCCTGGTCTACCGGCCGCGGGCCTACACTCTGGCGATCATTCCCCAGTCGGTGCTGCCGACCAGCAGCGCCCGGCTGCTCTGGCGCTCACGCTTTGAGGCCCAGAGCCGGGCTGGCTTGGCGGACGAGGTGCCGACCATCCCGATCGCCCTGGCGCCCGACTCGCCCTGGGGTGCGATTTTCGGCGACCTGCGGGCCTACACGCAGGCAGCCGGCAGCTGGGTCGAGGTGACGCGGGCTGCGGTGGGCGTGCGCGCCGAGACGCGCTTCAGCGGCGGCGGCGAGCTGCGGCGGCGCCTGCGCTTCGTCGAGGGGGAGGCCCCGGCTGCGCTCGGGTTCAGCCTGTGTGTCGACGCTCTGCGAGGTACCTTCGCCCCGCTTGACCCGGCCCGGATGCTCGGCAGCCCCAGCTGGCCACGCCTGCGCCAGCATCTCATCCCCGCCTATATGCTCCACCGCCTTGAGCGCGACCCGCGCCTTGTTGGTCGGGAGCTCTCGGACTTCGAGCTTGGCTGGCTCTGGCAGCTGGAGCTCTCGATGCTGGTGGCGACCGCTGTCGCCCGCCAGGTCGATCTGCCGACGGCGGCCGAGGAGGTGGCGCGCACGCGGGCAACCCTGGCCGAGCGCACGATGGACGTGATCTTCCAGAGCCAGCGGGTGGATGAGGAGGACGACCTGGAGCGCAGCGGGCGGCTGCGCCAGCGTCTGGCAGATCTGATCGCCGCCTCCGAGGTGGCCGCAGCGCTCACCGACTGTAGCGCCGCCCTCTGGGCCGCGCCCGACGCGGATCTGGGCGCGTGGCTCCAGGAGTGCTACGCGGCCTCGCTCGGCGCAGTCCTCTTCGACGCCGTCACCCGAGTCGCGTCCGACATCGACCCCGACGACCTGACGATGGACGTGGAGGGCGACACGATCTGGATCGCCGAGCGGACGCCTGGCGGGGTCGGTATTATCCAACGTATCGCCGAGGCGATCACGCGCCGCCCGCGCGACCTGGATCTCCAGCTGCTCGACACGCTCCGGCACTGCGATCGCGAGCTGCTTGCCAGCCAGCTATCCGCGGTGACGGGCCTGATCGGCCAGGGTGACGACGCCCTCGCGGGCGCGTTTGCCACGGCCCGTGGCGCCGCGAGCCTGCGCGGACACGCCCAGGCCCTGCGCGCGATCGGCGCGGCGCTTGAGCCGCACGGCGTCCCGGCCACGCGCGACCTCGTGGTGGCGCTCAACAGCAAGCTCCTGCGCCCGAGCTCCGATACGGACAGCGACGCGCTGGTGGCGGCCCTCGCCGCGCGCTGGGGGCAGGAGCAGGACCGGCTCGGCTGCGCGGTCGACCTGCGGGTGATGGCGGTGGCCGCCTGGCGGCTGGATGCGATCCGGGCGCAGGTCGAGCAGGTGCTGGAGCGCGTGGGCGGCCCAGAGAGCGCCCCCGATGAGAGCCAGGTCTTTAACCTGCTCCAGTCGCTGCTCTGGCTCGACTGCCGTGATAGCTGCCCGGACTGCATCGAGCGCGGGCAGCCCTACCAGCGGCTGGTGAAGCCCTCGCGGGCGCTGCTGCGGGCGCTGGTCGAATCGGCCAGCGAGACGATCGTCTATGGCGAGCCAGGCTGGGCGGAGCGGGTGGCCGAGCAGCTGGCCGAGCAGTACGCTGCCCAGATGACATGCGGCCAGGCTGAGATCGGCGCGCTGCGCGAAGAGATCACGACGCTGCTGACGACGCCGATCGACGTGGGCTTCCAGCGGCACTACCCGGCGGTCGAGCGTGTCGAGCGGCGGGGCGCCGGCTGGCTGGTGGGCCTTGTGATCCGCGATCTGGCCCAGCGCTAATCATAGCCGATAGCGCGACACTCAGTAAGGGCGTAGCAGGCGCACCCAGACGTATCATCTCTGTGCAGAGATAACCGCCGCGCCTGCTACGCCCCCGATAGATGTGGAGTGACCTCATGCCAAACCGTGTGATCAAGTCGCGCGCCCCGGGCGGCACCACCCAGCTCGCTGACATGCTGGCCTCGCTGCTGGCCCTGGAGCTCATGGCGCCGAGCGGCCGGCTCTACCTCATCTCCCCACGCCTGGGCGATATGGCAGTTATCTCTAGCCCTTTCGGGCAGTTCCGCGCCCTTATGCCCGAGATCGGTCGGACTGAGCTGCGGCTGAGCGATGCGCTGGGCGCGCTGGCCGCCCGCGGCTCAGCCGTGCGCGTGCTCTACCGCCCTGGGGATGTGCACACCGATGCCTTTATCGCGCGGCTGGCCCCCGATGTCGAGCGGCGCGGGCTGGCCCGGCTCGATGAGCGCGGGCTGGTGAGCGAGCGGTTCTACCTGCGCGGCTCGCTCGAGTTCGATCTGGGCGGGGTGGGCGCTGGCGATGAGAGCGTTGAGATGAGCACTGACCCCAGCGATGTGTCGCGGGCGCTTCTGGAGGCCGAGCAGCTGTGGGGGCGCGCCGCATGAGAACAGTAGTATTCAACGACCAGGCCCGCTTCGATCTTGCCGCCACGCTCGCCGCCGCGCTCGGCACCGTCGCAGACCCTGCGGAGCTGACCATCGCGGCGAGCGAGAGCCTGGCCGCGCTTATTGAGCGGCTTGCCCAGGGCGAGCCGACCATCCTCCCAGTGCGCGAGGAGGGCAGCGATACCTGGCTGGTGATGGGGGCGGTCCGGCGCGATCTGGAGGCGGCCCTGTCGACCATCGGCCATTTCGTGATCCCGACCTACGCGGAGCACGCCGGCGGCGCGCCGTCACACCGGGCCTTCGACCCGGCGGCGGGCGAGGTCGGCCGCCTGGGCGCCATGGTCTATCCGGCCGGCCACTACCTGCTGCGCTCCCCAGCGCGCCATTTCGAGCGGATGCTGGATCGCCTCGGTCGCTGGGCGGCGCTTGAGCAGCGACGCCCGCAGCTCCAGGTCGCCCACAGCCCGAGCTACCGCGAGCTGTACGATAGCTTCAGCGCGGCGCTCTCCGCCGGCGCGTGGGATGCGGCGGCGGCGACGCTGGCTGAGCTACGGCGGCGCGGCCTGGCATCGGCGGACAACCTCGCCTTCCTCGATGTCCAGCTGCTGGCCCAGCAGCGGCGCTGGGACGAGCTGTGGCGCCGCGAGGACTACGGGGACATTGCGCGGCTGCGGGCGCCGCGCGCAGCCCGCGAGGCCCTGCTCGCCGCCTTCCACCAGAGCGAGCTGCTGCCGCTGGAGCAGGCCGGGCGCTGGGGCGATGCGCTCGACACCTTCCGCCGGCTGCGCATCCGGCTCGGCGGTCTGCTTGAGGGTGTCGCGGACACGGCCTACGGGCCGGTGCTGCGCGTCTTCGCCTACCGTGAGGCGGCGGCCGGCGACCGGGTCGCGCTCGCACAGCTAGCCGAGCGCGCGGCCGACGAGGAGACACGCCTGGTAATCGAGGCGTTGCTCGCCCTGCTGCCGGAGGAGCCGCTCACTCTGGGTGCGGCCCCAGAGGTGCCCGTGCTCACCCCCGAGCAGGCGCTGCGCAGCGCCCTGATGGAAGGGCGCTACGATGAAGCGTGGCACATCGCCGAGCAGCTGGATACCGCTGAGGCGCGCACACAAGGTATGCTGGAGGCGGCCTTCTTCGGCGAAGATACGACCCAGGCAGAGGAGGCCCTGCTTCAGCTCTGGTCGCTTCCCCAGGAGCAGCAGGACGCGCTGCTCGCTACCCGGCGCTACGCGCAGATCGTCAGGGCGCTCAGCGATAGCGTGTCGCCGCCTGTGCCCGCCGCCCCAGATGAGCCGCCGATCAGCGACTGGCTCGTCTGGCTATCTGTAGCAGCGGCCGACCCCGACGACCGCAGGCTCCCGCAGGCGCTCGCCGCCGTGGCGGCGGCGGATGACCGCTACTGGACAGATGATCGGGTCGCGGAGCTGGCCGGGCGGCTGACCGATCTGGCGGCCGGGGGCGCGGCGCTATCACGACCGCACCTGCGCGACGCGATCCGCCAGCTGCGCGACCACTTCCTTCAGGACTCGCTGTTCCCTCGTAAGGATACGGCGCACGCCGATGTCTATGAGGCGCTCTACGCGGCGACCCTAGATCAGCGCGAGGTGAACATACTGACCACGCTAGCCCTGCTGCGGCTCGCCGAGGCCCGGCTACGCCGGTCGCCGTCGACGATCACAACGGCTGTCGCGCACCTGACCGGCTGGCTGGACAGCCCGGCGCCGGCCCTCGGCGATGCGGCGCTAGAGACGCTCGACCTGCTGGCCGCCTACGGCGCGCAGGGGCCGGCCCTCGGGCCGTGGCTGCGCGCGTGGGCCGAGTCCGTGCTCGGGGCGCCCCGCCCGCCCGACCGGGTCACGCTGGAGGGCTGGCTGGCCTTCGCCACATGGGCGCATCCCGGGGCCGACCTGCTGGATGATCTGCGGGCCCGGCTCGCCGCGCCCGAGGACGACGAGGACGACCCCATTGCCCAGCTGCCGGTCGGCTACAGCATCGGCATCTTCACCCTGCGCCCGCAGAGCGCGGCCCGGGCCGGCGAGCTGATCCGCCGGCGCAACCCCGGCGTGCAGATCCGCCTCTGCGAGGACACCGTGCTCACCGACCAGGCCCGCGCATTAGCGCAGAATGCTGATATGTGCGTGGTGGTGACGACCTGCCTCACCCACGCCCTGACCTACGGCATCGGGCCATACCTGCGCGACCCGGTCTACCCGCAGTCGAGCGGCGCGACGAGCATCGCGCGGGCGATCATCGAGCGGGCCGGGGCGCTAGCGATGGCGCAATAACTCGCCGCCGCAAGATGAGGCTCATATGCTCGAACAAAGAGCCTTGACTCCAGCGGAGCGGAACCGTACCATGATCGGGTATGCAAGGTTCAGGAGGCACTCGATGACGGTTGAGATCACGATCCAGGTTCCTGACGAGCTCGGCCAGGAGCTGCGGCAGATGCATGATCGCCTACCTGAGGTTCTGGCCCGCGGCTTACGCGAGGTACAGGCCGAGGCGCAGCCGTCGTCGCTCGACGAGCAGGCGATCATCGAGGTGCTCACCAGCCAGCCGACGCCCGCCCAGATCCTGGCCCTGCGGCCCTCGACCGAGTTCCAGCAGCGGGTGAGCGCCCTGCTTGAGCGCAAGAAGCAGGGCGGCCTCACCGGGCCCGAGGTGATCGAGCTGGAGCGCTACCTCCTGCTAGAGCACCTCGTGCGCATGGCCAAAGCCCGCGCCCTCCAGCATCCGCACCGCGCCGCATGAGCAGCTACGTCCCTGCGGCCCTGCGGCACCTGGTGTGACGATCATATGTGGTGGTGGCTGCGTTGCCATACATGACCACCAGAATGGTGTGATCTTCACCTACATGGGAGCCTCTTCCGGTAGACTCATCCACATCGACATCGGTTCGCATCTACATAAGGGTGCTCTGTGGATGACCCCGCCGATCTGGAGCTGAGCCTGCGCCGCCGCGATGCGACCCACTACGCCGTCGATCTGGTCTTCAGCCAGCCCAGCAGCGAGGCCGATGTGCGGCCCCTCGGCCAGCATCTGGTGAGTGTCACCTTCGACGTTGCCCGATTGCTGGAGCTGGCCCTCGACCCACGTGCCTATGGGCGGGCGCTGTGGGCGATACTCTTCGCTGATCCCGTCCTCGCCAGCGCCCTCGCCCAGTGCCGCGCCGCCGCACAGAGCCAGGGCTTGCCCCTGCGCCTACGGCTCTCTATCACCGCCGACGCCCCCGAGCTCCACACCCTGCGCTGGGAGACGCTGCGCGATCCGCAGAACGACCAACCTCTGGCGCTGAGCGAGCAGCTCATGCTGACCCGCGCCCTGGGCAGCGCCGACTGGCAGCCGGTGACGCTGCGCGCAAAGCGCGACTTGCGCGCCTTGGCGGTGATCGCCGCCCCCACCGGGCTCGATCTCTTCCGCCTGGCGCCGATCGACGCCGCCGGCGAGCAGCAGTTGGCCCTGGTCGGGCTTAGTGACATTCCTACCACCGTGCTGGCCGCGCCCGGTCAGGCCAGCCTGCCGACGATCATCAGCCAGCTGCGTGACGGCTACGACATCCTGTACCTGCTGGCCCACGGCGCACTGGCCGACGGCGAGCCCTGGCTGTTCCTCGACGACGGGCAGGGACAGGTGGCGCGCGTCCCTGGTGCCGACCTCGTGGCTCGCCTCGCCGACCTGTCCACCCGCCCGCGCCTGATTCTGCTGTCCAGCTGCCAGAGTGCGGGCGACAGCAGCCGCGACGCCCTGGCCGCCCTCGGGCCACGAATGTCCGCCGCCGGCATCCCCGCCGTGATCGCGATGCATGGCCAGCTGAGCCTGGAGACTAACGCGGTCTTTGCGCCGGCCTTCTTCCGCGAGCTGCGCCGCGACGGGCGGATCGACCGCGCCCTGGCCGCCGCGCGCCAGTCCATCGCCGGCCGGCCCGACTGGTGGATGCCGGCGCTCTTCACCCGCCTGCGCAGCGGGCGGATCTGGTACGAGCCCGGCTTCGAGGCCGAGGACTTTAAGAAGTGGCCCGCGCTGCTCGGCAGCATCGCCCGCGGCAAATGTACGCCCATCCTCGGCCCCGGCCTGCTCGATAGCCTCACCGGCTCCACCCGCGAGCTGGCCCGCCACCTGGCAGCCCGCCACCACTTCCCGCTCGCCCCTCGTGCCCGCGACGACCTGCCCCAGGTTGCGCAGTACCTCGCAGTGCAGCAGGACGCCGATTTTCTGCGCGACGAGCTGACGCAGACGATCCGCGCGGCCCTGGCCGTCCGCGCTGATGCGCCGCTGCCCGATGGGACGCTCGACGTCCAGCTGGCACAGATTGGCGCGCGCCGGCGGGCCGAGGATGCGGGAGAGCCCTACCGCGTGCTGGCCAGCCTGCCGCTGCCGATCTTCCTCAGCGCAAACCCGGATCGTCTGCTCAGCGACGCGCTGCGCGAGGCCGGGAAGCAGCCGCAGGCCCAGATCTGCCCCTGGAACCGCCACAGTGAGCTTAGTCAGGCGCCGACCGGCATGCCCACCCCTGAGCAGCCGCTGGTCTACCACCTCTTCGGTCGCCTGGACGACCCCGAGTCGCTGGTGCTGACCGAGGACGACTACTTCCGCTACCTGATCGGCGTGACCCGCAACGAGGATCTGCTGCCCAAAGTGGTCGGCAGCGCGCTGGTAAACACCGCGCTGCTCTTCCTGGGCTTCCGCCTGGAGGACTGGAACTTTCGGGTGCTCTTCCAGAGCGTGATGAACATGGCCGGGGCCGAGCTGCGCCGGCGCTACACCCACGTGGCCGTGCAGATCGACCCGCAGGAAGGGGCCATGCTCAACCCGCAGGCGGCACGCGAGTTCCTGAAGAGCTACTTCGGCCCGACGGCGGCGCTGAACTACCAGACCAACATCAGCATCTACTGGGGCAGCGCCGAGGATTTTCTGCGCGAGTTGGCCGCGCAGGCTGAGCGGCAGCAGCGGGGCATATGAGCGACGCCATCCTGACCAACCCCTACGTCGGCCCGCGCGCTTTTGAGGAGGGCGAGGGGGCGCGCTTCTTCGGGCGCGAGCGCGAGCTGGAGGAGCTGTTCCACCTGCTGCTGGCCCGCCGGCTGGTGCTGCTGCACGCGCCCTCGGGGGCGGGCAAGAGCTCGCTGGTGCGCGCCGCGCTCATCCCGCGCCTGCGCGACGAGGGCTTCCTGGTGCGCCCGGTGATCCGCGTCGGGGCGGAGACGGTCGTGCGTGGCGACAACCGCTTCCGCGCCGCCGCCCTGCTCAGCATCGATGAGGGGCTGCCGCCGCATGAGCGCCTGACAGCTGACGAGCTGGCCACCCTGAGCCTGCATGACTACCTGGAGCGCCACCCGGCCCCCGACGACGCCGAGGAGCTGCTGATCTTCGACCAGTTCGAGGAAGTGCTCAGCGCCGACCCGACCGACCGGGCGGCGAAGGCGGCCTTCTTCGCCGAGCTGGGCGCGCTGCTGGAGAGCCCGCGTATCTGGGCGCTGTTTGTGCTGCGCGAGGACTACCTGGGCGCGATCAAGCCCTTCCTGCTGCCCATCCCAACCCGCCTGACCGCCACCTACCGGCTGGATCTGCTCGACCCCGCGCAGGCGCGGCGGGCCATGCAGGGGCCAGCCCGCGCCGCCGGCCGCGACTTCACCGATGCTGCGGCCACGCGCCTGGTGGACGACCTGCGGCAGACGACGGTGCAGCGGCCCGATGGCGGCAGCGAGGCGGTGCTGGGCCAGGTGATCGAGCCCGTGCAGCTCCAGGTGGTCTGCTACCAGCTGTGGGAGCGGACCGCCGGGGATGCGATCGCTGTGGAAGACATCATCGCTGCCGGCGATGTGGACGCGGCGCTGCGCGGCTACTACGCCGCCCAGGTCGCGGCGACGGCGGCGGCGAGCGGGGTGGGCGAGCAGGCCATCCGCGACTGGGTCGAGGCCCAGCTGATCACCGAGACGGGCCTGCGCAGCCAGGTGCTGCGTGAACCAGATGACCCCGACGGGCTGGCCGACACCGCCATCCAGGCGCTGGTGCGATCCCACCTGCTGCACGCCGAGGAGCGCCGCGGGTTCATCTGGTACGAGCTGGCCCACGACCGGCTGATCGCGCCGGCGCGTGCGGACAACGCGGCATGGTTCGAGGCTAACCTGAGCACGCTCCAGCGCCAGGCCCGCCTGTGGCAGCGCGCCGACCGACCCGATGGGCTGCTGCTACGCGGGAAGGAGCTGCGGGAGGCGCAACAGGAACAACGCGATCTCGAACTGAGCGAAGATGAGCAGGCGTTCCTGATCGCATCTCAGGAGCAAAGGCGTCAGCAGCAGCGCAAGCGTATGGCCAACCGGATCATCTTTGCCCTTGCCATATTTGCACTGGGCCTCCTCTACGGGGTCTGGCGAATTTCGCTCCAGGCTATCGCGCTCGCGCAGCGCGGATCACAAACGGTCATCGAGCTACGCACGGCCGAGGCCAACACACAGATCCAGCTGCGCCGCTCAGAGGCCCAGCGCCTGGCCTTTGCCTCCCAAGACAAGCTTT
>NZ_JAIEWN010000060.1:1883-24470 GCF_019599295.1 Oscillochloris sp. ZM17-4 | reverse complement strand
GTTTTGTCCTCGATCACCAAAAGGCCGGAAGAGCCAAAAATAAACCGGCCTTGACAGCGGCAGCTCACCGATGAGATCCGCTTTGCCAGCCATCAGCTCACCCAGACCGTCGAGGACGCCCTCGCGCTCAGCGCGCCCCTCGATGAGCCACCACCATGGCGCATCGAAGGCTGGATGGAACTGCTCATCATTGATGAGGCCGATCGGCTCAAACTCATTGCCCTCGAGCTCCTGCGCGACAGCTACGATCAGGGGGTTTTTGCAGGACGCCCAATAGACTAAAGCAAACGGAACTGGGTAGAAACAAGAGGCTTTTCCGGCCCGCTTCTCGCATAGGTGTGCGGTCTTCGGGCAACCGGAGCCCTCGCAGGGCTGTCTCACAAACTAGACATGCTGAGACATCGTGAAAGCGGTGTCTCAAATAATGGTGCATAATAGCATTCGTAGAATGTCTAATATGTTGTGAGACAGGGAGGCGGCGATGGCGCTGGTCGGCTACGCACGAGTGAGCTCAGTGGGGCAGAGCCTGGAGGTGCAGCTGGAGAAGCTGAAGCACTGCGACAAGCTCTACCAGGAGCAGCGCAGCGCAACGGGCAAACGCCCGCGGCTGGCCGCCTGCCTGGAGTACGTGCGCGAGGGTGACACGTTGGTCGTCACCCGCCTCGACCGCCTGGCCCGCTCGACCCTCCACCTCTGCCAGATCGCCGAGGAGCTGCGGCGCAAGGGCGTCCATCTCCAGGTGCTCGACCAGCAGATCCACACCAACGACGCCACCGGCCGGCTGCTCTTCCACATGCTCGGGGCCATCGCCCAGTTCGAGACAGAGCTACGGGCCGAGCGCCAGATGGACGGTATCCAGCTCGCCAAGGCCCGCGGCGTGGTCTTCGGTCGCAGCAAACAGCTCACCCCAGCCCAGGTGGCCGAGCTTCAGGAGCGGCGCCAGCAGGGGGTGCTGATCCGCACGCTCATGCACGACTACCAGATCTCCAAGGCGACGGTCTACCGCTACTTGCATGCGGCGGATACGTCGACCGAAGGCGCGCGCTCAGCATAGATTCTGGTCGGCAGCTGGAAGTCGCATCCTCATCATCGCCGCGTTAATCCGGTAGCGTTTACTTTACTTTATTGGGGGTTCTGCAAAAACCCCCAGTAACGATCTTCGACCTTTGCGCGGCGCTTGGGCTCGACCGCTCATCGCAGCGGCGCCGCATCCGCGGCCATGCGCTCCTTCAGGCCGAGGAGCGATTCTTGATGCGCCGCGGGCGCACGCAGGGGCTGCTGTGCCTCGCGAAATGTACTGCGTTTATGATGTTACCGTATGAATGAATAGTCATAACTTCGATCTCTACCTTGTCATCTTAAAGTATACCCTTTTATGGCTCTGCTACGCTATAAACTAATCATAGTGTGGTTTTTTATCAATTGTGATGCCATCGAGAATAAGAAAATATTCATCTCGATGTTCTACGCTTCATCTGAGAAGAAAGCTCTGCGGCAGCCTTTCTGATGCCATGAAATTATTAGTGTAGAATTGCACACATATTATACTAAAATAATGACACCCATAGTTATTCATACAATGTTTAGTTGACGTAGCTTTGATCTATATGCTATAAGTTTGACACGTAACTTAGCCATGTAGTAAAGCCCACTATTCCATCATAGTTCTGGGTTGTCGTAGCGTCAGCTCCACCCAGGACGCCATAATGTACCATCCCCACCACACCGCACACCTTCTGAACGCCGTCATCTTTTCCCCCCACATCTCCTCATCGGTATTTCAGATCTTCCCCCACACGTTCTGAATGCCGTTACCCTCCACCACCACATCTCGCCACCGGTATTTCGGATCTTTCCCCTGGGATACGGCGCGTGAACGATAGGCGAAACCGTCTAAATGGCGGAGCGTGCCTTCTACGCTGCCACGCCTGCCACTGTCTCGCACAGTGTGTCACATCCTCGCCAAGCTCCCCGCGCGGATCGGCCTGCCGATGATCGTGCGCTGACCTACAGCGAGACGTGGAGCTGTGCGCGCTAGCCGGTTGCGCCTTGTGCGGCGACGGGCGGCTAGGGCATGCCTCGCTACGCGCTGGTGGACACGACCTGAGTGGGAATGCGCTATTTGGAGGCTTATTTACTACAGAGGAGCTTCGCACAGAGAGATACGTAGCCGAGATTGTGTGTTGCGTAAAGGAGGTGCCGTCTATGGCCTCGTCCTCATTGCATACCACATCACCTGAGCATCACAGTATCACATCTGGCCTCCAGTGGTACGTCGTTCACTGTCAGGCGCGGCGCGAGCGCTACACGGCGCAGAACCTTCGCCAACAGCTTGATCTCACCGTCTATCTACCCGAAGTCCAGCATTACAGCAACGGCGTGCTGGAGGAGACCCCGCTCTTTTCGAGCTACCTCTTCGTCAAGGCCGATCTTTGCGTCACCGCACTGAGCCGGATCAACGCCACCGAGGGAGTGCTCCGCCTGGTGGCCTTTGACGATACGCCCCTCCCGGTGCCGAGCGAGGTCGTCCACGCGATCTACCAGCGGATCGCGGCGCTTGATCGCGAGGGCGGCGTCATCGATTATGGCTTCAAGCCCGGCGAGGCTGTGGCGATCAGCGGCGGGGCGATGCGCGGGATCGAGGCGATCTTCCTCGGCCCGGCGGAGCCGAGCGCACGGGTGTGGGTGCTGATCGAACTTCTTGGCCGCATACAGAATATCGAGATCGACGTCGGCGAGATCGTCAGGTACGACCAAGATGCGTTGGCACCGCTTGAGGCGGCGGTGGGCGGGTGCGACAGACGACTCACCCGTGGCAAAGGGCGAAGGATTCGTGACGTCAGGTAGGCGTCGTAGCCCCGGAGAGGAACACAAAGGATTGGATGCCAAACTGCTCGCTCAATTCTTACGACGTTGGGCAAGCGTGATTAGCCTTGGCGCCATTGGCGTAGGGGTTCTCACGCTGGTAGTCAGCCTGGTGATAACGCCGATCTACGAGGTGTCGACCTCCATCCTTGTCACTGGCGGGGGCGTCAGCGGCACGTCGCGGAGCAGCTACGACTACCTGATGGCGAGCCAGCAACTGACGCGGACGTACGCCGAGCTGCTGCGCAAGCGGCCGCTGCTGGAGGAAGTTATCGCGAGGCTCCAGCTCCCCACGCCCCCCGAAAAGCTCTTCAATCGTGTGAAGGTCCAGCCGGTCCCGCAGTCGCAGATCATCGTCATCTCCATCCGGGATGCGAACGCCGAGTCTGCCGCCACCATCATTAACGAGATCGTGACGGTGCTGATCGAGCAGAATCGCGAGCTCATCGCCACCGGCTCGATCCCCGTCGGGCAAGGGGTGCTCGTGGTCGAGCCGGCCGCGCCGAGCGCCACCCCGGTCAGCCCCAGCCCGCTGCGCAACGCGGTTCTGGCGGCTGTCCTCAGCGCGTTCCTGATCACCGGCGCGGCGTATATCAAGGAGGCGCTGGAGGACAAGGTGAAGTCGGTCGAGGAGGCCGAGGCCACGACCGGGGCTGCGGTGCTCGGCGTGATCGGCCAGGTCGCGGGGGCCGGACGCCCTGAAGGCGTCGCGAGCATCGCCGCCGGCCGCTCGTCCGCCGCCTACCGCCTGCTCCAGACTCGGGTCGAGATCGCGGCCGGCGGCGATCCCGCGCAGGCGCTGCTGCTCACCAGCAGCGGCCCGCTCGACGGCACAAGCACAACTGCGGCGAGCCTGGCCGTGGCCCTGGCGCAGTCGGGGAAGCGCGTCATCCTCGTGGACGCCAACCCGCGCCGGCCGGCGCTCCACGCGCTCTTCCACCTGTCCAACAGCCGCGGGCTCACGACGGCGCTGCAGGAGTCGGCCTCGGCGATCAGCTATCTGACCTCCACCAGCGTCGGCGACCTCTGGCTTGTGCCGAGCGGCCCGCTGCCCTCCAGGCTCACGGAGCTTCTGCGCGCGCCGCGGATGGCGGCGCTGATTGCGGAGTGGAAGGAACAGTCCGATATCGTGCTGCTCGACACGCCCGCGCTGCTCGCGGCCAGCGATGCGGCCCTGCTGGCGCAGGTCTGCGACACGGCCCTGCTCGTGGTGCGCGCGGAGACCACCGGCGCGGAGTCACTCAAGACCGCGCACGACCTGCTCGCCCAGTCGAAGGCGCGGGTGCTCGGCATGGTGCTGAACCGCAGCCGGAGCACGCGGAAGGCGTTTACCGGCGAGTTCTATGCGGCCAGCCCGGCGCTGAAGTCGTCGCCCCAGGCGCTGAAGCTGGGCGAGGCGCCCGGCGCATCCTCGACGCATGTCGGCTGAGCGCGCGCGCCCCATGCGCATCAACGTTAGGGCTGCCGCCTTAAAAACCGACGTTGTTTTGGACAAAACAACAAGAAGTTGTTAGCGCGAATACGCCTTGGGGTAACCTATGAGCGTAGGAGCCTCAGCTGGCGACTGACGTCGCAGCGCGCGCCCCTGTGACCCCAGCGGCTAGGCCAGGAAGAGGTTGATCCGTGAAGAAGAAACTGATCATCGCAGGGGTGGCGCTGGTGCTCCTGGCTACTGCCGGAGCCCTGGCCCTGAGCGTGAGCGCCAAGACCCGGGCGGGGAGCGCCCCTCTGGGCGCGCCGGCGGCCGAGTCGCAGCGGGCGCCCCTGACGCAGCGGGCGCCCCTGACGCAGCCGGACGGCCCGATCGTCGCCAGCGCCGTAGTGGTGCCGGTGCAGAGCGTCAGGCTGCGCTTCGCTATGCAGGGCGGGGTCGTCGCCGAGGTGCTAGTCCGCGAGGGCGACGCGGTGACGAAGGGCACGCCGCTGGCTCGTCTGGACAGCCGCGCTCTGGAGCTACAGCTCGACCGGGCCACGGCCGCCCTTGCTGGCGCCCAGGCCACCTACGACCAGATCGAGGCGGGCTCGAAGCCCGAGGAAGTCGCTCAGGCCCGCGCGCGGGTGGGCGTCGCCCAGGCGCAGCTGCGGCAGGTCAGGGGCGTGGTGACAGAGGACACCATCGCCGCCGCGCAGGCGCGCCTCGACCAGGCCCGCGCGACCCTATCCCGGCTGGAGGCCGGCCCCAGGGCGAGCGAGGTACATGCGGCGCAGGCGGCCCTCGATCTGGCGAAGGTTGCTCTCCAGGCGACCCGCGACCGGCTCTCGGCGACGAAGACCGACGCCCGCCTGAAGATGGAGCGGGCCGCCAATGATGTGCGCGACCGCCAGGACGCGTACAACCTGCTACAGCAGCAGCTCTCCCAGCGCGCGGAGCGCCCGGGCGACCAGGAGCAGCTGAGCCTGGCTACGCGGGCGATCGACACCGCGACAAAAGCCCTCCAGCAGGCGACGGTAGACTATGACGTGGCCCGCCAGGCCGAGGATGCGGGCGTCCAGGCCGCCAACCTCCAGGTCCGGCAGGCCCAGGTACGCCTCGACCAGTTGCTGGTCGGGGCCGACGCCGACCAGATCGCGAGCGCCCGGGCCGACGTGGCCGCCGCCCAGGAGCAGCTGAGCCAGCTGCAGGGCGAGCAGCGCGCCGGCGCGCTGGCCTCAGCGGCGGCGAGCATCACCGCCGCCGAGGCCGACCTTCAGCGGCTGCTGGCGACACCGCTCCCGTCGGACCTGGGGGTTGCCGCGGCGCAGATCCAGGAGGCCCAGGTCGTTGTCCGGCAGGCGCAACTGGCCTTAGATACGGCGACGCTGCGGGCGCCGTTTGACGCCACCGTCGCGGCAATCAGCGCCATCGTGGGGGAGCCGCCCCCGGCTGACATGCCCGCGCTGGTGCTGGCCGACCTCTCGGAGTGGCGGATCCAGACCGCGAACCTGAGCGAGCTGAGCATCGGGCGGATCCTCGCGGGCGATCAGGCTACCATCACCTTCAGCGCACTGCCCGACATGCAGCTGTCCGGGAGGGTGTCCAGCATCAGGCCGATCGGAGCGAACCAGGCTGGCGATGTGACGACCTACACGGTCCTGATCACGCCTGACACGGCTGATGATCGGCTGTGGTGGAATATGACGGCCTCGGTCACTATCGTGCCGGGGCCGTGAGGCGCGCAATGGAGGGCCAGACGATGAGATCGCTGATCGCTGCGGTGATGAGAAGCTCAGCCGTTGCCCTTGTCGCCGTGCTCCTGCTGGCGAGCTGCGGGCCGGCGCCGACGCCTTCACGCTGCGCACTCAGGATGGGATGCTGCTGCGCTTCGACGGACAGGGCGGGCGCTTCGCCCAGCTGAGCGTGCGGGGGTACAGCGCCGACCTGGCCCAGAGGCCCGACCTCGGTGTGTACCTCTACGACCCGCGCGGCGCCCCGCTGCTCGACCCGTACGCCGCTCCGGTCGCCAGCTATCAGGCCACCGACAGCGGGCTCGTGCTGACGCGCCAGAGCCCGGCGAACGCCATCAAGGTCGAGGAGCGCTGGACGGCGCACCCGAGCTACATCGGCCTTGAGGGCAGGGTCACGAGCACCGAGCAGGTGCCGAGCTCGCGGGGGGTAGAGGCATGCGTGCAGCTCCCGCTGGATCTCGTCGGGATGCAGTGGCATGGCCAGCTCGACCGGTCGGAGCGGATCGAGCGGCGCCCGGCGCCGTACAAGACGGTTCTGACCAGGCTGGTCGATATTGGGAGCTTCGGCGATGCGAGCCTGCATCTGAAGAGCGACCTCGATTTTAACCTCAACGGCGTCAATCTGATCGGCGACGCGACCTTCGGCCTGGCGATGGCGATCGACTCGGAGCACCCGGCGGCCTACTATGTCAGCTACGACGCCAGCCGCGAGACGTACAGCGCCTGCTTCCACCTGGGCATCGACAAGGATCACGTCCGGGACAACCGCAGCGCGACGTTTTCGCTGGCCCTCTTCTCGCCAGACAACCCTGACCAGGGCCTGCGCTCCGCGCTGAAGAAGTACATCTCCATCTACCCGGACTCCTTCCTCGGCGCGCTGCCGCGGGCGACGGGCATGGTCGTCGGCGACACCTACAACTACAAGGAATACCCAGACCCCGAGCGCTACCATATCCAGTCCGTCTGGGGCAGCGTCAAGGCCAAGAGTAAGGAGCGCGGCATCTACAGCCTGGCCTACCTGTGGCCGACCGGCTTCTACGACCGCGATATGCGGATGAAGGCCGCGCCGGTGGCGGGCGGGGGCGACCAATCGTGGGAGGCCGACATCGCGGCCTGCCTCAAGATCTACGCCGACTACGAGCAGCAGCAGAACCCCTTCGCCGAGAGCTGCGTCGGATCGTACCCCTTCGCGACCTGTCAGCCGTCGCGGGCCAGCGGACAGACCTACGGCCCGGTGTACCACAGCGAGTCCTCGGGCTGGTACACCCTCGAAGCGTTCCAGGTGACGGTGAGCAACGAGCCGAACTTTCTGTTTGGGAAGTTTGTGATGCGCGATCCGATCGCCCGCTCGCTGCTGCAGGACGAGACCGGCGGCCACGTGAAGGCGATGAGCTACGCCTCGGCGATGAGCGAGGCCTTCTGGGATCCGGGCTACAAGCGGTGCTACTTCGACGGCATCGACCCCGACCCGGGCCTGGAGGTCACTCCCTCGCGCGAGCCCGCGCCGGGCCCGGCCCCGACACAGACCGACACCTTCGGCGAGCTGAACCTGGAGATCGCCAAGCGGGCGAATGGCCTCTATGGCAGCGACTACCTCGACACGCACCCCGAGGAGGGCCTGAGCCTCTTCAGTGGCGCCGCCATCGACAATGTCGGCGTCTACCTGCGGCAGGACTTTAACCCGCAGATGCTGCGCGTCGCCTCCCTGCCGCTCGGCTACGACCCGGCCACCGCCAGCGTTGTCGCGTTTGAGCACCTGTCGATGCTGGCCTTCCTGCGGGCGCTGCGCGCCTCGCTTCCGCCTGAGGCGCCGATCGCGACGAACGGCGTGCCGATCTCGGGCCTCCTGGGGGAGGGCGTCGACTTCTTCATCAACGAGATGATCCCGATCGCGCGCGACGGCGCGACCGTGGACAAAATCTATGACGAGACCCTCGCAAACAAGCTGCGCCTGATCGACCGGATACGCATGGTTGTGAACCAGCGCCCGGTGACGCTGATGGCGGTGCTCAACCGGGCCGCCGATGAGCAGGATCTGCTTGCGCAGATACAGACGTACCTGCCGCTCTACACCGCGAAGGGCATCTACATCAATATCGACCGCTACGGCCAGAGCCCGGAGAAGTACTTCTGGGTGGCGCAGCCGAAGGATCCGGCGGTGCTCGCGGCGTACCGCAGGCACCTCGACACCGTGTACGCCCTGAACGTCGCCGGGTGGGAGCCCGAGACCTTTGCCCGCCCCGTCGACTCGGGCGGGCAGGCCGATCCTGCGGTCCTCGCGGAGCGGTTTGGGTCGGGCCTGTACACGCTCTACAACGCCGACAGCCAGGCGAAGCGCGTCGATCTGGTCATCGACTGGAAGCGGGCGGGCTTCAGCGCCGCGCCGCTCGGCGCCACCGACCACGAGACCGGGGCGGCGCTGCCGCTCACCGCCTCGGGCGACACGCTGACGATCGCGGGGCTGCAGCTGGCGCCGAACACGGTGCAGGTTATTGAGCTCCGCTGATCTGGGAGATATCCATTGCGCACAACTGCAAATAAGACGCTGGCCCGCCGCTCGCTGCGCGCCAACTTCTCGTGGACCTTTGTTGGCAACGTGGTGTACGCAGGCTGCCAGTGGGGTATGCTCGTCGTGCTGGCAAAGCTCAGCTCCCCGGAGAAGCTCGGCCAGTTTGTGCTCGGCCTGGCGGTGACGGCCCCGGTGATCATGTTCAGCAACCTCCACCTGCGGGTCATCCAGGCCACTGACGCCAAGCACGAGTACGTGTTCGGCGACTACTTCGGCCTGCGGCTGATCATGACCGCGCTCGCGCTCCTGGTGATCGCCGGGGTTGTGCTCGTGTCGGGGTACAGCGGGGAGACCGCCCTCGTGATCCTGGCCGTCGGCGTCGCCAAGGCGGTCGAGTCGATCAGCGACATCTTCTTCGGGCTGCTCCAGCAGCACGAGAGCATGGACCGCGTCGCCAAGTCGCTGATGCTGAAGGGGCCGCTGTCGCTGGCCGCGCTCGCCGCCGGCGTCTACCTGACGGGCTCAGTCTTCTGGGGCTCGGTCGCCCTGGCGGCGGCGTGGGCCGGGCTCATGCTCGCCTACGACGTCCGCAACAGCGCGCTGGCCCAGCCGGACGGGGCGGCGCAGGGCGGCGGGCCTCTGCGGGCGCTCGCCCACACACTTCGCCCGCGCTGGGATCGGGCGACCCTGCTGCGGCTGGCGTGGATGGCGCTGCCGCTGGGCTTTGCGATCATGCTGGTCTCCCTGAGCACGGCCATCCCGCGCTACTTCATCGAGCGCTCCCTCGGGGTCTACAGCCTGGGCATCTTCGCCGCGATCGCCTACATCCAGAACGCCGGGACCACCGTGGTCAGCGCGCTTGCGGACTCGGCGAACCCGCGGCTGGCGCAGCACATTGCCGCGGGCGACCTCGACGGCTTCCGCGCCCTGCTCCTGAAGCTGCTCGGCGTCAGCGCGCTGCTGGGGCTGGGGGGGGTGCTCGTCGCCCTCGTCGCCGGCACACAGATCCTGACCCTGCTCTACCGGCCCGAGTACGCCAGCCGCGCCGACCTGTTCGTCTGGGTGATGGCCGTGGCGGGGATCCAGTACATGACATGGTTTGTCGGGAACGGCATGACGACGGTCAGGCAGCTGCGGGCCCAGGTGCCGCTGTTCCTGGTGGTGATCGCCGCCACGATCGGCGCGTGCCTCTTCTTTATCCCGCTCGCCGGCATGTACGGGGCCGTCCTGGCGATGCTGATCGCGGCAACGACCCACACTGTCGGCGGGCTGCTGGTCATTATGTACGCCCTGCGGCGCATGCGCGCGGCGCAGGCGGCGGAGTAGCGCAGCGCCGGCCCGGCGGGCGCGCGATCGGGGGGAGGGACAGCAGTGTCAGGAACGGCTTCGAACCTACGCGCGCGCCAGGTCATCGCCATCGACACCGAGAAGCAGATCGGCAGCTTCCTGTTCGCCATCTACGCCTGCCTGCTGGTGCTGATCGGCTTTATCGCGGCCTCGGACCGGATCGTACACTGGTTCGTCATCCCGGTCACGCTGTGCGGGGTCGTCGTCGGCATCGACGCGTTCGACTGGTTTCGCAACAAGTGCGACATCTTTGACCCCTACGGCCTCACCGGCGTCTTCGGGGTGTTTTTCTTCTTTTTGGCGCCGCTGCTGCACGTCTACTGGGACCGCTGGCTGCCCTATATCGTGCCGCCGAACGATTGGCGCGAGTGGCTCGGCTACATGGCCACCCTCAACCTGCTCGGGCTGATGGTCTATCGCTTCTCGCGGGGGGTCTTTCTCGGGCGGCACTACACGCCCTGCCGCCCGTGGCTCCTGGACGAGCGCCGGTTCTTCTTCCTCGGCCTCAGCACACTGATGGTCACCGCCGCCGCGCAGATCCTGGTGTACATGAGCTATGGCGGCATCCAGGGCTATATTGAGGCGGCGACGAACCAGGACACGCTGCGCACCAACATGCGCTACATGGGCTGGATCTACTCGATCTCCGAGAGCTTCCCGATTATCGCCATGATGATGTTCGGCATGTACGCGCGCGACAAGCCCCGGTATCGCTCGTGGGCCGTGCTCATCACCGTGCTCGTCGTGTACTTCCTGCTGAAGATCTTTTTCGGCGGCCTGCGCGGCAGCCGCAACAACACCATCTGGGGGCTGATCTGGGGCGTCGGGATCCTCCACATCTGGGTGCGCCCCTTCTCGAAGCCGATCCTGTTCGCCGGCCTGGCCTTCATGATCGTCTTCATGTACTTCTACGGCTTCTACAAGAACGCCGGCCTCGACAGCCTCCAGGCATTCGGCAGCGCGTCCAACCGCTCGCAATTAGAGCAGGTCACCCGCCGCGACACCATCGGCCTGATCCTGGGCGATCTCGGCCGCAGCGATATCCAGGCGTTCGAGCTCTACCGCATCCTCAAGCCGGATAGCGACTATGACCTGGCCTACGGCCGCACCTACATGGTCGCGCTGATGACGCCGATCCCCCGCTCGATCATCGAGCGGCCGGCGACCAAGACGTACGAGGGGTCGCTGGTGCAGTGGGGCAAGGGCCAGTTCGTGCCGTCGGACATGGAGGCGTCGAACCTGTACGGCCTGACCGGCGAGGCGATGCTCAACTTTGGCCCGGTCGTGGTGCCGCTGATGTTTGTGTTCCTTGGCCTGGCGAATGGGCTCGTCAAGCGCTGGCGGCTTCGGACGTCCGTCCCCGATGCGCGGCTGCTCATCTACCCGTTTATCACCATCTTCTGCTTCTACATCCTGGCGTGCGATCTGGACAACATCATCTTCGACTCGACGAAGAACCTGCTCGTCCCGGTGGCCCTGATCGTGGCGAGCCTCGCGCCGGCCGTGCGCCAGGAGCGCGAAGCCGCCAGAGCGCAGCGCCCGCTGCATGGGTAGGAGATGCGACCGAGCGGCTTGCGGAAAGAGAAATGGCCGTGAAAGAGCTTTTCATGAATCTCATCGTCTCGCTCGAACATCACTTCAGCCGCACGCCCGACGGCGCCGTGTGGACGCAGACGCAGTTCCCATATCCCTTCTGGGCGCGCTACCTGGCAGTGTTTGACGCGGTCCGCGCCGTGGCGCGCGTGCGCGAGATCGCGTCAGCCCCGGCGGGCTGGCAGCGGGCCGACGGCCCGGGCGTGTCATTCACAGCTGTCCCGCACTACCAGGGCCCGTGGCAGTACCTGTGGCGGGCGCGCCAGGTGCGCCAGGTCGTCAGCTCCGTCGTCGGGCCGCGCGACGCGGTGATCCTCCGCGTCAGCTCGAATATCGCGGCGGGGATCGCGGCGGGGCTGCGCCGGGCCGGCCAGCCCTATGGCGTGGAGGTCGTCAGCGACCCGTACGACGTCTTCGCGCCCGGCGCTGTCCGCAGCCGGCTGCGGCCGCTCTTCCGCTGGTGGTTCCCGCGCGAACTGCGGCGGCACTGCCGGGACGCCTGCGCGGCGGCCTACGTCACCGAGCACGCATTGCAGCGCCGCTACCCCTGCCCGGCATACGCGGTCGGCGTGTCGGATGTCGAGCTCCCGGATGCGGCCATCGCCGCCGCGCCGCGCCCGGCGCCGCCGGCGGGCGGCCCGCGGACGTTCGCGCTAGCAACAATACCATGCACGGCGAGGGTTTGGGAGCGTGAAGCGCTCCCGCGAAAAACTGGCTCTGCTGCGGCGTGGCGTAGCCGCGCCGTAGCAGAGCCAGTGCGGCATGTGCCTTCCTGGCAAACTATACGCCATTTTTGCCGTCGCGCAAGGGGCTTGACATGGCCTATTGCTGGTGATACATATATGTATGTATGTATATTATATGTATGTATACAAGAGGAGCCATGATCCACCCAAGCACCTTCGAGATGCCGACGACCGACCAGATGACCGGCCTGCTGACGGCGGACTACTTTCGGCACCTGCTGCGCACCGAGCGGCTGCCGGCCGCCGAGGCCGGCGACGAGCCGCTGAGCGTCTTCCTGATCGACCTCGACGGGTTCCTGGAGGTGAACCAGCTGCACGGGCGCGAGGTGGGCGACCTGGTGCTGCGGGGGGTCGCCGGGCTGCTCCAGGCGACGATGCCCGAGAGCGCGCTGCTGACCCGCTACAGCGGCGACGAGTTCGGCGGGGCGCTGCCTGACACGCGCCTGGACGACGCCTTCTCGCTGCTTGAGGAGCTGCGCCGCCGGGTGATGGAGATGCGCCTGCCGGATCACCCCGAGGTGGCGATCCGCTGCTCGATCGGGCTGGCGGCCTTCCCCGGCCACGGGCGCAACGAGGTGGAGCTGGTGCGCGAGGCCGACGAGGCGCTCTACCTGGCCAAGTCGAGCGGGCGCAATAAGGTGGCCCTGCCGCTCTCCGACAGCCGCATGATCACGAAGACCAGCTACTACACGGCCACCCAGCTGGCCCGGCTGGCCCAGCTGGCCAAGGGGCTGCGGCGCAACGAGGCCAGCCTGCTGCGCGAGGCGCTCGACGATGTGCTGAAGAAGTACAACGACCGCCTGAACGCCTGATCGCCCAGCCTGTGCTGAATCCTCCACCCCTAGTGGAAAAGACTTACCCACACGGCGTCGCGTAAGGCGCTAGGCTAAGGGAAAGATGGTGTGATGGGGGAGGGCGGGACGCCCTCCCTCGCCATTCCGCAGTAGGTGGCCCACACAAGGAGGTGTGAGATGCAGACCCGCGAACACTTTGATACGGAGCTAGGCGAACTTCAGGCACAGATCCGCAGCCTCGGCGGCCTCGTCCGCGAGTCTGTCGCTCTGGCTATCGTCGCGCTGCGCGATCAGGACGACGACCTGGCGGAGCAGGTGAGCTCCAGCGACCATCGGATCAACGCCGCGCAGCAGGAGATCGAGTCCCACGCGATCAACCTGGTGGCGACCCAGCAGCCGGTGGCCCGCGACCTGCGGCGCATCCTGGCGTCGATCATGATCGGCGCCGAGCTGGAGCGGATCGGCGACTACGCCAAGGGCATCGCCCGCCTGGTGATCGGCCGCCTGGGCGAGCCGCCGCTGACGGCGGGAGCCGACCTGATCGAGCTGGGGGTGGCCGCCCAGACGATGCTCGACCGCGCCCTGGAGGCGCTCGCCGGCCTCGACCCGATCGCCGCCCGCGCCCTCGGGCCCGCCGATGATGAGGTCGACGCGCTCTACACCCGAACGAAGCTGCGCCTGGCCACGCAGCTCTCCGGCAACCCGTCCGGCGCACCCCGCGCCGCCGACCTGCTCTTTGTGGCCCATAACTTCGAGCGGATCGCCGACCGCAGCACCAATGTCGCCGAGCGCACGATCTATATCGCCAGCGGCGAGCTGGTGGAGCTGAACCCGTAGTTGGGGGTTGGGGGTTGGGGGTTGGGGCGCCGGCTGAGACATCTCAGCCGGCGCCCCTTTTGTGTCTCCTGCACAGCAGCGCGTTCGGGCGTCGACTCCCGGCTCCCGAATCCTGACTTCCCGCTTGCGCCCCGAAGGGAACTGGGTGAGCTGTTCCTGGTGCGCATCTTCGCCTACTCGCTGCTGCCCTTGATCATGGCGCGAGCGGGCGCACATCCCGCTGGGATTCTGCTGCGGGCCTAATGATGAAGCGCCTGGGGTTCCAGAGCCACCCGCCCGGCCAGGTCGGCCACCTGGGCCGGGGAGCCCTGGCCGGTGCCGGGGCTGGCGGCGGCGGCGGCCCCGCAGGCCACGCCCCAGCGCAGCGCCTCGCCCGGCGGGTCGCCCAGGCTGAGCCGCCAGACCAGCCCGGCCACCAGGGCGTCGCCGGCGCCGACCGGGTTGGCCAGGCGCACCGGCGGCGAGGAGGCGTGCCAGTAGCCGCCCGCCCCGCTGATCAGAGCCCCGTCGGCGCCAAGGGAGATCGCCACCCACTCGGGGCCGGAGATCGCCGCCGCCGCCACCCTGGCCTGCGCGCGGTCGCCCACGGGCAGGCCGGTGAGCGCGGCGGCCTCCTCGCCGTTCGGCTTGACCAGGAAGGGCCGGGCGGCCAGGCCGGAGCGCAGGGCCGCCCCGCTGGTGTCGAGCACGGCGCGCCCGCCGGCCGCCTGCGCCGCCGCGATGATCTCGGCGTAGATCGCGGGCGGCGCGCCGGGGGGCAGGCTGCCCGCCAGCACCCACCAGTCGCCCGGCCGGGCCAGCGCGCGCACCCGGCCCAGCAGCGCGCCGATCTCCTCCGCCGAGACGGGCGGCCCCGGCTCGTTGACCTTGATCACCCGGCCCTGGTCGGCGCTGACGATGCTCACGTTGGTGCGCGTCTCGCCGGCGATCGGCGTCAGGTCGGTGGCGATCCCCAGCCCCTCCAGGCCGGCGCGCAGGGCCGCGCCGGTGAACCCGCCGACGAAGCCCAGCGCCACGCTGGGCGCGCCCAGGGCCGCCAGCATCCGCGAGACGTTGAACCCCTTGCCGCCGTAGTCCACCCGCACCTCGCTGGCGCGCAGCATCTCCTGATCCTCAAGGCTGGGCACGAGCAGCTCGCGGTCGAGGGCCGGGTTGAGCGTGACGGTGTAGATCATGGTCGCCAGAACTCCTCGATCAGCGCCCGCTCGGCCTCGGCGCTCCAGCTGCCGTCCGGGCCGAGCGCGGCGGCGATGGCCGGGTGGCCGGCGGCCAGCTCCTCGACGCTCTGGAGCGGCAGGCCGCTCAGCTGCGGGAAGATCACGACCTTGCCGGGGTAGCGGCCCTCCATCATCGCCGCCACGCCCTCGCGGGCGGCCTCGATCCCGCCCACGGCGGCCACCGAGCGGTTGGGCGACAGCTCGCCGGCCACGGTCTTGGCGATCACGTGGGCCTGGTCGGCCAGGGCTGAGCCGGAGGTGCCGGTGAGCTGGGCGTTGCGCAGATACACATTGCTCAGGTCGAGCGGGGCCAGGCTGCCGTTGGGCACGCCGGCGAAGAGCACCAGCATGCCGTCGGGGCCGAGCAGGCGGGCCGAGTCGGCCATGAGCCCGGCGGCCGGCACGCTCACCACCACGTCGTCGGCGCCGGCCCCGCCGCTCTCCTGGGACACCAGGGCCTCCAGCGAGCCGGCGCCCTCGCGGGCCGGGTTGATCAGCAGCAGGCGGCGGTCGTTGGCCTCGGCCAGCGGCGTGAAGCGCCTGGCGATCGCCTCCAGCCGGGCGTCGCTCAGGTCGGTGGCGATGATCGTGGCCGGGCCGTGGGGCAACTCGATCGCCCGCTGCACGTGCATCTGGCCCATCGGCCCGCCCGCGCCGACGAAGACGGCCAGCCCGCCGGGGCGCAGCTCGCAGCGGTTGCGCGCCGCGCCGTAGGCCGCCGCGATGTCGGGGCCGCCCGTGCCAAGGTAGGCGATGTAGTCGTAGTGGATGCGGCCCAGGTCGATCTGGGCCGGGCCGTCCAGCGGGGTGCCGCCGACCATCGCCACGGTGCCACGGCGGGCGGCCAGGCGGGCCGCCGCGCCCACCGCCTCGGCCGAGCGCGGGTCGAGCAGGACGATGTCGTCGAAGCCGCGGCCCCCGGTCAGCTCGTCGCGCAGGGTGGCGTAGCCCTCGGGGCCGACGCCGTCGCGCACGACCACGCTCGCCCCCGTCGCGGCGACCAGCGCGGCCATGGATGGCGGCGCGTCGGTCAGCACGATCGTCGCCGGGGCGTCCAGGCCGGCGCTGAAGCTGTACTCGGCCAGGTCGCCGGGCCGGCCGACGATCCACATGGTGCCGCCGGGCAGCGGCTCCAGGCGGCGGCGCTGGGTGTAGGCCGCCTCCACGCAGGCCCAGGGCTCGGTCAGGGCCGTCTCGGCGTAGCCCATGCGATCATCGACCGGCAGGACGTAGGCGCCGTCGTCGGCGGCGAGCACCTCGGGGCCGACCAGGTGGTACTGGATGAGGCCGCCGGGGATGGTGTAGCCGTAGGCGGTGCTGCGCCCGCCCACATAGATGTCGGGCTGGATGGCGAAGCGCTGGCCGGGCGCGAACTGCCCGCGCAGCTGCTCGCCGACCCGCACGATGGTCATGGACACCTCGTGGCCGAGGCGGGTCGGGTCGTTCGCCAGGTCGCGGTTATAGAGCTTGGGGTGCTTGCCGCCCTGCTGGATGAGCTTGACGTCGGAGAAGCACATGCCGACGGCGTCGACCCGCACGAGCAGCTGTCCGGGGCCGGGCTCGGCCACCGGCACCTGCTCGGGCGCGCCCGCGCGGCCGATCTGCTCGACGCCGGGGCCGTACATGTTCCAGGCCAGGCAGCTGGCGGGCGCGGGCGCGCCCAGGCTGCGGTAGGTTTCGGATCGGCTCATAAAAAACTCCTGTTGAGCCGCCCGTGCCGGGGGACTGAAGTCCCCGGCTGCGGGCGGCGAAGCCCGCCTGCGCGGGCTAGCTGAGCCCGCGCAGGCGGGCTTCGTAAAGCAGAGGCCGCGGCTTCAGCCGCCGGACAAAGCGCGCACCTCGGCGGCCGTGGCGCAGGCCAGGGCGGCGCGGGCGCGCTCCTTGCACCGCTCCATGCTCAGGCCGCGGACCTGGGCCTTGACCGACGGGATGGCCGGCGCGCTGACGCTCAGCTCGTCCACCCCCAGCCCGATCAGGATCGGCACGGCGGCCGGGTCGGCCCCCAGCTCGCCGCAGACGCCCACCCAGCGGCCGGCGGCGTGGGCGGCCTTCACGGTGAGGTCGATCAGGCGCAGCACGGCGGGGTGCAGGCCATCGGCGCGGGCGGCCAGGGTGGGGTGGGTGCGGTCGATCGCCATGGTGTACTGGGTCAGGTCGTTCGTCCCGACGCTGAAGAAGTCGCACTCGGCGGCCAGGGCGTCGGCCATCAGCGCGGCGGAGGGCACCTCGACCATGATCCCGACCTGGACGGCGGGCGCGCCCAGCTCGGCGCGGACGCGCGCCCAGGGCCGCGCGCAGCTGCTGCTCCAGCAGATGCGGGTGGGCCTGGCAGAGCCGGATGCCGCGCTCGCCCAGGAAGGGGTTCTCCTCGGCGGGCAGGCTCAGGTAGGGCAGCGGCTTGTCGCCGCCGATGTCGAGGGTGCGCAGCACCACCGGCCGCCCGCCCATGGCCGCCAGGATCTCGGCGTAGACGGCGCGCTGCTCCGCCTCGGAGGGCGCCTGCTCGCGCTCAAGGAAGAGGAACTCGGAGCGCAGCAGGCCCACCGCCTCGGCGCCGGACTCCACCGCGCGGCGGGCGTCATCGGCGCTGCCGATGTTGGCCGCCACCTCCACCCGGTGGCCGTCGGTGGTGACGGCGGGCGTCGCGGCGGACTCCAGGGCGGCGCGGCGGGCGTCCGTGGCCCGGCGCTGACGATCGCGGGCCTCGTCCATGGCATTGCGGCCGGGCCTGGTCAGCAGGGCGCCGGTGGCCCCGTCGAGGATGGCCGGCGTGCCGTCCTCCAGGTCGAGGATGGCCGGCCCGGCGCTGACGATCGCCGGCAGGCCGAGGGCGCGGGCCAGGATGGCGGCGTGGGCGTTCGGCCCGCCCACGGCGGTGCAGAAGCCCAGGACGCGCTGCGGGTCGAGGGCGGCCGTCTCCGAGGGGCTGAGGTCGTAGGCGAGCAGGATCACCGGCTCGGGCGGCAGCTCGGCGCTGGGCGCGGCGTCGCCGCTGAGCAGGCGCAGCACGCGCTCGCCGGCGTCGCGCAGGTCGGCCGCGCGCCCGGCCAGGGTCGGGTCGGGCAGGGCGGCCATGACATCGGCGGCCGCGATCGTGGCGGCGTGCCAGGCGGCGGCGGCGCTCTGGCCGGCGTCGATGCGGGCGAACACAGCGGCGTGCAGCTCGGCGTCGGCGATCAGCTCGTGGTGGACATCGAAGATCGCCGCCTCCTCGGGGCCGGCGCGCTGGAGCACCTGCTCGCGCAGGGCCACCAGCTGGCCGGCGGCGTCGGCCAGGGCCCGGCGCAGCCGCTCGCCCTCCAGCGTCGCGCCCGAGGAGTAGTCGTGGACCTGGACGGCGGCCCGGCGCAGGCGGAAGGTCGGGCCGATGGCGATGCCGGGGGCGGCGGCGACGCCGCGCAGCTCCCCGGCGGCCGGCGGCGGGGCCGGGGCGGCGGGCGCAGGGGCCGCGGCCCCGGTCGCCGGGGCGTGCGCCCCCTCGCCGAGGCCATCGGCCACCGCCGCGCAGAGCGTGTCGGCGGCCAGATCCTCGTCGGCCCCGTCCACCTCAAGCACCACCGCGCCGCCGCTGGTGACGCCGAGGGCCAGCACCGAGATCAGGCTCTTCGCATTGGCCGCCTTGGCCCCGTGGCGCAGCCGCACCGCCGAGGTGAACTGCTTGGCCGTATCGACCAGCACGCGCGCGGGGCGGGCGTGCAGGCCGGTGCGGTTCTGGATGATCAGATCTATCTGCTTCATAGGTGTATCCTGTTGCGGCGGGCCGCAAGGCCAATGCTTTCTCTGTCTGGTTGAAGCTGCCAGCTTTGCTGGCAGCTTCAACCAGACAGAGAAAGGTTTAGATCGCCGCCTCGCGGCTCAGCCGATCCACGATCTCCTGGGGGCTGGTGGCGCGCACCAGCTCCTCGGCCATCGCCGGGTCCTCGATGACCTCGGCGAGGTTCGCCATCACCCCGATGTGCTCGTCGCCCACGGCGGCGATGCCGACGATCAGGTAGGCCAGCTCGCCGGGCTCCCACTCGACGCCGGCCGGCACCTGGAGCACCGAGATGCCGGTGCTCTTGATGTAGCCCTGGTCCTCGAACTGGCCGTGGGGGATGGAGATGCCGTTGCCGAGGTAGGTGGACATCACCGCCTCGCGGCCGAGCATGCCGTCCACGTAGGGCGGCTCGACGCAGCCGCCGGCCACCAGCAGCTCGCCGGCCTGGCGGATGGCGTCGGCCTTATCGGCGGCGACCGCCCCCAGGCGCACCCTGTCGGTAGAGATGATCGCCATGGCCTAGACCCCCTCAATCGGATCGCCGGCCTTGAGGGCCGCCACCAGCTTATCGAAGACCGGGTCGTTCAGGAAGCTGCTGAAGGCGATCACCACCGCATCGGGGGCGCGGGTGTGGGCCTGGGCCGCCAGGCCCTTGTGCGTCACCACCAGCCGGGTGCCGGCCGGGATGGAGCGCACCGCCTTGTGGACCACCTCGACGCTCAGGCCGGCCGCCTTGATCTTCTTCTTCAGCGAGCTCACGCCCATCAGGCTTGAGCCCATGCCGGCCTCGCAGGCGACCGCGGGGCGTCACCGCCAGGTAGGCGAAGATCGAGCCGGGCGAGGGCGTGGCCACCAGGCCGGCGTCGAAGATCACGAACCAGAAGTCGGCCACCATGCCGCCGGCCCACATCGCCAGGATCATGATCGGGTGGGCCAGCACGTAGGGGAAGTAGATCTCGTGGATGCCGCCCAGGAAGTGGATGATCGCCGCGCCGGGCGCGGTGCTCTTCAGGTCGCCCTTGCCGGCGAACCAGTAGGCCATCAGCAGGCCCAGGCCGGGGCCGGGGTTCGACTCGAGCAGGAAGTGGATGGCCTTGCCGTCCTGTTGCACCGCGGCGACGCCCAGCGGGGCCAGGATGCCGTGGTTGATCGCGTTGTTGAGGAAGAGCACCTTGGCCGGCTCGATGATCAGGTCGGCCAGGGGCAGCAGCCGCATGTCGATCAGCAGCTGCACGCCGGCCCCGAGGGTCGTGCTGAAGGCCTGGACGATCGGGCCGATCAGGACGTTGGCGACCAGCACCAGGCCGACGGCCAGGAAGCCGGCCGTAAAGTTGTTCACCAGCATCTCGAAGCCGACCGGGATCTTCTCCTCAAGGGCCTCATCGATCTTCATGATCAGGTAGCCGCCGATCGGCCCCATGACCATCGCGCCCAGGAACATGGGGATGTCGGCGCCGATGATCACGCCCATGGTGGCCGCCGCGCCCACCACGCCGCCGCGGGTGTCGTAGATCAGCTTGCCGCCGGTGTAGCCGATCAGGATGGGCAGCAGGTAGACGATCATCGGCCCGACCAGCTTGGCGAAGCCCTCGTTCGGCAGCCAGCCGGTGGGGATAAACAGGGCGGTGATCAGGCCCCAGGCGATAAACGCGCCCATGTTGGGCACCACCATCGCGGCCAGGAAGCTGCCGAACCGCTGAATTCGCTCGCGCATGTGAACATCTCCTCCGGTAACGTCATTGTCCAAAAGCCGGGGGGGATGGCGCCGGCCGGACGCTGCACCCCATCTATGAGCGCGCCTCGCGTGCACCGAGGCGGGACTCCTACTTTATCTGTAGTGTGGATGCTACTGGCTTCGCCAGCAGCATCCACACTACAGATCAGCTTGCGGGCCACAGGCCCAGAGCTTTTATGGTTATGGTCAGCACCGCTGACCATAACCATAAAGGTTTCAGTCAAGCCAGGGGTCGAGGGCGGCCACGTCGGCGGGCGTGAGGCTCGGGTGAACCTGGACCACCGGCGTTGCGCCGCCGATGGCGAGCGGGACGGTCGAGATGATCAGGTCGGCCGAGGCGATCTGCGCGGCGCCGAGCTGGCGCAGCGGGACGACCTCGTAGCTGCTGTGGCGCGGGAAGCGCGCGCGCAGCCGGGCGATGAGCAGCTGGGTGGTGGCCATGCCGCTGGGGCAGATCACCAGCACGCGGCGGGCGCGGGAGGTGCGGGCGCGGGTCGCCGCCGCGTGGAGCAGCAGGGTCAGGCTGTGGCGGTGGCGATCCGCGAGCCGCGCGCCGGTCTGGGCGAAGAACAGATCGTCGATCTGGTCGGTCAGACGCCGCTCGATGTCGCCCTCGTCCTCGGGCAGGTCGTCGGACGAGCGCGGGGGCAGCCAGATGCCGAAGCGGCTGGCCAGGGCGGCGGTGCAGATCTGCGAGCGCAGCCCCTCGCGCAGGGGCTCGTCGGCGCGCAGGGCGTCGTTCCCGTAGGCCAGGGCGATCTGGTCGATGGCTGCCTCGATCAGGCCGTGCAGCTCGGGCATGGCGACGCCGCCCTCGTGGGGGCAGGCCAGCAGGAGCATGGCGGCGGCGGCGATCTCGCCCTGGAGGGCCAGAACCTCCAGGGCGTAGGCCGACACGAGGAGCTCGGCCGCCGGCCATGCGGCGTGGCCGCTCAGCCAGGCGATCAGCTCAGGGTCGCAGCCCACATACCGGCCGGCCCTGATCCGCCAGCCCTGGACGAAGAGGGCCAGGGCCAGGTAGAGCACCGACTCGTCGCTGAAGTGCCAGCCGAGGTCGGCCTCGGCCCGCGAGACGCGGGCGATCAGGTCGTCGACATCGCAGGACTCGACCAGATCACGCACGGGGGCCAGTGCGGCGAGCAGGTCGGCGTCGGACAGCAGCGCGCAGGTCAGCCCGGCGCCGTACTGCATGGTGAAGATCGGCCGCCCGCCGGACATGTCGCCCCAGAGCAGGGCGGTCAGGGCCTGCCGGGAGGCCAGCTCAGACCCCTCAAGCCATGAGCCGGAGTGCTGCCGGCGCACCAGATCCAGGTCGAAGCGGGCGAGCCAGGCGGCCGTCGCGTCCATGTCCTTGAGCACGGTGCTGCGCGAGACCGTCAGCGCCTCCTGGAGCCGCTGGATCACCAGCGGCTCGGCGGCGGTGAGCATGGTGAAGAGCAGGATCTGCTGGCGCTGGTCGGCGCTCAGCACCAGCTGGAGCCGCGAGTAGGCCCGCAGGTCGTCCAGCAGATGCTGGCGCTGCTCAGGGCTGCAGCGCACCTGCGCGCCGACGCCGGGGATGTTCTGGAGGGCGACGCCGCGGCGGGTGAGCCAGTCGCGCGCGGCGCCCAGCATATAGTGTACCTGGCGCGGCTTCAGCTCAACCCGCTGGCCGATCTCGGTCGCCGTGAGGGGCGAGTCGGCGCGAAGCAGGAGGAGGAGCACATCGCGCTGTTGGGTGGTCAGGGTGATCATACGCGTCTTTGGGTATGCGCCATAGGCCTCGACGCCACAGTGTGCCGGGGGCTCGCGGTCCGCCCATCACCCGCCCCGCAGCGTCTCAACGCTCAGGATCTCGGGCGGGTCTCGGGCTACGCTATTACGTTGGTGTTGCTGGAATGCCTCTATACTGTAATTCCCGTTTAGGGCATTGTCAAGCCATAAAACGCGTTTTATTAATCTACTTTTCACTAGGCGAGCTGTACAAAAAGTAGACGAATTTGTTGCCAGCAGATACAGTATGCACGCCTTGTAATGGCTGCC
>NZ_JAIEWN010000060.1:0-1783 GCF_019599295.1 Oscillochloris sp. ZM17-4 | reverse complement strand
CGCTAACCAATCTTTTTGCCTTCTCCTTTTTGTCATCTACTGTCGCGTAAACGCGACAGCTTGTACCTGCTCTTTCGACGCGTTACGATTCCACGCAACAGGGCGCTCTTCCCGGTGCTTCCCCCGCCAGCTAAAGCAGGCAGTCCCCGCACCGTGGTGGTGCCATCCTCGCAACAAGCGAGGAGTCTTTTTATGCAATACCGCAGAAGTCACCCTATCACCCTCGCGCGCCCGGCCCGTAAACGGGCGGGCTACGGTCTGCGAAGGCCGCCTGCGCGGGCTGATCGAGGCCTCGCAGGCGGCCTTCGGAGAACCTAGCCGGGGGCTTCAGAGCCCCGGCAGTGGCGGCGCACAGGGCGAGTTCTGCGGTATTGCCTTTTTATGGTATCGTAGGTTCACAACGGCGAATGACCGCTGCTCAGCGCGATAGCACGGCGCAAGACACGTGCGCCACTGAGGCACCTGACGACCGAGAGAGGGCTCTCCTCATGGCTCGTGCGCCCCTTCACCGCACCCTCCTGCCGCTGCTCATGCTGCTCATGCTGATCGCCCTGCCGACTGCGCCCGCCGCCGCACTATCGCCAGGCGCACTCCCCGCAGCCTCCGCGCTCGGGCCAGACCTTGTCGCCGACCTGGACCACCTCGTTGAGGCGGCGCGGGCTGACACCGGCGCGCCAGGCGCGCTGCTCGCCGTCGCCCTGCCGAACGGTGATGTCTACCGCAGCGCCCGTGGGGTGGCCGATCTCACCACCGGCACGCCGCTCGCCCCAGACGCCCGCGTGCGCGTGGGCAGCATCACCAAGCCCTTCGTCGCCGCCGTCGCCCTCCAGCTCGTCCAAGAGAGATGGCTGTTACTTGACCACAGCGTCGCGCACTGGGTGCCGGGGCTCGTCCCGGGGGGCGAGCAGATCACCGTCCGCCAGCTCCTCAGCCACACCAGTGGGGTGCCCGACTACCTCACCGACGACCTGATCGCCCGCGCGCATCAGCACCCGGATCATCAGTGGACCCCAGAGGAGCTAGTCGCTGAGGCGCTGCGTCACCCTCGGCTGTTTGCGCCTGGGGCACCTGGGCGCTGGGCCTACTCCAACACCAACTACATCCTGCTGGGCCTGATCATCGAGCAGGTCACGCATCACCCCTTGGAGCAGGAGCTCCAGCAGCGTATTATTACGCCCCTGGGACTGAGCGGCACCGCCCTGTCGCCGCCGAGCGCCGACCCCGGCGATATCGCCCACGGCTATGGGGGCGGAGCCGACCGCACCGCCCTGAATATGTCGATCACCTGGGCGGCCGGCGGGCTCAGCGCGACTGTCACAGACCTCACGCGCTTTACCCAGGGGCTGATGTGGGGCGCGCTGCTCCAGCCAGCGACCTTGAATATGATGCTTGTCTGTGAGCCGACCGGCGGCGCCTGGGGGGGCGCGGACTTCGCGTACGGCCTCGGGGTGATGCAGCGCACCTTGCCCGCGCCGGGCCTCCCCCCGGAGGCGCGCCTGGCGCTCGGGCACACCGGCTTGCTGGAAGGGTACCGCAGCGCGATGTGGTACTTCCCCGGCAGCGGAGTCACCATCGCGGCGGCCTTCACGCGCGAGGAGGCCGACCCAAATAAGCTCGTGACCGGTGCGCTCCAGGTGCTTGCGGCGCATGGCACCCTGGCCCAACCGGCGGCATCTGCGCCGTAGATCGGCGCTGGCGCGTGCTTCGGCCGCGGCCAACAAGCGAGCATGCGCGTTACACCACGCCAGCAATGAGGTGTGTAGGCTCACCACCGCAGCGCCCG
>NZ_JAIEWN010000006.1:184682-196319 GCF_019599295.1 Oscillochloris sp. ZM17-4 | reverse complement strand
CCCATATCACCCGCCCGTGCGCGGCGGCCCATTCCCTGGCCGCCGCGATTGCCCCCGCCCCCGCGCCCGCCAGGGCGATGCCCGCCCCGCCCGCCGTGCGCCACGCGCCCAGCGGCAGCGCCTCGCCTTCCCCAAGCTCGTAGCGCCAGATCACCCCCGCCACGCCCGCATAGTCCCCCGGCTCGGCCTGGGACACCCAGGGCAGCGCCAGCCAGATCCGCAGCCCCGCCCGCGCGTGGCCCGGCTCGGGCGTCTCGTTTGCGTAGGCCGCCACCCGGTCCAGGTAGCCCGGCGTGTAGGGCAGCCCATCCCGCCATGCCCGCAGCACCTCGGGCCGCGGCGGCTCGCCCGCCACCTCCAGGTAGATATCAAAGACTGTACTTGGGTTAGCCTGCATCCACCCGGCCAGCAGCGGCGTCATCTGCGCGAGCTGATCGGCGGGGAGGATGAGGTCGACGTGGGATGATAGCCGATAGCCGATAGCCGATAGCCGATACTCCGATACCTGAATATCTCTAGGGGTGATACGTGACACATAGCCGGTGGATGGTTGCCCATCCGCCAGCGCATCAGCGCGCGGCGCAGGCACGCCCTCGACCTCGTCGGGGTCGAGGCCGGCACCTAGCTTCAGCTCGCGGCGCAGCCGGCGCAGCTCGGCGTAGCTCAGGCGGCTGGTGCCCAGCACATAGTAGGGCGGGCGGCCCTGGAAGGTCAGCCCGTGCCGGGCAGCCTCGCGGCGCAGCGCCGTGCCCGGCAGCACCTGGAGCGTGAAGATGTCGTAGGGGCCGAGCCCCTCGCGCTCGATGAAGGCCAGCGTCTCGGCCACGCCGTCCGCGTCGTCCTCGGGCAGGCCGAGGATCACATCCAGCAGCACCTCGATCTTGGCGGCGTAGAGCCGGCGGGTGCCCGCCGCCCACTTCGCCAGGTCGGTCTTGCGGTACGAGGCGCGCAGCGCGGCCGGGTTGGCCGTCTGGAGGCCCACCTCGACCACCCGTATGTTGGCCGCGTCCAGGGCGGCAACCGCCTCGGCGGACAGGTGCTCGCCGCGCAGCTCGGCGTAGAAAGCGATCTGCCGGTCGGCGTTGAGCTCGGCCAGGGCGCGCATCAGCGGCCAGAAGATCGGCAGCAGGTTCAGGTTGGCCTCGACGAAGTGGACCCGGCGCACGCCGCGCGCCTTGCCCCAGGCGATCTCGGCGAGCACCCGCTCCAGGCTGAAGGAGCGGCCGCCCAGCCGCGGCCCCATGTTCCGCCCGTAGAGGCAGAAGCTACAGGCGTAGGGGCACCAGCGCGAGACCTCGACCATCTGCATGCCGTCGGGCGGCAGCTCCAGGTGGCCGGCCAGGTAGGGCGAGGGGATGGCCGCGAGGTCGCCCAGGGCCACGCGCTCGCCGGTGAAGATCGGCTCGCCGCCGGGGCCGCGCAGGGCCAGGCCGGGGATCGATTGCAGATTGCAGATTGCAGATTGCAGATTGGGCCCAATCTGCAATCTGCAATCTGCAATCTGCAATAGCAGCTCGGCGAAGGTCTGCTCGCCCTCGCCGATCACCGCCACGTCCACGGCGGGGTGCCCCAGCACCCAGGCGTTATCGGCCTGCACCTCGGGGCCGCCGACGACGACGATCATGCCGGGCAGCTGCGCCCTGACGCGGCGGGCCAGCTCCAGCGAGCGCTCGCTGTTCCAGGTGTAGAGCGAGAGGCCGAGCAGGTCGGGCGCGCGCTCGATGATCGCCGCCGCCAGGGCCGCGTCGCCGGCGTGGTCGGCGATCGCGCGGGGCAGGATCTGGATGTCGGCCCGCGCGCCCAGGCCGTGCGCCTCGGCGTAGGCCTTCAGGTAGCCGGCGGCCAGCGGCGTGTTCAGGGCCGGGCTGCTCGGCACCGGCAGCTGGGCCAGCAGGGCGTGAAACATTGCGCGCATAGACAAGATTTCAGATTGTAGATTGCAGATTGCAGATTTGATGCAGTAGAACGCCATTCACGGCATCAAACTGTAAAGCAACCTGAAACCTTGTCATAGGCCGATTTAGCGTACCTGCGCTGTGTCGCGCCGGCCACGGCCATAGATCCGCCGCCGGGGCTGCGGGGATCACGTCATCCTCGCGCCGCCGTATTCGCCGGGATGCGCCCTAGCTCGATGAGATCGTGAGGCGGCGTGGCGTGGCGCTGCCCAGGGTTTGTATGCCCTGAAACCGCGCGCTGCCGCCAGGGCTCTTCGCCCTCGCCTCCCCCGCGCCTGGCACTATGAACTTTCTGGAGACAACTGAGTTCGCAGAGTATATGCCAGGTTGAGATTTCTGTCAAATTTTTCGGCGGGCGTGTTGGCGCTGCGCGGTTACGAGGCGAGGGCGTCCTCGGCGATGCGGCTGCGGACAAGGTCGAGGGCGCGGGTGCGGGAGCGGACGAGGGTCTCGATCTCGTCGATCAGGGTGGTCAGCCGGCGATACTCGCGGCGGAGCGACTGCTCCTCGGCGCGGTCGAGGGAGATGCGAGGCGTTGTGTTGCCGAGCCAATCCTCAAAGCAGTCGCTGGCGGTGAGGGACTCGATGCTACTGTAGCAGCTCAGCCCCCGCCAGATCTGAACGGCGCTGTCGGTAAGAAGGCGAACACTATCGATAGCCATGGTGTGATGCTAGGAGGCTGCAGCATGCTGCGGCCAAACACAGCCTCTCTATGAGGTGCGGCCGAGATGGGGCCGCGGGGAATATGCGACAATTCACACAATCATGGTAGCGCGACACGTGCGCTGCGCTATCGGTCTAGAGGTTTAGTTTCTCATCCATCGAGAGTTGTGGGAGCAGAGGCATCCGGCGCGGGCATGGGATCTTTGGTATAATTCACAGGGAAGAAAACGATATTATGGCGGAATTATGTCCGACACCCTAAAGATACAGATCTCGCAGCCCACCCCGATCGATCATACCGCCACCCCGCCCCCGAGCGCTCCGCCGCAGTTTCGCCCGCGCGAGCGCTTTCTCCGCGTGTTGCTGTTCTTTCTCGGGGTGGTCGCCCACATCTACATCTGGGATATCTTTCTCCAGCGCTTCGCCCTGATGCGCTGGTATGTGCGGCGCACCCAGATGCGGCGATGGGCGACGATAGCCCGCCGATTCCGCACTATGGCCATTGAGCTGGGCGGCATGCAGATCAAGCTCGGCCAGTTTCTCTCGTCGCGCGCCGACATCGTGCCCCAGGAGGTGCGCCGCGAGCTGGCTGGCCTCCAGGATGAGGTGCCGCCCGCGCCGCCCGGCCATGTGCTGGAGGTGATCCTGGAGGAGCTGGGCGCGCTGCCCTCGCAGATCTTCGAGACCTTCGAGCCTGAGGCGGTGGCCGCCGCCTCGCTCGGCCAGGTCCACTTCGCCACCCTCAAGAGCGGTCGCCTGGTCGCCGTGAAGGTGCAGCGCCCCTACATCGAAAAGATCATCGAGGTTGACCTGAGCGCGGTGACGTGGGTGGTGCGCCTGATCAAGAACTACCCGCCCATCCGCCGCCGCGCCGATATGGAGGCCCTGCTGGCCGAGTTCGGCCGCGTGCTCGTCCAGGAGCTAGACTACGTCAGCGAGGCGAAGAACGCCGATAGCTTCCGCGCCAACTTCGCCGGGATCCCCGGCGTCTACACCCCCGAGATCATCCACGAGCTGAGCACCCGGCGCGTCCTGGTGATGGAGCGCATCAGCGGGGTGAAGGTCAACGACCTGCGCACCCTCGACTCTCTCGGGGTGAGCCGGCTGGAGCTGGCCGCGCGCCTGAGCAACACCTACCTGAAGCAGTTCTATGTGGATGGCCTGTTCCACGCCGACCCGCACCCGGGCAACCTGTTTGTGCGGGTCGAGCCGGAGCATCCCTTGGCGGTGTACCAGAACGGGCAGGTTGCGAAGGATGATCTGGCGAGCGGCGCGTGGATCGCCCAGACATTGACTGGCTCGTCGCAGGACGATCCGCCCGCCAAGGGGGCACCCTTCACGCTGATCTTTGTGGACTTCGGCATGGTGGGCCACCTGACGCCGCATACGATGGAGGTGATGCGCAGCGGGGTGATCGGCCTGGCCACCAACGACCCGGAGCGGATCGTCGACTCGCTCGACAAGATGAACATGATCCTGGCCGGCGCCGACCGCCGCCTGATCGTGCGGGGCATCCAGTCGCTGCTGCGGCTCTCCTACAACCGCACGATGCGCGAGATGACGAACCTGGATGTGGATCTGATCTTCGACGAGACGCGCGATATTATCTACGACCTGCCCTTCCAGATCCCGCAGGATCTGCTCTACCTGGGCCGCGCCCTGAGCATGGTCGGCGGGCTGGCCACCGAGATCTGCCCCGATATCAACCTCTTCGATGAGCTGCGCCCCTTCGCCCGCATGATGATGGATCGCGAGCAGCAGGAGGGCAACTGGGCGGAGCGGGTGCAGAAGGAGCTGGTTGAGCTGGGCCAGATCCTGCTGAAGCTGCCGCGCCAGATGGACGAGTACTATGGCGCGGCCAACCGCGGCGATATGCAGACCCGCTCGGACACCAGCCGGCTCGAGCGCGGGATGCGCCGGGTTGAGCGCTCGAACGACCGCCTGGCCGGCGGCATGTTCGCGGCGAGCCTGTTCCTCGGCGGGGTGCAGCTGCGCACCCGCGGCATGGAGCGGGAGGCCAGCCGGGCCTGGTGGGGCGCCATCGCCGCCGCGCTCTGGGCCTTCTGGCCGCGCGGGGAGCGCTAAGGATCGCCGATGGATCGCCGTTGGGGCGCAGCAGGCGCGCCACAGGTTCTATACCAATGAGCGCAGCCGTGGCGGCGCGCCTGCTGCGCCCCTTCTCCTGGGCGCTGCTGCTGGCGCTGGTCGCCGCAGGCGGGGCGCTCGCCCTGCGCCCCGGCCCGCGCGACGCGCTGCGCGCCGCCGACCGGCTCTTTCTCGCCGGCCGCTACTACGATGCCCTGCCGGCCTACCAGGCGATCGACGCGCGCGCGCTGCCCGAGGCCGGCCTGCGCCTGGGCATGCTCCGGGCCATCCGCGGCGAGCGCGGCCCCGCCGAGCGCGCCCTGCGCGGCGCCATGCAGGCCGGCCTGCGCCCCGCCGACTACCAGCTCGCCCTGATCTACCTCGGGCATGCGCTCGCCGACGGCGGCAGCCCGGAGCTGGCCGCGCAGACCTGGGCGCTCGCCGATGACTGCCGCAGCCCCGAGGCCTGCGCCTACCGCGGCCCCGCCCGCCTGCTGCGGGCCGAGCTGGCGCTGCGCCAGGGCGACTACGCCGCCGCCGAGGCGGCCTACGCCGCCGCCCTCGCCGCGCCCCTGCCGGCGGGCTGGGCTGGCCTGGCCGCCTACCGCATGGCCCTCCTCATCGCCGCCCGCGACCCCGCCGCCGCGCTCCGCGCCATCGGCGATGCCGCGCCCGCATCGGGCGCCAGCCCCGACCCGCTCCTGGCCCCGCTGCTCCCCGCCGACACGGCGTGGCAGGGCGACCTGTCCGCCGCCCTGGTGGCCGACCCGCAGAGCCGCCCGCTGCGCCTCGGCCAGCTCTACCTCGGCATGGGGCGCTACGACCTGGCCGAGGCCCAGCTCGCGCAGGTTGGGCCGGGGGGGGCCGACGGCCGGGCTGCCGCCGTCTTCGCCGCCTACGCCCGCTGGCTGGCCGGCGACCGCGCCGGCGGGCGCGCCCAGCTTGAGCAGATCGTACACGACCGGCCTGACGACCCGCAGGCGCGGATGCTGCTGGCCCTGGCCTCGCTCTCCACCGACGCGAGCGACACGGCGCGCGACCAGATCGATGCGGTTGCCCGCCTGCGCCCCAGCGACCCCGACATCCATCTGGCCTGGGCCAGCTGGCACGCCGCCCGCCGCGAGTACCCCCAGGCGAGCCTGGAGTACGGGCTGGCCGTGGCCCAGGCTTCGCCCCAGCAGCGCGGGAGCTACGCCCTGCTCGGCGCGCGCTTCCATCTGTCTACCGCCTACGACATCTGCGCGGGCGGGCTGCCCCTGGCCGAGGCGGCCGCCGCGGCGCTGCCCACCGACAGCGCAGCGCTAACGGCCCTGGCCGCCCACCAGTACTACTGCGGGCAGCCCGCTGAGGCGGCCGCCTCGGCCCAGCGCGCCGACGACGGCGGCGGCGACGCCGAGAGCGTCTACTACCTGGGCGTCGCCCTGGCCGCGCTCGGGCAGAGCGACCGCGCCCGCAGCGAGCTGATCCGCGCCGCCGACATGGCCCCGGCCTCACGCTGGCGCGAGCGCGCCGAGGCGGCGATCGCCGCCCTGCCCCAGACACGCTGATGGCGAGCCGTAGGCTCGCCATCAGCGTGTCGCTTTACCCCTCGTCGAAGTAGCCGTGGAGCCGCCTGCCGAGGTGCGGGTCGCGCAGCTTCTTGAGCGCCTCGCTCTCAAGCTGGCGGACCCGCTCGCGGGTGAGGCTGAGCCGCTGCCCGATCTGCTCCAGGGTCAGGGCGTGCTCACCCTCCAGGCCATAGCGCAGGTTCAGGATGTGGCGCTCGCGCGTGGTCAGGTGCGACATCGCCTCGCTGAGGTCGTCGCGCAGGAGCCCGTGGGCCACCTGCTCCAGGGGCGTCGGCTCCAGCGGGTCGGCGATCACCTCGGCGAGGGCGCCGCTGCCGTCGTCGGTGTGGGCCTCGTCGAGCGAGGCCGGGGTGAGGGCGGCCTGCTCGGCGCGCGTCACCTGTTCGGCGGTGATGCCGAGCTCGCTGGCCACCTCCTCGGGCGTCGGGTCGCGGTCAAGGCGCTGGATGAGGCTCTGGCGGGCGCGGGCCAGGCGCGAGAGCCGCTCGCCGAGGTGGACGGGCAGGCGCACGGTGCGCCCGTGGTCGGCGATCGAGCGGCCGACGCTCTGGCGGATCCAGTAGGTGGCGTAGGTGCTGAACTTCAGGCCGCGGCTCGGGTCGAACTTGTCAACGGCGCGCATCAGGCCGAGGCTGCCCTCCTGGATGAGGTCGAGCAGGCTCAGGCCGTGGCCCTGGTAGCGGCGGGCGATGCTCACCACGAGGCGCAGGTTCGAGTTGATCAGCTGGGCGCGGGCGGCGCCCCCGGCGCCCACCAGCTGCTCCAGCCGCCAGCACTCGCCCGGGGTGAGCGGGTGCTCATCGGCCAGCCGGCGCGCCGCATCGCGCCCGGCCCCCATCGCACCGGCCAGCTCCTGCTCCTGATCAAAGGTGAGCAGCGGCTCGTCGCCGATCTCGTTTAGGTAGAGAATGATAGAATCCGCCGGCGTTGCGCCGGCAAATGCTGGGGTCGTCATACTATTCCCTTCTTGCGGCCGCCGTGTGGCGGTGCCGGTAGAAAAGACATTCGGTTGTCATGTAGCAAGGGTCGGGCCACGGAGCGTATGTGGCGCAGAGGAGGGAGTCCTCCGAGGTAGCAGATCACAGTATGCGCCGGAGGTATAAAAAAAGTCTTAGGGGGGGATGAGAGGCGGATGAGAATACCCCGGCGCGCACGCGCGCCGGGGTATTCTCGGCGGGGCCGAGAGAGCCTTTTACCCTGAGGTATGGCGGCGAGAGCCGCCATACCTCAGGGTGAGAATCTTTTACGCCAGGGCCATGTCGCGCTTCTTCTTCTCGCGGCGGCGGTCCTCGGCGTTCAGCAGCTTCTTGCGGATGCGCCAGCCCTTGGGCGTCACCTCAACCAGCTCGTCGTCGCTAATATACTCGACGGCATCGTCGAGCGAGAGCGTGCGCGGCGTGTCGAGGCGGATCGACTCGGCGCCCTTATTGTTGCGCATGTTGGTCAGGTGCTTATCCTTGCAGACGTTGATCTCCAGGTCGACGTCGCGGATATGCTGGCCGACCACCATGCCCTCGTAGATCTCCTGGCCGGGGCTGATGAAGTAGGTGCCGCGGTCCTGCACCTGGTGCATGCCGTAGGTCGTGGCGACGCCGGCCTCCGAGGCGATCAGCGACCCGGTCTCGCGGGTGTCCATCTCGCCGGCGAGCGGCTCGTAGGCGTAGAAGAGGCTGTTGAGGATGCCCTGGCCGCGGGTGGAGGTGAGGAACTGCTGGCGGAAGCCGAGCAGGCCGCGGGTCGGCACGATGTAGACATAGTGGACGGTGCCGTCGTCGCGCACCTGCATGTCGCGCATCTGGCCGCTGCGCCGGCCGAGCAGCTCGACCACCACGCCCTGGAAGTCGCCGCCGACCTCGATCTCGACCAGCTCCATCGGCTCCAGCTTCTTGCCGTGCTCATCCTCGTGGAAGATCACCTCGGGCTTGGAGACCTGGAACTCGTAGCCCTCGCGGCGCATATTCTCGATCAGGATGCCCAGGTGCAGCTCGCCGCGCCCGGCCACCAGGAAGACATCGGCGCTGTCGGTGTCCTGCACGCGCAGGGCCACATCGCGCTCGACCTCGGTGTAGAGCCGCTCGCGCAGCTTGCGCGAGGTGACGTAGGTGCCCTCGCGGCCGGCGAGCGGGCTGGTGTTGACGCCGAAGGTCATGCGCACCGTCGGCTCCTCGACTTTGATCGTCGGCAGGGCCTCGGGCCGCTCGGCGTCGGTGATCGTCTCGCCGATGTTGGCGTCGGCGATCCCGGCGAGGGCGATGATATCGCCGGCGAGGGCCTTCTCGGTCTCCTCGCGGTGGAGGCCGTTGTAGGTGAAGAGCTGGGTGATCTTGGCCGGGGTGATCGCGCCGTCGCGGCCGATCCGCACCAGGGGCTGGCCCTTGCTGATCGTGCCCCGGTAGAGCCGGCCGGTGACGATCTTGCCCTTGTAGTCGTCGTAGAGGCTGGTGGTGACCAGGAACTGCGCGGGGCCGTCCGCGTCGACGTCGGGGGCGGGGATGCGGTCGAGGATGGCCTCGAACAGCGGCTCCAGCGAGCCGTGCATCTTCAGGGGCGAGCGGCCGGAGTGGCCGAGCAGGCCGTTGGCGTAGATCGTGGCGAACTCCGACTGCTCATCGCTGGCGCCCAGGTCGACGAACAGGTCGAAGGCCTCGTTGACCACGTGGTTGGGCCGGGCCTGCGGTCGGTCGATCTTATTGACCACCAGGATGGCCCGGTGGCCGGCCTGGAGCGCCTTGCGCAGCACGAACTTCGTCTGCGGCATCGGGCCGTCCACCGCGTCCACCAGCAGCAGCACGCCGTCGACCATATTCATCACCCGCTCGACCTCGCCGCCGAAGTCGGCGTGGCCGGGGGTGTCGATGATGTTGATCTTGACGCCCTTATAGATCACGGCGGTGGTCTTGGAGAGGATGGTGATGCCGCGCTCGCGCTCGAGCGCGTTGCTGTCCATCATGCGAACTTCGGTCGCCTGATTATCGCGGAAGATATGGCTCTGCTTGAGCATCGCGTCCACCAGGGTTGTCTTCCCGTGGTCGACGTGGGCGATGATGGCGATATTGCGGATGTCAGTGCGTTTCATGGGTCTGGATATGCCTTACACGTGAGGGCGAAGCATCTGCGCGGCAAATGCTTCGCCCGTTTAAATCAGCTCCCTCTATCTTACCACAGATGCCAAGGGCGGAGCGTGGGGCGGGTATGCCGCCAGGGCCACGTCATTGTCGTCCGGCCTCGGCTCCGTGGGACTGAAGTCCCCGGCTGGATCCTGGGCGAAGGCCGCCTACGCGGCCTCATACAGGCCGCGCAGGCGGCCTTCGCCGAAGAATCAGCCCGCGACTTCAGTCGCCGGGCGCTCGGTCACGGGAACTCTGTTACGGCCTGATCCTGCGCAGGAGCGCCGTCAGGCGGTCGTAGTCGTCCTTGAGCAGGCTGGCCAGCTCGCGCCCGGCGCGCACCAGGTAGTCGCGGCTATCGGGGCGGGCGCGGGCGGCGGCGCGGATGGCGGCGGAGAGCAGCTCGTCGCTGGGGATCTGGGCGGCGAACAGCACGCTGCGGAAGAAGTCGCTCGACTCGCAGAACCCGGCCAGCTCGGCATCGTCGCTGGGGTAGACGCTGTAGTGGACGGGCGGCGGGTGCGGGGGCAGGTACTGGTAGCAGCGCCCGCCCTCGACGAAGCCGACCGTGATCGCCGAGAACTCCGTCTGCAGCACCTCGGCCAGGTCGGGGTGCTCGTGGTAGATCTCGCCGTCGTAGAGGTTGCGCCCGCTGTAGGTGCGCCCGCGCATCACGGCGCGCCCGCCGGGCTCCTTGCTGCCGGTGCGGATCTCGTAGACCAGCCCGTAGACGGCCATGCCCTCGCTGCGGGTCTGGGCGCGCACCAGCGACCCGAAGGGCGGCGCCTCCAGCAGCTCGTAGGCCCCCGCCGTGAAGCGGGTGGTGGAGGACTCGATCACCTCGCCGATGCGCTGCATCGCGATCCCTGTGGGGAGGGTTCAAGGGAGGGGTGTCCCTCCCTTGATTACCCTCTTATAAACGACTTGCTATCCTTCTTGGCCGACGCGCTCGCGCCCGCCTCGGCGCGGTAGAGGCTGCCCTCCAGGATGCTCTGGAAGGTGCGCCGGTCGGCGCTGCGCACCACCGCCTGCTCGTGGGCGCGGGCCAGGGCCACCGGGTAGCCGTCGCCCCGCGCGGCCTGATCGTACACCAGGGCGTGGATCAGGTCAACCTGCTCCGGGTCTTGGGCCACCCACTGCGGGATCTCGACCCGGGCCAGCTCGCGACCGACGCGCATGTGGAAGAAGTGGATGGTGTGCTCGCGGTAGTCCTCGACGTTGATCCGGCTCATCGAGATGAAGAGCGGGCCGCGCTGGCCCTCGGTGAGCTGGCCGGCGAGCACGTCAGTGTCCACCAGGCCCTGACAGACCGCGCAGGACGGCTCGCGGCCGTCGGCCACGTCGCTGCACTCATCGCACTTCGCGCCCCGGCCGGCGGCCACGTCCACGTCGGGGCAGAGCATCAGGCGGATGGTGCCGACCACCTCGGGCGAGCGCGGCCGGCTGATGTACGACGCCACCGGGACGCCTCGCTCGCGCATGGCGTCGAGGTAGGCCAGGTAGCGCTCCAGAAAGTGCTCCTGCACGAAGCGCTCGGCGCCCGAGAGCGCCCAGCGGATCAGGGTGCCGTCCTGGAGGGCCATGCAGGGCAGGCCGTCGGACAGGAACTCGTCGGCCAGGCCGACCAGGGCCACGCCCTCGTCCACATCGCGGCGGGCGCTCAGGTAGTTGCCCTCGATCGCCACCCGCCGCGCCCCGTCCGTCAGGTAGAGGTCCTCGTCGCGGTAGTAGAGCGCGGGCTCGGAGCTGAGCCGGGCCAGCGGGTCCTCGCCGTAGCGCAGGAAGACCCGGCCGATGTTGATCAGGTAGCAGGCCACGCTGCCGTGGCGGTCGAGGTCGATCTGCGAGCCGTCGCTGGCCACCAGGGCGTAGCTCTCCGGGCGCTCCGGCAGGCCGCGCGCCGTGCCGAGCGGCTCGACCGGGTGCGCCAGCAGCCAGCTGGCCGACTCGCGGCTCAGGTCGGCCGCTCTGGCCCAGTGGCGCTCCTCACCGGCGGACTCGCGGTAGCGGGACACGGCGTGCGCCGTGCGCTCTGCCGTGTCGGCCACGCGCAGCGCCGCAGCCCCGCTCATCTGGCGCACCTGTCGGCTCAGGGCGGTCAGGTCTAGTCCCATCGGTGCCCCCCGTGATTGCAGATTGCAGATTGCAGGTTGATCTCGACGGGATCTAGAGTAGTACGAATGTTCCGTCCTGTCAACCTGAAGCGCTAGTTGACACAGGGCAGGTGCAACGTCGCTGGCGGCTGAAGCCGCGTCGCGG
>NZ_JAIEWN010000006.1:169898-184582 GCF_019599295.1 Oscillochloris sp. ZM17-4 | reverse complement strand
GGGGGGCGCAGGACGTTGCACATGCCCTGCCAGTTGACATGTCCCAGCCCTATGCGACAATACGCGCATTACTCGCTCGGCGCGCTGCCGACAATCTACAGACTGCGATCCACAATCTGCAATCTGCAATCTGCAATGAGAACCTACCAGGACGCCCTGGACTACATCTACGGCTTCATCGACCCGACGCGGAAGGCGGCCAGCAGCCCGGCCGAGGCGCTCATCAACCTGGAGCGGGTGCGCGCCCTGCTGCGCGCCGTGGGCGACCCGCACCTCGGCATGCCCTCCGTCGTGGTGGCGGGCACCAAGGGCAAGGGCAGCACCTGCGTGATGATCGAGGCGATGCTGCGCGCCTCGGGGCTGCGCGTGGGCCTGTGGGCCTCGCCGCACCTCAGCTCCTACCGCGAGCGCATCCAGATCGACCGCGAGCTGATCAGCCAGGAGGATCTGGTCGATCTGGCCGGGCGGCTCCAGCCGCTGATCGACGGCTTCGACCCGGAGCCCTACGGCCGGCCGAGCACCTTTGATGTGGGCTTCGCCCTGGCCCTGCGCCACTTCGCCGAGCGCGATGTGCAGATCGCTGTGCTTGAGGTCGGCCTGGGCGGGCGCTACGACGCCACCAATGTGATCACGCCGCTGGTCTCGGTGATCAGCTCGATCAGCTACGACCACATGGGCATCCTCGGGCGGACGCTGTCTGAGATCGCGTGGAACAAGGCCGGGATCATGAAGCCGGGCGTGCCGGCGGTGACGGCGCCGCAGCCGCCCGAGGCCGTCGCGGCGCTGGAGGCCGAGGCCGCGCTGGTGGGGGCGGAGCTGTATGTGGCCGCGGGGGGCGGGCTGCTCGGGCCGTCCGGAGCCGCGCCCTACCCGCTGGAGCCTGCGCCGGGCCGGCTGCGCGGCGGCTTCCAGCGCGAGAACGCGCGCCTGGCGGTGGGCGCGACCATGCTGCTCGCCGGGCGCGGGCTGCCCGTCGACGCGCGGGCGATCGCCGAGGGGCTGGCGACGGCCGAGTGGCCCGGGCGCTTCGAGCTGGTTGATGGCGCGCCGCCCATCCTGATCGACGGCGCCCACAACGGCGACTCGGCGCGGAAGCTGGCCGCCGCCATCCGCGATGAGCTGCGCTTCGCGCGGCTCATCCTGGTGCTCGGCACCTCGCGCGACAAGGACATCGAGGCGATCGTCGCGGAGATCGTGCCCATGGCCGCCGCCGTGGTGATCACCCGCTCGACCCACCCCCGCGCCATGGACCTCGACCGGGTGGCGGCGATCACCGCGCCGCACCTGCGCGGCCCGCTCGCGCTCACGCCCGAGATGGCCGACGCGCTCGACCAGGCCCGCGCCATCGCCGGCCCCGGCGACCTGATCTGCGTCACCGGGTCGCTCTTCGTCGTCGCCGCCGCCCGCGAGGCCCTCGGCCTCGCCGTGGCCGATTAATGTTCCTGCCGGGCACAAAAACCGCTCTTGTGTTGCTGGACGATGTCAGCGAAGCTGACATCGTTCAGCAACACAAGAGAAGGGTCTGTGGCCGTAGGCCACAGACTATAGGCCGATCCCGTTGAGCACATCCACCACCCGCATCATCGCCAGGGTCAGGCTCGGGTGCGAGGCCTCAAAGTCCTTCAGCACGTCGGGGAGCCCGCGCTGGAAGTCATCGTCGATCACCGTCTCGCCGGGCGCGTCTATCTCCGCGAGGGCGGCCAGTGTCTGCTGATGAAGGCTCTGCAGGGTCGGATTCGTGGGTTCAGTGGCGGCGGCACGGGCGAGCTCGACCTGCATCTGTTCGAGCCGCTCGCGCAGAGTTTGCTGGCTCATCGGGCTTTCCTTTGCTGAGAGTCCGGCGTCGCCCCGAGGGTGGGGCCGCCTGCGTAGCGCTTATTATACGGCACCTCCCCTATGGCGCAGAGGGCACGCACGGATGTGCGCTGTAGGGTATACTATCTGCAATCTGCAATCTGCAATCTGCAATCTGCAATCTGCAATCTGCAATCTGCAATCTTTGAGCGCTGGGCTCGTCGCACAAGTGGCCGCAGCGGGCTGCCCTGGATGTTGCTCTGGCTACCGCTCGCTCAGGGCCTCGTGCTCGGCCAGACGACGCTGATCGTCCTGGCGGCCCTCGTCTTCGCCGAGCTGTACTACAACGAGGGCCGCGAGCGCCGCGCCGGCCTGTTGCTGGCGCTGGCCGTGCTCAAACCCCAGGTGGCCATCCTAGCCGCGGCATGGTTGCTCCTGCGCAGCTTCCGTGAGCGCCGCTACCAGCTGCCGCTGACCTTCTTCGGCATCAGCGCGGCGCTCTGGCTCGTAGCCGTGATCATCGCCGGGCCGCAGATTGTCCCCCAGTGGGTGGCCGGGCTGGTTGTGTACGATGACCTGCTGCCTGACCGGCTGCTGCTCTTCCCGCCGCTCGGCCCGCTGATCGGACTGATGGCCGTTCTGCTCTGGTGGCGTCACGGTCGCGGCGATCACTTCGGCCTGCTGATCCTGCTCACTATGCTCTTCTACCCGCTCTCGGTCGTCTACATGACCTCGGCCGTGGCCTTTGTGGTCATCCGCTGGCGCCGCGACTGGCCCTGGTACCCGCTCGCCCTGAGCTGGATCATCCCCCTGGCCTTCCCCCTGGTCGTCCGCACCCCAGATACGATCGCCGCCCTGACCCAGTCAATCGTCGCCACCGGCATGCTCGCCGGCCTGCTGCCGCAGCTGCCCTGGCGACGCAGACCCCCTCACCCCACCGGCGGTGACGTGCTACAATAGCGCCTATGAGCGAGCGCAAGCTGCCCGCCACTCAGGCGGCCCACGACCTAGACTTTATCAGCCATAGCCCCGCGCAGACGGAGCGGATCGGCCAGCGCCTCGGCGAGCAGTTCGCCGCGGGCGATCTGATCCTGCTCGTCGGCAACTTCGGGGTTGGCAAGACGCACCTGACCAAGGGTGTGGCCCGCGGCCTCGACTCGGACGACCTGGTGACGAGCCCGAGCTTCGTGCTGGTGAACGAGTACCGCTCCGGCGCCGCCCGCAGGCATATGCCGATCTACCATGTCGATCTGTACCGGATCGCCGAGGAGGGCGAGCTGACGACGATCGGCCTCGATGAGCTCTGGGCCGGCGACGGGGTCTGCCTGATCGAGTGGCCCGAGCGCGCCGCCGCCATGCTGCCCGCCGAGCACCTGGCCATCCACATGCAGCACCTCAGCGAGACGAAGCGCCGGCTGCGTCTCGCCCCCCACGGCCCGCGCTATGTGGAGCTGCTTGAGCGCTTTAAGGGGACGACCTTCGGATAGGGTACAGGGTACAGGGTACAGGGTATAGGCCGCCCACCCTGACCCTGACCCTGACCCTGACCCTGACCCTGACCCTGTACCCTGTACCCTGTACCCTGTACCCTAACTATGCTCCTCGCCATCGACACCGCCACAACCATCACCGGGCTGGCCCTCTGCAAGGGGGGCGAGCTGCTGGCCGAGTGCGCCTGGGCCTCGGGCCGCAACCACACCGCCCAGCTGCTGCCCCAGCTCGATATGCTGCTGCGCCACGTCGGCGCCGGCCGCAGCGACCTGCGGTCTGTGGCCGTCGCCCTCGGGCCGGGGAGCTGGAGCGGCCTGCGGGTCGGGCTCAGCGTCGCCAAGGGCCTGTCCCTCGCCGGCGGACTGCCCCTGCTCGGCGTGAGCAGCCTGGAGGCCCTGGCCTACCAGCAGCAGCGCCGCGGCCTGCCGATCTACCCGCTGATCCGCCTCGGGCGCGACCGCTTCGCCTGCGCCGAGTTCGCGTTCGACGCATGGGTCGAGCGCCGCGGCCCCGACCATAATGTCTCCCTTGAGGATCTAGCCGCCGAGGTGGGCGGCCGCGCGCTCTTCTGCGGCGACCTGGACGACCAGGTGCGCGGCCGGCTCCAGGATCTGCTCGGCGAGCGGGCGCTCTTCCCCTCGCCCGCCGCCACCCTGCGCCGCCCCGGCTTCCTCGCCGAGCTGGCCTGGCAGCGCCTCCAGAGCGGCGATCAGGATGATGTTGTCGCCCTGGAGCCCGTGTATCTTGGCGAGGCCGTGAAAGCGAAAGGATGAAGGATGAAGGATGAAGGATGAACAGCACTCTTCATCCTTCACCCTTCACCCTTCATCCTTCAAAGGTGTCTATGTCTGCCCTGAGCCGCTTTGAGCAGCTGATGGAACAGATGGTCGAGGGGTCGGTGGCCCGGCTGTTCCGCAGCCCCGTGCAGCCGGTCGAGATCGCGCGCCGCCTGGAGCGGGCCATGGAGAGCCAGCAGTCGATCAGCGTCAAGCGGGTGATCGTGCCCAGCTTCTACCGGGCCTACCTGAACCCGCAGGACTTCAGCGCATTCCAGCCGGTGCGCGCCCAGCTCGAGCAGGAGATGTCCACCTACCTGAGCGACCTGGCCGCCGAGCGCGGCTTCACGATGCTGGAGCACCCCAAGGTTGTCCTCGCCGAGGACCCGGCGGTGCCGAGGCGCGGCATCCAGGTGGTGGCCGAGCTGGCTAACGCGCCGCTGGCCGAGACGACTCAGGTGCTGTCGTCCACGGCGGTGCAGGCCGCCCCGGTGCGCCGGGGGCACGCCCTGCTGCTCCTCCAGACGACGGCCGGCCCGCAGCCCATCCCCGTCGAGAGCACCACGGCCACCCTCGGCCGCGGCCTCGGCAACGATATTATCCTTGAGGACACCCGCGTCTCGCGGCATCACGCCCAGCTGCGCTATAAGGCCCGCCGCTTCTGGCTCACCGACCTCAACAGCACGAACGGCACCTTCATCAACGGCGCGCGGGTGAGCGAGACGGCCCTGCGCGACGGGGATGTCGTCTCCCTTGGCGGATTAGAATTGACATTTAAAGAGTAGGGGCGCAGCAGCAGCCCGCCGCAGAGCGGCGGGCTGCTGTTGCGCCCCTACGGCGTATAATCATATGTTCGACATCGCAAACCTCTCGGCCGGCGTGATCATCCTGCTGCTGCGCGTGGCCGTGGTCTTCATGCTCTACTTCTTCCTCTGGCAGGTGGTGCGGGTGGTCTCCCGCGACCTGCTCGCCGGGCCGGGCGCGCCCGCGGCGCAGGCGAACCCCTACGGCCAGCTGGTGGTGGCCAGCTCTGGGCAGACTGGCATCCCGGTCGGCAAGGTCTTCCCGCTCAGTCCGGCGATGGTGATCGGACGCAGCACGGAGACGGATGTCGCATTGAACGACACCTTCCTCTCGTCGGAGCACGCCCGGCTGGAGCGGCGCAACGGCGTCTGGTCGCTCGAAGACCTGAACAGCACCAACGGCACCTACCTCAACGGCTTCGAGGTGCGCGCCGCCACCGAGGTGAATGACGGCGATGTGATCCGCGTCGGCCGCGTCGAGCTGAAGCTGGTGATCCGCTAGCCCCGCCGGGGACGTGCTGTAACCCCTCTGTGGTACACTGATCCATGCGTCGGTATCGACGCAGGACCGGCGGAGGGCGATATGGACGACGGACACAGCATCAGACAGCCAGATCTTCACGCGTCGACGACGCTACAGGTTCGCGGCGGCCGAAGCGTGCATGTGCGCCATATGCGCCTCGACGACGCCGCGCTGCTTGAGCGCATGTTCTACAAGCTCTCGTCGGAGACGCGCTGGCGGCGCTTCTTCATGCCGCTCGATAATATCGACGCCGACCTGGTGCGCCGCGAGTCCGCCCGTCTCGCCAAGGTTCACCCCGAGCGCGAGGTGGCCCTGCTGGCGACAGTCGTGGAGGGCGGGCGCGAGGAGGGCGTGGCCGTGGCCCGCTACGGCCGCATGGGCGATGGGGACGAGTGCGCCGAGGCCTCGATCGTCGTGCGCGACGACTTCCAGAGCGCCGGGCTGGGCGCCCAGATCTTCGACCTGCTCGTGCAGGTCGGGCTCGCCCGCGGCATCCACCATATGATCCTGCTCACCCACGCCGACAACACTGGCATGATCGGGCTCGTCCACCACCTCGGGCTGCCCTACAGCGGCAAGTACACCTCCGGCCTCTACGAGATCGATCTCCGGCTCGCCGATAACGAGCCGCCCTTCTTCCCCTTCTCACAGCACTGAGGCGCTGAGGCACAGAGATCGATCACGAGCGGGTGCCGCGCGCATCTGGTGTACAATTGCGCGCGGTGAGCGAGACAGTAGCCCCTCAATACTTCAGTGTCTCAGTGTCTCAGTGTCTCAGTGATCTTGGGGAGCCAATGTTGAGACGAGCGAGCCTCCTCCCGCTGCTGGGCAGCGCCACCCTCGCCGCCGCCGGCGGCGTCATCGGCGCGGCCTGGTACGTCACCACCCGCGTCAGCCCGCAGCACCCGCGCCACTACAGCGACCGCTACATCTTCACGCCATGGGAGCTCGGCGTGCCCTTCGAGGAGATCACCCTGCGCAGCGCCGACGGCCTGGCCCTGACCGGCTGGTGGCTGCCGCGCCCCGAGTCGCGCGGGGTGGTGGTCGGCTCCCACGGCCACAGCGGCAGCAAGGACGACCTGCTCGGCATCGGCACGAGCGCCTGGCGGGCCGGCTTCAACGTGCTGCTCTTCGACTACCGCGGCCGCGGCGACTCAGAGCCCTGGCCGCACTCGCTGGTGAGCCGCGAGGTGGACGACCTGCTGGCGGCGGTGGCCTACGCCCGCGCGCGGGTGGACGGCGCGAAGATCGGCGTGGTCGGCTTCTCGATGGGCGCGGCCGTGGCGATCATGGCGGCGGCCCGCGAGCCCGCCATCGCCGCCCTGGTGGCCGACAGCTCCTTCACCGCCGTCGCCGACGTGGTGGCCCACGGGGTGCGGCGCACCCTGGGCATCCCGCCCGCGCCGCTGGTGCGCGCCGCCGACGAGGTGCTGGCCCGCCGCCACGGCTACCGCTTCACCCGCGCCCGCCCGATCGACGCCGTCGGCGCGATCTCGCCGCGGCCCATCCTGATCGCCCACGGCGGCGGCGACACCACGGTGCCCGTCGAGCAGGCCCGCCGCCTCTTCGCCGCCGCAGGCGCGCCCAAGGAGCTGTACCTGGTCGATGGCGTCGAGCACTGCGGGGCCTACTTCGCCGACCGCCCCGGCTACTGCGCGCGGGTGAACGCCTTCTTCGCCCATCACTTATCTGAATGTTGAATGTTGAATGCTGAATGCTGAATGTCCGGCATTCAACATTCAATATTCAACATTCAACATTATGCATTTCGACATCCTCACCCTCTTCCCCGGCATGTTCGCCGGGCCGCTCGGCGAGAGCATCCTCAAGCGGGCACAGCAGGCCGGCCATATTCAGGTTGGCCTGCACAACATCCGCGACTGGGCCACCGACCGCCACCGCACCGCCGACGACTCGCCCTACGGCGGCGGCGCCGGCATGGTGATGAAGGCCGAGCCGCTCGGGGCGTGTATCCGGGCCGTTTTGCAGCAGGAGGCGGGAGACAGGAGGCAGGAGGCAGGAGAAGAACCTGCCTCCTGCCTCCTGTCTCCTGCCTCCCAACCCCCAACCCCCAACCCCCAGCCCCCCGTCATCCTGCTCTCCCCCGACGGCGAGCCCTTCTCCCAGGCCATCGCCGCCGATCTGGCCGCCGAGCCGAGGCTGCTGCTGGTCTGCGGGCACTACGAGGGGCTCGACGAGCGCGTGCGCGAGGCGCTGATCACCCGCGAGCTGAGCATCGGCGACTATGTGCTCACCGGGGGCGAGCTGGCGGCCATGGTGGTGGTGGACGCGGTGGCCCGCCTGGTGCCCCTGATTCGGCCCTTCTGAAACCTTGTCTTATGCAGTAAAGGGGACGACAGTGGAACTGATCAGCTACAGCCGGGTCTCAAACGAGAAGGGGGACGAGAGCTACAGCCACGGGGCGCAGCACCGGGTCTGTTCCGCCTACGCGGAGGCCCACGGGCATACGGTCGTCGCCACCTACGAGGACACGATGACCGGGATGACCCTGGAGCGCCCTGGGTGGCTCACCGTCCTCCAGCTGCTGGCGGACGGGAAGGCGGAGGGGGTTGTCGTCTACCGGCTCGACCGAGTAGCCCGTAAGACAGGGCTGGTCCACCTCGCGCTCGACGACCAACTCGCCCCGCTGGGGGCGGTGCTGCACCTGCCGTCGCTGGGGCGAGCGGTGGACCCCGAGCTCCAGAGCGACCTCTTCCTGGTCGGCATCGAGGCCCTGGTGAGCCAGGCGGAGCGCCAGAACATCCTCCAGCGCACCCGCGACGGGCGAAACGAGAAGATGGCCAGCGGGGTCTGGCTGGGCACGGGGACGACGCTCTACTGGCTGGAGAAGACCGGCACTAAGCGGCAAACGACCCTCACGCTCGACCCTGACGGAGTGGCAGTGGTGCAGGAGCTCCTGCGGCTGTATCTGGATGGGATGGGTGTGCGCGACATCGCCCGGCACCTGACCGTCGCGGGGCACCCGACGCCGTCGATGAAGGCTGGGCGGCTGCTGACGGGGCGGGCCTGGTCCCCGGAGAGTGTGCGGCGCATCCTGCGCGACGAGCGGCTGGTGGGGGTGTTCTGGCAGAACCGCCGCGCGTCCGGCGGCAAGCTCAAGCCCAAGGAGGAGCGGATCAAGCTGGAGCTGCCGCACCTGGCGCTCATCGAGCGGGGCACCTGGGACTACATCCAGTCGCGCATCGACCACAACAGCGACAAGTGGACGTTCGCCATCAAGGAGGGCAACCAGTACCTGCTGTCGGGCGGGCGGCTCCGCTGCGCCTGTGGCGGGGCGACCCGCTGCGTCACCCACGACCATGGGGGCAAGGGGCGCCCGCACAGCTACTACCGCTGCGACGCCAAGGGGCATCAGCGGCGGGAGTGCGCGGTGCCGACGCTCCGGGCCTCGGCGGTGGACGCCGCCGTCTGGGCGGACCTGGAGCACTTCCTGGCCAACCCCGAGTTCACCCTAGAGCAGCTGCGGGCGGTGCAGTCGCGCGAGCAGTACGAGCACCAGGACGCCGCAGGCCTGCTCGCGAGCTACGAGCGCATCGCGGCACGCATCAAGGCGGAAATCGACCGGCTCTACGACGACTACCGGGAGGGGCTGCTCGACCGGGACGGCTACAAGGAGCGGCGGAAGGCCCAGGAGGCCCGCCTGGGTGCCGCAGATGACGTGCGGAGGGACGCGGAGGCTGCACTTGCCGCCAGAGTGCTGCGCGACCGCGACGTGGAGCAGATTGTGAGCACCGCCACGACACTGGGGGAGCTGCTGGCCGAGACCGGCAACCTGGAGTTTTCCGACAAGCGCAAGGCCATCGAGGTGCTGGGGATTGGGGGGCAGCTCTGGTGGCGGGAGGACGGGGAGCTGATGCTCAACGTGACCATACGGAATGTGCCGGTCATCACGAAGGAGGCGGGCGAGCTCGCGGCGGGGGAGGCGTTCGGGGGACGGAACGGCGGACACCGTGGCGACGGGAGCGGACAAACATCTTGATATGACGCGGCGTGTCATAGGGTTCGGCGCGGAAGGCCGGGCCGACCTCGAAGACCCGCTGCCGCCATCGCAGCGTCGGCGGCTCTCTGGGATCCGTGGGCCGGGTACTCATCTCCGTCATCGTGTTAGGGAGCACGATACCAGAGCGATAGGCCCGCGTCAACCGGCCCTACGGCCGATTCGTCTCGCGGCGTGGGTCAGCCCCATTGCTGCGCCCCTCGGCCTGGCCGCCGGCCCGCGCCATGTGGATCGTCTGCGTCGGGAAGGCGAAGCCGATGCCCGCCGCGCCGAACTGCTCGAAGATCGCCAGGTTGATCGCCTGCTGGGTGTCCATGTACCGGTTGTAGTCTGCTGTCAGCACGTAGTAGACCACCTCGAAGGTGAGGGCGAAGTCATCGAAGCTCTTGAAGTGCGCGCGGTCGAAGCGGGTCTGCCCCTGGGCCTCGATGATCGCGCGGACCATGGCCGGGATGGCCCGCAGCTGGGCCGCCGAGGTCTCGTAGAGCACGCCGACGCTGAAGACGACCCGCCGCTCCTGCATGCGCTTATAGTTGTGGATGCGGCTGCTGAGCAGGTCGGCGTTCGAGATGGAAAGCTGCTCGCCGGAGAGGCTGCGCAGGCGGGTGGAGCGCAGCCCGATCTTCTCCACCGTCCCGGCCAGGTCGTCGAGGGTGATGAAGTCGCCGATGATAAAGGGCTGATCGAGGGCGATCGAGAGCGAGGCGAACAGGTCGGAGAGGATGTTCTGCACCGCCAGGGCCACGGCGATGCCACCGATGCCCAGGCTCGCCACCAGGGTGGTGACCTCCACGCCGGGGATGTTGTCGAGGGCCAGCAGCACCACCACCGAGTAGAGCACGAGCTGGGCGACGAAGCTCAGCACGCGGGCGGTGCCAACGCGCCCGGCGTCTGCATCGATGTTGCGCTTCTGGTAGCTCGTCACCCAGCCGGTGATCAGGGCGTTGCCCCAGATCGCCACCTGGATGAGCAGGGCGATCATCGCGATGGCCTGGCCCCAGATCAGCGCGCTGGGCGGCAGGATCAGGCTGAGCGAGCCGAGATAGGCCGCCGGCAGGGCCAGCACGCCCAGGTGCGTCCGCTCGGCCACCACCACGATCGCGTCATCGGCGTAGGTGCTGGATCGGTTGGCGACCGGGCGGAAGTGGCGGACGATCAGGCTGCGGGCCACGCCAATGATCGCCAGGATGCCGACGGTGATGCCGACGGCCAGGAGCCAGCGGGGCAGCGAGTTGCCGAAGAAAATCCCTTGGAGCCAGGTCACGGGTAGATGATCCTCCCTGCTACACGCACAAAATGGCAGAGGCACCCGGGGCACCGCTGCCACGATACCACACCCTACGCAGTCTGCTCGCAAAAACGATGCCAGCCGCTCCGATCTCCGCTGTTGGCGGATGGCCCCGCGCAATCTGCTTCTGCCGCGCGCAGGCGGTTCCTCCGTTAAGAAAAAACCATTGAGCTAAGATATATTGCCATTGTGACGAGATTCACGAGTTGTAGTTCAGGGCATCAGAATGCAAATCTTCGGCTAAGCGCCTTTTTGCGTCACCCCGCGTGCTGTGCTATACTTCGCGGCACCCAGACCAGAACGTATAACCATGGAGGGTCGCCGCGATGCTCGCGAACTATGCCTTTATTGGGGTCTTCTTTGTTGCAGCGCTGAGCTTCCCGGTTATCCCCCTCCTGCTGGCCTTCTTCCTCCGCCCCAAGCGCCCGACCCCGCTCAAGCAGTCTACCTATGAGTGCGGCCTTGAGGTGATCGGCGATATCCGGGTGCAGTTCAAGGTGCAGTACTACCTCTACGCCCTGGCCTTCGTGATCTTCGACATTGAGGTGGTCTTCCTCTACCCGTGGGCGGTGGCCTTCCGAAAGCTTGGCATGTACGGGTTCACGGCGGCGGCGGTCTTCCTGGTCATGCTCTTCGCCGGCCTGGTCTACGAGTGGCGCAAGGGTGCCCTGGAGTGGATCTAGGGGAGGGTTCCAGGGAGGGTCCCACCCTCCCTGGAACCCTCTCTCGAATGGGACATATGGCAGACAGCGATAACATCCAGCTCGACCTTGAGAAGCAGGGCGTCTTCGTCTCGACGGTCAACCGCTTCTACAACTGGGGCCGCCGGTCATCGATCTGGCCGATGTCGTTCGGCCTGGCCTGCTGCGCGATCGAGATGATGGCCTTCGGCCTGAGCCGCTACGATGTGGCCCGCTTCGGGGCCGAGCTCTTCCGGGCCTCGCCGCGCCAGGCCGACCTCATGATCGTCGCCGGCACCGTCACCAAGAAGATGCTGCCCCAGGTCGTCCGGCTCTACAACCAGATGGCCGAGCCGCGCTATGTGATCTCGATGGGCGCATGCGCCACCTCCGGCGGCCCCTTCCGCGACGGCTACAATGTGGTGCGCGGGGTGGACCTGTTCCTCCCCGTCGATGTCTACATCCCCGGCTGCCCGCCGCGCCCCGAGGCTCTGCTGCACGCCCTGATCACGCTCCAGGAGCAGATCGACGGCCAGCGGCTCGGCCGGCTGCGCTGGTACGGCAAGGGCGACAAGCCGCAGACGCAGGACTTCCCAGTGCCCACCTTCGGCGCCCAGGGCCTTGAGGTGGACGGCGCGCTGGTCGACCCGGTGGGCGGCCTGCCGCTGCTCGGCCCCTACACCTCGCCCGGGCACGGCGAGCAGAAGAGCGGCGAGATCGAGCACCCCGAGATCGCCCGCCACTTCCCGATCATGGACCCCGCCGTCGAGCTTGAGCACGCCCTGAAGGCCCGCGGCGTCGCCCCCGAGATCGCCGCCGATGACCTGAAGCGCGATGAGGTTTCTGATGCCGCATCTTAGGGCCGAAGACCTGCGCGAGATACTTGGCCGCGACCTTCCCGGCGCAGTGCAAGACCCGTCTCCACTCCAGATTGTCCCGCCACCCTCCCACGGCCCGCAGCCCGGCAGCTTTGTCACCGGCGATACGCTGGTCGAGCCGGGCCGCATCGTCGAGGTCGCCCTGTACCTGCGCGATAGCCTGGGCTACACCTACCTCTCCGATATCGCCGTGGTGGACTACTTGGCCGACGGGGTCTTCGAGCTGGGCTACCGCTTCTACCACGTCGATGGCGGCCCCGCCCTGGTGCTGAAGGCCCGCCTGCCCCGCGAGAGCCCTGAGCTGCCCTCGCTCACGCCCGACTGGCCGGGGGCCAACTTCCACGAGCGCGAGGCATTCGACCTCTACGGGATCACCTTTGTCGGCCACCCCTTCCTGCGCCGCATCTATATGTGGGACGAGTTCGAGGGCTTCCCTATGCGCAAGGACTTCCCCAAGCAGGGCGATAAGTATATTGGCGAAGAAGAGTAATTGCAGATTGCAGATTGCAGATTGTAGATTGCTTAGGCACTACAATCTGCAATCTGCAATCGCCAATCTGCAATGATAAAGACCGAAGAGCTCCAGATCAATATCGGGCCGCAGCACCCCTCCACCCACGGCGTGTTCCGCATGCTGGTGACGGTCGATGGCGAGACGATCACCGACCTCAAGCCGGTGTTCGGCTACCTGCACCGCAACCACGAGCAGCTCGCCGAGGTGAACACCTACCTGCAGAACATGCCCTACACCGACCGGCTCGACTACTTCAACTCCATGGCCAACAACCACGCCTACGCCATGGCGGTCGAGAAGCTGGCCGGGATCGAGGTGCCCGAGCGCGCCGAGTATATCCGCGTGCTGATGGTTGAGCTGACCCGCGTGCTCAATCACGCCGGCGCCCTGGGCTTCCTGATCAACGACATGGGCGCCTGGCAGACCCAGCTCGCCTTCGGCATGCGCGAGCGCGAGAAGATCCTCGACCTGTTCGAGTCGGCCTCGGGCGCCCGCCTGATGTGCAACTACTTCCGCTTCGGCGGGGTCGCCCGCGACCTGCCGGACGACTTTATGCCGCGGCTCAAGGATCTGCTGGTGGCCATGCCCGCCTTCATCGATGAGCTGGAGCGCCTGCTGCGCGAGAATGAGATCCTGCTCCAGCGCTCCGAGGGCATCGGCATCCTGCCGCAGGAGCTGGCGATCGCCTACAGCGTCACCGGGCCGGTGCTGCGCGCCTCCGGTGTGGCCTACGACATCCGCAAGGCCGAGCCCTACAGCGTGTACGACCGCTTCGACTTCGATGTGCCGGTCGGCTCGGTGGGCGATGTCTACGACCGCATCCTGGTGCGGATCGAGGAGATGCGCCAGAGCAAGCGGATCATCGAGCAGATCATCGAGCAGCTGCCCGACGCCCAGGGCGGCCACATCAACCCCAAGGCGCGGCAGAATGTGCGCCCCCCGGTGGGCGACGCCTACGCCCGCGTCGAGTCGCCCAAGGGCGAGCTGGGCTTCTACCTGGTCAGCGACGGCAGCACCAAGCCCTACCGCTACAAGGTGCGCGCCCCGTCATTCATCAACCTCACGCCGCTGGGCGATATGAGCCGTGGCTATAAGGTCGCCGATGTGGTGGTGATCCTGGGCAGCATCGATATTGTGATGGGCGAAGTCGATCGGTAATGCTTAATGTTGAATGGTGAATGGTGAATGGCTGGGCCAATTCACCATTCACCATTCACAATTCAACATTATGGAAATACAGCGTGGCAACATCATCGTTATGGATCGGCGCCGGGGCAAGCTGCGCGCCGGGCAGGGCCTGCTCCAGGGCCTGAAGGTGGTCTGGGATCACTGGGCGGCCTCGTTCCGCAAGAACGAGAACTTCACCCAGATCCGCGGCAACTTCACCGTCGAGTACCCCGATGAGCGCATCCAGCTGCCGCAGGCCTACCGGAATATGCCGGTGCTGCTCTACGACGAGGAGAGCGGCCACGAGCTCTGCACCTCCTGCTACCAGTGCGCGCGCATCTGCCCGCCCCAGGTCATCCACATGACCCAGGCCAAGGACCCGGCCACCGGCAAGGCGGTGCCCTCGGTGGCCGAGTTCGTGATCGAGTACGACGCCTGCATGAGCTGCGGCTTCTGCGCCGAGGTCTGCCCCTTCGACGCGATCAAGATGGACCACGCGTTTGAGCTCTCCACCGATGTACACGGCGGGCTGACGGTGCATAAGGAGGAGCTGAACCGGCCGATCTCCTACTACGCCGGGATCGCGCCCGACATGTGGGATGCGGTGAAGGCCGGGGCGATGAAGAAGCTGCAGGGCAATATTAAGCGCCGCACCGGCGTGATCGGCATGGCCCCGAACCTCGTCGAGAAGATCAAGGCCCGCCGCCAGGAGCTTGAGGCCGCCGCCGCCGCCGCGCCGCCTGCGCCCGCCG
>NZ_JAIEWN010000006.1:138821-169798 GCF_019599295.1 Oscillochloris sp. ZM17-4 | reverse complement strand
CCGGCGGCGAGGCCCCGCCCGCCGAGGCCCCGCCCGCCGAGCTGTCGCCGGCCGAGGCGAAGGCCGCCAAGCTGGCGGCGCTGAAGGCGGCCAACGCCGCCAAGAAGGCCGGCGGCGAGGCCCCGCCCGCCGAGGCTCCGCCCGCCGAGCTGTCGCCGGCCGAGGCGAAGGCCGCCAAGCTGGCGGCGATCAAGGCGGCCAACGCCGCCAAGAAGGCCGGCGGCGAGGCCCCGCCCGCCGAGGCACCCGCCGCGGTGCCAACCCCCAGCAGCGGAGGCGCGACCCCGGCGGACGAGAAGGCCGCCCGTCTGGCGGCGATCAAGGCCGCCAACGCCGCCAAGAAGGCCGCCGAGCAGGGCAATACTGAGTAAGGGCACCCAGCCCACGCTGCCGAGGTGAAGGCATACCAATGCGCGACGTTATTGAGCAGATTATCAACACAACCTTCGGCTGGGGCTGGCCGGGCTGGGCGATCTCGCTGATCGGCTACCTGATCGTCGCCGCCATCCTCTTCCTGATCGCGCCCTTCCAGATGCTCTTCCTGACCCTCTTCGAGCGGCGGGCGATCGCCCGCATGCAGGACCGGGTCGGGCCGAACCGGGTCGGGCCGGAGGGCGCGTGGCAGCCGCTCGCCGACGGCGTGAAGATCTTCACCAAGGAGGATATCGTCCCCGACTCGGCCGACCGCTGGGTACACCTGATCGCCCCCTGCGTGGTGGTCGCCCCGACGATGTTTATGTTCGCAGTGGTGCCCTGGGGGCCGGGGATGGTGCCGGTCGACATGAACATCGGCCTGCTCTTCTTCTTCGCCATCTCATCGGTGAGCGCCGTCGGCCTGATGATGGCCGGCTGGGCCAGCAATAATAAGTTCGCCCTGATCGGCGCGATGCGCGCCGTGGCCCAGATGGTCAGCTACGAGATCCCGGCCGTGCTGAGCCTGCTGTCGATCGTGCTGATCACCGGCAGCCTCTCGCTGGTCGACCTGATCGCCTACCAGGGCGGCCTGTTTATCAGCAGCAGCGATGTGGCCGGCGTACCCGACCTCGGGCTGGGCTGGTTCATCTTCACGCCGGTGGGATTTCTGGCCTTCATCGCATTCTTCATCGCGGCCCTGGCCGAGGGCGAGCGCACCCCCTTCGACATCCCCGAGGCCGACTCGGAGATCGTCGCCGGCTATATGACCGAGTACAGCGGCATGAAGTTCGGCCTGTTCTACCTGGCCCAGTATGTGCTCAACTTCCTGCTCTGCGCGATCACCTCGGTGATCTTCTTCGGCGGATGGCAGGGGCCGGGCGTGGGCTGGCTCTACGCCCAGGCGATCACGCCGGCCAACCCCGGCGGCGGCTGGATCTTCAACGTGCTGGCCGGCGCCCTCGGCGTGTTCTACTTCCTCGCTAAGACCTACGGATTCTTCTTTGTGATGGTCTGGATCCGCGGCGCCTACCCGCGCCTGCGCATCGACCAGCTGATGGACTTCGGCTGGAAGTTCCTCATCCCGCTGACCCTGGTGAATATCTTCGGCGCGACGATCTGGGTGGCGCTGACCAAGTGGGGCGCCGCCGAGGGCCTCGCCATCGTGGAGGGCTGGTCGCCGATGCTGCGCTGGGCCGTGGCCTTTGTGGTCACTCTGGCCCTGAACCTGGGCGCCTACCTCTTCCTGGCGCGGATCTTCGCGGAGTCGCAGGCCGAGCGGTTGCGGGTGGACGACGAGGTGCTGGAGCGTCTGACGAATGTGGCGTAGGGCGTAGCAGCAGGTTGGCGCTCTGCGCCAACCTGCTGCTACGCCCTACAACCGGCAGGGAACCGATGGATCTGCTGATACAAATTATCTTCGGGCTGCTCACGGCGCTGATCATCGGCGCGGCGATGATGGTGGTGACGGTGCGCAACATCATCCACGCGGCGCTCTGGCTGATCGCGTCGTTCTTCGGGGTGGCCGCGCTCTACCTGCTGCTTGAGGCCGAGTTTATCGCCGTGGTGCAGGTGCTCGTCTACATCGGGGCGATCTCGATCCTGATCCTGTTCGCGATCATGCTCACCCGCCACATCTCGGGCGAGGGCGAGCGGCTGCTGACCCGGCACTGGTGGGCGGCGGCGGTCGTTGCCCTGGGCCTGTTCGGCGCGGTGCTGCTGCCCACCCTGGCGGGCAACGCCTGGGGCATCCCGCTGCCCACCGGCCCGGCCGGCACGCCCGAGCCGCTCTCGGGGGTTGAGGAGCTGGGGCGCGGGTTCGTCAGCGAGTTCCTCCTGCACTTCGAGGTGGCCGGCGTCCTGCTCACCGTGGCCCTGATCGGGGCGATCGTGATCGCCTTCGAGGAGCGCTCGCGCCGCCGCCGTGTGCTGACCCTGGCCGAGGAGCACACCCTGAACCAGCGCCAGAAGGCATCCGCCGAGCGGGCGGCCGCCGCCGCCGATATGGCCGATTGAATTGTAGATTGCAGATTGCAGATTGCAGATTTGGTGCGTCAGAATGCTCTGCACAATACCAATCGGAATGCAGTGCCCGAAAATCTGCAATCCAAAATCTGCAATCTGCAATGATGTAACACCGGAGGGAACACCCGATGACCCGCGCGATCCCGCTTGAGGCGGTGCTGGTGGTGGCCGCCGCCCTGTTCTGTATCGGCCTGTTTGGCGCACTCTCGCGCCGTAACCTCGTCGGCGTGCTCATGGGCGTCGAGCTGATGCTGAACTCGGCGAACATCAACCTGGTGGCCTTCTGGCGCTACCTGGAGCCGCGCTTCATCACCGGCCCCACCTTCGCGATCTTTATCATCACCGTCGCCGCCGCCGAGGCCGCCGTTGGCCTCGCGATGATCATCGCAATCTACCGAAGCTGGAACACAGTGAACGCCGATAGTGTGGACGGTCTGAGGGGATGATGATGTCGTTTTTTACGCAATATGCCTGGCTGATCCCGGCGCTGCCGCTGCTCGGATTCGCGCTGATCACCTTCACCCCGCTGCGCCAGAGCAAGGCCGCTAGTGGGTGGACGGCCACCGGCCTGATGCTGGCGGCCACGCTGATCGCCCTCGGCCTGCTGGCCGCCGTGGCCGGCGCGCCCGCCGGCGATGCCCACGGCGAGGGCTTCGCCTTCCCCGCGCCCGCCGTCGTCCAGCGCTTCGTCTGGGCGCCCGCCGGCTCCAGCAGCCTCGCTATGGGCGTGTATGTCGACTCGCCCGCCGCCGTGATGCTGGCCATGGTGACGATCACCGCCACCTGCATCCACCTGTTCTCGATCGGCTATATGGCCAGCAACCCGCGCCAGAGCCGCTTCTTCAGCTTCATCTCGCTGTTCGCCTCGGCGATGCTGCTGATGGTGATGGCCGATAACCTGCTGCTCTTCTTTATGGCCTGGGAGATCATGGGCCTCTGCTCCTACCTGCTGATCGGCTTCCTCTACGAGCGGCCCCAGGCCTACCGCGCCGCCGTCAAGGCCTTCATCACCACGCGCATCGGCGATGTGCTGATGCTGCTCGGCCTGGTCTACCTGTGGACACAGGCCGGCAGCCTGGCCTTCGGCACCGGCGAGGGCGAGATCTTCAACCCCGAGTTCCTGCATCGGATCGGCGGCGAGCCCGGCATCCTCGGCATGAGCCACGCCACCGGGATCGCCCTGCTGATCTTCGCCGGCACCGTCGGCAAGTCGGCCCAGTTCCCGCTGCACGTCTGGCTCCCCGACGCGATGGAGGGGCCGACCCCGGTGTCCGCGCTCATCCACGCGGCCACCATGGTCTCGGCCGGCGTGTTCCTGGTGGCCCGCACCTACCCGATCTTCCTGGCCGATAACGGCACCGCCCTGGCCGTCGTGGCCTTCGTCGGCGCGTTCACCGCGCTGTTCGCGGCCACCATCGCCGTGGCCCAGTACGACATCAAGCGCATCCTGGCCTACAGCACGCTCAGCCAGCTCGGCTTTATGGTGGCCGCCCTCGGCATCGGCGGCTGGGTGGCCGGCATGTTCCACCTGCTCGCCCACGCCTTCTTTAAGGCTCTGCTCTTCCTCGGCTCCGGCGCGGTCATCCACGCCATGGAGGCCACCCCGGCGATCGAGAAGATCCACCACCAGGATGAGTACGCCGCCCAGCAGACCGCGCAGGACATCCGCAATATGGGCGGGCTGCGCCAGAAGCTGCCCTGGACCTTCTGGACCTACACGGCGGGCTATCTGGCCCTGGCCGGCATCGTGCCCTTCGCCGGGTTCTGGAGCAAGGACGAGATCCTGGCCCACGCCATGGAGAACGGCAACATCGTGGTCTACGCCGTGCTGGCGGTGGCCGCCTTCCTGACCGCCTTCTACATGACCCGCCAGTGGTTCCTGGTTTTCTTCGGCGCGTTTCGCGGCGAGAAGCCGGTGGTGTATGTGAACGCCGAGCCGGCGCCCTCCCACCACGCCGCCGACCACGGCGATCACCACGCCGAGCACGGCGATCACCACGCCGACCACAACCTCTGGCACGAGTCGCCGACGATGACGGCGGCCCTGGCAGTGCTGGCCAGCTTCGCGGTGACGGCGGGATTCTTCAACCTGCCCTTCAGCATGCCCGGCGGCCACTGGCTGTCCCACATCTGGGGCCAGGAGGCCGCGCCGCTCAACTGGACGGTGGCCGGCATCTCGCTGACGGTGGCCCTGGCCGGCATCGCCGCCGGCTGGTACGCCTACCGGAGCGCCTTCGCCAAGGCCCAGGATACCGACCCGCTCGACGCGCGGGCGCCCGGCCTGTTCCGCATCCTGCACGAGAAGTACCGCGTCGATGAGCTCTACGCGGCCAGCTTTGGCCGGCTCACCGCCGTCCTGGCCCTGGCGTGGGCCTTCCTCGACCGCAGAATCCTCGACGGGATCATCAACGGAGTCGGCAGCCTGACGCTCTTCCTCAGCCGGGTCAACTATATCGTCGATGACACCCTGCTCAACGACGGGCCGCGAGCGGATGGAGCTTGAGCGGGCCTACGCTGGCGGTGCTGGCGATGCTGTATCTGTATGTGATTAAGTAGGGGCGCAGCAGTCGCCATTGTCGATGAAGCATGGTGTCGGGTCGCGCGGCGACTGCTGCGCCCCTACGAGGGAATTATGCCTGCATATCTGATACCTTCGCCGGGCGGCGTGCCCTGGCTGACGCTGCTGATGCTGTCGCCCCTGCTGGGCATCGCCCTGGTGGGCATGGCCGGCGCGCTGCGCTGGGACGACCGCCTGGTGAAGATCGGCGTCACCGCCTGGATGGGCCTGCCGATCGCCATCGCCGCCGTGGTGGCCGCCGGCTTTAACGCGACGGCCACGGCCGACGGACAGGGCGCGGTGCAGTTCGTCGAGAAGATCCCCTGGATCCAGGCCATCCGCGTGGACTACTTCCTCGGCGTGGATGGGCTGAGCCTGCCGCTGGTGCTGCTCACCGTGGTGATGGCCCCCCTGGCCGCCGCCGCATCCTGGGGCGTCACCGAGCGGGCCAAGACGCACTTCGCCCTGCTGCTGCTGCTTGAGGCGGCCATGATCGGCTACTTCCTGGCCCTGAACTTCTTCTTCTTCTTCATCTTCTGGGAGTTCAGCCTGGTGCCGGCCTTCTTCCTCATCCAGCTCTGGGGCCGCGAGAACCGCCGCTACGCAGCCTTTAAGTTCTTCATCTACACCATGGCCGGCTCGGTGGGCCTGCTGCTGCTCTTCCAGGTGATCTACCTGGCCACCCGCAGCGCCGGCATCCCCACCTTCGACCTGATCACCCTCGGGCGGCTCGGCCAGGGCCTGCCGGTGGATGGCGCGGCCGGCAGCCTGCGCGATATTATCTTCGCCTATGTCGACCGGCTGGGCCTGACGGCCAGCCTCGGGCGCTACCCGCTGCTCTACACCAGCATCGCCTTCTGGGCGATCTTCATCGCCTTCGCGATCAAGCTGGCCGTCTGGCCCTTCCACACCTGGCTGCCCGACGCCTACGGCGAGGCCCCGGTGGCCGGCTCCATCCTGCTCTCGGCGGTGATGAGCAAGATGGGAGCCTACGGCATGCTGCGGATCATGCTGCCGCTGGTGCCCGACGCGGCCCAGTACTTCGCCCCGGTGATGGGCGCGCTGGCCCTGGTGGGCATCGTGGCCGGCTCCTTCGGCGCGCTGGCCAATATCGGCGGCGACATCAAGCGGCTGATCGCCTACACCAGCATCAACCACATGGGCTATGTGATGCTGGCGATCGCCGCCGCTGCCGCCCTGCCCGGCGGGGCCAGCCAGGACTCGCGGGCGATCGCGATCAACGGCGCGCTCATGCAGATGGTGGCCCACGGCCTGAGCACCGGCGCGCTGTTCTACCTGGCCGGCGCCCTGCACGCGCGCACCGGCAGCTGGCAGCTCAGCGGCCTCGGCGGCCTGCGCAGCGTCGCCCCCACCTTCGCCGGGGTGATGGGCGTGGCCACCTTCGCCAACCTCGGCCTGCCCGGCATGGCCGGCTTCGTCGGCGAGTTCTTCATCTTCCGCGGGGCCTGGGCCAGCCTGCCGCTCTTCACCGGCCTGGCCGTGATCGGCCTGATCATCACCGCCCTGGCCCTGCTGCTCATGTTCCAGCGGATCTTCCTCGGCCCCCCCGGCGAGGTCGCCCAGGGCTTCGCCGACCTGCGCCCGGCCGAGCTGTGGGCCACCGCGCCCTTCCTGGCCCTGCTGCTGCTGCTCGGCGTCTACCCGGCCCCGATCATGAACCTGTTTAACGCCGCCGCCACCCAGCTGGTGGCCGTGTTCCTGCGCGCGCTGTCGTGAGATTGCAGATTGTAGATTGCGGATTGCAGATTATGTGGGCTGAGCCAATCTGCAATCTGCAATCTGCAATCTAGAATGAATGCTATGGGCCTGATCACTCTCCCAACAGACATCCCCTGGCTGAGCCTGATCTGGCTGAGTCTGGTCGTGCCGTCGGTGCTGATTGGCGTTATCCCCAACAGCCAGAAGCAGCTGATGCGCATCGTCGGCACCGGCTTCGCCTTCCTGTCGCTCGTGCTGTCGCTGCTGCTCTTCCTGGGCTACCAGCCCGCCGCCGGCGGCTTCCAGTTCGTCGAGCGGCTCGACTGGATGCCGCAGCTCGGCATCACCTACCTGCTCGGCGTGGACGGGATCAGCCTGGCGATGCTGGTGCTCAACGGGGTGGTGATCTTCACCGGCGCGCTGATGAGCTGGAACATCGAGAGCCGCCCCAAAGAGTACTGGGTGCTGCTGCTCCTGCTCACCACCGGCGTCTACGGCGTCTTCGTCTCGCTCGACCTGTTCCTCTTCTTCGTCTTCTACGAGCTGGCCGTGCTGCCGATGTACCTGCTGATCGGGATCTGGGGCAGCACGCGCAAAGAGTATGGCGCGATGAAGCTGACCATGTTCCTGATGGCCGGCAGCGCCCTGGCGATCATCGGCATGCTGGCGATCTACTTCGGCAGCGGCCTGCGCACCTTCGACATGGTCGTCCTGGCCCGCAACGTGACCATGTCGGGCGACCTGCAGCGGATCTTCTTCCCGCCGCTGTTCCTCGGCTTCGCCGTGCTGGCCGGCATGTTCCCCTTCCACACCTGGAGCCCCACCGGCCACGTGGCCGCGCCCACGGCGGTGAGCATGCTCCACGCCGGCGTGCTGATGAAGCTCGGAGCCTACGGCTGCCTGCGGGCCGCGATGTGGCTCATGCCCGTCGGCGCCCAGTACTGGCTGCCGACCATCGCCGTGCTGACCATCCTGAACGTGGTCTACGGGGCCACCATCGCCATGGCCCAGCGCGACGCCAAGTACATCATCGGCTACTCGTCGGTGAGCCACATGGGCCTGGTGATGATGGCCCTGGCCGCCGGCACCCAGATCGCCCTGATGGGCGCGGTGCTCCAGATGTTCGCCCACGGCGTGATGACCGCCCTCTTCTTCTCGGTGGTCGGCCGCATGATCTACGAGCGCACCCACACCCGCCAGCTGCCCGAGCTGGGCGGCCTTGGCAAGGTGATGCCCTTCGCCGCCGTGATGTTCATCCTCGGCGGGCTCTCATCGATGGGCATGCCCGGCCTGGCCGGCTTCTGGGCCGAGTTCGCCATCTTCATCGGCGTCTGGGAGAAGTACCCGCTGATCGCGGTGATCGCCGCGATCTCCATCCCGATCACCGGGGCCTACATCCTGCGCGCGGTCTACTCGGTCTTCTTCGATGAGGTCAAGAACCCCGAGTTCCTCACGCTGCCCAAGCTGACCTGGCAGGAGTACACCGGCGCGGCCATCCTGGGGGCCATCCTGATCGCCGTGGGGCTCTACCCCTCGGTGCTGACCGAGATCATCAACACCGGCGTCGCGCCGCTCGCCCGCCAGCTCAACGATGTGATCGTGGCCGTAGGCCCCTAAATAATTAATGTATAGTGGTCGAAGATGCCAGCGAAGCTGGCATCTTCGACCACTATAAAGAATCTTTTCGGGTATGCCCGTAATAAGGTAGGGAAGATGTTTCAGCTCACCGACATCCCGCGCATCCTGCCGGAGATCCTGCTGCTCGTGCTGGCCCTGCTGGTGCTCGGCTCCGACATCTTCGAGCGCTGGGGCAGCAGCGACGCCGCCCGGCTTGAGCGGGTGCGCGCCTCGGCCCAGCTCACCGCCATCGGCCTGGGCCTGATCTTTGTGATCGCGCTCATCCAGAGCGGCTACGTCTACACGCTGCCCGACGACGCGCCGGCCAACTTCTTCACTAACATCCTGCGCAACCTCCAGGCCGGCGGCCCCGGCCCGCAGCCGATCATCGGCGCCTTCGCCACCGATGACCTGACCATGATCGCCCGGCTGACCTTCATCGGCGCGGCCTTCCTGACCAGCCTGCTCTGCCTGGACTCGCACCCGAACAGCAACCCGGCCGAGTTCTACGCCATGATCCTCTTCTCGACCATGGGCATGTGCCTTATGGCCGGGGCCACCGAGCTGGTGATGATCTTCCTGGCCGTGGAGATGACCTCCATCCCGCTCTACATTCTGGCCGGCTACTTCGGCGAGGCCCGCTCCTCTGAGGCGGGCCTGAAGTACTTCCTCTTCGGGGCCATGTCCTCGGCGCTCATGCTCTACGGCATGAGCCTGGCCTACGGATTCGCGGCCAGCGCCCTCGCCGGCAACAGCGTCGCCAACGACCTGACCCAGCTGAGCAAGATCGCCGAGCTCTCCGGCCAGGGCTCCCCCCTGCTCACCATGTCCATGGTCCTGATCATCGCCGGGGTCGGCTACAAGGTGGCCGTGGTGCCCTTCCACGGCTGGTCGCCCGACGTGTACCAGGGCGCGCCCACGCCGATCACCGCCTTCATCTCCGCCGCCTCGAAGGCGGCCGGCTTCATCCTGCTCTTCCGCCTGCTCACCGTGGCCTTCCCCAGCCTCGCCGGCTCGGCCGTCTTCGGCGAGAGCCTCGGCGGCTGGACGAGCCTGCTGGCCCTCCTGGCCCTGCTCACCCTGATCGTGGGCAACCTGGCGGCCCTGCCGCAGACCAACGCCAAGCGCCTGCTGGCCTACTCCAGCATCGCCCAGGCCGGCTTCATCCTGCTCGGCCTGGTGGCCTGGGCCGCGCCCCAGCAGTTCGACCGCGACCAGGGCACCTCCGCGCTGATCTACTACCTGGTGGTCTACACGCTGACGAACATCGGCGCCTTCGGCGCGCTGGCGGCGGTGAGCCTGGCCGTCGGCGGCGACGATGTGAGCGACCTGAACGGCCTGGCCCGGCGCAACCTGCCCCTGGCCGTGCTCTTCGCGATCTGCGTGCTCTCGCTGGCCGGCGTGCCGCCCCTGGCCGGCTTCTTCGCCAAGTTCTACATCTTCATGGTCGGCTGGCAGTCTGGCGCCTGGTGGCTGGTGATCATCGCGCTGTTCACCACGGTGATCAGCCTCTACTACTACCTGCGGCTGCTCAAGGCCATGTTCATGGAGGCCCCGGCCACCGACGAGCCGCTGCCCGCCCCCGCCGGGATCATGTCGGCCATCAGCATCGCCGTGGCCGCCCTGCTGATCCTCGGCCTCTTCCCCAACCTCGTCCTCGGCATCATCAGCCGGGTCCAGGCGGTGGCCGGGCTGTAGGGGCGGGCGGGGGGAATATTCCCCTGGCCCAGATCCACGGATTCGCGTACCATAGCCTGAGGTACGGGAGTAGCCGCTCGCCATCGTGGCGAGACAGTCAGCCGTCAGGACGGAGCGACGCTCCCGGCTGCCTGCGCGATAGACACGCGGGGCGAGACGACCACGGCATCATGCTGGCGTGGGGTCTCGTCTTCTTTGTGTCTCGCGCCCGATGTGGAGAAGGAGACGTCCGGTATGCTGAGCGGAACGATCTGGCTGTGGGTGGGGTTCAACCTGTTTGTGCTGGCGATGCTGGCCCTCGATCTGGGCGTGTTCCACCGCAAGTCCCACGCCGTCTCGGTGAAGGAGGGCGCGGTCTGGAGCGCGGTCTGGATCAGCCTGGCGATGGTGTTTAACCTGGGGATCTACCTCTTCTGGGATCGCATGATGCCGGGGAGCGGCTACAGCAACGGCGAGGCCGGCCTGGCCTTCCTCACCGGCTACCTGATCGAGAAGTCGCTCAGCGTCGATAACATCTTCGTCTTCGTGCTGCTCTTCAGCTACTTCGCCGTGCCCGCCGCCTACCAGCACCGCGTGCTCTTCTGGGGCGTGCTCGGCGCCCTCGTCATGCGCGGCGTGCTGATCTTCGTCGGCGCCGCCCTGCTCAAGGAGTTCCACTGGATCATCTGGATCTTCGGCGCCTTCCTGATCTTCACCGGCATCAAGATGGCGATGAGCAGCGGCGATGAGGAGATCCACCCCGAGAAGAACCCGCTGGTTCGGCTCTTCCGCCGGATCATGCCGGTGACTGAGGCCTACGAGGGCGACCGCTTCTTCGTGCGGCGGGCCGGCGTGCTGATGGCCACGCCGCTCTTTCTGGTGCTGCTGATCGTCGAGAGCACCGACCTGATCTTCGCGGTCGACTCTATCCCCGCGATCTTCGCGGTCACGCAGGACCCCTTCATCGTCTACACCTCGAATGTCTTCGCCATCCTCGGCCTGCGCTCGCTCTACTTTGTGCTGGCCGGGGTGATGGACAAGTTCCACTACCTGAAGGCCGGCCTGGCGGTGGTGCTGACCTTCGTCGGCACCAAGATGGTCCTGGTGGACATCTACAAGATCCCGACGGCGATCTCCCTCGGCGTGATCGTCGCCGTCCTGGCGATCGCGGTCGTCGCCTCGCTCATCCGCGCCCGCCGGCTTGAGCGGGCCGAGGCCGAGCAGGCCCCGCGCACCCAGACGCAGAAGCCGGCCAGCGAGGCCGGCGACTAGCCCATACACACAAAGGCCCCCGGCGCTGATGCGCCGGGGGCCTTTGTGTGTCGAGCTTGCGCTACAGCGGGTGCTCGCCGCCGTGCATCTCAGAGATCAGGTGGGATCGCGTCTCCACATCTACGAGGCGGGTCGAGGCGAAGAGCGAGGCCGCGCAGAGCAGGTCGTGGCGCTTTGCGGCCGGCAGCGCCTTCACGTCCTCAAGCGTGTAGCCGAGGCCCTGCAGATACTCGACGATGTAGGCCTTCTCCAGATCGCCGCCGGGGGGCGGCATCACATCGGCATATAGATCAGTCATACGTCACCTCCTGCCGTTACGTCGTCGGAACAGCGCTATGTGGAAGGCTCCCGAGGGAGGACGATGAGATCAGGTGGGGCTAGGTAGGGTCAGTATAGCACCGTCGGCCGACATATCGCGTGAGATTGCCGCAACAAATCGCCCGTGCGCAGGGGCGCACGGGCAATCCGATCACCTGAGATCTTACCACTGGCCGAGAGCTGGCGAGACGACCTCCTCAGCCGGGGCGGCGGCCTGCTTCTTGGCCAGGTGCTCCTGCTCGGCCAGGAACCAGGTCGCCTCCATGGCGGCCTGGCAGCCCTCGCCGGCCGCCGTGATCGCCTGGCGGTAGATGTGGTCCACCACATCGCCGGCGGCGAAGATGCCCGGCACCTTCGTGCGCGTGCGGCCGTCGGTTACGATATAGCCATTCTCGTCAAGATCCAGGATATCCTTGAACAGCCCGGAGTTCGGGATGTGGCCGATGTAGGGGAAGACCCCATCCACCGCCAGGTCCTGAGTCTCGCCCGTCTTCAGGTTTTTCACCACAACGCCGGAGACCTTCTCGTCGCCGGTGATCTCGGCCACGGTGCTGTCCCAGATGAAGCGCACCTTCGGGTTGGCGAAGGCCCGCTCCTGGAGCACCGGGTCGGCGCGCAGGCTGTCGCGGCGGTGGATGACGATCATCTCGTCAACGTAGCGGGTCAGGAACAGGCCTTCGTCGAGGGCGCTGTTGCCGCCGCCGACCACAACCACCTTCTTGCCGCGGAAGAAGAAGCCGTCGCAGGTGGCGCAGTAGCTGACGCCGCGGTTGGCCAGCTGCTCCTCGCCGGGCACGCCCAGGTGGCGCGGCGAGGCCCCGGTGGAGATGATCAGCGTGTCGGCGGTGATTGTCTCGTCGGTGTCGGTGGTGAGCACAAAGGGCCGCTGGCTGACGTCCACCTTGGTGATCAGCGCGTCCTTGTACTGCGCGCCGAAGCGGGCGGCCTGCTTCTCGATATTCTCCGCCAGCTCGTAGCCGCCGATCCCGTCCACAAAGCCGGGGTAGTTCTCGACCTCGCTGGTGGTGGCGATCAGGCCGCCGGGCTGTAGGCCGCGCACGACGAGCGGCTCAAGGCTGGCCCGTGCGGCGTAGAGGGCGGCGGTGAGGCCGGCAGGCCCCGAGCCGATGATGACAACTTGGCTGTGCATAGTTCCTTGTGCCTCCAGTGTGGCAATAGCGTCTTGAGCGAAGTATAGCACGTCCAGATCTGCCTGTATGTAATCTAGATTACCCCCCCGGGGTATGGGGATCATTCCACAATTGTTCTGCCGACATGCGCCAGCTTCTGTGCACGGTGAGGGTGTGGGAGAGCGAAGCTCTCCCACAAAAAACTGATGGTGCTGCGGCGCGGCGTAGCCGCGCCGCAGCACTATCAGATCGTAGCACCCGAGGTGCCGATCACCCGCGCGGCGCGCGGATCACCCGCACGCCGGGGATGCGCGGCGGCTCGCCGTCGCCCATATACAGCCAGCTCACCCGGTAGCCGAGCTCGCGCTGGCGCAGCAGGGCGGCGCGGGTGGCCTCGCTGTTCACCGCGCCGATCAGCATGACCGTCGTGCCGGGGTGCAGGTCGGGCGTGGTGATCATCAGCACCCGGCTGATCGTCGTCACCGAGTAGGCCGTCAGGCGGGCCAGGGTCTCCATGATCTGGCCGAGCTGGGCGGGGCTGCGCCCGGCCGGCAGGCGCGCCAGGTGCTCATACTCGGCGGGGGCGCCGTTGGCGTACAGGCCAACCGCGAAGCCCGCCTCCAGCCCGGCCCGCGCCACCGTGGCCGCCGCGCTGATCATGCGCTCCACCAGCTCCGGGTCGATCCCCTCGTAGTAGAACTCGAAGGTGTCCAGGTCGAGGAAGATCGCCAGCACCTGCGAGGTCGTTGGCTCGTAGACGCGGGTCTGCAGGTTGCCCGTGCGCGCCGTGGCCGCCCAGTGGACATCCTTGAGCGGGTCGCTCGGCGCGTAGTCGCGCACGCCGATGGTGCGCAGCGGGTCGCGCAGCAGCTGCCCGGCGCGCATATCGCCAAGCGGGTTGCGCGCCGGCAGCCCGAGCTCGGGCAGGCTGATCAGGCGCGGGTAGACGAGGAGCGTCGTATAGACCTCGTGGTCGGCGTCGCTGCCGTAGAGCCCGAAGGGGTCGCCGCTCAGCATCTGCACGGGGCCGAGGCGGTAGGTGCCCCGGCTCGCGCAGCGCAGGGTGTAGTGCCAGGAGACGCTCTCGTACCAGCGCAGGCTGGTGCGTCGCTGGAGGGTCTGCGACTGGCGCGACCCGCTGAAGGTCGTCGTCGCGTTCACCAGGGCCAGCGCCGAGGGCACCCGGTCGAGGATGCGCAGCCCGGCCAGGGGCAGCAGCTTGCGGTTGGTGACGCGGATCGTCAGCTCGACCTCATCGTCGGGGAAGGCCCGCTGCTGGCTGAGCCTGCGCTCATAGCTCACCCGCAGCAGCGACCAGCGGCTCCACTGGCGGGCCATGCCGGCGGTGATCAGCAGCAGGGCGCAGAGCAGGGCGAGCCCCGGCTGCGCGAGGGCGATGGCGAGCACAAGGATGAATGCGAGCAGGGCGATGGTGGCGCGCTGGAACATGTTCTAATGTTGAATGTTGAATGTTGAATGCTGAATGTTGAATTCAACATTCAACATTCAACATTCAACACTAATCCGTAAGCTGGCGGCGGCCGAGGGGCAGGGTGAAGAGGAAGCGCGAGCCGCGGCCGAGCTGGCTCTCGACCCAGATCTTGCCGCCGTGGGCCTCGATGATCGCGCGGGCAAGGTAGAGGCCCAGCCCGCTGCCCTGGGTCTCGCGGCGCAGGCGGTTATCGACCCGGTAGAAGCGCTGGAAGATCTGATCCTGCTCCTCGGTGGCGATGCCGATGCCCTGGTCGGCCACATAGGCGATGGCCATGTCGCCCTCGGCGCGGGCGCCGATGCGGATGCTGCCGCCCTCGGGGCTATACTTCACCGCGTTGGAGACGAGGTTGCTCACAACCTGGCGCAGCCGCTCGTAGTCGCCGTGGACGGGCGGCATATCGTCGGGGAAGCGCAGCTCGAACTCGAAGGTGCCGGCGGTCGGGCCGGCGAAGCTGCGCACGACATCGGCGGCCAGGCTGGCGAGCGCGAAGTCCGAGCGGTCGAGGCGCACGCCGCCGGCGGCCACCCGCGAGACATCGAGCAGGTCCTGGATCTGGCGGGCGAGGCGGTCGGCCTCCTCCTCGATCACCGTCAGGCCCTCGCGCAGCGCCTCGGGCGAGAAGGTGGCGTCCTCGCGGGCGAGGGTGCCGGCGTAGCCCTTGATGATGCTGACGGGCGTCTTCAGCTCGTGGGAGATCACCGAGATGAAGGTGTTCTGTAGCTCGGCCTCGCGGCGCTGGGCGGTGATATCGCGCACATTGGCGATCGCCCCGAGGAAGGTGCCGCCAGGGCCGCGCTGGGCGGCGTAGCGGCTCTGCACATAGATCTCGCGCCCGTCGCGGCTGGTGATCCGGCCATCGACCACCGGATTCTCGATGATCGGGCGGCGCTGGAGCGGGCAGTCGGTCAGGCAGATATTCACGCCCTGGCCGGTGTGGATGCCCAACACCTCGGCGCAGGGGCGGCCGATCGCCTCCTCGCGGCTCCAGCCGGTGAGCAGCTCCATGGTGTGGTTGAAGGTCGTGATCCGCCAGCGGCTATCGATGATCATGGCCCCGTCGGCGCTCTGCTCGATCATAGCGTCGAGGCGCTGCTTCTCGCGCAGCACGCCCTGGTAGAGCCGGGCGTTCGAGACGGCGATCGCCGCCTGGTCGGCGAAGTCCTGGAGGAGCTGGCGGTCGTCGGCCGAGAAGTCCACGTTGAGCGCCGCGCGGAAGACATAGATCACGCCGACCGAGGACTGGCGGACGGTGAGCGGCAGGGCGATCATCTGGCGCAGGCTGAGCCCGGTGTCGGCGGCGACATCGCGCAGGACGGACACCCCGCGGCGGGGCAGATCGCTCATCGGGAGGTCGAGCAGCGGGGCGAAGGCGGGCCAGATCTCGCGGGGGAGCTGCGCGGATGCGCGGATGCGCAGCACATCGTTGCTCTCCTCATCAGCGATCGCGATCAGGCCGGAGGTGCCGGCGAGCATCTCCACGGCGTAGCCGATCACAAGGTTGAGCACGCTCGACAGATCGAGCTGCGCGGTGATGGCGCGGCTGATCTGGAGCAGGTATTCGCGCTGGCGCAGGCGGTGATCCGGCTGTTCGAGCATAGTATCCTCCGGGACTGTATTGTAGCATAGGGCCGCTGTGGCGTCCCTATGGGCAGATCTGTGACTCGGCGCATTCGACAACTCTTTACACTTCTGTCTCTCAGGTCGATGTGTGCTGTTAAGCCTTACTCATGTTGCAACATGGCGCTACAGTCGGTTTTATAGCCTCTGCGGGCGCATGTTCGTTCGCCATGTGATGCAGAAAGAACCGCTTTCCCGCGCGTCATAAGATAGGCGAACGTTGTCGCAATATACTGTTTACACCCACACTGGACATACCGCCGCCCGCATGTTATGATAATAAATACTTACACTTTCGCTATGCACATGGGATGCACTTCTGAGCAGTGCCGATAAGCGGCCAGGCGGCAAGGAGCAGCGTATGGATCTGGATTTGAGCAGCAAGCGGGCCAAAAAGCTGATGCGAGAGCACGGCCTGACCGACGAAGAGATTCAACAGATTGTCGCCTCCGCGCGTATCAACCTTGCTACGTTCGATCCCGAGTACCGCACGAATGTCACCCAGATCGCCGATGATCTCCAGAAGAGCCGGCCGACAATCTACGGCTGGGCTGATCGGGCGATCGCCGCGACGATCCACTCGCTACGCAATATTCGCACCGGCCGGCCGCCCAAAGAGCGCGAGCGCGGCAACGTGGTCGAGTCCTGATCGCTATCCCGCAGATACGCCCTGCCTACGTCGCTTCGTAGTCGCTATTTTGTTAGGCCCTGGTGTATAATAGAAGTGCCTGGCGCCGCCGTGGAAAGGCGCCCGCCAAAGGAGCCCCCCTCTATGAGCATCAAGCTACGGGATCTGCTTGGTCGCTTCCGTGCTATTGAGAGCGTTGATCTGGCGGCAGTTGTGGCGACGGATGGCCTGCTGATCGAGAGCACCGCCCGCGAGGATGTCGACGTCGATGCCATCTGCGCCGTCGCCTCGAACAGCCTGGCGATGGCTGAGTCGCTCGGGCGCGAGATCGACAAGGGCGGCGCGCTCCAGACAATGCTTGAGTATGAGCATGGCCTGGTACTCATCGAGCCGATCAGCGACGATGCGATGCTACTCCTGCTGGCGGGATCCCGCGACGATCTCGGCTATGTGCGCTTCCTGGTCGCCAAACATCGCGACGATATGGGCGATGCGCTGCGAGAGATTTAATCGCCCTATATGCTATAATCCATACAGCGTGCGGCCGCAGTCTCCTCGAGCTGATCACGTGTAAGGTAGGTATTGATGGATCCACAGCTGACAAGCATTATTGTTCCCACCGAAGAGATTAACCAGATTGAGGAGTGCCTGGGCCGCCTCGTAGAAGATACAGGGAGCGACTACGCCCTTCTGCTCGATAAAAGCGGTCAGGTTATCTCCTCGAAAGGCGATGGGGATCGTCAGGACATTACCGCCCTCGGCGCGCTGATCGCCGGCGTCTTCGCCTCGTCCCGCGAGGTCGCTAAGCTGCTCCGCGAGCGCGACTTCCGGGCCTCGTTCCAGCAGGGCGTCCGCGAGAATATCTTCATCGCCATGATCGAAGAGCAGTGGATCCTGTGCATCATCTTCAATAAAGGCACCCACATTGGGCTCGTCAAGGTGCTGACGAAGAAGGCCACTGACGAGCTGGCCTCGGTGCTTGATCGGGTGCGCCAGCAGCACAAGGCCCGCGATGAGGTCCTTGGATCGTCGTTCCGCACGTCGATGGAAGACACGATCGATCTGCTTTTCCGCGACTAAAATGTCAGGCGTCAGCCGTCTCGCCGTGCGCCAACGGCGCATCCGGACACTCAGGGGGCAGCACGTTCATAGCTGGCCGCTGAACGCTTTCGTATAGGCAGGCATGCGAGAGGACCTATGGCTCTGATCAATGTTGCGGCGCGTGAGATCCATTGCAAGATCGTCTACTATGGCCCCGGTATGTGTGGTAAGACGACAAACTTGCAGTATATCCATAGCCAGGTGCCCAAAGACGTAAAAGGTGACCTGCTCTCGATTGCGACGGAGACGGAACGTACGCTGTTCTTTGACTTTCTCCCTCTTGATCTCGGTAAGGTCCGCGGCTTCCAGACACGCTTTCACCTCTACACTGTCCCCGGCCAAGTGCTCTACGAGCGCACCCGCGTGGCGGTGCTCAACGGCGCCGATGGGGTCGTCTTTGTCGCAGACTCAGACAAGAAGAAGATGCAGGAGAATGTGAACAGCCTGCGCGAGCTCGCTCAGAATATCACCAGGCAGAATAAAAAGTTCGCCGAGTTCCCGATCGTGCTCCAGTATAATAAGCGCGACCTGCCGAAGGATGTGGTCGCATCGGTGCAGACGATGGATCACTTCCTCGGGGTCACGAAGATGAACTGGCCGCGGGTTGAGGCGGTGGCCACGAAAGGCCCCGGCGTCTTCGAGACGCTGCGCGCCATCAGCCGTGTCGTGATTAGCAAGCTTTAGGAGGTAGCAGGCAACGGGCAACACGTAGATTGCCCCGGCGCGAGCTGTTGCCGCTTGTCGCCTCCCTGCTGCCTATGGTGAGACTATGGCGCTTGAAGGCGATCTGAGCGAGTTTCCGCTAACGGATATCATCCAGCTCGTCGACCTGAGCAAGAAGACGGGCGGGGTGTCCATCCGCGGCCTGCGCGGCAGCCAGCACTTCGATGGCTGGCTCTACTTCCGCGACGGGAAGATCGTCGGCGCCGAGATGGATGGCCACACACCCCTCGATGCGGTCTACACCTTCTTCACCCTCTCCTCCGGCCCCTTTCGCTTCCACGACGAGCGCGTCCTCTCCCAGCCTACGATCACGGTCAGCAATGAGGTGATCATCATGGAGGGGATCATGCGCCAGGATGAGTGGGCCACGATCCACGAGCACGTCCCCTCGCTCAACCTGGTGCCTCGCCTGGTGCCGAACCCGACCACCGGCAACAGCGAGATCAACCTTGAGGCGGAGGAGTGGCGCATCCTCACCATGGTCAACGGCAAGAATACGATCGGCCAGATCGCCCAGCGCAGCGGCCTCGGTGAGGTTCGCACCTGCGAGATCGTCGCCCAGCTGCTCCAGAGCGGCCTGATCGAGAACCGTGAGATCGCCCCCGGCGAGGCGCTCGCACCTGAGTTTGAGCGTATCGCGGCTGGCCTCCTCGGCACCAGCGCCTCGGCGGTCCTCCAGGAGGCGTACAAGCAGGCGGGCGTCTTCGATACGGGCCGCGCCACCGGCGACCAGATGCTCGCGGTGGTCGACTACTTCGAGATGGGCGCGACACGCCTGGTGGGCGCCGCCCGCGCCAGCGGCGCCGCCGAGGAGCTGCGCGCCCGCATGCACGAGGTGATCGGCTAGTCTTGGGTCTGGGGCTGCTGCCCGGGGCCACAGCTGACCCCGGCGAAGTGCTGAAGCCGCGCCGCGGGGTTCTGCGGCCAGCCGCCCGCCTGCGCGGGCTCAGGATGTTGCATCAACCCTGGGCTGCTGCCCGGGGCCACAGCTCACCCCGGCGAGGTGTGGTACAATACGCCCGCTGCGACCCTGCCCGTCGCCATGGGGTGGGGTCTTCTGCTGTTCTGCGATAGGGGAGCTCCTGTGCGCGCACTGATCAGTGTCTACAATAAGGACGGCGTCGTCGATCTGGCCCGCGAGCTGGTCGGCCTCGGCGTTGAGATCATCTCGACCGGCAACACGAAGCGGATGCTGACCGAGGCCGGCCTCGCGGCCCGCGCCGTCAGCGATGTCACCGGCTTCCCCGAGATCCTCGACGGCCGGGTGAAGACGCTCCACCCGGCCATCCACGCCGGGCTGCTGGCCCGCCGCGACCTGCCGGCCCATATGGCCCAGCTCGCCGAGCACGGCCTGGCGCCGATCGATATCCTGGTGGTGAACCTCTACCCCTTCCAGGAGACGGTCGCCCGCCCCGAGACGACTCTGGAGCAGGCGATCGAGCAGATCGACATCGGCGGCGTGGCCCTGCTGCGCGCCGCCGGCAAGAACTACCAGCACGTCCTGCCCCTGGTCGACCCGGCCGACTACGCCGAGGTGCTGGCTGGCCTGCGCTCCGGCGAGCTGCCCGAGGCGCTGCGCCGCCGCCTGGCCGCCAAGACCTTCGCCCACACCGCGGCCTACGACGCGGCGATCGCCGGCTATCTGAGCGAGGATCTGTTGCCGCAGACGCTGCCGATGGGCTGGCCGCAGGCCCAGCCCCTGCGCTACGGCGAGAACCCGCACCAGCCCGCCGCACTCTACGGCGACTTCCACAGCCTGTTTGCGCAGCTCCACGGCAAGGAGCTCTCCTACAACAATATCCTCGACACCGGGGCCTCCCAGGAGCTGATCGAGGAGTTCCCCGCCGATGGCCCGGCCGCCGTGGCGATCATCAAGCACACCAACCCCTGCGGCGTCGGCACGGGGGATACGCTGCGTGAGGCCTGGGATCGGGCCTTCGCCACCGACCGCGAGGCGCCATTCGGCGGGATCATCACCGCCAACCGCACCGTCGATCTGGATCTCGCCCGCGCGATCGATGAGATCTTCTCCGAGATCGTGATCGCCCCCGACTTCGACCCCGACGCCCTGGAGCTGCTGCGCAAGAAGAAGAACCGCCGCCTGCTCCGGTCGCTGCGCCCGGTCACGCGGGCCGGCGAGCTGACCCTGCGCAGCGTCCCCGGCGGCATCCTGGCCCAGCTCGCCGACCGCGCGCCGCTGGCCGATGAGGAGGCCCGCGTGGTGACGCAGCGCGCCCCCAGCGAGGCGGAGTGGCAGGCGCTGCGCTTCGCCTGGCGCGTGGTGAAGCACGTCAAGTCGAACGCGATCGTCTACGCCGGCGCCGACCGCACCCTGGGCATCGGCGCCGGCCAGATGAGCCGGGTCGATAGCTCGCGGCTGGCCGTCTGGAAGGCGCAGAATGCCGGCCTCTCTCTGGCCGGCTCGGTGGTGGCCTCCGACGCGCTCTTCCCCTTCGCCGACGGGGTCGAGGCGGCCTTCGCCGTCGGCGCGACGGCGGTCATCCAGCCCGGCGGCTCGGTGCGCGATGCCGATGTGATCGCCGCCGCCGACGCGGCCGGCGCGGCGATGGTCTTCACCGGGCGGCGGCACTTTCGGCACTGATTGTAAGGCCGAAGCATTCGCCCCGAACATACCAGCGATATGGCGATGGATTAGTAGGGCCGAAGCATTCGCCTCGAACATACCAGCGATATGGCAGTGGATTAGGGGCGAATGCTTCGGCCCTACGGATATGATATGAATCTCCGGTTTGATACCAACGGCCTGATCCCGGCGATCGTACAGCACGCCCGCAGCGGCGAGGTGCTGATGCTCGGGTATATGAACGAGGAGGCGCTGCGCCTCAGCCACGAGAGCGGCCTGGTCACCTTCTGGAGCCGCTCGCGCGGCGAGATCTGGCAGAAGGGCGCCACCAGCGGGAATACGCTGCGCCTGGTGGAGATCCGCCAGGACTGTGACAGCGACGCGCTGCTGGTGCTGGCCGAGCCGGCCGGGCCGACCTGCCACACCGGCGCGCGCAGCTGCTTCTACCGCGATCTGTCCGCCGCCCCGCTCGACGCGCCCGCCGTCCCCGGCAGCATCGTCGCGCGGCTGGCCGACATCATCCGCCAGCGCGGCGAGCAGCAGGACGAGGGCTCGTACACGGCGAAGCTGCTGCGCGGCGGGGTCGACCGGATCGGCAAGAAGATCGGCGAGGAGGCCGCCGAGGTGATCATCGGGGCAAAGAACGGCTCGCCTGCGGAGCTGACCTACGAGATGGCCGACCTGATCTACCACAGCCTGGTGCTCTTGGAGAGCCAGGGCGTGGCGCCTGAGGATGTCTGGAGGGAGCTGGAACGCCGCTTTCATCCGTGAGCGGGCGCTGCCCTTGGGGGCGATATGTTCGCCCGCCGGCTGCTTCGCTGCACACCCACACGATCTATAGCCTATGACAGAGCATGCTGGCCGAGTCCTGGTAATCGATGACGATCAGGGCACGCGCGACCTCTGCGCGCAGACGCTGCGAGGCGTCGGGTTCGATGTCGTGCCGACCATGGCTGATGTCGCCCTGGATAGACTCAGCGGGGCCCCCTTCGACCTTGTGCTGCTCGATATGGCCGCGCCCGACGCCGGCGAGCCGTCGATGCTCGCGCAGATCCGGTCCTATGACGCGAGCCTGCCGGTGCTGCTCCTGAGCGGGGCAGCGACGGTCGTGCAGCTCTCCCACGCGATCCGACTGGGAGTTGAGGGGCTGCTTCTCAAGCCCTTCGTGGCCGATGAGCTGGTGACGCTGGCCGGCGAGGTGATGGCGAAGTGGCGCAGCACGCGCGCCCGCGAGCGCGTCGCCGCTCTGCGCCCGCTGCTCCAGGTGAGCCAGCGCCTCCACGCTGAGCTCGACCTCTCTCGGCTCCAGGATCTGATCATCGAGACGGTGCGGAGCGAGATCGGGGCCGACCGGGCCTCGCTGATGCTGCTGGAGGATGATGCCCAGATCCTGCGCATCGTCGCGTGCTCCGGGCTTCCCCCAGAGGTGACAGTGGGGCACGGTGTGCCGGCGTCGCGCGGCCTGGCCGGGTGGGTGGCCGCACATCGCACTCCGCTCTGCATTGATGCGGGCGGGGAGGTCTCGCCCCCTAACGCCGACCTCCGCGGGGTGTTCTTTGCGGATGAGATGACCTCATCGCTGGCGGTGCCGGTGCTGGCCGGCGACTATGTGCTCGGGGTGCTGAACGCCGCCAAGGTGCGCTCAATGGTGCCCTTCAGCGCGGCCGACCAGGATCTGCTGCTGCTGCTCGCCGGCCAGGCGGCCACGGCGATCACCAACGCGCGGCTCTACAGCGAGGTCGCTCACTCCGAGGAGCGCTACCGCGCCCTGCTCCAGCACGCCAACGACGCCGTGCTGCTGCTTGACGCAAGCGGGCACACGATCCTGGAGGCGAACCTGGCCATCGAGCAGCTCAGCGGCTATAGCCGCCGCGAGATCCTCGCGCTGCGCCCGTCCGACCTGCTCCCCGACGTGGGCAACCTCGCGCATGCCGCCCATAGCGGCGCATCGAATGGCCACGTCCCCGGCGAGGCCCAGGAGGTTGAGACGGTGCTGCAGACGCGCGACGCCCAGCCGGCCCAGGTGGCGGTGAGCATGAGCGTCGTGCCCTACGCTGGGCAGCGGCTGCTGCTGGTGATCGCCCGCGATATTAGCGAGCGCCAGCGGATCACCCGCCAGCTGCTCCAGGCCGAGAAGCTCGCCGCCCTCGGCCGGCTCTCCGCATCGATGGCCCACGAGATCAACAATCCGCTCCAGGCGATCCACAACTCGGTGCATCTGCTGCTTAGCCGGGAGCTCCCCGACGAGAAGCGGCAGCGCTATCTGGAGATGACCCGCGAGGAGATCAACCGCCTGATCAGCATCGTGCAGCGCATCCTCGACTTCTACCGCCCGACCCGCGAGGGCATGCGGCCGGTCGACATGGGCGATATCATCGACGCGGTGCTGACGCTCACGGCGAACCAGCTCCACGAGCACCGCGTCGATCTGCTGCGCGAGGTTGAGCCGGCGCTGCCGCGGGTCCTCGCGGTGAGCAACCATATTAAGCAGGTCTGCCTGAGCCTGATCTTCAACGCGATCGAGGCCATGCCCGATGGCGGCTCCCTGCGGGTGCGGGCCTACCTCTCCGCCGATGGGGCCGAGGCCGACGAGGATATGTTCACGGTGGTGGCCGGCGGGCGCATGTCCGAGCCGGCGGCCGGCCCGTCGGTGGTGGTGGAGATCAGCGACACCGGGGCGGGGATCTCGTCCCAGGATCTGCCGAAGATCTTTGAGCCGTTCTACACGACGCGGATCAAGGGCACCGGGCTGAGCCTGGCCCTGAGCCACAGCATCGTCGAGCAGCACCACGGCGAGATGGCGGTGCGCTCCGAGCTCGGCCAGGGCACGCTCTTTCGAATCAGGCTGCCTGTGGCGCAGTGAGGTCATTGCAGATTGCATATTGTAGATTGCAGATTGCGAGTCAATCTGCAATCTACAATCTGCAATCTGCAATGGTTAGGGCCAGCGATACTGCTCGCCGGGCGGCAGGCGCAGGCTCTCCTCGCCGAGCCGCCCGAGCCCCTGCTCGCCGCTGCCGGGCCGGCGCTCCAGGCGGGCGTTCTCCGTCCACTGGGCCAGCCAGCTGTTGCGCAGCAGCTCGCCGCTCACCGGCGGGCCCAGGCCCGCGCCGTAGCGGCCGGCCAGCTCGGCGAAGCCGGCGCAGACCCCGCCATCAAGCGCCCCCTGCGGGCATCCCTGGCCCCTGATCGTCTCGCCGAGGTAGAGCTGCGCGCCCAGCGGGCGCTGCGCCACCTGCCCATCGCGCAGCTCCAGGCATGTCAGCTCGAAGCACTGCAGCCGGCCCCAGGCGAAGGGCACCGCCGGGGTGAGCGGCAGCCCGGCCCGCGTTAGCCCGCCGAGCTCGGCCCAGGCGCGCATGATCGGCGCCGGCACGAACTGGCCGGTCTCCTCAAAGGTGCGCCCGCCCGCCCCTTCCACCGCGATCTCGGCCAGCCGGCGGGCCGGCCCAAGGGCCGCGCCGTTTGCGCGCAGCTCCACGGCCAGCCCGTAGCGCCCTGGCGGCAGCTCGGCGGGCAGCGAGAGGGTCTGAACGTGCCTGTATCCCTCCCGCACCAGCCAGCGCCCCGGCGGGAGCGCGCCGTAGAGCAGAGGTAGCTCGCTCTCTAGCAGCGGCGCGCCATCGGGCGTGGTCAGCTGGAGCGCGACGGTCAGCTCGCCTGGCGGCGGATCACCCGCCCCGCGTCGCCAGCCGAGGTCGACGGTGAGCAGCTCGCCCGGCTCGTAGCGCCTCGCGCTGGCCGAGTAGGCCAGCGCGTAGGCGCTCAGCTCCAGCCCGGCGCCCATTGCGGCCGGCGGGGCGATCACCTGCTGCGGCCCGGCGTCCACCGGCCGGTAGAGGTCGAAGGTGCCCAGCGAGCCGTCCTGGGCATAGGTGTGGCGGATGATCGCGATCATCTCGGGGGTGAGCCAGTTGCCCAGGTAGTCGATCACGGCCAGGGGCGGATGCCCGGATGCCAGATCGGCCAGCAGGGCGGACTGGTCGGCCAGCCCCTGGTCGAGCAGCTGTCGGTACTCGAATGCCTGGGCGCGCGACAGGACCCCGGCGGCGGCGGCGACGCCGGGCATGTCGGTGAATACGAGAGGGCCGGCGGCGCGCACCTCGCGCTCGACGGCTGCATCGACCCGGCCGAAGGCGGCCAGCAGGTCGCGCTCGCGGGCGGCGTCGGCCCAGAGCCCGTAGCGCCCGATGGCCAGGCGGGGCGGGCTGGGCGCGAGCAGGCCGGCCACCCTCGGCCAGGTCGGGTCCCACAGCGGCGGGTAGTAGGTGAGGGAGAGGATGAGCAGCAGCATAGCCGATAGCCGATAGCCGATAGCCGATAGCCGATAGCCGGCCCCCACCAGCCAGACCAGCCCGGCGTACAGCTCCAGAAAGTAGTTGCTGTAGGCGCCGACCTTGCCGACCCCGGCGGCGGTGAGGGCGCCGGCGAGGGTGTAGATCAGCGCGGGGGCGAGGGGGGGCTGGCGCTCGCCCCGGCGCATGATCGCGGCGACAAGTGCCAGCAGCGCGGCGGCGGCGAGGGGCCAGCGCAGGCGGATCTGTCCCTCCCAGAATCCCCGGGCCAGATCGGCGTCCCAGCGGTTGGCGTTGGCGGCCACCACGTGCAGGGCGAACCAGCCGCCGCTGGCCCACTGGAGCAGGCCGAAGAGCAGCCCGCCGCCGACCGCCAGCGTCCCGCCGAGGGCCAGCAGGCGGCGCAGCGGCGGGCCGCGCTCGGCGCGGGGCGCCCGGGCCAGATCCCAGAGCAGCCAGAGCCCGGCGGCGGCCGGCGCGGCGAGCAGGCCGGTGAGCGCGGAGAGCCCGGCGCAGAGCAGCAGGTAGAGCGGCGGGTAGTTGATGATCAGGTAGGGCGGCGCCGCGGGGTCGGCGTAGAGCCTCCAGATCGGCGTGCCGGCCCGCAGCATCTCGACCTGGGCCAGCAGCGGCCCCTCGCCGTAGTCGAGCGGGTGGGCGAAGCCGAGCAGCTGGCGGGCGTGGTCGGCGAAGGACACGAGGTAGGCCGCCACCAGGATGGCGAGGCCGATCTGGGCGGCGCGCAGGGCCGTGCGGGCGAGCATGGGCGATCCTGATCTCGTCTAGTAAGGGCGCAGCAGCGCAGCGCTGCTGCGCCCTTACACGTCGGCGCGCCCATTATACCCGCGAGTCGCCGTATCGCTACGGCGCGGCCGCCCCCAGCGCCGCCAGGGCGCGGGCGCGGCCGTAGTGCCAGCCGGGCAGGCCGTCGCGGGCGGCGGCCTGCTCAAGCTGCCTGCGGGTGATCGCTAGCTGGCCGACCGCTCTATTGTGCAGATCCGCATCAAGCAGGGGCAGCGTCGACACCAGCTCGGGCAGGGCATCGCTGGAGAGGCCGAGCAGGTAGTCCAGATCGACCTCCTCGCCGTAGCTGCTGCGGCTGAACAGGTTGTCGCTGGGCGTCACCGTCAGCGCGCCGGGGTTGGCCTGGTAGCGGGCCATGTTCTCGCGCACGATCAGGGCGTCGGGGCTGACGACGTTGAGCATGGTCAGGTAGACCAGGGCCGAGGCGAAGCCGCCGGCCAGGAAGATCTGCGGGCGCGCGGCCACGAGGGCGGCCACAAAGAGCAGCAGCACCACGGCCAGCCAGATCATAAAGCTGTGGGTGTAGAGGCGCAGGCGGGTGAAGCCGTAGGCCAGCTCGTAGAGCCACATGCGCTGGAAGGCCGAGGCCAGGATGCCGAGCACCAGCAGCACCATGGCCGCACTGGCGGCGTTGAATACCTGGCGGCGGGCCGGGCTCTCGCGGCGGGTGACGATGGCCAGCAGGCAGAGCAGGCCGAGGGCCAGGAAGGCCACGGCCAGCAGCTCGAAGAAGCCACGGCGGGCGTAGTCGGCGAAGGACATGCCGGTGCGGGCCAGCGAGTCGAGCCCGCCGAAGAGGTAGGCCCCCTGGACGGCCATAAACCCGATGAAGAGCAGGTCGAGCAGGGCCAGCACGGTGATCGCCTCGGTGCTGCCGAGGAAGCGCCAGGCCAGCCCATTCCGGTCGAGCCGCTCGGTCTCGCCCTCGGCGGGGAGCGACGGGGCGCGCATGCCCTCGGCCAGCGCCACGATCATGCCGCCGGCGGCGAGCAGCGTGAAGGTGGCGATGATGATCGCGTGGGCCGTGGCCGTCCAGAGGTCGAAGGGCAGCTGCAGGCTGAGCAGCTGGCCGACATAGCTGGCGAAGACGCTGTCGGCGGCCACGAGCAGGCCGCCGAAGACCAGCAGCAGCGGCGCGGCCAGGAGCGCGCCGCGGGCCACCGGGGCCAGGGCGCGCAGCTGGCCCCGGCTCAGGGGGATGCTCGCGATCTGGCGGGCCGCCAGGATCAGCGGGAAGATGCCGATCTCGAAGATGGCCAGGGCGGCCCGCCCGGCGAGGCGGACGGGCGGCAGGCGCTGGAGGGCGTCGCCGCGGAAGCCGACGACCAGCAGCAGCAGCAGGCCGGCCAGGGCCAGCAGGTTGAGCGCCACGAGCATCGGCTCGGCGCGCACGGCCAGCCAGGTGGCGAAGCTGAGCGCGGCCGCGCCGAGCCAGAGGTTCGCCCCAGCGGGCCGATCCTCGCCCCGGCTGATCAGCAGCAGGGCGGAGAGGCCGAGAGTCACGAAGATCGGTGCCGAGACGCCCACGCCGCGCCCGTAGAAGAGCAGGTCGGCGCAGACGCCGAGCAGCAGGGCGACGCCGAGCAGGGTGTTAGGAGAGCGCAGGCTGGTCATGGGTGGCTCCGGGTCGCAGATAGAAAGAGGCCGCCGCCCTGGTTATACCAGAGCGGCGGCCATGATGCGACCCTTCACGTGTCCCCGCCCGCGCACTCAGGTGCTTGACAGGGGACAGCGGACAGGGGACAGCGGACAGGGGACAGACGTGAGCAGCTTTGGCGACATAGATCGCTCTCTTATCCGCTCGGCCAGTACCCTGTCCGCTGTCCTCTGTCCCCTTCGATCACATCTTCATCTTGTGGCCGACCTCCTTGAGCAGCTCGCGGGCGATCACATTCTTCTGGATCTCGTTGGTGCCCTCGAAGATGCGGGTGACGCGGGCGTCGCGGTACATGCGCTCCAGGGGCAGCTCGCGCGAGAAGCCCATGCCGCCGTGGATCTGGATGGCCTCGTCGATCACCTGGCTGGCCATCTCGGTGCAGTAGAGCTTGACGATGCTGCTCTCCAGGGTGGCGGGCTTGTGGTCATCCACCCGCTTGGCGCAGTCGTAGACGATCTGCTCCATGGTGTAGATCTTCACGGCCATCTCGGCCAGCTTAAACTGGATGGCCTGGAAGTCGGCGATGGAGCGGCCGAACTGGTGGCGCTCGATGGCGTAGGCGCGGCTGATCTCGAAGGACTCCTTGGCGGCGCCGACGCTGCTGCCGCCCAGGCCCACCCGGCCGATGTCGAGGGTCTTCATCGCGATCTGGAAGCCGTGGCCGACGCCGTGTGCGCCGCCGAGGACGTGATCCGCAGACACGCGGCAATCCTCGAAGAAGAGGCTGGCGGTGTGCGATGCCTTCAGGCCCATCTTATGCTCGACCTTGCCGACGCGGAAGCCAGGGGTGCCCTTCTCGACGATGAAGGCGGTGATGCCGCCGCGGGAGCCCTTATGCTTGTCGGTGACAGCGTGGACGATGATCACATCGGCGAAGCTGCCGTTGGTGATCCACATCTTCTGGCCGTTGAGCACCCACTCGTCGCCCTGCTGCTCGGCGGTGGTCTGGAGGTGGGCGGCGTCGGAGCCGGCGTTCGGCTCGGTGAGCGCCCATGCGCCGAGCATGCGGCCCTCATTGAGCGCCTTGAGGTAGTGCTCCTTCTGGGCAGGGGTGCCGCCGATGAAGATGCTCATGGCCGCCAGCTGGGCGTGGGCGCCGATGATCGTGGCGGTGCTGGCGCAGACCCGGTTCAGCTCCTCCATCAGCACGCAGTAGCCGGTGATGCCCATGTCGAGCCCGCCGTACTTCTCGGGGAAGGGCACGCCCATCAGGCCCAGCTCGCCGGCCTTCTTCAGCACCTCAAAGGGCACCCGCTCCTCCTCATCGATCTCGCGGGCGATCGGGCGGATCTCCTTATCCACGAACTCGCGGACGGTCTGGCGCAGCATCTTGATCTCGTCGGTGTGCTCATACTCCATTGTCGTGGCCTCCGTTGGGGCGCAGCAGCCGGTGCTCCGCGCCGACTGCTGCGCCCTTACTCATGTAGGTATGTCATAACCGGCAGGGCGAGGGCCGAGGGGTGCTCGGCGTCGTGATGGATGGTCTGCTGAGCGACGACGACGGCCCGGCCCTGATCGAGGGGCGAGTCGTCGCCGAGGTTGCGGCTCCAGCGCGGGTGGCCCGCGCTACAGACCTGGAGCCGGATGCGCTGGCCGGGCTGGAAGCGCTGTGCGGTGGCCCACATATCGACCTCGATGCGCAGGCTGCCGTCGGGCTGGGGCGTGCCCTTGCCCGGAGTCACCCGGCACAGCCCGTCGCAGATGTTGCTGCTGTGGCCGAGCCGGTCGACCAGGCAGAGCCGGGCGACGAAGTCGGTGTGGGGCAGGCTGGAGCGGATGTAGAGCTCGGCCCGCACCGGGCCGATCACATCGACCTTGGCCGTCAGCGGCGGGGTGGTGAAGGTCAGCACATCGCCGCGGGCCTCGACGGTGGACTGGTCGCGCCGGCCGGCGCCGGCGCTGAGCACCGGCCCGCCCACGCCGGGCGTCGGGTCGGAGGGGTCGTAGACATAGACCGACGCGCCGCCCTCGGGGTCGGCGCCGCCGGGGGTGAGGGCGCCGCCGCGCCCCAGGTAGTAGCGGGTGGTCTTAGCCGGGGGCGGCCAGTGGTCCATCTCGTGCCACTCGGGGCTGCCCATCAGGGCCAGGCGGACGGGGCGCTGGCGCAGACGGTCGGGCTCATCGCGCAGGTAGGCGTCGAACCAGTCGAGCCCGACGCGCAGGCCCTCCCAGATCACCATAGTGTCGAGGTGCTGGTTCGGCAGCACGGTGAGGTAGGGCCGCTGGCCGGCGGCGAGCAGGGCGATGTAGTCGGCCAGCTGGCCGCTGAGGAAGATGTCGTACCAGCCGGCCACGAGGTGTGTGGGCACGCGCATGCGACCGACATCGCGATGGTGGTCGATGGCGCGCCAGTAGGCACCCTCGGGGTCGCGCTCGCGCAGCCAGCGCTGGAAGAAGGGCACCGGCTCGCCGAGCGTCACCCGGTCGGACTCGGCGAGCGGCAGGTGGTTGAGCCCGGCGCGCAGCGCCGGCTCACGGCGCATGGGCGACATCTCCCAGAGGGCGGAGAGGTCGAGGTGGCCATTGTGGCCGGCGGTGGCGCGGACGAGGTGCGTCCAGCGGAGGGAGGACTCGAGGGCGAAGGCGCCCTGGGGGTGGAAGAGGCGCGAGAAGCGCATGGACGTGATCATGGGGACGATGGCGCGCAGGTAGGGCGGCGGGTCGGCGGCGACGGCCCACTGGCAGTAGCCGAGGTAGCTCGGCCCCCACATGCCGAGGCTGCCGTTGAACCAGGGCTGGGCGGCGACCCACTCCAGGGTGGCGCGGCCGTCGGCCGCCTCGTTGATGAAGGGGTCGAACGCGCCGCCGGACTGGTAGCGCCCGCGGACGCCCTGCACCAGCACGTTGTAGCCGCGCTCGGCGAACATCTCGGCGCCGAGGGTGTAGATCGCGCCGAGCGGGCCGAGCTCCGAGGAGCGGCCGTAGGGCGTGCGGATGAGGATCGTCGGGAAGGGGCCGTCGCCCACGGGCGCGAAGCGGTCGGCCATGAGGGTGACGCCGTCGGGCATGGGGACGGGGATGTGGGCGTGGAGGCGGACGCGGTGGCGGGCGGGGCGCAGGCCAAGGGCGCGACCGAGCAGCTTGCGGCGGGCGGCGGCGGCCCCGAGGCCGGCGAGGGCGATCCCAGCCATTGCGAATGCGGCGCGACGAGCCATAGGGACGGCCTCCGGCCAGAGGGTGGGTGCGGCGTGCGACATTACACACTGCGTCATGAAGTATAGCAACCGCCCGCCCGGCTGTCAAAGGGGAGTCTTTTGTTAGCGCGAATAAGTCCTGGGTCAAGCCCCACCGGCTGGCGACTGACGTCGCGCCGGAGCGGCGCGGCGCGCCGGGCGTCGGCCTGCGCC
>NZ_JAIEWN010000006.1:116762-138721 GCF_019599295.1 Oscillochloris sp. ZM17-4 | reverse complement strand
GCTCAGGGCGCGCTCGATCAGCTCTTGGGGAGAGGGCATAACACTCCGAAGATGATTGCAGATTGCAGATTGTAGATTGCAGATTGGGCGTGATGCTGCGGCAATCTACAATCTACAATCTGCAATCTGCAATTAGCGTTCGGGCGCATCCTCGCGCCGGTCGTCGGCGGCCTTCTCATCATCGGCCTGGCGCTCAAGCAGGCGGTGCAGCCGCCAGATCGTCTGGGCGCGGGCGCGGTGCCATGCCGCGCTCTTCGGGCCGGTCTCGCGCAGCAGCACCACCCGGCGCAGCGACTGGGTCAGCCGCCCGCGGCGGCTCTGGTCGTCATCGGCCATCGTGACCTCAATGTAAGGGCGCAGCAGCGACCCAGGGAGGGTGACAGTCGCGCCGGAGCATCCAGCGGTCGCTGCTACGCCCCTACCGTGCGGCGGCAGACCTATCGAAGCGGCGGCCGGCGCGGGCGCCGGGGACGGCCACGCCGCTGAGCACATCCTCGATCACGGCGGCGGCGGTGACGCTGCGGATGCGCGCGGCCGGGCTGACGATCATGCGGTGGCCGAGCACGGCGCCGGCCAGATCCTTCACATCATCGGGGGCCACATAGTCACGCCCCTTGATCGCGGCCCAGGCCTGGGCGGTGCGGTAGAGGGCCAGCGAGCCGCGGGCGCTCGCCCCGAGGTAGACATCCTCGTGGTGGCGGGTGGCCGTGGTGATGCTGACGATATACTCCTCGACCAGGTCGTCCACGTAGACCTCCTTGATCGCCTGCTGGAGGCGCAGCAGGTCGTCGATCTGGGCCACTGTCTGGAGGCTGTCGAGCGGGTGGGCCTGGCGCTGGCGCTTGAGGATGGCGATCTCATCGAGGCGCGTGGGGTAGCCGAGGTGCAGCCGCAGCAGGAAGCGGTCGAGCTGGGCCTCGGGCAGCGGGAAGGTGCCCTCGTACTCGATCGGGTTCTGGGTGGCCAGCACGATGAAGGGCGCCGGCAGGGCGTAGGTCGTCCCGTCCACCGTGATCTGGCGCTCCTCCATGGCCTCAAGCATGGCGCTCTGGGTCTTGGGCGTGGCGCGGTTGATCTCGTCGGCGAGGACGATCTGGGCGAAGATCGGGCCGTGGCGGAACTCGAACTCGCGGCTCTGCTGGTTGAAGATCGAGATCCCAGTCACATCGGAGGGCAGCAGGTCGGGCGTGAACTGGATGCGCTTGAAGCTGCTGCCGATCGAGCGGGCGATGCTCTTAGCCAGCACCGTCTTGCCGGTGCCGGGCACATCCTCGAGCAGCACGTGGCCCCGGCAGAGCAGCGACACCAGCAGCAGCTCGACGGCGTTGCGCTTGCCGATGATCACCTGCTCGACGTTCGTGAAGATCCGCTCGGCAAACTCTTTGACCGTGTCCAATGTAGCGACCCCTGGGCTATTGCAGATTGCAGATTGCAGATTGCAGATTTGGTGTAGCGGTCAACATCCAATCTACGCAGTAGCGCAGAAGTAACGCTGTCACCCTGAGCGAAGCGAAGGGTCCCGGCCGGGATTCTTCGCTTCGCTCAGAATGACAGGACGCTTCACCGCGTTACTTCTGCGGTATTGCCAATCTGCAATCTGCAATCTACAATCTGCAATCGTGAGTGCAGGCAGTATACCACGGCCCCTCGGGCGCGGGAGGTTAAGCGTGTAAAGCTCTGCGCAGCAGCCCCTCGGGCACATCGTCGCGCACCCGGACGGCGCCGACGGACGCGGGCAGCACCCAGCGGATCTTCTTGGCCTGGACCTTCTTGTCGCGCATGGCCAGGGCCAGGATGGCGTCCACATCGTAGGCGGGCAGGGCCGTCTCCAGGCCGTAGGCGTGGAGCAGGGCCGCCTGGCGCCCGACCATGTCGCCGTCGCACATGTCCATAAGCTGGGCGATGCGGGCCTCGGCGTGCATGCCCACGGCCACCGCCTCGCCGTGGAGCAGGCCGTACTGCGAGAGCTGCTCGACGGCGTGGCCGACGGTGTGGCCGTAGTTGAGGGTGATCCGCTCGCCCTGCTCGAACTCGTCGATGCTGACCACCTCAACCTTGACGGCCACGGCGCGGCGGATGAGCTCGCTGAGCTGCGCGGTCAGCCCGGCGTCGCCGGCGTCCCACAGGCCGCCGGGGGCCTGGGCGGACCAGCCGCGCCCCTCGGCCAGCCGCTCCAGATCCTCAAACAGCGCGGCGTCGCGGATGACCCCGTGCTTGATCACCTCGGCCCAGCCCTCGCGCAGGGCGCGCGGCGGCAGGCTGGATAGGGTGTCGGTGTCGGCCAGCACCAGGCGCGGCTGGTGGAAGGCGCCGATCAGGTTCTTGCCGAGCGGGTGGTTGATCCCGGTCTTCCCGCCGACGGCCGCGTCGACCATGGAGAGCAGGGTGGTGGGCATCTGCACCACGGCGACGCCGCGCAGGATGGTGGCCGCCGCGAAGCCGGCCAGGTCGCCGACGACGCCGCCGCCGAGGGCCAGCACGGCGTCGCGGCGCTCGACGCCGCCGGAGATCATCCAGGTGTGCAGCTCGGCGAGCTGGGCCGGGCTCTTGCTGGCGTCGCCCGGCGGCACGCTGAACACGTGGACGGTGTGGCCGGCGGCGCGCAGGCGCGCGGCCAGGGGCGCGCCGTACCGCTCGGCCACGGCCCCGTCGCAGACAAGCCAGAGGGCGCCGCGCAGGCCGAGGGCCGGCAGGCGCTCGGGCAGGCTGGCCAGCGCGCCGGACTCGACGACGACGGGGTAGCTGGCGGCGGTGGTGGTGACTATCATATCAGAGCGCATACATTAGTCGCTGCGGCGCCCAAGGCCGAGCTGCTCATACAGATCAGGCGGCTTTGGCCCGATGTAGAGAAGATCGACAGCCTGTTCGTCGTCTAGAATCTGGTACACGAGGCGGTGGGTACGTGGCAGCCAGATACGGAAGTAGGTTGGATGGCCATCAAGCTCTTTCGCTTGGGCTGGGCGCGGTTGCTCAGCAAGCGAGCCTACCAGGCGACGCGCGACGCTGCGCAGATCGCCGGGGAGAGACTCGATCTGGCGCATAAATCTACGGTCGAAGCGCAAACGGTAGCGCATCACTCACCATCATCAAGATGTGCTGTCAGCTGATCCCATGTCGCGGCGTCAACCGTCTGCACCTCATCAGGGTGAGCCTGCCGGTGGCGCTGCGCAGACTCCACCTGCTCCCAGAGGAATGCCTCTTCGGCACGACGCGCCTTCACAAAGAGGACGAAATCGAGGACCTCCTGGGCGATAGATTCGCTCAGGTCATCAATCTCCTGACGAAGCAGATCCTGGGCTCGTTGTGAAGTCATCCTCGCCTCCTTAGCCATAGCCCAACAGCCGCCCGCCCATGATATCACGGGGGTGCCGTGGGCGGGCACATTGGCCCGCCCCTACAGCGACCCGGTGATCATGGCCTCAAGCTCGGTGCCCATGGGCAGGATCTCATCGCCGGCGGGGACGAGCAGCAGGCCGTTGGCCCCGCGCATCGAGATCAGGCGCGAGCTGCCCTGGCCGCCGGTGCTGGCCGCCCAGATCGCGCCCTCGCGCCAGCTGAGCACCACCCGCTGGTACTCGGGCCGGTCGGGCGAGGGGCGGATGGGCGCGGTGAGCCGGGCCTGGACGAGCGGGCGCGCGGGGCGGGCGTCGCCCTGGAGGGCGCGCAGGGCCGGGCGGACGAACACCTCGAACGAGACCAGCGAGGAGACCGGGTAGCCGGGCAGGCCGAAGATCAGCTTGCCGCCGGCGGTGGCGAAGGTGGTGGGCTTGCCGGGCTTGAAGCTGACCCGGCCGAAGTGGACCGTGCCGATCTCGGCCAGGATGGGCTTGATCAGGTCGCGGGTGCCCATGCTGACGCCGCCGCTGGTGAGCAGGACATCGGCCTGCTCCAGGCCGCGCAGGATGGCCGCGCGCTGGCCGTCGTAGTCGTCGCGGGCGATGCCGAGCGAGATCGCCTCGCAGCCGGCCTCGCGGGCGGCGGCCATCAGCGCGTAGCGGTTGCTGTCGCGCACGGCGCCGGGCGGGCGCGGGCCGCCCGGCTCATAGACCTCGTCGCCGGTGGCGAGCACGGCCACGCGCGGCCGGCGGAAGACCGCCACGCGGGTGACGCCGACGGTGGCCAGCAGGCCCACGTCGGCGGGGCCGAGCAGGGCGCCGCGGGCGAGCACCGGCTGGCCGCGGGTGATATCCTGGCCGACGGTGTGAACATAGTCGCCGGGCTTCAGCTCGCGCTGGATGACGAGCACCCCGTCGCGCTCCTCGGTCAGCTCGACCGGGATCATCGCGTCGGCGCCGTCGGGCATGGGCGCGCCGGTCATGATCCGGGCGGCGGCTCCGGGGCCGATCAGCAGGCCGGGCTGGGCGCCGGCGGTGAGCTCGGCTACCACGCGCCGGGGGGCCAGGCCGTCGGCGGCGCGCAGGGCGTAGCCGTCCATGGCCGACTTCGGCACATCGGGGACGTCCTCGGGGGCGCTGATGGTGGCGGCCAGGACGCGGCCCTCGGCGGCGAGGGCGTCCACATCCTCAGTGTCGAGTGCCGCGACGTGGGCCGTGATCGCGGCACTGGCCGCCTCGACCGACAGCATCGGGTAGGGGGACTCGCGGCGCATCTCGCTCATGGGCAGGCTCCGCGCTAGTGAGATTGCAGATTGCAGATTGCAGATTGCAGATTGCAGATTGCAGATTGCAGATTGCAGATTGCAGATTGGGGATGCCATCTGGCGGGATCTACGCTCGTGCGATGACGGTGATCTCTGCGCTTATACTCATGCGTACAGGCTGTGAGGGCATTCTACCATACCCGGCCCGGCGGCAGCCCCGGAGCTCAGGGCTGATGCAATGTTCTGAGCGCCCCACGGCTGGCGACGGGAAGTCGCGCCGACGAGGCGCGTTGTGCCGGGCGTCGGCCTGCGCCGACGCCGGATCCGCCCACGAAGGTGGGCGGTCGGCCGCAGACCCTGCGGGCGCGCGTTTACTCGCCCGCTGACGTTGCTCATGCCCTGAAGCCACCGTGGCGCGCTCTGAAACCCGGTACTAGTTGTGGTATCATGCAGTCGAAGATGGTTGCATAAGGAGAAGCGCGTGACGCTCTTGCTGCTGATCCGCCACGGCACAAACGACTGGGTGCACGGGCGGCTAGCCGGCTGGACCCCCGGCGTCCACCTGAACGAGGAGGGCCGGCGCCAGGCGGCGGCCCTGAGCGAGCGCCTGGGGGACCTGCCGATCGCCGCGATCTACAGCAGCCCGCTGGAGCGCTGCGTCGAGACGGCCGAGGCCGTGGCGAGGCCGCGGGGCATCGGGCTGCGCCTGGTCGAGCAGGTCGGCGAGGTGCGCTACGGCGAGTGGCAGGGCGCCGAGCTGAAGGAGCTCTACACGCACGAGCTGTGGCCGGGCGTGCAGCACTACCCGAGCGGCACGCGCTTCCCCAACGGCGAGAGCCTCGGCGAGGCCCAGATGCGGGTCGTCCAGGCCATCGACGGCCTGCGCGCCCAGCACCCGAAGCAGATCATCGCCGTGTTCTCGCACGCCGACCTGATCAAGCTGGCGCTCGCCTACTACATCGGGATGCACATCGACCTGTTCCAGCGGCTGACGATCAACCCGTGCTCGCTCAACGCCGTGGCCTTCGAGCGCATGGGGCCGCGGCTGATGGCCTTCAACGACACTGGCTCGCTTGAGCACCTGCGGCCGCGCCCCGAGGAGCCGGCTCCAGCGCAGCCAGCCGATGCCCCGGCGGCCGAGGATGTGGCGGCGGCGACCGCCGCGGAGAAATCAGAGTAGCCCATGTCGGAATTCAACATTGATCTGGAGGCCATTCAGCGGCTCACCGCCGGCGCCGTCGGCCCGCGCGGGCAGCGCGTCTTCTACGTGCAGATTCGCCGGGGCAACCGCCTGATCTCGCTGACCGCAGAGAAGGAGCAGGTGCGCGCCCTGGCCGACGCCGTCTCGCGCCTGCTCGATAGCCTGGCCGAGAAGAACCCGCGGCTCACCACCTCGGACGACATGCTCATCACCGATATGAGCCTGGAGGAGCCGATCGAGCCCGAGTTCCGCATCGGCCAGATGGGCCTCGGCTACGACGCCGAGCGCGATATGGTCATCCTGCTGGTGCAGAGCGTCGCCGATGAGGACGATGAGCCGCTGCGGGCGCGCTTCTCGGCCTCGCGCCCGCAGATGCGCGCGCTCAGCAACCACGCCGCGCAGGTGGTGGCCGCCGGCCGACCGATCTGCGGCAACTGCGGCCGCCCGATCGACCCCAGCGGGCACTTCTGCCCCCAGCGCAACGGCCACGGGCCGAGCTACAGCGCCTGACCGATTGCAGATTGTAGATTGCAGATTGCAGATTGGGCAGGGCCGCGAAGTCGCAATCTGCAATCTGCAATCTGCAATCTGCAATAGCGTGAGAGGCATAGCTATGGACGACTCTCAGCCCCGCCAGATCGAGACCGCCCGCGTCCTTGAGGTCCTCGCCCGCGGCGAGATGTCCGTCGAGGCAGCGATGCCCTACAGCAGCAACTACACGCTGCTCAGCACGGTGGCCTACGAGGACGTGCGCCTGATCGGCATCTACAAGCCCAGGCGCGGCGAGCGCCCGCTGTGGGACTTCCCGCGCGGCACGCTCTACCGGCGCGAGGTGGCCGCCTACCTGATCAGCGAGGCGCTCGGCTTCGACCTGGTGCCGCCCACGGTGCTGCGCGACGGCCCCTACGGCGTGGGCATGGTCCAGCTCTTCATCGAGAACGATGATGAGTCGCACCTCTTCACCATGCTCAAGGACGGCGGCTACGAGGATGTGATCCGCCGGCTCTGCGCCTTCGACGCGCTGATCAACAACGCCGACCGCAAGGGCGGCCACGCGCTCAAGGCGCTCGACGGCCGGCTCTGGGCGATCGACCACGGGATCTGCTTCCACGTCGAGCCGAAGCTGCGCACGGTGCTCTGGGACTTCGTCGGCGAGCCGCTGCCCGCCGATGTGCAGCGGGCGCTCTGCGGCCTGCGCGACCGCCTCGACGCCAATGACTCGCTGGCCCAGACGCTGGCCGACCTGCTGGAGAAGGCCGAGATGCGCGCCCTGCGCCGCCGCCTCAACGGTCTGATCTCCGACGGCTGCTTCCCCCCGCCCGGCCCCGGCCCCAATGTGCCATGGCCGCCGGTGTAGGTAATGTTGAATGTTGAATGTTGAATGTTGAATGTCCGGCATTCAACATTCAACATTCAACATTCAACATTCAGATATCTCTCCCCAGGCTCTTCATAGTCTCTTCACAGAGTTTCGGTATCCTGGTGACACTGACATGGATATCCGAGACACTATGAGGAGATAGCGATGCAACGCAACTGGAACTGGCAGGGCTGGGTGGCGATCGCGCTGGCCGGGCTGGCGCTGATGGTGGCGGTCGGCGGGCGCTCGCCGTGGGGCAGCCAGCAGCAGATGCCGATGTGGGCGGGGCAGCAGCCGATGCGGGCGATGCCGCAGGCGCCGAATGCGCAGCAGGCGCCCAACGCCCCCGGCGGGCGCAGCTTCGGCCGCGGCCAGGACGGCCAGGGCTTTATGCCCGGCCAGCGCGACCCGCGCTCGATGATGGGACAGCGTGGCCAGGGCGACTTCCGCTCCGGCCCGATGGGCATGATGGATCGCCACAGCCGCCCCGGCTTCTTCGGCTTCTTCGGGATGATCTTCGGCCTGGCCAAGCTCATCGGCCTCGGCCTGCTGGCCTGGCTGCTGCTGCGCATGTTCAACCAGCGCCGCAGCGCCCCTCCGGCCGCCCCCGTCCAGACCACCCCCGCCGGCCACGACCCGCGCGTGGAGTAGCGCCGCTGCGCGGCGCTCCAGAACCTATCATATGCGGCGGCAATGGCCAGCGAAGCTGGCCATTGCCGCCGCATATGATAGGCATAGTGATGGCGAATGCGCTGGAGGGGAGGTGCGGCATGACCCGGACAATCCTGGTGGTCGATGACGAGCCCGGCATCGTGCAGATCGCCCGCGACTACCTCGACCGGGCCGGGTTCCGCGTGATCACCGCCGGGGACGGCGACACGGCCATCCGCATGGCCCGCGCCGAGCGCCCCAGCCTGATGGTGCTCGACCTGATGCTCCCCGGCGCCGACGGCCTCGACGTCACCCGCGCCCTGCGCCAGGACCCGGCCACCCGCAAGCTGCCGATCATCATGCTCACCGCCCGCGTCGAGGAGGCCGACCGGCTGGTCGGCCTGGAGCTCGGCGCCGACGACTATATCACCAAGCCCTTTAGCCCGCGCGAGCTGGTGGCCCGCGTGCGCGCCGTGCTCCGCCGCAGCGAGGGCGACGCCGCGCCCGGCGGGGCCATCCACATCGGCGGGCTGAGCGTCGACCTGGAGCGGCGCAGCGTGCGCCGCGACGGCGAGCCGATCGAGCTGACCGCCACCGAGTTCGACCTGCTGGCCGTCCTCGCCCGCGAGCCCGGCCGCCCCTTCACCCGCGCCCAGCTGCTCGACCTGGTCTATGACGCGAGCTACGCCGGCTACGACCGCACCGTGGACGCCCACATCAAGAACCTGCGCCGCAAGATCGAGCCCGACACCCACGCCCCCCAGTACATCATCACCGTCTACGGCGTCGGCTATAAGTTCGCCGAACCCACATAATTGCAGATTGTAGATTGTAGATTGCAGATTGACCTGCAATCTGCAATCTACAATCTGCAAGCTGCAATCGTCATGCGCCCACGTATCTTCAGCCTGATGCTGGCCTCCTTCGCCCTGGTGATCGTCCTGGGCGTCGGCGGCATGCTCGGCTTCTTCGGGCTGGCGGTGGCGAGCTTCGATCGCCGCTCGGGCGGCTGGGGTATGATGTCGCAGGTGAGCGTCCGCGACGAGGTGCGCCAGCTCGAGTCCTTCTACGGGCGGCGCGGATCGTGGGACGGGGTCGAGGAGCGGTTCTCGAAGATCGAGCGCGGGCTGGACCTGCCGGCCGGGCAGGCGGTGAGCCTGGTGGACGAGCGCGGGCGGGTGCTGGCCAGCACGCAGGCCGACGCCCCCGCAGGGTCAGCCACCGTCCCCGGCCCCCTGGCCCCGCCGGCGCCGCCGCAGTCCTACGGCGACTACGGCAGCTTCACGCAGACCATGCCGATCAGCAGCGATGGGCGGGTGGTGGGCGCGCTGCTGATCTCCTACGACGGCGGGCGGGCCGCCTCGTCGGGGGCGATGTTCGACGGCAAGCGGGTGGTGCAGGGCATCGCCAGCGCGGGCCTGGCCCTGGCCGCGATCCTGCTGGCCCTGGCGGCCTTCTTCTCGCGTCAGATCAGCCGGCCCATGGGCCAGCTCACCCGCGCCGCCCAGTCCCTCGCCGCCGGCGATATGACGGCGCGGGTGAGCCCCTCGGCGCTGCGCGAGGTGGGCGAGCTGGCCGTGGCCTTCAACCGTATGGCTGAGACGCTGGTGGAGGCCGACCAGCAGCGCCGCCAGCTGACGGCCGACGTGGCCCACGAGCTGCGCACGCCGCTCTCGATCATCAAGGGCCGCCTGGAGGGCATCCAGGACGGGGTCTACGCGCCGGACGGCCCGCAGATCGACGGGCTGCTCGGCGAGGTGGCCCTGCTGGAGCGCCTGATCGAAGACCTGCGCCTGCTGGCCCTGGCCGAGGCCGGCCAGCTCCCGCTCTACCCCGAGCCGGTCGAGCCGGCTCAGCTCGCCCGCGACGCCGGACGCTCCTTCGCCCAGCAGGCCGCCGGGCGCGGGGTGGCGCTGCTGGTGGAGGCCGACGACGACCTGCCCGAGATCACGGTGGACCCGCAGCGGATCGCCCAGGTGCTCGGCAACCTGCTCGGCAACGCCCTGCGCCACACGCCCGCCGGGGGCAGCGTCACGCTTTCGGTCGAGATTGCAGATTGCAGATTGCAGATTGCAGATTCGGGTGGACAATCTGCAATCTACAATCTGCAATCTGCAATCGTGTTCCGGGTGAGCGACACCGGCGGCGGGATCGCCGCCGAGGACCTGCCGCATATCTTCGACCGCTTCTACCGGGCCGACCGGGCGCGCACGCGCAGCAGCGGCGGGGCCGGGCTGGGGCTGGCGATCGCCAGGCGCATGGTCGAGGCCCACGGCGGCGCGATCCGCGCCGAGAGCGCGCCCGGTGTCGGGACGACCGTGTCGTTCACGATCCCGGTGGGGCCGTAGGGGCGGGCCAACGTGTCCGCCCCACGTCGTCGTCATCACATCGGCGGCTGGTGCAGGCCGACCCGGTTGCCCTCGGTGTCGCGGAAGATCGCGACCATGCCCTGGGGGCCGATCGGGGTGGGCGGCGCGAGCACCTGGCCGCCGGCGGCCTCGACCCGGGCCACAATCGCCTCGATCTGGTCGCCTGCGTTCAGGTAGAGCACTGGCCCGGCGTGGCCGGGGTTCGCGTCGCCCCCCGCCACCACCGCCCCGGCGATGATCGCCCCGGCCACGCCGCCCTCGTCGGCGGGGAGGAAGCCGTGGGGCACCCCCTGGAACTCGCCTGCGTGGACGGGCGCGCCAAGCACGGCGCTGTAGAAGGCCACGGCGCGGTCGAAGTTCGTCGCCGGGATCTCAAACCAGTTGATCGCGTTGCGCATCGGGCTGTCTCCTTCATATGCTGCTGACTCTGTCGGACACCACCAGCATAGACGGGCGCAGTGACAGCCCTATGTCAGTAGTGTTGAGTGTTGAGTTTCGCTCAACACTCAACACTCAGCATCGCCCTGGCCTCGGCGCGCACCATCTCGCGCAGCTCGGGCGGCTCTAGGACCGTGGCCCGCGCGCCCCAGGAGAGCAGCCAGGGCATGATCTCGTCGAGCCGGCGCAGCCGCAGCGTCGCCAGCAGGCCCTCGGGCTCGTCGCGCAGCTCCTCGATGTAGAAGCTGGGCGCCTCGCGCACCCAGGGGGCGGCCTCGGGCGTGAAGCGCACTCGGGCCACGATCGGGCGCCGCTCGCTGGGCTGGCTGAGCGCGTAGCCCGGCGGGCGTGTGAAGCGCTCGGCGATCAGCTCAAGCTCAGCGATGCGGTCGAGCCGGAAGTTGCGGATGTCGCCGCGCAGGTGGCAGTGCGCCACCAGGTACCAGGCCCCGCCGATCCGCACCAGGCCGTAGGGGTCGGCCAGGCGGCTGCTGACCTCGCCCGGGCCGTCGGCGCCGAAGCGGGCGCGGTAGCGCAGGCGCACGCGCTGGCCGCGCACCACGGCCATGCGTAGCTGGCGCAGCATCTCGGCGGCGTGCGGGGCGACCCCGGCCGACTCGATCAGCTCCAGGCTGGCGCGCAGGGCCAGCACCTCGCCCCGGCGCTCCTCGGGCAGCGCCCCGGCGATCTTGCGCGCCGCCGACTCGGCCGCCAGGCGGTACTCGGCGTCGAAGCTCTGCGCGGCCACCCCCGCGCCCAGGATCAGCATCAGGGCCTCGTCGGCGCTGAAGCGCAGCGGCGGCAGGAAGTAGCCCGCGGGCAGCGAGTAGCCCCGCCCGGGCTCGGCCACCACCGGCACGCCCGCCTCGCAGAGCGCCTGCACGTCGCGGTAGATCGTGCGCCTGCTCACCTCGAAGGTGCCGGCCAGGTCCTCGGCCCGCCGCGCGCCGTGGGCCTGTAGCTCCAGCACGATCGCGAGCAGCCTGTCGGTGCGGTTCATTGGTGGCTCGTCAGAAACTCCCGCCAGGGAGCGGACAGGTCCGGCAGGGCCAGGACGCGCGCCGCCAGGGCCGGGTCGCGCGGCGGGAAGCCGTAGATCTGCACCATGTCGGCGATCGTCACGTCGGAGGCGCCGCGCAGCAGGTGGCGGATCTCGTCGCCGGCCCGCAGCTCGCCCTCGCGCTCGATCGCCGCGTAGAAGCCGGTGCGCCGGCTCTGCAGGAAGCGCTTGGTCATGTCGGGCCGCCCGAAGCGCAGCCCCAGCTTGTAGCACGGCATGCGCGCCTCCGTCACCCGCAGCAGCGCCGTGCCCACCTCAAGCAGGTCGCCCACGGCGATGCTCTCGTCCAGCCCCTCGACCGTCAGGTTCTCGCCGAACGCGCCCCAGCCGAGCTCGACGCCCGGCAGCTCCGCGCGCCAGTAGGCGTAGTGCTCGCTGGGGTAGAGGTAGACCGCCTTGTGCCGCCCGCCGTGGACCGTCAGGTCGGCCTGCTCGTCGCCGGCCAGGTTCTGCCCGCGCACCACCACCGCCCCCGCCACCGGCGCCTTAAAGATCGCCGTACTCACCGTGCGGCCCTGCCACTCCAGCGTCTGCGGGCGGCCGACGTTCACCGAGATCACGCGCATTGTGCTTGCTCCTGGGATGATCATGCTCTGGGGCAGGAGTGGACGCAGCACGCTGCGTCCCTACGGCCGAACCGAAGGTGCCTGCGGCGCCGGATCGCGGATCGGTGGCCGCCGCATAGGGAAGGTACGGCCCGGGGCTAGAATTGTTACGCCGCGTACACAGAACATTGTTATCGCAGACAACTTACTTGTGATGCCTTTCCTAAATATAATTAGCTTGTTTCCTTTGTACCGTGCCAGGTAATGTTATGATAGTCTTACTTCATACCCCAACCAAAACATACTAGCATGGCTCTGAGGACTTGTTACGCGCAGCGCAGGAGGGTGCCCATGACGACGCTGGATACGGACACGCTGGAGATGGTCCTGGCGACACTACGTGAGTACGCCGCGAAGCAGTTGAGCCCCGAGTATCTTCGAGATCTGGACGCCCGAGATGAGTTCCCGATGGACGTGCTGCGCGAGCTGTACGACCCCGACAAGATCGGGCTGCATCTGATCTTCATCCCCGAGGAGTACGGCGGACTCGGCGGCGGCGCCTACGATATCTACCGCGTCTCGGAGCTGATGGCCCGCATCGACCTCGGCATCGCCACTGGCGTGCTGGCCACCTTCCTGGGCACCGACCCGATCACGGTCGGCGGCACCGAGGAGCAGAAGACCCACTGGATGGGCCGCATCGCCGATGAGGGCCTGCTGGTGGCCTACGGCGCCACCGAGCCCCAGGCCGGCAGCGACCTGGGCACCCTGACGACCAAGGCCGAGCCGGTGATCGAGGACGGGCAGGTTGTCGGCTACAAGATCAGCGGGCGCAAGCAGTGGATCAGCAATGGTGGCGTGGCTGAGATCTACACGATCCTGGCCAGCGCGCCCGGCGGCCTCTCCTGGTTCGTCGTCGAGAAGGACGCGCCCGGCTTCGTCAAGGGCAAGCACGAGGACAAGCATGGCATCCGGGCCTCGAACACGTCGGCCCTCTTCCTCGATGATGTCTACGTCACCGCCGACCGCCTGGTCGGCGGTGTTGAGGGTCGCGGCCTGGCCCAGGCCCAGGCCGTGTTCGGCTACACCCGCCTGATGGTGGCCGCCTTCGGCCTCGGCGGCGGGTGGGCCGCGCTTGAGCGGGCCATCCGCTACAGCCAGACCCGCGTGCAGGGCGGCGGGCTGCTCTCGACCAAGCAGGCCTACACCCACAAGCTGCTGGTGCCGAACGCGGTGCGCCTGGAGGCGGCCCGTGCCTACATCGAGTGGACGGCGGCGCGCATCGACGCCGGCGAGCCCGACCTACAGACCGAGGGGGCGATCGCCAAGTACCTGGCCACCGAGAGCGGCAACAAGGCCGCCGAGGACTCGATCCAGGCCCACGGCGGCTACGGCTACACCAAGGAGTACATGGTCGAGAAGATCAAGCGCGACGTGCGGATCACCTGCATCTACGAGGGCACCTCGGAGATTATGGAGTGGACGATCGCCCGCGACCGCTGGCAGCTGCACCTGAAGACGCGCGGCGCCTACTATCTCGACTGGGCCAAGCGCCTCGACGCGCTGGCCGCCTCCAGCCCGGCCGGCGGCGCGGCCACGGCCGCCCTGGCCATGCGCGCGCTGGCCACGCTGCTTGAGCGCTCTCGGCTCGACCGGCTCACCCGCAACCAGCACGTCCTCTTTCGCCTCGGCGAGCTGATCGCCTACGCGGAGACGGCCGCGATCTTCGCCGAGCACGCCGCCACGCCTTCCTCGGCGATGCCGTTTACCGCCGAGACGCGCCTGGCGATGGCCCGCATCCACGCGCGCACCGCGGCGCTCAAGATCGCTAGCGACGGCCTCGGCTGGGCGATCGGCGCCGGGCAGACTGACCCGAACTTGGCGAGCTCGCTGGGCCTGCCGGCGATCTACGCCGCCCAGGCCGGCCAGATTGAAGATATGAACCGCGTCGCCGCCGACCTTGTGGCGGCCTTCCCGGCTGAGTAAATATAACTTTTACCTATTGCGGGATTGCCGTTTCGCGGCAATCCCGCAATAGGTAAATATTGGAGTCGATCAATATGGATCAGGTCGCTAAGCGTGCCGTCGCCATCGTTGGCCTCGGCGCGATCCTCCCCGATGCGCTGGGCGCCCGCGCATTCTGGGAGAATATCCTCGGCAAGCGCTACAGCATCAGCGAGACGCCGCCTGATCGCTGGAACATCGCCGACTACTACGACCCCGACCACGCCGCCCCCGATAAGACCTACTCGAAGATCGGCGGCTGGGTGCGCGACTTCCAGTTCGACTGGCAGCGCTTCCGCATACCGCCGAAGGTCGCCAATGTGATGGACCCGAGCCAGCACTGGGCAGTTACGGCTGCCGCCGAGGCGCTGGCCGACTATGGCTACCCCGACCGGCCGCTCAACACCGAGAACACCGGCGTGATCCTCGGCACGGCCATGGGCGGCGAGCTGCACTTCATGACCAACCAGCGGGTGGTCTTCCCCGACTACATTAACTGGCTGCGGGCCACGCCGATCTTCCGCACGCTGCCCCCCGCCGCCCAGGCCGAGCTGATCGCCCAGTTCCACCGCCAGATGGACGGGGCGCTCCCGCCGATCACTGAGGACTCGATGCCCGGCGAGCTGGCGAACATTGTGGCCGGGCGGGTGGCGAACGTGCTCAACCTGCGCGGGCCGAACTTTATCGCCGACGCCGCCTGCGCCTCCACCTTCGCCGCGATCGACGCCGCCGTGGAGCTGCTCACCGATGATCGGGTGGACGCCGTGCTCACCGGCGGGATCGACCGCAACATGGGGCCGTCCACCTTCGTGAAGTTCTGCAAGATCGGCGCGCTCAGCGCCACCGGCACCCGGCCCTTCGGCGAGGGCGCCGACGGCTTTGTGATGGGCGAGGGCGGCGCGGTCTTCCTGCTCAAGCGGCTGGCCGACGCCGAGCGCGACGGCGATAAGATCTACGCGGTCATCCGCGGCCTGGGCGCATCGTCCGACGGCAAGGGCAAGGGCATCACCGCGCCCAACCCGGTCGGCCAGATCTTCGCGGTCGAGCGGGCCTGGCGCAACGCCGGGCTCGACCCGGCCACCTGCACGCTGGTCGAGGCCCACGGCACCAGCACCCGCGTCGGCGATGTCACCGAGCTTGAGAGCCTGGCCAAGGTCTTCGGGGTCGCCGAGCGCGGCAGCATCGGCCTCGGCTCGGCCAAGAGCAACATCGGCCACCTGAAGGCTGGGGCCGGCGCGGCGGGCATGCTCAAGGCGATCTACGCGATGCACGAGAAGGTGCTGCCGCCGACCCTGAACTGCGAGCGGCCCAACCCAAACGCCGACTTCACCAGCAGCCCGTTCCGGCTGCTCCACGAGGCCGAGCCCTGGGAGCGCCGGGGCATGATCCCGCGCCGGGCCGGGGTGAGCGCCTACGGCTTCGGCGGCACGAACTTCCACCTGGTGCTGGAGGAGCATGTGCCGGGGATGATCCGGACTGAGCCGGTGCGCTTCGCGGGAGTTGATGTTCAGGGGGCAGGGGACAGGGGACAGGGGACAGGAGGCGGGAGGCAGGAGGCGGGAGGCGGGAGGCAGGATGCCCCAACCCCCAACTCCCAGCCCCCAGCCCCCATCCGAGGCATCCTCGCCCTCGGCGCATCTACCGCCGCCGAGCTGGGCGCGAAGATCAGCGCGGCGATGGCGCAGGCCGAGGGCGGCTGGTCGCCCCCGCTGGCCCTGCCCGACCCGGCCGAGCTGCGGGCCGCCGAGCGCCTGCTGGTAGACTTCGCCGACCCGGCCGACCTGCGCGATAAGCTGGCGAAGGCGGCGAAGGCGGCGGCGATGGCCAGCTCGGCCGCATGGAAGGCCCTCCAGGGCCAGGGCGTCTACCGGGGCAGCGGGAGCGCGCCCGGCAAGGTGGCCATGCTCTTCCCCGGCCAGGGCAGCCAGTACCTGAACATGGGCCGCGAGCTGGCCAAGGTCTCGCCGGTGGTGGCCGCCGTCTTCGCCGAGGCCGACGCGGTGATGACGCCCATCCTCGGCCGCCCGCTCACCAGCTACCTGTTTGTGGAGAGCGACGACCCGGCGGTGCTCAAGCAGGCCGAGCGCGAGCTGATGCAGACGGCGATCACCCAGCCGGCCATGCTCACCCTCGACACCGCCATGATGAAGCTGCTGGCCACCTACGGTGTCCGCCCGGACATGGTCATGGGCCACTCGCTGGGCGAGTACGCGGCCCTGGTGGCCGCCGGGATCATGCCCTTCGCCGAGGCGCTGGAGGCCGCCGCCGCGCGCGGCGCCGAGATGACCCGCGTCAGCATGGCCGACAACGGCTGGATGGCGGCCGTGATGGCCCCGCTCGATGTGGTGCAGGCGACGCTGGGCGAGATCGACGGCTATGTGGTGGCGGCGAACATCAACAGCTACGGCCAGGCGGTGATCGGCGGCGAGAGCAAGGCCGTCGAGCTGGCGATCGCCAGCTTCGTGGCCAAGGGCTTCCAGGCCCAGCGCATCCCGGTCAGCCACGCCTTCCACACCCGCATCGTCGCCCCGGCCGCCGGCCCGCTGCGCAAGGTGCTCGACCGCCTGCACATCGCCGAGCCGCAGCTCCCGCTGGTGGCCAACGTCACCGGCGAGCTCTACCCGACCACGGTTGACGCGATCAAGGACATCCTGGAGCGCCAGATCGCCTCGCCGGTGCAGTGGGTGAAGGGCCTGGAGACGCTCTACGACCAGGGGTGCCGGGTCTTCATCGAGTGCGGCCCCAAGCGCGCGCTCAAGGGCTTCGTGGACGATGTGCTCGGCCGCAAGGCCGACATGGTCTCGCTCTTCACCAACCACCCGAAGAACGGCGAGATCGTCAGCTTCAACCAGGCCCTCTGCGGGATCTACGCCGCAGGGCTGGGGGGAGTCGGGGGTTGGGAGCTGGGGTCTGGGGGGCGGGAGTTGGAGCGCTCCCAAGCTGACACTCGCCCGCTGAGCATGGCGGCGCAGGTACCAACAACCGTTGTTTATGCGCAGGCGGCACCGCTGGCGACCGCTGAGGAACGATTTATGAGCCCATCGAACGGACATAACCCAAGCAGCGTCTCGCTGGAGTCCCTGGGTGCCCTGCTGGCCCAGGCACTTCAGAGCGCCCCCCAACCCCCAACTCCCAACCCCCAACCCCTCCCATACGACCGCGACACCCCGCCGCTCGGCTCAGTGGTGATCTCGGGCACCGGCCTGGGCCTGCCCGGCGCCGACAAGGCCGTGATGGACCCCGATAACGCCCTGCGCATCCTGCGCGGCGAGCAGTTCATCGACCTCATCCCCGAGCGCTTCCGCAACCTGATGCTGCGCAAGCATATCACCCGCGTGGTGAAGGGCGAGGGCGGCGGCGGCCAGTTCGTGACGATCGATGAGCCCTCTGAGGTCATCCGGCTGGCCGGTCGGCCCGGCTCCTTCGACCTGCACGCCGAGTACGGCGTGCCGGCGAGCCTGATCGAGGCGCTCGACCGCACCACCCAGCTGGCCATGGCCGCCGGGCTGGACGCCCTGCGCGAGGCCGGGATCCCCCTGGTGCAGACCTACCGGCTGACCAGCAAGGGCACCCACCTGCCCGACCGCTGGATGCTCCCCGAGTCGCTGCGCGATGAGACCGGCGTGATCTTCGCCTCGGCCTTCCCCGGTCTCGACCGCATGGCCGACGACCTGGAGCGCTACTACACCTTCGAGAGTCGCCAGGCCCAGCTCAAGCAGCTCGATGAGCTGCGCGACCTGGTGAGCGACCCGGGCGCCCTGGCCGAGATCGGTCGGCGCAGCGCGGCCCTGCGCGAGGAGCTGGCCCGTGAGCCCTACAGCTTCGACCGCCGATTCATCTTCCGCGTGCTGGCCATGGGCCACAGCCAGTTTGCCGAGTACATCGGCGCGCGCGGCCCAAACACCTCGGTCAACGTGGCCTGCGCCAGCACCACCCAGGCCATCGGCCTGGCCGAGGACTGGATCAGGGGCGGGCGCTGCCGGCGCGTCCTGGTCGTCGGCAGCGATGACGCGACCGGCGACCACCTCATGGAGTGGATCGGGGCCGGCTTCCTGGCAACCGGCGCGGCCGCCACCGACGACGCGGTCGCCGATGCGGCCCTGCCCTTCGACAAGCGCCGCCACGGCACGCTGCTCGGCATGGGCGCCTGCGCCCTGGTGGTCGAGAGCGAGGACGCCGTGCGCGAGCGCGGCATGCGCGGCATCGTCGAGCTGCTGGCCAGCGAGACCGGCAACAGCGCCTTCCACGGCACCCGGCTCGATGTCAGCCACATCGCCCAGGTGATGGACCGGCTGATCAGCACCGCCGAGCGCCGCTTCGGCATCGACCGCTTCGGCATGGCCCAGCAGACCGTCTTCATGTCCCACGAGACCTTCACCCCCGCGCGCGGCGGCAGCGCCTCGGCCGAGGTGGCCGCCCTGCGCAGGAGCTTCGGCCCGGCCGCCGGCGAGATCATCGTCGCCAACACCAAGGGCTTCACCGGCCACCCCATGGGCGTCGGGATCGAGGACGTGATCGCGGTGAAGATCCTGGAGCACGGGATCGTCCCGCCGGTGCCCAACTACCGCGAGGTGGACCCCGAGCTCGGCCAGCTCAACCTGAGCCGGGGCGGGCGCTACCACGTCCAGTATGCCATCCACCTGGCGGCCGGCTTCGGCTCGCAGCTCGCCCTGACCCTGCTGCGCCACATCCCCGGCGGGCTCGACCGGGTCGACTCGCAGGCGCGCTACCGCTTCTGGCTCGACCAGGTCAGCGGCTACGACCACAGCGAGACCGAGGTCGTCCAGCGGGTGCTGCGGGTGGCGACCTCAGCCAAGGGCGCCCCATCACGCACGCCCGCCCCGAGCCCCTGGCGCTACGGCACCGGGCCGATGGTGCGCGCCGCTGCGCGGGGGGGCTTGGCGGCGGGAGGCGGGGCGCAGGCGGCAGGCGGCGGGACGCAGGCGGCAGTGTTTGTGCCCGCCCCGGCGGCTCCGGCGCCCGTCGCGCCCGCGCCCGTCGCGCCTGCGCCCGTCGCGCCTGCGCCCGTCGCGCCCGCGCCCGTCGCGCCCGCGCCCGTCGCGCCCGCGCCCGTCGCCCCCGTCGCCACTGCCCCGGTAGCCCTGGCGGCGGCACCAACCCCCATCTCCCAGCCCCCAACCCCCGTCGAGGCGCAGGTGCTGGCGATCATCGCCGAGAAGACCGGCTACCCCTCGGATATGCTCGACCTCGACCTGGATCTGGAGGCGGACCTGGGGGTGGACACGGTCAAGCAGGCCGAGACCTTCCAGTCGGTGCGGGAGGCGTTTGACATCCCCCGCCCCGACGACATGGCGCTGCGCGACTACCCCACCCTGCGGCACGTGATCGAGTTCGTGTACGCGGCGCGGCCGGAGCTGAAGGCGGCAGGCGGCGGGACGCAGGCGGCAGGCGGCGGGACGCAGGCGGCAGGCGGCGGGACGCAGGCGGCCGAACCCCTGCCGCCTGCCACCGGCATCCTGCATCCTGTCAGCGAGGCCGACCGCGCGCCGCGCCGGGTGCCCACCCCGGTGCTGCGCCCGTCGCTCGACATGTGTAAGCCGACCGGCGTGGCCCTGGGTGAGGGCGACCGGGTGGTGGTGATGATGGATCGCGGCGGCGTCGGCAAGGCCCTGGTGGGCCGGCTCCAGAAGCGCGGCGTGGTCGCCCTGACGATTGACGAGCCGCCGACGGCCGAGGGGCTGGGCGAGCTGCTGTCCGGCTGGCTGGCCGAGGGGCCGGTGCAGGGCGTCTACTGGCTGCCCGCCCTGGATGTGGAGCCCGAGCTGGCCGATATGGACCTGGCCGGCTTCCGCGAGGCCGCCCGCGTGCGGGTGAAGAGCCTCTACCTGACCCTGCGCGCGCTCTATGAGAGCTTCGCCGGCCCGCAGCAGTTCCTCGTCTCGGCCACGCGCCTGGGCGGCCTGCACGGCTACGGCGAGGATGGCGCCAGCGCGCCGCTCGGCGGCGGCGTCACCGGCATCACCAAGGCGTTTAAGCGCGAGCGGATGGAGATCACGGTCAAGGCGGTGGACTTTGAGCTGGGCCGGAAGACCGCCGAGCCGGCCGAGGCCCTGATCGCCGAGACCCTGTCCGACCCCGGCGTGATCGAGGTGGGCTACCGCGACGGCCTGCGCTTCAGCGTGAGCTTCAGCGAGCTGCCGGCGGCCGACGGCCGGCCCGGCATGGCCCTCGGCCCGGAGAGCGTCTTCGTCGTCACCGGCGCCGCCGGCGGGATCACCAGCGCGATCGTGGCCGACCTGGCCGCGGCCAGCGGCGGCATCTTCTACCTGCTCGACCTGACGCCCACGCCCGACCAGGCTGACCCGAAGATCGCCCAGTTCCGCCGCGACCGCGACTCGCTCAAGCAGACCTTGATCGATGAGCTGAAGGCGGCCGGCGAGCGCCCGACGCCGGTGCAGATCGACCGGCAGCTGGCCCAGATCGAGCGCAGCGACGCGGCGCTGCGCGCTATCGAGTCCGTGCAGTCCGCCGGCGGCACCGCCCACTACCGCAGCCTGAACCTGCTCGACGGCCCGGCGGTGGCCGCCGTGGTGCAGGAGGTGGCCCAGGCCCACGGCAAGATCGACGTGCTGCTCCACGCCGGCGGCATCGAGATCAGCAAGACCATGCCCTCGAAGGAGCCGCGCGAGTTCGATATGGTCTTCGACATCAAGGCCGACAGCTTCTTCGGGATGCTGCGCGCCGCCAAGGACATCCCGATCGGCGCGACGGTCTGCTTCAGCTCGGTGGCCGGGCGCTTCGGCAACAGCGGCCAGCCCGACTACAGCGCGGCGAACGACCTGCTCTGCAAGATCACCAGCTCGCTGCGCCGCACCCGCCCGGAGACGCGCGGCATTGTGATCGACTGGACGGCCTGGGGCGGCATCGGCATGGCCACCCGCGGCTCCATCCCCAAGATCATGGCCGCCGCCGGGATCGATATGCTCCCGCCCGAGGTGGGCATCCCCACCATCCGCCGCGAGCTGACCGCCGGCGGCACCCGCGGCGAGATCCTGGTGGGCATGCAGCTCGGCATCCTCACCGCCGAGCTCGACCCGCAGGGAGGCCTCGACCCCGAGCGGGCCAGGGCCGCGCTCGCCGCGCGACAGCCGACCCTGGCCATGGTCGGCGCGCTCACCTCGGCCTGCCTCTACGGCGGGGTCGAGGCCGAGACCAGCGAGGACCCGACGGCCCAGCCGTTCCTCGACCACCACCGCATCGACGGCACGGCGGTGCTGCCGGGGGTGATGGGCTCCGAGGCCTTCGCCGAGCTTGCCAGCCTGCTGGCCCCCGGCTACCATGTGGCCAGGATCGATAACGAGCGCTTCTCCAGCCCCTTCAAGTTCTACCGCGACCAGCCGCGCACCCTCTACCTGCGGGCCGTGATCCGGCCGCAGGCGGGCGGCGAGCTGGTCGCCCACACCGAGCTGCGCTCGGTGCTCAAGCCGCCGACGCCCGGCCTGCCCGAGCAGGTCACGCTGCACTTCAGCGCCGACGTGTACCTGAACCGCGCGCCGCTCGGCCCGCCGGAGCCGGCCCCGCTCTGGCCGGCGGGTGAGGAGGCCCGCACCATTGGGGCCGCCGATATCTACCGGGTCTACTTCCACGGCCCGGCCTATCAGGTGCTCGACCGGGTGATGATCGACGGTGGCCGCGCCATCGGGGTGATGTCCAACAACCGCCCGCCGGCGATCAGCCCGCCCGACGCCGCAGCCATCATCGACCCGCTGC